>NZ_VWWW01000009.1:0-203772 GCF_011752765.1 Enterobacter sp. Tr-810 | reverse complement strand
GCCGAACTCAGAAGTGAAACGCCGTAGCGCCGATGGTAGTGTGGGGTCTCCCCATGTGAGAGTAGGGAACTGCCAGGCATCAAATCAGTGAAGAGGCCATCCGCAAGGATGGCCTTTTTGCGTTTTTATCCTCTCCTGGTATCCATAAACTAATCACCCATCTTTCCCTATATACGGTAAACTATCCCGGTTTTTGCATCAGGATAGCGTCTATGAATCACTCCCTTAAGCCCTGGAATACCTTTGGTATTCAGCGGAATGCTAACGAAATTGTACGTGCCGAAAATGCCCAGCAACTGCTGACTGCATGGCAAAACGCAACTGAAAACAGTGAACCTGTACTGATTCTGGGCGAAGGAAGTAATGTCCTGTTTCTCGACGACTTTGCGGGCACCGTGATCGTCAACCGCATCATGGGTATTGATGTCGAAGAAAGCGCCGATAGCTGGCATCTGCATGTGGGTGCCGGGGAAAACTGGCATCATCTGGTGCAATACACCCTGGAAAAAGGGATGCCAGGCCTGGAAAACCTTGCGTTGATACCGGGGTGCGCCGGATCCTCACCCATTCAAAACATCGGTGCCTATGGCATTGAACTTAAACATGTTTGTGAATATGTCGACTGCATCGAGCTGGCAACCGGTAACGCTCTGCGTTTGACTGCTGAACAGTGTCGTTTTGGTTATCGTGACAGCATTTTCAAGCATGAATACCAGGATCGCTACGTGATTGTGGCCGTTGGCCTGCGCCTGGCGAAAAGCTGGAACCCGATTCTGACCTATGGCGATTTAACGCGTCTTGACCCGGCCACTGTCACCGCACGTGAAGTGTTTGAGTCTGTTTGCCACATGCGAATGACCAAACTCCCCGATCCGAAAGTGAACGGAAATGCAGGTAGTTTCTTCAAAAACCCGGTAATTAGCGGCGAAAATGCAAAAGCGTTTCTTGCGGGCTGGCCAACGGCGCCACATTATCCGCAGGCCGATGGCAGCGTTAAGCTGGCTGCGGGCTGGCTCATCGATCAGTGCCAGTTAAAAGGTGCCACGATGGGCGGCGCCGCAGTGCATCGCCAGCAGGCCCTGGTTCTGATTAACCAGGATAATGCGACCGGCAGCGATGTTGTGCAGCTGGCACACCATGTACGTCAGTGTGTGGGCGAAAAATTCAACGTCTGGCTCGAACCAGAAGTCCGCTTCATTGGTCGTTCTGGTGAAGTGAATGCCGTGGAGGCCATTGCGTGAAGGACAATACCATTCCATTAACCCTGATCAGTATCCTTGCTGATGGTGAATTTCACTCTGGCGAGCAGCTGGGTGAGCGCCTGGGGATGAGTCGTGCCGCTATTAACAAGCACATTCAGACTCTCCGCGACTGGGGTGTTGATGTCTTTACGGTACCGGGAAAAGGCTACAGCCTGCCGGAGCCGATTCAACTCCTGAATGAAGAGCTGATCGGCAGTCAGATTGAGCATGGTAAGGTTGCCGTCCTGCCCGTCATCGACTCTACCAACCAGTATCTTCTGGATCGCCTGAGTGAGCTACAGTCGGGTGATGCCTGCGTAGCGGAATATCAGCAGGCTGGCCGTGGGCGTCGTGGCCGTAAGTGGTTCTCACCTTTTGGGGCCAACCTGTATCTCTCTATGTACTGGCGTCTTGAGCAGGGGCCCGCCGCTGCGATTGGCCTGAGTCTGGTCATTGGGATCGTGATGGCTGAAGTTCTGCATGATCTGGGTGCGGATAAAGTCCGGGTTAAATGGCCAAACGATCTCTATCTTGAAGATCGTAAACTCGCCGGAATTTTGGTCGAATTAACAGGTAAAACCGGGGATGCTGCACAGATCGTGATTGGTGCAGGCGTAAACCTGGTGATGCGTAATGTGCAGGCCGATGTGGTAAATCAGGCCTGGACTAACCTACAGGAAGCGGGGATCACCATCGATCGCAACACGCTTGCGGTACGGCTGATTAAAGAGCTTCGCGATTCGTTATCGCTGTTTGAACAGGAAGGGCTGGCACCGTTCCTCTCTCGTTGGGAAAGGCTGGATAACTTTATCAACCGACCGGTAAAACTGCTGATTGGCGAGAAGGAGATTTACGGTATCTCTCGCGGAATTGATGCGCAGGGCGCATTGCTTCTTGAGCAGGATGGCATGATTAAGCCCTGGGTTGGTGGGGAAATCTCGCTACGCAGCGCTGAATAAAATCCGGGAGCCACTGGCTCCCTTTTTTTTCGCCTCTCCCCCTCCAGAAAATAGTAGGCAGGAGATAATTTCAGTCAGAAGAAAGAGTTAAGCTAAATTATTAAAAACTAACGCTGAAAAAGTATTTCTAAATATTTCTCTGGGTAACATTTTATTAAAACAAGAATCATCTTAATTGGATTTTAATACCGTTATATCTGTTTTTATTGATTCAATACGCTGCCTGGTGATATCTCTTTGATTATAAGCTCCATTCTGACGGCAATATGAAGTCAAAACCCCTCCATATTTTTTACCTTAAAAAACAGATAGCATGTGCACTGTTGATGTTAATGCTATTGCCGATAATAAGCCGCGTGGAAGCAAAGCCGTAATTTATACACGCCAATAATATGCGTACGGTATAACCGTAACGTTACTGTGCACCTACACCTGAATAAATACATCCATTGATCGTACATGACCACTGAAGTCAAACCGTGGCAGGTGCATTATTGTTTTGTAAATCATGAGTATAACTATGAATCATTATGATGATTTGCAGCGATTTAAGGATAAAACGCGTAGCCAGGCGCTCGATTTTAAGGATTTCTCAGCTCAGAGCCATGCGCAGGAACAGGGAAACTGGGCGATTATCAACCAGCTTCTTCCTGCCACTGAAGTTAATTCACTTGCTGCTGGCGGACATGTTTCACTGTCAGCTCCTCAGCCGGTCACGGAAGAGACATTTGCGGTGAGCGAACTCACTCCAGTGCCACAGGCTCAGGTCGTCGAGCTTGCACCCGCGCCGGTGTCCTCGATCCTGCAAGGGGTGGATGAGCAACTGGCGTCAACGCCCCGGCAGGCACCTGCCATACCGACACCTACACCTGCCCGGGTTCAGGTATCACATCCCGTCACGGAACCAGAACAAGGGGCTGTCGACTTTACTCGTCTGTTTGCCCCTGCGACCACAAAACCTGCCCCTGCGGCTGAGAAAAACCAGCCACTAAATTCACTGCTGGAAAGGATTGCCACATGCCGTTAGTTTGCGTTTGTTCACCGAAAGGTGGTGTGGGTAAAACCACCATGACCGCCAATCTGGCGTATGCACTTGCGCGCGCGGGGAGCAAAGTTCTGGCTCTGGATTTTGATGTGCAAAACGCGCTGCGCCTGCACTTTGGGGTTCCCCTTTCCGATAGCCGTGGCTACGTTGCCAGGGCGGCTGAGTCTTCGGACTGGAGCCAGTTTGTGCTGACCGCTGGGGGTAACATCTTTGTCCTGCCTTATGGCGATGCGACCGAGCCGCAGCGTCTGGCATTTGAAGAGCGTCTTACGCATGACGAGCACTTCCTGACCCGTGGGCTGAGCACGCTGTTGAACTATCCGGGGCTGATTATCATTGCAGATTTTCCTCCTGGCCCAACGCCTGCGCTGAAAGCGATGTCCCGCCTGGCCGATCTCCATCTGGTGACGTTACTGGCCGATACGGCGTCGTTATCGTTGCTGCCGCAGATTGAAAACCAACGCCTGACCGGCGGGGTGCTCAATCAGAAAGCCGGTCATTACTTCGTGCTTAACCAGAGCGATAACCGCCGCCAAATCAGCCGCGATGTGACGGCCTTTGTCGAGAACAAGCTAGGCGAAAAGCTGCTTGGCGTCGTTCACCGGGATGAAAGCGTGGGTGAGGCTAACGCCTCCCAGCAATCCGTTTTCGATTTTAGCCCGGCATCCGCAGCGGCTTTCGATATTGAGCTTATTGCCAAAAAAGTCGCAGGCATCCTCGGGGTGAAAGTGGGCGACGGTACGGTACATACCCTTCCGCGTATGTCGGGGTTCTAATTCCACGCAGGGTTTCCTATGAAAAAGTTACTCATTATTTTGCTGGTACTGGCAATGGTTCCTGTCGCCTTGCTGGTTGTCATTACCCCGATGGATAGCCAAAAGCAGTATATATTTGGCCTGATTAGCATCGGCCTGCTGTTTTTAATGGGATTCAGTAAAAAGCGAAGCATTTCAGTGATTATGGTGGTGATGTCATTATTGATGTCCACCCGCTATATGTATTTTCGCCTGACGCAAACCCTGCATTTTAATTCAGAGATTGAAACCATCCTTGGCATGGGGTTATTTCTGGCAGAGGTCTACGTCTGGGTGCTATTACTGCTGAATTATTTGCAGACTATCTGGCCGCTGAAACGCGAAATTGTGCCTTTGCCGGATGACATGTCGTTGTGGCCAACGGTTGATGTCTATATTCCTACGTACAATGAGTCGCTGGATGTGGTGCGCGACACCGTGCTGGCTGCGCAGTGTATCGATTATCCGCGCGACAAAATGAAGATCTATCTGCTTGATGACGGGAAACGCCGGGAGTTTGCGGTGTTTGCGGCGGATGTCGGCGTGGGTTACATCACGCGTAACGATAACTCCCATGCCAAGGCGGGCAACCTCAACCATGCGATGAAGCTGACTCAAGGTGAGCTGATCACCGTATTCGACTGCGACCACGTCGCCACGCGCATCTTCCTGCAAGCCACGGTCGGTGGATTCCTTAAAGATCCAAAACTGGCGCTGGTCCAAACGCCTCATTACTTCTACTCCCCAGACCCGTTTGAACGTAACCTCTCTGTCGGGCGTAATATCCCGAACGAAGGCACGCTGTTCTATGGCCCTATCCAGCAGGGTAACGATAACTGGAACGCGACCTTCTTCTGCGGCTCTTGTGCGGTCATTCGTCGTAGTGCACTGGAAGAGATCGGCGGTTTTGCTGTGGAAACCGTCACCGAAGATGCCCACACTGCGCTGAAGATGCAACGTCTGGGCTGGAAGTCGGCGTTCCTGGATATTCCGCTGGCTGCCGGTCTTGCCACCGAGCGTCTGGTATTGCATGTGATTCAACGTACCCGCTGGGCACGCGGGATGACGCAGATTTTCCGTCTGGATAACCCGTTGTTTGGCCGGGGTCTGACTATTCAGCAGCGTCTGTGTTACCTGAGCGCGATGCTCTATTACCAGTTTGCCTTACCGCGTATCGCGTTTTTGACCGCGCCGCTGGCGTATCTGCTGTTCAACCTCAATATCATTCACTCGTCGGCGAGCCTGGTCTTTGCCTACGCATTGCCGCATCTGTTCCTGGCGATATACATCAACTCGCGCATGAACGGGCGCTACCGTTACAGCTTCTGGGGTGAAATCTACGATCTGGTGCTGGCGTTCCATCTGGTGCTGCCAACGGTTGTCACCATGTTCTTCCCGAAACGCGGCAAGTTTAACGTGACCGACAAGGGCGCTCTGCTGGACGTCGGCTACTTTGATTTCAGGGTTGTTCGCCCGCATCTGGTGATTGCCATTCTGTTGGGTATCGGCGTGATTGCAGGGATTGTCCGCGCCTTCGCGCATGACTACTACGGCGTTGACCCACGCGTTATTGCACTTAACGTGGGCTGGGGACTCTACAGCCTGATCTTCCTGCTGGCGGCCATTGCGGTGGCGCGTGAAACGCGGCAGACGCGCAAGACGATTCGTATTGATGTCACCATTCCGGTGCTTATCCACTACGCCAGCGGCATCTCTTCCCGTAGCCAGACGGCCGATCTGTCAATGGGCGGCTGCCGTATTGAGCTGCCAGACGATCGTCATCTGACCGATGAGATTGAAGAAATTGAGCTGCTGCTGCAATCAGGGGCGATCAGCATCCCGGTGAAAGTGGTCACGACGGATGAACGCTATATCCGCCTGATGTTCGACGATATCCCGCTGTCACGACGCCGCGAACTGGTGCGTGTGGTACTGGCGCGCGCCGATGCATGGATCCAGCCGCCAAAACCGCAGGACAATCCATTCCGCTCGCTGGCGACCATTGTCCGCTGTGTGTTCGATCTGTTCTGGATGACCTGGAAAACCCGCCGTGCTAATCGCCGCACGCAGGCAAAAGTGCAGGTTCAGGAGGACGGCAACGCATGAAACGTCTGACAACACTCACCCTGCTGGCGGCGTCGTTGTTTGCGCTGCCACTGCACAGTGAGGAAACCACAGTAGCGTCGTTATTGCCGGTTGAAATGCCCGCACCCGCCGCGCCTGCTGCATCCTTTGCCCCCACCTCGGTGAATACCATCAGCGTGGCGCAAATGGGGCAACCGCAGGGGATTGTGCTGAGCGGCGGCCAGTTGCAGGGCGGTACGCGCTTTACCCTGCCGGTCGATCAGGTGGTCACTAACGCGCAGCTTTTACTGAATCTTAAAGTTTCTCCGGCGATGGCCACGCGCAATGCCACTATGCAGCTGATGCTTAACGGGCAGCCGCTTGGCACGGTGCCGCTCGGCGCGGAAGAGAGCGATGTTTCACGATTCCAGCTGGATATCCCCTCTGCGCTGCTGGTCTCCAGCAACAGCCTGAGCTTTAAGATTAACGATGGCGATGCGATGCAGTGCCAGCGTGACCTGACGGATAAATATCGCGTGACGGTTCTGCCTGATTCCCGTTTTGAACTGGAAGGGCAGCAGCTGGATATTGGCGCTGATTTAAGCCACTTCCCGCGTCCGTTCTTTGACAGTATGCAGATGACGCCAGCCACTATTGCCTTTGCGTTCGGGGCAGGTCTTAGCAGCGATACGCTCAGCGCGGCGGCACTGATCTCTTCCTGGCTGGGGATTCAGGCAGATTATCGCGGTGTCTCCTTTGCCGCGCTGAATGACACGCTACCAGAGAAAAACGGCATTCTGATTGGCCATCCTGGCGAGAAGATTGGCGGCATGACCTTGCCGCAAACCACTCAGCCGATGCTGCAAATTGTCGATAACCCTGCAAACCCGGTTTATAAGCTGCTGCTGGTTGTGGGTAAGGATGAAGCGGCGCTGCGTACCGCGGCATGGCGGCTGACGCGTGGTAACTTTGCGCTGCAAACTGCCAGCCTCTCGCTGCCGGTGCAGAAGATCCCGGTAAGCAAACCTTATGATGCCCCGCGCTGGATCCCAACGGATCGTCCGGTGAAGCTGTCAGAGCTGATCCGTAAAGATCAAAGCCTGACCGTCACCGGGATCTGGCATCCACCGCTGCGCGTGGCTTTCCGCGCAGCACCGGATCTGTTCCTGTGGGATGGCGAAACCATTCCGCTGCACATTGGTTATCGTTTCCCCACCGAAAACTGGATTGACGAAAACAAGTCCTGGCTCAGCATGACGCTCAACGACACCTTCCTGCATAACCTGCCGGTGAACAAGCAAGGTGCGCTGGAAACCCTCTGGCACAAGGTGGGCGGCGATGCGCGGCAGGAGAAATTCGATATGCCGCTGGAGCCGTACATGATTTACGGCGACAACCAGCTTTCGCTCTATTTCAACATTACGGCAAAAGAGAACGCGCCGTGCAGCGTACTGCTGAACAACAACATCAAGAGCCGTATTGACGAGGATTCGTGGATCGATCTGAGTCATACGCGTCACTTCGCGTTGATGCCAAACCTCTCTTACTTTGTCGGTGCGTCGTTCCCGTTCACCCGTATGGCGGATTACTCGGAAACGGTATTGCTGTTGCCGGAACACCCGACGGAAACCCAGGTCGCAACGCTGCTGGACATGGCGGCACGCTCAGGGAACGCCACCGGTGCTGCGCTGTACAACAACCGCGTTGTGATGGGTGTGCCCACGGCAGGCGGCAACCTGGAGCTGCTGCGTACCCGCGATGTGCTTGCCGTTAGCGGGATGGCTCAGCATGACTTCAACCAGGCGCTGCTCAGCAGTTCGCCGTTTACTTCACACGACAACACCCTGGGCGTGCGTGAGCCGACAACCTGGCAGAAGCTGCAACGCTGGCTCGCCGGAGACTGGACCTCTGATGGTGTAGACGCTGACCGCTACTTCTCTTCCAACGAAGCCTGGCGCGGGTTTGTGAGCTTCCGCTCGCCGTGGAACAGCGACCGGCTGGTGGTGATGGCGCTGGGCAGTAATGACGATCAGCTTTCACGCCTGCATGAGGATTTAACCTCAGCACGTATCAACGCCGGTATTCGTGGCGATGCGGCGATTATCACCAACGAAAACGGCGTGCGCAGTTTCCGCGTTGGGTCGCAGTTCCCGAGCGGGCAAATGCCGATGCAAATGATGATTGTCTGGTATGCCAACCAGCATTCGGCGCTGCTGGCCATTCTTGGGCTGATTATCAGTTCGCTGACCGGGCTGGCGCTTTATGCCTTCCTGAAAAAGCGTGCGCATAAGCGCCTGAACCCGGAGACAGGAAAGTGAAAAAAATAACAATTAAATCGGCTATCTGCCTTTCCGGTGTGCTGACGTTTGGTAGCACGGCATTTGCGGCGCAGAACGATGCAGCGTTGAAAGCGCTGTTCGACCAGGCAAATTACTGGCATGAAAAATCCCATGACGATCTGGCCAGCGAGTCGCTGAAAAAAGTGTTGATGGTGGATGCCAACAACACTCAGGCCCTCTATCTGATGGCATTGTGGGCGCAGCAAAATGGCGATTTACAAACCGCGGCCCAGTGGCGCGCACGGCTGGCAAAAGTCTCGCCAGGCGATGCCGGATTACAGGCGCTGGATAACGCCAGGCAGATGACCCAGGTGCCGCAGGGGACGTTAACTCTGGCGCGTCAGCAGGCGCGTAGCGGCAATATTCCTGCGGCGCTCGATACCTGGAAAACGCTGTTTAATGGTGATACCCCACCGGCAAGCCTTGCGCCGGAATATTATCAGACGATGGGCAGCGACAAGGCGCTCTATCCTCAGGCGCTGGCAGAACTACAGCGCTTCTCGGCACAGAACCCGCAGGATAACGCGGCGCGCGTGGCGCTGGGGAAAATGCTCACCTGGCGGGAAGAGACTCGGCGTGACGGGATGATGCAGTTACAGGAGATGGCCAGCGGCAGTAAAGATGCCGATGCCGGGCTGCGTCAGGCGTTGTTATGGCTGGGGCCAAAACCGGGTGACGAGCAGTTCTATGATACCTGGTTGCAACGCCATCCGCAGGATAGCGAAGTGCAAGCGTACTACCGTAAAAACGTGGGCGGCGCGGCAAAAGGCGAAGGGTTTACCGCCCTGAACAGCGGCAATACCGATGCGGCAAAGCGCCAGTTTGAGCAGGTGCTGCAAACCAACCCGCAGGATGCCGATGCCCTGGCCGGGATGGGGTATATCGCACAGCGTAAAGGGGATTATCAGGCAGCGGCACAGTATCTTGGGCGTGCGGCAAGTCAGGGCGGTGACGCCTCTGCACAGCGTCAGGCTCAGGCGGATGACGCGGCATTTTACGGCCAGCTTGCCCAGGCTCAGCAGGCGCTGAAAGAGGGCAATATTAGCCAGGCGCTTGCGCTCTCGGCACCTCTTGCCCAGCAAACAGGCGAGCGGGGGACGGCTGCCAAACTGTTCCGTGCCGATGTGCTGCGGCATAACAAAGACTACCCGCAGGCGGAACAGATCCTGCGTGAAATGGTGAACAACCAGCCGCAAAACGGCGCGGCGCGCGAAAACCTCTATTACGTCCTGAAAGAGCAAAACAAAACGGATGACGCGCAGGCCATATTACGCACCTTACCGGCCTCGCTTCAGGCGAAACTTCAGCCGCGCGTGGTGACCGGTTTGCCGGGGGATCCTGTACGTCGTCAGGCACAACAGGCTGTCGATAGCGGGAATACGCAACAGGCGATCGCGATCCTGCGTCAGGGCGTTGCCCGTTTGCCGGACGATCCGTGGCTGCGTCTTGATCTGGCGCGTCTGCTGCAAAAATCGGGTGCGGATGGTGAAGCGGCGTCGGTGATGCAACCTGCGTCGCGTCCGGGCGCCGGAGCCAGCGCACTGTATGCATCCGCTCTGTTTGCCAGCGAAAACGATGCCTGGCAACAGGCACAAACCTTGTTGTCGCGGGTTTCTCCCGCCAGCCAGACACCGCAAATGCGTGAGCTATCGCAGCGGGTGAATTACAACCTGCAAATGGCTACCGCTGAGCGCTATCTGGCGCAGGGCAATGGGGTTGCGGCGGCTAACACGCTGAAAACGTTGTCATCGCGTCCACCGGAAAGCCCGGCAGATGCAGGCAAGCTGGCCAGAATGTTGGCGCAAAGCGGCGACCTCACGGGTGCGGTAGCGGTAGTGCGCAACAATATGAACGACGGGGTGAAAGGGAATGCGGGCGACTATGCCGATCAGGTTGCTGTACTGAACCAGGCCGGGCTGAACGGCGAAGCACAGCGTTTCCTGGCAAACCCGGAGCTGCTCTCGCGCAGTACGCCAACACAGCTGGCGGGCGTGCGTAATGGCTATGTAATCAACGAAGCGGATCAACTTCGCGAGCAGGGTAACTACGCGGCAGCCTACGACAAACTGATCCGCGCGCTGCAAAGCGATCCGCAAAATACCGATCTGATGTTTGCGATGGCGCGTCTTTACCAGACCGGCAAGATGAACAAAGAAGCGGGCGTGGTTTATGACTACCTGATGACGCGCGATACGCCGGATCAGGATGCGCGCGTGGGTGCAATCGATGTTGCGCTGGCACAAGACAATGTCGTGAAGGCGAAGCAACTGGCGAATGGACTGCAAACCAACAACTCGCCGCAGCGTTTGCTGTTGCTGGCGCGTCTGGAAGAGGCGCAGGGTAATCACCAGCAGGCGATGACCTATCTGCGTAGCGCACGCGGTAAGCTGGTGGGGCTGGAGTCCACCAACAGCGCTGCCACGCCGACGATGGGCGGCCTGCTGCTGGCAGACAACCCGTTTGTCAGCACCAGCCGTACCACTCAGGCGGCGGGGGCCACGGTGTCCAGCGAAAGCGCGCTGCCGTGGCAACTGGCGCAAACCGCACGCGAGCCGGGGTCTACGCTGCCAGGCACCACCCGGACCGATCTGCCGCAAGAAACCGTCCAGAGCCGCACCTTGCGTCAGGTGGATGACATGATGCTGCAGATGCAGGATCAAACCGGCACCTGGTTGCAGGGCGGCGTACAAATTCGTGGCCGCGACGGTGAATCGGGAACCAGCAAGCTCACGGAAGCGAAAGCGCCGCTTACCTGGTCCAGCTCGCCGTTTGGCGAGTCGCGCTTTGAATTTACCGCAACCCCGGTCACGCTCAGCGCTGGCAGCGCCAGCGGCGATGCGTGGCGTCGCTTTGGTTCAAACCCGTTGGCTAATGCAGCATCGAACGTGATTTCTACCGTCACCAACGAGCAAAAATCCCTGGCGGCGATGAGTGCTACCGAGAGGGCAACGTATCTCGCCAGCCATCCTGAAATGGCGACGATTGATTCTCTCGGCACGCTTAATGCGAGCGACTTTAACCTGACCAGCACCGACGGGCAGCTCAATCTGGCGAAGCTTGGCGCTTACGATGGCGGAGCGGTGGGTGAGTACCTTGAAGCCTCCAGCCTGAAGCCAAACGTGAGCCAGCCAGGCGATGTGTCAACCGATTCGCAAAAAGCGAACGGCGTCGAGCTGAGTATGGCGCTGAGCGGTAAAGATTACCGTATGGACATCGGCAGCACGCCGCTTGGGCAGGACCTGAGTACGCTGGTCGGCGGGGTTAAATGGTCGCCGAAGCTCACCAATTACCTCTCGCTTATCCTGACCGGCGAACGTCGCGCCGTGACCGACAGTCTGCTCTCTTATGTTGGTCTGGAAGACAAGTACTCTGGCAAGACCTGGGGGCGCGTCACTAAAAACGGCGGCAACCTGCAACTCAGCTATGACGATGGCGATGCCGGGTTCTACGTTGGTGGTGGCGGTTACAGCTATCTTGGCGAGAATGTGGCGAGTAACACCAGCGTGAACGCCGGCGCCGGGGTCTATTTACGGCCTTATCATGACGATCTCCGTCAGGTGCAGGCCGGGCTGAGCATGAGCTGGATGGACTTCTCGAAAAACCTGAGCCAGTTCACCTTCGGCCAGGGCGGTTACTTCAGCCCGCAAAACTACGTCAGCGTCGCGTTGCCGGTGGATTACACCCAGAAAATTGATAACTGGAAGCTGAAGCTGGGTGGCTCCGTGGGGTATCAATCGTATAGCCAGGACAGCAGTGACTACTTCCCGACGAAAGACGCCTGGCAGGAGCTGCTTGAAGGGGCGGTTGCCAGTGGTTTCGCCAAAGAGGCCCGCTATAAGAGCAGCTCGGAAAACGGTATTGGCTACACGGTTCGCGCTGGGGTGGATTACAACGTCAACAAAGATATGACCATTGGCGGCAACGTCGGTTATGACACCTTTGGCAGCTATAACGAAAGTACGGCGGGGCTCTATTTCCGCTACATGCTGGGAGATAAGTGATGACACAGAATATGGACAATCCTGCGCTGATGAGCTGGTTTCGCGGCCAGCAAACGCCAGAAGGCTGGTTTGATTTGCTGGCCTTGATGGTCGAAGGAATGGTGAGCAATGTAGGCGAACATGAGAGCCAGCCGTTCTTGCGCCAGATGGGGCACGCGCTGGCGGAGCAATTCCCGCTTCAGCCCTCGGAAACCGTGGGCGAGCTGGAGGCGAATATCAACGGGCAACTGGCCCGTTTTGGCTGGGGCTGTGTGGATATCGCCACCCGCGACACCGATCTGACGCTTCGCCATCAGGGGCTGCCGGTCAGTCGCATAGCGGAACAGCAAAACCGCTGGTGTCATGCCTTCTGTGCAATACTGGAGGGATTATATGCCCACTGGATGCAGGGGCAGGGCGGAAAAGCGCACGTGACAGTGAGTCGCGATCGTCTCTTTTCCATTTCGGACGTTCAGTTCCGCTATTACAATCCACAATGAGTTAATTATGCGAAAGCCCGCATGTGCCGCACTGTTGGTCATGATGAGTGTGTTGGTTTCGCCTTTCTCCCATGCAGGCCAGGCCTGGGTGCAATATAAGGCGCGTTTCTTTATGCCGGATGGCCGGATAGTTGATACCGGCAATGGCAATGTTTCCCATACGGAAGGGCAAGGTTTTGCCATGCTGATGGCCGTGGCGAGCGATGATAAAGCCACCTTCGATAAGCTCTGGCAGTGGACAGACAGCACGCTGAAAAACAAAGACAATGGGCTGTTTTACTGGCGGTATAACCCGGTGGAAGCCAACCCGGTTGCCGATAAAAACAACGCATCTGACGGCGATGTCCTGATTGCATGGGCGCTGTTAAAAGCTGATGCACGCTGGCATGACAAGCGCTACAGCACAGCCTCGGATAGCATCACCAAAGCGCTGATTGCGCACAACGTGATCCGCTATGCGGGATACCGGGTAATGCTGCCTGGCGTCCAGGGGTTTAACCTGAATAGTGAAGTGGTGCTGAATCCTTCTTACTTCGTGTTCCCGGCCTGGCAGGCGTTTGCCGATCGCAGCCATTTACAGGTCTGGCGCGAGCTGATTCAGGACGGACAGCGACTGCTTGGGAAAATGGGGTCGGGTAAAGCGAATTTGCCCACAGACTGGGTATCTCTGGAAGCCGGTGGCAAGCTGGTTCCGGCCAAAGCCTGGGCTCCGCGGATGAGCTATGACGCTATTCGTATTCCGCTTTATATCGCCTGGTTTGATAAACAAAGCTCGTTGCTGACGCCGTGGCGTAGCTGGTTTGGGCAATTCAGTCGCGAGCAAACCCCGGCGTGGGTGAATGTCACAACCAACGAGTACGCGCCGTATATGATGGAAGGAGGGCTGCTGGCCGTTCGTGATTTAACGATGGGGCAGGCGTCTGGCGAACCGGAAATCACGACAAAAGATGATTATTACTCCGCGAGCCTGAAAATGCTGGTGTGGCTCGCAGAGTAGTAATATACGAGCCCCAGTCATTTTTGTCTTAACTCAGTGATGACGTAATATTATTAAAATGAAAGGCTTACAGCGACTCCCTGGTCCGGCTGAAAATCGCCGAAGCGTTTACGGAAGGCCGGGGCGACGCGCATGGATGCGCGGCGAGGGCGGCTTTACAAGGACGTTTCATCCGCCCGTCCCCGATTAGCCTGGAGCAAACGCTGAGGGTATCGCGAAGCGACGATTTTCTTGCCGGGAGCCCGGGTGGTCAGGGCGGTGGCGACTGAGCCGCCCTGACACGTTCACTGGTAGTGTGGTGACAGAGAAGCAGGGAACATAAGGTGAACGGAACGACCACCACAGCCTTATGTTCCCCCTCACCCCAACCCTCTCCCAAAGGGAGAGGGGGCAGAGGGAGTCTTGATTACTGCGGATACGGTACCCAGTCGCCGCCATTCAGACGAACATACGGTTTGTTCTGGTACTGGATAACGACAGCGTTGGCGTTCTCTGATACCTCAGCAGTCTGTGGCAGGCCACTGGTGAGCTGGTTCCAGTTCACGTTATCTTCCACAAACAGCTTACCGTCTACCGCACGAGCCACCAGCTCAGAAATCGCCAGATAGCTGCTTGGCTGAGTGATCTCAATTGGCGCACCCTGATGCGGGGCTTTCATACCGAAGAATTTAATCCCGGCAGGTACGTTGGTAATGGACGGGCTTGGGATATCACGCAGGCCAGACACCTGCATTCTGTCCCCCTTCAGCGCGCCGCCGTGTTCTGGCACAACGACAACCATCACCTTGCGACCTGATTTTTCCAGCTCGGTAAAGAATGCATCCAGTTCATCAAACAGCTTCTGTGCACGAACTTTGTAATCGGCCGTTTTGCTGACGCCCGGGAAGTGGTTACCGTCATGCAGCGGCAGCGTGTTATAGAACGTGGCACTGCGTGGGTTGGCATCTTTCTCAATTGTTTGCAGCCAGCGCTGGAGCACGGCGGTATCGTCGTAAACCGGTGAGCCGTCAAAGCCCAGCAGCGATACCGGCAACCCGGTCTGATCCATCAGCGGCGCTTGCATTCCGCCTTCTTCACGCACTTCTTTCAGGAAGTTGCCGAACTGGCCGTTATGGCCCAGCATCAGGTGCTGCGTAAAGCCCAGTTTTGCCAGATTATCAAACAGATAACATTGGTTTCCTGCTGGCTGGTAGAGATTTTTATGCGATGGCTGACCACAGCTTGCGCGCAGCAGGCGAATCGCCGCCGGGCCGCTGTAAGAGGTGGCGGAGTTGAAATCTTTAAACTGAATATCGAAGTGCGACCACAACGGGTGCGAACTTAAACCGGCTGCATCCACATCGGCCCATGACAGAGAACAGATGTTAATCACCAGCAGCTCGAATGGCTGAGCGTCCGCAGGTAATGCATCCGGGAATTTGGTCTGACGCTTGTCTTCTGCGGTATAGAAGCTTGAAAGCCAGGCATTCAGGTTAGTGGATGTCGGTGGTGACGTCTGCGTTGGAATATCCCCAACGACCGGGTTATCCCCTGCGGTGGCTACCGTTGCGGCGGCGGTGCCACCGGTGGTGGTGACCGTAGTGGTCGGCTGGCCTGCTGGCCATAACGAGAAACCAGGCCCCGCCAGGGTCAGTACGTTAAGCCATATCAGGATGGCCACCACAAACACCGTTACGCGCACCCACTGAGACAAGAACAGCCAGGCAACCAGCAGCACAAAGACTGCCCCAATCATCTGCCAGTTAATAAACCGCTCGGTCAGATCGAGAATGTAGTCCGCGCTAAAGCCCGCTACTTGCGAACCCTGGCTCATAATGCTGTCTGGGCCGGGTAGCCAGGTGTCATGCCAGAACAGAGCAAAGCCTACCGGAATGGCAATCCAGTGGCGCAAACGGTGCAACCTGATGTTAGGGATTGGCATCAACAGGAAGGCCATAAACACCAGGTTAAGCAGGGGGTGGAAATTCAGGTAGCCTGCCCACAACAGACCAAACTTCACCAGAAAATAGAAGTTCCAGCCGGAAAGGCCGCGCCAGTATTGCCAGAGCGGCGATGGCGCCGAATGGGTATAGGTAGAGTTAGTCATGTTTTCGGTTTGCCTTGACGTGCGGAGCCCGTGTCAGTGTTCCGGCTGGTTTAACGTAGCGAGGTTTTACAAACAGCATCCTGGCGGTATTACGAATACGACCCATCGAATGGCGTGCATAGTAGCCGAGCGGGAAAAAAATGAGCGCACAGAGTACGACCAGTTGAATAATGTCGCTGATATTCATGATGATGCGCTCTCCTCATTCCCGGATAACAAGCGAAGTGGTTCAGGTACCCGACGCCAGACGTGCCCGTCATGCTTAGCATTAAGAATGGGGTTGGTGTCGGCAGTCATCGGCAACGGTTTTACCCACTGCTCAGGTGCCAGGGTTCGCATTTGCACCAGCTCGGCGCTGATCAGGCTGTCTTCGAACCAGATCATGCGGTTAGAGAAGATATCTCCTGTGGGTAACGGGAAAATATGGTTCAGGGCGGTGTCGAGATCGTTCACCCGACAGAAGGATAAAAACAGCACCAGACGGTTGTCGCCAATCGTCATGATATCCCCGGAACGGTTCGGGCGGCACAGCGTGAGTGCCTGCTCAACGCGGATACCCGGCACAGGACGCAGGGCAACCATCACCCCTTTTCCGTCTGCCGGCAGCAGCGTGTTGTTCATCATGTTGCTAACGGCATCACAGAAGGTGTCCCATTTTTGATAACCACGCAGTTTCATTGGCTGGGTCATGGACAACAGCGTGGAGATGTCTTCCGGTACGTGGCGGTTAAACTGCTGGCCCTGAATGCTCTCAATCAGCGTCAGGCAGCGTGAAAGCGGGGCATTCCAGGGAACGACCATGTTGGCGCCGCAACCCAGCAGCAAACGTTCGTCCGTTGCGCGCAGGCTGGTATTATTTTCGCGTACCACGATTTTTAACGCGCTACCGCGCTGACGGCGTAATGTGTGAATTTGTCGCGCCAGTGTCTCGATTTGGTTATTTTGCATCAACGAAAAAACAATAGTGGCGGCCTGCGTCGTACGGGCTTCATTAAATAATGCTTCGTTTGTTTCAAACAGTGACCAATTTTCTGAAAGGGCCGGGGCACCTTCTAATACCGCAATCTGGCTGAGAATGCGTTTTTCATCGCTGCGCGGTTGCACCACGGTTTCTTCTTGTTGCGCGACATGCCAATGGCCTTCGATAAGTTTGAGAGTAAGTTGTTGTCGTGCACTCACCCCTTTTTCATTACACCAGAAAGCAATATCGTAAAGAAAACTGTCGGTCTGGTCACGGATACTTGCAAGACCGAAAAGAGAACGATATTCCCCCATTAAAAGCGAGAACAACTTGTCATTATTACTGCCTGGGTTAACGACCAGTAGCGTGCAGTTTTGATTTTTTGCCCATCTATTGATTTTTTCAAGCCAGTGAAGAAGTTTCTCAGTCGGTATATTTTGCAGGGCATTGTTTGAGCATTTAAGAATCACTAAATAGTGATCGGGATCAATAGTGCACTGAATATCGCGGGGCAAAAAGTATAGACTATCTGCCTCGGTTGACATGGAAAATAATTTTACCGTTTGTGGCCCGAGGTCATTCTCAAGCCTAATGATTTTCTTCGGTTCTTCACCCATAGTGATGACGGCAACGCGCGCATCTTTAGTTTGCGCGGCAATCGTGTGATTCACCAGACTGACAGCATCCTCATTGCGATCCGTATTAATCCACCACACTCCTCCGACTGGCATGTGGCGCAATTCGTCCCATAATGACTGGATGCCAATAGAAAATATGGAGTCCACGGTGTCCCTCTTTTCGTCTAATTTATCTGTATCTCAGTTTACTAGCGAAAGCGTAGAAATAAACCTAACATTGAAATTAAAGAACATCAGATTTAGCATGTAAACGAAAATTCGTGGCAGGATGCCTCGCTACATCTGTTCGTGAGATTTTACTCAATGGGATGAGATAAAAATGCATAATAATGAACCCGGAACACCCGTCGACTCGAGTCTGGGGTACACATTCCAAAACGATTTTCTGGCTCTGACTCAGGCGTTTTCATTGCCTGAAATTGATTACACCGATATTTCCCAGCGGGAACAGTTGGCGGCGGCTATTAAACGCTGGCCTTTATTGGCTGAATTTGCCCAACAACAATAAGGGAGCCATTGATGGCCATACTAGGATTACAGGGCGTCCGTGGTGGAGTGGGTACAACATCCATTACCGCGGCGCTGGCGTGGTCATTACAGTTATTAGGTGAATCGGTGCTGGTTATTGATGCCTGCCCGGATAATTTGCTGCGCATGTCTTTCAACGTTGATTTTGACCACCACAATGGCTGGGCGCGCGCGCTGCTTGACGGTAAAGACTGGCAGGATGCAGGTCTGCGCTACACCTCTCAGCTCGATCTGCTCCCCTTTGGGCATCTGACTGCAAAAGAACGTGAGAACGACTACTCAAACCAGCAAACCCTGGAGCAATTCACCTACGCGCTGGAGCGCCTGAAGGAACAGAGTCATTACCAGTGGATTTTGCTGGATCTGCCGCACGGTTATACGCCGCTGACACGCCAGCTCATCAGCTACTGCGATCACATTCTGTCGATTGTGAACGTGGACGCAAACTGCCATATCCGCCTGCATCAGCAAGCGTTGCCCGCAGACGCCCATATTCTGATTAACGATTTACGCATCAGCAGCCAGATTCAGGACGATCTGTACCAGATTTGGCTGCAAACTCAGCGCCGCCTGTTGCCTATGGTGATTCATCGTGACGAAGGGATGGCGGAATGTCTCGCCTCCAAGCAGCCACTTGGTGAATACCGTGGCGATTCACTGGCGGCAGAAGAGATCCTTACGCTGGCGAACTGGTGTCTGTTGCACTTCACTCGTCGTCCAGAGTCGGCCAGGAGTGCTGTATGAGCCGTGTGTCCACCTGGTTGCTCATCCCACCGGTCAGCGCGCGCTTAAGCGAACGTTACCGGCATTACCGTCGACACGGCGCATCGGTGTTAAGCGCTGCGCTTGGCTGTTTCTGGATGATCCTGGCATGGATGTTTATACCGCTCGAACACCCGCGCTGGCAGCGTATTCGTGCGCGCCACAGCGAGCTTTATCCGCACATTAATTCCGACCGCCCGCGGCCGCTGGATCCGGCCCGTTATCTTATTCAGGCCGTCTGGCTGGTGGCCACCATGCCCCGGCAGGAACATAAAGCCCCGCGCTGGCGCAGCTTCGACCGGGTGGCGAATTTACGTGAACGCTACCATCAGTGGCTGGACAGACTGCCCGATAGCGTGAGTGATAAAACCAGCCATCTGGATAACCACAAAGAGCTCGGGCATCTGCATCCGGGCCTGCGGCGTTTTATCCTCGGTGTGATTGTCGTCTTCTCGCTCATTCTGGCGGTGGTCTGTATCACGCAGCCCTTTAACCCGCTGGCACAGTTTACCTTCCTGATCCTGCTGTGGGGCGTGGCGCTGCTGGTCCGGCGTATTCCGGGGCGCTTCTCGGCCCTGATGCTGATTGTGCTGTCGCTGACCGTCTCGTGTCGTTATATCTGGTGGCGTTATACCTCAACGCTTAACTGGGATGATCCGGTCAGCCTGGTGTGCGGTTTGATTCTGCTGTTTGCGGAAACCTATGCATGGATTGTGCTGGTTCTGGGTTACTTCCAGGTTATCTGGCCGCTCAATCGCCAGCCTGTTCCGCTGCCAAAAGACACCACGCAATGGCCGTCTGTTGACCTGTTTGTACCAACCTACAACGAAGACCTGACGGTGGTGAAAAACACCATTTATGCAGCGTTAGGTATCGACTGGCCAAAAGATAAACTCAAAATCTGGATCCTGGATGACGGTGGCCGCGCGGAGTTCCGCCAGTTCGCCGATGAAGTGGGCGTGGAGTATATCGCCCGTACCACCCACGAACATGCGAAAGCCGGGAACATCAACAACGCACTGAAATATGCCAAAGGGGAGTTCGTCTCCATCTTTGACTGCGACCACGTACCGACCCGCTCGTTCCTGCAAATGACGATGGGCTGGTTCCTGAAAGAGAAGCAGCTGGCGATGATGCAGACGCCGCACCACTTCTTCTCGCCGGACCCGTTTGAACGTAACCTCGGGCGTTTTCGTAAAACCCCGAACGAAGGCACGCTGTTCTATGGGCTGGTGCAGGATGGCAACGATATGTGGGATGCCACCTTCTTCTGCGGCTCCTGTGCGGTTATCCGCCGTAAACCGCTGGATGAGATTGGCGGCATTGCCGTAGAAACGGTCACCGAAGATGCCCATACCTCACTGCGTTTACACCGTCGTGGCTATACCTCTGCCTATATGCGTATTCCGCAGGCCGCGGGACTGGCAACCGAGTCGCTTTCCGCCCACATCGGCCAGCGAATTCGCTGGGCGCGCGGCATGGTGCAGATCTTCCGTCTTGATAACCCGCTGGTGGGCAAAGGGTTAAAACTGGCGCAGCGTCTGTGCTACGTCAACGCCATGTTCCACTTCTTATCCGGTATTCCACGGCTTATCTTCCTGACTGCGCCGCTGGCGTTCCTGCTGCTTCACGCTTACATCATCTACGCGCCAGCGCTGATGATTGCGCTGTTTGTTCTGCCGCACATGATCCACGCGAGCCTGACGAACTCGAAGATTCAGGGCAAATATCGCCATTCATTCTGGAGTGAAATCTACGAAACGGTGCTCGCCTGGTATATCGCCCCACCAACGATGGTGGCGCTGATTAATCCGCACAAAGGCAAATTTAACGTCACCGCGAAGGGCGGCCTGGTGGAAGAAGAGTATGTCGACTGGGTGATCTCCCGTCCGTATATCTTCCTGGTGCTGCTGAATATCGTGGGCGTTATCGCCGGTATCTGGCGCTACTTCTACGGCCCGGAAAACGAAATTCTGACCGTGTTCGTGAGTATGGCGTGGGTGTTCTACAACCTGATTATTCTTGGCGGCGCGGTGGCGGTTTCGGTAGAGAGTAAACAGGTGCGTCGCGCGCATCGTGTTGAAATCAGTATGCCTGCGGCAATCGCCCGTGAAGATGGCCATCTCTTCTCCTGTACCGTGCATGACTTCTCTGACGGTGGTCTGGGTATCAAGATAAACGGCCAGGCGAAGGTGCTGGAAGGGCAGAAGGTCAACTTACTGCTTAAACGCGGCCAGCAGGAGTATGTCTTCCCGACGCAGGTTGTACGTGTGTTAGGCAATGAAGTGGGTTTGCAGCTGATGCCGCTGACCAAAAAGCAACATATCGATTTTGTGCAGTGTACGTTTGCCCGCGCGGATACGTGGGCTCTCTGGCAGGACAGCTTCCCGGAAGATAAACCTCTGGAAAGCCTGCTGGATATTCTTAAGCTGGGGTTCCGTGGCTATCGTCACCTTGCAGAATTTGCCCCGTCGTCTGTGAAATTAATTTTCCGGTCACTTACCTCGCTGGTTTCCTGGGTCGTGTCGTTTATTCCACGCCGACCTGAGCGGGAAGAGGCGAAGCAATCGGACCCGGTTATGGCTCAACAATGATGATAACGCGATGAAAACAAAACTTTCCTGGTTATGTGCAGTGGCAATGGGGATGAGTGCACTTCCCCCTATGATGGCGAATGCAGCCCCTGAAACGACGGCTGCGCCTGTGGTGCAGGAAACCGATCCGACCGTCACCGCGACCGATACCGCTGAGCCCGATCAACCGGCTGACGGAGTGGCTCAACCTATCGGCAGCGTCTTGCCTGGCGTGCGTGGTGCAAACTCGCCTGTCGTGGCGGATAATGCTCCGTCCAGGGACGTGAAGCTGACCTTTGCCCAGATTGCCCCACCTCCGGGCAGCATGGTTCTGCGTGGCATTAACCCGAACGGCGGCGTTGAGTTTGGAATGCGCAGCGATGAAGTGGTGTCGAAGGCGATGCTGAACCTGGAATACACGCCGTCACCCTCTCTGCTGCCGGTTCAGTCCCAGCTTAAGGTCTATCTCAACGACGAGTTGATGGACGTGCTGCCGGTCACCAAAGAACAGCTCGGCAAAAAGACGCTGGCACAGGTGCCTATCAACCCGCTGTTTATCACCGATTTCAACCGCGTGCGTCTGGAGTTTGTCGGGCACTATCGCGATGTGTGCGAAAACCCGGCCAGCAGCACGCTGTGGATGGATGTCGGGCGTAACACATCGCTGCAAATGACCTATCAGTCGCTGGCGCTGAAAAACGATCTCTCGGCTTTCCCGGTACCATTCTTTGATCCGCGCGATAATCGCCAGCTCACGCTGCCGGTGGTCTTTGCGGCTTCTCCGGATGTGAATCAGCAGCTGGCTGCGACGATTGTCGCTTCATGGTTTGGTTCACGTTCGGCCTGGCGCGGCCAGAGCTTCCCGGTGATGTACGATAAGCTGCCGGACCGCAATGCCATAGTGTTTGCAACCAATGACAAACGTCCGTCGTTCCTGCGTGACCACCCGGACGTGAAAGCCCCGACGGTTGAAATCATGAGTCACCCGGATAACCCTTATGTGAAGCTGCTGGTGGTGTTCGGGCGTGATGACAAAGACCTGCTCCAGGCAGCGAAAGGCATTGCCCAGGGTAACGTCTTGTTCCGTGGCAACAGCGTGACTGTCGACAACGTGAAACCTCTGCTGGCGCGTAAACCTTACGATGCGCCGAACTGGGTGCGTACCGACCGCGCAATTACCTTTGGTGAGCTGAAAACCTATGAAGAACAGCTTCAGTCGACCGGGCTTGAACCATCGCCAATCAGCCTTTCACTGAACCTGCCGCCTGATCTGTATCTGATGCGAACCAACGGGATTGATATCAACCTGAAATACCGTTACACCGCGCCGGCAACCAAAGACAGCTCGCGCATGGATATCAGCCTGAACAACCAGTTCCTGCAATCCTTTAGCCTGACCAGTACTCAGGACACCAACCAACTGATGCTTCGTCTGCCGGTGCTGCAAGGGTTGCTGGATGGTAAAACGGATGTCTCTATCCCTGCGCTGAAACTGGGTGCGGTCAACCAGCTGCGCTTTAACTTCCAGTACATGAACCCAATGCCGGGTGGTTCGGTGGATAACTGTATCACCTTCCAGCCGGTGCAGAACCATGTGGTCATTGGTGATGAGTCGACTATCGACTTCTCCCGCTATTATCACTTCCTGGCGATGCCGGATCTGCGCGCATTTGCAAATGCCAGCTTCCCGTTCAGCCGTATGGCGGATCTCTCTGAGTCCATCGTTGTGATGCCAAAAGCGCCAACCGAAGGTCAGGTGACAACCCTGCTGGATACCATGGCTACGGTGGGCGCACAGACAGGCTTACCGGCGATTAATGTGACGCTGACGGATGACGGCAGCCAGATCCAGAACAAAGACGCCGACATCATGGTGATTGGCTCCATCCCGGATAAGCTGAAGGATGATAAGCGTATTGATTTGCTGGTGAAGGCCACCCAGTCCTGGGTGAACACACCACTGCGTCAGACCGAGTTCCCAAGTATTATGCCGGATTCCAACGATCGTCAGGCCAGCGTTCAGACCGAAGTATCGTCTGCTGGCCCAATGGCGGCCATCGTCGGCTTCCAGTCTCCGTTTAACGATCAGCGTAGTGTCGTCGCACTGCTGGCCGATAGCCCGCGCGGCTATGAGCTGCTCAACAACGCGATGAATGACAGCGGTAAACGTGCCGCTATGTTTGGCTCTGTTGCCGTGATCCGTGAGTCTGGGGTCGATAGCCTGCGCGTGGGTGATGTGTACTACGTCGGCCATCTGCCGTGGTTCGAACGCCTGTGGTATGCGCTGTCTAACCACCCGGTTCTGCTCGCAATCCTGGCGGCAGTGAGTGTCGTACTGCTGGCGTGGGTGCTGTGGCGTCTGCTGCGTATCATCAGCCGTCGTCGCCTTAACCCGGATCATGAGTAAGAAGTGATGAAAGCCTTTCGCTGGTGTGCGTTAGCAGCGTTGATGCTGGCGGCGACGGATCTTCGCGCCGCCTGCACCTGGCCTGCCTGGGAGCAGTTTAAAAAGGATTACATTAGCGAGAGCGGGCGTGTCATTGACCCCAGTGACACGCGCAAAATTACCACCTCAGAAGGGCAAAGCTACGCCTTGTTCTTTGCCCTCGCGGCGAATGACCGCAAAGCGTTTGACCAGTTGCTGACGTGGACGCGCGATAACCTCGCCGGAGGGGATTTAGCCGATCGTCTGCCCGCCTGGCTGTGGGGTCAGAAAGACAAAAACACCTGGGCGGTTATCGATTCCAACTCCGCGTCGGATGCCGACATCTGGATTGCCTGGTCACTGCTTGAAGCCGGTCGGTTATGGAAAGAACCGGACTACACCCGCGCGGGGAAGGCGCTGCTCAAACGTATTGCCCGCGAGGAAGTGGTGAAAGTACCGGGCCTTGGCTCGATGCTGCTGCCGGGCAAAATCGGCTTTGCAGAAGAGAATGCCTGGCGCTTCAACCCCAGCTACCTTCCTCCTCAGCTTGCGAGCTATTTCACCCGCTTTGGCGTGCCCTGGAAAACGCTTCGCGAGACTAATCAGCGCCTGTTGCTGGAGACGGCACCGAAAGGTTTTTCCCCGGACTGGGTGCAATACCAGAAAAACAAAGGCTGGCAGCTGAAGCAGGATAAAGCCCTGGTCGGCAGCTATGACGCCATTCGGGTTTATCTCTGGGTGGGGATGATGAACGACAAAGACCCCCAAAAAGCCAGACTGCTGGCGCGTTTCCAGCCGATGGCCGCGGTGACAACGAAACAGGGTTTACCGCCGGAGAAAGTGGATGTGGCGAGCGGGAAACGAACGGGTCACGGCCCGGTAGGATTTTCGGCTTCTCTGCTGCCCTTTTTACCATCCCGTGACGCGCAAGCCGTTCAGCGTCAGCGAGTCGCTGATCACTTTCCAGATAACAACGCTTATTACAGCTACGTACTGACTCTCTTTGGACAAGGATGGGATCAGCATCGTTTTCGCTTCACCGAAAAAGGTGAATTAATACCGGATTGGGGCCAGGAATGCGCAAGTTCACATTAAATCTACTCAGTTTATCGCTTGGCCTGGCACTGATGCCGATGGCGCAGGCTGCCAACTCCCCTCAGCAGAAACAGCTGCTGGAGCAGGTTCGTCTGGGCGAATCAACGCAGCGTGAGGATTTGGTTCGCCAGTCGCTCTATCGTCTTGAGCTTATCGATCCCAACAACCCGGATGTCATTGCGGCACGTTTCCGTTATTTGCTGCGCCAGGGCGATACCGCCGGTGCGCAAAAAGAGCTGGATCGCCTGAAGGGGATTGCCCCGGGTTCGTCTGCGTATCAGTCTTCCCGGAATACCATGCTGCTTTCAACGCCTGATGGCCGTCAGGCTTTGCAGCAGGCGCGTTTGTTAGCCACAACTGGCCACACTCAGGAAGCGATTGTGGCTTACGACAAACTCTTTGCCGGAAATCCACCGACTGGCGATTTAGCAACGGAGTACTGGAATGTCGTCGCCAAAGATCCTGCCCGACGTACCAGCGCGATTAATCAGTTGAAGAAAATCAACGCCAACAATCCTGGCAATGTGCAGTTGCAGGCCACGCTGGCGCAGCTGATGTTCCAGAATGGACGCCGTGATGAAGGGTTCGCGGTATTGCAGGATATGGCCAAAACCAATAATGGCCGCGATCAGGCGTCTGACATGTGGTATCAGCAGATTAAAGACCAGCCTGCCAGCAGCGCCAGCGTGAGCGCGCTGCAAAAATATCTGACGGTCTTCAGCAGTGGCGATAGCGTAACAGCGGCGCGTTCACAGCTTGAAGCACAGCAAAAACAGCTCGCCGACCCGGCGTTCCGTGCTAAAGCCGAAGGATTAGCGGCGGTGGATGCCGGGCAGGGCGGTAAAGCGGTCACGGAACTGCAAAAAGCGGTGAGCGCTAACCATGCCGACAGCGAAGCCGTGGGCGCGCTGGGCCAGGCGTATTCGCAAAAAGGCGATCGTGCCCGTGCGGTGGCGCAGTTTGAAAAAGCCATTGCCCTTGATCCGCAGAGTGATAACCGGGGCAAATGGGATAGCCTGTTGAAAGTTAACCGCTACTGGCTGCTGATCCAGCAGGGTGATACCGCACTTAAAGCGAACAACACCGCGCAGGCGGAACGCTATTACCAGCAGGCGCGAAATATCGATAACACCGACAGCTATGCGGTGCTCGGCTTAGGGGATGCGGCGGCAGCGCGCAAAGATAATGACGCGGCAGAGCGTTACTATCGCCAGGCGCTGCGGATGGACAGCGGCAACAGCAACGCCGTGCGCGGGCTGGCCAATATCTATCGGGCTCAGTCACCGGAAAAAGCCTCGCAGTTTATCCAGTCCCTTTCCGCCAGCCAGCGCCGCAGCATTGATGATATTGAACGTAGCCTGACGAACGAACAGTTATCCCAACAGGCCGAACAGCTGGAAAACGAGGGTAAATATGCCCAGGCGGCGGAAATTCAGCGTCGTCGTCTGGTGCTTTCGCCGGGCGATGTATGGATAACCTATCGTCTTTCCCGCGATCTCTACAGCGCGGGTCAGCGCAGCCAGGCCGACACGTTGATGCGCCAGCTGGCGAGCCAAAAACCGACCGATCCCGATCAGGTATACGCCAGCGGGCTTTACCTTTCCGGTAACGACCAGGACAGAGCCGCTCTGGCGCACCTGAACACCCTGCCGCGCAGCCAGTGGAATGGCAATATCCAGGAGCTGGCTGACCGTCTGCAAAGCAATCAGGTACTGGAAACAGCAAACCGCCTGCGTGACAGCGGTAAAGAGCAAGAGGCTGAAAACCTGCTCCGCCAGCAACCGTCTTCAACGCGTATCGATTTAACTCTGGCAGACTGGGCGCAGCAGCGTGGCGACCGCACAGGGGCGAAAGCTGCGTATAACACCGTGTTGCAGCGCGAACCGCAAAACGAAGACGCCATCCTTGGGTTGACGGAAGTTTATATCGCGGAAGGGAATAAAGACGCCGCGCGTGCCGAACTGGCAAAACTCCCTGATGCAAAAACCGGACAACCGCAGTCGCTGAACATGCAGCGGCGCGTTGCGATGGCGCAGGCCGGGCTTGGTGATAACGCCGCGGCGGAACAAACTTTTAACAAGCTGATCCCTCAGGCGAAATCGCAGCCTGCGTCGATGGAAAATGCGCTGGTATTGCGTGACGCCTCGCGTTTTCAGGCGCAAAACGGCCAGCCTCAGCAGGCGCTGGACACCTATAAAGATGCGATGGTGTCTTCTGGCATCACCACCACGCGTCCGACGGATAACGACACCTTTACCCGCCTGACGCGTAACGATGAGAACGACGACTGGCTGAAGCGCGGTGTACGTAGCGACGCTGGCGATTTATACCGTCAGCAGGACGTTAACGTCACGCTGCAACACGACTACTGGGGCTCGAGCGGCACGGGCGGGTATTCCGACC
Source organism: Enterobacter sp. Tr-810 (assembly GCF_011752765.1). Classification (NCBI taxonomy): domain Bacteria; kingdom Pseudomonadati; phylum Pseudomonadota; class Gammaproteobacteria; order Enterobacterales; family Enterobacteriaceae; genus Enterobacter; species Enterobacter sp. Tr-810. The sequence goes on along the minus strand of NZ_VWWW01000009.1, from coordinate 176,382 downwards.
TGAAAGCTCACACCACCATGTTGCAGGCGGACGCACCGCTGGCAGATGGCCGTATGTTCTTCCGCAGCGATCTGGTCAATATGGATGCCGGGACATTTGCCACCAAAGACGGGAAGTACGATCCGAAATGGGGCACCTGTGCTGCAACGCCTTGTCATGGCAACACCAACCAGTCTGCGAACGGCGCGAGCGTTGCCGTGGGCTGGCAGAATAAAACCTGGGCGATGGACATCGGTACAACGCCGATGGGCTTTGATGTGGTGGATGTGGTTGGTGGCCTGAGCTACAGCAACGATCTGGGGCCGATTGGTTATACCGTGAATGCTCACCGTCGCCCGATTTCCAGCTCGCTTCTGGCGTTTGCCGGGCAGCATGATTCCAACACTGACACCACATGGGGCGGCGTGCGTGCCACCGGTGGCGGCGTGAGCCTGAGCTATGACAAAGGTGAAGCGAACGGCGTCTGGTCAAGCCTGAGCGCCGATACCCTGACAGGGAAAAATGTGGAAGATAACTGGCGCGTCCGCTGGATGACCGGTTACTACTACAAGCTCATTAACAAAAATAATGAGCGCCTGACGGTTGGCGTGTCCAACATGCTGTGGCATTACGACAAGGATCTGAGTGGGTATACGCTGGGACAGGGTGGCTACTACAGCCCGCAGGAGTATGTCTCCTTTGCCTTGCCGGTGACCTGGCGTAAACGCACTGAAAACTGGTCCTGGGAACTGGGCGGCTCAGTCTCCTGGTCGCATTCCAAAACCAAAGACGGGATGCGTTATCCGCTACAGGGTCTGATTCCTGATAATGAAGTCGATGCTGATGGCAACGACATGTATACCGATAAACATGAGCCTGAGACTGGCAGCAGCTCGTCGGGGACCGGTTATACCGCAAGGGCTATTATTGAGCGCCGCGTGACGTCCAACTGGTTTGTTGGCCTCGGCGTAGATATTCAGCAAGCGAAAGATTATACCCCGAGCCATGCGCTGATCTACGTTCGTTATTCTGCGGCGGGCTGGCAAGGAGACATGGATCTGCCACCGCAGCCGCTTATTCCGTACGCGGACTGGTAATCAGATTTACCTTAATCGAATTGTAAGTCTCTCTAATAAACGCAGCAATCGGGTATACTCAGGCGCACCAGGTTAACGCCCTGGTGCGCCTTGCGCTTTGAGTTTTGTGGAGAGTCATTTTGCGTGTCAGCCGTTCTTTAACTATCAAACAGATGGCGATGGTTTCTGCCGTTACGATGCTGTTTGTTTTCATTTTCTGCGTCATTTTGCTGTTTCATTCCGTACAGCAGAATCGCTATAACACGGCTTCACAACTTGAAAGTATTGCCCGCTCGGTACGTGGGCCACTTTCTGCCTCTATCCTGAAAGGGGATATTCCTGAGGCGGAAACGATCTTAAAACGCATCCAGCCCGCCGGGATTGTCAGCCGCGCGGATGTAGTTCTGCCTAACCAGTTTCAGGCGCTGCGGATGAGCTTTATCCCTGAACGTCCGGTTCCGGTCATGATCATGCGGTTGTTTGAGCTGCCGGTACAAATATCCCTGCCTGTCTATTCCCTTGAGCGCCCGGCGAACCCACAGCCGTTAGCCTATCTGGTGCTTCAGGCCGACTCATACCGTCTGTATAAATTTGTGATGAGTTGGGTTATTACGTTAGTAACCACTTACTTACTTTTAACGCTGATCCTCAGCGTGGCCCTGACCTGGTGTATTAATCGGTTGATTGTGCACCCTGTGCGCCGCATCGCCCGCGAGCTGAATAACCTCTCGCCGCAGGAACAGGTGGGACATCAGCTGGAAGTTCCGCATCTGCACCATGACGATGAAATCGGGATGCTGGTGCGCAGTTATAACCTCAACCAGCAGCGTATTTCACGCCAGCAGGACGATTTGAACAGCAGCGCGACCCGTTTTCCGGTTTCAGAGCTTCCCAACAAAGCCTTTTTGATGGCCATGCTGGAGCAGACCGTGGCGCGTCAGCAGACGACTGCGCTGATGGTTGTCGCCTGTGAAACCTTGCAGGACACGGCGGGTGTTCTCAAAGAGAGCCAGCGCGAAGTGCTGCTGCTGACGCTGGTGGAAAAGGTGAAATCTGTCCTGGCTCCGCGCATGGTGCTGACCCAGGTCAGCGGATATGACCTGGTGATCATTGCCCATGGCGTGAAAGAGCCGTGGCACGCGATTACATTAGGTCAGCAAGTACTCACTGTCATTAATGAGCGGTTGCCTATTCAGGGTATCCAGCTACGTCCCAGCGCAAGTATTGGGATCGCCATGTTCTACGGCGACCTGACAGCAGAGCAATTGTATCGTCGCGCGTTTTCTGCCGCCTTCACTGCCCGTCGTAAAGGGAAAAACCAGATCCAGTTCTTCGACCCGGAGCAGATGGAAAAGGCGCAGCAGCGTCTGACTGAAGAGAGCGACATTCTGACCGCGCTGGATAACCGCCAGTTTGCCATCTGGCTCCAGCCGCAGGTGAACTTGCTGACGGGCGAAGTCAAAAGCGCAGAAGCGTTACTGCGGGTGCAGCAGCCTGATGGCTCGTGGGAACTACCAGAAGGGTTGATTGAGCGTATTGAATCCTGTGGCCTGATGGTCACCGTGGGTTACTGGGTGCTTGAAGAGGCCTGCCGCCAGCTTGCGGCCTGGCAGGAGCGGGGTGTCACGTTGCCGCTGTCGGTGAATTTGTCTGCCCTACAGCTGATGCATCCGACCATGGTTTCGGAGATGCTGGAGCTTATCCACCGCTATCGGATAAAACCTGACACGCTGATCCTGGAAGTGACGGAAAGCCGTCGCATCGACGACCCTAACGAAGCGGTCACCATTTTGAAACCACTGCGTAATGCCGGGATCCGCATCGCGCTGGACGATTTTGGCATGGGGTATGCCGGGCTGCGTCAGCTCCATCACATGAAAACCCTGCCGGTGGATGTGCTGAAAATCGACAAAACCTTCGTGGATGGGCTGCCGGATGACAACAGCATGGTGCAGGCCATTATCCAGATGGCACGTAGCCTCAACCTGCACGTGATTGCTGAAGGCATTGAAACTGAAGCGCAGCGCGACTGGCTGGCAGCCGCTGGCGTCGAGAGCGGACAGGGCTTCCTGTTTGCCCGCGCAGTCCCTTCGGATGTGTTCGAGCACCGCTATCTGACGAATGAAGGCAATAATGCAAAAGAGTAAGTTTGTTGCTGGCTTGCGCGAGTCAGCTCAAATTTCTTAACATTTGTGTTTCAAAGTTGATGTAAGTTTATTTCTGTCATGTTTTACGGGTGTTATTTTAAAGCCGCAGGTTAACCAAAACCTTACAAAGCCTGTGGTTTTTCTTTCCAAGGACACCCTATGAAAACCTCACTCTTCAAAAGCCTCTACTTTCAGGTCCTGACAGCCATCGCAATCGGTATTCTGCTTGGTCACTTCTATCCTGAATTAGGCGCGCAAATGAAACCGCTTGGCGATGCGTTCGTTAAGCTCATCAAAATGATCATCGCCCCGATTATCTTCTGTACGGTGGTGACCGGCATCGCTGGCATGGAAAGCATGAAGGCTGTCGGTCGTACCGGAGCGGTCGCGCTATTGTATTTCGAAGTGGTCAGTACTATCGCACTGATCATTGGCCTGATTATCGTTAACGTGGTGCAGCCGGGCGCGGGGATGAACGTTGATCCCTCGACGCTGGATGCCAAAGCCGTCGCGGTGTATGCCGAGCAGGCAAAAGACCAGGGCGTTGTGGCCTTCCTGCTGGATGTTATTCCGGGTAGCGTCATCGGCGCCTTCGCCAGCGGCAACATTTTGCAGGTTCTGCTGTTTGCGGTGCTGTTTGGTTTTGCGCTGCACCGTCTTGGCAGTAAAGGTCAGCTGATCTTCAACGTTATTGAGAGCTTCTCGCAGGTCATCTTCGGCATCATCAACATGATCATGCGTCTGGCTCCGATTGGCGCATTCGGGGCGATGGCCTTCACCATCGGGAAATACGGCGTAGGCACGCTGGTGCAGCTGGGCCAGCTGATTGTCTGCTTCTACATCACCTGTATTCTGTTCGTGGTGGTGGTTCTGGGGTCGATTGCCCGTGCGGCAGGCTTCAACATCTTCAAGTTCATCCGCTATATCCGTGAAGAGCTGCTGATTGTGCTGGGCACGTCATCTTCAGAGTCTGCGCTGCCGCGTATGCTCGATAAGATGGAGAAACTGGGCTGCCGTAAGTCGGTGGTGGGGCTGGTTATTCCGACGGGTTACTCTTTTAACCTCGATGGCACCTCGATATACCTGACGATGGCCGCGGTGTTTATTGCACAGGCGACCAACAGCCATATGGACATTTTCCATCAGATAACCCTGTTGGTGGTGTTACTGCTCTCTTCGAAAGGTGCTGCGGGCGTAACGGGCAGTGGATTTATCGTTCTGGCGGCGACCATTTCTGCGGTAGGACATCTGCCGGTGGCGGGTCTGGCGTTGATTCTCGGTATCGACCGCTTCATGTCTGAAGCCCGTGCGTTAACCAACCTGGTGGGTAACGGTGTGGCAACGGTTGTGGTGGCGAAATGGGTGAAAGAGCTGGATCACAAAAAGCTCGATGACACGCTGAATAACCGCAACCCTGACAGCAAAACTCAGGGTATATCCTCCTAATATCGTCACAAATGCCCGCTATCCCTTGTCGGGATGCGGGCTCCTGCGCATAATAACTGTTCATACCTGTCATAATTCGACAAGATTTTTTTAAGGTATATTTCACTTCCGTCCGTGACGTTTTGCATAACACGCGGTCTAATCGGAGTGTTTTCATCGTCATCTTTTGGAGTGCTCCACGTCACGAGACACTCTTTTTAACCAGGAATGTTGATCAGGGGTTCACATGCAGGGCACAAAAATTCGACTCTTAACCGGCGGTTTGCTGATGATGGCAGCAGCCAGTTATGTGCAGGCAGATGCGCTCCAGCCAGACCCGGCCTGGCAACAAGGGACTCTGGCGAACGGTTTTCAGTGGCAAGTTTTAGCCACGCCTCAGCGCCCGAGTGACCGTATTGAAATCCGTCTGTCTGTGAATACAGGCTCTCTGACAGAAAGCACCCAGCAGACCGGTTTAAGCCACTTTATTCCCCGACTGGCGCTCACCCAGAGCGGCAGTTTGCAGGCAGTTCAGGTGCGTTCTCTCTGGCAACAGGCCATTGATCCGAAACGCCCACTTCCTCCGGCCGTTGTCTCTTATGACTACACCATGTTTAACCTGAGCCTGCCGAACAACCGTAACGATCTCCTGAAAGAAGCCCTGACCTATCTGTCTGATGCTACAGGTAAGCTGTCCATCACCCCAGAAACCGTGAATTATGCGCTGAGCAACAGCGACATGGTCGCGACCTGGCCTACAGATACGAAAGAGGGCTGGTGGCGTTATCGCCTGAAAGGCTCCACGCTGCTGGGGCATGACCCGGCAGAGCCGCTGAAACAGCCTGTCGATACGGAACAGGTCAAATCCTTCTACCAGAAATGGTACACCCCGGATGCAATGACCCTGATTGTGGTGGGTAATGTGGATAGCCGTGCGGTGGTTGAACAAATCAACAAAGCCTTTGGCGATCTGAAAGGCAAGCGTGAAACGCCAGCCCCGGTTCCTACGCTTTCACCGCTGCGTGCAGAGCCGGTCAGCATTATGACGGACACGGTGCGTCAGGATAAGCTCTCTATGATGTGGGACACCGCCTGGCAGCCTATTCGTGAATCCGCTGCGCTGCTGCGCTACTGGCGCGCGGATCTCGCTCGTGAAGCGCTGTTCTGGCACGTTCAGCAGACGCTGAGCAAAAATAACATGAAGGACATTGGTCTGGGCTTTGACTGCCGTGTGCTGTTCCAGCGCGCCCAGTGCGCCATCAATGTGGAATCACCGACTGACAAGCTGAATGCGAATCTGGGTCTGGTGGCGAAAGAGCTGGCGAAAGTACGCAAAGAGGGGCTGTCAGAAGAGGAATTTAATGCGCTGGTGGCGCAGAAAAAACTCGAACTGCAAAAACTGTTCGCGACCTATGCCCGTGCTGATACCGATATCCTGATTAGCCAGCGTATTCGCTCGCTGCAAAACCAGGTTGTTGATATTGCGCCAGAACAGTATCAGAAACTGCGTCAGGACTTCCTGAGCGGTCTGACGGTCGATATGTTGAATCAGGATTTGCGTCAGCAGCTGTCGCAGGATATGGCGTTGATTCTGTTGCAGCCGAAGGGCGAGCCGGAATATGACATGAAAGAACTTCAGTCGACCTGGGATTCCATCATGGCCACTGCACCGCAGGCTGCGCAGACGACGGCAGACGATTTGCACCCAGACGCAACGGACATTCCGCAGGGGCAGTAATGTTTGTCTTTATTCAGCGATGACATTACGCCATTGAAATAAAAGACTACTAGCGGCTCCATGGTCCGGCTGAAAATCGCCGAAGCGTTTCCTGTAGGCCGGGGCGAGGCGCATGGATGCGCCGAGAGGGCGCGACTTGCATGGACGCTGCATCGCGCCCGACCCGAAAGCCGGAAGGAAAAAGCTGAGGGTACCGCGAAGCGGCGATTTTCTTAGCCGGGAGCCCGGGTCGCCAGGGTAGCGGCGGTGAGCTACCCTGGCACGTTCACGTATAATGTGGTGACAGAGTAGCAAGGAACATAAAGTGAACGGAGTAGCCACCACAGCCGTATGTTCCCCCTCACCCCAACCCTCTCCCCAACAAGGAGAGGGAGCCGACCGTGCGCGTATTTTTTGTGGGAATCCCTCAACCCACTGGGCGAGTGCATCAACCCCACCTGATTTACGCAGGCATTGCCTCACGCGGAATAATCGCCCCGCGATACTGAATCACCGTACTGGCGGTCAGGTGTCCGCGCTGCGCCGCCGCTTCTGGCGTACCGCCCGTCAGACGTACCGCCAGATAACCCGCACTGAATGAATCACCCGCAGCGGTGGTATCAATCACTTTCTCTTTGGCTAACTTCACTGCCGGGACTTCCACAACGGCTTCACCCGCAATGGCCACCAGGCAAGAATCTGCGCCGCGCTTAATCACGACTTCACTCACGCCAGCCGCCTGAGTACGGGCGATAACCTCATCGACCGGTTTCTCGCCCCACAGGGCATCTTCGTCATCCAGCGTTAAGAACGCGATGTCGGTGCATTGCAGCATCTGCTGATAAACCTGCTGCGTCTCTTCGCGGCTGGCCCACAGACGAGGGCGGTAGTTGTTATCGAAGATGACTTTGCCGCCGTTGGCGCGGCATTCGCGCAGCAATGACAGCAGCTTATCGCGGCTGGACGGGCTTAAAATCGCCAGGCTAATCCCGCTCAGATAGAGATAATCAAAGGTAGCCAGCTCTTCACAGATGGCGGCAGCGGCGTCGCTTTCCAGCCAGAACTTGGCCGCGGCTTCGTTACGCCAGTAGTAGAACGTGCGCTCGCCGGTGCTGTCGGTTTCAATGTAATACAGACCCGGCAGGCGGTTTTCCATCTGCTGAATCAGGGTAGTTTGTACATTTTCGCTCTGCCAGGACTCCAGCATCTGCTGGCTGAAGCTGTCCGTACCCAATGCGGTAACGTAGTTCACGGCGAGTGCGTCGGGAGCAACCTGACGGGCAATGTAAACCGATGTGTTCAATGTATCGCCACCAAAACCGCGGCTAACTTCCGCGCCTTTTTGTGACAGCTCAATCATGCATTCGCCAATCACGGCAATTTTTTTAGACATAGTCGTGAACCTGAACAGATAAATTAGAAGCAGTGTGCGCTGTGTGGATTATGTGGTCAACTATATTAAAACGACGTTCCAATATTTTTTTTGAGCCAGCGCGTGTTCCTGGTAATTTCTGTCATCTTAATTTCATTTTCCCCGCGAACTGGACATAAAGTTCTCAATTGTCCCGCCGATAACCCTTTGACGAGTCCAGAAAGGTCTTCCCCATAAAACAGGACATCTGAAATGAAGTCAGAGCAGGTTATCCAGCGGCTAAGCACCACGCCTGAGGCAAGTATTGAGAACTTGCAGGAGCATCGCTACTGGCTGCAATGTGAGCGCGCCTATACTTATCAACCAATCTACCGTACTGACGGCCGGTTGATGGCTATTGAGGTTTTAACGGTCGTTACGCACCCGTCGAACCCTACGCAGCGTATCCCGCCGGATCGCTATTTTGCTGAAGTGGCCGTTCGTCAGCGTATCGATGTGCTGGAAGAGCAGCTGAAAATGCTGTCCACGAAACATGAGTTTTTCACTCAGCACAACATTCTTGCATCGGTGAATGTGGATGGCCCGACCCTGATAGCATTGCGCCAGAACGCAAAGTTGCAGGAGCTGATCGCCACGCTGCCGTGGATGCGCTTCGAGCTGGTGGAGCACGTTAGCCTGCCGCAGGATTCGTCATTTGCCACCATGTGTGAGTTTGGCCCGCTGTGGCTGGATGACTTTGGCACCGGTATGGCGAACTTCTCCGCGCTCAGTGAAGTGCGCTATGACTACATCAAAGTGGCCCGCGACCTGTTTATCATGCTGCGCCAGACGCCGGAAGGCCGGAATCTGTTCACGTTGCTCCTGCAACTGATGAACCGTTACTGCCAGGGTGTCATTGTTGAAGGTGTTGAAACGCTGGAAGAGTGGCGTGATGTGCAAAACTCACCTGCGGCAGCCGCGCAAGGTTATTTCCTCTCTCGTCCTGTCCCGATGGACACCCTGAGTAACGTCGTTATTACGTTGTAAAGTAATCTGTTTCCCATAATAGTGCGTCGCACTTACGCATTATTACCGGACGCAGTGGCCCCCGCTTACCTGTGTCATGAGCTATATTCATGAAAGGTAAGGCCATCTGGTAAGGGGGAAACAATGACGAAAACAACCAGGATTGTCACCTGGGTATGTGGGATTTTCTTGTTGTTGATTGCGGTGGCAATCATCATTCTCGTGACGTTTGACTGGAACCGCCTTAAACCGACCATCAACCAGAAAGTCTCTGCCGAACTGAACCGGCCGTTTGCCATTCGCGGCGATCTGGGCGTGGTCTGGGAGCGGCAGAAAGAAGAAACTGGCTGGCGAAGCTGGGTGCCCTGGCCACATGTTCACGCCGATGACATCATTCTTGGCAACCCGCCGGATATCCCCGATATCACGATGGTGCACCTGCCTCGTGTTGAAGCCACGCTGGCCCCTCTCGCGCTACTGACCAAAACGGTCTACCTGCCGTGGATCAAACTCCAGCAGCCCGATGCGCGCCTGATCCGCTTATCTGAAAAAAATAATAACTGGACGTTCAATCTCGCCAGCAGTGGTGACAGCGCGCCTGATGCTCAGCCGTCGTCCTGGTCTTTTCGTCTGGATAACATTCTGTTCGATCGTGGGCGGATCCTCATTGATGACAAGGTGACTAAAGCGGATGTGGAGATCATGGTCGATCCGCTGGGGAAACCGCTCCCGTTTAGCGAGGTGACGGGCAGCAAAGAAAAAGGCGATAACAGCAAAGCAGGCGATTACGTGTTTGGCCTGACGGCGAAAGGGCGCTACAACGGCCAGCCTCTGAGCGGCACGGGCAAAATCGGCGGGATGCTGGCGCTGCGAAGCGAAGGGACACCCTTCCCGGTACAGGCCGATTTTCGTTCGGGGAATACCCGCGTGGCATTCGTGGGCACGGTTAACGACCCAATGAAAATGGGTGGTGTTGACCTGCGGCTGAAATTCGCCGGGGATTCACTTGGCGCGCTGTATGACCTCACCGGCGTGCTGCTGCCTGATACGCCCCCCTTTGAAACCGACGGACATTTAACGGCGAAAATCGATCTGCAAACTGCGTCAGTCTTCAATTATCGCGATTTTAACGGCCGGATTGGGGATAGCGATATCCGCGGTTCGCTGACGTATACCACCGGAAAACCACGCCCGAAACTGGAAGGGGATATGGAGTCTCGCCAGTTACGCCTGGCCGATCTGGGGCCGCTGATCGGTATCGATTCCGGTAAAGGCACGAAGAGCAAAGAGGTCAAAAAGGATCCCCAGCCGGCAGGTAAAGTTCTGCCTTATGAACGCTTTGAAACTGACAAGTGGAACGTCATGGATGCGGATGTGCGTTTTAAAGGGCGCAAAATCGAGCACGGCAGCACGTTGCCCATCAGCGACCTTTCCACGCATCTGATCCTTAAAAATGCCGACCTGCGCTTACAGCCGCTGAAATTTGGCCTGGCGGGCGGGACTATCTCATCCAATATTCACCTTGAAGGGGATAAAAAACCGATGCACGGGCGGGCGGATATTCAGGCCCGGCGGCTGAAGCTGAAGCAACTGATGCCGAATGTTGAGCTGATGCAGAAAACCCTCGGCGAGATGAATGGCGATGCGGATATTCGCGGTGTCGGTAACTCGGTGGCGGCGCTGCTGGGCAGCAGTAATGGTAACCTGAAGCTCCTGATGAATGACGGACTGGTGAGCCGGAATTTGATGGAGATCCTCGGGCTTAATGTCGGGAACTACATTATCGGGCAGATTTTTGGCGACGATGAAATTCGGGTGAACTGCGCAGCAGCTAACCTGGATCTGGTCAATGGGGTGGCGCGCCCGCAGATTTTTGCCTTCGATACGGAAAATGCGGTCATCAATGTCACCGGGACGGCCAGTATGGCCTCTGAACAGCTGGATTTGACTATCGATCCTGAGAGTAAGGGGATTCGTATCATCACCCTGCGTTCACCGCTGTACGTGCGCGGTTCGTTCAAGGATCCGCAGGCGGGCGTGAAAGCTGGGCCGCTAATTGCACGTGGTGCGGTTGCGGCGGCGCTGGCTACGCTGGTGACGCCAGCGGCAGCACTGCTGGCGTTGATATCGCCGTCAGAAGGGGATGCGAATCAGTGCCGGACTATTCTGGCGCAAATGAAGAAGTGATGGAGCGATCTGTTTGTGCCGGGTAGAACAGCGCTACCCGGCACAACCCACTTACAGAGAGTGATCTTTCGTTTCGTGGGTCAGCAGCAACGCAATCAGCGTCAGTGCCGCCATCGCCGCCAGATACACACCCACATAGAACAGACCGTAGTTCGCCTGTAACCAGGTGGCGATATACGGCGCAACAGACGCCCCCAGGATAGAAGAGACGTTATAGGAGAAAGACGCTCCGGTATAACGCACTTCGGTCGGGAACAGCTCTGGCAACAGCGCACCCATCGGGCCGAAGGTCAGCCCCATCAGGCTCAGGCCAATCAGCAGATAAGCCATCACCAGCGCAGGGCTACCTGAACCCAGCAGCGGCGGGAAGACAAACAGCGCAAACAGGATAATCAGCGAGGTGATCACAATCATGCTTGCACGACGGCCAAATTTGTCCGCCAGCAGGCCTGCAATCGGCACCATCACGCCAAAACCAACAACCGCCATCATCAGCATCCACAGCACTTCATTACGCGGTAACCCCAGGCCAACAGGCGCGGCAGCCGTGCTGAACGTCATTGAGTAGACGGTCATGATGTAGAACAGCGTATAGGTCGCCAGCATGATGAACGTGCCCAGCACGGTCACGCGTACGTGTTTGGTCAGCAGCGTACCCAGCGGCACTTTAACCTGTTTTTTCGCCGCCGCCACTTTGGCGAACACGGGGGTTTCATGCAGGGAAACGCGCACGTACAGGCCAATCAGAACCAGCACGGCAGAGAAGATAAACGGAATACGCCAGCCCCAGTTCATGAACTGCTCATCCGTCAGCAGCCAGGAGAGCAGCAGGAAAGTACCGTTGGCAAAGAAGAAGCCAATCGGTGCGCCCAGCTGCGGGAAGGAACCATAAAGCGCACGCTTACGGGCAGGGGCGTTTTCGGTGGCCAGCAGTGCTGCACCTCCCCATTCACCACCCAGCCCCAGACCCTGACCAAAGCGCGCCAGCGCCAGCAGAACCGGCGCCAGAATGCCGATGGTTTCGTAAGTTGGCAGCAGGCCAATCGCCACGGTAGAAATCCCCATGGTCAGCAGTGATGCCACCAGTGTGACTTTACGGCCAATGCGGTCACCAAAGTGCCCAAACAGTGCAGAGCCAATCGGGCGTGCGACGAAGGCGATGGCGAAAGTCGCCAGAGACTGTAGCGTAGCGGCCGTTGGGTCACCCTGCGGGAAGAAGATATGCGGGAAAACGATAACCGCAGCTGTGGCATAAATATAAAAGTCGAAGAACTCAATGGCGGTGCCAATCAGCGAGGCGACGACAACTTTATTACGTGAGTTAACCGGCGTGCTTTCCGGTTCAGTGTCGAGTGTTGTGGCGGTTGCTTGCATAAAATATTCTTATATTTTGACGAACGAACGGCCATATTACGCACAGCAAAAGCGACATTTCAATCTGTAACAAACCGGATAAATGGCGATAAAAGCAGCAAAAAGCGGATAATTTTCAGACCAGCAAAATATCTTCCATGAAATGCTTCACAGTTTTTAAATATTAGCGAATAAAACTGGTTTTCGGTTAAATAAAAGTTACGGGCTGGATTTATATTCTGAAATTATAGAACGGGCTGAATTTTTGCATTCTTATTCAGCCCGGAGATTCCATCAGGTGTGGGTTTTACCCGGCATCCTCGGGTCATCTTTGTATTGCGCGGTGGCTATCCATGCGGCGCAGAACAGCGTCAGGCGGGCGAAGAAGTAGAAGAACGCCATCAACCCCAGTACCGAGCCAAATGCCGCTCCCGACGGGGATTTCACCAGCGCGGGCAGGGTGTAGGTCATCACGATTTTGATTATCTCAAAACCAATGGCCGCAATCAGTGTGCCGCGGATCAGCGCCTTTTTACGTGGCCGGTGGCGCGGTAATCGCCAGAATATCCAGAAGAACAGCAGGTAGTTGGCAAAGACAGAAATGGCCAGTCCAATGCCTCGCCATGCAGGTTTAAGCCATTCAATGCTGTCGAGATAGAGCGCTGAAATAATCATCTGCTGCGCTGAACCGGCAACAGAGGTGATGGAAAGCGTCACAATCAGGGCGACAAGCAGGCCGATCAGCGAAACAAAATCACGGAAGTACTTAATCCAGATTTTCTCCTGATCCTGCGGCGTGCGTTCCCACACGTCGCGAGACTGAGCGCGAATGGCTTCACGCAGGTTTCCCATCCAGTTAATGCCGGAATAGAGCGCGATAAGCAAACCGACCAGCCCAACGGTGGTACGCTGCTGCACGGCGGTATTGATGGTGCTTTTGAGGGTGCCAGCGAGCGTAGGGTCGCTGACGTTCATCAGGATCTTGTCGAAGATGTCCTGAAGCAACGTGGGATGCCAGGCCAGGATAAAACCTGCGGCAGCAAACGACACCATCAGGATGGGGATCATCGACAGAAATGAGAAATAGGTAATGGCGGCGCCAAACTGATTCCCCATACGGTCGTTGAAGCGCTCCGTTGCGCGAATCAAATGCGCAATCAAAGGCCTGCGCTGGATCTTCTGCGCCGTGCTGGTGACGGTTTTCAGCGCCTGGACGGCTTTTCCTGGGGTATTTTCCTGTGGGGGACGTTGCTGGTTGTTTTCCGGCGTCACACGCTTTTCCTTATTCGTTTGGCGGGATGTTATTGAAATTATAGCCTGCGCTTAATCAACATAGGCTTTCATTAATACGGTTAGCCACTCCATGAACAGATGGACCCGGCGGGAGAGGTTGCGCCGGTGCGGATAAATTAACGACACGGGCATCGGCTCTGCGCGGTATTGCGGCAAGATCTCGAGCAGTTTTTTGGCTCGCAGCGAATCACGCACGCCAACACGCGGCACCTGGATTATCCCCAGCCCGGCGATACAGGCCGCGTGGTAGGTTTCCGTGCTGTTTACGGTCAGGACCCCGCCCGTTTTTATCCACTGCGTCGCATTGCCGTTGTAATACTCAAAGCCCTGCGGGCGAGTGCCCAGGCTGGCGGCATAGTGAATGACCGCATGTGAAGCCAAATCGTCCAGGCTATCCGGGTAACCAAAACGCTCCAGATACTCCGGGCTGGCGCAGTTAATCACCGACAGCTTGCCCAGCGGACGGGCAATCAGCCCGGAGTCCTTCAGTGTGCCAACACGCACCACGCAGTCAAACCCTTCGCGGATCACATCGACCAGGCGATCGCTGCTGCTGAGTTCCAGTTCGATGCCGGGATATTGCTGTAAAAAGGCCGGGAGTTTCGGGATGACTAAATTTCGAGCAACGCCCACGGGCATATCGACACGCAACCGTCCGCTGATGCTGGAGGGATCAAGCTGGAACATGCCGTCCAGTTCATCGAGATTGGTCAACAGATCTTTTGCGCGTTCGTAATAGACCATGCCGTCCTGCGTCAGGCTGACGCGGCGCGTGGTGCGGTGCAAAAGCTGTGTTCCCAGTACGTTTTCCAGCGCCTGAATTTGCCGCGAAACGCTCCCTTTCGGCAGGCCCAAGGTATCCGCCGCGCGGGAAAAACTTTCCAGTTCCGCGACACGGATGAAGAGCTGCATTGCGTGAATTTTATCCATAGGCGTGGCTCATTGTTGTTCGTAATGAAACAGTGAAGCGTTTTTTACTGTCTTTATTGATTTTCTATCACCTAATAAGCTCTTTCTCAATCTTCATCATCACCGGAACGAGGTTTCTTATGTCTGAACGTATTGCATTAGTAACGGGTGGTAGCCGCGGCCTGGGTAAAAACGCGGTATTGAAGCTGGCTGAAGCAGGTACAGGAATTATCCTGACCTATAACAGCAGCGAGAAAGAAGCGCTTGACGTTGTGCGTGAAATTGAAGGAAAAGGCGTTAAAGCCGCAGCATTACAGCTGAACGTCGGCAATGTCGCCAGCTTTGAGGATTTCACCCGCCAAGTTCAGGAAACGCTCAAAAACATCTGGCAGCGTGACACCTTTGATTATTTATTGAACAACGCAGGGACGGGTTTATATGCGCCTTTTGCCGAGACGACGGAAGCACAGTTTGATGAGGCGATGAATGTTCATTTCAAAGGCCCCTTTTTCCTGACCCAGCACCTGTTGCCAGTGATTAAAGACGGCGGCCGCATCCTGAATGTGTCCAGCGGGCTGGCGCGTTTTACCCAGCCAGGCTCCGGCGCTTACGCCTCAATGAAAGGGGCAATGGAAGTGCTGACCCGCTACCAGGCAAAAGAGCTGGGCGCGCGGGGGATTTCGGTCAACATTATTGCCCCGGGCGCGATTGAAACCGATTTTGGCGGTGGACGGGTGCGAGACAACGCGCAGCTGAATCAGTTGCTGGCGTCTCAAACCGCGCTGGGTCGCGTGGGCCTACCGGACGATATTGGCGATGCGATTGCCGCGCTGCTGAGCGATAAACTGGGCTGGATGAACGCGCAGCGGATTGAAGTTTCAGGCGGTATGTTCCTGTAATGCAATGATCTGCGGGGAGGGATCCCCGTATTGTCGGTGCTTAAGATGTTCCTCAAAACAAATATGTCAAAATCTGGCGAAATTTAATCAAGCCGGGCATTTTGTAACGCTTCCCGTAGTTGAGTTTGTTCTCAGGTAGACCCTCTGTAGAATCCCCTCGAATTATTAAGTCCTTATTATCTATCCATGACAATACTTCGTGGCACGAAGTTTTCAGTGGGAGTAAAAATAATGCGAGTAATCATGTTTGACAGGCAGTCAATATTTATTCATGGAGCGATAAGTCGTCTGCAAGAAATAATTCCAGAAATAAATATGTCGGGTACCAGTCAGACTGATGAGCTATGGGCGCTTTTATCCGCCTCTCCAACATCTATCGTCATGATTGACGGGCGCTTTATTCAGGATGATGGCATGGCGATGCTGGAAGAGATCATGCTGCGTTTCCCGGCACTGCGCGTGGTCATGGTGCTGGCAAAAAACGATGTCAGATGGGTTGAGCAGCTTATGCAGAGTAATGTCACGGCTATTATTCCCCGTAATGCACACCCGGAAATGATCTCTGCAATGCTGGAGTCTGTATCCAAAGGGATGGCCTGTTTCCCGGGTGACTGGCTTAAACAGCCTTCCCGACCTCAGCAGGAGCTCTCTTCGCTGAGCGAGCGCCAGCGCGAAGTGCTAAAACTGCTGGCGGCGGGTGAGACCAACAAAGAAATTAGCCGTACGCTGAATATCAGCACAGGAACAGTAAAAGCCCATCTTGAAGCGCTCTTTCGCCGCCTGGATGTCAAAAATCGCACGCAGGCAGCCCTGTTTTATACCCGGGCAGCCTGAGGTTCATTCACTGTCGAAAAGTGCACATTCAGCCTGGCGTTGCAGCGCCAGGCTGTTGATCTTCTTACCATTAAGCATAATGGCATTGCGCCAGAGCGATGTTGCTTGCGCGTTGTTACCACGGGCAACCTCCTGAATAATGCCGGTGTTCAGACAGTCTTTAACCCCGTAGCTGAATATCAGTGAAACAAGGGCGTCATGTTTTTCTTGCGTCAGCGGACGGGTGATATTTTCCCGTAGAACGTTCTCACATTTCTGAATATCGTCGAAAAGCCATTGTTCGGCTTGAGCCAGGGTTATTAACGGAGCCGTTGTCTCTTTCTGGCCGATGACATGGCCAAATCCAATAATCCATAAACCACTTTCATCACAATATTTCTCAAGGGATAGCCCCTGATAATGTTTAATTAATTCAATTCCAGATGACGATATCTTTAGCGATCGGCATATCATATTCGTTTCCTCTCTCTGGCATGACTGTAGAGGAAACAGTGGGTGATCAATATCCGCCAAATGGCCGTTGTGCTGTGTTTTTAAGCCTGGAACTCATGTTTCAGCAAACCAAACAGCCAGTCATTGTGCCAGCGCCCGGAAAGGAAATAGCTTTCGCGCAGTTCGCCTTCCAGCCTGAACCCTGTTTTTTCCAGTAAAGCCCGTGAGGCGATGTTGCCTGCCGTGACGGTGGCGGTCAGCCGACGGATACCGCCCTGGTTAAACGCGAATTCGCAGAGCGCCTGCAATGACTCAAATCCGTATCCCTTGCCCTGGGCGGAGGGCGCGAAAAGAAAACCGACTTCGGCGCAATCATCTTCCCGGTGGATATAACCCGTGACCCCCAGCGGTGTCTGGCTGGCGGTGTCGCGCACCACCAGGCATAACCAGTGCGCGCTGCCTGGTGTCCACGGGGCAAGGCGCGACACAAAGGCTTCGCGGATGTCTGCAACGGAGCGGTCTTCTGCGACAAAGCGCATGACGTCGGGGTGTTGCTGTAACGCAAGAAAGAAGGGCCAATCCGACTCTTGCAGCGGCGAGCAGGTCAGACGTACGGTGGAGAGGGCAGGCATTCGGATCCTCCAGAGCATTTGTAAATGATTATAGGGCTGTCACTGTATTTCAACAGAAACTCAGGTATGGTTTAACTTCGTATAAATAAAAAGAAAAATGACCTTATCAGGTCTGCCATGATCTATTCGTTGTCCCTGAAGGAAAACAATGACTCTCAGCTCATCACATCATATCCGCGAGCAGTTTGAGCACTGCCTGGCGGTCATTCGTCAGGCCTCTGTCGAAATGTTGCTTCTTCTGAATGTCCATGTTTCGGAAGGAAAAGATCCTCGCTGGTTCCTTGAACAACTGGATAGTGCCCGCCTCGCACTCGGTGGCTGGGGCGCTGTGGCAAAAAAACTCAACCTGAATGATGCTGAAATGTCGGACTTTACGCTGCAACTGCGCCTGTTGCAGCAGCGAGTCCCGCAGTACGAAAGCGGGCAGGATGTCAGTGAAAACCAGCTGATTGCGGCCATGCGTTTTGTGACTGCTCTTGAACATGTGCGTCTGCAACAGACGCTTTTAACCTACAGTACAGAGCTTGCGGCAGGCAACGAGATCCAACAACAGCAGGCGCAAAAGCAGGTTCGGGCAATGGAGCTGATGATTAAAGGGCTTATCCAGCAGGCATGGCCCGATCCGGTACGGCTCAATAATCACCTTAAAACGTTATTTAACGCCGACCGCGTTCGGCGCTGGCTGAAGCTGGGTGAAATCAACGATATCCTCAGCGGCATGATGTTTAGTGAGCTGGCGCAGATGCTGGTGGATAAACGGGAATTTAGCCGTTACTACTCCCCGTTGTTTAGCGACCCGGTGATGCTGACGCTGCTGGTTGAGCCGCGAAAAACTCTGCAAACCTTCCTGAATGATATCCGCCAGATCCGCAACAGCATTGCCGTTAACCAGCGTTTAAGCTCCGCACAAATTTTGCTGCTGGATAACTACTACTCGCAAATTACCCGCCCCGTTCAGCGGGCGTTTGAGGAAGGGCGCACGCGCATCAACCCGGCAGGATTGATGTCGGTGGATGCCAGCGAGCTGCATAGTTTCTGGGAAAACGCGCAAAAAATGGACCGCATCACCGGGGGAGATCTCTTCGAGGTGCGCGATACCATTGAAAAGCCGACTCAGCGCGCGCCGCGCACGCAGGAACAGCGCGACCAGTTGATTTCTGGCCTGCTATGGGCGGCGGTTGGGGTGATGGTGATTGCCATTGTGATAGGGGGATTCTGGCTCGTTACCAGCGGTAAGCCGCCACCAGCAACCGCAAACGTAGAGGAAGCCTCACCGACTCAGGAGATGCGCGAAGCGCCCACTTCCCGTGAAACATTAACGCGCATGGGCGTGACCTGGGATGAAAACAATTTCCGTTCGGCTATCAACCGTAACGACACCCGCGTGGCGCAGCTGTTCCTTCAGGGCGGAATGGACTGGAAGCTTTCATGGACTGAAGAGGCGATGGCCGCGGAGCACGACGGTGTGCTGGAGTTGATGTTGCGTTATCGGTCGCAAATGGTGGAAGAAAAACCGTGCCGCCGGTTTATCAACACCCTCAGCCACGCCATGTCGAATGGTGAATCGTTAACCTCGCTGCGTAAGCAGTATCTTAAGGCGTTTTGCACAGTACCTGCGGTGGTGAAGCGCCAGCAGCATGATGCAGATATGGCGACACGTCGCGCCAGGGCGCAGCCGGACGACAGCACGAAAAAATGGCAGTCTATTCAGACCGCTATTTATGATGTGATTCGTTGATGTTTCCCTCACCCTCTCCCGGAGAGTTGAGGGTTCCCCAGTCATTTTGTCTTTATTCAGCGATGACAGTAATTCATTGAAATAAAAGACTTGCCGCAACTCCATGGTCCGGCTGAAAATCGCCGAAGCGTTTACGGAAGGCCGGGGCGACGCGCATGGATGCGCGGCGAGGGCGGCTTTACATGGACGTTTCATCCGCCCGTCCCCGATTAGCCTGGAGAAAACGCTGAGGGCATCGCGTAGCGACGATTTTCTTGCCGGGAGCCCGGGTCGCCAGGGTAGCGGCGGTGAGCTACCCTGGCACGTTCACCGGTATTGTGGTGACAGAGTAGCAAGGAACGTAAAGTGAACGGAATGACCACCTGAGCTGTATGTTCCCCCTCACCCCAACCCTCTCCCCAAAAAGGAGAGGGGGCCGTACTGTGGGCATCCCTCACCCCGGAGGATGAGGGTCAAGGCTCCCCATACAACCCAATCAAACGCCGCACCACACCGTTCGTCCAGCCAAACCCATCCTGCAACGGGTATTCACCACCGCCACCTTCACGCGGCGTACTGCTGGCAATATGGTACTTCTCAATCAGCTTGTGGTGTTTCTTATAGAAATGGTTCACCGTTTGCAGCCAGCTGTGGGCAATCTCATCGCCCAGCGAGTCGTTGCCATAGCGTTTGAATCCCTGAATGGCCATCCACTGCAACGGCGCCCAGCCGTTAGGTTTATCCCACTGTTCGCCGGTTTCATGCTCGGTCGCTAAAATACCGCCCGGCGTTAACAAACGGGCGTTAACGGCATCGGCAAGCCGGTCGGCCTGCTCGTGGGTCGCCATGTCGACATACAGCGGCACAATGCTGGCGGCGGAGAACAAGGCCATCTCTTCACGCCGCCAGTCGTAATCACGGTAACAGCCGTTCTCGTCATCCCACAGATAGCGGTTGACCGCTGCCCGGCGATCGCTTGCCTTCTGGCGGAAGTGGGCTTCGGCCGCTTTATCACCTTTCCGACCAGAAAGATTAGCGATGGTGCTTTCTAGCTTGTACAGGAAGGCATTCAAATCGATGGGAATAAACTGTGTGGTACGAATGCTGGCAAGCCGCCCGGCATCTCGCAGCCAGCGGGAGGAGTAATCCCAGCCGGAAGCTGCACCCGCCCGCAGGTCGCGATAGACCTCGTTCGGTGGGCGACCGGAGTGTTTCGCGGTTTCTACATCCTCAATCCATGATTCATCGCGCGGCGTGTCACGGTCGTCCCAGTAGCGGTTAAGCATAGAGCCGTCCGGCATTCGCACTACGTGACGGTAGGCCTGGTTCAGCAGCAAAGATTCTGCGCCGTCCATCCAGAAGGCATATTCCAGCAACAGATGGTCCAGATAGCGCCGGGCACCGCGCACACCATCTTCCTCGAACAGCTCGACCATTAGCGCAAACACTGGCGGCTGCGAGCGGCTCAGGTAGTAGGTGCGGTTGCCGTTGGGAATATGGCCGTAACGCTCAATCATCCACGCGAAGTTGTCCGCCATGCACTTCAGCATGTCGTGGCGTCCGCTTTCCGCCAGCCCCAGCATGGTGAAGTAGGAATCCCAGTAGTAGGTTTCGCTGAAACGCCCGCCGGGCACAATGTACGCCTGCGGCAGCGCCAACAGTGACGACCAGGGAATATGGTCCTGCGGTTCGCGCGTCAGCACCGGCCACAGATTATCAATATGCTCTTTCAGGGAATGATTCGGGTCAGAAATATATTCGCTGGAGAGCACTTCCGGCATCCAGAAATGGTTCTCAACGAACTGGCGCAAATCGAAATCCCGGTGACGTTTTACCTTGCGATAGCGGATAAGAATATCCAGCGGATCCATTTTCGGCGCGCAGTCGGGGAAGGTTTTGCTGTCTGCAAACAGTCGCGATGACTGCACATGCTCAAACAGTTCAAGGTAACGATCGGCAGGGGTGAGGGCATCGGATGCGGGCAGCCCCTCGATCATTTCGGGTTCCGGCTCCGCTTCAATCATTTCATCCAGTTTCAACTCGCAGGGATCGGCCTCGTAGCGAAGTTCTTCCTCAATCCTGAACTCGACGATATCGGCGGCGTGTAGTTTCTGGCTGAACATAGTGATAGGGACCTCCGGTTGTATTCACAATGACAGGTTTTTCCGGGTGTCTCATAAGCGTAGACATTCGCTTCGATGCGTGGGGAGTTAAATGTGCGGTAGATCACGTTTTGGCAGGAAGGCGAAAAGGATAAAAGGATACACAGGTTCATGATATTTAAACCATAAACCTGCTAACCCCCCATCCCTGAACACCTTAAAATTCAGAGCATTCACTTTGCAACAGAGTATGTATTCACCAGGACCTTAATAGGCTTCTTCTTCTGTTTCTGCACGCAGTGAATGTGCCTGCGCGAAAATTTCTTCAGCCGCGAGAAGAGGGCGATGTCCTTTGCCTTCAGGCTGGATGACAAATTGCAGAGACTCACAAAGAGGAACGTCATCGTGTTTTTTACCGTTGCCAATAATGGCATTTGGCGCAAACGGAGCGAGGGCATTCGCAAATGCATGGTTCATTGACTCACGATCCTGGTAATGCTCTTCATGCATCCCCAGTGCGCTGCTGATAATGGCGCAATCAATCATCGTGCCCGTTAGCCAGTAACAGGAAGAGGCATATCCCGCACACCAGCGCAGACCACTACCCTGGGTGAAATTCTGCAATAACTGTGTTTTTCCTCCGGCGAAACATGACCCCAACATCAGGCCTCTGATGTTGAATTTTGCGGATTTCTCGCTAACGGCGCTGAGGATGTCCTTCAACGGCACTTTTGCGATGTGTGTTGAGCTGCCATGGGCTGCAACATAGACGATGGTATTCGCAAAAGTTTGCTTACACAGGCAATCAAGCGCGGTCTTAAAACTACTTTTGTCGTAAAAATTCAGAAAATAGACATCAGTATCCCCGTGTAACTTTGCGATGCCTTCGATAAACGGTACAACCGAAGAACGGTTAGAATCTTGCCCATCTAACTCCCACGGGGACTCAATCACCAGAATACAATTACTGCTTGTGTGTTTTGGCATTAAAAACTCACTTAAATAAAATTATTACGTTATGTGATTTAGAATTGTTTATTTAAACGCTTTTATTTTGCAGACCAACTCTGCAAATAAATGGACAAAATCGCTGTTGTTTCGACGTAGCGCAGTAAGGCATTAAAGGGATCCACTCACTCGTCATCCTTTCTGATGACAACACTCAAAATGGAACCTTTATGAACCTTAACGCGAAGCGTCAGGGCGCTATGCCTTTGTCTTTACAGAATACGCAGCAAAACACTATATCAGACTTAAATGGCTTAATAGAAAACCGACAATTGGTAGGTTTGAATATTCGGGGGGAGAAAATAAACGCGATTCTTTATCGCAGTAATTTAAGTGAAATTTCGTTCTACGATATTTGTTTTTCTAACTTAACGCTCAATCGTTGTTGTCTGGAAAATATTACGTTTGAAAACTGCGATATGCGCAATGTCTGTTTTTCACATTCAATGGTGACAAAACCTATTGTCTTTCGAGGTTGCCAGGTGGCGGGGATGCGTTTGATGAATATGCACAGGAGGATGTTTGTTTTCGACGAATGTTCTGGCGTCGGGCAAATATTAATCGCCTGACGCCAGAGGCAATGCGAGATTAACGCATGGTCACAAACTCTTCCGCCGCAGTTGGGTGGATCGCCACGGTGTTATCGAAGTCTTTCTTGGTTGCGCCCATTTTCAGTGCCACTGCAAAGCCTTGCAGGATCTCATCCATACCAAAGCCAATACCGTGAATACCGACAATTTTCTCTTCCGGGCCAGCGCATACCAGCTTCATGCGGCATGGCTGACGGTGAGAAGTGACGGCGGTATACATCGCGGTAAACGCCGATTTGTACACTTTCACCTGGTCATCGCCATACTGTTCGCGCGCCTGCGGCTCGGTTAAGCCTACGGTGCCGATTGGCGGGTGGCTGAACACCACGGTCGGGATGTTGCTGTAGTCCAGATGCTCGTCCGGCTTGTTGTTAAACAGACGCTCAGAAAGCCGACGGCCCGCGGCCACGGCGACAGGAGTCAGTTCAACGGCACCGGTGTTATCACCCACCGCATAAATGCCCGGCACGCTGGTGTTCTGGAATTTATCGACGACGATATAGCCTTTGTCGTTGGTTTTCACGCCAGTGACGGCCAGGTTGAAGGTGTCGTTTGCCGGCTCACGACCAATTGCCCAGATCAGGCAATCGACGGTCTGGCTGCGGCCATCTTCCAGTTCCAGGGTCAGGCTGCCGTCTGCATTTTTCACGACCGCTTTTGGTACAGCGTGGGTGTGCAGGGTCGGGCCTTCGGCGTTCATCACTTCGACCAGGGTGTCGACGATCAGCGGATCGAAGCTACGCAGTGGCGCGTGCTTACGCACAAACAGATGCGCTTCGGCGCCCAGGCCGTTAATGACACCTGCCAGCTCAACCGCGATGTAACCAGCGCCAACAACCGCAACGCGTTTTGGCAGGGCAGGAAGTTCGAAGAAACCGTCGGAGTCGATACCGTATTCCACACCAGGAATGTTCGGGTGGCTCGGGCGGCCACCGGTGGCGATCAGGATATGATCGGCGGTGATCGTCTCGCCGTTGACTTCGATCGTTTTGGCATCAACAAAGCGTGCAAAACCCCGGATCACATCGACGTTGTTTTTGCCCAGTACGTTGTCATACGAGGTATGGATACGGTCGATATAGGCCGTACGGCTGGCAATCAGCTTGTCCCAGTCAAAGTTATTGATGGTGGTGTCAAAGCCGTAATCCGGGCCATACATATGGATAGCTTCACGGATTTGCGCCGCGTGCCACATGACTTTTTTCGGTACACAGCCCACGTTCACGCAGGTGCCGCCAAGCTCTTTGGCTTCAATCAGCGCACACTTCTGGCCGTACATGGCTGCACGGTTGATAGAGGCGATGCCGCCGCTGCCGCCGCCGATTGCGATGTAGTCATAATGCTTCGTCATAGCTTTTATCCTTAATCGTGAATTGCCGCGATTGTATACCTGAAATCAATAGGTTCCACCAATGACTGCGATTACTCAGGCACGATCCAGCTCACTGTCGCATGGCCGGTACCGGCTGGCACCAGCGTTTTGTGTAGCCACGGCAGCACGTTGTTCATTTGCGCTTCGAGCTTCCACGGCGGGTTGATCACAATCATGCCGGAGGCGGTCATGCCGCGCTGGTCGCTGTCCGGGCGTACGGCCAGCTCAATTTGCAGGATTTTGCGGATGCCGGTGGCTTCCAAGTCTTTGATCATGCGCTTGATTTGTGCGCGCAGTACCACCGGATACCACAGTGCATAAGTACCGGTTGCAAAACGTTTGTAGCCTTCGTTGATGCCTGTTACCACGGCCTGATAGTCGGTTTTGATTTCGTATGGCGGGTCAATCAACACCAGACCACGGCGGGAAACCGGTGGCAGTTTGGCTTTCAGTTGCTGGTAGCCATCAGCTTTTTCCACGCGAGCGCGGTTATCTTTCTGGAATTCGGAACGCAGCAGTGGGAAATCGCTTGGGTGCAGTTCGGTCAACTGAAGGCTGTCCTGCTCGCGCAGCAACTGGCGGGCAATCAGCGGAGAGCCCGGGTAGTAACGCAGCTGGCCGCTACGGTTGAAATGCTCAACCACGCCGATATAAGGCTCCAGTTCTGCCGGCAGGTCATCCTGCTGCCAGATGCGGGCGATGCCTTCAAGGTATTCACCGGTGCGCTCGGCGTGCTCGCCGCTCAGCTGATAACGGCCCGCGCCGGCGTGCGTGTCCAGGTAGAGAAAAGGCTTATCTTTCTCTTTGAGCGATTCGATGATCAAGCTCTGAACGGTGTGTTTAAGGACGTCGGCGTGGTTGCCTGCGTGAAAGCTGTGGCGATAACTGAGCATGGATGCAGAGATTCCGGGAAGTAAACAAGTTAAGCGCTAGTTTACCGTAGATCTGCCTGGATTACCGCTAAAGCGCCGTGCTGTTTCAATTCCAGCAAAAGCGTTGCAAAACATATCGGTGCCATAAAAGTGTCAACCAGCAGGGCTAGCGTCGCAGGCAGGCAAGGTAATTCTTTGAATAAAAGGAAAAATAATGAAGCTGCAATTCACACTGCTCACATCAGCACTCCTCCTCGCGCTGCCGGTACTGGCAAAAGAGGTTCCGCTCAACCAGGCAGCCGATATCGCCAGCAGCGTTACGCCGGCATCAGCCAGCCCGTCGTTTAATGCTCTGGAATCTCAGGCACTGATGCAACTGCGCGATGCGCTAAAAGGCGATGCCGCGACGCTCACGCGTGACCAGCTCGAAAAGGCGAAGCAAAACAAAACGCAGGCCGATAAAGCCTGGCTTAAGGCCAGCGGCTACGACTTCCGGGTAAAAGAGAACCAGCAGGCGGGTATCGAACTGCTGTCGGCATTCAGCACACTGCCAGAGACCGTTATCAACGAAAACCTCAAAACAGTGACCGACATTAACCGCGATGCTTCGCAACTCACTCGCCATCAGGCGCTGGCAGATGCCGAAGGGATTAGCTATCTCTATTTCCTGAGCGACGCGCTGGGGCCGCGTCTGGGCAAGGCATTTATTATGGCCTACGACAAAGGGGAGCTTGGCAAAGCTGCCGCGCTCATTAAGGCTTCAGAAGTCAGCACTGGCGAGGCGAAAAAGCACTTTAATAACCCGCGCCCGTTCCTGATTCAGGGCAATACCATTCATCTGGTGCCTGATGATGTGGTGGTGAAAGACAATCATCCCTATACCGCTGATGGCGGCTCGTTCCCGAGCGGGCACACCAACACCGGTTATACCGATGCGCTGCTGATGGCAGAGATGATCCCGGAGCGTTTTGATGCGCTGGTGACGCGAGGGGCACGCTATGGTTATTCCCGCATTGTCCTCGGCGTGCACTATCCGCTGGATGTGATGGGCTCGCGAATGGTGGCGCAGCGTAATGTGGCCCATTATCTGAATGATGCCAAATATCGCGCGCTGTTTAACGAAGCCCGCGACCAGCTGCGCACCGCGCTGGAAAAAGAGTGTGGGACTACGCTTGCTGAGTGCGCAAAGACCGACGGCAAGAACGATCCGTATCGTGACCCAGCCATGCAGACGTTCTATCGCTTCACCATGACCTACGATCTGCCGCAGCAAAAAGGTGAACAGCAGAGTCTGAAAGTGCCTGAAGGGGCAGACGTGCTGCTTGAAGCGGCGCTGCCAAACCTCAGCACAGCCCAGCGCCAGGCGCTGATGGTGAAAACGGCACTGCCTGCGGGTTATCCGCTCTCCGGTACAACGCCGGATCAGCAGTTCTGGCAGCGTCTGAACCTGCCTGCTGCCTATGCGCTCGGGCATCACGCACTCTAAATCCCCCGCGCCCGATAGCGTTACGCTGTCGGGCGTAATTCCCCGCTTCACACCATTGAAATCCTCTACACTTAACCCCATTACTGAACCAATATGCACAGCGCCGGATGCGCGCTTCATTCATCTTCTTCAACAGGACAGCGCTTATGACCAATCCATTACTGACGCCTTTTTCGTTGCCGCCGTTTTCTAAAATCCTCCCTGAGCATGTGGTTCCAGCCGTTACGCAGTCGCTGGATAATTGCCGTGCGGCGGTAGAAAGCGTGGTGGCGCAAGGCGCGCCGTACACCTGGGAAACTCTGTGTCAGCCGCTGGCGGAAGTGGATGACGTGCTCGGCCGTATCTTTTCGCCGGTGAGTCACCTGAATTCGGTGAAAAACAGCCAGGAGCTGCGCGAAGCCTATGAGCAAACCCTGCCGCTGCTCTCTGAGTACAGCACCTGGGTGGGTCAACATGAAGGGCTGTACAAAGCCTACCGCGACTTGCGCGATGGCGATCACTATGCGTCACTGAATACCGCGCAGAAGAAATCCGTGGATAACGCGCTGCGTGATTTTGAGCTGTCCGGTATTGGTCTGCCAAAAGAGAAACAGACTCGCTATGGCGAAATTGCCGCGCGTCTGTCTGAGCTGGGCAACCAGTACAGCAACAACGTGCTGGATGCCACGATGGGCTGGACGAAACAAGTGACCGACGAAGCCGAGCTGGCCGGGATGCCGGAAAGCGCGCTGGCGGCAGCGAAAGCACAGGCCGAAGCGAAAGAGCTGGACGGTTTCCTGTTAACGCTGGATATCCCAAGCTACCTGCCGGTAATGACCTATTGCGACAATCAGGCGCTGCGTGAAGAGATGTACCGCGCGTACAGCACCCGCGCGTCCGATCAGGGCCCGAATGCGGGCAAATGGGACAACAGCCCGGTGATGGCTGAAATCCTCGCCCTGCGTCACGAGCTGGCGCAACTGCTGGGCTTTGAAAGCTATGCCTTCAAATCTCTCGCCACCAAAATGGCGGAAAACCCACAGCAGGTGCTGGATTTCTTAACCGACCTGGCAAAACGCGCCCGTCCACAGGGCGAGAAAGAGCTGGCTCAGCTGCGCGCCTTCGCGAAAGCGGAATTCGGCGTGGATGAGCTACAGCCGTGGGATATCGCTTACTACAGCGAAAAACAGAAACAGCATCTCTACAGCATCAGCGATGAGCAGCTGCGCCCGTACTTCCCGGAAAACAAAGCGGTTAACGGCCTGTTCGAAGTGGTGAAACGTATCTACGGTATTACCGCCAAAGAGCGTACTGATATCGACGTCTGGCACCCGGACGTGCGTTTCTTCGAGCTGTACGACGAGAAGAACGAACTGCGCGGCAGCTTCTATCTGGATCTCTATGCGCGTGAAAACAAACGCGGTGGGGCATGGATGGACGACTGCGTGGGCCAGATGCGTAAAGCCGATGGTTCTCTGCAAAAACCGGTCGCTTACCTGACCTGTAACTTTAACCGTCCGGTGAATGGCAAACCTGCGCTGTTTACTCACGACGAAGTGATCACCCTGTTCCATGAGTTCGGTCACGGCCTGCACCATATGCTGACCCGCATTGAAACCGCTGGCGTTGCCGGTATCAGCGGTGTGCCGTGGGATGCGGTCGAGCTGCCAAGCCAGTTTATGGAAAACTGGTGCTGGGAGCCGGACGCGCTGGCGTTCATCTCTGGTCACTTTGAAACAGGTGAACCGCTGCCGAAAGCACTGCTGGATAAAATGCTGGCGGCGAAGAATTATCAGGCGGCGATGTTTATCCTGCGTCAGCTGGAGTTCGGCCTGTTCGACTTCCGCCTGCACGCTGAGTTCAGCCCGGAACAAGGGGCGAAAATCCTCGAAACCCTGGCCGAGATTAAAAAACAGGTCGCGGTTATTCCTGGGCCAACCTGGGGTCGCTTCCCGCACGCGTTCAGCCATATCTTCGCGGGTGGTTACGCGGCAGGTTACTACAGCTACCTGTGGGCCGATGTGCTGGCGGCAGATGCCTTCTCTCGCTTCGAAGAAGAAGGGATTTTCAACCGTGAAACCGGCCAGTCGTTCCTGGATAACATCCTGACGCGTGGCGGCTCTGAAGAGCCAATGGTGCTGTTCAAACGCTTCCGTGGCCGTGAGCCGCAGCTGGATGCGATGCTCGAGCATTACGGGATCAAAGGCTGATTGTTACGTGAAGATCTGCTTAGTAGATGAATCAGGCGCCGGAGACGGCGCCTTATCTGTTCTGGCCGCCCGCTGGGGACTGGAGCACGATGACGAAAATCTGATGGCGCTGGTGATGACGCCAGAACATCTGGAATTACGTAAACGCGACGAGCCGAAGCTTGGTGGGATCTTTGTCGACTTCGTGGGCGGTGCCATGGCG
The DNA here is from genome assembly GCF_011752765.1 of Enterobacter sp. Tr-810. Classification (NCBI taxonomy): domain Bacteria; kingdom Pseudomonadati; phylum Pseudomonadota; class Gammaproteobacteria; order Enterobacterales; family Enterobacteriaceae; genus Enterobacter; species Enterobacter sp. Tr-810. The sequence continues at coordinate 147,584 of NZ_VWWW01000009.1, read as the reverse complement.
CACCGGCGCAAATTCGGCGGTGGTCGTGGCGAAGCGGTCGCTAAAGCGGTCGGGATCAAAGGCAGTTATCTGCCGGATGTGGTGGATGCCACGGCGGGATTGGGGCGCGATGCTTTTGTGCTGGCGTCGGTTGGCTGTCGTGTGCGGATGCTGGAGCGTAATCCGGTTGTGGCGGCGTTGCTGGACGACGGGCTTACCCGTGGCTATGCAGACCCGGAAATTGGCTCGTGGTTGCAGGAGCGTTTGCAGCTTATTCACGCCTCCAGCCTGACGGCGCTGACGGATATTACGCCGCGTCCGCAGGTGGTCTATCTTGACCCGATGTTCCCGCATAAGCAGAAAAGCGCGCTGGTGAAAAAAGAGATGCGTGTGTTTCAGTCGCTGGTGGGGCCGGATTTGGATGCTGATGGTCTGCTGGAGCCTGCCCGTCTGCTCGCGACAAAGCGTGTGGTGGTGAAGCGCCCGGACTATGCGCCACCGTTGGCGGATGTTGCTACGACCAATGCGGTGACCACCAAAGGGCACCGGTTTGATATCTACTCAGGTACGCCGGAATAAAAAAAGCCGGGTGGCGGCTTCGCCTTACCCGGCCTACGTCCTCGATCTATCCCCTCTCCCTTTGGGAGAGGGTTAGGGTGAGGGGAATTTAACGCACTTACTCTTCTTCTTCGTCACGCAGTGGAACAATCAGCATATCCACGTGAACGGTGTTGATCAGCTGACGCGCTGAAGACATCAGCTTGCTCCAGAAGTCCTGGTGATGACCGCAAACCACCAGGTCCATATCGTATTTCTTGATTGCATCAACCAGTACCTGACCCAGATCGCCGCTACCGCTTAAGGTTTCGGTGATAGGGTAGCCCGCATTGGTAGACAGCTCGCTCAGCGCATGGTGAGTCTCTTCGGAGATACGCTTTTGCATATCACCCAGATTCACATCGATCAGACCGGTATAGAGATCGGAGTAATTCACATCAACGTGAATCAAAGAAACTTTCGCGTTATAGGGACGCGCCATGGATACCGCTTTATCAACCAGCACTTTGCTCTCTGGGGAGAGGTCTACCGCGATGAGAATGTGTTTGTAAGCCATAGTGTTACTCCTTCCTTAAGTTATCGATGACTAAAAGAGAAAGCCGTCGTCTATTGCTTTCATTACGGCCCAGTTCAACAAATTTTTCAAGCCTTCGTGTTGATAACGATTAACCTTGTGGCAAAAAAATTAACGGATCTCCTACACTATTTAATGAGCCGTTCGGATATTAAAACGCGAACCGGATCGACTTTTGAGTCATTCTTTCACTGAACTGTCTGTCAGGGCATTGGGGTGCGGTAGCTCAGGAGCCTTGCTTCGTGGGTGGACGCCGGGGAGGATGTATGATTAGCACCGTCGCATTGTTTTGGGCGTTATGCGTAGTTTGCATAGTGAATATGGCGCGCTACTTCTCATCGTTACGTGCGCTGTTAGTGGTACTTCGTGGTTGCGATCCGTTGCTTTATCAGTATGTGGACGGTGGAGGGTTCTTCACCTCGCATGGACAGCCCAGCAAGCAGATGCGTCTGGTGGGGTATATCTATTACCAGCGCTACCGCGATCATCACGATGAAGAGTTTATCCGTCGCTGTGAGCGCCTGCGTCGTCAGTTCATTTTAACCAGCGCCCTGTGTGGCCTGGTCGTGGTCAGTATGATTGCATTGATGATTTGGCACTGAGCATAAAAAAAGCGGGCCAGTTTCCTGGCCCGCTTTTTTGTTGCGCTTAACGAATTAAATCAGCTTCAGCGCAATCCAGTACAAACCACCAGACAGCAGGATGGATGCCGGGAGTGTGAACACCCAGGCCATCAGAATGTTGGTCACAGTTTTGCGTTGCAGACCACCACCGTCAACAATCATGGTACCCGCCACGGAGGACGAAAGTACGTGGGTCGTGGACACTGGCATCCCAGTGTAGCTCGCCAGACCGATAGAAACTGCCGCTGTCATCTGCGCGGACATACCCTGCGCATACGTCATGCCTTTCTTACCAATCTTCTCGCCGATTGTTGTCGCCACACGGCGCCAGCCAATCATCGTACCGATACCCAGTGCCAGCGCAACCGCCATGATGATCCAGATTGGCGCGTACTCAATGGTATTGAGCATATCGCCTTTCAGTTTCTTCAGCAGTCGCTGGTCGTCAGCGCTTGTGCCAGGCTGTTTCGCCACTTTATCCGTCACATCAGAGATGCAAAGCATAATGCGGCGCAGCTGACCACGCTGCTCAACGGTGAGTTTGTCGTAGCTTTCGATATCGCCCAGCATACCTTTCGCACGTTCCAGCGCATTAATCGCATTTGCCGGGTGGCAGTGGAACTCGCCAGGTGCGGTGGTTGCGCCCGCTTCAGGTGAAGGGATCAACTGGTCAACACCGGTCGCTTGCTTCAGCAGCTCAGGGTGCTGCTGGAAGTAAATTTCGACGTTGTTCACGGCATCACGGGTACGCGTGATTTCGTAACCGGAAGCATTCATGTTGACCACAAAGCCTGCCGGAGCAACACCAATCAGTACCAGCATCACCAGACCAATGCCTTTCTGACCATCGTTCGCGCCGTGTGAGAAGGCCACGCCGATAGCGGAAAGGATCAGGGCAATACGCGTCCAGAATGGCGGTTTTTTCTTGCCGTCTTTCTTCTCACGCTCTGCCGGTGTCAGGTGAATACGGGAGCGTTTTTTGGTATTGCTCCAGTAACGACGCAGGATGAAAATCAATCCACCTGCTACCACCAGACCCACGATAGGGGAGACGATAAGTGAGGCAAAAATCCCCATCACTTTCGGGATGTTCAGCGCATCAACAACCGATGTACCGGTCATCAGGGCGTTCGTTAACCCAATACCGATAATCGCGCCGATGAGGGTGTGAGAACTGGATGCAGGCAGGCCGAAATACCAGGTACCGAGGTTCCAGATAATTGCAGCAAGCAGCATTGAGAACACCATAGCAAGGCCATGGCCAGAACTAACGTTAAGCAGCAGATCCGTTGGCAACATATGCACGATGGCATACGCAACGCTCAGTCCGCCCAGGAGGACACCAAAAAAGTTAAATACCGCCGCCATAACAACCGCAAGTTGCGACTGCATTGCGCGAGTGTAGATAACCGTTGCTACTGCGTTTGCAGTGTCGTGGAAGCCGTTGATTGCTTCGTAAAACAGAACAAAAACCAGTGCAAGCAATAATAAAAGCCCGGTATGTAAATCCAGGCCAGCAAACAAATGTAGCATAGGACGTTACGCCATTTTGAGGACATGAACGCGGCGCATTATCCAGGACAAATGCGCAACGGGCAAAGTGAAATATAGCTTTTTTTTGATATTCCTTCGGCTTTGTTGGGCTTAGGTAAAGAAATATATTTTATATTTCAAATATATGACTGATATCTGGCGTATTTGCGCTGGTGCGACCACAGCGGAAACTTTACAATCCGCGCAGTTAACGAAGAGGGTTTTGACGTGGAAAGGTTTGATGCCGTTGTGATTGGGGCCGGTGCGGCGGGTATGTTTTGTGCGGCAATGGCCGGGCAAGCGGGCCGTCGGGTACTGCTGCTGGATAATGGTAAAAAACCCGGACGCAAGATCCTGATGTCTGGCGGTGGCCGCTGCAACTTTACCAATTTGTACGTCGAACCCGCGGCGTATTTGAGCCAAAACCGTCATTTTTGCAAATCTGCGCTGGCGCGCTACACCCAGTGGGATTTTATCGATCTGGTGGGTAAACACGGCATCACCTGGCACGAAAAAACGCTGGGGCAGCTGTTCTGCGACGATTCCGCTCAGCAGATTGTCGATATGCTGGTGGCCGAGTGCGAAAAAGGTGCTGTGGTGACGCGCCTGCGTACGGAAGTGCTGGAAGTATCGCGCGATGAGCAAGGCTATACGCTGCAACTGAACGGGGAAACCGTCAGCGCGGATAACCTGGTGATTGCCAGCGGTGGGCTGTCGATGCCGGGGCTGGGGGCATCACCGTTTGGCTATAAAATTGCTGAACAGTTTGGCCTGAAGGTACTGCCTACCCGCGCCGGGCTGGTGCCGTTTACGCTACATAAGCCGTTACTTGAACAACTTCAGACGCTCTCTGGCGTGTCTGTTCCCTCCGTTATCACTGCCGAAGATGGCACAGTATTTCGTGAAAACCTGCTCTTCACCCATCGCGGGCTTTCCGGCCCGGCGGTGTTGCAGATCTCCAGCTACTGGCTGCCGGGCGAGTTTGTGACGGTCAATCTGGTGCCTGATTGTAACCTGGAAAGCTTCCTGGACGAGCAGCGCAATGCACATCCTAATCAAAGCCTGAAAAATACGCTGGCGATGCAGTTGCCGAAGCGTCTGGTTGAGTGTTTGCAGGTGTTAGGGCAGGTGCCGGATGTGTCCCTTAAGCAGCTTAACAGCCGCGATCAGCAGGTGCTGGTCGATACCCTGACAAACTGGCGCGTGCAGCCCAACGGTACCGAAGGCTACCGTACCGCAGAGGTGACGCTTGGCGGCGTTGATACCGATGGGCTTTCCTCGCGCACCATGGAAGCGCGTAACGTGCCGGGTCTCTATTTTATTGGTGAAGTGATGGACGTTACCGGCTGGCTTGGCGGGTATAACTTCCAGTGGGCCTGGGCGAGCGCATGGGCGTGCGCACAGGCTCTGGCAGAGAAATAATCACCCTACGCAATTATTGCACCAACATTTCCCCGGCTTTCCACTAAGCTTCGACTCAGAAAAGCAATTTCAGGTGCCCCGGCGCGTTCAGCGGGGCAATCTTCTCTTTCTCAGTCCGAGCCCTTTCCATGCAGCTACTCAGCATCATTATTTTGCTCACGCTTACTGTGGTCATCCATTCGCTGTGGATGTTTTGCGTTTTAAAATTCATAAACCTGGAAGTCGATTCCGCGGTGCGTGTTGTGCTGCGCAATGTCGGCATTGTGATTTCAATGATTTTCGCCCACCTTCTCGAAGCTGGGTTATTTGCCGCTTTTTATTTTGTGATAGATGCGTTTAAGGACTGGAACACCAGCTTCTACTTTTCGCTGGTGAGCTACGCTACGGTGGGATATGGCGATGTGACGTTACCGCAACACTGGCGGTTGATTGGCGGGCTGGAAGGGCTGGTGGGCGCCCTGATGGTGGGCTGGTCAGTGGCGGTGCTGGTGGCCGTGCTCCAGCGCCTCCGAGGCATGAGCGCCTAATCGAAAGATGCGCCTACCCCTTGTAGTAAGGTAAAGTACGTTTCCTTGCGCGGCCGATTAAGCTGCGGCTTTGAGGGTGAAAGGCTGATAAATAGCCCACCCTTTTCTACTTCTGGTTTTAACCAGTCAGCATGGTTAGTGTTTTGTCTTCAAAAAGGGTTGTGTATGTCTTCTGCTCATCTCGGTTTCCCGACTGAAACCGTTGTTGTCTTTGTCGTGATGGCTGTCGGGGCGATGTTTATCGACCTCTTCATGCACCGTCACGATAAACCTGTCTCGCTGAAAAGCGCCGCCATGTGGTCTATTTTCTGGGTCCTGATGGCGATGGCGTTCGCCGGGTTCCTCTATGTGCATCATGGCGCGGAGATGGCGAGCCTGTTTCTGACCGGTTATGCGCTGGAAGAGGTGCTGTCGGTCGATAACTTGTTTGTCATGATGGCAATTTTTGCCTGGTTCGGGGTGCCGGATAAGTACCGCCACCGCGTGCTTTACTGGGGCGTGCTGGGGGCGATTGTTTTCCGCGGTATTTTCGTCGCCATTGGGACCAGCCTGCTGAGTCTGGGGCCCTACGTTGAGGTCATCTTTGCGCTGGTCGTTGGCTGGACGGCACTGATGATGCTCAGACGTAATGAAGAGAGTGATGAGGTTGAAGATTACTCCGGTCATCTGGCCTACCGTCTGGTGAAACGCTTTTATCCGGTCTGGCCGAAAATCAGCAGCAATGCGTTTATCCTGACCCAGAAAGAGGTGGATGCCGAGCTTGAAAAGCCGGAAAACCAGGATGTCATGGTCGGGCGCGTGAAGAAGGCGAAACGTTACGCAACACCACTGCTGCTCTGCGTGGCGGTTGTGGAGTTGTCTGATGTGATGTTCGCGTTTGACTCGGTCCCGGCGATTATCGCCGTCAGCCGTGAACCGCTCATCATCTACAGTGCGATGATGTTCGCTATCCTCGGTCTGCGTACGCTCTATTTTGTGCTGGAAGCGCTGAAACAGTACCTGGTGCATCTGGAAAAAGCGGTGGTCCTGCTGCTGTTCTTTGTCGCGTTTAAGCTGGGCCTTAATGCCACCGATCACTTCTGGCACCACGGTTACAGCATTGGCGCAACCGCCAGCCTGTTTGTGGTGTTAGGGGTGTTAGCGTTGGGGATTATTGCGAGCGTGATGTTCCCAGGCAAACGTGAGGCCTGATGTCCTGTTTGCTCCCTCTCCCTGTGGGAGAGGGCCGGAGTGAGGGCACCTGAGTGCACTAACCCTTAATCGGTGAATTCCGGCGCTTGCGCGGATGGTGGAAGTGTCGCCAGTGCGGATCTTGCGCCGCCGCCAACAGTTCGTGGTCACCACGCGTGTCACCCCAGGCGCGCAGATGGTAATCGTTCAGATTGCCATACACTTTTTCCAGTCTGGCGACCTTCTGCGCACAGCGGCAGTTGTTACCGGTGATCCGTCCGGTCAGCTTGCCGTTTTTCACTTCAAGCTGTGTCCCGATAAGCTTAATGCCGAGCTTATCGGCCCATGGCTGCAATACCAGCGCCGGAGAGGCTGAACAGATAGTCACCTCTGCACCAGAATTGACCTCTGCGGCAACCGCCAGCACACCCGCCGGGCGCATCAGCTTCGTCCAGTATTTCTCGCAAAACGCTTCAGCCTGCTGGCGCAGCCAGTGTTCATCTACGCCGGTCAGGAAAGTTTTGATCAGCACTTCTTTCAGCTCATCGCGCGTCAGCTTGCGGCGCACGCAGTGGAGCGTCGGCAACGCCATACGCACCAAACGCCCCGCAAAGTAACGTTTACCGAAGGCAAAACGCAGGAAAGGGATAAAGCTGTCGTGGTGCGTCAATGTTCCATCGAAATCAAAGACAGAGAGCACGTTGGACTTGGCCACTGTCTCGTCGGCAATCATATTGGTCATAAATACGTCTTAGCTGAAATACACATTCTGCTCATTAGTTTACCTGCTTTACCCCGTCAGTCCTTCTGTAACGTGCATTTTTTTATCAATCTTGCGACCTGAAAGTGAGTCCAATTCTGGCCCCGATAAAGATTGGGTAAAAAGTGAACTGTCGATATTATCGCCACATCGAAAGATATTTCGGGGGAACATTGGCCTCCACACGTAAGGAAAAATTCACTCACTACTTCTTTCTTGATATGACTCTTAGATCGCTTATTTCAATACTCTCGTTAAGTTTTGCTTCATTTTCTGCCTTTAGTTTTCAGCTGCCCGCGTCGATGTTATCCATGAACAGCGAGCTGGCGACCTCTCCGGCGAAAGCTGCGCTGGTGCATCAGGAAACGGGCCCGCTGCGCTCACGTATTCTTGATCAATATCAGAAGTGGAAAGGGACTCACTATCAGTGGGGCGGCACCACGCATCACGGGGTGGATTGCTCGGCGCTGATGCAACATCTGTTCAGCGATGCGGCGCACCTTGACCTGCCGCGCACCACGGGCGAGCAGATCCATCGTGGCGTACAGGTGGCGCAATATCGCTTAAAAGCCGGGGATTTGGTGTTCTTCCAGACCGGGCCGACCCGTAAGCATGTTGGCGTCTATATCGGTGACAGCCTGTTCATTCATGCTTCGAGCAGCCAGGGTGTCACGGTTTCAACCTTGACCGACAACTACTGGCAAGAGCACTTTATTACTGCCCGCCGGGTAGCAGGCAGTCCGGCCTGAGCAGGTCAGATTATATCGTCCACCACGCCGCCATCTACGCGCAATGCCGCGCCGGAGGTGGCGGAGGCCTGCGTTGAACAGACATACACCACCATATTGGCCACCTCTTCAACCGATGCGGCGCGCTGGATAACCGAGCTGGGGCGGTTGGCCATCACAAACTCTTTCGCCAGCTGTTCCAGCGATTTGCCGGTCCTTTCGATTTCGTCTTTCATCATTTCAGCAAAGCCATCGGAGATCGTTGGCCCTGGCAGCACGCTGTTCACCGTCACGCCACTTCCCGCCACGAATTTCGCCAGGCCGCGAGCCAGTGAGAGTTGCGCGGTTTTGGTCACGCCGTAGTGGATCATATCGGCCGGAATATTGCAGGCCGATTCCGATGAAATGAAGACCACGCGACCCCAGCCTTTTTGCACCATACCCGGCAGCAGGGCGCGGGAGAGCCGTACACCTGACATCACGTTGGTTTGCCAGTAGCGCTCCCAGGTGGCATCGTCGGTGTCGTAAAAATCCAGCGGGCCGTAAATCCCGGCGTTGTTGACCAGAATATCGACACTGGATGCGACTTTCAGCAGCGACTCAACCCCTTCAGGGGCGCTGAGGTCGGCAATGGCAGCCCGCACCTGAACACCCGGCACAGCCTGCTGTAATTGCTGAATGCCGTTATTGACCGATTCGGTGCTACGCCCGTTGATGATCACTTCTGCACCGCCTTCGGCCAGCCCTTTGGCAATGGCAAAACCAATGCCGCCCGTGGAGGCCGTAACCAGCGCAACTTTCCCCGTAAAATCAATTTTCATTGTCTGCTCCTTGTGGTTTTCAAAGTTCAGACCTTAAAGCGTAGCAGTTGGGGGTTACCGGAGTTGGCTAAAAAGGCGCAGTAGTGTTTCAACCTGTTCGTCCAGCGGCGTCAGGGCACGCTTCACGATCAGATGCAGAGGCGTGGCACGGCGCGTGCCGTGGCTCAGCGGCAGTATTTTAAGCACGCCCTGTTCAAGCTGGGTCTGAATGCGTTCTTCCGGCAGCCAGCCATAGCCCACCTGATACATCACGGCCTCAATCGCGGCATCGATGGTCGAAAATGTCCAAGACTCTCCGGCAGCGCTGGCGGCAGGCTGGTTATCTGCAATATGAATTAATGGCCACGGACGCAGCATCTCGTCATTTAACGGTGTATTGAGCGCAAATAAGGGGTGATCGCGATGGGCGACGGCAACAAAATCAATGTTCATCAACCATTCGCCAAGCCCGGTGATGTCCTGACGGCGGGTTAACACCATGACATCGGCTTCATTATTGACGATATCTGAGCTGGCATTTTCCAGCACTTCCGTCAGCCGTACCTGTGTCTGCGGGTACATTTGCTGGAACTGGCGCAAAATGGCGAACAGGCGGCGGCGCGGAAAAATGTTGTCCACGACCAGGTCCAGCCGCGTGCGCACCCCGTTGCGCAGCGTTGCGGCTCGTGTTTCAACATATGAAAAGGCCTTGAGCAGGGGTTTTACCTGGTTGAGAAGCAATTCTCCGGCAGGGGTTAATACCGCGCGTCGACCTTCCGGCGCCAGAAGCGCGACGCCCAGTCGCTCCTGCAATAAAGACAGGTTATAACTCACGGAGGACTGGCTGCGGGCCGTCTCTTCTGCCGCTCTGGCAAAGCTACCAAGCTCTACCACCTTCTCCAGTAACGACCACTGTTCCAGCGTTGTCTTGTGCATAACGTATCTAAAATTTAAATGAATTTGATTCAAACATAGCGTTATTCATTCATTTTTTGAAGGGGTACGATCGTCTCATCAAAACAGAGGAGACACATTATGAGCACCTTCGACAAACATGATTTGAGCGGCTTTGTGGGTAAACACCTGGTCTACACCTACGACAATGGCTGGAACTATGAGATCTACGTGAAAAATGACACCACGCTGGATTACCGCATTCACAGCGGCATTGTGGCGAACCGTTGGGTCAAAGACCAGCAGGCGTATATCGTGAGGGTGGGGGAGAGTATTTATAAAATCTCCTGGACTGAACCTACCGGCACGGATGTTAGCCTGATTGTGAATCTGGGCGACAAACTCTTCCACGGTACAATTTTCTTCCCGCGCTGGGTGATGAATAACCCGGAAAAAACGGTCTGTTTCCAGAATGATCATATCCCACTGATGAATACATACCGTGACCAGGGGCCGGCGTATCCTACTGAAGTGATTGATGAGTTTGCGACCATTACCTTTGTACGGGACTGTGGTGCAAACAATGATTCGGTGATTGCCTGTGCTGCCAGTGAATTGCCGGATGATTTTCCTGCTAATCTTAACTAAGCGCGACAATTCACTTATTTAAAAAGTTCCCGGGTGATTTCGTCTTTCAGGCGAAATACCCGGGATTTTTATTTTGGTTGAGATTTCATTTACTTTTCTTATTATTTTCACTGCAATCAAGTGAAATAAAACCGTAATTTGTCGTGAGCATAATCACAAAAAAATTAAAAAAACAGAGAGTTCATCTATCTTGCTGTTGATAAACGGTTTTTTCACTCCCCCTTCTTGCTCGTCTCATTGTAATTTTGCTGTGTCTTAATTTTTTCCTAAGAAAAGAAGACTACTTTGCCTTAGTTGATGGTTTGTTGACATAAGTGAAGCAACGACTAAATTTTATTTGGTCTTTATTTAAAATCTATCTTGCATGATCCCATTGAGCTGCCCATTACGACAGCGCAGTAAAAGATGACGCCTTTAATACAGCAAGGAAATTAATAATGAGTGATTTTCTGCCTTTTTCGCGACCGTCGATGGGCGCTGAGGAAATTGCGGCGCTTCAGGACGTTTTGATGTCGGGCTGGATCACCACAGGGCCGAAAAATCAGGAGCTTGAAGAAGCATTTTGTAAGCTGACGGGGAATCGCCATGCAATTGCGGTTTGCTCTGCAACGGCTGGGATGCACGTCACGCTGATGGCGATGGGCATTGGTCCTGGTGATGAAGTCATTACCCCTTCTTTAACCTGGGTGTCGACCCTCAATATGATTGTGCTGCTGGGCGCAACACCCGTGATGATCGATGTCGACAAAGACACGCTGATGGTAACGCCTGAAGCCATCGAAGCCGCGATTACCCCACGCACCAAAGCTATCATCCCCGTGCATTATGCGGGTGCGCCTTTTGATATCGATGCGATTCGCGCGATAAGCGAGCGCCACGGTATCCCTGTGATTGAAGATGCTGCCCACGCAGCAGGCACTTACTACAAAAATCGCCATGTTGGCTGGCAAGGCACTGCCATCTTCTCTTTCCACGCAATCAAGAACATGACCTGCGCGGAAGGCGGATTAGTGGTGACGGATGACGAACAACTGGCGCAACGCATTCGCAGCCTCAAGTTCCACGGGCTCGGTGTTGATGCCTATGACCGCCAGACTCACGGCCGTGCGCCGCAGGCGGAAGTTATCTCCCCGGGGTATAAATACAACCTCGCGGATATCAATGCCGCGCTGGCGCTGGTCCAGCTGGGTAAATTGAGCGAAGCCAACGCGCGCCGTCGCGAAATCGCTGAACGTTATTTGACAGAGCTGGCGGATACGCCTTTCGAGCCGCTGCGTATTCCGGCCTGGCCGCATGTCCATGCATGGCATCTGTTTATCATTCGCGTTGATGAAGCCCGCTGTGGGATCTCACGTGATGCGTTAATGGACGCGCTGAAAGCAAAAGGCATTGGTACTGGCCTGCATTTCCGTGCTGCCCATACGCAAAAATACTATCGCGAGCGTTTCCCTGAGGTATCGCTCCCGAACTCCGAATGGAACAGCGCGCGTATTTGTTCACTCCCTCTTTTCCCGGATATGACGCATGACGACGCAACCCGCGTCATTACCGCGCTCCATCAGCTAGCAGGAAATTGATATGTTCAGCGCACCACCTGTACAAAAAGTTTCAGTCGTTATCCCGGTTTACAACGAACAGGAGAGTCTGCCTGAACTTATCCGCCGTACCACGACAGCCTGTGACACCATGGGCAAGGCCTACGAAATTCTGCTGGTAGATGATGGCAGCAGCGACAATTCTGCCCAGATGCTCACCGATGCCGCTGAGGTTGAGGGAAGCCACATCGTTGCCGTGTTGCTTAACCGTAACTACGGTCAGCACTCCGCCATTATGGCCGGCTTTAGCCATGTGACGGGCGACCTGATCATCACGCTGGATGCCGATCTGCAAAACCCGCCGGAAGAGATCCCGCGCCTGGTAGCGAAAGCTGATGAAGGCTATGACGTGGTCGGCACTGTTCGTCAGAACCGCCAGGACAGCCTGTTCCGCAAGCTGGCGTCGCGCACCATTAACCGCCTTATCCAGCGCACCACGGGTAAAGCCATGGGCGATTACGGCTGCATGTTGCGTGCCTACCGCCGCCATATCGTTGACGCCATGCTGCACTGCCACGAGCGCAGTACGTTTATTCCTATTCTTGCCAATACTTTTGCCCGCAGAGCGACTGAAATTCCGGTACTGCACGCAGAGCGCGAGCACGGGGAATCGAAGTACAGCTTTATGCGTCTGATTAACCTGATGTATGACCTGATCACCTGTCTGACCACCACGCCGCTGCGTTTGTTAAGCGTTTTCGGCAGCGTTATCGCGCTGGCCGGGTTTGCGATTTCCGTTCTGCTGGTCGCGTTGCGACTGATCTTCGGCCCTCAGTGGGCGGCGGAAGGGGTCTTTATGCTGTTTGCCGTATTGTTCATGTTCATCGGTGCCCAGTTTGTTGGGATGGGCTTACTCGGTGAGTACATCGGCCGTATTTATAACGATGTTCGCGCACGTCCGCGCTACTTTATTCAACGTGTTGTCCGTCAGGAACACAAAGCATCTCAAGAGGAAATTCACCCATGAAAGCTGTTGTATTTGCCTATCACGATATGGGGTGTACGGGCACGCTGGCCCTGCTGGAAGCGGGTTATGATATTGCTGCAATCTTCACTCACCCGGACGCTGCCGGAGAAAATAACTTCTTTGGTTCTGTGGCGCGTATTGCCGCAGAGCGTGGCATCCCGGTGTATGCCCCTGATGATGTAAACCATCCGCTGTGGGTTGACCGCATTCGTGCGCTTTCTCCTGATGTGATTTTCTCTTTCTATTATCGCAATCTGCTGAGCGACGACATCTTAAGCCTGGCGCCAAAAGGCGCGTTTAACCTGCACGGCTCCCTGCTGCCAGCATACCGTGGCCGCGCGCCGCTGAACTGGGTGCTGGTGAATGGTGAAACGGAAACCGGCGTGACCCTGCATCGCATGGTGCGTCGCGCTGATGCGGGCGATATCGTGGCTCAGCAGAAAGTGGCTATCGAAGCCGATGAAACCGCGCTGCAACTGCATCACAAACTGTGTGGCGCTGCGCAAAACCTGCTGCGCGATGTGCTGCCTTCCATCCAGCAGGGCTCCTTTAAAGAGACCGCGCAGGATGAGAGCAAAGCAAGTTGCTTTGGCCGTCGTAACCCGGAAGATGGCCGTCTGGACTGGGCGAAACCTGCGCGTCAGCTGCACAACCTGGTGCGTGCGGTCACTGACCCGTGGCCGGGCGCGTACAGCTTCGCGGGCGTAAGCAAATTTATTGTCTGGAAATCTCGCGTACGTGACGACATTCCGGCAGCAAAACCGGGCACGGTTGTCTCTGTTTCCCCACTGGTGGTGAGCTGCGGCGAGCAGGCGCTGGAAATTCTGACCGGTCAAAATGACAACGGCGTATACGTTCAGGGCGCGCAGCTGGCGCAATCCCTGGGTCTGGTTGCGGGCGCAATTATCACCAGCGCACCGGTTGTAGCCATCAAACGCCGCACCCGCGTGCTGATCCTCGGTGTAAACGGCTTTATCGGTAACCACCTGACCGAACGTTTGCTGAAAGACGACAACTATGAAATCTATGGCCTGGATATCGGCTCTGATGCGATCAGCCGTTTCCTGACCAACCCGCGCTTCCACTTCGTTGAAGGGGATATCAGCATCCATTCCGAATGGATCGAATACCACATCAAGAAATGTGATGTGGTGCTGCCGCTGGTGGCGATCGCGACTCCGATTGAATACACCCGTAACCCGCTGCGCGTGTTCGAGCTGGACTTCGAAGAGAACCTGAAGATCATCCGCGACTGCGTGAAATACGATAAGCGCATCATCTTCCCGTCCACGTCTGAAGTGTATGGCATGTGTACGGACAAAAACTTCGACGAAGATACCTCTAACCTGGTGGTTGGCCCAATCAACAAGCAACGCTGGATCTACTCTGTGTCCAAACAGCTGCTGGACCGCGTGATTTGGGCATACGGCGAGAAAGAAGGCCTGCGCTTTACCCTGTTCCGTCCGTTCAACTGGATGGGGCCACGTCTGGATAACCTGAATGCCGCGCGCATCGGTAGCTCGCGTGCGATCACTCAGCTGATCCTGAACCTGGTCGAAGGCTCTCCAATCAAACTGATCGAAGGCGGTAAACAGAAGCGTTGCTTTACCGATATCTCTGACGGTATCGAAGCGCTGTTCCGCATCATCGAAAACAAAGATGGCCGCTGCAACGGTGAAATCATCAACATCGGTAACCCGGAAAACGAAGCCAGCATTCGTGAACTGGCTGAGATGCTGCTGGCAAGCTTCGAGCGCCACCCACTGCGTGACCAGTTCCCGCCGTTTGCGGGCTTCCGTGAAGTGGAAAGCAGCAGCTACTACGGTAAAGGCTATCAGGACGTTGAGCACCGTAAGCCAAGCATCCGTAACGCTAAGCGCTGCCTGAACTGGACGCCGGAAGTGAAGATGGAACAGACCATCGATGAAACGCTCGATTTCTTCCTGCGCACTGTGGAGCTGTCGGAACAGACATCATGAAAAAAGTCGGCTTACGTATAGACGTCGACACCTTCCGTGGCACGCGTGACGGCGTGCCCAAACTGCTGGAGTTACTGGGCAAGCATGATGTGCGCTCCAGTATCTTCTTCAGCGTGGGGCCGGATAACATGGGACGCCATTTATGGCGTCTGATTAAACCGGCGTTCCTGTTCAAAATGCTGCGCTCACGCGCAGCATCGCTCTACGGCTGGGATATTTTGCTGGCCGGCACCGCCTGGCCTGGCAGGCGCATCGGCGCGGGTAATGAAGACATTATCCGCGAAGCATCGCGTTTGCATGAGGTGGGGCTACATGCCTGGGATCATCATGCGTGGCAGGCCTGGGCTGGGGTGTGGGATATTCCGCGTCTGGGCCGTGAGGTTGAACGCGGCATGATGGAGCTGGAAGCCATTACCTGTAAACCGGTGCAGTGCTCTGCGGTGGCAGGCTGGCGGGCGGATCAGCGCGTGGTGAAAGCTAAACAGCCATTCGCGTTTCGCTATAACAGCGACTGTCGCGGCAGCGGACCGTTTTTACCGCAGCTGGGTGAAAACATGTTCGGCACCGTGCAGATTCCGGTAACGCTTCCGACCTGGGATGAAGTGGTGGGGCGCGAGGTGACTGCCGAGGGCTTTAACCGTTACATTCTGGACTGCATTCATCGTGATACCGGTACGCCGGTGTATACCATCCACGCCGAAGTGGAAGGGATTGCGTATCAGCATGATTTTGATGCGCTGCTGACGATGGCCGCAGAGGAAGGTATTCAGTTTTGCCCACTCAGCGAACTGCTGCCTGACGACCTCAGTACATTGCCTGTAGGCAAAATTGTTCGTAAAGAAATGGCTGGCCGGGAAGGCTGGCTTGGCTATCAACAAACCGTGAGCCCGGTATCATGAAAGCAGCCCGTTATGGCTTTGCGCTTTTCGCACTGTTTGTCATTTACTACCTTATTCCCGTCGATATTCGCCTGTTATGGCAGCCTGATGAGACGCGCTACGCGGAAATTAGCCGTGAAATGCTGGCATCAGGGGACTGGGTCGTCCCTCACTTCCTGGGACTTCGCTACTTTGAAAAACCGATAGCCGGATACTGGGTTAACAGTATCGGGCAGATGCTGTTTGGCCATACCAACTTTGCCGTGCGCGCGGGAGCGATATTCTCCACCGGGCTGGCGGCGCTGATGGTGATCTGGCTGGCATGGCGCATCTGGCGCGATAAACGCGTCGCCTTGCTTTCGGGCGTTATCTTCTTACCCCTCTTCCTGGTGTATGGCATCGGTACGTATGCGGTGCTGGATCCGATTATCACACTCTGGCTGGTGTCGGCAATGTGCAGCTTCTGGCTGGCAGCGCAGGCGAAAACCTTCGCCGGTAAAGCGGGCGGCTACGTGCTGCTTGGGCTTGCCTGTGGCATGGGGGTGATGACCAAAGGGTTCCTGGCGCTTGCTGTGCCGGTGATTGGCGTGCTGCCGTGGGTGATTGCCCAGAAACGCTGGAAAGAGGTGCTGCTGTTTGGCTGGCTGGCCATCCTCAGCTGTGTGCTTATTGTTCTGCCCTGGGGGCTAGCAATTGCCCACCGTGAGCCGGACTTCTGGCGCTACTTCTTCTGGGTTGAACATATTCAGCGCTTTGCGCAGAGCGATGCCCAACACAAAGCGCCATTCTGGTATTACATTCCGTTCCTGATTGCCGGAAGCCTGCCGTGGCTGGCCTTGTTGCCTGGTGCCCTGCGTCAGGGCTGGCGTGGCCGACAGGACGAAGGTGGCGGATTGTACCTGCTCGGTTGGGTGGTTATGCCTCTGGTGTTCTTCAGTATCGCCAAAGGGAAGCTGCCGACCTATATCCTGCCGTGCTTTGCACCGCTGGCGATGCTGATGGCGCATTACGCCTGCACCGTGGCGGAAAAGAGCGGCAAAGTGCTGCGCATCAACGGGTGGATCAACCTGGCGTTTGGTGCGATCGGCGTGGTGGCGGCGCTGGTGGTTTCCCCGTGGGGGTTGTCAAAACACCCGGTCTGGACGTCCGTTGAGCTGTACAAAGTCTTCTGCGCGGTGGTGGCTTTCCTGATCTGGGCCGCTGTGGGCTGGTTTACCCTGCGTCAGAGTCAGCAGCGCTGGTGGCTGGCGGCACTGTGTCCGCTTGGCCTGACGCTGCTGATTGGCTTTGCTATCCCGAATCTGGTGGTGGATTCAAAACAGCCGCAGTCGCTGGTGGACACCGTACGTGAGCCGCTTCAGGACAGCCGTTTCGTTCTGGCGAACAACGTGGGCGTCGCGTCTGGCCTGGCATGGGAGCTCAAGCGTAACGATATCGTTCTGTATGGTCAGAGCGGTGAGTTACGTTATGGGCTGGACTACCCGGATGTGAAAGACCGGTTTGTCGGCAAAGACGATTTTCCGCAATGGCTGGAAGAACATCGCCAGCAGGGGCGGATCTCGATGGTGATCCTGTTGTCGAAAAACGACGATCTTGAGCGCCTGAAGCTGCCAAAACCGGACAGCCTGTATATTCAGGGGCGTCTGGCTTACTTGCAGTATCTGCCGCAATGATGACCTGGTTCTGGCTGGTACTGGCTAGCCTGCTGAGCTGCGCAGGACAGCTGTGCCAGAAGCAGGCCACCCGCCCGGCGAAATCCGGGCGGCGTGGCGCGCATATCGTCCTCTGGCTCGGCCTGGCGTTGCTGGCGCTGGGCTTCGGAATGCTGGTCTGGCTGGTGGTGCTGCAACGCCTTCCTGTAGGGATTGCTTACCCGATGCTGAGCCTGAACTTTGTCTGGGTGACGCTGGCGGCAAAAACGTTCTGGCGTGAGAGCGTCGCGGCGCACCACTGGCTCGGCGTAGGGTTCATCATGGTTGGGATCATCCTGTTGGGAGGGAGCCTGTGAAAGGCGCATTCTGGGCGTTGTGTAGCGTGGCGTTAGTCAGCATCGCACAGCTGTTGTTACGCTACGCCATGGTCACACTCCCGCCGGTTGGCGAGGATTTTTCGTTTCTCATCGCGCTGTGGCATTTTGCACCGGGTACCGGGTCGCTGATGCTCGGGCTGATGGGTTATGTGGCTTCAATGGGGTGTTGGTATCTGGCGCTGCATCGTCTGGCGCTCAGCAAAGCCTATGCCTTGCTGAGTCTCAGCTACATCCTGGTGTGGGGCGCAGCTATTCTGCTGCCCGGCTGGGGAGAAACCTTCTCCTGGCACGGGCTGGCGGGGGTCGGATTTATTATTCTGGGAGTGCTGACCATTTTTCTGCCGACGCGTCGTCGGCCGAATGGATCAGAGCCGTCGTAAGGCCAAAGGGTGTGGTCGTGCACACGGCAAGGCTCAGGGAGTCGACCTGGCAGTGGCTTACCGTATGGAGGGTGCTGGCAGCACTGTCGATACTCACTATTTGCCAGGAGTGCGCGCCACGCTGTTTGATGATGGCGCCTTTACGCGTCCAGATACGCCAGAACACGGCAAGCTGACTCTCTGGTTTCTCGTTTTCCATTTCATCATGTTCGGCATTACTGAAGACCGCATTTGCCAGCGTACGCCAGTTATCCTGCGGGCGTATGTGTTCCAGTGAACAACCTACATCACCTTCATCACTGACAATCAGGGCGATATCGTCATCACAATGGCTGATGCTAAACCACAGCGGATAGTCGTCAGCAAAGCCTGGTTTTCCCTGTTCGCTATAGACAATTTCCGGCAAAGGTTGTGGTGCAAACAGGCGGGAAAGCAACCCGCGGCCAGCCAGCCAGCGGTCGCGCTGCTCGCCCGTAGGGGCGTGCAGGGCAAGAGCTTGTGCCCAGCGGTCGGTGCTCAGCGAGGAGATCTTTCCCAGAAAAACCTGGTACATATAACGTCGGGCCTTAAGTCGAAGCAGAAGTAACCGCAAAGTTGCGCGGCGAAACCAATACTATAATCCAATGCTCCTGATAATAGCTAACCGGGATACGGAATTACCCCGGTAATCGGCTTTTGGGGCGCCCTGGTCCGAGCAGAATGGCCAGTTTGCTGCCACCTTTGGTTGTCTCCATCCAGATTTTACACACGCTGGTGAGCGGCACTGAAAGCAGCATTCCCACCGGCCCGAGCAACCATCCCCAGATCAGCAATGATAAAAAGACCACCAGTGTTGACATCCCGAGGCGGTGCCCCATCATGCGTGGCTCGACAATATTGCCGATAAGCATATGCACCACCAGAAACAGCGCGCCTACCAACATGCATTCGTACAGGCCATTAAATAAAAATGCCTGAATCATTGGCGGTACGGCGGAAATCACGGCCCCGATGTTCGGCACATAATTCAGCAGGAAAGCCAGCACACCCCACATTAGCGCGAACTGGATGTCCAGCAGCTCCAGCCCGAGCCAGACAATCACCCCGGTCCACAGGCTCAGCAAGGTTTTCAGCGCCAGATAGTGAGACACCCCTTTCAGCGCGCGATGAAGGCCGGCAATATGGATTTGTGGATTATTCAGTGCAAAGCGCAGCTTATAAGGCACATGGCGCACCTCAAAGAGCATGAATACCACCGTCATCACCAGCAGCAACACGCTGGCCATCGCGCCGGAAAGCTGCGTCATCAGGGTTGTTGCCCAGGTCATGAGCTTTTCTGAATCCATCCGTTGCAGCATTCGCTCCGGGGACATGTGGATGTGCAGGAACGGGAGCGAATCCTGTAGTTGCAGGACCTTGCGGGTGAGCTCTTTGTTGTATTTTGGCAGCAGGGTGGAAAATTCATTCACCGAGGCGGCAAGCACGCCCACCAGCGCGGTAAGCACAATCAGCATAACGATAACCACAATCGTTATCGCCACGGGTCGCGACACGCCACGGCGGATAAACCAGGTCACCAGCGGATTCAGCACGATGGCAAAAAAGAGGGCCAGCAGGAGCTGAACGATGATATCTGCCGCCGCATGGATACCCGCAAGGATAACCACCAGGCTGGCGAGCTTTAACAAAATATGCAGACCTGTCTTGTCGGGCTGGATGGATGTCATACGGATTCCTTTTGCCGGGAGCCTGTTAAGTGTAGTGCGCGAGTTACGCTTCGTCTGACGCCGTTAATCTGAAAGTCACTGCTGCTTTTCTTAACCCATCGTGGTAATAGTGAAACACTGTTGTAAAAATCCAGGTAGAACCCCATGCCCGAACCTGCCGCCGAACCGGCACTTAGCGGATTACGCCTTAATCTGCGTATTGTTTCTGTCGTTATTTTTAACTTTGCCAGTTACCTGACCATTGGCCTGCCGTTGGCGGTCTTGCCTGGCTATGTCCATGATGTCATGGGATTTAGCGCATTCTGGGCGGGGCTGGTGATTAGCCTGCAATACTTCGCGACGCTGCTCAGCCGCCCTCATGCGGGGCGTTATGCCGATCTGTTTGGGCCAAAAAGCATTGTGGTCCTGGGGCTGTGCGGCTGTTTCCTCAGCGGGTTGAGTTACCTGATGGCCGGGTTGAGCAGCGGCTGGCCGATAGTGAGCCTGGTGCTGCTGTGCCTGGGACGCGTGATCCTCGGTATCGGGCAAAGCCTGGCCGGAACAGGGTCAACGCTGTGGGGCGTGGGCGTTGTGGGTGCCCCTCACATTGGGCGAGTGATATCGTGGAATGGCATTGTCACCTACGGGGCGATGGCAATCGGCGCGCCGCTGGGCGTGGTCTGTTTTTCATTCGCGGGGCTAAACGGGCTGGCGTTGACCATTATGGCGGTCGCGCTGCTGGCGATTTTGTTTGCTCTGCCGCGCCCGAAAGTAAAAGCCAGCAAAGGTAAGCCGATGCCGTTTCGTGCGGTGCTTGGCCGCGTGTGGCCTTATGGCATGGCGCTGGCACTGGCCTCGGCGGGTTTTGGCGTCATCGCGACCTTTATAACCTTGTTCTACGACGCAAAAGGGTGGGACGGGGCCGCATTCGCGTTAACCCTGTTTAGCTGCGCATTTGTGGGGACGCGCCTGCTGTTTCCGAACGGCATCAACCGCCTGGGCGGGCTGAATGTGGCGATGATCTGTTTTAGCGTGGAGATTGTCGGGCTGCTGCTGACCGGGATTGCCGCGGCGCCGTGGATGGCAAAAATTGGCGTATTCCTGGCGGGTGCAGGCTTCTCGCTGGTGTTCCCGGCGCTGGGAGTGGTGGCAGTGAAGGCTGTGCCACAGCAAAACCAGGGGGCGGCACTGGCGACCTATACGGTGTTTATGGATATGTCGTTAGGCATTACCGGGCCACTGGCGGGGCTGGTGATGGCGTGGGCAGGCGTGCCGGTTATTTACCTTGCGGCGGCGGGGCTGGTGGCGGTGGCGTTGTTGCTGACGTGGAGGCTAAAAAAATGGCCCCCGGAGCAAGCTTCGGAGGCCACGTCATCATCGTGAGGAATTACTGAATTACGATGGTGTTAATGATGTTTTCAGCGGTGGTCTGCGCTTTCTGCTGATCGTCTGCTGGCAGGGTGATTTGCAGGGTCAGCAGTTTGTTGTCGACCTTGCCAAGCACCACAGAAGAGTAAGCGGTCTGGCCTTTTGCAGAGATGATGCTGTCCAGCTGTTGCATGGCGTGGCCTTTCAGCTCAATGGACTTGTTGGTCACAACCTGCAACTGCGGATCACGGCTGCGCTGCTGATCTTCCAGACGTTTGGACAGAACGCCCAGGTCTTCGCTGGTGTCATCGCCCACAATCACAATCACGGCTTTCTGCCCGGTCGCGTCGGAGTAAACGTGCATATTGTTCGCCTGCGTACCCAGCTTACCGCTCTGATCGGTCATATCTGCTGGCAGAGAGAAACTCAGCTTGCCATCCAGAAGGCTTACCGGCTGCCCGGCCGCATTACTTTCTGCTGACGCGCCTTGAGCAGGTGCTTTCGTGTCGCTGTTATCACAGGCGGCAAGGCCCACAACCAGCAGGCCAATCCCGACATATTTAACCAGATTGCGCATTGACTTCTTCCTTTCGATAAACGGCCATAACGGCTCATTCGAGCATCTTATCACAACTGTTAAAGCGAACCCTTAACCTGCCTGCAATGCAGAGATTTCAGATTTATCTGCCAGCCTTTTCAGCAGCATATTCAGCAATACGCCGTACATCGGCAGGAAGAACACAATGCTGATAAGCACCTTGAAGCAGTAGTCCACCAGTGCGATTTCCATCCAGTGTTCAGCCATAAACGCATCCGGGCTACGCCAGAAAGCGATAAAGAAGAAGGCCAGCGTATCGCTTACGTTACCAAACAGCGTGGAGGCTGTTGGTGCCATCCACCAGCGATGATTTTGCCGCAGGCGGTTAAACACGTGAACGTCGAGGATTTGCCCCAGGGCATAGGCCATAAAGCTGGCGGTAGCGATACGCGCCACAAACAGGTTGAAGTGCGTCAGCGCCTCAAAGCCCTGCCAGCTTCCCATATAGAACAGGGACGAAATCACGTAGGAGATGAACAGTGCCGGAAGCATCACCGCAAAGATAATCCGACGCGCCAGCGGTGCGCCAAAGATACGCACGGTTAAATCGGTCGCGAGGAAGATAAACGGGAAACTGAACGCGCCCCAGGTGGTATGAAAACCAAAAATGGCGATCGGCAGCTGTACCAGATAGTTGCTGGAGGTGATCACCAGCAGATGAAAAAGGGAAAGCCAGAACAACGCTTTTACGCGCTGTGGTTGAGAGAACTGCGTCATATTGTGACCTTTTTGAACGTTGGGGTGAGGGAACCCAATAAAAACCGCTGCATGATACTGCTTTCATTCACCTTTGCAATGGCTAATTTTCACGCAATCGTTAACCTGGTTTGCATTGGTGGCAACGGGGCGTAAACTACAGCCGTTTTTATGTGAACGAGACGAAAATGACCGACCTGTTTTCCAGCCCAGACCATACGCTTGATGCCCAGGGCCTTCGCTGCCCGGAACCGGTGATGATGGTGCGCAAAACCGTGCGTAACATGCAGACCGGCGAAACGCTTTTAATCATTGCCGACGATCCGGCAACCACCCGCGACATCCCCGGTTTTTGTACCTTTATGGAACACGAACTGGTCGCACAGCAGACCGAAGCGCTGCCGTACCGGTATTTGATTCGTAAGGGTTCATAGCGGTCCTCTCCCACAGGGAGAGGGAGCAAACACCGCGTTTACCTCCGGCGCAACAGCCGCAGCGCGTTCGCTGTTACCAGCACGGTCGCCCCGGTATCTGCCAGCACCGCCAGCCAGAGCCCAGTAATCCCAAGCAGCGTGGTCACCAGGAAAATCCCTTTCAGGCCTAGCGCAATCGTGATGTTCTGACGAATGTTAGCGCGAGTGGCGCGCGCCAGGCGGATCATCTGCGCAAGCCCCGTCAGGCGGTTATGCGTGAGCGCGGCATCCGCGGTTTCCAGTGCCACATCGGTACCGCTACCCATCGCAATACCAATGGTTGAGGCTTTCATTGCCGGGGCATCGTTGATCCCATCACCTACCATCGCCAGCGGTGCACTGCCATTCAGTTGGGTGACTGCCTTCACTTTGTCGGCAGGCAGCAGTCCGGCCTGAAACTCCATGCCTAACTCTGCGGCAATGCTTGCGGCGGCGCGTGGGTTATCCCCGGTCAGGATCACGCCCTGAACGCCAATCTGATGCAGGTCAGCCATTGCCGCTTTTGCATCTTCACGCAGGGTATCACGCAGCGCCAGCAGCCCCAGTGCTGTGCCATCCTGCACCACAATAATCACCGTCTGCCCGGCCTGTTCCAGCTCGTGTACGCGGGCTGCTAACCCGGCCGCAGGGAATTTATCCGCCGCGCTGATAAGCACTTTTTTGTCCCCGACGTGAGCTTCAATCCCTGAGCCCACCAGCGCGCGCTGGGCAGTGGCGTCCGGTATGGTCAGCCCACGGGACTGCGCTTCACGCACAATCGCCTGCGCCAGCGGGTGCGTCGAACCTTGTTCAACGGCGGCCGCCAGGGCCAGCAGGTCGACTTCATTGATGTTCTGGGGATAAACGCCCGTCACCTGCGGTTTACCTACCGTCAGCGTGCCGGTTTTATCAAACGCGATGTGCTGAACCTGGCTCAACTGCTCCAGCGCGGCACCGCCTTTAATCAGCGCACCGCGGCGTGCTGCGGCGGCAAGACCGGATGTAATCGCTGCCGGTGTGGAGATAACCAGCGCACACGGGCAGCCAATCAGCAGCAGCGTCAGCCCCTTGTAGATCCATCCTTCCCACGGCGCGCCAAGCAGCAATGGCGGGATAATGGTGACCAGCAGGGCAACCAGCATGATGGCAGGGGTGTAAATACGGCTAAAGCGATCGATAAAGCGCTCTACCGGTGCGCGACGCTCTTCGGCTTCTTCAATGAGCTTCAGAATGCGGTCGATTGCGCTGTCGCCTGGTTCGGAGAGCACGGATAATTGCACCAGACGGTCAACGCTGGTGGCACCGGCAGGGACTTTTTCACCCGCTTCGCGCTCCACGGGAATAGATTCGCCGGTCAGGGCGCTTTCATCAAAACTGGCCGTCGCGGAAAGTAACGCACCGTCAGCAGGCAGCCTGCCGCCTGCGGCCACTTCGATAACATCACCAGGGCGCAGTGCACTGATGGCCACGGTTTTACGCTCACCGTTGACCAGCTGAGTTGCGGTTTCGGGTTTCAGTGCCATCAACGCACTGACACCTTTACGCGCACGGCTTGCAGCCCAGCCTTCAAGACGCTCGCCAATTAAAAACAGCAGCAGCACCATTGCTGCTTCTGCCGTTGCGCCAATAAAAAGCGCACCAATGGCGGCAACGCTCATCAGGGTTTCGATAGCAAACCAGCTTCCGGTTTTCATCAGACGCAGTGCCTGGCGGGCAATCGGGTACAGCCCGACCAGGGTGGTGGCGATAAAGGCCAGATTGCCGAAAGGATGGTTAAACTGTTCCAGCGTCCAGCTTAACGCCATCATGATAATCAGCGTTATCAGCGGAAGATTCTCGCGCAGCGGGCTGACTTTTTCGGCCGGGGCATTTTCGCTGCGCAGGGAATATCCGGCACTGGCTACGGCGGCTTCAACCTGGGCGCTGATATCTGAAGCAGCACTGACCAGCAGTTTTTCGGTGGCGAATAGCACCTGAACATGGTCGACGCCTTTCACCTGCCGGACGGCATTTTCGACTTTACGTGCGCAGGCGGCGCAATCCATACCATTCACCACCCAACTGTAACGATTCCCGTTATCGGGCAATGTCTGTTCAGGCTGAGTTGTGCAGGAGCCTTCACAGCAGCAATCGTCTTTTGCAGGAAGGGGATTAAGCTTAAGTGCCGAAAATTGTGGCACTTTTTTGTTTGTCTCTGGAGTCGACATGGCATTCTCCGGTAATGATAATTTTCTCATTAGCCGCAGCATACACTCTGGAGTCGACTCCAGAGTCAAGGGTTATTTAGATGTACAGCGATCGTACAATCAGGAAGTGGCCGGCAAAGTAACAGGCGGCAGCAATCGCGTTATCCGCGCGGAAACGGCCGCGATAATGACTGCCCAGCCAGACAATATTGCCAATAAGCAGCAGCGATGCGCCGAAGAAGGCCGACATTGCAGCCGATGTTGGACGGAAGAACCACAGCTCACCCGCCAGCCACACCATCACCAGCGTCATAGCGATAAAGGTGCAGATTGGCCAACGCATCTCTTCAAGGCGTGTCCAAATCACCGCGACCAGCAGTGCGCCAATCACCAGCAATATCAGCGGCAGCGGCCAGAAGAAGGAGAGCGTCATCTGGCTGGCAAAATAGATGGTGTAAAGCAGATGCGAAAGGAAGAATGCCCCAACGGCATACAGTAAGCGCTGACGGGGTAGCAGCGTTAAGGCATCACCAACCAGTGAGGCGCACAAACCTGCAAGCACCAGGTAGCTGACGGCATTGAACATTGGCGCCTGCCAGGCGAGCAGAAGCAGCAGGAGCAGGGTAACGGGTTTAAACAACCAACGCTGCCAGGCAGGCCCGCGATAAGATGCATCGACGAAGAGCCAGCCAGACAAACAGACAGCGATAAATGACCAAAGCATATTAACTCCCTGTATCTGTTATGACTGAATAATCAGTTTCTGATTCAGTGTAGTGACGCGGGCAGGCGTTTGGCAATGTCGGATAAGGCAAGGTATCCTGATTTCCGCATAATCTGATGGGATAAACCAATGAGCAAGATGCCGCTGTTTTTCGTTATTGTGGTGGCCATAATTGTTATCGCCGCGTCGTTCCGTTTTGTGCAGCAGCGCCGCGAGAAGGCGGACAACGATGCCGCGCCGTTACTGCAAAAACGCGTGGTGGTGAGTAATAAGCGCGAGAAAACCCTTAACGACCGCCGTTCACGCCAGCAGCAAACTGCGCCAGCCGGGACATCCGTGCGGTATGAGGCGAGCTTTAAACCCGAAACCGGCGGGCTGGAAATGACGTTCCGTCTGGAAGCGCAGCAGTACCATCAGCTGACGGTAGGGGAGAAAGGGACGTTGAGTTACAAAGGGTCGCGGTTTGAAGATTTTAGGGCTGAATAACGCTCGTTCGGTTCCCTCTCCCTGTGGGAGAGGGTTAGGGTGAGGGCATCAGGTCGCACCTTACTTCTTCACCTGCGCCTTAAACTTTTTCATCCACACCAGCAGTTCAAACACGCCAAAAATAAACACCCGCAGCTGCTGCCAGCCGGTCATTTGTGGGCCATCTTTTGGCAGGCCGTTTTTCAGCATCACCATCTGCAACGCGTGCATGAATGAGGTAAAGATCAGCGCCACGTTGACGAAAATATTCATCGGCCGTGGGAATGGATGCACCAGGTTCAGGATCAGAAATGCCCATACGCCCAGCATCAATAAACGCCCCAGATTAATCAGTACCGGCATCGGATTCCCCTTGTACTTGTCGGTGATACAGACGATAGGCCACCTGGCCTGCGACCTTTTCACGGTGTAGATCCCAGTAAACAGGCACTGGCGGTAAACCGTTTTCGACTTCGCTTTCTACGTAGATCAGCGCGCCGTCAGCCAGCCAGCCGTTGTTTTCAAGCAGCGCGAGCGTCTCTTCCAGCAGTCCCTTACGGAACGGCGGATCTACAAATACCACATCATGCGGCGTTCCCGGTTGGGACAGGAAGGAAAGGGTGTTGGTGTTCACCACTTTGGCATTGGCGGCTTTCAGGGTCGCCAGATTTTGCTGAAGTAGCTGAGCAACACCGCGTTCCATTTCGAGCAGCGTGGCGCTGGCGGCATAGCGCGACAGTGCTTCAAGACCTAATGCTCCGCTTCCGGCGAAGCAGTCGAGGCAGCGGGCATCCACCATTGAAGGTGCCAGCCAGTTGAACAGGGTTTCTCTTACGCGGTCAGTCGTTGGGCGCAAACCGGGGCTGTCCGGCACCGGTAATTTCCGGCCTCGCCACTGACCGCCGATAATACGAATTTGCCCGGCCTGGCGGGTAGTTTTCTTCATTTCAGGAAAGCTCTGCTAACAATTGGCCTGCGATTGCAGGCGATGATGTTAATTAAGTTAAGTGATAGACTATTTCATCATTTTTTTAGCTTCCATGTATATAGCGCCGCGAGGAGTGTAGTCGCAGATGGCAAAACAAAAAAAACGTGGCTTCTTTTCCTGGCTGGGCTTCGGTGAAAAAGAGCAAGAAACAGAACAGAAAATCGAAGAACAGCAGGCGGTTGAAGAGCATTCTTCGGCTGAAACGCCTGTCGAAACCGCCGCAGTTGTAGAAGCGGAAGAACATTCGCACAGCAAAGAAGAGACAGAAGCCTTTGCTGAAGAGATTGTGGACGTCACCGAACAGGTTCAGGAAAGCGAGAAGCCAGAGCCCGTAGCGGTGGAAGAGGCACCTGAAGCCCTTCAGGTTGACGCTGAGCGTGAAGAAACTATTGAAGAAGCGCCTCAGGCGGTTGTTGAACATGAAGAGTTACCGCTGCCGGAAGAGGTGAAAGCCGAAGAGATCGCCCCAGAAGAGTGGCAGGCAGAAGCAGAAACCGTTGAAATTGTTGAGGCGGTGGAAGAAGAAGCAGAGCTCGAGCCAGAACTCACTGATGAAGAGCTGGAAGCGCAGGCACTGGCCGCAGAAGCCGCAGAAGAAGCGGTTATCGTCGTGCCGGAGGAAGAGCAGGCAGAAGACGACGTGGCTCAGGAGCAAGAAAAACCGACTAAAGAAGGTTTCTTCGCGCGTCTGAAACGCAGCCTGTTAAAAACCAAAGAAAACTTAGGTTCCGGATTTATCAGTCTTTTCCGCGGCAAGAAGATCGACGATGATCTGTTTGAAGAGCTGGAAGAGCAACTGCTGATTGCGGACGTTGGTGTCGAAACCACCCGTAAAATCATCACCAGCCTGACGGAAGGCGCGAGCCGCAAACAGCTGCGTGATGCCGAAGCGCTGTACGGCCTGCTGAAAGACGAGATGGGCGAAATTCTCGCAAAAGTTGATGAACCGCTTAATATTGAAGGCAAAACACCGTTTGTTATTCTGATGGTTGGCGTTAACGGCGTGGGTAAAACCACCACCATCGGCAAGCTGGCGCGTCAGTTCGAGCAGCAGGGTAAATCGGTGATGCTGGCGGCAGGTGACACCTTCCGTGCGGCAGCGGTGGAGCAGTTACAGGTCTGGGGTCAGCGCAACAACATCCCGGTCATTGCGCAGCACACGGGGGCAGATTCTGCGTCCGTTATCTTTGACGCCATTCAGGCGGCCAAAGCGCGTAATGTGGATGTGCTGATTGCCGATACCGCAGGGCGTTTGCAGAACAAATCGCACCTGATGGAAGAACTGAAGAAAATCGTTCGCGTCATGAAGAAGCTGGACGATGAAGCACCGCATGAAATTATGCTGACTATCGATGCCAGCACCGGGCAGAACGCCATTAGTCAGGCGAAACTGTTCCATGAGGCGGTAGGGCTGACAGGGATTACGCTGACCAAACTGGACGGTACAGCCAAAGGCGGGGTGATCTTCTCCGTGGCAGATCAGTTCGGCATTCCTATCCGTTATATCGGTGTGGGCGAGCGTATTGAGGATTTACGTCCGTTTAAAGCGGACGACTTTATTGAGGCATTATTTGCCCGAGAGGATTAACAATGATTCGCTTTGAACACGTCAGCAAGGCCTATCTCGGTGGGAGACAAGCGTTGCAGGGGGTAACCTTCCACCTGCAACCGGGCGAGATGGCATTTCTGACCGGCCATTCCGGCGCGGGGAAAAGTACCCTGCTCAAGCTTATCTGTGGGATCGAACGGCCAAGCGCCGGGAAAATCTACTTCAGCGGCCATGACATTAGCCGCCTGAAAAACCGTGAGGTGCCGTTCCTGCGTCGCCAGATCGGTATGATTTTCCAGGATCACCACCTGCTGATGGATCGCACCGTATTTGATAACGTGGCGATCCCACTGATCATTGCCGGTGCCAGCTATGATGATATTCGTCGTCGTGTATCGGCGGCGCTGGATAAAGTCGGGCTGCTGGACAAAGCGAAGAACTTCCCGATTCAGCTCTCTGGCGGTGAACAGCAGCGTGTGGGTATCGCCCGCGCGGTGGTGAACAAACCTGCCGTGCTGCTGGCGGATGAACCTACCGGTAACCTGGACGATGCCCTGTCGGAAGGGATCTTGCGTCTGTTTGAGGAGTTTAACCGCGTTGGGGTAACAGTATTGATGGCAACGCACGACATCGGGCTTATCTCCCGTCGTTCGTACCGGATGCTGACCCTGAGCGACGGTCATTTGCACGGAGGCCTCGGTGAATAAACGTGACGCAATAAACCAGATTCGGCAGTTCGGGAACCGCTTTGACCGGTTCCGTAAACCGCAGGGCGGCGGGGATAACAACCGCAATACGCCAAAGCGTGCGAAAGCTGCGCCAAAACCGAACTCGCGTAAAACCAACGTTTTCAACGAGCAGGTACGCTACGCTTTCCACGGTGCGTTGCAGGATCTGAAAAGCAAACCACTGGCCACGTTCCTGACGGTGATGGTGATCGCTATCTCCCTGACGCTGCCAAGCGTTTGCTACATGGTCTACAAGAACGTGAATCAGGCGGCTTCGCAGTACTACCCTTCACCGCAAATCACGGTGTATCTGGATAAAGCGCTCGACGATAACGCGGCGGCGCAGGTCGTGGGGCAGATCCAGGCTGAGCAGGGCGTTGATAAGGTGAACTATCTTTCGCGCGAAGAAGCGCTGGGTGAGTTCCGCAACTGGTCCGGGTTTGGCGGTGCGCTGGATATGCTCGAAGAGAACCCGCTGCCTGCCGTAGCCGTGGTGAACCCGAAGCTCGACTTCCAGGGAACAGAATCCCTGAATACCCTGCGTGACCGTATTTCGCGCATTAAGGGGATTGATGAAGTGCGGATGGACGATAGCTGGTTTGCGCGGTTGTCAGCCCTGACCGGGCTGGTTGGCCGAGTGTCGGCGATGATCGGCGTGCTGATGGTGGCTGCGGTCTTCCTTGTCATCGGTAACAGCGTGCGCCTGAGCATCTTTGCCCGCCGGGACACCATCAACGTACAAAAACTGATTGGTGCCACGGATGGATTTATCCTTCGTCCGTTCCTGTACGGCGGCGCATTACTGGGCTTTTCTGGCGCATTTCTTTCATTGATATTGTCAGAAATTTTGGTGATGCGGCTGTCATCTGCCGTGACCGAAGTGGCGCAGGTTTTTGGAACCAAGTTTAATATCAGTGGCTTAGGGTTCGATGAGTGCCTGTTGTTACTGCTGATTTGCTCTATGATCGGCTGGGTAGCGGCATGGCTGGCGACGGTTCAACATTTACGCCACTTTACTCCCGAATAATAAAAGCGTGATATAATCTTTCCCTGCACCGAGTTGTTCGCTTGCAGGGAAAGAGTCCCTGTTTTCTCTTCCCCGCAATATCATCTCCATGTCACATTTTGTGCGTAATTTATTCACCGTTGCACCTGGAACTTGTGGATAAAATCACTGTCTGATACAAGAGTGAATGCTAATCTCGTTGCTCAAACGCTTTGGCATGGTTGTTGCCTGATGGGGATAACCTGGACCAGAAGAAACATTGAGAGGAATGAATGACCAAAGAAATGCAAACTTTAGCTTTAGCCCCTGTTGGTAACCTGGAATCTTACATCCGGGCTGCAAACACCTGGCCGATGTTAACGGCCGAGGAAGAAAAGGAGCTTGCTGAAAAGCTGCATTACCAGGGCGATCTGGAAGCAGCTAAGACGCTGATCCTGTCTCACCTGCGCTTTGTTGTTCACGTTGCTCGTAATTATGCGGGCTACGGCCTGCCGCAGGCGGACTTGATTCAGGAAGGTAACATCGGCCTGATGAAGGCAGTACGACGCTTTAACCCGGAAGTGGGTGTGCGACTCGTCTCCTTCGCCGTACACTGGATCAAAGCTGAAATTCACGAATACGTCCTGCGTAACTGGCGTATCGTGAAAGTCGCCACGACAAAAGCGCAACGCAAACTGTTCTTCAACCTGCGTAAAACCAAGCAGCGTCTGGGCTGGTTCAATCAGGATGAAGTTGAAATGGTGGCGCGTGAGCTGGGTGTGTCCAGCAAAGATGTGCGTGAGATGGAGTCTCGCATGGCCGCTCAGGACATGACTTTTGACATGTCTTCTGACGACGATGCGTCTGACAGCCAGCCGATGGCACCGGTTCTGTATCTTCAGGATAAATCCTCCAACTTTGCTGATGGCATTGAAGAGGACAACTGGGAAGACCAGGCCGCAAACAAACTGACTCATGCGATGGAAGGCCTCGATGAGCGTAGCCAGGATATCATCCGCGCCCGCTGGCTGGACGAAGATAACAAGTCCACCTTGCAGGAACTGGCCGACCGCTACGGTGTCTCCGCTGAACGTGTTCGTCAGCTTGAAAAGAATGCCATGAAAAAACTTCGCGCCGCTATCGAAGCGTAATCCTCGCGAAGTACCCGATAACCCCTGGATGTGAATCCGGGGGTTTTGTTTTTTTAGCGCCTCCTCTGGCGAATTCCTCCCCCCTGGCAAACACTTACTGATGCGCTAAGCAGGCGACTTTCTCAGGGGGACAGGGTGAAAAATAAAGAACTGAATGACCGGCGTTTACAGGCAACGCCGCGCGGTATCGGCGTGATGTGTAACTTTTATGCCGATAAAGCAGAGAACGCCACGCTGTGGGATGTGGAAGGTAACGAGGTTATCGACTTCGCCGCCGGGATCGCCGTGCTGAATACCGGGCATCGCCATCCGAAAGTGATTGCGGCCATTGAAAAACAGCTCCACGCCTTTACCCACACGGCCTATCAGATTGTACCGTACGAAGGCTACGTGGCGCTGGCAGAACGGATTAACGAACGTGTGCCGATTGACGGCCCGGCAAAAACGGCATTCTTTTCAACGGGCGCAGAAGCCGTTGAGAACGCGGTGAAAATTGCCCGCGCCTACACCAAACGTCCTGGCGTTATCACCTTTGGTGGCGGCTTCCATGGCCGCACCTATATGACCATGGCGTTGACCGGCAAGGTCGCGCCTTACAAAATCGGTTTTGGCCCCTTCCCTGGCTCGATTTACCACGCTCAATATCCCAACGCACTTCACGGCGTGAGCAGCCAGGAAGCGTTAAAAAGCCTTGAGCGCATCTTCAAAGCGGATATTGCCCCAGACCAGGTTGCCGCCATTATTCTTGAGCCGGTGCAGGGAGAGGGTGGTTTTAACGTCGCGCCTGCCGATTTTATGCAGTCGCTGCGGGCATTGTGCGATACCCACGGTATTTTGCTGATCGCCGACGAAGTGCAAACCGGGTTTGCCCGTACCGGCAAACTCTTCTCAATGGAACACCACTGCGTGAAGCCTGACATGATCACCATGGCGAAAAGCCTGGCGGGCGGGATGCCGCTCTCGGCAGTGTCTGGCCGGGCAGAGGTTATGGATGCGCCAGCGCCGGGCGGGCTGGGCGGTACCTATGCGGGTAACCCGCTGGCGATAGCCGCGGCACATGCCGTGCTGGACGTGATTGACGAAGAAGATCTCTGCACGCGTGCGGCGCACCTTGGTCATCATCTGGTGGAAGTGCTCAACAAAGCGAAGGCGGATTGTCCGTTTATTGCTGATATCCGGGCGCAGGGGTCGATGGTAGCGGTGGAATTTAACGATCCGCAAACCGGGCAACCTTCGCCGGACTTTACCCGTCAGGTTCAGGAGCGTGCATTGCAGGAAGGCCTGTTACTGCTGAGTTGTGGTGTGTATGGCAACGTCATTCGCTTCCTTTACCCGCTTACCATCCCCGAAGTGCAGTTCCGTAAAGCGCTGGATATTATCTCTGCCTCGCTGACACGATAAAGCCACTGCCCGGCAGCGAAACGTTGCCGGGCTTAGCATATATACATTTCAAATTAGCTATTCCAAATTCATAAAAATGGGGTATGTTTTAGCAGAGTATGCTGCTTTGGTACGGGCAGTGACCGAAAACATAACTATCATATGCTTTTCTTATGCCTATAAGAAAAATAATGTACCGCACAACAACATCACAACAATTGCAAAAACCATAACAATGGGGATTCTCAGGATGAACAAGAAGGGTAAAGCGTTACTGGCAGGATGTATCGCGTTGGCATTCAGCACGATGGCTCATGCAGATATCAAAGTGGCTGTTGTCGGCGCAATGTCCGGTCCGGTAGCACAATACGGCGACCAGGAGTTTACTGGCGCAGAACAAGCGGTTGCAGACATTAATGCCAAGGGCGGTATCAAAGGCGAAAAACTGCAAATCGTAAAATATGACGATGCCTGTGATCCGAAACAAGCGGTAGCTGTTGCGAACAAAGTGGTAAACGACGGGATTAAATACGTTATCGGCCACCTGTGCTCCTCTTCCACTCAGCCAGCGTCCGATATCTACGAAGACGAAGGTATTCTGATGATCACCCCGGCGGCAACTGCACCGGAACTGACCGCGCGTGGCTATAAGCTGACGCTGCGTACCACCGGTCTGGACTCTGACCAGGGCCCAACCGCAGCGAAATACATTCTGGAAAAAGTGAAGCCGCAGCGTATCGCGATCGTTCACGATAAACAGCAATACGGTGAAGGCCTGGCGCGTGCCGTACAGGACAACCTGAAGAAAGCGAACGCTAACGTGGTGTTCTTCGACGGTATCACCGCCGGTGAGAAAGACTTCTCCACGCTGGTGGCGCGTCTGAAGAAAGAGAATATCGACTTCGTTTACTACGGTGGCTACCATCCGGAAATGGGCCAGATCCTGCGCCAGGCACGTGCTGCCGGCCTGAAAACTCAGTTCATGGGTCCAGAAGGTGTGGCGAACGTGTCTCTGTCTAACATCGCTGGTGAGTCTGCTGAAGGCCTGCTGGTGACCAAACCGAAGAACTACGACCAGGTTCCTGCGAACAAACCAATCGTAGACGCCATCAAAGCGAAGAAACAGGATCCAAGTGGTGCGTTCGTCTGGACCACCTACGCGGCACTGCAATCATTGCAGGCGGGCCTGAACCAGTCAGCCGATCCGGCTGAAATCGCGAAATACCTGAAAGCGAATACCGTAAATACCGTTATGGGACCGCTGTCATGGGATGAGAAGGGCGATCTGAAAGGCTTCGAGTTCGGCGTGTTTGACTGGCACGCAAACGGTACGGCGACCGACGCCAAATAAAAGCAAAAAGGCAACGTAAGTTGCCTTTTTTTATGTGTTCTCCCTCTCCCAGTGGGAGAGGGCCGGGGTGAGGGCATCAGGCCGCACATATCAGCTTTTTTAACGCTTCTCCCACCCATTTTCCTGCGCCGTAAACCCTAACGCCTGCATAAACGCGGCCATCACGCTGCGGTCTTCTACGCCCACGTCGGCCATCCACCAGGAGGTCACGCTCGGGTTTTCGCGGATCACTTCTTCAATTAAATACTGCCCCACACCGCGACGGCGGGTGACGTCACGCACGCGCAGGGAATCGAGCGCCCCTTCTGTCCCGCTCAGCGTCACGCGCACGGCCGCCAGCAGACGCTCGTTAAAGCGTGCGGCATAAATACGGTGCGTCTCGTCAACGGTCAGTGACGAAGGGGAATATTCCGGCCAGATCTTGCCCAGGTCGATATGATCCTGATCGCTAAAGGTCACCAGACGGATGATAGTCAGTTTCATTAGCTGCTTGTCCAAATCAAAAAGAGTACGGGCAGTGTACTCAATTTATTCAGCCAGCGGCTTCCTCTTTTTAAACCATTTACCAGGCGATTAGTTTTTCGGCGTCACAATGTGCAGTTCGAAAACGCATGGATCGAAAAACAAGCAGAATTTTAACCTAAATAGCAGTGTTTTATTCGGCGCTTTGTACCGTTATTTTATGCTGCAAACCGTACTTTTATTTGTTTATCTCTGCCTGATTTCAGAATATTATCTTTGCTTAATCGCCTGAAAAATAGAGATTTTAGTCTGGTTTTTGACAAAAAACTGCGCTAAACCATTAAAGGCACTGGTAAAAATAGCGTTGTTCATTAAAAGTACAGAATGCTTTTTAACCATAATAAAACAAAATATATACATAACATCACGAATGGGGATTCAGAGATGAAAAGGAACGCGAAGACGTTAATCGCGGGGATAGTTGCACTGGCGATTTCACATGCAGCTATGGCGGAAGATATTAAAGTTGCTGTGGTAGGCGCAATGTCCGGTCCGGTTGCCCAGTGGGGCGATATGGAGTTCAACGGCGCGCGCCAGGCGATTAAAGACATCAATGCCAATGGCGGTATCAAGGGCGACAAA
Organism: Enterobacter sp. Tr-810; assembly: GCF_011752765.1. NCBI lineage: Bacteria > Pseudomonadati > Pseudomonadota > Gammaproteobacteria > Enterobacterales > Enterobacteriaceae > Enterobacter > Enterobacter sp. Tr-810. The sequence continues at coordinate 112,130 of NZ_VWWW01000009.1, read as the reverse complement.
CTGGTCGGGGTGGAATATGACGATGCCTGCGATCCGAAACAAGCTGTCGCGGTCGCCAACAAAATCGTTAACGACGGCATTCAGTACGTCATCGGCCATCTTTGCTCCTCATCCACGCAGCCCGCGTCTGATATCTATGAAGACGAAGGCATTCTGATGATCACCCCTGGTGCGACGAATCCGGAACTGACTCAGCGCGGTTACCAGCACATCATGCGTACCGCCGGTCTGGACTCTTCTCAGGGGCCAACGGCCGCCAAATTTATCCTCGAAAACGTCAAGCCAAAGCGCATTGCCATTATTCATGACAAGCAGCAATACGGTGAAGGCCTGGCGCGCTCCGTACAGGATGGCCTGAAAAAAGGCGGCGCGAACATTGTGTTCTTTGATGGCATTACCGCAGGCGAGAAAGACTTCTCCGCGCTGATTGCCCGTCTGCAAAAAGAAAATATCGACTTCGTCTATTACGGTGGCTACTACCCGGAAATGGGCCAGATGTTACGCCAGGCGCGCGGCACCGGTCTGAAAACCCAGTTTATGGGCCCGGAAGGGGTAGGTAATGCGTCACTCTCTAACATCGCAGGTGATGCGGCGGAAGGGATGCTGGTGACGATGCCAAAACGCTATGACCAGGATCCGGCGAATAAGACTATCGTAGATGCGCTCAAAGCGCAGAAGAAAGATCCGAGCGGCCCGTATGTGTGGATCACCTATGCTGCCGTGCAGTCTCTGGCAACCGCACTGGAACGTACCGGCAGCAAAGAGCCGCTGGATTTAGTGAAAGATTTAAAAGCGCACGGGGCGAACACCGTGATTGGGCCGCTGAACTGGGATGAGAAAGGCGATCTGAAGGGATTTGAATTTGGTGTCTTTAAGTGGCACGCCGACGGTTCGTCTTCGGTCGCCAAATAATTATCCCACCGCCCGGGCGTCCGGGCGGGTTTAAAAAGGTTTGCATATGTCCGAGCAGTTTCTCTATTTCTTGCAGCAGATGTTTAACGGCGTCACGCTGGGAAGCACCTACGCGCTGATCGCCATCGGTTATACGATGGTTTACGGCATTATCGGCATGATCAACTTCGCCCACGGCGAGGTGTACATGATCGGTAGCTATGTCTCCTTTATGATTATCGCCGCGCTGATGATGATGGGTATCGACAGCAGCTGGCTGCTGGTCGCTGCCGGGTTCGTGGGGGCGATTGTGATTGCCAGCGCTTACGGCTGGAGCATTGAACGAGTGGCCTACCGGCCGGTGCGTAGCTCCAAGCGTCTGATTGCGCTGATCTCCGCCATCGGGATGTCCATCTTCCTGCAAAACTACGTCAGCCTGACCGAAGGTTCGCGTGATGTGGCGCTGCCAAGCCTGTTTAACGGCCAGTGGATTGTCGGGGCAAGCGACAACTTCTCTGCGTCGATTACCACCATGCAGCTGGTTATCTGGATTGTTACCTTTGTTGCGATGCTGGCACTGACCTTGTTCATTCGTTATTCCCGCATGGGGCGCGCCTGCCGTGCCTGCGCGGAAGACCTGAAAATGGCGAGCCTGCTTGGCATCAACACTGACCGCGTGATTGCACTGACCTTTGTGATTGGTGCGGCAATGGCGGCGGTGGCTGGTGTACTGCTCGGCCAGTTCTATGGTGTTATCAACCCGTACATCGGCTTTATGGCCGGGATGAAAGCCTTCACCGCAGCGGTACTGGGCGGTATCGGCAGTATTCCTGGTGCGATGATCGGCGGCCTGATCCTCGGCGTGGCTGAAGCACTCTCCTCGGCGTATCTGAGCACTGAATATAAAGATGTGGTGTCGTTTGCCCTGCTGATTCTGGTTCTGCTGGTAATGCCTACCGGTATTCTGGGTCGTCCGGAGGTAGAGAAAGTATGAAACCGATGCATTTTGCAATGGCGCTGCTCTCTGCCGCCATGTTCTTCGTGCTGGCGGGCGTCTTTATGGGCGTTCAGTTAGAGCTGGATGGCACTAAGCTGGTGGTGGATACCGCCGCCGACATCCGCTGGCAGTGGGTGTTTATCGGCACGGCGGTGGTGTTCCTGTTCCAGCTGCTGCGTCCGGTATTCCAGAAGACACTGAAAAACGTCTCTGGCCCGAAATTTGTTCTGCCGGCAATCGACGGCTCAACCGTTAAGCAGAAGCTGTTCCTCGTGGCGCTGCTGGTGGCGGCTGTTGCATGGCCGTTTGTGGTATCACGCGGTACGGTCGACATTGCCACCCTGACCATGATCTACGTGATTCTCGGCCTGGGTCTGAACGTGGTTGTAGGTTTGTCTGGCCTGCTGGTACTGGGTTACGGCGGTTTCTATGCCATCGGTGCCTACACCTTTGCGTTGCTGAACCACTATTACGGCCTGGGCTTCTGGACCTGTCTGCCACTGGCGGGGCTGGTCTCTGCTGCTGCGGGCTTCCTGCTGGGCTTCCCGGTGCTGCGCCTACGCGGTGACTACCTGGCGATTGTGACCTTAGGCTTCGGCGAAATCGTCCGTATCCTGCTGCTCAACAACACTGAAGTGACCGGTGGCCCGAACGGTATCAGCCAGATCCCGAAACCGACCTTCTTTGGTCTGGAATTCAGCCGTTCTGCCCGTGAAGGCGGCTGGGATACCTTCAGCAACTTCTTCGGTGTGAAATACGATCCGTCTGACCGTGTCATCTGGCTCTATCTGGTGGCGTTGCTGCTGGTGGTTATTACTCTGTTCGTGATTAACCGTCTGCTGCGGTTGCCGCTGGGCCGCGCATGGGAAGCGCTGCGTGAAGATGAGATTGCCTGTCGCTCTCTGGGCCTGAACCCGACCCGCATCAAGCTGACAGCATTTACCATCAGCGCCGCGTTTGCCGGTTTCGCCGGAACGCTGTTTGCTGCGCGTCAGGGCTTTGTCAGCCCGGAATCCTTCACCTTTGCCGAATCCGCCTTCGTGCTGGCGATTGTGGTGCTCGGCGGGATGGGCTCGCAGTTCGCCGTTATCCTTGCGGCCATCCTGCTGGTGGTGTCGCGTGAGCTGATGCGTGACTTTAACGAGTACAGCATGTTGATGCTGGGTGGTTTAATGGTGCTGATGATGATCTGGCGTCCGCAGGGCTTGCTGCCGATGACTCGTCCACAGTTGAAGCTGAAGAACGGGCAAGCGAAAGGAGAGCAGGCATGAGTCAGCCATTATTATCCGTTAACGGTCTGATGATGCGTTTTGGCGGCCTGCTGGCGGTCAACAACGTCTCCCTGGATCTGCACAAAAAAGAGATTGTCTCCCTGATTGGCCCGAACGGCGCGGGGAAAACCACGGTCTTCAACTGCCTGACCGGTTTCTACAAGCCGACGGGTGGCACCATCATGCTGCGTGACCAGCATCTTGAAGGGCTGCCGGGTCAGCAGATCGCCCGCATGGGCGTGGTGCGTACCTTCCAGCACGTGCGTCTGTTCCGCGAAATGACGGTGATTGAAAACCTGCTGGTGGCGCAACATCAGCAGCTGAAATCCGGTCTTTTCTCCGGTTTGCTGAAAACGCCAGCCTTCCGCCGCGCGCAGAGCGAAGCGCTCGACAGAGCGGCCACCTGGCTTGACCGTATCGGCCTGCTTCAGCACGCTAACCGTCAGGCGAGCAACCTGGCCTACGGTGACCAGCGTCGTCTTGAAATCGTTCGCTGCATGGTGACCCAGCCGGAAATCCTGATGCTTGATGAACCGGCGGCCGGTCTGAACCCGAAAGAGACCAAAGAGTTGGACGAGCTGATTGCCGAGCTGCGCGATCATCACGACACCACCATCCTGCTGATTGAGCATGATATGAAGCTGGTGATGGGCATTTCCGATCGTATCTACGTGGTAAACCAGGGCACGCCGCTGGCAAACGGGACGCCGGAAGAGATCCGCAACAACCCGGACGTGATCCGCGCATACCTTGGTGAGGCATAAGATGGAAAAAGCGATGTTAACGTTCGACAAGGTCAACGCGCATTACGGCAAGATTCAGGCGCTGCACGATGTCAGCCTGCATATCAATCAGGGCGAAATCGTTACCCTGATTGGTGCCAACGGCGCGGGTAAAACCACGCTGCTTGGCACCCTATGCGGCGATCCGCGTGCAACCAGCGGGCGGATTGTGTTTGATGGCAAAGATATTACCGACTGGCAGACCGCCAAAATCATGCGTGAAGCGGTGGCGATAGTCCCTGAAGGGCGTCGTGTGTTTTCGCGTATGACGGTGGAAGAGAACCTGGCGATGGGCGGCTTCTTTGCCGATCGTGACCAGTATCAGACCCGCATTAAGTGGGTGTACGAACTCTTCCCGCGCCTGTGGGAGCGTCGTATTCAGCGTGCGGGCACCATGTCCGGCGGTGAACAGCAGATGCTGGCAATTGGCCGTGCGCTGATGAGCCAGCCACGTTTGCTTCTGCTTGATGAACCGTCGCTCGGTCTTGCGCCGATCATCATCCAGCAAATTTTCGACACCATCGAACAGCTGCGTAAAGAAGGGATGACCATCTTCCTTGTTGAGCAGAACGCCAACCAGGCGCTGAAGCTCGCTGACCGCGGCTACGTGCTGGAGAACGGCCACGTCGTGCTATCCGATACCGGCGATGCGCTGCTGGCCAACGAAGCGGTGCGGAGTGCGTATTTAGGCGGCTAATCGCGTTTCCCCTCACCTTAACCCTCTCCCTCGGGGAGAGGGAACCGATCGCTGTTCTCCCTCTCCCCGTGGGAGAGGGCCGGGGTGAGGGCACCAGACCGCACCTAACCACGCACCCAATCCCCTTCACACAACCATCATCCCCCTGACGCTTTGTTGTCATCATTCTGTAAATAAACAGTTATTTTTCTGTCATTCGAGCATGTCATGTTACCTCGCGAGCATAAAACGCGTGATATCGCGCATCCGGCACAATAAGAGAGATGACAATGACATCGTTACGACACACAGCTTTGGGTCTGGCAATTGGTCTGGCTTTTGCGACGAACGCAATGGCTGTCACCACCATTCCGTTCTGGCATTCCATGGAAGGGGAGTTGGGTAAAGAAGTTGACTCCCTGGCGCAACGTTTCAACGACACCCACCCGGATTACAAAATTGTGCCGGTGTACAAAGGTAACTACGAGCAGAGCCTGAGCGCGGGTATCGCTGCCTTCCGTACCGGTAACGCACCTGCACTGTTACAGGTTTATGAAGTGGGCACCGCCACCATGATGGCCTCTAAAGCCATTAAACCGGTGTATGAAGTGTTCAAAGACGCGGGTATCAACTTCGACGAATCCCAGTTCGTGCCGACCGTTTCCGGTTACTACACCGATTCCAAAACCGGCCACCTGTTGTCTCAGCCGTTTAACAGCTCCACCCCTGTTCTGTACTACAACAAAGATGCCTTCAAGAAAGCCGGTTTAGATCCAGAGCAGCCACCAAAAACCTGGCAGGATCTGGCTGAGTACACCGCGAAGCTGAAAGCCGCAGGGATGAAGTGTGGTTATGCGAGCGGCTGGCAGGGCTGGATCCAGATTGAGAACTTCAGCGCCTGGCACGGCCTGCCGGTTGCTACCAAAAACAACGGTTTCGACGGCACTGACGCGGTACTGGAGTTCAACAAACCAGAGCAGGTGAAACACATCGCTCTGCTGGAAGAGCTGAACAAGAAAGGCGATTTCAGCTACTTCGGCCGTAAAGACGAATCCACCGAGAAGTTCTACAACGGTGACTGCGCCATTACCACTGCCTCTTCCGGCTCGCTGGCGGATATCCGTCATTACGCCAAATTCAACTACGGCGTGGGCATGATGCCATACGACGCTGACGTGAAAGGCGCGCCGCAGAACGCCATCATCGGCGGGGCAAGCCTGTGGGTGATGCAGGGTAAAGACAACGGGACTTACAAAGGCGTTGCCGAGTTCCTGGACTTCCTGGCGAAGCCAGAAAATGCCGCCGAATGGCACCAGAAGACCGGTTATCTGCCAATCACCAAAGCCGCGTATGAGCTGACCCGTCAGCAGGGCTTCTATGACAAGAACCCGGGTGCGGATATCGCCACGCGTCAGATGCTGAACAAGCCGCCATTGCCGTTCACCAAAGGTCTGCGTCTGGGCAACATGCCGCAGATCCGTACCATCGTCGATGAAGAGCTGGAAAGCGTGTGGACCGGTAAGAAAACGCCACAGCAGGCACTGGATTCAGCAGTAGAGCGTGGTAACCAGCTGCTGCGTCGCTTTGAGCAGTCGACTAAATCGTAATTAATACTAATCCCCCTCACCCTAACCCTCTCCCCATAGGGGAGAGGGGACGATTACACCCTCTCCCCTTTGGGGAGAGGGCCGGGGTGAGGGGTGAATACCTACAGAGCTAAACTATGTCCTCATCCCGTCCGGTGTTCCGTTCGCGCTGGCTGCCCTATCTGCTGGTCGCGCCGCAACTGGTCATCACCGTTATCTTCTTTATCTGGCCTGCGGGCGAAGCGCTGTGGTACTCGGTACAAAGCGTTGATCCATTTGGGCTTTCCAGCCAGTTCGTTGGCCTGGATAACTTCGCTACCCTGTGGCACGACAGCTACTACATCGACGCCTTCTGGACGACGATCAAATTCAGCACCCTGGTGACCGTGAGCGGCCTTGTCGCCTCGCTGTTCTTCGCCGCGCTGGTGGATTACGTGGTGCGCGGCAGCCGTATTTATCAGACGCTCATGCTGCTGCCATACGCCGTTGCACCCGCCGTGGCCGCCGTATTGTGGATCTTCCTGTTTAACCCAGGGCGCGGGCTGATTACCCATTTCCTGGCGGAATTTGGCTACGACTGGAACCATGCGCAGAACAGCGGCCAGGCGATGTTCCTGGTGGTGTTCGCCTCTGTGTGGAAGCAGATCAGCTATAACTTCCTGTTCTTCTTTGCCGCGCTGCAATCCATTCCGCGCTCGCTGGTTGAAGCGGCCGCGATTGATGGCGCAGGCCCGATCCGTCGCTTCTTTAAGCTGGCGCTGCCGCTGATCGCCCCGGTGAGTTTCTTCCTGCTGGTGGTCAACCTGGTTTACGCCTTCTTCGACACCTTCCCGGTGATCGATGCCGCCACTGCCGGTGGCCCGGTGCAGGCGACGACCACGCTTATCTATAAGATCTACCGCGAAGGTTTCGCTGGCCTGGATCTCTCGGCCTCCGCCGCGCAGTCCGTCGTGCTGATGTTCCTTGTCATCATCCTCACGGTGGTGCAGTTCCGTTATGTCGAAAGTAAGGTGCGCTACCAATGATTGAGAACCGTCGCGGGCTGACGATTTTCAGCCATACCATGCTGATTCTGGGCATCATCGTCATTCTGTTCCCGCTGTACGTGGCCTTTGTCGCCGCCACGCTCGATACCAAAGCGGTGTTCGACACCCCAATGACGCTGATCCCGGGCGGGCATCTGTTCGAGAACATGAAAACCATCTGGACCCAGGGCGTGGGCGCCAATAATGCGCCATTCTGGCTGATGATGCTCAACAGCTTCATCATGGCGTTCGGCATCACGGTGGGCAAAATTGTGGTGTCGATGCTCTCGGCCTTTGCCATCGTCTGGTTCCGCTTTCCACTGCGTAACCTGTTCTTCTGGATGATCTTCATCACCCTGATGTTGCCAGTGGAAGTGCGTATCTTCCCGACGGTGGAAGTGATCGCCAACCTGAAGATGCTGGACAGCTACGCGGGCTTAACCCTGCCGCTGATGGCCTCGGCGACCGCCACCTTCCTGTTCCGCCAGTTCTTTATGACCCTGCCGGACGAACTGATTGAAGCCGCGCGTATCGACGGTGCTTCGCCGATGCGCTTCTTCCGCGACATCGTGCTGCCGCTGTCGAAAACCAACCTCGCGGCGCTGTTTGTGATCACCTTTATCTACGGCTGGAACCAGTACCTGTGGCCGCTGCTGATTATCCAGGACGTCAACCTCGGCACCGCCGTGGCGGGCATCAAAGGCATGATCGCCACCGGCGAAGGCACCACCCTCTGGAACCAGGTGATGGCGGCAATGCTGCTCACCCTTATCCCCCCGGTCGTTATCGTTTTAGCCATGCAACGTGCGTTTGTGCGTGGTTTAGTGGACAGTGAGAAATAAGATGGCAGGCTTAAAATTACAGGCAGTAACCAAAAGCTGGGACGGCAAAACCCAGGTTATTCAGCCGTTAACGCTCGACGTGGCGGACGGAGAATTTATCGTGATGGTCGGCCCGTCCGGCTGCGGTAAATCGACGCTGCTGCGTATGGTAGCGGGGCTTGAGCGTGTGACATCCGGTGATATCTGGATTGACCGCCAGCGTGTTACCGAGATGGAGCCGAAAGACCGTGGCATCGCGATGGTGTTCCAGAACTACGCGCTCTATCCGCACATGAGCGTGGAAGAGAACATGGCCTGGGGGCTGAAAATCCGCGGTATGGGTAAAAGCCATATCGATGAGCGCGTCAAAGAAGCGGCCCGTATTCTGGAGCTGGATGGCCTTCTCAAACGCCGCCCGCGCGAGCTTTCCGGTGGCCAGCGTCAGCGCGTGGCAATGGGCCGTGCCATCGTGCGTGACCCCGCGGTTTTCCTGTTCGATGAACCGCTCTCAAACCTGGATGCCAAGCTGCGTGTGCAGATGCGCCTTGAGTTGCAACAGTTGCACCGTCGTCTGAAAACGACGTCCCTGTACGTGACCCACGACCAGGTTGAAGCGATGACGCTTGCCCAGCGCGTGATGGTGATGAACAAAGGTATTGCTGAACAGATTGGCACCCCGGTGGAAGTGTATGAAAAACCGGCCACCCGCTTTGTGGCGAGCTTTATCGGCAGCCCGGCAATGAACCTGCTGGAAGGGCGTATCAGCAGTGCGGGTACCCATTTTGAACTGGAAAGCGGTATGGCATTGCCCGTCAACTGGTACTATCGTGGCTACGCCGGGCGTAAAATGACGCTCGGGATCCGCCCGGAGCATATTGGCTTAACCTCTCAGGCGGAAGGCGGCGTGCCGCTGGTGATGGACACGCTGGAGATGCTGGGTGCAGATAACCTGGCGCACGGACGTTGGGGCGAGCAAAAACTGGTGGTGCGTCTGGCACATCAGGAACGCCCTAAAGCAGGCAGCACTCTGTGGCTGCATCTGCCGGAAAATCACCTGCACTTATTTGACGGTGAAACAGGACAACGTATATGAGTAACTGGCCTTATCCCCACATCGTCGCCCACCGTGGCGGCGGTAAACTTGCGCCGGAAAACACCCTGGCGGCCATCGACACCGGAGCGCGTTACGGTCACACGATGATCGAGTTCGACGCCAAGCTGTCGAAAGACGGTGAAATTTTCCTGTTGCACGATGATAACCTCGAGCGCACCAGCAACGGCTGGGGAGTGGCGGGTGAGCTGCCGTGGCGCGACCTGCTGAAAGTGGATGCCGGAAGCTGGTACAGCGGCGAGTTCAAAGGCGAACCGCTGCCGCTGCTGGCGGAGGTGGCTGACCGCTGTCGTCAACACGGGATGATGGCCAACATTGAGATCAAACCGACCACCGGCACCGGGCCGATAACCGGCAAGGTGATTGCCCTGGCCGCACGCGAACTGTGGGAAGGGATGACCGCGCCGTTGCTCTCGTCGTTTGAAATTGACGCGCTGGAAGCGGCTCAGGCAGCCGTACCGGAACTGCCGCGCGGGTTACTGCTGGATGAATGGCGTGATGACTGGCACGAGCTGACCACGCGTTTAGCCTGCGTGTCAATTCACCTGAAACACAGGCTGCTGAATGAGGCGCGGGTGAAGATGTTAAAAGCGGCGGGGCTGCATATTCTGGTCTACACCGTCAACAAACCCCAGCGTGCAGCCCAACTGCTGCGCTGGGGTGTGGATAGCATCTGTACCGATGCCATTGACCTGATTGGCCCGGATTTTAATTCTGCGGATTATTAAGCATACTGCCGTTCGACTGCGACGGCAGCATATGCTGCTGTCCGCTACTCTGCGTTGTTCCCCCGCCTAACATGCCGCCGTTTTGATTTGGTAGCGGTTGTTCACGAACCTGACCCTGCTGAATGCGCTGTGTATTGGCATTCATTTGATTTTGCAGGCTCTGCTGCTGGATCTGGGTTTGCGTTTTCAACTGCTGGTTGAGCATCCCCTTTTGTTGCTGCTGTTGGCCCATCATCTCGGTTTGCATACGCTGCTGGCTCGGAATGACATAGCCCGGTTGGTTCGGGTTATTCATAGTGTTGAGTGGCTGTGCAAGTGCGGCAAAAGGTAATAATGCGGCCAGGATCATTAATCGTTTCATGGTTGTTTCCTCCCTCTGAGGCTTTTCTTAAGTTTACCTCGGATCCAGCATAACAATGATTTTTTAGGAGTTGTGAACCAGGCTTAACCCGGGAATATGGATCCCATCACCTGGAGAACAATAAATATGAAACCAACGTATTTGCGCTGGATTGCAATCGCGGCGTTAATGGCAGGCGGCACATTTAGCGTGGCGGCAAACCCGCCAGCCGCTCCGCCAGTGTCCTACGGCGTGGAAGAAGATGTGTTTCATCCCGTGCGGGCGACGCATGGCATGGTGGCATCAGTTGATGCGATGGCCACGCGAGTCGGCGTGGATATTCTCAGGCAGGGTGGGAACGCGGTAGATGCCGCGGTGGCGGTGGGTTACGCGCTGGCGGTGACGCACCCGCAGGCCGGTAACCTGGGCGGCGGCGGCTTTATGATGCTGCGCACCAAAGACGGTAAAACCACGGCCATCGACTTCCGCGAAATGGCGCCGAATCAGGCTTCCCGCGATATGTTCCTTGATGACCAGGGCAACCCGGACAGCAAAAAATCGCTGACGTCGCACCTGGCATCCGGCACGCCGGGTACGGTGGCGGGCTTCTCCCTGGCGCTGGAAAAATATGGCTCGATGCCGCTCAATAAAGTGGTGCAGCCTGCCATTAAGCTAGCGCGAGACGGCTTTGTCGTGAACGATGCACTGGCTGACGACCTGAAAACTTACGGCAGCGAAGTGATCCCGAATCATGAAAACAGTAAGGCCATCTTCTGGAAGGACGGCGAGCCGCTGAAAAAGGGCGACAAGCTGGTGCAGAAAAATCTGGCGAAAAGCCTGGAGCTGATTGCCGAGCACGGGCCGGATGCCTTCTACAAAGGGGCAATCGCTGACCAGATTGCCGAAGAGATGCAAAAGAACGGCGGGCTAATCACCAAAGCGGATCTGGCTGAGTACAAGGCGGTTGAGCGTGAGCCGATTAGCGGAAACTATCGTGGTTATCAGGTGTTCTCTATGCCGCCGCCGTCTTCTGGCGGGATCCACATCGTGCAGATCCTCAACATTCTTGAAAACTTCGATATGCACAAGTTTGGCTTCGGTAGTGCGGATGCTATGCAGGTGATGGCGGAGGCGGAAAAACGCGCCTATGCCGACCGCTCGGAATATCTCGGTGACCCGGACTTTGTGAAGGTGCCGTGGCAGGCGCTGACCAACAAAACCTATGCCAAATCCATTGCTGATGAGATTGATATCAATAAAGCCAAACCGTCGAGCGAAATCCGCCCTGGCAAGCTGGCACCGTATGAAAGTAACCAGACCACCCACTTCTCGGTGGTGGATAAAGACGGCAACGCGGTGGCTGTGACCTATACGCTCAACACCACCTTCGGTACCGGGATTGTGGCGGGTAACAGCGGCATCCTTCTGAATAACGAGATGGATGACTTCTCCGCCAAACCGGGCGTGCCAAACGTCTACGGACTGGTGGGCGGCGATGCCAATGCCGTCGGGCCGAAGAAACGTCCGCTGTCGTCGATGTCGCCGACTATCGTGGTAAAAGACGGTAAAACCTGGCTGGTGACCGGCAGCCCTGGTGGTAGCCGCATTATCACGACCGTGCTGCAAATGGTGGTGAACAGTATCGACTTTGGGATGAACGTGGCGGAAGCCACTAATGCCCCGCGTTTCCACCATCAGTGGCTGCCGGATGAGCTGCGCGTCGAGAAAGGCTTTAGCCCGGACACCATCAAACTGCTTGAGCAGCGCGGACAGAAAGTGGCGGTGAAAGAGGCGATGGGCAGCACCCAGAGCATTATGGTTGGGCCGGACGGTGCGTTGTTTGGGGCATCGGATCCACGTTCGGTGGATGATTTAACGGCAGGGTATTGATGGTTCCCCTCACCCTAACCCTCTCCCCAAAGGGGAGAGGGGATTGCACGGTGCGATCTTTTCCCCCTCGCCCCTTTGGGGAGAGGGCCGGGGTGAGGGGGAGATGAGCTACTTCATTCTCGCCATATAATACGCATCCACAAACTCGCCGTTGCGTAGCGCGAATTTCTTGCCCGTACCCTCAATTTCGAAACCAAATTTCCGGTACAACGCCAGCGCTGGCGGGTTATCAGCAAACACCGTTAACTCAATACGGTCGATGCGCATCCAGTTGTCGCAAAGGTTGATCATCTCACGCATTAACGCACTGCCGACTCCGCGCCCCTGAGCCTGCGCGGCAACGCTGATACCAAAGGTTGCCACGTGGCTGCGGCGCGGGCTTGCTTCTACCTGAAGCGCCAGATCGCCGACAATCTTCTCATCGATACAGGCCACCAGACGTTTCTGGCCAGGCTTAGGACTAAGGCGTTCCTGCCAATGCTCAAGGGAAGGATGAGGTAGTTGTAGTGTGTCGTGATACACCTCCGGATGCATATAGTTCTGGCGCAGTGCTTCGGCATCTTTCGGTTCAGCGTGGCGTATCACTATCTCACTCATTCCTTCGTCCTCTGTGGGTTAATGTCTCTTTCAACATCTGTGACTTTAAAATTTGAGTCAACCGCTATTTTTTGCAAAAAAGTATTGGACAAGTGCGAATGAGAATGATTATTATTGCTCTGCATTCAGGAAGACCGCTACGGGAACCTGAAAGCACGACATTGCTCACATTGCTTCCAGTATTACTTTAGCCAGCTTCTAGCTGGCTTTTTTTTTGGAGTTTTGTTTCAGCCTGGCTTACTTGCCATTTTGCTCCCGGGAAGTGCTCGCAATCCTCACGTACTGTGTGTACGTTCCGGTTGCTGTGCGCTTGCCGTGAGCAAACTGCCTGCGACGCCGACGGCTGATGCGCGAGCATCTGAAAGCTAGGGGGAGGGCAAAACATGCGCTATGGTAAGACGCAGTAACCTTCCAAAAGGACTGAGCCATGACCCTACATTGCGCATTTATTGGATTTGGTAAAAGCACCACCCGGTATCACCTGCCGTATGTTCTCAACCGTAAAGACCGCTGGCACGTTGCCCACATCTACCGCCGTAGCGCGAAACCTGAAGAGCAATCCCCGCAGTATTCCCATATTCATTTCACCAGCGATCTTGATGAAGTCCTAAATGATCCGCAGGTCAAACTGGTGATCGTTTGTACCCATGCCGACAGCCATTTCGACTACGCGAAACGCGCGCTGGAAGCCGGGAAGAACGTGCTGGTGGAAAAACCGTTCACCCCAACGCTTGCCGAAGCGAAAACCCTGTTTGCGCTGGCGAAAAGCAAAGGGCTGACCGTCACGCCATACCAGAATCGCCGTTTTGACAGCTGCTTCCTGACGGCGAAAAAGGCCATTGAGAGCGGTAAGCTCGGCGATATCGTTGAGATTGAAAGCCATTTCGATTACTTCCGCCCGGTGGCGGAAACCAAACCCGGCCAGCCGCAGGATGGCGCGTTCTATGGCCTGGGCGTACACACCATGGACCAAATCATCTCTCTGTTTGGCCGCCCGGGTAACGTGGCCTACGATATCCGCAGCCTGCGTAACAAGGCCAACCCGGACGATACTTTTGAAGCACAGTTGTTTTACGGCGACCTGAAGGCCATCGTCAAAACCAGCCATCTGGTGAAAATCGACTATCCGAAATTCATCGTTCACGGCACGAAAGGGTCGTTTATCAAGTACGGCATTGACCAGCAGGAAACCAGCCTGAAAGCCAATATCATGCCGGGCGACCCCGGTTTTGCGGCGGATGATTCCGTGGGCGTGCTGGAGTATGTGAATGACGACGGCATAACGGTCAGGGAAGAACTGACGCCTGAAACGGGCGACTATGGCCGCGTGTACGATGCGTTGTTTGACACCCTCAGCAACGGTGCGCCGAATTACGTCAAGGAAACTGAAGTTCTGACCAATCTGGAAATCCTTGAGCGGGCCTTTGAACAGGCTTCTCCTGCCACGATAACCCTCGCCAGATAAGTAAATAAGGCTCCTCTGTGCTTGTTCATATTTTTTGAACAGAGGAGTCAATTTTCACCCTCTATGATCCCAGGCCGTTTGCGTCCACACTTACTCCATCGAAACGAACTGAGGGTGAAAACAATGATTTACTTACGCAAAGCAAACGAACGTGGTCACGCGAATCATGGCTGGCTGGACTCATGGCATTCATTCTCGTTTGCCGACTACTACGATCCGAATTTCATGGGTTTCTCGGCACTGCGCGTGATTAACGACGACGTGATCGACGCAGGCCAGGGCTTCGGTACTCACCCGCACAAAGACATGGAAATCCTGACTTATGTGCTGGAAGGGGCGGTTGAGCACCAGGACAGCATGGGCAACAAAGAGCAGGTTCCGGCGGGCGAGTTCCAGATTATGAGCGCGGGTACCGGGGTGCGTCACTCTGAGTACAACCCAAGCAAAACGGAAAAACTGCACCTGTATCAAATCTGGATCATTCCAGAAAAAACCGGCATCACGCCGCGTTATGAACAGCGTCGTTTCGACGCAGAGCAGGGCAAACAGCTGGTGCTGTCCCCGGATGCGCGTGAAGGTTCGCTGAAAGTGAACCAGGATATGGAACTGTATCGCTGGGCACTCGCGAAAAACGAACAGTCTGTGCATCAGATTGCCGCCAACCGCCGCGTGTGGATCCAGGTGGTGAAAGGTGAAGTGACCATTAACGGTACCAAAGCCACCACGGCTGATGGTCTGGCAATCTGGGATGAGCAGGCACTGTCCGTTCATGCCGACAGCGAAAGCGAAATTCTGCTGTTCGATCTGCCGCCGGTTTAATAATTCATAAATAATTGCCCATCCTTCCCTGTGAAAGGGGAAGGATGGGCTTTGTCCGTGATAAACTGAGAAAATCTATCACTTAAGATTTCTCAGGACGATGAAAAAGAAACGCCCCGTACTTCAGGATGTAGCCGATCGCGTCGGTGTGACCAAAATGACGGTCAGCCGTTTTTTACGTAACCCGGAACAGGTTTCTGTGGCGTTGCGTGGCAAGATTGCCGCTGCCCTCGATGAACTGGGTTATATCCCCAACCGCGCACCCGATATTCTCTCCAATGCAACCAGCCGCGCGGTAGGTGTCCTGCTTCCTTCCTTAACCAACCAGGTTTTCGCCGAAGTATTACGCGGCATCGAAAGTGTGACTGATGCGTTTGGTTATCAGACCATGCTGGCGCACTACGGATACAAGCCGGAACTGGAAGAAGAACGTCTTGAATCAATGCTTTCCTGGAACATCGACGGTCTGATTTTAACGGAACGTACTCACACCCCGCGCACGCTGAAAATGATTGAAGTGGCCGGCATCCCGGTGGTGGAGTTGATGGACAGCCAGTCTCCTTGCCTCGATATTGCCGTCGGGTTTGATAACTTCGAAGCGGCGCGTCAAATGACGGCGGCGATCATCGCCCGCGGTCATCGCCATGTGGCCTACCTGGGTGCGCGTCTTGATGAACGTACTATCATCAAACAGAAGGGATACGAGCAGGCGATGCTCGACGCAAACTTAATCCCGTACAGCGTGATGGTAGAGCAATCCTCTTCCTACACCTCGGGTATTGAGCTGATGCGCCAGGCACGACGCGAGTATCCGCAACTGGACGGTATTTTCTGCACCAACGATGACCTCGCGGTGGGGGCGGCGTTCGAATGTCAGCGTCTGGGTCTGAAAATCCCTGATGATATGGCGATTGCTGGCTTCCACGGCCATGACATTGGTCAGGTGATGGAGCCGCGTCTGGCGAGCGTCCTGACACCGCGTGAGCGCATGGGGCGTATTGGTGCAGAACGCCTGCTGGCGCGCATTCGTGGCGAGGTCGTGACCCCTAAAATGTTAGATTTAGGTTTCACCTTGTCACCGGGTGGATCTATTTAACCTGACAAATTTGAAGTAGCTCACACTTATTCACTTCGCGCACGTTTGGATATTGCTTCTGTTTTGCCCCGGCAGGACAATGTTACCGATAACAGTTACCCGTAACAATTGACTGAGGGACTCCCTTTGAGCACGACTAATCATGATCACCACGTTTACGTCCTGATGGGCGTTTCCGGTAGCGGTAAATCTGCCGTCGCCAGCGAAGTGGCGCATCAACTTCATGCCGCGTTTCTTGATGGCGACTTCCTCCATCCGCGCAGCAACATCACCAAAATGGCCGCAGGCGAGCCGCTGAATGACGACGACCGCAAACCGTGGTTGCAGGCGCTGAACGACGCCGCGTTCGCGATGCAGCGCACCAACAAAGTCTCTTTGATTGTGTGTTCCGCGCTGAAAAAAACCTACCGCGACCTGCTGCGTGACGGTAACCCGAACCTCTCTTTCATCTACCTGAAAGGTGATTTCGAGGTGATTGAAAGCCGCCTGAAGGCGCGCAAAGGTCACTTCTTCAAAACCCAGATGCTGGTGACGCAGTTTGAAGCGTTGCAGGAGCCGGGCGCGGATGAGAAAGATGTTTTAGTGGTTGATATCGATCAGTCACTGGAAGGTGTTGTTGCCAGCACCATCGAGGTTATTAATAAAAGGCAGTAAGTTGTGAGTACATTAACGCTTGTTTTAACAGCAGTAGGTTCTGTTTTGCTGCTGCTGTTTTTAGTGATGAAAGCGCGTATGCACGCTTTCGTTGCTTTGATGGTGGTTTCTATTGGTGCAGGTCTGTTTTCCGGGATGCCGCTCGACAAAATCGCAGCGACCATGGAAAAAGGGATGGGTGGCACGCTGGGCTTCCTGGCGATTGTCGTGGCACTGGGTGCGATGTTTGGCAAGATTTTGCATGAGACGGGCGCAGTCGATCAGATAGCCGTCAAAATGCTGAAATCCTTCGGGCACAGCCGCGCGCACTATGCAATTGGTCTGGCCGGTCTGATTTGCGCGCTGCCGCTGTTCTTCGAAGTGGCGGTGGTGCTGCTGATTAGCGTGGCATTCTCGATGGCGCGCCATACTGGCACCAACCTTGTGAAGCTGGTTATTCCGCTGTTTGCGGGCGTGGCAGCTGCCGCAGCGTTCCTGCTGCCGGGGCCTGCGCCAATGCTGCTGGCTTCCCAGATGCACGCTGACTTTGGCTGGATGATCCTTATTGGCCTGTGCGCGGCAATTCCGGGGATGATTATTGCCGGCCCGCTGTGGGGCAATTTCATCAGCCGTTACGTTGAGCTGCACATTCCTGATGACATCACCGAGCCGCACCTGGGCGAAGGCAAAATGCCGTCCTTCGGTTTCAGCTTGTCGCTGATCCTGCTGCCGCTGGTGCTGGTGGGCCTGAAAACCATCGCTGCGCGCTTTGTTCCGGTCGGATCTTCCGCCTACGAATGGTTTGAGTTTATCGGCCATCCGTTCACGGCGATCCTGGTGGCGTGTCTGGTGGCGATTTACGGCCTGGCGATGCGTCAGGGGATGCCGAAAGACCGCGTGATGGAGATCTGCGGCGCGGCGCTGCAACCGGCGGGTATCATTCTGCTGGTGATCGGTGCCGGTGGCGTGTTCAAGCAGGTGCTGGTAGATTCCGGCGTGGGCCCGGCTCTGGGCGAAGCGCTGACCGGTATGGGCTTGCCGATTGCGGTAACCTGCTTCGTGCTGGCGGCTGCGGTGCGTATCATTCAAGGCTCTGCGACTGTGGCGTGTTTAACCGCCGTGGGCCTGGTGATGCCGGTGATTGAACAGCTGAACTACTCCGGTGCGCAGATGGCAGCGCTGTCTATCTGTATCGCGGGTGGATCTATCGTGGTGTCTCACGTGAATGACGCAGGCTTCTGGCTGTTCGGTAAATTTACCGGTGCGACCGAAGCGCAAACCCTGAAAACCTGGACGCTGATGGAAACTATCCTCGGCACAACAGGTGCGATTGTCGGGATGATTGCGTTTACGTTGTTGAGCTAACTCCAGGGTAAAAGCAAAACGACAATCTTAGATTGTCGTTTTTAATGTTTGCTCCCTCTCCCACGGGGAGAGGGTGTAAACATCAAAAAGGCAACGTTCGTTGCCTTTTGCTTTTACCTTGCTACCCCTTCATCCACGCTCGGATCCCGTCCAGGAACATCTGGGTCGCCATCATCACCAGAATCAGCCCCATCAAGCGCTCCAGCGCGTTTACCCCTTTCTCGCCCAGCAGACGCAAAAAAAGCGACGATTGCAGCAAAATAATAAACGTCCCGCCCCAGGCAATCAGCAGGGCAATCACCAGGTGGCTCATCTGGTTCGGGTATTGATGCGACAGCAGCATCAGCGTCGCCAGAATCGTCGGCCCGGCGACCAGAGGGATCGCCAGCGGCACGATAAACGGCTCTTCACCCGCAGGCAGCCCGCTGCTGCCCCCTTCCGCGCTCGGGAAAATCATCTTAATGGCGATCAGGAACAGGATAATCCCGCCGGAAATAGAGACCGTTTCTGCGCGTAAATTCAGGAACGCGAGGATTTTTTCGCCCGCGAAAAGGAAGATAAACATCACCAGCAACGCAATCAGAAGCTCGCGGATCATAATTGCCCGGCGGCGCTTCGGTTCGGTGTGTTTAAGCACTGACATGAAGATAGGTAAGTTTCCGAGTGGATCCATAATCAGGATCAATAAAACCGCTGCGGAAATGATTTCACTCATCGTAAGTTATCCCTGATACTTTTTATGGTCATTCTGATAATTAGCTGCTTTTCTGATTGCCGGGCAATCATCGATTAATTTCGCTTGCGACTTTGGCAGCATTTTGTAATGTGAAGCATATCCCAGTTGAATACTGGTTTGCACAAACAGCACACACCTCTCCAGGAAAAAAATGCTATGAAAAACGTTGGTTTTATCGGTTGGCGCGGTATGGTCGGCTCTGTACTCATGCAACGCATGGTTGAAGAGCGCGATTTCGACGCTATCCGCCCGGTCTTCTTCTCCACTTCCCAGCTCGGCCAGGCTGCACCGTCCTTTGGTGGTACCACAGGCACGTTGCAGGATGCTTACGATCTGGAAGCACTGAAGGCACTCGACATTATTGTCACGTGCCAGGGCGGCGATTATACCAACGAAATCTATCCAAAGCTGCGTGAAAGCGGCTGGCAGGGCTACTGGATTGACGCGGCCTCTTCGCTGCGCATGAAAGACGATGCCATCATCATTCTCGACCCGGTTAACCAGGACGTGATCACCGACGGCCTGAACAACGGCGTGAAAACCTTTGTCGGCGGTAACTGCACCGTCAGCCTGATGCTGATGTCTCTGGGCGGCCTGTTCGCGCAGGATCTGGTTGAGTGGGTTTCTGTTGCTACCTATCAGGCGGCTTCCGGCGGCGGCGCGCGCCATATGCGCGAACTGCTGACCCAGATGGGCCAGCTGCACCAGAGCGTTGCCAGTGAACTGGCAAACCCGGCGTCTGCGATTCTCGATATCGAGCGTAAAGTGACTCAACTGACCCGCAGTGGCGAGCTGCCGGTGGATAACTTTGGCGTACCACTGGCCGGTGGTCTGATCCCATGGATCGACAAACAGCTGGATAACGGCCAGACCCGCGAAGAGTGGAAAGGCCAGGCCGAGACCAACAAAATCCTCGCGACCGCGAACACCATTCCGGTTGACGGTCTGTGCGTGCGTATCGGCGCGCTGCGCTGCCACAGCCAGGCCTTCACCATTAAACTGAAAAAAGATGTGTCTATTCCGACTGTGGAAGAACTGCTGGCTGCACACAACCCGTGGGCGAAAGTGGTGCCGAACGATCGTGATATCACCATGCGTGAACTGACCCCGGCGGCAGTCACCGGTACGCTGACCACTCCGGTTGGTCGTCTGCGTAAACTGAACATGGGGCCGGAATTCTTGTCCGCGTTCACCGTGGGTGACCAGCTGCTGTGGGGCGCCGCCGAGCCGCTGCGCAGAATGCTTCGCCAGCTGGCGTAATAATTTGTTAAATCTCAGGGGTGCATTGTCACCCCTTTTTTTGCGTACTACATGGAGTAAACGCGTATGTCTTATTTTTTATCAGGAGTCATTTAGAGCGTTGGCTATGCTTTAAGGGAGAGTCTTTCTTACCTGAGGGTAGGACGAAGCAGAGAGGAGCTTCGTTCAGGTCACATTAAAAATCGCACCCGGGCGCTTAAAAAGGGGCGATTACTAAAAAACAGGATGAATACCATGTCTGATCGTGTGGATAGAGACGTGATTAATGCGCTTATTGCGGGTCATTTTGCCGACCCTTTTTCCATTCTGGGAATGCACCGCACAGACGCCGGGCTGGAAGTCCGCGCACTGTTACCGGACGCCACAGAAGTGTGGGTCATTGAACCTAAAACCGGGCGTAAAGTGGGCAATCTGGAATGCCTTGATTCACGCGGCTTTTTTTCGGGTGTAATGCCTCGTCGTAAAAACCCTTTCCGTTATCAACTCGCCGTTATCTGGCACGGCCAGCAGAATCTTATTGATGATCCTTACAGCTTTGGTCCTCTTTTACAGGAGATGGACGCATGGCTGCTGTCTGAAGGGACCCATTTGCGCCCTTACGAAACGCTGGGGGCACATGCAGACACGATGGATGGCATCACGGGAACCCGTTTTTCCGTGTGGGCGCCGAACGCCCGGCGCGTGTCCGTCGTCGGCCAGTTCAACTACTGGGACGGCCGCCGTCATCCGATGCGTCTGCGCCGTGAAACCGGCATCTGGGAGCTGTTTATCCCCGGCGCGCACAACGGCCAGCTCTATAAATTCGAGATGATTGACGCGCACGGAAAGCTGCGCATTAAAGCCGACCCGTACGCCTTCGAAGCGCAGATGCGCCCGGACACGGCATCGCTGATTTGCGGTCTGCCGGAAAAAGTTACCCAGAGCGAGGAGCGCAAGCAGGCGAACCGCTTTGATGCGCCTATTTCCGTGTATGAAGTGCATCTTGGATCATGGCGTCGCCACACCGATAACAATTTCTGGCTTAGCTACCGCGAACTGGCCGATCAGCTGGTGCCGTACGCCAAATGGATGGGCTTTACCCATCTGGAGCTTTTGCCGGTTAACGAACATCCTTTCGACGGCAGTTGGGGTTATCAACCCACCGGGCTGTATGCGCCAACACGCCGCTTCGGCACACGCGATGACTTCCGCTATTTCATCAGCGCCGCACACGCGGCCGGGCTGAACGTCATTCTCGACTGGGTGCCTGGCCATTTCCCGTCGGATGATTTTGGTCTGGCTGAATTTGATGGCACCCCTCTGTATGAGCACAGCGACCCGCGCGAAGGGTATCACCAGGACTGGAACACGCTGATCTACAACTACGGCCGCCGTGAAGTCACGAACTATCTGGTGGGTAATGCCCTGTACTGGATCGAACGTTTTGGTATTGATGCCCTGCGTGTCGATGCGGTGGCATCGATGATCTATCGCGACTACAGCCGTAAAGAAGGGGAGTGGATCCCTAACGAATTTGGCGGACGCGAAAATCTGGAAGCCATTCAGTTCCTGCGCAGCACCAACCGCATTATTGGTGAGCAGGTTGAGGGCGCCGTCACGATGGCGGAAGAGTCGACCGACTTCGCGGGCGTATCTCGCCCTGCGTCAATGGGCGGCCTGGGCTTCTGGTACAAGTGGAACCTGGGCTGGATGCACGACACGCTCGACTACATGAAGCTCGATCCGGTTCATCGCCAGTATCACCACGATAAACTCACTTTCGGGATGCTCTACAACTACACCGAAAACTTCATGCTGCCGCTGTCGCACGACGAAGTGGTGCATGGCAAAAAATCCATCCTCGACCGGATGCCTGGCGACGCATGGCAGAAGTTTGCCAACCTGCGCGCCTACTACGGCTGGCTGTTTGCCTTCCCGGGCAAAAAACTGCTGTTTATGGGCAACGAGTTTGCTCAGGGGCGCGAGTGGAACCACGACGGGAGTCTTGACTGGCATCTGCTCGAAGGCGGCGACAACTGGCACCACGGCGTTCAGCGCCTGGTTCGCGACCTGAACCTGACCTATCGCCATCATAAAGCCCTGCACGAACTCGACTTCGAAGCATACGGTTTTGAGTGGCTGGTGGTGGACGATAACGAACGTTCGGTGCTGGCCTTTGTCCGTCGCGATAAAGCAGGTAACGAAATCATCGTCGTCAGCAACTTTACCCCTGTTCCTCGTCAACATTACCGCTTCGGCATTAATCAGGCCGGTAAATGGCGCGAAATACTGAACACTGATTCCATGCACTACCACGGCAGTAACGTGGGTAACGGCGGGCTGGTGCAAAGTGATGCGATGGAAAGCCACGGACGCCCGAATTCACTGAGCCTGACGTTGCCGCCGCTGAGCACAATCTGGCTGGTTCGGGAGGGTGAATGACGCAACTCACGGCAGGTAGACCCGAACCGCTCGGGGCGAGTTTTGACGGAAAGGGTGTGAACTTCACCCTCTTTTCCGCTCATGCGGAGCGGGTGGAACTGTGTGTGTTTGACGGAGAAGGCAACGAGCATCGCTATGACCTGCCCGTACGCACAGGGGATACCTGGCATGGCTACCTGGCCGGAGGACGGCCAGGAATGCACTATGGTTTTCGCGTTCATGGCCCGTGGGAGCCGGGGCAAGGCCACTGGTTTAACCCGGCGAAGCTGTTGCTCGACCCTTGCGCGCACCGCGTAGAAGGCGATCTGATTGACGACCCGGTTTTACACGTTGGCTACGGCGAACCCGACCACCGTGACAGCGCGCCCGTTGCGCCAAAAAGCGTGGTAGTCAACGAGCTCTACGACTGGGAAGGTGACGAACCGCCGCGCACGCCGTGGGGCAACACCGTGATTTACGAGGCGCACGTCAAGGGGCTGACGTATCTGCACCCGTCGATCCCCAAAGAGATCCGCGGCACCTATAAGGCGCTCGCGCATCCGGTGATGATTGCTTACCTGAAGCATCTGGGGATCACCGCGCTGGAGCTGTTGCCTGTAGCGCATTTCGCCAGCGAACCGCGTCTGCAACGGCTGGGGCTGAGCAACTACTGGGGTTACAACCCGCTGGCGATGTTTGCGCTTGAGCCGCGCTATGCGGTGCATCCGGATAAGGCGCGGGATGAATTCCGCGATGCGGTAAAGGCGCTGCATGAGGCGGGCATTGAGGTCATTCTGGATGTGGTGCTGAACCACACTGCTGAAAGCGATCTTGATGGCCCCACGCTCTCCCTGCGCGGAATTGATAACCGTAGCTATTATTGGATCAGGGAAGATGGCGATTACCACAACTGGACCGGTTGCGGTAACACGCTCAATCTCAGCCATCCGGCTGTGACCCACTATGCGTATGAATGCCTGAGGTATTGGGTTGAAACGTTCCATGTTGACGGCTTCCGTTTCGATTTGGCCTCAGTAATGGGGCGGACGCTGGCATTCAGCCAACAGGCGCCGCTGTTTGAGGCGATAAAAAACTGCCCGGTGCTCTCACAGGTCAAACTGATTGCGGAGCCGTGGGACATTGGCGAAGGCGGCTATCAGGTGGGGAATTTCCCGCCGTTATTTGCCGAGTGGAACGATCATTACCGTGATGCCACGCGCCGCTTCTGGCTGGAACGAAGCGTGTCGCTGGGCGAATTTGCCGGACGCTTTGCGGCGTCCAGCGATCTGTTTAAACGCGATGGAAAAAAACCTTCTGCCACCGTCAACCTGGTGACGGCGCATGACGGTTTCACTCTGCGCGACTGCGTTTGTTTCAATCAGAAACACAATGAGGCAAACGGCGAAGAGAATCGCGATGGCACTAACAATAACCATAGCTTTAATCATGGTATAGAAGGGTTAGGCGGCAGTCAGGACATCATTGAGCGACGTCGCGCCAGCATCCATGCGCTGCTGACAACGCTGTTGCTGTCGCAAGGCACGCCGATGCTGCTGGCCGGTGATGAACATGGTCACAGCCAGCATGGCAACAACAATGCCTATTGCCAGGATAACAACCTCACCTGGCTGGAATGGGAACAGGCGAACAGCGGGCTGGTGCACTTTACGGCGGCACTGATCCATCTTCGCCAGACCATCCCCGCGCTGACGGCAAATCAGTGGTGGGAAGAGGGCGATGGCAATGTTGTCTGGTTAAACAAAGAGGCACAGCCGCTGAGCGCGCAAGAGTGGCAAAGCGGTGCGCCATGCCTGCAAATCCTGCTTTCGGAGCGCTGGCTTATCACGTTAAACGCCACGCAAGACGTGGTTAATTTTGTATTACCTGATGGGGCGTGGCACGCCATTCCCCCTTTTGCCGGAGAGGATAATCCGGTCGTAATGGCAGTCTGGCATGGGCCTGCGCACGGAGTGTGCGTGTTCCAGAGATGATAAAAAAGGAGTTAGTCATGGTTAGATTAGAGAAGAACGATCCCTTAATGTTGGCACGCCAGCTACCATTAAAAACAGTTGCCCTGATACTGGCTGGTGGCCGCGGTACCCGTCTTAAAGATTTGACCATCAAACGCGCCAAACCGGCCGTTCACTTTGGTGGTAAGTTCCGTATCATCGACTTCGCATTGTCCAACTGCCTTAACTCCGGCATTCGCCGAATTGGCGTCATTACTCAGTACCAGTCGCACACTCTGGTTCAGCATATTCAGCGTGGCTGGTCATTCTTCAGTGAAGAGATGAACGAGTTTGTCGATTTGCTTCCTGCTCAGCAGCGCGTTCACGGTGAAAACTGGTATCGCGGCACGGCGGATGCGGTAACGCAAAACCTCGACATTATTCGTCGCTACAGCGCGGAATACATCGTGATCCTCGCTGGAGACCATATCTACAAACAAGACTACTCCCACATGCTGATCGACCACGTCGAAAAAGGGGCACGTTGCACCGTGGCGTGTCTGCCTGTGCCCGTTGCTGAGGCGACGGCGTTTGGCGTCATGGATGTGGATGAAGACGACAAGATTATCGACTTTGTCGAAAAACCGGCGAATCCGCCGACCATGCCGAACGACCCAACCAAATCGCTCGCCAGTATGGGGATCTATGTCTTTGATGCAGGTTATCTTTATGAGTTGCTCGAAGAGGACGATAAAGACGAAAACTCAAGCCATGACTTTGGTAAAGACATCATCCCGAAAATCACCAAAGCTGGCATGGCTTATGCACATCCATTCCCATTGTCCTGCGTCCAGTCTGACCCGAATTCGGAGCCGTACTGGCGCGATGTAGGAACGCTGGAAGCATACTGGAAAGCGAACCTGGATCTGGCATCGGTGACGCCTGAGCTGGATATGTACGACCAGAACTGGCCAATTCGTACCCATATGGAATCCCTGCCACCGGCGAAATTCGTTCAGGATCGCTCCGGCAGCCACGGCATGACGCTGAACTCGCTGGTTTCCGGCGGGTGCATTATCTCCGGCTCTGTGGTGGTGCAGTCCGTGTTGTTCCCGCGTGTGCGCGTGAACTCTTTCTGTAATATCGACTCGGCAGTATTACTGCCAGATGTCTGGGTAGGGCGCTCATGCCGTTTGCGCCGTTGCGTTATCGACCGCGCTTGCGTTATCCCTGAAGGCATGGTGATTGGCGAGAATGCGGAAGAAGATGCGCGTCGCTTCTACCGTTCAGAAGAAGGGATCGTGTTGGTAACACGGGAAATGCTGCGGAAATTGCACGTCAAACAGGAGCGCTAATGCAGGTCTTACATGTATGTTCAGAGATGTTCCCGTTATTAAAGACGGGCGGTCTGGCGGATGTTATTGGTGCTCTACCCGCGGCGCAAATTGCCGGTGGTGTGGATGCCCGGGTCCTGTTACCCGCTTTTCCTGACATCCGGCGAGGTATTCCTGATGCTCAGGTCGTGACCCGCCGTGAAACCTTCGCCGGGCGCATCACGCTACTGTTTGGACATTACAATGGTGTGGGAATTTACCTGATTGACGCACCGCATTTATACGACAGACCAGGGAGTCCGTACCACGACACCAATCTGTTTGCTTACCCGGACAACGTGCAGCGCTTTGCGCTGCTCGGCTGGGTGGGGGCGGAGATGGCGATCGGGTTAGATCCTTTCTGGCGCCCGGATGTGGTTCACGCGCACGACTGGCACGCGGGGCTTGCTCCCGCGTACCTCGCCGCGATGGGCCACCCGGCCAAATCGGTCTTTACGGTGCACAATCTGGCGTATCAGGGCATGTATTACGCCCATCATATGAATGACATCGGGCTGCCATGGTCGTTCTATAACATGCACGGGCTGGAATTTGGCGGACAAATTTCCTTCCTGAAAGCGGGGCTGTACTACGCCGATCATATTACGGCGGTCAGCCCAACCTATGCCCGCGAAATCACCGAGGCTGAGTTTGGCTATGGTCTGGAAGGGCTGTTGCGCCAGCGTCATCGTGAAGGACGTTTGTCGGGGATTTTGAACGGCGTTGACGAGAAAATCTGGAGCCCGGAAACCGACCTTCTACTGGCGTCTCGCTATGATCGCGATTCCGTAGAAGACAAAGCGGAAAACAAACGTCAGCTGCAAATCGCAATGGGGCTGAAGGTGAATGACAAAGTGCCGTTGTTCGCCGTGGTCAGCCGCCTGACCAGCCAGAAAGGGTTGGATCTGGTGCTGGAAGCGTTACCGGGATTACTGGAGCAAGGCGGCCAACTGGCGCTGCTGGGTGCAGGCGATCCGGTATTGCAGGAAGGTTTCCTCGCCGCGGCGGCGGAACACCCGGGCCAGGTAGGCGTGCAAATCGGTTATCACGAGGCGTTTTCGCACCGCATTATGGGCGGCGCGGACGTCATTCTGGTACCGAGCCGTTTCGAACCTTGCGGCCTGACTCAGCTCTACGGCCTGAAGTACGGCACCTTACCGCTGGTGCGACGCACGGGCGGGCTGGCCGATACGGTGTCCGATAGTTCTCTGGAAAACCTGGCGGACGGAATTGCCAGCGGGTTTGTTTTTGAAGACAGTAATGCCTGGTCGCTTTTAAGGGCGATTCGGCGTGCTTTCGTTTTGTGGTCCCGTCCTTCTTTATGGCGTTACGTTCAACGCCAGGCGATGGCCATGGATTTTAGTTGGCACGTTGCGGCGCAGTCATACCGCGATCTCTATCAACGCTTGATGTAACGAGGCGGAGTCACAGATATGAATGCACCTTTTAGCTACTCTTCACCGACACTCAGCGTCGAGGCGTTAAAGCACTCCATCGCCTATAAGCTGATGTTCACCATTGGGAAAGATCCGGTCATTGCCAACAAGCACGAGTGGCTGAACGCCACGCTGTTCGCGGTGCGTGACCGTCTGGTAGAACGCTGGCTGCGCTCCAACCGCGCCCAGCTCTCACAAGAAACGCGTCAGGTTTACTACCTGTCGATGGAGTTTTTGATTGGCCGCACCCTTTCCAACGCACTGTTGTCGCTCGGTATTTATGACGACGTCAAAAATGCACTGGAAGAGATGGGGCTGGATTTAGAAGAGCTGATTGACGAAGAAAACGACCCAGGGCTTGGTAACGGTGGCCTGGGGCGCCTGGCGGCGTGCTTCCTGGACTCGCTGGCAACGCTGGCGCTGCCGGGGCGAGGCTACGGCATTCGCTATGACTACGGCATGTTCAAACAGAACATCGTTGACGGACGGCAGAAAGAGTCCCCGGATTACTGGCTGGAATACGGCAACCCGTGGGAGTTCAAGCGTCACAACACCCGCTATAAAGTGCGCTTTGGCGGACGCATTCAGCAGGAAGGTAAAAAATCCCGCTGGGTTGAAACCGAAGAGATCCTGGCCGTGGCCTATGACCAGATTATTCCGGGCTACGACACCGACGCCACCAACACGCTGCGCCTGTGGAGCGCGCAGGCCAGTAGTGAAATCAACCTCGGTAAATTTAACCAGGGCGACTACTTTGCGGCGGTGGAGGATAAAAACCACTCCGAGAACGTGTCCCGTGTCCTTTACCCGGATGACTCAACCTACTCCGGGCGCGAGCTGCGTCTGCGTCAGGAGTATTTCCTGGTCTCCTCGACGGTTCAGGACATCCTGAGCCGTCACTACCAGCTGCACAAAACGTACAACAACCTGGCCGAAAAAACCGCCATCCACCTGAACGACACCCACCCGGTGCTGTCGATCCCTGAGCTGATGCGTCTGCTGATTGACGAACATAAGTTCAGCTGGGATGACGCGTTTGAAGTCACCTGTCAGGTGTTCTCTTACACCAACCACACGCTGATGAGCGAAGCGCTGGAAACCTGGCCGGTGGACATGCTGGGTAAGATCCTGCCGCGTCACTTGCAGATTATCTTTGAGATCAACGACTACTTCCTGAAAACCCTTCAGGAGCAGTACCCGAATGATACTGGCCTGCTGAGCCGTGCATCGATAATCGATGAGTCAAACGGTCGTCGCGTACGTATGGCCTGGCTGGCGGTGGTGATAAGCCATAAGGTGAACGGTGTGTCTGAGCTGCACTCGAACCTGATGGTGCAGTCGCTGTTTGCTGACTTTGCGAAAATCTTCCCGACACGTTTCTGCAACGTGACCAACGGCGTCACGCCGCGCCGCTGGCTGGCGCTGGCGAACCAGCCGTTGTCTGAGGTGCTGGACACGAATATCGGCCGCACATGGCGTACCGATTTGGGGCAGTTGAGCGAGCTTGAACAGCACATTGATTTCCCGACGGTGAACAAAGCCGTACGTGAAGCCAAGCTGTTGAACAAAAAACGCTTGTCGGTGTGGCTTGCGCTACACCTGAATGTGGTCGCCAACCCGAAAGCGCTGTTCGACGTGCAGATCAAACGTATCCACGAGTACAAGCGCCAACTGATGAACGTGCTGCATGTGATTACGCACTACAACCGCATCAAGGCCGACCCGACAGCTGAGTGGGTTCCGCGCGTGAAGATTTTTGCCGGTAAGGCGGCTTCCGCTTACTACATGGCGAAACACATTATTCACCTCATCAACGATGTGGCGAAGGTGGTGAACCACGACCCGGATATTGGCGATAAGCTGAAGGTGGTGTTCATCCCGAACTACAGCGTGAGCCTGGCCCAGCTGATTATTCCGGCGGCGGATCTCTCCGAGCAGATTTCCACGGCAGGGACGGAAGCCTCCGGGACCAGTAACATGAAGTTTGCCCTGAATGGCGCGTTGACCATCGGCACGCTGGACGGTGCAAACGTCGAAATGCTCGAACACGTGGGCGCGGATAACATCTTTATCTTCGGTAATACGACGGAAGAGGTGGAGGAGCTGCGTAAGAAGGGTTACAAACCGCGTGAATATTACGAGCAGGACGAAGAGTTACGCCAGGTTCTGACGCAAATCGCGACTGGTTTGTTTAACCCGGAAGAGCCGAGCCGCTACCGTGACCTTGTGGATTCGCTGATCAACTTTGGCGATCACTACCAGGTGCTGGCGGATTACCGCAGCTATGTGGATTGCCAGGACAGGGTGGATGAGCTGTATCGTCAGCAAGAGAAGTGGACCAGTGCCGCGATGTATAACATCGCCAATATGGGTTACTTCTCGTCAGACAGGACCATCAAAGAGTATGCCGATTCGATTTGGCATATTGATCCGGTGAGATTGTAAAAAGCAAAACGGCAACTTCGGTTGCCGTTTTTATTTTTTGCACCCTCTCCCTGTGGGAGAGGGCTGGGGTGAGGGCATCAGGCCGCACCTGTTACGACGCTAACGACAGCTCACGCTTTCCCGCATGTTGCAGCAGCCACTGCGCCACGCGAGACTGCTGCTCTGCATTCAGCCACATCCCTTCTTTGGTGCGACGCCAGATTGCATCGTCCAGACGGCGAACCCATTCGTGCTCAACCAGATAGCGTAGCTCGGCTTCGTACAGCTCGTGCCCGAAATGTTCGCCCAGATCTGCAAGCTCTTTCGCCTCGCCCAGGATCCACTCGGTGTTGCTGCCGTAAGTACGGGCAAAGTGACGCGCCATCGATTCGGTGATGAACGGGTAGCGACGACGCAGTTTCGCCGCAAAGTCATCGCGATTGCCGTCAATATCACCGCCAGGCAATACCGCGCCTTTCGTCCACGCCGGGCCAATGCCTTTGTAGTACGGCACCAGTTTTTCCAGCGCGTGCTCGGCCAGCTTGCGGTAGGTGGTGAGCTTGCCGCCGAACACCGACAGCAGCGGAGCCTGACCGTCTACATCATGGATATCGAGCGTATAGTCGCGGGTGATGGCCTGCGGAGAATCTGACTCGTCATCGCACAGCGGACGCACGCCGGAGTATGTCCAGACGATATCGTTGCGTGCCAGCTGTTTCTTAAAGTGCGCGTTATAGACCTTCAGCAGGTAGTTGATCTCGCTTTCGTCGATTTCGACATTTTTCGGATCGCCTTTGTACTCTACGTCGGTGGTGCCGATGATGGAGAACTCGTCCATCCACGGGATCACAAACACAATGCGTTTATCTTCGTTTTGCAGGATATAAGCCTGTTTCTGGGCATGAACGCGAGGCACGACGATATGGCTGCCTTTGATCAGGCGGATGCCGTACGGGGAACGTAAATGCATTCCTTCGTCGAAGAACTGTTTCACCCATGGGCCGGTAGCGTTAACCAGGCCGCGGGCTTTCCAGCTGAATTTTTCGCCGGTATCCACGTCTTCGGCTTCGACAATCCACAGGCCGTTTTCACGGCGGGCAGACGTCGCACGGGTGCGGGTTTTCACCTCGCCACCTTTTTTCACCACCATCTGTGCGTTCGCCAGCACAAGACGCGCATCATCCACCCAACAGTCAGAATATTCGAATCCGCGCACGATTTCTGGCTTAAGGACCGATTCTGAGCCAAAACGCAAACCGCTCGAACCTGGCAGGCTGGTGCGTTTCCCCAGGTGATCGTACATAAACAGACCAATTCGAATCATCCATGCCGGGCGAAGATGCGGACGATGAGGGAGACGGAAACGCATCGGGATAGCCAGGTGCGGAGCCATTTTCAGCAACACTTCGCGTTCGGCCAGTGCTTCACTGACCAGGCGGAATTCGTAGTGTTCCAGGTAGCGCAGGCCACCGTGGATCAGTTTGGAGCTGGCGGACGATGTTGCACACGCGAGATCGTTAGCTTCCAGCATCAGTACGGATAAACCGCGTCCTGCGGCATCGACCGCAATACCGGCACCGTTGATGCCACCGCCTATCACAATCAGATCTTTGGTTTCCATGTCACCCTCACACACTTTCGTTAAAGCTCAGAAATGTTCGATATCGCTCATAATAGCAAACGAACGCGCTTTTGGTAACATCAAAAAAACAATTTAGAGTGATATGGATAACATAATGGCGTTTACCCGCCGCCAGGACGTACACTACGGGGTAAAATAGTGCGACTGACCTTTCTCCCTCTCCCCGCGGGAGAAGGCCGGGGTGAGGGCATCAGCGCGCACCCAACCTGAACAACCGAAAGAGAGCACCATGGATCACTTTGAATGTATTAACGTAGAAGAAGCCCATCAGAAGATGCACCAGGGAACGGCGGTGCTGGTGGATATCCGTGATCCACAGAGTTTTGCAATGGGCCACACGCCAGGCGCGTTCCATCTGACCAATGACACGCTGGGTGCGTTTATGCGCGATAACGACTTTGAAACGCCAGTGATGGTCATGTGCTACCACGGCAACAGCAGCAAAGGTGCCGCGCAGTATCTGCTCCAGCAGGGTTACGACGCGGTGTATAGTGTTGATGGTGGTTTCGATGCCTGGCATCGCCATTTCCCGGCAGAAGTTGAGCACGCGTTTGGCGGCTAAAACCATTCGCTCTATACTGTCCCCTTTTGTGTGGAAATAAGCGACTGTTGCAATGCTGATGATTACCTCTTTTACCAACCCGCGCGTTGCCCAGGCGTTTGTCGATTACATGGCGACGCAGGGCGTTATCCTGACCATTCAGCAACATACGCAAACGGATGTCTGGCTGGCAGACGAAAGCCAGGCTGAACGCGTAAATGCCGAACTGGCGCGCTTTCTTGAGAACCCTGGCGATCCGCGCTACCTGGCCGCCAGCTGGCAATCCGGCCAGACCGGCAGCGGGTTGCACTATCGTCGCTTTCCTTTTCTGGCTACCGTGCGCGAGCGCGCAGGGCCATTTACCCTGCTGCTGATGGCCGCCTGTATTCTGGTGTTCATCATCATGAATGTGGTGGGCGACCAGAGTGTGATGATAGCCCTCGCATGGCCGTACGATCCCTCTCTGGAGTTTGACGTCTGGCGCTACTTCACCCATGCGCTGATGCACTTCTCCGTGATGCATATCCTCTTTAACCTGCTGTGGTGGTGGTATCTCGGCGGCGCAGTGGAGAAGCGGCTTGGCAGCGGAAAACTGATAGTCATCACCCTGATTAGCGCCTTGTTAAGCGGGTATGTGCAGCACAAATTTAGCGGCCCGTGGTTTGGCGGATTATCGGGCGTGGTTTATGCGCTGATGGGGTACGTCTGGCTCCGGGGTGAGCGTGACCCACAAAGCGGCATCTATCTGCAACGCGGTTTAATAACCTTTGCGTTAATATGGCTTATTGCCGGATGGTTTGATCTGTTTGGCATGTCTATCGCTAACGGCGCTCACGTTACCGGGCTGGCCGTTGGGCTGGCGATGGCTTTTGCCGACACGCTCCATGCGCGCAAACGAACATAATTTCCAGGGATATTTCATGAAACAAACACAACGTCATGACGCCATTATCGAACTGGTTAAAAAACAGGGATACGTTAGCACTGAGGAGCTGGTAGAGCAGTTTGCCGTCAGCCCCCAGACCATTCGCCGCGACCTGAACGACCTTGCCGATCAAAACCGTATTCTGCGCCACCACGGTGGGGCGGCGTTACCGTCCAGCTCCGTCAACACCTCGTGGCATGACCGTAAAGCGACGCAAACGGCAGAGAAAGAGCGTATTGCCCGTAAAGTCGCGAGCCAGATCCCGAATGGGGCTACGCTGTTTATTGATATTGGCACCACGCCTGAAGCGGTCGCGCACGCGCTGCTGGATCACGAAAACCTGCGCGTGGTGACCAACAACCTGAACGTGGCCAACACGCTGATGCAGAAAGACGATTTCCGCATTATCCTGGCAGGCGGTGAGCTGCGCAGCCGCGACGGTGGGATCATTGGTGAAGCGACGCTCGATTTTATCTCTCAGTTCCGCCTCGACTTCGGCATTCTGGGGATCAGCGGTATCGACAGCGACGGCTCGCTGCTGGAGTTTGATTACCACGAAGTGCGCACCAAGCGTGCGATCATTGAAAACTCCCGCCACGTGATGCTGGTGGTGGACCATTCTAAATTTGGCCGTAACGCGATGGTGAACATGGGCAGCATCAGCATGGTGGATGCGGTGTACACCGACGTTATGCCGCCGGCGGGTGTGATGCAGGTGATTAAGGATAATAATTTGCAGCTGGAACTGTGCTGAGAAGCTTCTCTCCCTCTCCCTGTGGGAGAGGGTCGGGGTGAGGGCATCAGGCCAAGGTAAATTCAAAAAGGCAGCGCAAGTTGCCTTTTTTAATGTTTTCTCCCTCTCCCTGTGGGAGAGGGCTGGGGTGAGGGCATCAGGTCGCACAAAACCTAAACACCATACCCCATCATCTTCAACAGCTGCTGCGCATGTTGCACCGCATCCTGACGATGCGCGACACCCAGCTTCTGATACAGATTTCGGATATGCGTTTTGATGGTGGTTGCCGCCACGGCCAGTTCACCGGCAATCTGCTCATTGCTGTAGCCTGAATAAATCAGCCCAAGCACCTGCCATTCACGCTGGGTGAGCGGGCTGGTGCGAATAAGCTCCGGCACTTCCGGATGATTCAGCAGACGTTCAACAAAGTTCTCATCAAAGTGCGCAAACTTGTGGCGATGGTGCTGGTTAATTTCACGCAGAATGCGCTGGGCGCGATGCTGATCCAGCTCCGGCAGCGTATTCAGCTGAATGAGCTGGCGCAACTGCTGCGCCATCACTTCACCTTCAATCACAAAGTGGCTGATAAAGCCGGTACGGTTGGCAAGCTGTAACGCTTCCAGCAGCACACGCTGCGCATCGTTTTTACGCCCTGCCTGCCAGTAAAGCTGGTTCAGCAACAGCAGGTTGCGGTTCAGGTCACTCATCAGACGCAGGCTGCGCGCGTTCTCGTTCAACTCTTCCAGGACTATCTCGGCAGGTTCAAACTCGCCGAGCAGGATCTGCACACGGGCAATATTGCGCCACTGGCTTTGCAGGAAGTGGTTATTGGCGAATTCCGGTTTTGGCGTCTGACGAAGCCAGTTGGCGGCGGATTTTTTGTCGCCGGTCATCTGCCAGTAAATCACCCGTACCTTATCGGCGTTCGATACCCAGTCGCTGTGATACTGACCGTTACCGAGCAGGTTCTCCAGGCGGTTAAGGTGGTTGCGGGCGTTATCCAGATCCCCGCGTGCCAGCGAGCACTGCACCAGCAACGCCAGACACTGCAATTGTTGTTGCGGCTGGAAGCTGGAGAGAACATCCACGCCCTGACGGGCAGAGCTTTCTGCCTCATCCAGGCGCGACCACGCCCACAGAAGCTGGGCGCGAATACGCAACAGGAACTCATGCATCGGCAGCTGTTCCAGATGCTGATCGCGAATGAGCTGGAAGGCTTTTTCCTGATTTTCCCAGGCAGCTTGCAGGAAACCCTGAGCAAACAGTATTTCGCTTTGCTGAATCAGGCTCCACAACGCGTAATGCCAGACATCGTGGCGACGCGCCATCTGTTCGGTTTGCTGCATCAGTGATAGCGAACGGGTGAGATCGCCTTTGCAGTGCAGCACTTCACCGTGTACCGATGTGGCCACGATACGGCTGTAGAAGTTTGCCAGCGGCAGCTCGTCGAGTGCCACCATTGCCAGGCGTTCAGCTTCGTCAGGATCGCCATCGTTGATCGCCACCTGTGCACGCAGCGCGTTGAACTCGCCGTGCAGGGTGGTATCCATGTCGCTTTCCATCTCCTGCTCGGCGCGTGCCAGCAGGGTGTTCACTTCGCTGTAGCGGTGCTGGCTCTGCATCAGCCAGGCTTGCAGTAACACCAGGCGCGGATTTTCCAGCAGGCTTTCCCACGGCAGCGCCTTCAGGGACTCTTCCAGCAGCGTCAGTTCGCTGTGGTTAAACAGCCCCCACGCATGATTGAGCAGAATATCGCGCAGCATACTGGCATCACCAGCGGCAAGCGCGTGATGGATGGCTTCGCTTGGGAAACCTTGTGCCATCCAGCTTTCAGCGGCGGCGCGGTGGATTTCCGGCAGTTCGACGGCAAGCTCCCACTGGCAACGCTGACGCAGGAAGCTGCCAAACAGCGGGTGATAGCTGAACCACTCGCCGGGGTCGTCCATGCGGGTCAGGAACAGGCCCTGGCGTTCAATCTCTTCAAGCTGAAGCTGGCCGTTCTCGCTGCCGGTGACGCGCACAATCAACGCGTCGTTCATGGAGCGGAGCAGGGAGCTTTTCAGCAGGAAATTACGGGTAGCGGGATCGACGCTATCCAGCACCTCATCCACCAGATAATCCGACAGATGGCTGGCGTTGATACCTGCCAGACGGCGTGCAGACTGATGTGTCGGGCTGTTGTTCTGGCGTGCTGATAAGGCGATCAGCTGTAGCGCGGTCGCCCAGCCAGCCACGTCATCACACAGGCGGCTGCTTTCAGACGCCTCAATCGGCGACGTCAGACGGCAGTCGAAGAATTGTTTGGCTTCCTGGTGGGTAAAGGCGAGCTGTTGGCTGCCAACTTCCAGTAATTGGTCACGCACGCGCAGGTTGGCAATGCCCAGCTGCGGCAGGTTGCGAGATAGTACCACCAGGGTCAGGTTTTCCGGCTGATGGCGCAGGAAGAAGCGCATCGACTCGTGAATAACCGGGTTGGTAATCAGATGGTAATCATCAATCACCACATACAGCGAACGATGCCATTCGGCCAGTTCGATAAATAGCTGTGAGAAAAGGGAGGACAGGCTGGCGTACTGGCGCTTTTGCACCATCACTTCGCTGGTGACGCAGTGCCCGTTGGTCGCCTGCTGAATAGCGGCAATCAAATAGCTGGCAAAACGCTCCTGCTGATTATCGCCCTCATCAAGGGAGTACCAGCCAAGATCGTTTTTTCCTGCGGCCCATTGCGAAATGAGCGTTGTTTTTCCATAGCCTGCCGGGCTCGTAACCAGCGCCAGTCGGAAATTATGCGCGCCGGAAAGTTTAGCCAACAGACGTTCGCGGACCACCGTATGGTCGAGACGAACCGGGCGACTTAATTTAGACGGAATCAACATAGTTTTCACTTCACTGTGGGAACGAGGAATTTTATTTTTTTTGCGCTTCGTAATTAATAGATATAAGGTCGGCCAGAAAGGGAATTATTGCAAGTTATGTCTGGGTTTTGTGCCTCTGAATTTGCACTCTGTCACAAAACATTCCAGTAATGAGGGAACTTTCTCAAAAAGGCTTACATGCCGCGTGGCTGCTGGATTTTATGCATTTAGTGCGAATAAACTGAAACTGGTTTCAGAAAGGTATAGTGACGTCAGAGTTAATAAAGTTTCGGTAAAGTTGAGCAAGCTAAATAGTGTTCTTAGATATTCCCTAATTGCAGAAATATTATTCTACGTAAGTAATCATTTCTGCGTGGATTAATTTCTTACGAAACTGCATTTCATTTTTTTGACACCCTTCCAGGTTATCTTTTCTCCATCCAGGCACACTGCGGCTATGCTCACTAAGTGGCCTTGATCACACTTTTATGCTCATCCCCACTACTCCTCCCTGTCTAATCCCCTACAGGATGAGGAAGAGGTGAAATGAGCCTGGCACACTAGCGCCAACATGTTTTTTCTCTCTACAGGATGCCGATTCCCTATGTCACAGCCTACCTTCAACAAAGCTCAATTCCAGGCTGCCCTGACGCGTCAGTGGCAGCGTTTTGGCCTTCATGCTGCAAACGACATGACGCCTCACCAGTGGTGGCAGGCAGTGAGCGGTGCGCTCGCAGAGCAACTGGATGCTCAACCGGTGGCGAAGCCCGTTAAAGGCCAGCGTCACGTGAACTACATTTCGATGGAATTCCTGATTGGCCGTCTGACCGGCAACAACCTGCTGAACCTTGGCTGGTATCAGGACGTGGGCGATGTCCTGAAAGAGCACGACATCAACCTCACCGACCTGCTGGAAGAAGAGATCGACCCTGCGCTGGGTAACGGTGGTCTTGGACGTCTGGCGGCCTGTTTCCTGGATTCCATGGCAACCGTGGGCCAGTCGGCGATTGGTTATGGCCTGAACTATCAATACGGTCTGTTCCGCCAGTCTTTTGCGGATGGTCATCAGATGGAAGCGCCGGACGACTGGCATCGCAACACTTACCCGTGGTTCCGCCACAATGCGCAGCTGGATGTACAGGTCGGCATTGGCGGCAAGGTGTCGAAACAAGGCCTCTGGGAGCCAGCGTTCACCATTACGGGTGAAGCCTGGGATCTGCCGGTGCTTGGCTACCGTAACGGCGTGGCGCAGCCACTGCGTTTGTGGCAGGCGAAGCACGCGCATCCATTTAACCTCACCAAATTCAACGATGGCGATTTCCTGCGGGCCGAGCAGCAGGGGATCGACGCCGAAAAACTGACAAAAGTTCTCTACCCGAACGACAATCATCTGGCGGGTAAAAAACTGCGTCTGATGCAGCAGTACTTCCAGTGCGCCTGCTCCGTGGCCGATATTCTGCGCCGTCACCATCTGGCGGGTCGCAAGCTGGCACAACTGCCAGACTTCGAAGTGATCCAGTTGAACGACACGCACCCGACGATTGCTATCCCGGAACTGCTGCGCGTGCTGATCGACGAGCATCAGCTGAGCTGGGATGACGCCTGGGCGATTACCAGCCGTACCTTCGCTTACACCAACCACACCCTGATGCCAGAAGCACTGGAGTGCTGGGATGAGAAGCTGGTGAAAGCACTGCTGCCGCGTCATATGCAGCTAATCAACAAGATTAACGACAACTTTAAAGTGCTGGTGAAAAAGACCTGGCCGGGTGACAAAGAGGTTTGGGCGAAGCTGGCAGTGGTTCACGACAAACAGGTCCGCATGGCAAACATGTGCGTGGTGAGCGGCTTTGCGGTAAACGGCGTTGCCGCGCTGCACTCCGATCTGGTGGTGAAAGATCTGTTCCCGGAATATCACCAGCTGTGGCCGACCAAGTTCCACAACGTGACGAACGGCATCACGCCGCGTCGCTGGATCAAACAGTGCAACCCGCTGCTGGCAGGGCTGCTGGATAAAACCCTGAAAAAAGAGTGGGCCAACGATCTGGACCAGCTCATCAATCTGGAAA
Organism: Enterobacter sp. Tr-810; assembly: GCF_011752765.1. NCBI lineage: Bacteria > Pseudomonadati > Pseudomonadota > Gammaproteobacteria > Enterobacterales > Enterobacteriaceae > Enterobacter > Enterobacter sp. Tr-810. Next base: position 73,691 of record NZ_VWWW01000009.1, on the reverse strand, counting down.
AATACGCCGACGACGCGAAATTCCGCGAGCAGTACCGCGCCATCAAACAGGAGAACAAAGTTCGCCTGGCGGCGTTTGTGAAAATGCGCACCGGGATTGAGATCAACCCGAATGCTATTTTCGACATCCAGATTAAACGCCTTCACGAATACAAACGTCAGCACCTGAACCTGCTGCACATTCTGGCACTGTACAAAGAGATCCGTGAAAACCCGAAAGCCGATCGTGTTCCACGCGTGTTCTTGTTCGGCGCGAAAGCCGCGCCGGGCTACTACCTGGCGAAAAACATCATTCTGGCCATCAACAAGGTTGCTGAAGCCATCAACAACGATCCGAAAGTGGGCGACAAGCTGAAAGTGGTGTTCCTGCCGGATTACTGTGTCTCTGCGGCTGAAATGCTGATCCCGGCGGCGGATATCTCTGAGCAGATCTCCACAGCAGGTAAAGAAGCGTCCGGTACTGGCAACATGAAGCTGGCGCTCAATGGCGCGCTGACTGTCGGTACGCTGGACGGTGCAAACGTCGAAATTGCCGAAAAAGTGGGTGAAGAGAACATCTTTATCTTCGGCAACACCGTTGAGCAGGTGAAAGCCATTAAGGCCAAAGGCTACGATCCGGTGAAATGGCGTAAGAAAGACAAAGTGCTCGATGCGGTGTTGAAAGAGCTGGAGAGCGGTAAATACAGCGATGGCGACAAACATGCGTTTGACCAGATGCTGCACAGCATGGACAAACACGGTGGTGACCCGTATCTGGTGATGGCCGATTTCACGGCATATGTGGAAGCGCAAAAACAGGTCGACGTGCTGTATCGCGACCAGGAAGCCTGGACCCGTGCGTGCATTCTGAACACCGCCCGTTGTGGGATGTTCAGCTCTGACCGCTCAATCCGCGATTATCAGGCCCGTATCTGGCAGGCAAAACGTTAAGGAAGCGCAATGGATAGCAAACGTCTGGACAGTGCCGCGCAGGCGGCGGGGATCAGCCTCAGTTACATCAATGCTCACGGCAAACCGCAATCTATTGGTGCGGACACCAAAAGACGTCTGCTGGATGCCATGCACAAAACCAAAACCGACGCGAAAGCGTCGGTTGTCCCGGTGCCGAATGTAAAGGTCTTTACCGCAGGCAAAAAGATGCCGCTGGCGGTGGAAGGGCGCGGCGAGTTTAGCTGGCTGCTCACCACCGAAGAGGGGCATCAGCACAAAGGCCATGCCACTGGAGGCAAGGCTCTTAACCTTCCGGCGAAACTGCCGGAGGGCTACCACACATTAACGCTCACCCAGGACGACCAGCGTTTTCACTGTCGGGTGATCGTCGCGCCAAAACGCTGCTATGAGCCACAGGCGCTGCTGGAAGGCAAGAAACTGTGGGGAGCCTGCGTGCAGCTCTACACGCTGCGTTCCGACAGCAACTGGGGCATCGGTGATTTTGGCGATCTGAAAAAGATGCTGGCGGACGTGGGTGAACGTGGCGGCGCGTTTATCGGCCTCAACCCGATCCATGCCCTTTATCCGGCGAACCCGGAGAGCGCCAGCCCGTACAGCCCATCGTCTCGCCGCTGGCTGAACGTGATTTACATCGACGTTAACGCGCTGGATGATTTCAAAAATAGCAAAGAGGCGCAGGAGTGGTGGTCGCTGAGCACCACTCAGCAGGCACTGAAACAGGCGCGCAACGCTGACTGGGTGGATTACGCGACCGTCACCGCCCTGAAAATGGCGGCACTGCGTCTGGCGTGGAAAGGCTTTGCGAAGCGCGATGACGAACAAATGGCTGCTTTCCGTCAGTTTGTGACCCAGGAAGGTGAGAGCCTTTACTGGCAGGCGGCGTTTGATGCCTTACATGCTTATCAGGTAAAAGAAGACGAAATGCGCTGGGGCTGGCCGGTATGGCCGGAAGCGTACCAGACCGTCGACACGCCTGAAGTGAAAGCCTTTTGCAAAAAACAGGCTGATGAAGTGGATTTCTTCCTGTGGCTGCAATGGCTGGCGTACAGCCAGTTCGCGGCCTGCTGGCAGGTAAGCCAGGGCTACAAGATGCCTATCGGTCTCTACCGCGACCTGGCGGTAGGCGTGGCAGAGGGCGGGGCTGAAACCTGGTGTGACCGCGAACTTTACTGCCTGAAAGCCTCTGTGGGTGCACCACCGGATATTCTTGGCCCGCTTGGCCAGAACTGGGGATTGCCGCCGATGGATCCGCACGTGATGGCCGCGCGGGCTTACGAGCCGTTTATCGACCTGCTGCGCGCTAATATGCAGAACTGCGGTGCGCTGCGTATTGACCACGTGATGTCTGTGCTGCGTCTGTGGTGGATCCCGTATGGCGAAACGGCCGATCACGGGGCCTATGTTCAGTATCCGGTGGACGATCTGCTGTCGATCCTGGCGCTGGAGAGTAAACGTCATCAGTGCATGGTGATCGGCGAAGATCTGGGTACCGTGCCGGTTGAGATTGTCAGCAAGCTGCGTGATAGCGGCGTCTATTCCTACAAAGTGCTCTATTTTGAAAACGACCATGAGAAAACCTTCCGTGCGCCGAAAGCGTACCCGGAACAGTCAATGGCTGTCGCGACAACGCATGACCTTCCTACGCTGCGTGGTTATTGGGAAAGTGGTGATTTGACGCTCGGGAAAACGCTGGGTCTGTATCCGGATGAAGAGGTGTTACGCGGGCTGTATCAGGATCGTGAGCTGGCGAAACAGGGTCTGCTGGATGCATTGCACAAGCACGGTTGCCTGCCAAAACGGGCGGGGCATAAGGCTTCACTGATGGCGATGACGCCAACGCTTAACCGCGGGATGCAGCGTTATATTGCCGACAGCAACAGTGCTTTGCTGGGGTTGCAGCCGGAGGACTGGATAGACATGCCTGAGCCGGTGAACATTCCGGGCACCAGCTATCAGTACAAGAACTGGCGTCGTAAGTTGTCCGTATCGCTTGAGAAGATGTTTGCCGATGATGGGGTGAACAAGCTGATTAAGGATTTGGATAAGCGGCGAAAAACAGCTGCGAAGAAGTGAAAAAAACCCGCCAGTGGCGGGTTTTTTTACATTAGTCTGAGTAGGTCGGGTAAGGCGAAGCCGCCACCCGACTTATGGCATCAGACAACCATATTCAGCAGCAGAACCCCAACCAGGCCGCAGACGGAAATAATGGTTTCCAGCATTGACCAGGACTTGATGGTTTCACCGATAGTCAGGTTGAAGTACTCCTTGAACAGCCAGAAGCCTGGATCGTTTACGTGAGAGAAAATCACGCTACCGGAACCCACCGCAATCACCATCAGCTCCGGGCTGACGCCAGTGGTTGCAATCAGTGGAGCCACGATACCACCGGCAGTGATTGCCGCGACGGTTGCAGAGCCCAACGCGATACGCAGAACCGCAGCGATAGACCAGGCCATAAACAGCGGAGAGACGTTGGTTTCATGCATCATTGCTGCGATGTATTTATCCACGCCACTGTCGACCAGAACCTGCTTGAACGCACCGCCACCGCCGATGATCAGGAGCATCATGGCAATAATTTTGATGGAAGAGGTCAGCGTGTCGTTGATCTGATCCATTGAACGCCCACGGTTCAGACCGAAGGTGAACATCGCAATCAGTACCGCAATCAGCGTCGCCATAACCGGGTCACCCAGGAATTCGGCAACGGACAGGAACGCGTGACCTTTTGGCAGGATCATCTCTGCGACAGCACGCATCGCCATCAGAATCACCGGCACCAGAGAGGTCCAGACGCTGACGCCAAAGCCTGGCATCTCTTCTTCCGTGAAGGTTTTCGCGCTGTACAGACCTTCCGGGATTGGCTTATCAATGCCTTTCAGGAAGCGCGCAAATACCGGGCCTGCCAGAATCACGGTTGGGATCGCCAGAATCGTACCGAACAGCAGGGTTTTACCCATATCGGCATGGAAAATGGTCGCGATAGCGGTTGGGCCCGGGTGCGGCGGCAGGAAGCCGTGCGTTACGGACAGCGCCGCAGCCATTGGCACACCGACGAACAGCAGAGGAATGTTTGCCGCCGCGGCGATGGTGAACACCAGTGGCAGCATCAGCACGAAGCCGACTTCATAGAACAGCGCGAAACCGACGGTAAAACCGGTTAACACCACTGCCCACTGAATATTTTTCTTCCCGAATTTGGCGATAAGCGTGGTCGCAATGCGCTGCGCGCCACCACAATCCGCCAGCATTTTACCGAGCATGGCGCCGAAGCCCATGATCAGCGCCAGGCTGCCGAGCGTACCACCGACACCGGCTTTAATGGAGCTGATGACTTTCACCAGCGGCATCCCTTGCATCAGACCGACTGCAAGTGCCACCAGAACCAGAGCGATAAATCCGTTCATTTTGAAGCGGATCATCAAGAGCAGTAATAAGACTACACCGATAGCGACGATGACTAATGGCATGATTTACCTGGCCTTTGAATTGTTATGGGTAACGTCATTGTTTCAACGACAAGTTCCGATTGTCCCAACTGGGAACAGAGCGTTAACGGCACTAATACTGATGCCTGTGAAACTATTAAGTTTAGTCGGCTGTTATGAGGGTGCTTAGTGCCCACGAGAATGATACGGGTAACATGATATGATTGAGAATCACCCTGGAGGGCAAAATTTAAAATCTGGGACGCAGGTCAACATCTGGAGGTAAAAGCAAAACGGTAACCATGAGGTTACCGTTTTTAATGTTTTCACCCTCTCCCGTGGGAGAGGGCCGGGGTGAGGGCATCAGATCGCATTGTTTTTGTAGGCCCGGCAAGCGCAGCGCCACCGGGCAAGACGGGCACTTAGTAGTAAGAGTGCTCGCCGCGCTGGTGTTCGGTCAGGTCGCGCACGCCTTTCAGTTCAGGGAACTCGTTCAGCAACTGCTTCTCGATCCCTTCTTTCAGGGTCACATCGACCATGGAACAGCCGTTACAGCCGCCGCCAAACTGAAGGATCGCCAGACCATCTTCAGTGATTTCCATCAGCGAAACACGGCCGCCATGGCCTGCCAGCTGAGGGTTAATCTGGGATTGCAGCAGATACTCAACGCGCTCCATTAGTGGCGCATCGTCAGACACTTTACGCATTTTCGCGTTTGGTGCTTTCAGGGTCAGCTGAGAGCCCAGCTGGTCTGTGACGAAGTCGATTTCCGCATCATCAAGATACGGCGCGCTCAGCTCATCTACGTAGGCGGTGAGCTGTTCAAATTTAAGGGCAGTGTCAGTTGCTTCCACAGCGTCCGGCGGACAATAAGAGACACCACATTCTGCATTCGGAGTGCCTGGATTGATCACAAACACGCGGATCTGCGTCCCTTCTTCCTGATTTGCCAGCAGTTTGGCAAAGTGCGCTTGTGCAGAATCGGAAATACGGATCATAGCTTTGGCCTAATAGTTGACTAAATTACCTGGGTATAATAATACGCCCATTGAAGAAGGGCTACAAGGTACGGCACAGACACCATACCTGAACAGACGCGGCACCGCTTCGCAAAAGCAGTCGGGAAAGTTCAGCAACGGTACTGCCCGTAGTGACGACATCATCCACGATCGCGATATGGAGGCCTTTCACCGCCAATTCAAGGCGAAAGGCATTATTAAGGTTCTTTTTGCGCAGCCGCGCATTCAACTGGTGTTGTATTGCGGTGGCGTGGATGCGTTTAAGTGCAGACGCAGGGTAGCGGCAACCCAGCCAGTGAGCGAGCGGCCGGCAGAGCAGGTCACTCTGGTTGTAGCCGCGCCGCCAGTGGCGACGGGCGTGCAGGGGAACATTCACGATGCAGTCGACGCCAGGCAAGGTACGCGTGCGGCGCGCCTGTAAAATCGTAAGAAGTAACACCCGGGCGAGCGGGATGGCCAGGGTGCTCTGGCGGGAAAATTTAAACTGGTGAACCAGCCCACTCAGAGGTGGGACGTAATCCGTCACCGCCACTAATGCACTCCACGGCGGTGGCTTTTGCAGGCAACGCCCGCAAGGGATGTTCGGGTTTGTGGCAGGTAAACCGCACTGTGGACACCCGCAGGCAGGGCGCATCAGCGCGCGCGTACACACAGAGCAAATCCCCCATCGGCTCAGGGCAAGTGGCATTCGGCATAGCCAGCACAAGCCAGGCACTGTTAGCATGTGCAACCTCCTTGTGAAAAAAGAGAACAGTAACTGATGAAGACTCTGTGGTGGCAGACCGTAGGGACGGGAAATTGCCATCTTGTGCTGCTGCACGGATGGGGACTGAACGCCGAAGTATGGCATTGCGTAAGTGCGGAACTGGCCTCGCATTTTACGCTGCACCTGGTGGATCTTCCGGGGTTTGGCCGCAGCCACGGCTATCAAGCGATGTCGCTGGATGAGATGGCGCAGCACGTTCTGGATGCGGCGCCGCAAAACGCCATCTGGCTCGGCTGGAGTCTGGGTGGGCTGGTGGCAAGCCAGATTGCGCTGACCCACCCGGAACGCGTGCAGGCACTGGTGACGGTGGCCTCTTCGCCGTGCTTTAGCGCGCGCGACGCGTGGCCGGGCATTAAGCCTGACGTGCTGGCCGGGTTCCAGCAGCAGTTGAGCGAAGATTTTCAGCGGACGGTAGAACGCTTCCTGGCGCTGCAAACCATGGGCACCGAAACGGCCCGACAGGACGCCCGCACGCTGAAAAATACCGTGTTGTCACTGCCAATGCCGGACGTTGAGGTGCTGAACGGTGGGCTGGAAATTCTAAAAACGGTCGACCTGCGTGAGCCGCTGGCAACGCTTGCCCTGCCACATCTGCGGATCTACGGTTATCTGGATGGGCTGGTGCCACGTAAAGTGGTTCCGTTGCTGGATACGCTGTGGCCGCAAAGCGAATCACATGTGGTGGCGAAAGCCGCGCACGCGCCGTTTATCTCACACCCCGCTGAGTTTTGTTCCGCTCTCGTTGCGTTAAGTCAACGTTTAAACTGATTATTTTCTATCCATCCTGGCAAAAGTTACGCACCGCAACAATACTCATCATATCGTTGCGGTCGAACTGCCTACGATAATCAAAACAACAATCCTATGGAGAGTCATGGCTATGAAACTTGTTACAGGTATTGTCACTTCTCTGGTTATTGGGTCACTGTCATTTGGCGTTTTTGCAGCGAAAGAGCTGGAAAAAGATAAGCTTGCTGGGATGAATCTGACCAAAATTGGTGAGATCACAACCTCTGACACCACCGCGCCAATGGACGCGAGAAAAGAGTTGTCTAAAAAGGCAGATGAGCTGGGCGGGACGTACTACGTTGTGACCAGTGCAGAAAAACAAACCAAAAACGTGCGCGCCACCGCGGACGTGTATAAGTAATAAAAACGCCGGGAAGCGCTCTGCTTGCCCGGCATTATTAACGAAGCGTCCACCACTCCCTGAGACAGGCCTTGCCTTCCGGGCAGCTTTTGCAACTGCCGGATAAACACCCATCCGCATCTTCCTGAATACGTATGGCTTTCCCCATCGCTTCCAGTCTTTCAAGCATGGCATCGATCATCGGTTGCGGCGTATGCAGGCTGAGGCTCAACTGCTTTGCCTCCATACGCCCTTGCAGCGCCAGTAAATCGCGAACCTGAATCAACGATGCCATGACGATACTCCTTAGTGACAGTCGCCTGCCGGGCTGTTGCAGCAGTTAGCGGCAGTTTTGCGCGTAGCCAGCAGGTTGATGTCGACACGACTGCGCGCCCGGCGCAGCAGACCCAGAACGATCACGTTGAACAAAATAACCGCCAGGATACAGACCAGGCTGTAGCGTGGATGCTGGCTGAAGTTGACGGTCTGATAGAAAACCGTCGACAGCGAATAAGCGATGTTCAGCCCCCACAATACGGAGAAGCCCATCCAGCCACGGCTGGACTCGCGGGCAATGGCCCCCATCACCGAGATGCACGGAATGTAGAGCAGCACGAAGATCAGGTAGCTGTAGGCCGCTGATGCGCTGCCAAATTTCTCGCTCATCACACCCATCGCACCGGTCGCCATTTCGCCATCGCCTTTACTGGCTTCAATCGGGTTCGCCAGCACGCTCAGGCTGAAGGTGTCTTTCAGGCTCTGCCAGGTTTCTTCTGCGGCACCGAGCAGTTCGTTGCCCAGGCTAAATTCAGCAGGGTTGAACTCTTGCTCCTGAATGTTTTCTGCGGTGTAGAGCGTGTTCAGCGTACCGACCACCACCTCTTTCGCCATCGCGCCGGTGAACAGGCCAACGGTCGCCTGCCAGTTATCTTCATGCACACCAATCGGCTTGAAGACCGGCGTGATGACGCGGCTGACGGAGGCAAGGGCTGAGTCGTTGATGTTGTCCGCCGCCTGGCCGCTCAGGGTGAAGCTGTTCAGCGCGCTCAGGAAGATGCTGACGATGACAATCACTTTACCGGCGCGCAGTACAAAGCCTTTCAGACGTTGCCAGGTCTGAATAATCAGGCTTTTCAGATGAGGAACGTGATACACCGGCAGTTCCATCACAAACGGCGAGGCTTCACCACGCATGATGGTGTGTTTGAGCATCAGCCCTGTGAGGATAGCCATAACGATGCCCAGCACATACAGCGAGAACACCGCCAGCGCACCTTGCTGGCCAAAGAAGGCGGCGGCAAAGACCGCGAAAATAGCCAGACGTGCCCCGCAGGACATAAACGGTGCCATCATGATGGTCATCAGGCGTTCACGCGGCGCATCCAGGGTGCGAGCGCCCATGACCGACGGCACGTTACAGCCGAAACCGACAATCAGCGGCACAAAGGATTTCCCCGGCAGGCCGAGCGCCTGCATCAGGCGATCCATTACGAAAGCCGCGCGCGCCATATAACCGGAATCCTCAAGGAAGGAGAGGAACAGGTACATCATGCCGATTTGCGGAACCAGTGGCAGAACGGTGTTGATACCGCCGCCAAGGCCCTGGGCAAGGAAAATGGTCAGCCACTCCGGGAAATGCAGGGTGTAACCAATCCACTGAATACCATGGACAAATATCGCCACCGAGCCAGCATCAAAAATGGGCTGGAGCGCGCCCCCGATGTTGATAGCCAGCAGGAACATCAGGTACATCACCAGCAAGAACACCGGCAGGCCGAGGAAGCGGTTAATGACGATTTTGTCGACTGCGGCGGTGAATTTGCTTGGCTCTGCGGTCAGGGCGTTGCTCACGACATCACAAATGGCGGCAATGGCCTGATAGCGGGCGTCCGCAATGTGCAGCGCGGGATCGTCCAGCTCGTCGCTAAGACGCGCCAGTGAAACATCAAGTTTATCGGCGGCGTTGCCTGAGTAGGCGCGGCTATAGATATCCCCTTCCAGCATTTGCAGGCCGAGCCACATGCGCTGTTTGGCCGGCATGTGTTGTTCCATTTCCTGCGCCAGCAGGCTGGCTTCGCGAAGCAGCGGTTGGGCATAGTGAACCAGCTCAACGCTGGTGTTCCCCACATGGCGGTCGATCGCCAGTTTCAGGGCATCAATGCCGCGCGCGCGGGTGGAGACCAGCGGCACAACCGGGCAACCCAGACGGGCAGAGAGCGCATCGACATCAATGCGCAGGTGTTGCTTTTCTGCGATGTCGAGCATATTCAGCGCCACAATGCACGGAATACCCAGCTCAAGCAGTTGCAGCGTCAGATACAGGTTGCGCTCCAGATTGGAGGCATCCACCACGTTAATTAATAAATCTGCATCGCCGCTCAAAATATAGTGGCAGGCAATCTGCTCATCGAGCGAGGTTTGCGACGAGATAGTGGTTAATGAATAGGTTCCTGGCAGATCAACCAGCGTGACCTGATGGTCTGTTGTGGAAAACTGACCTTCTTTTCGTTCAACGGTGACACCCGCCCAATTTCCCACACGCTGACGAGCGCCCGTTAACTGGTTAAATAAGGTTGTCTTGCCGGAATTAGGATTGCCAATTAAGCCAATAGTTAATTTTTTCATTGCATTAGACTCACTGAAACCGCTGGCTTGTTATCGGGAAATAGCTTCGACTTCGATTAATGCGAGGTCTTTTTTACGCAGAACCAGGTTTACGCGTCGGGTTTCGATATGAACAGGATCACCCAGCGGTGCCACGCGCACGACCTGGAATGACGAGCCAGGTAACATGCCTAATGACAGCAGTTTTTGCCGATAAGCCGGGCTAATTTCACGGGTGAAGCCGGTAATTTTCCATGCACTGTCGGGAGTGAATTGCATAGTGCCTACTTAAAGAAGGAAAGATTAAATAATCAACAATACGATGGTAATGAGAATTGTTTTTATCATCAATACATAAAATGTGACGGGATGCTAACGCGAGTATTAATTTGAAGGGGAATTGACCTGGCGCAATATTTAATGCAATTGGGTGTCACGCAGAATTAACGTATTTGTTAATAAACTGATGATGGTTGGTTTAAATACGGATATGCAATCGGTTTCATATTAGCCATTATTTTGCAGGCTAATTAATTTACCCTCACGCTCTCAAAAAGAGAGGGTGAGGGAATTAACGACGTTACTTTTTCTTGCCCATTGCGGCTGCCAGCGCATCCATCATGGCGCTGTTACCCGCAGGCTGAGCATCACGGCCACGTGGTTTTGCGGCTTTGGCCGCAGGACGCTGCTGTTCGCGAGCGCCCCCGCCGTTGCCACGACGCGCATTGGTTTCACCCGGTTGCTCGTCCAGACGCATCGTCAGGGCAATACGCTTACGTTGCAGGTCAACTTCCAGCACTTTCACTTTCACGATATCGCCCGCTTTGACCACGGTGTGTGGGTCTTCAACGAACTTATCGGCCAGCGAAGAGATATGGACCAGGCCATCCTGATGCACGCCGATATCAACAAACGCACCAAAGTTGGTGACGTTAGTGACCGCACCTTCCAGTACCATGCCCGGCAGCAGGTCGTTCATGGTTTCGACGCCTTCAGCAAAGGTCGCGGTTTTAAACTCAGGACGCGGGTCGCGGCCAGGTTTTTCCAGCTCTTTGATGATGTCGGTCACCGTCGGTACACCGAACTGTTCGTCGGTGAAATCAGCCGCTTTCAGGTTGCGCAGGGCGCTGTTGTCACCCATCAACTCTTTCAGCGCCTGTTGAGTTGCAGCCAGAATGCGCTCGACCACCGGATAGGCTTCCGGGTGCACGGTTGAGGCGTCCAGCGGGTTATCGCCGTGGTTGATACGCAGGAAGCCCGCGCATTGCTCAAACGCTTTCGGCCCCAGACGGCTGACTTTCAGCAGCTGTTGACGGTTCTGGAACTGACCGTTCTCGTCACGCCAGGCGACGATGTTCTGCGCCATCATGCGGGTTAAGCCCGCCACGCGGGTCAGCAGGGGAACGGAGGCGGTATTCAGATCTACACCGACGGCGTTAACGCAGTCTTCCACGACCGCATCCAGCTTACGCGCCAGCTGCGTCTGGCTGACGTCGTGCTGGTACTGGCCCACACCGATGGATTTCGGATCGATCTTCACCAGCTCCGCCAGCGGGTCTTGCAGGCGGCGGGCAATAGACACCGCGCCGCGCAGGGAAACGTCCAGATCCGGGAATTCCTGAGCTGCCAGTTCAGATGCGGAGTAAACAGACGCACCCGCTTCACTGACGATCACCTTCTGGGCAGTGACTTTCGGGAACTGTTTCTGCACGTCGAGGTAGAAACGCTCGGTTTCACGGGATGCGGTCCCGTTACCGATAGCAACCAGTTCAACGTTGTATTTCTCGCACAGTGCCGCAACCGCGACAGCCGCTTTCGCAGCCTGGCCGGTGTGTGGGTAAATGGTGTCGGTCGCCACCAGTTTGCCGGTTCCATCAACCACCGCCACTTTCACGCCGGTACGCAGGCCAGGATCGAGGCCCATGGTGGCGCGCAGGCCCGCAGGTGCGGCCATCAGCAGGTCGTGCAGGTTACGGGCAAATACGTTAATCGCTTCGTCTTCGGCGCGCTCGCGCACGGTACCCATCAGCTCGGTTTCGAGGTGCATCAGCACCTTGATACGCCACGTCCAGCTCACCACGCCTTTACGCCAGCTATCCGCCGGGGCGTTGTTCAGACGCAGGCCGAGGTGATCGATAATGATCTGCTCGCAGTGGCTCTCTTTTGGCGGCTCATCGAACTGCGGATCGGCATTCAGGGAAAGCTGCAACACACCTTCGTTGCGGCCACGGAACATCGCCAGCGCACGGTGAGAAGGGGTGGTTGAAATAGGTTCGTGGTGATCGAAATAGTCACGGAACTTCGCGCCTTCTTCCTCTTTACCGCTCACCACGGTTGACACCAGGTGTGCGTTTTTCCACAGATAGTCACGCACTTTAGAGAGCAGCGCGGCGTCTTCGGCGAAGCGCTCCATCAGGATATAACGCGCGCCATCAAGAGCGGCTTTGGTGTCCGCCACGCCTTTGTCGGCGTCGATAAATTTGGCGGCTTCGGTTTCCGGGTCGTGGGATGGGGTGTTCCACAGCAGCTCGGCCAGCGGCTCCAGACCGGCTTCAATCGCAATCTGCCCGCGCGTGCGGCGCTTCGGTTTATACGGCAGATAGAGATCTTCTAATTCGGTTTTGCTCAGCGTGCCGTTAATGGCTTTTTCCAGGTCGCTGGTCAGCTTGCCCTGTTCGCCAATGGATTTGAGGATCGCCTGACGCCGGTCTTCCAGCTCGCGCAGATAACCCAGGCGGGTTTCCAGATTACGCAGCTGAGTATCATCCAGACCGCCAGTGACTTCCTTACGATAACGTGCAATAAACGGCACGGTGTTCCCTTCATCAAGCAGGCGAACGGCAGCTTCTACCTGTTCAGCTCTGGCCTGAATATCACCCGCAATAATGCGGCAGAGCGAATCATTCATCATGGCTTTATCATCTGTTGAGTCGAAAAATCAGGGGATAGTTATACGGGCTGACACGGCAAAATGCCAGCCGTGGAGGGCGCTCTCGGACTATTTAACGTACTCAATCTCATTCACGTACCAGCTGGCTTCGCCGGCAGGTGTCTGCACAACGGCCAAATCGCCCACTTCCTTTTTCAGCAGCGCGCGGGCCATTGGCGAGTCGATCGAGATGTAATCCTTACGACCAAAAATTTCATCGTAGCCGACAATGCGAAAACGCAGGGTATTGCCGTCATCATTTTCAATTTCAACCCATGCGCCGAAGAACACTTTGCCCTCCTGTTGCGGGGAGTAATCGACGATTTTGAGGTTCTCAAGGCATTTGGTCAGGTAACGTACCCGACGGTCTATCTCACGCAGGCGTTTTTTGTTGTACTGGTAGTCAGCATTTTCGCTGCGATCGCCAAGGCTTGCCGCCCAGGTGACTTTTTTGGTCACTTCCGGGCGCTCTTCTCGCCACAGGTAATCCATCTCTTTTTTGAGTTTTTCGTACCCTTCGCGGGTGATCAGGGGCGTTTTCATGGTGTGACCTTCAGACTCGACTTCATTGCAGACGTTGCGCACATTACGTATCAAATATATTAACAGACAGCGTTAATAATGATTTATGTGATGAAATGTGCAGATAAGCTGCTGTTAAATATGCTTTGTAACAATTTCGACTAGAATTTATACCAGAATTAGCTGGTCGAACACGTGCACTTTTTTAGAATACGCTGTTACAAAGACTATCCGAACCTTTGGGAGTACACATAATGCAAGAGAACTACAAAATTCTGGTCGTGGATGACGACATGCGCCTGCGCGCGCTGCTGGAACGTTATCTGACCGAGCAGGGCTTCCAGGTTCGTAGCGTCGCGAACGCTGAACAAATGGACCGTCTGCTGACCCGTGAATCTTTTCACCTGATGGTTCTCGACCTGATGCTGCCTGGCGAAGATGGGCTTTCCATCTGCCGCCGTCTGCGTAGCCAGAGCAACCCAATGCCGATCATTATGGTGACGGCAAAAGGTGAAGAAGTTGACCGTATCGTGGGCCTGGAAATCGGTGCTGACGACTACATTCCAAAACCGTTTAACCCGCGTGAACTGCTGGCGCGTATTCGCGCTGTGCTGCGCCGTCAGGCGAACGAACTGCCTGGTGCGCCGTCTCAGGAAGAAGCGGTTATCGCGTTCGGTAAGTTTAAACTGAATCTCGGTACGCGTGAGATGTTCCGTGAAGATGAGCCAATGCCTCTCACCAGCGGCGAGTTCGCGGTCCTGAAAGCGCTGGTCAGCCATCCGCGTGAGCCGCTGTCCCGTGACAAACTGATGAACCTGGCGCGTGGGCGTGAATACTCCGCGATGGAACGCTCTATCGACGTGCAGATTTCTCGTCTGCGCCGCATGGTGGAAGAAGATCCGGCGCATCCTCGTTATATTCAGACCGTCTGGGGTCTGGGCTACGTGTTCGTGCCGGACGGCTCTAAAGCATGAGGCGAATGCGCTTCTCGCCGCGAAGTTCATTTGCCCGCACGCTGTTACTGATCGTCACCTTGCTGTTCGTCAGCCTGGTGACGACCTACCTGGTGGTGCTGAACTTTGCGATCCTGCCCAGCCTCCAGCAGTTTAATAAGGTCCTGGCGTACGAAGTGCGTATGCTGATGACCGATAAACTGCAACTGGAGGATGGCACACAGCTGGTGGTTCCTCCGGCGTTTCGTCGTGAGATTTACCGCGAGCTGGGTATTTCGCTCTATTCCAATGAAGCGGCGGAAGATGCAGGCCTGCGCTGGGCGCAACACTACGAATTCCTGAGTCAACAGATGGCGCAGCAGCTGGGTGGCCCAACGGAAGTCCGCGTTGAGGTCAACAAAAGCTCGCCGGTTGTCTGGTTGAAAACCTGGCTCTCACCCAATATCTGGGTGCGAGTCCCGCTGACCGAAATCCATCAGGGCGATTTCTCGCCACTGTTCCGCTATACCCTGGCCATCATGCTGCTGGCGATAGGGGGCGCGTGGCTGTTCATCCGCATACAAAACCGACCACTGGTCGACCTGGAGCACGCGGCGCTTCAGGTCGGTAAAGGGATTATTCCACCGCCGCTGCGTGAATATGGCGCATCGGAAGTGCGTTCGGTTACGCGCGCCTTCAACCATATGGCGGCTGGCGTGAAACAGCTGGCGGATGATCGTACGCTGCTGATGGCGGGTGTCAGTCATGATCTGCGCACCCCGCTGACGCGTATTCGTCTGGCTACCGAGATGATGGGCGAAGAGGATGGTTATCTCGCGGAGTCTATTAACAAAGACATCGAAGAGTGTAATGCCATCATCGAGCAGTTCATTGATTACCTTCGCACCGGGCAGGAGATGCCGATGGAAATGGCGGATCTGAATGCGGTGCTGGGTGAAGTGGTGGCGGCGGAAAGCGGCTACGAGCGTGAAATTGATACCGACCTTCAGGTGGGTGAGATTCAGGTACGAATGCATCCGCTCTCCATCAAACGCGCTGTCGCCAATATGGTGGTCAATGCGGCGCGTTACGGGAATGGCTGGATCAAGGTCAGCAGTGGATCAGAGCTGAACCGCGCCTGGTTCCAGGTTGAGGATGACGGCCCGGGCATTAAGCCTGAGCAGCGTAAGCATCTGTTCCAGCCGTTTGTGCGAGGCGATAGTGCGCGCAGCACCAGCGGAACGGGCTTAGGTCTGGCGATTGTGCAGCGTATTATCGATAACCATAACGGTTTGCTGGAGATTGGAACCAGCGAGCGGGGCGGTTTGAGTATTCGTGCATGGTTGCCGGTACCGGTCACGCGGGGGCAGGTGAAAGAGGGTTAGTGCGGTCTGATGCCCTCACCCCGGCCCTCTCCCACGGGGAGAGGGAGAAAACATTAAAAAAGGCAACTTATG
Organism: Enterobacter sp. Tr-810; assembly: GCF_011752765.1. Classification (NCBI taxonomy): domain Bacteria; kingdom Pseudomonadati; phylum Pseudomonadota; class Gammaproteobacteria; order Enterobacterales; family Enterobacteriaceae; genus Enterobacter; species Enterobacter sp. Tr-810. The sequence continues at coordinate 57,955 of NZ_VWWW01000009.1, read as the reverse complement.
TTGCCTTTTTACTTTTACCTTGGTCCCGCACTCACCAGCGCAGCCCCTGCTGGGGTATCGGTATACTTCTCAAAGTTCTCAATAAACAGCTTCGCCAGCGATTCCGCTTTCTCACGCCATTGTTCTGGTGAACCGTAGGTGTTGCGTGGGTCGAGGATATGCGTATCCACGCCCGGCAGTTCCGTCGGGATTGCCAGATCAAACATCGGCAGGGTGAAGGTTTCAGCGTCATCCAGAGAGCCATCCAGAATGGCATCGATAATGGCGCGGGTGTCTTTGATAGAGATACGTTTGCCCGTGCCGTTCCAGCCAGTGTTAACCAGATACGCCTGCGCGCCGGATGCCTGCATACGTTTCACCAGCACTTCAGCGTATTGCGTTGGGTGCAGCGACAGGAATGCTGCGCCAAAGCAGGCGGAGAAGGTTGGCGTTGGCTCCGTCACACCGCGCTCAGTACCGGCCAGTTTAGCCGTAAAGCCTGAGAGGAAGTGGTACTGCGTCTGGCTGGCGGTCAGGCGAGACACTGGAGGGAGCACGCCGAACGCATCCGCCGTCAGGAAAATAACCTTCGTAGCATGACCCGCTTTCGACACCGGCTTCACAATGTTTTCGATGTGGTTGATAGGGTAGGAGACGCGGGTATTTTCGGTTTTGGATGCATCGTCGAAATCGATGGTGCCATCGGCACGCACGGTGACGTTTTCCAGCAACGCATCGCGACGGATGGCGTGGTAAATGTCCGGCTCGGCTTCCTCAGACAAACGAATCGTCTTGGCGTAGCAACCGCCTTCGAAGTTAAACACGCCATCGTCATCCCAGCCGTGTTCATCATCGCCAATCAGGCGACGTTTCGGATCGGTGGAAAGCGTGGTTTTCCCGGTACCTGACAGGCCAAAGAACACGGCCACATCACCTTTCTCGCCAACGTTCGCGGAACAGTGCATGGATGCAATGCCCTGCAATGGCAGAAGGTAGTTCATCACCGAGAACATCCCTTTCTTCATCTCACCGCCGTACCAGGTACCGCCAATCAGCTGGATACGCTCGGTCAGGTTGAAGGCAATGAAGTTCTCTGAATTCAGGCCTTGTTCTTTCCACTGCGGGTTAGTGCATTTCGCACCGTTCATCACGATGAAATCCGGGGTGAAATCCTGTAATTCTTCGTCGGTTGGACGAATAAACATGTTTTTTACGAAATGCGCCTGCCAGGCCACTTCAGTGATAAAACGAACGGAAAGACGGGTGTCGGCGTTAGCGCCACAGAAGGCATCGATAATGAACAGACGCTTGCCGGAGAGTTGATGGGTGACGAGCCCTTTCAGATGCTGCCAGGTTTCAGGGGAGAGCGGTTTGTTGTCGTTCTTCCCTTTGCCTTTATCTGCCCACCACAGCGTATCGCGGGTGGTTTCGTCGCGGACGATATACTTATCTTTCGGCGAACGACCGGTAAAAATACCGGTATCGACGGCGATAGCACCAAGGTTTGTCAACACACCTCGCTCGTATCCTTCCAGTGCTGGATTGAGCTCTTCCTGATACAGCGTATCGTAATCGGGGTTGTAGACGATTTCTTGGACGTCGTGAATACCATAAGCCTTGAGATCTTGCGGGGTTAAACCAGTAACACGCATATCACTGCTCCTTAGCCAATATGTACTGCCTGAAATTGTAGGGTTTTTCTGTGTTTGTTAACCGCGACGGGGCTCATAGATTTACGTATCTGGACAAAACCCTTGCTAACGGAAAACGCTGCGACTCCAGTCACAGGGCAGGCGGATTATCGCAGGAATCGGTTTTTTGTTGGGGAAAATGTTCTGAAAAGGTTAAACGCTGGTGATTTTAACGGAAGGAATGTGAATGTAATCGCATACATGTAGGAAAATTACGTAAGGGTTACATTGTTAAAAACGATTCAGCTTATGGGGGGATTTTAGCCCCTCACCCCAGCCCTCTCCCCAAAGGGGAGAGGGTGTTCAAGTTCCCTCTCCCCTTTGGGGAGAGGGTCAGGGTGAGGGGGTAAGAGGATCAGTGAACCTGCGGATCCGCCGGGGAGGCGTTGTTGCGGATCTCGGCGATATCCATTGAATTGAACACGTAGTGCGTACCGCAGTAGTCACAGTGCATATCAATTTCACCGTCTTCGGCCATGATGCTGTCGATCTCTTCATCCGGCAGGGTTTTCAGCGCGCCCGCGCAACGTTCACGGGAACAGGTGCACTTGAACTCCACAGCCTGCGGATCGTAAACCGTCACTTCTTCTTCGTGATACAGGCGCCACAACACATCGGTGGCAGACAGGTTGAACAGCTCTTCTGCCTTGACGGTTTCCGTCAGCGTTGCCAGGTGTTCGAAATCGTTAGTCTGTGCGTCCTGCGCAGGCAGAACCTGCAACAGCATTCCGCCCGCCGCAGGCTGGCCGTCTACTTCACCGGTGCGGATGAACAGACGGGTTGGCAGCTGTTCGGAGCGCATGAAGTAATCTTCCAGACATGCCGCCAGCGTGTCGCCTTCCAGGCCAACGACACCCTGATAACGCTCACCTTCTTCCGGGGAAATGGTGATAACCAGATAGCCATTGCCGACCAGTGTTTTCAGGTCAGCACCTTCCGGTACCTCGCCCTGAACGCGCGCAACACCGCGCATCTGCTGCTGGTTATTGCCGTTGATCACCGCCAGTGTCATCGGGCCATCGCCCTGCAACTGCACGGTAATATCACCAGCAAATTTCAGCGTCGCGGTCAGTAGGCTGGTGGCAACCAGCAGTTCGCCCAACAGGGTTTTTACCGGCAGCGGGTAGTTGTGGTTTTCCAGAATCTGTTTCCAGGTTTCGGATACGGTCACCAGCTCGCCGCGAACGGCAAATTGTTCAAACAGATAGCGGTGTAATTGGTCGTGTTGGGCCATAATAGTCTCTCGTGCAGGTGAGGGGTTACTCGTTCTCACCGTGTTTAAATTTCATCAGTTCACGGCGCTCTTTTTTGTCCGGACGCCGATCCGGGTGCGGCATAGTCAGCGCATTCATTTTGCGTGCCAGTGCCGTCTTTTCGCGTTTCTCGATACTGTCCACCGTTTCTTCATAGAGCAAAACGGCTTCGGTTGCAGGCCTGCGCTGTTCGGTAATGGCTTTGATCACTACCGTTCGCTCATCGTTGCCCTGACGCAGCGTTAAGGTGGCATTCAGCTCAACCAGCTTGCTCGGTTTTCCGCGCTGACCGTTGTAATGCACTTTGCCGCCGTCAATCATCTCTCGGGCAAGTGCGCGGGTTTTATAAAAACGGGCCGCCCACAGCCATTTATCCAGTCTCACCCCTTCAGAGGGTTTTTCTTTCATGGCGACTCCTTCACGGTCAGTGAGGGGATCATCCGGCGATAGTCGTTCAGCCCCGGATGGCGCAGATAGCTTTTTTCAGCCAGGCCAGAATCAGGATTGGTCACGCCCAGGCAGTAGCGAATGCCGAAGGTAGCGGCAGAATCCAGAATCGGTTCACTGTCATCAATGAACAGGGTTCTTTCAGGCTGTAAACCTGTCTCTTCTGCTACCGCGTGCCACAACCGTTGATCCTCTTTCGGATAACCAAATGTGTGGGTGGAAAGTAATAAATCAAGGTGTGAAGCAAGACCGGTATGTTCCAGCTTCACGGCCAGATTATGTGGGTGCGCATTAGTCAGCAAAATACGGCGCTTGCCGCTCGCTTTTAGCGCATCCAGGAAGGGCACGGTGTCTTCACGCAGCACAGCACGCGGGCCCTGGGCGGTGGTCATGGCACAAATATCCAGACCGAGGCGCTCGCTCCAGTAGTCCAGACAGTACCAGTTTAGCGTATGCTGCACGGCGCTATATTGCGAACGAATGAATTCCTGCGCTTCCGCCGGGGAGATGCCCTGCTGCTGACCATAGGTTTCCGGCACCAGTTTTTGCCAGAAATAGTTATCAAAGGCGAGATCGAGCAGCGTGCCGTCCATATCCAGCAGGACGGTATCAACGTCCTGCCAGGCGATATCAAGATGCATAAGGGGAACTCTCCAGCCAGAAGTTACGTGCGCGACAGGGTAGCACAACTTGTCGCGCAGTGACGTTATCCGATCAGGCTCTCAGGGGCAGGGATGAGTTTGGGATTGAGGCAATTTTCGTAGTATTGCTGGATTTCAGCCAGACGCGTGCGTGAACGCTGATAGCGGCGTACGGCCATAAAACCGTTCCAGAAAATACACACCAGCATCGCTATCATCAGCAGGGATGTTCCAACATAACGCCACAGACCGGCGCTGTCCGGCATCCTGTGCAGGTCGATATGGCGCGTGCCGTTGGCATCGGTAAAGATCCCCGTCACGATCCCCTCGGCGCTGAATGGCGTCTGCATCAGCATCTGTGCCAGGCGCTGAAATTCACCCCATTGCTCCTGGGCAGGATAGTCGTAGAGCGTGATTTGCGGGTACGGCTGATCGACCAGATCGCTGCCTTCGTCGCTGACAATCAGGAACCCCCCAGGTGCCGGGCTATTCAGTGACTGTGCGGCACGGGATGTTTCACGAATGACGAACGGCGCGGTCGAGGTTGCCACCAGGTTATCCAGTGATTCAGCACTAACCGGGCGCAGCAGAACGTTCACGCCGTCCAGTCGGCCCGCTTCGGCCCGTTTCACCAGCGATTCCCAGTCTTTACTGTTGCCGAGGTTCACGAGTGCATTTTTAAGGCGCACACAATCATCGGCTGCGGAGCATAAATCCTGTGTTTTCATCACGATTTCGCCAAAGTCATCCAGCAACACCATGCCGGATTTCTGAATGGCAGAACGCAGCGCAGGGCTGACGCGTGAATCATCATCTGCTTTCGGATGCAGCTGACGGCTTACCGTCTGGGTGAGCGCCGTTGCTTTGCCTACCACATCGGATTCCGGTAGCGGCAGCGGAGGGGCATCGTTCCAGATGATTTGCGAGCAATCAAACGGGGTAAACGGTGAGTTTTGCCTCGTATTCCAGGCGCCCGGGGTATGAATATTACACATCCCGGTTCCTTTCAGCCGCAGCGTATCGCCCACCCGCACACCGGCTTCTTCCAGTTGATTTACGCTGGTGGCTTCCACAGTTTGCGCCCCTTTAATCCACGACAGGGTAAATTTGATGGGCATATCGAGCGGTACGAAGAAAATTAGCATCATCAGCACCGCCGCGGCTCCGCCTGCGATAACGGTACTCCGCAGCCAGTGCTGGAGCGGGAAGTTCTTCACCTCGTCATGCAAGGACAAATACCGCCCCTGACGCACGACATGGCGATCGAGATAGATATCAATATCGGTTTTATGCCCTAAATCCTGGGCAATCCACGGCTGCCAGTGGCGCGGATAGATAAGGTCGATAATACCAAGCGAGATGTTGTTGAGGTGTTCCTGGTCATTCTCACCGAACAACCCCCAGCGTTTTGGCGTGCCGCGCAGGCAATGAATTTCGCGTAAGGTGGTTTTGGCCGGAGGCGCAAACAGCCCCCACAGACCCGCCGCCAGCAGTAGCACCGCACTGCCCGCCAGCCACGGAACGAACACGTCCGGCGTCAGCAGGCAGATGAAGAACAGCAGGAAAGAGGCAACGATAAGCACCGCTTCCCGGATGCCATCCGGGCGGCTCAGGGCGAACTCTTCATGCGTCTCCTGACGAATGTTGAGCAGCTCAATTTGCTCTGTCTCTTCACCGCGAATGGACGCCTGGGTTGAACTGGCGCGTTCCAGCGCAAAGCGCGGCGCTTCCTGAACGTATTCGCTAAGGGTATGGCCGTTAAGGGCGATGACCAGCGGCAAGGAGTCGGTATGGATAAGCTCAACGCTGTTTTCATCATTGATATATTGCTCCCAGAAAGGGGGCAGATGAACTTCAACGGAATCGAGATAGTAACGCCATTTGTTGGGATCGTCGGTGGTGATACCGTAGCGGGTGATTGAGCGCGTTACGCAGATAACGGTATCACTCTGTCCGTTAAGACTGAGCGATACGGGCGCTGCACTGGCCCCCGTTGGCCCGGGCGTCAGCTGCGAGCGATTAAGCGTTTCCAGATAGCTTTCAGCGGCGCTGCGTTCTTCCGGCGAGAGCTTACGCGTATTCGCACCGGCAAATGCGGTTAAAAATGGCAGCCGATATCGACGCTGGATGCGACGCCTGTATACCCACCCTGCAATCAAAGCGCCGGCCAGCATAGCAGCGATAAAAATCAAAATGGTGCTCATGCTTTCCCCATTTTACTTATCTTCTTACAGGTGTAGTCAGTAGCACCTTTAACAATGAATGAGAGTCTGTGGCTGGCTATCGGCAAGTATGGAGTCGAACTTGAGCATTTTGAAGCGCATCCCAGTGATCGATGATGATAGCAAAGCCTGCCATGGCGCGATATCAGCAAATTCCTGGACTTATTTCAACCTCTTGACTTTTGATTTGAAATAAGGATTGATTCTCGTTAGGTTGCATAAATGTAAATAAAGAACGATTGACATTGCCGAAACCGTGCGGCGTATCGCACAATAAACCCAGTTCTCACAGCAAAGACCCATCAAGATGAGCAAACCATTACAAAAACCCACCATTCTGAATGTTGAAACTGTCGCCAAATCGCGCCTGTTTAATGTCGAAAGCGTGGACCTGGAGTTCAGCAACGGTGTGCGTCGCGTTTATGAACGTATGCGCCCCTCTGCGCGCGAAGCGGTGATGATTATCCCCATCATCGACGATCATCTGATTTTAATCCGTGAATATGCAGTGGGAACAGAATCTTACGAACTTGGGTTCTCTAAAGGGCTGATTGACCCGGGCGAAACCGTGTTTGAAGCGGCAAACCGCGAGCTGAAAGAAGAGGTCGGTTTTGGCGCGAAGGAGCTGTCGTTCCTGAAAAAGCTCAGCATGGCGCCATCCTATTTCTCCAGCAAAATGAATATTGTGGTGGCAGAAGACCTGTACCCGGAATCACTGGAAGGTGACGAACCCGAGCCGCTGCCGCAGGTGCGTTGGCCGCTGGCACACCTTCTGGATTTACTCGAAGACCCTGATTTTACCGAAGCCCGCAACGTGAGCGCGCTGTTCCTGGTGCGTGAGTGGCTGAAAGGGCAGGGGCGGTTGTAGTTCATAAAAAAGGACATAAAAAAGGCCGGGTGGATACCCGGCCTTTTATTTTGTGCCCGATTTTCACCGGGCATTTGTATCGTTAAAACAGCTCGTGCGTTTCGCCGTTATCAATCATTTCTGTACCCACCTCATGCACCGCCTGTGTGGTTGGCTGCGTGCCTTCGATGAAATACTCTTCACGGCTGTTACCGCCATTGGCGAGCTGCCCGGTGCTTCGGTCGATATTCACCGTCACCACGCCAGGAGGCGGGCTTAACGGCTGTTCCGGCACGCCATCCAGCACGGATTTCATGTAAGCATCCCATGCCGGTTGCGCACTCTTCGCGCCACCTTCATAACCGGAGATTTGATCTTTAATGGCACCTGAAGCTGTAGTACGACCTAAATCGCGGCGGTGATCGTCAAAACCGATCCAGACCGATGTCACCACGCCCGGGCCATAGCCTGAGAACCAGGCATCTTTCGAGCTGTTGGTGGTCCCTGTTTTGCCGCCAATATCGTGACGCTGCAAATCACGTCCGGCACGCCAGCCCGTACCCTGCCAGCCTGGTTCACCAAAGATATTGGTATTCAGCGCGCTCTTAATCAGGAACGACAGCGGCGTGTTGATCACGTGTGGGGCGTACTCTTGCGCACCACTTTGCGCAACCAGCGCCTGATTCGCCTGCTCCAACTGAGGCTGTGGCACGGTGGAATTCTGCTGCTCCTGAGAAATCGCAACGTCTTCCATGTCCTTGTTCTCAAGCACATTGGATTTAGGCGTGTCGCCGTAAATCACCGGAATATCGCACTCGGCACAGGCAATTTTCGGCTTCGCTTCGAACAGCACGCCGCCCTGATCGTTCTCGATTTTACTGATGTAAAACGGATCGACCAGGAACCCACCGTTTGCCATGACTGAATAGCCGCGAGCCACCTGAAGCGGGGTAAAGGATGCAGAGCCTAACGCCAGCGATTCGGTATGCACGATGTTCTGCGCAGGGAAGCCGAAGCGTTGCAGGTATTCCGCTGCATAATCAACGCCCATCGCACGCATCGCACGGACCATTACCACGTTTTTCGACTGCCCCAGACCCTGACGAAGACGAATCGGTCCTGCATATTCCGCCGGAGAGTTCTTCGGCTGCCAGTCAGAGCCCGCGCCTGCATCCCAGCGAGAAATTGGCACATCGTTGAGGATACTGGCGAGCGTCAGCCCTTTGTCCATCGCTGCGGTATACAGGAATGGCTTGATGTTAGACCCCACCTGACGCAGCGCCTGGGTGGCGCGGTTAAATTTGCTCTGGTTGAAATCGAACCCACCGACCAGCGCCATTACTGCGCCGTTTTGCGGGTTGATGGATACCAGCGCGGAGTTCACGTCTGGCACCTGCGCGAGCCACCAGGCATCGCCAACCTTGCGAACCCAGATTTGCTCCCCGGTCTGAATGGCATCGGTCACTTTGCGTGGCGTTGCGCCTTGCAGAGTGTCAGAGCGGTATGGGCGCGCCCAGCGAACGCCGTCCATGCGCAGGGATACTGATGTACCGTCTGCCAGCATGACTACGGCTTCCTGTGGATCGGCCTGAGTGACTACGGCCGGCAGCAACGGACCATACGTTGGCAGTGCTTTCAGCGAATGGGTGATTTTTTTGCTGTCCCATGCGCTTTCGCCCACTTTCCACAGCACGTTTGACGGGCCGCGATAGCCGTGGCGCATGTCGTAGTCCATCACGTTATTGCGCACCGCGTCCTGTGCCGCCTGCTGCACTTTACGGGTGATCGTGGTGTAAACGCGATAGCCATCTTCATAAGCGTTCTCACCGTAGCGGCTCACCATATCCTGACGAACCATTTCCGTGAGATATGGCGCAGAGAACGCAATTTCCGGCGCGTGGTAGTTGGCGTCGATCACGTCGTTACGCGCCTGATCGTACTCGTTCTGGCTGATGTAGCCTTCGCTCAGCATACGTGACAGCACGACGTTACGGCGCGCAGTGGCACGGTCAAGAGAGTAGAGCGGGTTGAACGTGGACGGCGCTTTTGGCAGGCCAGCAATCGTGGCCATTTCGCTCAGCGTGAGCTGATCAACCGGTTTACCGAAGTACACCTGTGCAGCAGCACCCACGCCGTAAGCGCGGTAGCCCAGATAGATCTTGTTCAGGTAAAGCTCAAGGATCTCATCTTTGCTCAGCAGCTGCTCAATGCGGATCGCGAGGAACACCTCTTTGATCTTACGCATCAGCGTCTTTTCAGGGCTGAGGAAGAAGTTACGCGCCAGCTGCTGCGTAATGGTACTTGCCCCCTGAGACGCATGGCCTGAGAACAACGCAACGCTTGCCGCACGGAAAATCCCCACCGGATCGACACCGTGGTGCTCGTAAAAACGGCTGTCCTCGGTCGCAATGAAGGCTTTCACCATAACAGGTGGGATTTGTTTTAAGGTCAGCGGGATACGACGCTTTTCGCCGTATTGCGCCATCAACTCGCCATCGGCGCTATAGACCTGCATAGGGATCTGGAGTCGAACATCGCGAAGCGTGGCGACATCAGGTAGCTGCGGCTCAATGTACTTGTACAAACCATAAATCGAGCCTGCTCCCAGCAGAATGCAACAGACTGCAAGGATCAATAAATACTTTACGAACTTCACCGGAGATTTCCCATTTGGTTTCACTTGGGCAGTTTATAAACAATCGCGCGGTAGTATAAAGGCAAGCCTGATGCATTGATATAGCCGTCAACCTGATGGTCGATAAGGAGATCGTGAAATATGGCTTTCAAAACATGGCATACGGGCGTTCATATTCAACAAGATAAGGTGCGGATTGTTGCGCTGACGAAGGAGAAATCAACCTGGAGCTTGCGCCGTTGGTGGGCTATCCCGCTGGCGGAAGATATTATTCGGGACGGACAAATTATTAAGCCAGAACAACTGGTTGCGGCACTGCGCGTCTGGCGCAGAATGCTGCCGCTTTATCATCGGATCTATCTTGCTTTCCCTGCGGCACGGACCCTGCAAAAGACCCTTCCTCGACCGGCTATTGCGCTGCGAGACAGTGAGCAGGCCACCTGGGTGAGCTCTGCGCTGGCGCGTGAACTTGAGATGCCCCCGGATTCGTTATGCTTTGATTATGCACAGGATACTTTCAGCAGTACCTTCCAGGTGACTGCGGCACAAACCAAAGAGGTCGCAACCCTTCTGTCACTGGCGACCACCCTGCGCCTGCGAGTCGCCACCGTGACCCCTGATGCCGGGGCGCTGGTCAGCCTGCTTCCTTTGGCTGCACCTGCTCAGTGTGTTGCCTGGCGCGATGAGCATCAATGGCTGTGGGCCATGCGCCACCAGTGGGGACGACGTTTATGCCAGGAGGCAGCAAATGTGGCTGAACTGGCCGCATTGCTGGCGCTTTCCCCCGACGATATCGCCCTGTTTGATGCCCAGGCTCGTGACCCGTGGGAAGCCGTATCACGCTGCCAGCCTCCGCTGCCTGAATGTGGCGCTGAATTTACCGTAGCACTGGCGCTGGCCATGAATGAGATGCCCCTATGAACAGGGTGAATCTCCTGCCCTGGAGACAACAACGGCAGACGCGATGCATTCGGCTCTGGAGCATCCTGTTGGCGGGCTGGTTGCTGGTGGTATTGGCCGCCACGCTCTGGCTGCGGGCGTATCACCTTATCGGCATCCGCGCGCTACAGCAGGACATAGCCGGTATGTCTGCTGTGGAGCATGTGCTCGAAGCGCGTCAGAAGCAGGACTTACAAATGCCACTGGCGTCTGTGCAACCCTCTGCAAATCTGCCGTGGCAGCCGGTGCTGCTGTCACTGGCACAGGAGATCCCACCTCAGGCATGGCTAACCCAGCTACGTTATCAACCGCCTTCTCTGACGCTGACAGGCTATGCCGTATCGCTTCCGGCACTCAGCGCGATGGAGGAGGCGCTGAAGAAGGTCAAGGGGATGAGCCCGGGGGCCGCTGGTGAGTTGCAACAGGATAACCAGGGGCGGTGGATGTTCACTTTCAGGCTGGTCAGCCAGGGGTAGCCCGTGCACATCTTTTATGAACGCTGGTGTGCGTACCCTGTGTGGCTACGGGTGCTCCTGGGGTGTTCAGGGGCCGTAATGTTAGCGCTTGTCGCCTGGGGCGCTGGGGTGAAGCCGCTGCATTCCCGGCAGGTGGCACTGAATGCTCAGCTTGCCAATACTCTGCGAACCCGCGCAGCCCTCTGGACAACGGCCATGCGCTATTCACCTGTGGCAGAACAGAGTAGCGCGCAAATACGGCAGGGCTTGTCCCCCCTGGATTTTCAACACGATGGTACGAAGCTGGTTCACTGGAAGCCCACGCAGAATGGGGGCGAGTTGACGCTCGATGCTGACTGGGCGCAGATCCCTGACGTGTTTTCCCGGCTGGCGCTGCGGGATGTCAATGTGGCGGCCTTCGACATGACCCCACAAGGGGCGCAGCTTCGTCTGAACATCCAGCTGGAGCGACATCATGCGGAGTAACGTGCGTTTTCTGCTTCTGTGTTCCCTGCTGATGTTAACCGGGATGCGCGATCCTTTTCATCCGCCAGAAGATCGCTGCGCGGTGGGGCAGTTAGCGCAGTGGCGATATCAGGGGATAGTCAGCAGTATCAGCAGCATTGGCATTTTGCAGGATGGGCAAAAACGCTGGCATCGGGTCAGGGCAGATGATCGCCTGCCGGTGGGATGGCGGGTGATCGCCATAGACGAAAAGGAACTGGTCATTGCGCTGGGCGACGCGTGCGAGCCAAAGCAATGGCAGTGGCAACGAGAAGGAACGGGAAAAAATGAAAATCAGGATAATGCTCTTGCTGATGATACTCAGTCATCCGGTGTGGGCGGGCACCCCAAAGCCGGTCAATCTGGTCGTCGATGATGTTCCTGTGGTGCAGGTGCTACAAGCCCTGGCCGCGCAGGAGGAACGTAATCTTGTGGTGTCACCCGATGTGAGCGGTACGCTGTCGCTGAATCTGACGCGCGTTCCCTGGCGGCAAGCGCTTAACACCGTTGTCACCAGTGCCGGGCTTATCTTACGGGAAGAGCGGGGGATTTTTTACGTCCACACCGCGGCCTGGCAGCGCGAGCAAGAGGCGCGTAAGGAGCAGGAACTGATCAAGCGGCAGCTTGATGCCCCGCTGTTATCACGCAGTATTTCCCTTTCGTATGCAGATGCCGGGGAGCTGCAAAAGGCGGCTGAAAAACTCCTCAGCCCAAAGGGCAGTTTGTCAGTGGACAAACGCACCAACCGCCTACTGGCACGTGACAACCAGGCCGTGCTGGATTCGCTACAGCTCTGGGCTGAACAGATGGATATGCCCGTCGAACAGGTAGAGCTGGCTGCGCACATTGTGACAATCACCGAAAAAAGCCTGCGTGAGTTAGGGGTGAAATGGAATCTTGCAGAGTCCGCGGGGGCTGGCAGCATCGGGCAAGCGACCACGCTAAACGCCGATCTTTCCGTATCCCAGGCCACAACGCATGTGGGTTTTAACATCGGGCGGATCAACGGCAGGTTGCTGGATCTTGAACTGTCGGCGCTGGAGCAAAAGCAACAGGTCGAGATCATCGCCAGCCCGCGATTGCTTGCATCACATATGCAACCGGCCAGCATTAAGCAGGGCAGTGAAATCCCTTATCAGGTGTCCAGCGGAGAAAGCGGTGCCACCTCCGTGGAGTTCAAAGAGGCAGTATTAGGCATGGAAGTCACCCCCGTCGTGTTACCCGGTGGGCGAGTGCGGCTTAAATTGCACATCAGTGAAAACATGCCGGGGCAGGTATTGCAGCAGGAGAATGGCGAAACGCTGGCGATTGATAAGCAGGAGATTGAAACGCAGGTAGAGGTAAAAAGCGGAGAAACGCTGACGCTGGGCGGTATTTTCTCGCAAAAGAATAAAACGGGGAGTGATAGTGTGCCTGGTCTTGGAAAAATTCCCTGGTTTGGGCAGTTTTTTCGCCATGACGGTAAGGACAATGAACGACGTGAGTTAGTGGTGTTTATTACGCCACGTCTGGTAGGTATTCACTAATGGGAAACGATCCCCGCAATGATTTTGCATTCAGTTTGTTGCAGATGTTTGACGTGGGGCATGAATTAGCATACAAGGAGTACCGATTTGAGTTTGACTTGCGTCTTGTTGCCTTATGCGTCTGGTGCGGCGATTTAATCAGTTGCCAAACAAGCCGTAGTATTGAGATAATTTTTAGTCTGACTCTCGCTCTATTGCATATGAGGTTTCAGTTCATGTCCTGCTACGCTGGGTGTCTGCGAAGCGGGGATTACCATTAACGAATAGTCTTAGTAGTACCGAAAAAATGGCAGAGAAACGCAATATCTTTCTGGTTGGGCCTATGGGTGCCGGCAAAAGCACTATTGGGCGTCAGTTAGCTCAACAACTCAATATGGAATTTTACGATTCTGATCAAGAGATTGAGAAACGAACCGGAGCTGATGTGGGCTGGGTCTTCGACGTAGAAGGCGAAGAAGGTTTCCGTGACCGAGAAGAAAAAGTGATCAACGAACTCACGGAAAAACAGGGCATCGTTCTGGCGACAGGCGGCGGTTCTGTTAAATCTCGCGAAACCCGCAACCGTCTCTCCGCCCGTGGCGTTGTGGTCTATCTTGAGACGACCATTGAAAAACAGCTGGCACGTACGCAGCGCGATAAAAAGCGCCCGTTGCTGCAAGTTGAAACGCCGCCACGCGAAGTTCTGGAAGCCCTGGCCGGTGAACGCAATCCTCTGTACGAAGAGATTGCTGATGTGACCATTCGTACTGACGATCAGAGCGCTAAAGTGGTTGCAAACCAGATTATTCATATGCTGGAAAGCAACTGATTCTGGCTTTATATACACTCGCCTGCGGGTAAAAGCATTTAAGGTGGATGTCGCGTCATGGAGAGGATTACAGTTACTCTCGGGGAACGTAGTTACCCTATCACCATCGCGGCTGGTTTGTTTAACGACCCAGCTTCCTTCTTACCACTGAAAGCGGGTGATCAGGCGATGCTGGTCACCAATGAGACTCTGGCTCCGCTTTATCTCGACCGTGTACGCCACCTGCTTGAACAGGCGGGCGTGAAGGTCGACAGTGTGATTCTGCCCGATGGCGAGCAGTATAAGAGCCTGACGGTACTGGATACCGTCTTTACCGCATTACTGCAAAAACCTCATGGTCGCGATACGACACTGCTTGCTCTTGGCGGCGGTGTTGTTGGCGATCTGACAGGTTTTGCCGCCGCAAGTTACCAACGCGGCGTACGCTTTATTCAGATCCCAACCACGTTGTTGTCACAGGTCGACTCTTCTGTTGGCGGCAAAACGGCAGTTAACCATCCACTCGGCAAAAATATGATCGGCGCGTTCTATCAGCCGGCATCGGTCGTGGTGGATCTCGATTGCCTGTCAACACTGCCTAAACGTGAGCTGGCGTCTGGCCTTGCTGAAGTGATCAAATACGGCATCATTCTTGACGGCGAGTTCTTCACCTGGCTTGAAGAGAATATGGATGCCCTGCTGCGTCTGGATGGGGCTGCTCTGGCCTATTGCATCCGTCGTTGTTGTGAGCTGAAAGCGGAAGTTGTTGCCGCAGACGAGCGTGAAACCGGCTTACGTGCTTTACTGAATCTGGGGCATACGTTTGGTCACGCTATTGAAGCCGAAATGGGATATGGCAACTGGCTTCACGGCGAGGCGGTTGCAGCCGGTATGGTGATGGCTGCTCGCACCTCTGAACGTCTCGGTCAGTTCAAACCGGAAGAGACTCAGCGCATTATTACGCTGCTTGAGCGCGCCGGCTTGCCGGTAACCGGGCCGCAGGAAATGTCTGCACAAGCGTATTTACCCCACATGATGCGCGATAAAAAAGTATTGGCAGGTGAGATGCGTCTGGTACTCCCACTTGCAATAGGGAAGAGTGAAGTGCGCGGCGGAGTGCCGCACGATGTTGTTCTTGGCGCTATCGCTGATTGTCAGCAAGCGTAACAATTAGAAAGGTCAGGCCACTGTCAAAAGTGGTCGTTTAGTTTCAGGTGAAGTGCAA
Organism: Enterobacter sp. Tr-810; assembly: GCF_011752765.1. NCBI lineage: Bacteria > Pseudomonadati > Pseudomonadota > Gammaproteobacteria > Enterobacterales > Enterobacteriaceae > Enterobacter > Enterobacter sp. Tr-810. Next base: position 42,804 of record NZ_VWWW01000009.1, on the reverse strand, counting down.
AGTCGTTGGCATAAGCCTTTGAGTGGGGTGTTAAATGGATGAATTCAAACCAGAAGACGAGCTGAAACCCGATCCCAGCGATCGTCGTACTGGTCGTTCTCGTCAATCTTCAGAACGTGATAACGAGCCGCAGATCAACTTTGACGATGTTGATCTGGATGCAGACGATCGTCGCCCTTCACGCAGCCGTAACGCGCGTGATGAGCGAGAAGAAGAGGATTATGAGCCCGAAGAAGATTCAATGGACGAAGAGCCGGTAGAGCGTCGCCCGCGTAAACGTAAAAAAGCAGCGGCAAGCAAACCGGCTTCCCGTCAGTACATCATGATGGGCCTGGGCGTTCTGGTTCTGTTGCTGCTGATTGTCGGCATCGGTTCCGCGCTAAAAGCGCCATCAACTGACTCAAATTCACAGACCGCGTCGACTGAGAAGAGCATCAACCTGTCTGATAATGATGCGTCAAATCAGGCGAATGGTGCGCAACCAGCGCCGGGCGCAACCTCTACAGAGCAGACCGCCGCAAACACAACGACCCCGCAGGATGTTTCTCTGCCACCAGTCTCTTCTACCCCGACTCAGGGTCAGGCACCTGCTACGCCAGAAGGCCAGCAGCGTGTAGAAGTTCAGGGCGATCTGAACAACGCACTGACACAGCCTCAGAATCAGGAACAGGTGAACAACGTAGTGGCGAACTCTACGCTGCCAACTGAACCTGCAACTGTTGCGCCGATTCGTGGTGGTAATGCACAGCCACAAACCGCTGCAACGGAAACGAAGTCGCGTCAGACGCAAACGGCAACGCATCAGGAACGTAAACAGGCTGTATTTGAGCCGAAGCGTGAAGTCAAACCGCAGGCTGTTGTAAAAGCGCCAGAATCAAAAGTTGTCACACAGCCAAAACGTACTGAAACAGCCGCTGTCAGCGAACCTGTAAAAGCACCTGTGGCCGCCACACCGAAAGCAACGGCGACCACAACCGCGCCAGCAGCGACTCCGGCACCAGCAACAGCGACGGCGTCCAGTGCAGCGACAGGCAAAACGGCAGGTAATGTTGGTTCCCTGAAGTCAGCACCTGCCAACAACTACACGCTGCAACTGAGCAGTTCGTCTAACTATGACAACCTCAGCGGTTGGGCGAAGAAGTCGAATCTGAAAAACTACGTGGTTTATCAGACGACCCGCAACGGGCAACCGTGGTACGTGCTGGTAAGCGGTGTTTACGCGTCTAAAGACGAAGCAAAACGCGCCGTAGCCTCACTGCCTGCTGATGTTCAGGCGAAAAACCCGTGGGCGAAGCCGATTCATCAGGTTCAGGCCGATCTTAAGTAATGTGTAAAGCGCAGGATGCTGTCGGAGCTTTCTCCACAGCCGGAGAAGGTGTAATCAGTTAGTCAGCATGAAAAAAAATCGCGCTTTTCTTAAATGGGCAGGGGGGAAATACCCCCTGCTCGACGATATTAAAAAACACCTGCCTAAAGGCGAGTGTCTTATCGAGCCCTTCGTGGGCGCCGGATCGGTATTCCTGAATACCGATTTTTCTCGTTATATTCTGGCGGATATTAACAGCGACCTCATCAGCCTCTACACCATCGTCAAACTGCGTACCGATGAGTACGTGGACGAGGCGCGTAAGCTGTTTACCCCAGAGCACAACAATCCAGACATTTACTACCAACTTCGCGCAGAGTTTAATCAAAGCCAGGATCCGTTCCGCCGCGCGTTGTTGTTCCTGTACCTCAACCGTCATGGCTACAATGGCCTGTGCCGGTATAACCTGCGCGGTGAATTTAACGTGCCGTTTGGCCGCTATAAGCGCCCTTATTTCCCGCAGGCTGAGCTGTACCACTTTGCTGAAAAAGCGCAGAACGCGGAGTTTTATTGCCTCTCCTATGAAGAGTGCATGGAGCAGGCTGACGCGAATTCGGTGGTCTATTGTGACCCGCCTTACGCGCCACTTTCTGCGACGGCGAATTTCACTGCTTATCACACCAACAGCTTCAGCCCTGCTGAGCAGGCGCGTCTGGCGGAGATGGCAGAAAAGCTGGTCAGTAAAAGAATTCCAGTGTTAATTTCGAATCACGATACGCCGGATACACGCGAATGGTACAAAGCCGCGAAGCAATTCCAGGTTAAGGTACGACGCAGTATTAGCAGCAACGGCGGCACACGTAAAAAGGTGGACGAACTGCTGGCTCTTTATCGACCCTGAGCCGTTTTGCCTGCCGGTAAACACATTTCAAGGAGATGCGGATGAAACAGTTTTTGATTGCCCCCTCAATTCTGTCGGCCGATTTTGCCCGCCTGGGTGAGGACACCGCCAAAGCGCTTGCTGCGGGTGCGGATGTCGTCCATTTCGACGTTATGGATAACCACTATGTTCCCAATCTGACCATCGGCCCGATGGTCCTGAAAGCGCTGCGTAATTATGGTATTACCGCGCCGATTGACGTGCATCTGATGGTTAAACCGGTCGATCGCCTTGTTCCCGATTTTGCCGCTGCGGGTGCCAGCATCATCACTTTCCACCCTGAAGCTTCCGAGCACGTCGACCGCACGCTGCAACTGATCAAAGAGAATGGCTGTAAAGCGGGCCTGGTCTTTAACCCGGCGACACCGCTGACGTATCTCGATTACGTCATGGATAAGCTGGACGTGATCTTACTGATGTCCGTTAACCCGGGCTTTGGTGGTCAGTCGTTTATTCCTCATACGCTGGATAAACTGCGCGAAGTGCGCCGCCGTATTGATGAGTCGGGCTATGACATTCGTCTGGAAGTGGACGGTGGTGTTAAGGTGAATAACATTGGTGAGATTGCGGCTGCGGGTGCAGATATGTTCGTCGCGGGTTCTGCAATCTTCGACCAACCGGATTACAAGAAAGTCATTGATGAAATGCGCCGTGAACTGGCAAAGGTAAGTCATGGATAAATTGCAGGCAACCCGGGGTGTAGCATTTGACCTCGACGGCACGCTGGTGGACAGCGCGCCGGGCTTAAGTAGCGCTGTCGATCAGGCGCTGTATGCGCTTGAACTGCCCGTTGCGGGCGAAGAGCGTGTGGTGACGTGGATTGGTAACGGCGCCGATGTGCTGATGGAACGCGCCCTGACCTGGGCGCGCCAGGAGCGCGCGGTACAGCGTGCTGCACAGGGGAAACCCGGTGTTGACCATGCGGACATCCCGCAGGAAGAGCAGCAGCGCATTCTGCGTAAACTGTTCGACCGCTTCTATGAAGAAACGGTTGAAGAAGGGAGCTTTCTGTTCCCGGATGTGGCTGAAACGCTGAGCACCCTCCACGCGCAGGGCATTCCGCTGGGGCTGGTGACAAACAAACCTACGCCGTTCGTTGCACCGCTGCTGGAAGCGCTGGATATCGCGAAGTATTTTTCCGTGATTGTGGGTGGCGATGATGTGCAGAACAAAAAGCCACATCCTGAACCGCTATTGTTGGTGGCAGGAAAATTATCCTTAACGCCTGACCAGCTGCTCTTTGTCGGTGATTCACGCAATGATATTCTGGCTGCCAGAGCGGCAGGCTGTCCTTCCGTGGGATTAACCTATGGCTACAACTACGGTGAAGCCATCACGCTAAGTGAGCCGGACGTGGTGTTCGATCACTTCAAAGATATATTGCCCGCACTCGGGCTCTCGCACAGTGAAAATCAGGAATTGAAAAATGACTAAGCCCATCGTTTTTAGTGGCGCACAGCCGTCAGGTGAATTGACCATTGGTAACTACATGGGTGCGCTGCGTCAGTGGGTCAACATGCAGGATGACTACCATTGCATCTATTGCATCGTGGATCTTCATGCCATTACCGCGCGTCAGGATCCTGAGAAGCTGCGTAAAGCCACCCTCGATACGCTGGCGCTCTATCTGGCATGTGGTATTGATCCAGAGAAAAGCACCATCTTCGTTCAGTCTCACGTGCCAGAGCACGCGCAGCTGGGCTGGGCGCTAAACTGCTACACCTATTTCGGTGAGCTGAGCCGTATGACCCAGTTCAAGGACAAATCCGCACGCTATTCTGAAAACATCAACGCCGGTCTGTTTGATTACCCGGTACTGATGGCGGCAGACATTCTGCTGTACCAGACCAACCAGGTTCCTGTTGGCGAAGACCAGAAGCAGCACCTGGAGCTGAGCCGCGATATCGCCCAGCGTTTCAACGCCATTTATGGCGATGTGTTCAAAGTGCCTGAGCCGTTTATTCCGAAATCCGGTGCGCGCGTGATGTCGCTGCTGGAGCCAACCAAGAAGATGTCCAAGTCTGACGATAACCGCAACAACGTTATCGGCCTGCTGGAAGACCCGAAATCAGTGGTCAAAAAGCTCAAGCGCGCGGTCACCGACTCTGATGAGCCGCCAGTAGTTCGTTACGACGTGCAGAACAAAGCGGGCGTTTCCAACCTGCTGGATATCCTCTCTGGCGTGACGGGTCGAACGATCCCTGAGCTGGAGCAGCACTTCGAAGGCAAAATGTATGGCCACCTGAAAGGCGAAGTGGCGGACGCAGTTTCCGGGATGCTGACCGAGTTGCAGGAGCGTTATAACCGCTACCGCAACGATGAAGCGTTCCTGCAAAAAGTGATGAAAGACGGCGCGGATAAAGCCAGCGCGCGCGCATCCGAAACCCTGAAAGCAGTATACGAAGCGATTGGGTTTGTGGGTAAGCCGTGAGTCTGCTTGCCGGGTGGCGCTAACGCTTACCCGGCCTACGAGATCGTGTAGGTCGGGTAAGGCGAAGCCGCCACCCGACTAAAAACTACACTCTCCAAAACTAAAAAACCGGGAAATCCCGGTTTTTTTATGCCTGAAAAACGCTTACTGCTGTGCCGCCGGGCCGCAACCACCGATGATCTTCGAAATGGAGATCGCCGGGTGCAGCAGGTAATCGTAGCTACAGTTATTTTTGGTGTTTTCAACATGACCCGTACAGGCTGTAAGAGTCGATAACACGGCGACCAGAACGGCTGCCTTTGCCAGTTTGAACATACGCATTCCTTGTCTAAAAACGAAAATTTTTATGTAACACGAGGGAATAAATGGAAAAGTTCCACTTCGGGGCGGTATGTTAGCGGCGGCGGCAAGATGCGAGTAGTCCGGTTAAGGACTACCCGAAAAAGGGATGTTATGCGTTAGTGGTTAGAGAACCAGTTCAGTTTTTCGCGCAGTTCAACCACGCGACCCACCACAATCAGCGCCGGGCTTTCTACCTGCTGCGCCAGCTCACCTAACTGCGTTAATACGCCGTTCACCACACGCTGTTTAATCGACGTACCATTTTCCACCAGGGCAACTGGCATATCGTCCTGCATTCCGTGCTCCAGCAATTTCGCCTGAATGGTTGCGGCCTGGTTCAGCCCCATATAAAACACCAGCGTCTGCTTTTCGGCTGCCAGGTTGTGCCAGTCCAGCTCGCTGCCGGTTTTCAGGTGGCCCGTCACCAGACGTACGCTTTGCGCGTAGTCGCGATGGGTCAACGGAATGCCGGAGTAGGCCGAACAGCCGGAGGCTGCGGTGATCCCGGGCACGACAGAGAACGGAATGCCCGCATTACACAGGGTTTCCAGCTCCTCGCCGCCGCGACCAAAGATAAACGGATCGCCGCCTTTCAGGCGCACCACGCGTTTGCCTTTTTGCGCTTCACGCAGCAGGATCTGGTTGATCTCTTCCTGTGGAACGCAGTGGTAACCCGCGCGTTTACCCACGAATACGCGGTCAGCATCGCGACGCACCAGGTTCATAATGTCATCGGAGACCAGACGGTCGTAAACCACGATGTCTGCCTGCTGGATCTGCTGCAAACCCTTAAGCGTCAACAACCCGGCATCGCCTGGCCCTGCGCCTACCAGCACCACTTCACCGCGATTATCCAGCGGTTCGCTGAGCAGCTTTCCGGTTATCTCTTCAACGGCTTTCTGATCCTGATTCGCCAGCGATTGCGCCAGCCTGTCATTCACAAAGAATTTTTCCCAGAAGCGACGGCGCTCGCCGACGGTGGCGAAGGTTTTCTTCACCAGTGAGCGCAACTGGCCCGCATAATGCGCCACCTGGCCGAGATGCTGAGGCAGGATCGATTCCAGCTTTTCTCGCAGCAGGCGAGCCAGTACCGGAGATGTCCCGCCGGACGATACCGCCACCATCAGCGGCGAACGGTCGATAATCGACGGCATGATAAAACTGGCTTCTTTCGGCGCATCCACCACGTTACAGAAAATACGACGCGTCTCGCAGGCATCGCTGACGCGCTGGTTAACGTCGTCGTTGTCGGTTGCGGCAATGGTCAGCCAGCAGGTATCGAGCAAGGATTCGTTGAACTCACCCTGCATCAGTGTGAGCATCCCTTCCTGCGCCCAGGCTTCAAACTGCGGAGCGAAGGAGAGGGCGTTGACGGTCAGTCGTGCACCTGCCTCTAACAGCAAGCGCGCTTTGCGTTCAGCCACATCGCCACCACCTACAAGCAGGCAGTCGCGATTGCGTAATTGACAGAAAATAGGCAGGTGATCCACGACATTACCTCTTAAGAATGGGCTTTCGCCTGAGCCGTTGCGATGTTTGCCGGAGTCGGACGCTCCGCTTTCGGGGTAGCATACCAGTAACCTAACCCCATAAACACTGCACCTGAAAGGGTATTACCCAGGGTTACCCACAACAGGTTATGGCCGATACCCGAAAGGGTGAAGGCTTCGTTGTGATGGCCGAACCAGGAGAGGGCGAATAACGTCATGTTGGCAATTGAGTGCTCATAGCCGGAAGCGATAAACGCCAGCAGACACCACCAGATAGCGATGAACTTCGCCGCACCTTCGGTACGAATTGCCATCCAGATTGCCAGGCAAACCAGCCAGTTACACAGCGCGCCTTTAAAGAACAGCACCATCGCCGGTTGTGTGGTTTTCGCCAGCGCTACGGTGTGCACGATGCTGGTATCCACCGGCAGCAGGCTACCGCCACCCCAGCTGTACAGCAGCGCCACGAACACGGAACCCAGCAGGTTGCCCACCCAGGTTTGCGGCAGAATGGCCCACATCTGGCCGTGGCTGATGGTGCCCGCTTTCACGCCCAGCGTCAGGAACATGGTGTGGCCGGTGAAGAGCTCAGAGCCGGCGATAATCACCAGCGTCAGGGCGATACCGAAGGTTGCGCCCATCACCAGCGGGCGTACTGACGGGTCGAGCAGATTACCGAGAGTGAAAATTAAAATAATCCCCAGACCCACATAGGCACCTGCCATAGCGGAACTGACCCAGAAGCCGAGTGGATTATTCTGGCTGAGCCGTGCGATGCGCGCAGCGTTAGCCGCACACTTATTAATAGTGTCTGTAAACATGGTTTGATTATCCTGAAAAATAAAAGAAAAAGTTTAAAAAGGGAGGCATTGCGCCTCCCCTGAAATCGTTAACCGCGTAACTGTACTTTGCCGTCCTTCACCCGGGCGTCGTAATGTTTCACTGAGTGGCCCTCATCTTCCATGCAGTGCCCGTCACTTAAGCGGAAACGCTGCTTTTTCAATGGGCTGGCAACCCACAGTTCACCCTGATGCTCCGCAATCAACCCACGGGACAACACGCTGGCCTCAAAGAACGGGTCGATATTGCTGATGGCAAAAACCTGTTCGTCGTGGCGAGGGCGGAAAATCGCGACCTGCTCTTTACCCAGCAGCGCGCAGACGCCGGTGGCTGGCAGGATGTCGTTAATGTTGCAGATGTTTACCCACTGGCTCATGCGTTTTCCTCCACCAGAGTCACCGGAATACGTTCATAAGGTGTCGCCGGACGATGCTGTTCGCGCTCTGCCACAACCTGCACGTTCGGGTCGCGCTGGGTGCTGTTGATAAAGTGTTTGAAGCGCGTCTGCGCCGCCGGGGTGTTCACGGTTTCAGTCCACTCGCAAATCACTGCGTCGCGCAGGCGAGCCATTTCGGCTTCAAGCTGCTCGTTCAGGCCCAGTTTGTCGTCGATGATGACTGACTTCAGGTAGTCGATGCCGCCTTCCAGGTTATCCAGCCAGGACGCGGTACGGGTCAGTTTGTCGGCGGTACGGATGTAGAACATCATGAAGCGGTCGAGATACTGAATCAGTGTATCGTGGTCGAGATCTGCCGCCAGCAAATCGGCGTGACGTGGTTTCATCCCGCCGTTACCGCACACGTACAGGTTCCAGCCTTTCTCGGTGGCGATAATGCCCACGTCTTTACCCTGTGCTTCGGCACATTCACGGGTACAGCCAGAGACACCAAACTTCATTTTGTGCGGGGTACGGATGCCTTTGTAGCGGTTTTCCAGCTCAACGCCGAAGCCTACGCTGTCGCCTACGCCGTAGCGGCACCAGGTGCTGCCCACGCAGGTTTTGGCCATACGCAGCGCTTTGGCATACGCGTGGCCGGTTTCAAAGCCCGCTTCAATCAGCTGACGCCAGATTTCTGGCAGGTCGTCTTTCTGCGCACCAAACAGGCCGATACGCTGGGAACCGGTGATTTTGGTATACAGGTTAAATTCCCGCGCGATACGGCCAACCGCTACCAGGCCTTCCGGGGTGATTTCGCCACCGGCAGAGCGTGGGATAACGGAATAGGTCCCGTCTTTCTGGATGTTTGCCAGGAAGTTGTCGTTGGTGTCCTGAAGCGGCGTATGTTCTGGTTTGAGTACGTACTCATTCCAGCAGGAGGCCAGCAGAGAACCAACGGTAGGTTTACACACTTCGCAGCCATAACCTTGGCCGTGTTTCTCAAGCAGTTCGTCGAAGGACTTGATGCCTTCCACGCGGATCAGGTGGTACAGCTCCTGGCGAGAATAAGAGAAGTGTTCGCACAGGTTGTTGTTCACTTCGATGCCCTGTTTCGCCAGTTCGGCGTTCAGCACCTGAGTCACCAGTGGAATACAACCGCCGCAGCCCGTACCGGCTTTGGTTTCGGCTTTCAGCGCTGCAACGGTGTGGCAGCCTTTGTTGATAGCGGAAATCAACATGCCTTTCGTGACGTCGAAGCAGGAGCAAATCTGCGCGCTGTCAGGCAGTTTATCGACGCCGATAGACGGTTTGCCGCTCGAGGCGTGAGCAGGCAGGATCAGGGCGTCCGGGTTTTCCGGCAGTTCGATGGCATTCAGCACCAGTTGCAGCAGGTTGCCGTAGTCGCTGGTGTCGCCCACCAGAACCGCGCCGAGCAGGGTTTTGTTGTCCTGGCTCACGATCAGGCGTTTATAGACTTCTTTGCTTTCGTCGAGATAAACGTAGCTGCGGGAGTTCGGGGTGCGGCCGTGGGCATCACCGATACCGCCAACGTCCACGCCGAGCAGTTTCAGCTTGGCGCTCATGTCTGCGCCTTCGAAGGCGTTTTCACTGCCAAGAATATGGTCAACGGCAACCTGCGCCATTTTATAGCCAGGCGCAACCAACCCGTACACGCGGTTATTCCAGCTGGCACATTCGCCGATAGCGTAGATATCCGGGTCAGAGGTCTGGCAGGCGTCGTTAATCATGATCCCGCCGCGCTGCGCCACGGCCAGGCCGCACTGGTTAGCCAGTTTGTCGCGTGGGCGAATACCGGTGGAGAAGACGATAAAGTCCACTTCCAGCTCGCTGCCGTCAGCAAAGCGCATAGTTTTGCGTGCTTCACTGCCTTCCTGGACGATCTCTTTGGTGTTCTTGCTGGTGTGAACTTTCACGCCCATGCTTTCGATTTTACGACGCAGCTGGTCACCACCCATGTGGTCAAGCTGCTCTGCCATCAGCATCGGGGCAAATTCGATAACGTGGGTTTCAACGCCGAGGTTTTTCAGTGCGCCTGCGGCTTCAAGGCCCAGCAGGCCGCCACCGACGACCGCACCGCGTTTGCTGCGACGTGCACAGTTTTCAATGGCTTTGAGGTCTTCAATGGTACGGTAAACGAAGCAATCCTGAGTTTCAGAGCCTTTGATTGGCGGGATCCACGGATATGAGCCAGTCGCCATGATCAGCTTGTCGTAAAAAACTGTACGTCCGGCGCTGGAGTGGATCACTTTTTCCTGACGGTTGATGGTGATAGCGCGTTCGCCCACCAGCACTTTTACGCCATGCTTCTCGTAGAATCCTTCACGTACCAGAGAAAGTTCTTCGGCGGTGTGGTGGGAGAAGTAGGAAGAAAGGTGCACACGGTCGTACGCCTTGCGGGGTTCTTCACAGAACACGGTAATATCGAACTGGGCAGCGTCAGCTTTATCGAGAAGATCCTCAATAAAGCGGTGGCCGACCATGCCGTTACCGATGATAGCGAGTCTGACTTTGCTCATTTTTGCCTCGATTTCTTTTCTATTACTGCCTACCTTAACGATTCAGCAAAGGGGCTTATTGATGCAAATCAAATACGCCTTCAACTACTCCTTAGTGGGTAGATTACTGATTTGTCAGGATTTTTATAAGTTGTGGAAATCGTTCGCTTTTCGTCTGAGACGATTTTGTGTACAAATTAGGTGGCTAATTTTAATAAACGCGTACTCCTGAATTTCAGCCGCGTTTTCCGGGGGGATAGGTATGTCTACAGCACCACTTTGGCTGGTCCAGAATGTTCGGTTACCAGGTCGGGAAGGGTTATGGCAGGTCGCCATTGAGAACGGTCGTTTTGGTGAAATCACGCCAATGGACGATACCCATGTTGAAAGCTACGAAATACTCAATGCCCGCGGAGGTCTCGCAATCCCGCCGTTTATTGAGCCGCATATTCACCTTGATACCACCCAGACGGCAGGTGAGCCGAACTGGAACCAGTCCGGCACGTTGTTTGAAGGTATCGAGCGCTGGGCGGAGCGCAAGGCGCTGCTCAGCCACGAAGATGTGAAGACACGGGCCTGGAAAACGCTGAAATGGCAAATCGCCAACGGTATTCAGTTTGTCCGCACCCATGTGGATGTGTCCGACCCGACGCTCACGGCGCTAAAAGCGATGCTGGAAGTCAAACAGGAGGTCGCTCCGTGGATAACGCTGCAAATCGTGGCCTTCCCGCAGGAGGGGATCCTGTCTTACCCGAACGGTGCGGCATTGCTGGAAGAGGCTTTAAAGCTGGGAGCCGATGTGGTGGGCGCGATCCCTCACTTCGAGTTCACCCGCGAATACGGCGTGCAATCACTGCATATCGCCTTTGAACTGGCGAAGAAATACGACCGTCTGCTGGATATCCACTGTGATGAAATCGACGACGAGCAGTCACGGTTTGTCGAGACGGTAGCAACCCTGGCGTATGAGGCCGGTATTGGCGCGCGCGTAACCGCCAGCCACACCACGGCCATGCACTCCTATAATGGCGCATACACCTCGCGGCTGTTCCGCCTGTTGAAGATGTCGGGGATTAACTTCGTCGCCAACCCGCTGGTGAATATCCATCTTCAGGGGCGCTTTGATGACTACCCGAAACGCCGGGGGATCACGCGGGTGAAGGAGCTACAGGAGGCGGGCATCAACGTCTGCTTTGGTCACGATGATGTCTTTGACCCGTGGTACCCGCTCGGCACCGGCAATATGTTGCAGGTGCTGCATATGGGACTGCATGTGTGTCAGATGATGGGGTATCCGCAGATTGACAGTGGGCTGAACCTGATTACGCACAACAGCGCCCGAACCTTTGGTTTGAGCGATTACGGCATTGCGACGGGGAACCCGGCAAACCTGATCATTCTGCCAGCAGAAAGCGGATTTGAAGCGGTGCGCTGTCAGGTGCCGGTGCGCTGGTCGATTCGTCAGGGGCGGATTATTGCCACCACGCAACTGGCGCAGACGTGGATCCAGATGGACAGCGGTGGGGAAGAGGTGAGTTTTGCCAGAAACGGCCCCTCTGCATAACGCAAAGGGGCAGGGAGATTAGTGAGAAGCCGCCGCCACGTTATGCTGGCGGTGGCGGGTCACGAAGCCCAGGATGAAGCACATGATGAACACCACGGCATACAGCGCGTTAGCCGTGTGCAGCGCAGCCAGTGGGCCGCTGTGTGCCACAATCGGGCCTGTTACCACGAAGGTCAGCATGGTGCCGATGGTGCCGCAGGTCAGAACGAAGTTCACCAGTTTCGGGGACGCCACTTTGGTTTGCAGTGAGCCCAGGGTGATGATTGAGGTGTAAATCGCGCTGGAGAAGAAGCCCAGAGTCAGAATGAACCACGGTAAATGTTCTGGTGAACCGTTGATGAACAGATACATCAGGACGGTCGCCATACCTGCCAGGACGGTCAGAATGCGTTGCAGGTCGAAGAAGCGCAGGATGAAGCTAAACGCCCACATGCCGAACATGTAAGACATCCAGAAATCGCTCACCAGTTTGCCTGCGTCGTTCAGGCTCATGCCCAGACCTTTGGCGTATTCCGGCACCCAGGAGATAAAGCCCAACTGGCCCAGGATGTAGCACAGTGCGGCGATGGAGAGGAACAGCACACCGATGCCCCATTTCTCTTTCGCGACAGGCTCTGCCGCGGTTTGCGCTTTTTTACCCAGCGTTGGGAATTCACAGCCGAAGGTCAGAATAAAGATAGCCACGTACACCAGGCCAATGCAGGCATAAACCCAGTACCACTCGATGCTGCGTGCCAGCAGAACGGCAGCCACCATCGGGAAGATCATTCCGGCCATGCTGAAGAAGGAGTCGGTAAACAGCAGGCGTGCGCCGCGCTGACGCCCTTCATACATATGGGTAATCAGGAACGTACCAATAGACATCGTAATACCGCTCACCAGGCCCAGTACGAACATGGCCGCAGAGAACAGGGCGATGCTGTGGCTCAGCATCAGGCCCGCCACGGCGGCGACCATCAGCACAAAACCAAAACGCAGCTGCGTTTTCAGCGGGACGATTTCCATCAGCCAGGCATTCAGGAAGATAGAGATCAAAATACCTGCGTTCAGGAAGGTGAAGGTGTTACTCATACTGGAAACGGGCAGCTGGAAGTAGTCTGCGATGTTCCCCATCACCATCCCGGTGACGATCACCAACGCACCGGTCAGGGCGTAGGAGAAGAAGCTGATCCATGTGAGCTTGATGCGATTGCTGTTAGTCATGTCTGGCCTGTTCAAAGTAAAGTAAAACGCATTGACTGCGTTTGAGCGGGCAGATTTTAGTCGCGAAAGTGATCTATTTAAATCTTTTAGGAAACATTTGATCTAATTTGCAGGGTTTAGTGTGATCATGATCACGTTAATTGGCGCTATAACCAATCGTTTGCGCAGTAACAACTGTTTCAATTTCGTAAAATTAGGTAAAAGGCTGGTCTCAGTTCATACTGCTCTTTAGAATCAAGCCATTCGCTTTTTATACTGCGCTTTGTTAAGGAATTCTCATGCTCAAATCAACACTGGCGGCTGTCGCAGCTGTGTTTGCTCTTTCTGCCGTTTCCCCTGCTGCGCTGGCAGCAAAAGGAGACCCTCACGTCCTGCTGACCACCTCCGCCGGGAACATTGAGCTGGAACTGAATAGTCAGAAAGCCCCTGTTTCTGTGAAAAACTTCCTCGATTATGTGAACAGTGGTTTTTATAACAACACCACGTTCCACCGCGTGATCCCGGGCTTTATGGTGCAGGGCGGCGGTTTTACAGAGCAGATGCAGCAAAAGCAACCTAACCCGCCAATCAAAAACGAAGCGGACAACGGCCTGCTCAACACCCGTGGCACCATCTCTATGGCCCGTACTGCGGATAAAGACAGCGCAACCAGCCAGTTCTTCCTCAACGTTGCGGATAACGCCTTCCTCGACCACGGTCAGCGTGATTTTGGGTATGCGGTATTTGGTAAAATTGTGAAAGGGATGGACGTGGCGGACAAAATTTCTCAGGTGCCAACCCACGACGTAGGTCCATATCAGAATGTGCCGTCCAAACCGGTCGTGATCCTTTCTGCAAAAGTTCTGCCGTAATCTTCCCTGTGCGGGCATTCTTTGCCCGCGTTTCTGACCCTCCCTGCGAAAGCGCGTTTTGCTGCTTATACTTGTGGCAAGCGGACACATTCAGGGAGGCGTTAAGTGAAAAAACTCACCGATAAGCAAAAATCCCGCCTTTGGGAGCAGCAGCGAAATGCGAATTTCCAGGCCAGCCGCCGCCTGGAGGGTGTCGACAGCCCGCTCGTCACGCTGAATGCTCAGGATGCACAGCGCCGCCTTGAAGAACTGAGGAGGCACTATGAGCGATAAATACGGCGACGACCGCGATCCTTACCTCTATCCGGGCCTGAATGTGATGCGTAATCTGCTGAACATCCATCAGGCAGACCGGCTTGCCCATGCTTCTTATGAACTCACCGCCCTGCGAGCGGCTACGCTCGGTTTAGGGCAGCCCGCGCGCGGGTTACCGCATCTGTGTGCTATCCACCGTCATCTCTATCAGGACATTTTCGACTGGGCAGGGGATATTCGCGAAGTGGATATTTATCAGGGTGATACCAGGTTTTGTCATTTCGCCTACATCGAGAAAGAGGGCAACAGCCTGATGCAGGATCTCGAAGAAGAAGGCTATCTGGCCGGACTTGAGAAAAGCGAGTTTGTTGCCCGCCTGAGCCACTACTACTGTGAAATCAACGTACTGCATCCGTTTCGCATCGGTAACGGGATTGCCCAGCGAGTCTTCTTTGAGCAGCTCGCGCTCCACGCAGGCTATCAGCTGAGCTGGCAGAATATCGACTCGCAGGCCTGGGCTGCGGCAAACCAGAGTGGTGCGATGGGCGATTTAAGCGCGTTGACGGCCATCTTTAGTAAAGTGGTGAGCGAAGCACGCGAAACTGAGTAGAATAGGGCGCCTTTTTATTGTGGAGCCGCCATGATCCTGCTGATTGATAACTACGATTCCTTTACCTGGAACCTGTACCAGTATTTCTGCGAACTGGGTGCTGAGGTGGTTGTCCGCCGCAATGACGAGATCACGCTTGCCGATATTGATGCGCTTGCCCCGCAGAAAATCGTTATCTCGCCGGGGCCATGTACCCCGTCAGAATCCGGTATCTCTCTGGACGTGATAAAACAGTATGCCGGTAAGCTGCCGATTCTGGGCGTTTGCCTGGGGCATCAGGCGATTGGTCAGGTATTTGGGGCGACAATCGTGCGTGCGGCCAAAGTGATGCACGGTAAAACGTCACCTATTACCCACGACGGCACAGGCGTATTCAGCGGATTAAATAACCCGTTAACCGTAACGCGTTATCACTCTCTGGTGATTGATCCGCCCACGCTGCCAGCGTGCTTTGACGTCACCGCCTGGAGCGACACCCACGAAATCATGGGTATTCGCCATAAGGAATGGGATCTCGAAGGCGTGCAATTCCATCCTGAAAGCATCCTGAGCGAGCAGGGACATCAGCTGCTGGCGAATTTCCTCAATCGCTGAATTTTTATTGCCTTGTTGTGATTTTTTATGCATATTTTGTGATTATATTTTCACAATCAATGTGACATAAAATGGATGGGCATGACATGGCAACTGAACAATCAGCAATTACCCGCGCGACATTCGATGAAGTGATCCTGCCGATTTATGCACCGGCTGAATTTATTCCGGTTAAAGGGAAGGGCAGCCGCGTCTGGGATCAGCAGGGTAAAGAGTATGTTGATTTCGCGGGGGGAATTGCGGTGACGGCGCTCGGGCATTGCCATCCGGCGCTGGTAGAGGCGTTAAAAACCCAGGGTGAAACCCTCTGGCACACCAGTAACGTCTTTACCAACGAACCCGCGCTACGCCTGGGGCGCAAAATCATCGACGCGACCTTTGCTGAGCGTGTGCTGTTCATGAACTCCGGTACGGAAGCCAACGAAACGGCTTTCAAGCTGGCACGCTTCTATGCTTCAACCCGTCATAGTCCGTACAAAACCAAAATCATTGCCTTCCATAACGCCTTCCACGGCCGTTCGCTGTTTACCGTATCCGTTGGCGGGCAGCCGAAGTATTCCGATGGCTTTGGCCCGAAACCGGCAGATATCATCCACGTACCGTTTAACGACCTTCATGCGGTAAAAGCGGTGATGGACGACCACACCTGCGCGGTAGTGGTCGAGCCGATTCAGGGCGAAGGCGGCGTAACGGCGGCAACGCCTGAATTCCTCAAAGGCCTGCGCGAACTGTGCGATGCGCACCAGGCGCTGTTGGTATTTGATGAAGTCCAGAGCGGCATGGGGCGTACCGGCGATCTCTTTGCCTACATGCACTACGGCGTAACGCCGGATATCCTGACCAGCGCCAAAGCGCTCGGCGGCGGTTTCCCGGTCAGTGCGGTGCTGACCACGCAGGATATCGCTTCCGCTTTCCACGTAGGCTCTCACGGTTCGACCTACGGCGGTAACCCGCTGGCCTGTGCCATTGCCGGTGCGGCGTTCGATATCATCAACACCCCTGAGGTGCTGAACGGCGTTAATGCGAAGCGCGAATTGTTCGTGAAACACCTTCAGCAGATTGATGAGCAGTACGACGTGTTCAGCGAGATCCGCGGAATGGGGCTGTTAGTGGGCGCTGAGCTGAAGCCGCAGTATAAAGGTCGTGCGCGTGATTTCCTGCACGCAGCTGCCCATGAAGGGGTGATGGTGCTAAATGCCGGGCCGGACGTGATGCGTTTCGCGCCGTCGCTGGTGATTGAAGACAAAGATATCGAAGACGGGTTAAACCGCTTTGCCGCTGCGGTCAGTAAGATAGTCCGGGGATAACCTCATTGCCCGGCGGCGCTGCGCTTGCACGGGCCTACAAAACCGTAGGTCGGGTAAGCGTAGCGCCACCCGACATAATCAGTACGGCGTGCGTTTCAGTATGCGCGTTAACCAGATCCCGTGATGCGGACGCTGGCGCCATGCCACTGACGAAATGGTGTGCATGGTGCTCAGATGCCCCAGGATGCGCTGCAAATGTTGCTCCAGGGTGCTCATCGGGCCATGGGTCAGTGTTTCCGGCGCTTCAAGAATGTTCGAGTCTCCGGCCTCTCCCGGCGCGTCGTACTCCAGGCGCTGCTGACATCGCTGCAAGGCAATTTCACAGGACTGCAAATAGCGCTGCGCCAGATCGGGTGTCAGCATGGTGTGCTCGCGCGCCAGCGTGGTCATGGCGTTAATGTGCTCGACGATAAACTGGCTGTGCGTCACCCACAGTTTCATGTCTGCCAGATAGTGGGAATTAAAGCCCGGCTCCTGCATCGCCTGGTTGAGTGAGTTAAACAGGGCGTTATGCGCCTGGTTGACCTTCATGCGCTGATACGCCAGTGGCGAAGGCTGCGGATCGTCGCTCAGGATCAGGCGTATCGCTTGTTGATCCGCTTCCAGCGAATCATGGGCGTTCTGGCGCAACAGCCCGCTTTGCCACTGCGGCCAGAGCCAGACCAGGCCGCCAAAGGCAATCAGGCAGCCAATCAGGGTGTCGACCAGGCGGGCGATAATAAACTGTTCGCCATTGAGCGTGAGCAGTTGCAGGGTGTATACCGCAGTGACCGTAAAGCCCACCATCGCCCAGCCATAGTTCTTGCGAATAATCAGGTAACTCACCATGGTGACCGCCAGCATCCCCAGCAGCGTATAGCCTTCCGGTACGTGGAAGTGCAGCGTCACGCCGGCAATGATTAGCCCCGCGATTGTACCGCCTGCCCGGTGCAGAATGCGCACCCGCGTGGCGCCGTAGCCGTTCTGCGTGACAAACA
This sequence comes from Enterobacter sp. Tr-810, assembly GCF_011752765.1. Lineage (NCBI taxonomy): Bacteria > Pseudomonadati > Pseudomonadota > Gammaproteobacteria > Enterobacterales > Enterobacteriaceae > Enterobacter > Enterobacter sp. Tr-810. The sequence goes on along the minus strand of NZ_VWWW01000009.1, from coordinate 25,199 downwards.
GCACGGTCATTAAGATCCAGTACGGTTTCGGCAAGTGCAGCGCGACGCCCATCAGGCTGGCAGTGCTGAGCATTACGCTGATGCGCGCGGCATTACGCAGCGCGGCAGATTTCAGTGACAGATAGCTTTTCAGGGCAGGTAGTAGCGGCAGACGCTTTTGTTTGTCGGCCATCAGGTCACGCGGGTAAAGCGGGCGCTGAGTCCGCAAGACGCGGGCGATACGGCTGAAGTGCCACGCGGCAAACTGGCCCACCGGGTTATCCGCGTGCTGATGGGCGATTTTCTCCAGCGCCCCGAGCTGTTTGTCCATGTTAAAACGGGTGGGATAGCGGTGATACAGGATATCGTCAGCCAGGATGCGCAGGCGCGCTGCCACGGTTTGGGCGTTCCAGCGGATCACCGCTTCGGCGTGGCTGCGTTCGACCAGCTTTTGCACCTCCTGCGGATGATGCAGGCTCACAGAGATATGTTCCTGCAAATCCAGCCCCACCTGGAAGATACGCAGCAGCCGCTTATAGTCATGATTTTTATTGGCGGCGAGCATGTGCAGCTGCTGATAACACTGACTAATCAGATCGACGACTTTTTGCTGGCGCACCAGCAGCGGCGGCAGCGATTTTTCAGGGTCCGTATGCTGAGTAAGCAGGGTGTACTTGGCTTCGCAGTAGTCGGCAAGCTGCACGTAGAGCAGGCTGAGCGATTCACGCAGCGGTTGTTCGCGCCACAGGCGGAACCAGATCCAGTTAAACACGCCGTACCACAGGGTTCCCAGCGCGTAGATTAATAGCGGCTCCCACACCGGCATATTCCCCGCGAGGCTCAGCGTGAAGATGGCGGCAATCAACGATGCGGGCAGCAACCGGGCATGTAGTGCGCTGATTTCAGCGGTGACGCCAAGCGTCATGGCCAGTACGGTCAGGATCAGGGGGAGCGGAATATCACGGGCAAGCAGCAGCTGCACGGCGAGACTACAGCCCGCAAACAGACAGCCACCAATAATCAGGCGTTTGAAGAAACGTTTATGCGGTGTGTCCAGACCCGCAATGTTGCAGCACGCAGGAACCAGTGAAAACAACAGACCCTGTTGCAAATGGCCCAGCAGCAAACCCACGGCCACAGGAAGGCACAACACCAGCGTTTGTCGCAGTGCGTAGTTAACTTCCGGGTGATAAATTAGCCTGCGCCACATGGGGAGTAGAGACAAAAACGGCGTGACACCTTGCGATGGCACGCCGTTTGACCGGAATTAACGCGTTCCGTAAACCACGATGGTTTTGCCGTGGGCGGAGATCAGGTTCTGGTCTTCGAGCATTTTCAGAATACGGCCCACTGTTTCACGGGAGCAACCCACGATCTGACCAATTTCCTGACGGGTAATTTTAATTTGCATTCCGTCCGGGTGGGTCATTGCGTCTGGTTGTTTCGCCAGGTTCAGCAGGGTCTGAGCGATACGGCCTGTTACGTCCAGGAACGCGAGGTTACCCACTTTCTCAGACGTGACTTGCAGGCGGCGAGCCATCTGCGAAGAAAGACGCATCAGGATGTCAGGGTTGACCTGAATCAGCTGACGGAATTTCTTGTAGGAGATTTCTGCCACTTCACACGCGGTTTTTGCACGAACCCAGGCGCTACGTTCCTGGCCTTCTTCAAACAGGCCCAGTTCACCGATGAAATCGCCCTGGTTCAGATAAGAAAGGATCATTTCTTTCCCTTCCTCATCTTTGATCAGCACTGCCACCGAGCCTTTGACGATGTAATACAACGTTTCCGCTTTTTCACCCTGGTGAATCAGCGTGCTCTTCGATGGGTACTTATGAATGTGGCAATGAGACAAGAACCATTCGAGAGTCGGGTCTGTTTGCGGTTTGCCAAGCACCATGCGCTGTTATCCTCTGTTATAAGCTGTCACCAGAGTCATAAGATGCATCCAGACTCTGGGGTTGCAATCGAATTCTTACCCATACCCTGGGAAGTCGGCTGTCGTAATATTCGCAGCCAGTAAAGTTTGATGTCCTCTGCATACATGTGTAACGTCAATGTATTACTGTAGCATCCAGAGTGTTTTAGCATAGCTTTTGTCGCGTGTCTCCTGGTGTCTCGCTTCAGCATGATGCAGGTCGCCTTCCGTTGCGAGAAATGTAACGTACGCGTAATCTGTCACCAAAAATGCAACGTTGGAGTTAATGAATATGCAAGCGCGTGTGAAATGGGTTGAAGGTTTAACGTTCCTGGGCGAATCCGCTTCCGGACACCAGATTTTGATGGATGGGAACTCCGGCGATAAAGCACCAAGTCCAATGGAGATGGTGCTGATGGCGGCGGGGGGTTGCAGCGCAATTGACGTAGTGTCGATTTTGCAAAAAGGCCGCCATGACGTGACGGATTGCGAAGTTAAGCTCACTTCAGAACGCCGTGAAGAAGCACCACGCCTGTTTACGCACATCAATTTGCATTTTATTGTGACCGGCAAAGAGCTGAAAGACGCTGCGGTATCACGCGCGGTGGATCTTTCTGCTGAGAAATACTGCTCTGTGGCGTTAATGCTGGAGAAAGCGGTAAAAATCACGCATTCGTATGAAGTGATCGAGGCGTAATGCAAGGGGCATCATGCGCGTTGATGCCCTCACCCTAACCCTCTCCCACGGGGAGAGGGAAAAGGATCACGCGATCTGCTTCCCTTCCATTAACCGCTGCACCAGCGGTGTCATAATCAATTCCATTGCCAGCCCCATTTTCCCGCCCGGAACGACCAATGTATTCATGTGAGAAATGAACGAACCTTGCAGCATGGCCAGCAGCCAGGGGTAATCAATGCCTTCGAGATTGCGGAAATGGATCACCACAAAGCTCTCATCCAGTGACGGGATACTTTTGGCCGCAAACGGGTTGGAGGTATCTACCGTCGGCACGCGCTGGAAGTTGATGTGGGTGCGCGAGAACTGCGGCGTCAGGAAGTTGATGTAATCTTCCATCGAACGCACAACCGAATCCATCACCGCTTCACGTGAATGACCGCGCTCGCTGATATCGCGCGTCAGCTTCTGGATCCACTCCAGGTTTACAATCGGCACAACGCCAACCAGCAGGTCCACGTGGCGCGCCACGTCATGCTGCGTGGTCACCACGCCGCCGTGCAATCCTTCATAAAACAGCACGTCGGTAGGTTCAGGAAGCGGCTGCCAGGGAGTGAAAGTGCCTGGCACCTGGTTCCAGGGAACGGCTTCGTCATAGGTGTGCAGATACTTGCGTGACTGTCCTTTGCCGCTCAGCCCGTATTCTTTGAAGGTCTGCTCCAGCAGACCGAAATCGTTGGCATCTGGCCCAAAATAGCTGATGTGTTTGCCGAGATCGCGAGCTTTGCGGATCGCCATATCCATTTCAGGGCGGGTGTAGCGGTGAAAGCTATCGCCTTCTACCTCTGCGGAGCGTAAATTCAGTTGCGCGAAAATCTTGCGAAAGGCGAGGCTGGTGGTGGTGGTACCCGCACCACTTGAGCCTGTAACGGCAATAACCGGATGTCTGGCAGACATAGCAACTCCCTGACTGGAATAGTTTAAAGGTCAGTCGTGAAAGGCATTGCGGGGCATGATATTGACCGTTTCGTGCAGCTCAGACCATACCAGCACCACCTCGCCACTTTTGAGCTGGCGCTTTACATCGTTGACCTTTTGTTCAAGCGAACGTTCTTGTTCACCATAATCTGTGCCTTCGCGTAATACAAAGCTTTCAATAAGATTATCGAGCGTTTCGGGTGCCAGATCCTGCCAGGGGATAATCATTTTTTACCGTCCAGAAATGCGGTGAGCCAGGCTGGAATGCGTGTTTCCAGCCACATCTGCGGGCGTCTGAGCGTGCCGCCGACAAAGCCAACGTGGCCGCCATGTTCGGTCAGCTGGTACTGCACGTTGGCGGGCAGAAATTCCTGCGCGGGGATGGAGTGATGATCCATGAACGGATCATCTTTCGCATGGATGATCAGCGTCGGTTTGGTGATTTTGCTCAACAGCGGCATGGCGCTGCACTGGCGATAGTAATCTATCGCATCGGCAAAACCGTGAATTTTGGCGGTGATCAAGTCGTCGAACTCGCGAATACGGCGCACCTTCTTCAGCTGACGCAGGCTCACCGGCAGGGTGTCCGGGTAGGCTTTGAGCTTACGCGCGGCATTGGCCTTCAGCAGGTTGAGCAGATAACGCTGATACACCCGGGAAAAGCCTTTTTCCATATGGTAGCTGCACTGTTCCAGCATAAACGGGGCAGAGACAATCACCGCAGCATCCAGAGGAACCGTGTCGCCCTCTTTTGCCAGCAGGCAGGCCAGCATGTTTCCGCCCAGCGAATAGCCCACGGCCGCCGTGGGCACCGTACCAAAATTGTCACTTAGCCAGTGTAAAAACCAGGTGCCGTCTTCGGTTTCGCCTGAATGGTAGATGCGCTTCTGGCGATTTGGCTCGCCGCTGCACCCGCGAAAATGCATCACCACGCCGAGCCAGCCATGCTCTTTCGCCGCCTGGATCAGGCCATGTGCGTATGGGCTGTACAGACTGCCTTCCAGACCATGAAACACCACCAGACGGGGTTTATGTTTAGCCTGCTCCGGCTCTTCGCTCCAGGCGAGATCCAAAAAGTCCCCGTCCGGCAAGTCCAGGCGTTGCCAGTGTGGGGTGAACTGCACCTTGCGGCGGATAAGGCGCGGCAACATGGTCTGCAAATGGCGATTGGCTACGCCACGCATGGGCACAAATTCTGCGCTCTCTTCGGCTGCAATGTCGAAGTCTGATGGGATGATTTGGGTCATAACGGCGATGCTGATTCTTGTCAGTTATTTACTATACCTTCCGAATTGTACCCCGTTTAGCCTGTTTTTCCGAAACATGAACTGATCCCGATCACAAATCTTTACGCTGATTATTACTCTCAGGCTAATGATTAGTCTCTACGCTTAATTGATGCGTTTCTCACCAGCGTGCACACTTTATTCAGCGTTAAGCAAATCAAAATGATGTGCTGAATCAGGAGGTTAATAATGTTATCTGGGCAAACACCCACCCGGCAATGGAACACCCGACGCAGTGAAAAAGCGCGTCGTCTGGCATCCGTACCGGTGCAGGGCAAGGTACTGCCAACCGGCGATCTTGTCGCCATGCTGGAAAAACTGATCGCCCCTGGCGACAAAGTCGTCCTGGAAGGCAACAACCAGAAGCAGGCGGATTTCCTTTCCCGCTCACTTGCTGAAGTGAACCCGCAAATCGTCCACGACCTGCATATGATCATGCCAAGCGTCGGCCGTAGCGAACATCTGGATATCTTCGAGAAAGGTATCGCCCGCAAGCTGGACTTCTCCTTCTCCGGGACGCAGAGCCTGCGTATCTCGCAGCTGCTCGAAGACGGGCAACTCGAAATTGGTGCCATCCATACGTACATCGAGCTTTATTCCCGCCTGTACGTCGACCTCTCGCCCAACGTGGCGTTGATTGCCGGTTTCAAAGCCGACCGCAAAGGTAATCTCTACACCGGTGCCAGCACCGAAGATACGCCAGCCCTGGTAGAAGCCGCAGCCTTCCATGATGGTATCGTCATCGCGCAGGTGAACGAGCTGGTGGATGACGAGTGCGACCTGCCGCGCGTTGATATTCCGGGCTCCTGGATTGATTACGTGGTGGTGGCGGACAAGCCATTCTTTATCGAACCGTTGTTTACCCGCGACCCGCGTCTGATTAAGCAGGAACACATCCTGATGGCGATGATGGCGATTAAAGGCATCTACGCGGAACACCAGGTACAGTCCCTGAACCACGGGATCGGCTTTAACACCGCCGCTATCGAACTGCTGCTGCCCACCTACGGCGAACAGCTCGGTCTGAAGGGCAAAATCTGTAAACACTGGACGCTGAACCCGCATCCGACGCTTATTCCGGCGATTGAAAGCGGCTGGGTAGAGAGCGTGCACTGCTTCGGCGGCGAACTGGGGATGGAAGAGTACATTCGCGCCCGTCCGGACGTCTTCTTTACCGGTGCCGACGGCTCCATGCGTTCCAACCGTGCCTTCTGCCAGCTGGCAGGTCAGTACGCGGTGGATATGTTTATCGGTTCTACCTTGCAGGTAGATGGTTACGCCAACTCCTCAACGGTGACTCGCGGTCGCCTTTCCGGCTTCGGCGGCGCGCCAAATATGGGGCATGACCCACACGGTCGTCGCCACGCCACTCCAGCCTGGCTGAACATGATCACCGAGCCTGATCCAATGCAGCGCGGTAAAAAACTGGTCGTGCAGATGGTCGAAACCTTCCAGGCGGGCGTGAAGCCAACCTTCGTGGAAAAACTCGATGCCGTCGACGTGGCGAAAGCCTCCGGGATGCCGCTTGCACCGGTGATGATCTACGGCGATGACGTCACCCACGTACTGACGGAAGAGGGGATTGCATACCTCTATCGCGCGAAAGACCTCGAAGAGCGTCGTGCCATGGTGGCCGCTGTTGCCGGTATCACCGATATCGGTCTGGGCGTTGACGCCAAACGCGTGGCGGAACTTCGCCAGAGCGGCAAAGTGGTTTACCCGGAAGATATGGGGATTCGCCGCACCGACGCCACCCGATCTCTGCTGGCGGCAGGTAGCGTGTCTGACCTGGTTGAATGGTCTGGCGGTCTTTACAACCCACCTGCGAAATTCCGGAGCTGGTAATGAAACTTCTGCCCCAGATTCAGGTTGAAGGCGGTGCCGAATGGCTGGCGCGAACCGCCACGCAGTGTCTGATTGACGAAGCACGTTTAAGCCCGAAACCCGGTCTGGTGGACAGTCGGGGGAACGGCGCGCACCACGATTTATCGCTTGCGCTGATGGAACGTTCTGCACACAGCCTGACCTCCACGTTTCAGGCGCTGGCGCAGCAAAGCTGGCAGCGTCCGGCCGATATTGCGCTGCGGCAAACCGTCGGGCGGCTTGGCCGCGAGGGCGAGCAACAGATGATGGCCGCAACCGGTGGCGTTAACACCCATCGTGGCGCGATTTGGGCACTGGGATTGCTGGTGAGCGCGGTGGCGATGCTGGGCGGCAGTGCAAAGGCAAATGCCGTCGCTAATACCGCCGCGCAGCTGGCAAAACTGCCGGACGATGCCGCACCGAAGGTGTTCAGTAAAGGCCTGCGTGCGACCCACCGCTACCGTGTGCCAGGTGCACGCGAAGAGGCCCAGCAGGCATTTCCGCACATTATGCAGCGTGCGCTGCCACAGCTTCGTCTCAGCCGTCTCAATGGCAGCAGTGAGGCTCAGGCCAGGCTCGACGCACTGATGGCTATCATGACGTCGCTCACCGATACCTGCGTGCTGTCGCGCGCCGGGATGGAGGGGTTGGACGCCATGCAGGACGGTGCCCGTGCGGTGCTGAACGCCGGTGGGTGCGCAACGTTATCAGGCCAACAGGCGCTGGCGAGCCTAGACCGTCAAATGCTGGCACTGAATGCCTCACCGGGTGGAGCGGCCGACCTGCTTGCCGCCACGCTGTTTCTCGACCGCGTCGAAACGCCAAATTCAAAGCATTAAGAGGATGTTATGGAAAAAATCACATTGACCATGCCAGCCAGCCGCGCGTTACGCGGTAGGGCGCTGGCAGGGGTTGTCGGTTCCGGGGATATGGAGGTGCTTTTCACCGCCGAGCCGGGCCAGACGTTAACCATTGATATCACCACTTCCGTTGACAACAGCCGTGGTCGCTGGGAAGCCTTGTTCAGCCGTCTGCAAACCGTCAGCAGCCTGCCTGCCGGGAAACTGACCATCCACGATTTCGGCGCGACGCCGGGCGTGGCGCGCATTCGTATCGAACAGGTTTTTGAGGGGGTGAGTCATGCGTGATGACAGCAGCTTTATCGAATTAAAAGCACGTCAGCGTGCGCAGGCACTGCTGGACGACGGCAGCTATCGCGAGCTGCTGGACCCGTTTGAAGGCATTATCTCGCCGTGGCTGGGGCCACAGGGGATTGTTCCGCAGGCCGATGACGGCATGGTGGTGGCGAAGGGCACTATCAACGGCCAGCCTGCGGTAGTGGTTGCCATTGAAGGCGCATTCCAGGGTGGCAGCATGGGCGAAGTGTCCGGTGCCAAAATGGCGGCTGCGCTGGAGCTGGCAGCGGAAGATAACCGCAACGGCATTCCGACTCAGGCGGTGCTGTGCCTCGAAACCGGCGGCGTACGCTTACAGGAAGCCAACCTTGGTCTGGCGGCGATCGCGGATATTCACGCAGCGATTGTTGACCTCCGTCGCTACACCCCGGTCGTCGGGATTGTCGCCGGAACCGTGGGCTGCTTCGGCGGGATGTCCATCGCGGCGGCGCTCTGTAGTTATCTGATTGTGACCCGTGAAGCGCGTCTTGGTCTGAACGGCCCGCAGGTTATCGAGCAGGAAGCGGGGATTGAAGAGTACGACTCCCGCGACCGTCCGTTTATCTGGAGCATGACCGGGGGCGAAGTGCGCTACCAAAGCGGGCTGGTGGATGCGCTGGTCGGTGACGGGGTTAACGCGGTGAAAGGTGCGATGAACGACGCGATTGCCAAAGGTGTGCCAGCCAAACATCGTACCGATAACTATGACGATTACCTGAACCGTCTGACGCATTTCGACACCCGCAAACAGGCTGATACCGAACAGATTAACGCGCTTTTTGCCCGGGAGGTGAAATGATGAGTACTTCAATAAGCCGTGGCGAACTCTGGCTGGAAAACCTCGCTCCGAACGCTAAACGTCTGGAAGGGTTATGCCCGTCCGTGCAGGCGGCAGACGGTGAACTTAACGGCGAAGCGGTGCGTTTTGTGGCCGTGGTGCCAGACGCCAACAACCACTTCCCGCGTGCAGCGAAAGGTGAGGTGGGCCTGCTGGAAGGCTGGACTCTGGCGAAAGTGGTGAGCGAAACCGTAGCCGCCGATGCGAACAACGCCGTGAAACGCCCGATTGTGGCGGTGATCGACGTCCCGAGCCAGGCCTATGGCCGCCGTGAAGAGGCATTTGGTATTCATCAGGCGCTGGCCGGTGCGGCTGCCGCTTATGCCAATGCGCGTCTGGCCGGTCACCCGGTGATTGGGCTTATCGTCGGTAAAGCGATGTCCGGTGCGTTTCTGGCGCACGGCTACCAGGCTAACCGCCTGATCGCGTTCAACGATAAAGGCGTGCTCATCCACGCGATGGGTAAAGAGTCTGCCGCACGTATCACGCTGCGTACCGTCGAGGCGCTGGAAAAACTGGCGGCAACAATCCCGCCAATGGCCTACGACATCAGCAACTACGCCACGCTGGGGCTGCTTTCAAACCTGCTGGACATCAGCAACCCGGATGCACCGTCCGATACCGATCTGGCGCAGGTGAAAACCACGCTGCAACAGGCCATCAATGATGCTCGTCAGGACACCACGTTAAAAAATCGTCTGGGTGCTGATAACCGTCGTAGCTCTGCTCTGGTACGCGAACGTATGCGAGCAAGCTGGTAAGTAAATTAAGACCTGCCAGAGAGGCATAACCCCGCGGGCGCATCCCTTGCGCCCGCGTGGGAACCTGCATCCTGAAAAATAATAAACATCGCACCAGTGCTAAAACTTTTTTAATACAGGTGATTTATGACTTACGTAATTGTTCATGCTCTTGCACCGATTTTCGTCATCATGCTGCTGGGATTCTGGGCCGGTAAGGCAAAGATGGTCGATAACAAAAATGTTTCCCTGCTTAATATCTTCGTGATGGATTTTGCGTTACCTGCCGCGCTGTTCAGCGCCACCGTACAAACGCCGTGGACCGGTATTGTGGCGCAGTCGCCGCTGATCCTGGTCTTGACCCTGGCGATGTGGATAACCTATGCGGCCATTTACTTCCTGGCGACCAGCGTCTTTAAAAAATCGCCGCAGGATGCCGCGGTACTGACGCTCACCGTTGCCTTGCCGAACTACGCCGCGCTTGGCCTGCCAATTCTGGGCAGCGTGCTGGGTGAGGGGTCTTCGACATCGCTCTCCGTGGCGGTTTCCATCGCCTGTGGTTCAGTGCTGATGACGCCGTTCTGCCTGCTGATCCTGGAGCGTGAAAAAGCGCGTGCCGAAGGGAATAACTCAGGTTCAACGCTCTCTATGCTGCCGGTGCTGATGTGGCGCTCGATTAAAAAACCGATTGTGATGGGCCCGCTGCTGGGGGTGATTTTATCTGCCATCGGCATCAAAATGCCGGAGCTGGTGCTGGCGGCCATCAAACCACTCGGACTGTCCGCAACCGCTGCCGCGCTGTTCCTGACCGGGGTGATCCTCTCGGCGCGTAAGCTGCAGATCAATACCATGGTCATTACCTCAACCATCGCCAAGCTGCTGATCCAGCCTGCCATTGCCTGGGGTATTGTCTTGATCTTCGGTCTGCACGGCTCCGTGGCAATCACTGCGATCCTGATGATTGCACTGTCTGCGGGTTTCTTCGGCGTGGTGTTCGGTAACCGCTTTGGCGTGCAGTCGCCGGATGCTGAAGCCGTGCTGCTGTTAAGCTCTGTACTGTGTATCCTGTCGCTGCCACTGTTTATCTCGCTGACTTCAGGAATGTAATCATGACCACAACATTACGCCCACACGACCTCATCTGGCTTACCGCGCGTGACGCGCTGGAAGGTATCACCGATGGCTGGGTGGATGCGGCCTGGCATATCGGCCTGCCGGTCGTGGTGCGGCGTGATGTTGATAACGACGGCCGTATTCCTGTTGGCGTGCGCGGCCTGCGTCGCGACCAGCGTGCGGCCGGGTGGGTGAAGGCCGAAAACGTTCTTCGCGTCGTTACGCCTGAGGCATTGAGTGCGACGGCCGATCTGCTGCGCTCGCCGTTTGTGACTCAGCCACCGGTTCAGGTGGCGTTACAGCTTTCTCAGCAGGCGTGGCCGTGGACGTGGGGCATTACCGGAAGCACCGGCTATGCGCTGGCGACCGGCATTCCGGTGATACATGCTGACAGCGATCTTGATCTGCTGATCCGCGCCCCTGAGCCGATTTCCCCTGATGCTTTTACCGCATGGCAGTCGCAGCTTAGCCACGCATTGTGCCGGGCGGATACGCAGGTTGATACGCCGGAAGGGGGCTTTGCGCTGGCAGAGTGGCTACGTGACGGAAAAACACTGCTGAAAACCTGCCGTGGACCGCGCCTGGCGGTGGATCCGTGGCACAGGGAGGAGTGATGAAAATACTGTTTACCTTTCCGGGACAGGGCACGCAGCATGAAGGGATGCTGCAAAACCTGCCGGGAACGACGCTGGCTCAGGCCCGCGAGGTACTGGGGGCCGAAATCGATACGCTGGACAGTGCAGCCTCTTTAACTCACACCCGCGCGGTGCAGCTTTCGCTGCTGATTGCCGGTGTCGCCTGGGCGCGCGAGCTGGAACGTCGTGGGGTTTCCCCGGACATCGTCAGCGGGTTGTCCATTGGCGCTTACCCGGCAGCGGTTATCGCTGGCGCGCTGGAATTTACTGACGCACTGAAGCTGGTGGCACTGCGCGGTGATGTGATGGAGCAGGCTTACCCGCACGGTTATGGCCTGACGGCCATTCTGGGATTAACCCTGCCGCAGGTTGAAACGCTGATTGAAGGCACCGGAACCTATATTGCGAACCTGAACGCCGAAACGCAGATTGTGATTGCCGGAACGGATGAAGGGATGGCGCAGGTCGCAGCGCGTGCCCTGGCGCATGGGGCAACGAAAGCACATCGGCTGGCGGTGAGCGTGCCGTCGCACTGTGAACTGCTGGCAAAACCGGCGCAAAAGCTGGTGGCGGCGTTTCAATCTGTCACGCTTTCACGCCCACGCTGCGCGTACCTGAGCGGCAGCACCGGACGTGTGCTCTGGCAGCCGGAGAAGATTGCGGATGATTTGGCGATGAACATGGCACGAACCGTGCGCTGGCAGGAGGCGGTGATTTCCGCGAACGAGCGTGAAGCCTGGCTGGCGATCGAGATGCCGCCCGGCGGCGTACTGACCTGTCTGACGCGTCAGGCTGCCTGGGAAGGGGAGTCTATTTCACTGGAACGCAGCGGCATGGACGTGGCGGTACATCTGGCGGGTAGGCTTCAGCGTTGAATGTAATGCCCGGTGGCGGCCGCGCCTTACCGGGCAATAACATCAGGCGCTATCCTGCAAACTACGCGCGTACATCCGCCCCTCGGCGGCCAATGCGCGCAGGCTTGGGTCTTGTTCGCGGTTGCGGGCAAACACAATGGCGATAAGCTGCTGCATCTGGTACGGCTGCGCCAGTTTCAGCAACTGCACCGAATTCTCATACACTTTCTTCATCCTGCCCGGCATCAGCGTAAAGCCAACACCCGCCTGAACCAGACTCAGCATTGAGAAAATGTCATTCACGCGCGTCACAATCTCCGGCTCAAAACCGGCAATATGAAAGGCTTCCTGAAAGCCAGCATAGGTCGCAAACCCTTCCGCCAGCGCGACAAACTTCTGATCTTTATAATCACGGAGATCCGCCAGCCCACTGGTGTTCAGCGAGGCTGACGCCGGAGCGGCGAGGAAAATATCGTCACGGAACAGGGGAAGGACTTCAAGACTGTTACGGTCGATATCGCTTTCGGAAATCGAAATTAACACGGCGTCCAGCGTGCCTTCGTCCAGTAAATGCAGCAGGGTTTCGTTAGAGCCCATCGTCAGATCCATCTCCAGATCCGGACGACGTAGCTTCATGCCCATGATCAGGCGCGGCACCGTTTCCAGCGTAAGCGAGTAGAGTGTGCCCACCCGCAGCCTGCCCTGGCCGATCCCGGCAATTTTGCGCGACTCTTCCACTCCGCGCGCCATCACCTGCATCACTTCCTGGCAATACTCGAGCAACGTCCAGGCGGATGGCAGTGCAATCAGGTTACGCCCCTTGTGGGTAAACAGCGGGCAGCGCACGTTTTCTTCCAGCGTATGCAACGCGCGGTGCACGCTGACGCCGCTGAGGCCCAGAGTTTCGGCGGTACGCGCGATATTGCCCTTCTCCATGAACGTCATGAAGATGCTGAGTTTACGGAATGTAATATCGCTCGTGGTATCGAAACTCATAACTCTCCTGGCGGTTAGTCAGCCTGTAGCATCGCTTCCAGCTGCTCTTGTGCGTCCAGCCAGGCCATTTCACACTCTTCGAGGCTGGATTTGGTCCTCGCCTGAGTTTGCAGGCAGTCGGTCAGCTCGGCTTTGCGGCTCTGATCGTACAGCCCGCTGTCGCCCAGCTTCTCTTCAACGGTGGCAAGCGTGGCGTTGAGTTTCTCCATCTCTTTTTCCAGACGGGTGATCTCTTTACGCAGCGGCTGCGTCTGGGTGCGCAGCTCTGCTTCGCGGCGCTTCTGATCTTTACGCGACTGCGCGCTGTTGGCGTTGTCCTTCGCTGACTCTTCCGGCTGGTTTTCCTGCTTTTGCACGTCCGTCAGCCACTGCTGATAGTCTTCCAGGTCGCCGTCGAACGGTTCGACTTTACCGCCGTGCACCAGGTAGAGATCGTCAGTGGTGGAGCGGATCAGGTGACGGTCGTGCGAAACCACAACCAGCGCGCCTTCGAACTCAATCAGCGCTTCGGTCAATGCCTGACGCATGTCGAGATCCAGGTGGTTGGTCGGTTCATCGAGCAGCAGCAGGTTAGGGCGCTGCCAGACGATCAACGCCAGCACCAGACGGGCTTTCTCGCCGCCGGAGAAACGTTCGGTGTTTTCCGTGACCTTATCGCCCTGGAAGCCAAAGCCGCCAAGGTAGTCGCGCAGCTTCTGCTCCATTTCCTGCGGGGCCAGACGTGCCAGGTGCTGAATTGGCGACTCATCGGCGCGTAAAAATTCCAGCTGATGCTGAGCGAAGTAACCAAGCTTGATGCCCTTAGCCAGACCAATATCGCCGCTTACCGGGTTCAGTTCACCCGCCAGCAGCTTAATCAGGGTCGATTTACCCGCACCGTTACGCCCTAACAGGCCGATACGTGAACCCGGCACCAGGTTGAGCTTAATGGAGTCCAGAATAATGCGCTCACCGTAGCCCGCGCTGACTTTCTCCATTTTCAGCAATGGATTCGGCAGGCTTTCGGGTTCGCGGAAGCTAAAGTGGAACGGGTTATCCACATGCGCCGGGGCAATCATCTCCATGCGCTCCAGCATTTTGATGCGGCTTTGCGCCTGCTTGGCCTTCGAAGCTTTGGCTTTAAAGCGATCGACGAAGCTTTGCAGATGCGCCACGCGCTGTTGCTGGCTTTCGTACATCGATTGCTGCTGGGCAAGACGGGTGGCACGCTGGCGCTCGAAGGAGCTGTAGTTGCCGGTGTACTCGAACATGGTTTGCTGTTCGATATGAATGATTTTATCTACCACCGGGTCGAGGAAATCGCGGTCGTGGGAGATCAAAATCAGCGTACCCTGATAGCTTTTCAGCCATTTTTCCAGCCAGATAACCGCATCGAGATCGAGGTGGTTCGTCGGTTCGTCGAGCAGCAGGAGGTCAGAACGGCAGATCAGCGCCTGCGCCAGGTTAAGGCGCATACGCCAGCCGCCGGAGAAGTCGCTCACCGGGCGTTCAAGTTGTTCGTTGCTGAAACCCAGACCGTGCAGCAGGCTGGAGGCGCGTGAACGAATCGTCCAGGCGTCGATGGCATCCAGCTTGCCGTGAACGGTGGCAATGGCGTGGCCGTCGTTGCGTTCATTGGCATCGTGAAGCTCGCGCTCCAGCTTGCGGTATTCACGATCGCCGTCAATCACATAGTCGAGTGCGGGTTCGCTCAGCGCGGGGGTTTCCTGATTTACCCACGCAAGCTGCCAGTTACCCGGGAAGGTAAAATTCCCGCCATCGGCGCTTATCTCGTTTTTCAGCAGCGACAGCAGGGTGGATTTGCCACAGCCGTTTTTGCCGACCAGACCGACTTTTTGACCTGGATTGATGGTGGCCGTTGCGTTGTCCAGCAGGACACGCACGCCGCGACGAATTTGTAACGAGGAGAAAACAATCATAGAAGCGCCGTATGTTCCGACTATGTTAATTTGTCATTATGATAATGTAAGGTGTGGGCCATATTCCCCACCGGGCCGCCATGGTAGCCCAAAACGACAACAATACACAAAAACAGAACCGGGAGGGGAGTGATGTCTCAGACAGCAAAAGTGCTGCTGCTGTATGCCCATCCGGAATCTCAGGACTCGGTGGCGAACCGGGTTCTGCTTAAGCCGGCTTCACAGCTCAGTAACGTGACGGTGCACGATCTCTACGCGCACTACCCTGATTTCTTTATCGATATTCCATACGAGCAGGAACTGCTGCGTCAGCATGACGTGATTGTGTTCCAGCATCCGCTTTATACCTACAGTTGTCCGGCGCTGCTCAAAGAGTGGCTGGATCGCGTTCTGAGCCGGGGCTTCTCCAGCGGGGTAGGAGGCAACCAACTGGCGGGAAAGTACTGGCGTAGCGTCATCACCACGGGCGAGCCAGAGAGCGCTTACCGCTATGATGGTCTGAATCGTTATCCCATGAGCGATATTTTGCGACCGTTCGAACTTACGGCTGCCATGTGCCGTATGCACTGGATGAGCCCAATCATTGTTTACTGGGCGCGCCGCCAGGAGCCGCAGGAGCTGGCGAGTCATGCCAAAGCCTACGGTGAATGGCTGGCCTCGCCGATCCCGGCTGGAGGTCGCTGATGGAAGGATCGAATTTACTGCTGGCTGGCGTGCTCTTCTTATTTGCCGCCGTGGTTGCCGTGCCACTGGCATCGCGGATTGGTATTGGCGCAGTGCTGGGGTATTTGCTGGCGGGGATTGCCATCGGCCCGTGGGGGCTTGGGTTTATCAGCGATGTTGATGAAATCCTGCACTTCTCTGAGCTGGGCGTGGTGTTCCTGATGTTTATCATCGGCCTTGAGCTGAACCCGTCTAAGCTGTGGCAATTACGCCGCTCTATTTTTGGTGTCGGGACGGCGCAAGTCGTGTTCAGTGCTGCCATTCTGGGCGGGTTGTTAATGCTGACGCATTTCTCCTGGCAAGCGGCAGTGATTGGCGGTATTGGCCTGGCCATGTCTTCCACGGCAATGGCGTTACAGCTGATGCGCGACAAGGGCATGAACCGCAGCGAAGCGGGTCAGCTGGGCTTTTCGGTGCTGCTGTTTCAGGATCTGGCGGTGATCCCAGCCCTGGCGCTGGTGCCGCTGCTGGCAGGCTCTGGCGACGATCACTTTGACTGGGCGAAAGTCTCGATGAAGGTGCTGGCCTTCGCGGGGATGCTGATTGGTGGGCGCTTCTTACTGCGCCCGGTGTTCCGCTTTATTGCCGCATCTGGTGTGCGCGAAGTGTTTACGGCGGCAACGCTGCTGCTGGTGCTCGGGTCAGCGTTATTTATGGATGCGCTGGGGCTTTCTATGGCGCTCGGGACGTTTATCGCCGGGGTGCTGCTTGCCGAAAGCGAATACCGTCACGAGCTGGAAATTGCCATCGATCCGTTTAAAGGGCTGCTGTTAGGGCTGTTCTTTATTTCGGTGGGCATGGCGCTCAATCTGGGCGTGCTTTATACCCATCTGCTGTGGGTGGTGGTCTGCGTTGCCGTGCTGGTGTCGGTCAAAACGCTGGTGCTTTACGCGCTGGCGCGGATTTATGGGCTGCGCAGCTCTGAGCGAATGCAGTTTGCCAGTGTGTTAAGTCAGGGGGGAGAGTTCGCATTTGTGCTCTTCTCCATGGCATCGTCGCAGAAATTGTTCAAAGATGACCAGATGGCGTTGCTGCTGGTGACGGTGACGTTGTCGATGATGACCACGCCGCTGCTGATGAAGCTGGTGGATAAGTTCCTGTCCCGTCGCTTTAACCTGACAGAAGATGAAGACGAAACCCCGTGGGTGGAAGATGATAAACCGCAGGTGATCGTCGTGGGATTTGGCCGTTTTGGTCAGGTTATCGGGCGTTTGCTGATGGCGAACAAAATGCGTATCACGGTGCTGGAGCGTGATATCAGCGCGGTGAACCTGATGCGGAAATATGGCTATAAGGTTTACTACGGTGATGCCACTCAGCTTGAGCTGTTACGCTCTGCCGGGGCAGAAGCTGCTGAATCCATCGTCATTACCTGTAACGAGCCGGAAGATACCATGAAGCTGGTGGAGCTGTGCCAGCAGCACTTCCCGCATTTACATATCCTGGCGCGTGCCCGTGGGCGTGTTGAGGCGCATGAACTGTTGCAGGCGGGGGTAAAACATTTCTCGCGTGAGACATTCTCATCCGCGCTAGAGCTTGGGCGTAAAGCGCTTGTTTCATTGGGTATGCATCCTCATCAGGCCCAGCGCGCCCAGATGCATTTCCGCAGGCTGGACATGCGCATGTTGCGCGAGCTTATGCCTGTTCATACCGATACGGTGCAGATTTCCCGTGTGCGGGAAGCGCGACGCGAGCTGGAAGAGATCTTCCAGAGAGAGATGCAGCAAGAACGACGCCAGCTGGATGGCTGGGATGAATTTGAATAAAAGGTAAATAACATGGCGGTACGTAAACGCTTTATCGCGGGTGCAAAGTGTCCGACCTGCCAGGCGCAAGATACGCTGGCAATGTGGCGCGAGAATAATATTGATGTTGTTGAGTGTGTTAAGTGCGGTCATCAGATGCGTGAGGCTGACAAAGAAGCGCGCGAGCATGTTCGCAAAGAAGAGCAAGTCATCGGCATTTTTCATCCGGACTAGCGATATGCCCTGAGTTTTTTTAAGCTAAAGGGTACACGGGTGCAGATTTCGGCTACAATCTGCGCCAGCAATTTTCCCACGCTCAGGAGATATCATGAAAGTAGCAAAAGACCTGGTGGTCAGCCTGGCCTATCAGGTACGTACAGAAGACGGTGTGTTGGTTGATGAGTCTCCGGTGAGTGCGCCGCTGGACTACCTGCATGGTCACGGTTCCCTGATTTCCGGCCTGGAAAACGCGCTGGAAGGTCATGAAGTTGGCGACAAATTTGACGTTGCTGTAGGCGCAAACGACGCTTACGGTCAGTACGACGACAACCTGGTTCAGCGCGTTCCTAAAGACGTGTTCATGGGCGTTGACGAACTTCAGGTTGGTATGCGTTTCCTGGCTGAAACCGACCAGGGCCCGGTTCCTGTAGAAATCACTGAAGTTGAAGACGACCACGTTGTGGTTGATGGCAACCACATGCTGGCTGGCCAGAACCTGAAATTCAACGTAGAAGTTGTTGCTGTTCGTGAAGCAACCGAAGAAGAACTGGCTCACGGCCATGTTCACGGTGCACATGGTCACGACCATGACCACGATCACGGCCACGACGGTTGCTGCGGTGGTCACGGCCACGATCACGACCATGGTCACGACCACGGTAAAGGTGGTTGCGGTAACGGCGGTTGCGGCTGCCACTAATACCTGTCGTTTGACATGTAGGCCCGGTAAGCTTCGCGCCACCGGGCACAAAAAAGCGGGATTATCCCGCTTTTTTTACTCCTCAATAATGAGGTGGTGGCGTCTCTTCAGATTGAGAGGCGATGTGCGATGACTGTGTGGCTTTCACTTTTTCAGTGAGCAGGCGCAGCAGATCCCGCAGTTTTGCCATTTCTAGCTCGTGGGCTGTCACCGTTTGGTTAAGCTCTTCGATGGTGATGTCCTGAAAGGCCAGGCGGCTTTCCAGCTCAGCCAGTCTCTCTTCTATCATTGTGTCTTTCATGATTCACCTCGTTCATTTCTCTTTCGCCATACCGGGCGAGGGCGGCGAATTTTAACCGAGTTTATCCCTAAGTGCAGTATCCATCCCATTGGCAAGAAACTTATTTAAACAAAAATAGTCTGAAAAGTGGCGAGAATCGGGAGAGTCTGTCTGTAGATTTCTTCCACAACGTTTTATAGTACGCTACTCATTTACGTTTAACTCTGGGGTGAGAGTCCCCAGGCCCTGGAGATATGGATGAAATCACTGTTTAAAGTAACGCTGCTGGCAACCACGATGGCGGTTGCACTGAATGCGCCGCTGTCTTTCGCTGCTGATACTGCTGCGAAACCTGCTGCGACGACAGACAGCAAAGCGGCGTTCAAAAATGACGACCAGAAATCCGCCTACGCACTTGGCGCATCTCTGGGTCGTTACATGGAAAACTCTCTGAAAGAGCAAGAGAAACTGGGCATCAAACTGGATAAAGCTCAGCTGATCGCCGGTGTTCAGGATGCTTTTGCAGACAAGAGCAAACTGTCTGACCAGGAAATCGAACAGACTCTTCAGGCGTTTGAAGCTCGCGTGAAAGGCGCAGCTCAGACCAAGATGGATGCTGACGCAAAAGACAACGAAGCAAAAGGCAAAGCCTACCGCGATACTTTTGCTAAAGAGAAAGGCGCCAAAACCTCTTCTACTGGCCTGGTCTATAAAGTAGAGAAAGAAGGTACTGGTGATGCGCCAAAAGACAGCGACACTGTAGTGGTTAACTACAAAGGTACGCTGATCGACGGTAAAGAGTTCGATAACTCTTACACCCGTGGCGAACCTCTCTCCTTCCGTCTGGATGGTGTGATCCCTGGCTGGACTGAAGGCCTGAAAAACATCAAGAAAGGCGGTAAAATCCAGCTGGTCATCCCACCAGATCTGGCATACGGCAAAACTGGCGTTCCAGGCATCCCTGCGAACTCTACGCTGGTCTTCGAAGTAGAGCTGCTGGACATCAAACCAGCACCGAAAGCCGATGCGAAAACTGACGCACCGGCAGACGAGAAAGCCGCGGCAGACGCCAAGAAGTAATGTTATGAAAACCGCCGCCTTTAAGGCGGCGGTTTTTTTTATTGTGGGGCAGATATAATTAACACTGGAAAGCGTTATACACGCTGTATTAATTTAGTTGTCCGTGTAGATAATGAGCCTGCCCTGAAAACATAACGACAGGCTCCTGAAAAGGAGTGTTTTTTTCATGTCCAGGTCGCTTTTAACCAACGAAACCAGTGAGCTCGATTTGCTGGATCAACGTCCTTTCGATCAGACCGATTTCGATATTCTGAAATCCTACGAAGCGGTGGTGGACGGGTTAGCGATGCTCATTGGGTCCCACTGCGAAATCGTATTGCACTCCTTGCAAGATCTGAAGTGTTCCGCCATCCGCATTGCTAATGGTGAACATACTGGCCGTAAAATTGGCTCACCTATCACCGACCTTGCATTGCGTATGCTGCACGACATGACCGGCGCGGACAGCAGCGTCTCCAAATGTTATTTCACCCGTGCCAAAAGTGGCGTGCTGATGAAATCAGAAACCATCGCCATTCGAAATCGCGAGCATCGGGTGATTGGACTGCTGTGCATCAACATGAACCTTGATGTGCCATTCTCGCAAATCATGAGCACCTTTATTCCGCCAGAAACCCCGGAAGTAGGCTCATCCGTTAACTTTGCTTCTTCCGTTGAAGACCTTGTCACGCAAACGCTCGAGTTCACCATCGAAGAAGTTAATGCCGATCGCAATGTTTCTAACAACGCCAAGAATCGTCAGATCGTGCTGAACCTCTACGAGAAAGGGATTTTTGATATTAAAGATGCCATTAACCAGGTGGCCGACCGTCTGAACATCTCCAAGCACACGGTTTATCTCTATATCCGTCAATTCAAAAGCGGCGATTTCCTGGGGCAAGATAAGTAATGCGCTTTGCCCTGATGGTGACTGGCCCGGCTTATGGCACACAGCAAGCCAGCAGCGCGCTGCAATTTGCACATGCGTTACTGGAAGCCAGGCATGAACTGGTGAGCGTTTTCTTTTATCGCGAAGGCGTCTATAACGCTAATCAGTTTACTTCACCGGCGTCTGATGAATTTGACCTGGTGCGTGCCTGGCAAGCGCTAAACGAAAAGCAGGGTGTTGAATTACATATCTGCGTGGCCGCTGCGCTGCGTCGTGGTGTGACCGATGCAACTGAAGCCGCGCGGCTGGGATTCCCGGCAGCAAATCTTCAGGCCGGTTTTTCTTTGAGTGGTTTAGGCGCCCTGGCTCAGGCCGCACTGACCTGTGATCGCATGGTACAGTTCTGATGAATCGCGTGGCTTTTGTATTTTCCTCTGCGCCGCATGGTAGCGCATCGGGTCGTGAAGGGCTTGATGCACTGCTGGCGACATCAGCCTTAACGGAAGACATTGGTGTTTTCTTTTTGGGTGATGGCGTGTTCCAGCTTCTTGCCGGACAACACCCCCAGGCGGTACTGGCCCGCGATTACATCGCGACGTTTAAAGTTCTGCCGCTTTACGATATTGAAACGTTCTATGTTTGCGCTGATTCTCTGACATCGCGCGGGTTAAATGAAAAGAGCGCGTTTGTCCTCGACGTAACGGTTCTTGCGGCTGACGCGCTGCGCGAACAACTCTCTCACTACAATACCATTCTGACTTTCTGAGGCTGTCATGCTCCATACCCTGAGTCATTCACCGTGGCAATGCGACATTGAAGCATTAGTAAGAATGCTGCGCGAAGGTGATGACCTGTTGCTCATTCAGGATGGCGTGCTGGCGGCAATTGAAGGCAGCCGCTTCGTTGAAATTCTTACCAATGCCCCCATCTCTGTATCTGCGCTGAAAGAAGACATTGACGCGCGGGGTCTTTCTGGTCAAATTTCAGCCAAAATTGACGTCGTTGGCTATACTGATTTCGTCAATCTTGCTGTGACGCACTCCAGTCAAATGAACTGGTGATTTGAGATCGCTGTATATTTCTTGACACCTTTTCGACGTAGCCCTAAAATTTCGCGTCCTCATATTGTATGAGGTCGTTTTATTACGTGTTTACGAAGCAAAAGCTAAAACCAGGAGCTATTTAATGGCAACAGTTAACCAGCTGGTACGCAAACCACGTGCACGCAAAGTTGCGAAAAGCAACGTGCCTGCACTGGAAGCCTGCCCGCAGAAACGTGGCGTATGTACTCGTGTATATACCACCACTCCTAAAAAACCAAACTCCGCACTGCGTAAAGTATGCCGTGTGCGTTTGACTAACGGTTTCGAAGTGACTTCCTACATCGGTGGTGAAGGTCACAACCTGCAGGAGCACTCCGTGATCCTGATCCGTGGCGGTCGTGTTAAAGACCTTCCGGGTGTTCGTTACCACACCGTTCGTGGTGCGCTCGACTGCTCAGGTGTTAAAGACCGTAAGCAGGCTCGCTCCAAGTACGGCGTGAAGCGTCCTAAGGCTTAATGGTTCTCCGTTAAGTAAGGCCAAACTGATTTATCTTAATGTCACACTAAACTCTTTGAGTTTTGGACAATCCTGAATTAACAACGGAGTATTCCCATGCCACGTCGTCGCGTCATTGGTCAGCGTAAAATCCTTCCAGATCCGAAATTCGGATCAGAACTGCTGGCAAAATTTGTAAATATCCTGATGGTAGATGGTAAAAAATCTACTGCAGAAGCAATCGTATACAGCGCGCTTGAGACCCTGGCTCAGCGTTCTGGTAAAAATGAACTGGAAGCTTTCGAAGTCGCTCTCGACAACGTTCGCCCAACTGTAGAAGTTAAGTCCCGCCGCGTTGGTGGTTCTACTTATCAGGTTCCAGTTGAAGTTCGTCCGGTTCGTCGTAATGCCCTGGCAATGCGTTGGATCGTTGAAGCTGCTCGTAAACGCGGTGATAAATCCATGGCTCTGCGTCTGGCGAACGAACTTTCTGACGCTGCGGACAACAAAGGTACCGCAGTTAAGAAACGTGAAGACGTTCACCGTATGGCAGAAGCCAACAAGGCGTTCGCACACTACCGTTGGTAATCCCTTCGGAGTCATAGTCACCAGACGGGCGCTTCAGCGAAGCTGCCCGCTCTGGGTTACTTAACTGAACGCCAAAGAATCAAACGAGGAATCAAATGGCTCGTACAACACCCATCGCACGCTATCGTAACATCGGTATCAGTGCGCACATCGACGCCGGTAAAACCACTACTACCGAACGTATTCTGTTCTACACCGGTGTAAACCATAAAATCGGTGAAGTTCATGACGGCGCAGCCACCATGGACTGGATGGAACAGGAGCAGGAGCGTGGTATTACTATCACCTCCGCAGCGACTACTGCATTCTGGTCAGGTATGGCTAAGCAGTACGAACCGCATCGCGTAAACATCATCGACACCCCGGGCCACGTTGACTTCACCATCGAAGTAGAACGTTCCATGCGTGTTCTTGACGGCGCGGTAATGGTTTATTGCGCAGTTGGTGGTGTTCAGCCACAGTCTGAAACCGTATGGCGTCAGGCAAACAAATATAAAGTTCCACGCATCGCGTTCGTTAACAAAATGGACCGTATGGGTGCTAACTTCCTGAAAGTTGTTGGTCAGATCAAAACCCGTCTGGGCGCGAACCCTGTTCCGCTGCAGCTGGCAATTGGTGCTGAAGAAGGCTTCACCGGCGTTATCGACCTGGTGAAAATGAAAGCCATCAACTGGAACGATGCAGACCAGGGCGTTACCTTCGAATACGAAGATATCCCAGCTGCAATGCAGGACCTGGCTGACGAATGGCACCAGAACCTGATCGAATCCGCAGCTGAAGCTTCTGAAGAGCTGATGGAAAAATACCTGGGTGGTGAAGAACTGACTGAAGAAGAGATCAAAAAAGCTCTGCGTCAGCGTGTTCTGAACAACGAAATCATCCTGGTAACCTGTGGTTCTGCGTTCAAGAACAAAGGTGTTCAGGCGATGCTGGATGCGGTAGTTGACTACCTGCCATCCCCAGTTGACGTTCCTGCGATCAACGGTATCCTGGACGACGGTAAAGACACTCCGGCTGAACGTCACGCAAGTGATGATGAGCCGTTTGCTGCACTGGCGTTCAAAATCGCTACCGACCCATTCGTGGGTAACCTGACCTTCTTCCGCGTGTACTCTGGTGTGGTTAACTCCGGTGACACCATCCTGAACTCCGTGAAAGCGGCACGTGAGCGTTTCGGTCGTATCGTACAGATGCACGCGAACAAACGTGAAGAGATCAAAGAAGTTCGTGCGGGCGACATCGCAGCAGCTATCGGTCTGAAAGACGTGACCACTGGTGACACCCTGTGTGACCAGGACCACCCGATCATTCTGGAGCGTATGGAATTCCCTGAGCCGGTAATCTCCATCGCTGTTGAGCCAAAAACCAAAGCTGACCAGGAAAAAATGGGTCTGGCTCTGGGCCGTCTGGCGAAAGAAGACCCATCATTCCGCGTATGGACTGATGAAGAATCTAACCAGACCATCATCGCTGGTATGGGTGAACTTCACCTCGACATCATCGTTGACCGTATGAAGCGTGAATTCAACGTTGAAGCTAACGTTGGTAAACCTCAGGTAGCTTACCGTGAAGCGATTCGCTCTAAAGTTACTGATGTTGAAGGTAAACACGCTAAGCAGTCCGGTGGTCGTGGTCAGTACGGTCACGTTGTGATCGACATGTACCCACTGGAGCCGGGCTCTAACCCTAAAGGTTACGAGTTCATCAACGACATCAAAGGTGGTGTAATTCCTGGCGAATACATCCCTGCCGTTGATAAAGGCATCCAGGAGCAGCTGAAGTCTGGTCCTCTGGCTGGCTACCCTGTTGTTGACATGGGTGTTCGTCTGCACTTCGGTTCTTACCATGACGTTGACTCCTCTGAGCTGGCGTTTAAACTGGCTGCTTCTATCGCCTTTAAAGAAGGCTTTAAGAAAGCAAAACCAGTTCTGCTTGAGCCAATCATGAAGGTTGAAGTAGAAACTCCTGAAGAGAACACCGGTGACGTTATCGGTGACTTGAGCCGTCGTCGCGGTATGCTGCGTGGTCAGGAATCTGAAGTAACTGGCGTTAAGATCCACGCTGAAGTTCCGCTGTCTGAAATGTTCGGATATGCAACTCAGCTGCGTTCTCTGACCAAAGGTCGTGCATCATACACCATGGAATTCCTGAAGTATGATGACGCTCCTAACAACGTTGCTCAGGCCGTTATTGAAGCCCGTGGTAAGTAATCCACAGGATTAAAACCTAAGTCCCGTGCTCTCTCCGAAGGGGAGAGCACTATAGTAAGGAATATAGCCGTGTCTAAAGAAAAATTTGAACGTACAAAACCGCACGTTAACGTTGGTACTATCGGCCACGTTGACCATGGTAAAACTACCCTGACCGCTGCAATCACTACCGTTCTGGCAAAAACCTACGGTGGTTCTGCTCGTGCATTCGACCAGATCGATAACGCACCAGAAGAAAAAGCTCGTGGTATCACCATCAACACTTCCCACGTTGAAT
>NZ_VWWW01000008.1:0-213951 GCF_011752765.1 Enterobacter sp. Tr-810 | reverse complement strand
GCAAACGTTGCATGGTAACAGTCTCAGTCCAGGGCACGGTAAACCTCCGTCAGCTGTTTACCGTACTGTTATAACCTGTTACCCATGTGCCCGGTTTAAAGTGTTACCCATGTGACCGGTTCATACAATCCGGCTCCCCTTCTCATTTATATATTTTACCGTATAAATGAATATAAAAATGACGCTTTAATATTCAGCGCTGCTCCTGCATTATTTCCATAACAGTTTGACAAATATTCCCTGGAGCAAAATAAAGATGAAAAACTTTTCTCGTGCCAATACCGGCATTGATTTAAATCTTATTCCTGTTTTTATCGAAGTTGTTCGTTGCGGCAGCATGGCGAAAGCGTCTGTACGCCTTGATATGTCTCGCCCGGCGGTAAGCCTGGCGTTGAAGCGCTTTAATCAACTCTTTAACGAGCCATTATTTTTCCGTAAAGGTTTATATCTGGAACCCACCGAAAAAGCATTAGCCTTAACCAGCTCACTGGAAATATTAATGGGTGATATTCATGATAATATTGCTGAGATAAATTCATCAAATAAAACCCTGGCACAGAATGCACCAGGGCGGGATATTATTATGCAGCAGGCTGAGTCGTCAGTTTGAATGATGACATCGCTTCCATCAGTTCGCGCGACTGCTCTTCCAGAGAGCGTGTCGCCGCGGATGATTGCTGTACCAGCGCCGCATTTTGCTGTGCGGTTTCATCCATCTGATTCACTGCGATATTAACCTGCTCAATGCCACGACTCTGCTCCTGAGACGCGTTGGCAATCTCGCGCATCAGTTTGGTCATACGCAGCACTTCTGTGGCGATCTCATCCATGGTTTCGCCCGCCTGTTGCGCCAGCTCGCTTCCCTCATTCACATGCGTCTGCGAATCGCTAATCAGCGTGCGGATCTCTTTCGCTGCGTCGGCACTGCGGCTGGCGAGGTTGCGCACTTCACCGGCCACCACGGCAAAGCCACGACCCTGCTCGCCGGCGCGCGCCGCTTCAACAGAGGCGTTCAGCGCCAGGATATTGGTCTGAAACGCAATGCCATCGATAACGCTCAGGATGTCGGCAATTCGGGCTGAACTGCCTGAGATATCGCGCATTTTCTCAATCACATAGCAGACCATTTCGCTGCCATGATCGGCGGTATCAGACACCGCCTTCGCCATCTGATGCGCCTGTTCGGCGTTATCGGCGTTTTGTTTCACCGTGGCGGTGATCTCTTCCATGCTGGCGGCGGTCTGCTCAAGCGACGTTGCGGTAGATTCGGTGCGCTGGGCAAGGTTCATGTTCCCCGCGGTTAACTCGCGGCTGCCGGTATCAATCTGCGAACTGGCGTCACGTACGCGCAGCACCGAGCCCATCAGCGACTGGCGCATCTCTTCAATGGCCGCGTTCAGGCGGTTAAATTCCTGGCTCGCGGAGGCATTCAGGTTGTGCGTTAAATCCCCCGATGCCACGTTTTCAAGCTGAGCAATAGAGGCCGTGAGCGGCTTGAGCAGCATATGGCGTAGTACCAGCCACGCCAGCACAATAATGCCTGCCGTCAGCAGCGCCGCAACGATAATCAGGACCAGCACCCGGTTTTTGCTCGACTGCACGGCGCTGACTTCCGCCTTGCCGCGCGCTTCGCTCCATGCCTGGAACGCCTGCATGTCGTTATCAAACTGCTTCGCCACCGGGATGAGCTTATTCTCCAGCAGATCGTAATAGCTGTCGGCGCTCTGTTCATTCAGGGCTTTCAGCATCGGGGTGATCCCCTGCTGGTTGTAGGCGTCAAGGCTGGCCGCGACCTTATCCAGAAGCTGCTGCCCCTGTTTATCCGCCACGCCGCCATCAATCACGCCTTTCAGCGTTTTTTGCGCCTGGGCGACTTCCTGGTTAATGGTTTTCACCGATTTTGCCGCATCGTCCAGCATCCCGATTTCCATCATGCGAACAGCCTGACCGGCCTCATTGCGCGCACGTAAAATCAGCGTATAGCCAGAATTAAGCTGCACCATCTGCTCACCCTGAAGGTGATTGATGCGCTGGAGAGAAGTCGAACTCTGTGTGAGGGCATAAATGCCAATACCGCTGACAATCAGCAGCAGAAGGGTCATAACGGCCAGTAACGAAAGCAAGCCGGTACGAATCGATAGCGTTTTAAGCATGATGTTATTTCCGGTAGCGAGATATTTCTGGGCATAAAAGAAGAGTATCGGCCGCTACCGGAAAATGTTTAGACTTTAAGCAAATTCAGTGTGTTATCGCCCTGTTACCGATGTGTTTACACGGGTAACAGGTGAGCTCTGGCGGTTCTCCCACAGCACCGTCAGCCCACGCTGGAGTGCAATAAAGATGAACAACAGAATACCGATGGCGATTTTCGTCCACCAGGAACTGAGCGTGCCATCGAAGTTAATATACGTCTGGATCAGCCCCTGAATGGCCACCCCAAACAGCGTGCCCAGAACCGTGCCGACGCCCCCGCTAAGCAGCGTACCGCCAATCACTACTGAGGCAATCGCATCCAGCTCCACCCCGACGCCCGCCAGCGCGTAGCCTGCCTGGGTATAAATCGAGAATACAATGCCCGCAAGCGTCGCAAGCCCGGTAGAGAGCATATAAATACGAACAGTGGTGCTGCGGGTCGAGATCCCCATCAGGTTTGCCGACGTCGCGCTGCCGCCAATGGCGTACACCTGATTGCCAAACCGGGTGCGGTGGGCCAGGAAGATACCTATCACCACCACGCCGAGCATCAGCAGGCCCATCGCGCTAAGACGCCCGCCGCCGGGGATTTTCCACGCCAGGCTTGAGAGCGTGTCATACACCGGGTGGTTAATCGGGATCGACTCTTCTGACACCAGATAGCTCACGCCGCGCAGGAAGAACATCCCCGCGAGGGTAATGATAAATGCCGGGATTTTCAGCGCGTCGATAAGCAGCCCCATAAAGGCACCAAACGCACAACCCATCACCAGCACCAGCGGGAAGGCCAAAAACGGTGAAATGCCCCAGAAGCCGATCGCTTTCGCCAGGAAGACCCCGGTAAAGGCGATCACCGAGCCCACAGAGAGGTCAATCCCACCGGAGAGGATGACAAAGGTCATCCCCACGGCGATAATGCCTAAAAAAGCGTTATCCGTCAGGATGTTGCAAATCACACGCGTAGAGGCAAAACCCGGGAACTGCGTCAGACAGTAGAGGTAGCCCAGCACGAACACGCCCAGCGTGATCATTAATGGCAAATTACGTTTTATCATGACCGCGGATCCCCTTAATGAGACTGATAAAGCGCGGCGACTGAACGACGAGCACGCAGAGCACCACCACGGCTTTAACCACCTGATTCAGCTCCGGCTGGAAGCCCGACAGCAAAATGCCGGTATTCATCCCCTGAATAATGAGCGCACCAATCACCGACAGCAGCAGGTTAAAGCGCCCGCCCATCAGCGAGCCGCCGCCAATCACCACCGCCAGAATGGCATCCAGCTCCAGCCACAGCCCGGCGTTATTGGCGTCCGCCCCACGGATATCCGCCGTGACGATCACCCCTGCGATGGCGGCACATACGCCGCTCAGCACGTAGGTCAGCATCACCATCAGCCGGGTATTCACCCCGGCGTTTCTCGCTGCGCGAATGTTAATCCCCACCGCTTCAATAAACATGCCGAGCGCCGTTTTACGGGTGAATAGCCAGAACACGACTAATGTCACCAGCGCAATGATGACCGGCGTCGGGAAGAACAGCAGCTTGCCGCTGCCGATCCACGCCAGGCTCGGCGAATCAAAGGTCACTATCTGCCCGGAGGTGATAAGCTGCGCCACGCCACGCCCGGCGACCATTAAAATCAGAGTGGCGACAAACGGCTGGATTTTGAGAACCGCCACCAGAATGCCGTTCCACAACCCGGCAAGGACGCCAGTGCCTAAAGCAGCAAGCAGCACCACGGGCAGACTGTGTCCAGCAACGGTCATGGAGGCGGCCGTGGCGCCCGAAATCGCCATCACCGCACCAACGGACAGGTCGATCCCGCCGGTGGCAATCACCAGCGTCATGCCAATCGCCAGCAGCGCCACCGGTGCGGCGCGGTTTAAAATATCAATCGGGCTGCCAAACAGGCGGCCATCCTGCACAATAATCTGGAAGAAGTGCGGCGCGACCAGGCTATCAACCACCAGCACCAGCAACAACGCGATGATTTGCGGCGTGCCGGTTGGCCAGTTGAAGCGGCGCTTCGACTCTCCGGTTTGCGAAAGAGAACGGGGCATCACGGTTAACTCCTTATGCCGCAATAGCATTCATGATCGCCGGAACAGACAGTTCATCCAGCGGGATCTCTGCCACCTGCTTGCGATCGCGCATGATGATGACGCGATCGGCATACCCCACCAGTTCCTCCAGTTCAGACGAAATCACCAGCAGCGCCAGCCCGTCTGCACACAGCGTTTCAATCAGGCGGATAATTTCGGCGTGCGCCCCCACGTCAATACCGCGTGTCGGCTCGTCGAGGATCAGGAACTGGGGTTTGGTCAGTAGCCAGCGCGAAAGCAGCACCTTCTGCTGGTTACCCCCGGAGAGAAATTCAATAGGCTGCTCCGCGCTCGGGGTACGGATACCCAGCTGGCGGATAAAGCGCTCGGCAATGGCATTCTGTTCCTTGCGCGGGATCGGGCGTAACCACCCGCGCTGCGCCTGCAACGCCAGAATGATATTTTCCCGCACCGATGCTGCGGCAATAATCCCGTCCGTTTTCCGGTCTTCCGGGCAGAAGCCCACGCCCAGACAGGATGCCTGATGCGGCGATCGTAGTGTTTGTGGTTTGCCTTTGATAAGCGCTGTGCCGCTGTCGGCCGGTTTGATCCCGAAGATCACTTCGGCGGTTTCTGTGCGCCCGGAACCTAACAACCCCGCCAGCCCGACAATTTCGCCGGGGCGAACCTCAAGGTTGAAAGGCGAAATCGTGCCTTTTTTGCCGAAATCACTGAAAGCAGCAACCGGTTTATCGCTCAGCAACGTGCGGCCGGCGCGCTGTAGCGCGTGGGTGTCCAGTTCACGTCCGAGCATCATTTTGACCAGCTCAATCTGCGGGAGCTCGCGGGTTTCGCGGCAGCCGACAAAACTGCCGTTGCGCAGCACCGTAATGCGATCGCTCACTTCATACACCTGATCGAGGAAGTGGGTCACGAAGATCAGGCTCACGCCCTGATCGCGCAACTGGCGCATCAGGGTAAAGAGCATTTCAACTTCCTGGGTGTCGAGACTGGCGGTGGGCTCATCGAGGATCAACACTTTCGCCGAGAGATCGATTGCCCGACAGATAGCGACAATCTGCTGCATCGCCACGGAAAAGCGGTTCAGCGGTTCACGTACATCGAGGGAGAAGCCGTAAGATTCCATCAGCTTTGTCGCCCGCGCTTCCATCTCTTTGCGGCGCAACAGGCCAAAGCGTTTTGGCTCGCGGCCAATAAACAGGTTATCTGCCACCGACATATTTGGCAGCAGGTTCACTTCCTGATAGACCGTCCCGATCCCCAGCTGTTGGGCATGGGCGGTGTTTTTTGGCGAAATAGCGTTGCCTTCCAGCCAGATGGTGCCGCGATCGGCATGGTATACACCGGTCAGGGCTTTGATCAGCGTCGATTTTCCTGCGCCGTTTTCCCCCAGCAACGCCATGATCTCGCCGCGACGCAGGCTGAAATCGACGTTATCCAGCGCTTTTACGCCCGGGAAGAATTTACTTAATCCTTCTGTGCGGAGGATTTCCTGGTGTTGTTCTGTTGTCATGATTCCCCCTCACCCTAACCCTCTCCCCACAGGGGAGAGGGCAAAAGGCATCAGTAGCCCATATTTTTCTTCTTCTCTAACTCTTCTTTCGCGGTGTCTGGCAGGTAGAGAGTGGATTTGGTGATGGTCAACTTCTCAGGCATGGTGCCGTCTTTCTTGAATTTCTCCAGCGCGTCAAATGCCGGGCCCGCCATGTTTGGCGTCAGCTCAACGCTGGCGTTGGCTTCGCCGTCCATCATCGCTTTGTAGATGTCAGGCACGCCGTCGATAGAGCCGGTGAGGATATCTTTGCCCGGTTTCAGGCCCGCTTCTTTGATGGCCTGGATGGCACCGATCACCATGTCATCGTTATGGGCGTAAACCATGCAGATGTTCTTGCCGTTGTTTTCAGCCTTGATAAAGCTTTCCATCACTTCTTTCCCCTTACTGCGGGTAAAGTCGCCGGACTGAGAACGGATAATCTTGATGTTTGGCGCTTTGGCGATGGCTTCAGCAAAACCTTTCTTACGGTCGATTGCCACGCTCGCACCCACTGTGCCTTGCAGTTCAACCACGTTACACGGCTTGCCATCGACCTGTTTAACCAGCCAGTCACCGATCAACTGACCTTCAAGAATGTTGTTGGCGGTAACGGTGGTCATATAGAGAGATTTGTCTTTTACATCGATGGAACGATCGAGCAGGAAGACCGGAATCTCCGCGTCTTTCGCTTCTTTCAGGACCGGCTCCCAACCTGTTGCCACAACAGGGGCAATGAAGATGGCGTCAACGCCCTGCGCGATAAAGGAACGAACGGCTTTGATCTGGTTCTCTTGCTTTTGCTGACCATCGGCAATTTTCAGCGTGATACCGCGTTTCTGGGCCTCGCTTTTCGCAACGTTGGTTTCTGCCGCACGCCAGCCAGATTCAGAGCCGACCTGAGAAAATCCTACGGTTAATGGTGCTGCCATCGCCATAGACGACATGGCTGCTGAAACTGCTGTGACAAGAAGTAAGCGCTTCCACATAAGTGCGTCCTCGTAGGGTAGGTTATTGTTGGTTAAAAGATGTTCTGCGGGAAAACTATAGACAATGAGAGATGTAACGGATTGCGTTACATCACACTTCGGAAAAGTGAATAAAACGTTAATCACAAGTTTGTAATCGCTTTCATTCCGTCATGAAAAATGCGGCTGAGTTTATGGATTTTTCTGTCATGGAATCGGTCTGAAAATGGCAAACAACGGCGGGCGATGGCGAAAACAAGCGGAGACATTCAGCGCCAGTTGGCTATAATACTCGCCACTTGTTTACCATACATTTTAAAGGATACAGACATGAGCTTACTCAACGTCCCTGCGGGTAAAGAACTGCCAGAAGACATCTACGTTGTTATCGAAATCCCGGCTAACGCAGATCCTATCAAATACGAAGTGGACAAAGAGAGCGGCGCACTGTTCGTTGACCGTTTCATGTCTACCGCAATGTTCTACCCATGCAACTATGGCTACATCAACCACACCCTGTCTCTGGACGGTGACCCGGTTGACGTGCTGGTCCCAACGCCATACCCACTGGAGCCAGGCTCAGTCATCCGCTGCCGTCCAGTTGGCGTACTGAAAATGACCGACGAATCTGGTGAAGATGCGAAACTGGTTGCAGTACCGCACACCAAACTGAGCAAAGAATACGATCACATTAAAGATGTGAACGACCTGCCAGAACTGCTGAAAGCGCAGATCACTCACTTCTTCGAGCACTACAAAGACCTCGAAAAAGGCAAGTGGGTTAAAGTTGACGGCTGGGACAACGCTGAAGCTGCAAAAGCAGAAATCATCGCGTCCTTCGAGCGTGCAGCTAAGAAGTAATTCTTACCGCTGATTGCTAAGGCCCCGCAATGTCGGGGCTTTTTTGTATCGATTGCAAATTGTCACAAAAACGTCACATAGCGATTTTAGCTCGCGATATTAATTAGATAGCGCTTTTTTCCTGCCTTACCTCCACTTTCCCCCCTTAAAGTCTGCCTTTCCCAGGTCGATACCTCCCCTGCGTGATCGCGATCGCTTTTTCACTTAACGGGAAATCATGAAACTCAACACACTCACAATTGGACAACGCCTGGGGCTTCTGGCGTCGCTTCTGCTGCTTGCTACGCTGTTCATCGGCCTGCGGGGTTTGGTTATTAACAGCGACAGCCGGGCGCAAAACGAGCAGATAATGGCGATGGAACAAACCATAACCGACAGTATCGATACTGCGCGTAATGCCCAGGTTCAATTCAAAATTCAGGTTCAGGAGTGGAAAAACACACTGATTCGCGGTGCTCAGGGACAAGAGGCGTTCAACAAATACAAGAGTGCGTTTATCGCAGAAAGCCAGAACACGCAGGCACTGCTGACACACCTGGGCGAACTGCTGCCAAAGATTGGCATGGATAACCAGCAGGTGATGGAAACACGTGAAATCCATGCGGGTCTTGAACAAAAGTATCTGGCAGCACTGACGACTTATCAGGTTGGTGATGCCACCAGCGCCCAGCAGGTCGACAAACTGGTGACGGGGATCGACCGTGAACCCACCAAGATGATCGACAACGTGGTGACCCGCACGCTGCAACATGCTCAAGAGCTACACAAGCAGACTATCGCGCGTAACCAGGCTAAGTACGAAGAGACAAAATGGATGCTGATGCTGGCAATGGCGCTCACCCTGGCTGCCGGAATGCTGGTCACCTGGTGGCTGGTGCGTAGCATTACCCGCCCGCTGGCGCAGGCGGTTACCATTGCTCGCACGGTCGCCGCAGGGGATTTGCAATCTCACTTTGCCGTAGCAGGCCGTGATGAGACAGCAGAACTGATGCGCGCCCTGCAAGAGATGAACGACAATCTCACCCGCATTGTCTCTGGCGTACGTAGCGGCACGGAAACGATCGCCACCGCGTCTGCACAGATTGCCAGCGGTAGCCATGAGCTTTCATCCCGTAACGAGGCGCAGGCCAGCGCGCTGGAACAAACTGCCGCGTCAATGGAAGAGCTGACGTCAGTGGTGAAAAGCAATGCGGAAAACTCACGCACCGCAAGCGATCTTGCCCAGAATGCGCGCCAGGTTGCCCGCCAGGGTGAAGAAGCCGTCGAGCGCGCAGTACAGACCATGAGCGAAATCCACAATTTCTCCAGCGAAATTAATAACATTATCGGCATGATCGACAGCATCGCCTTCCAGACCAACATTCTGGCGCTGAACGCTGCCGTAGAGGCAGCGCGTGCCGGTACCGAGGGGCGTGGTTTTGCGGTTGTTGCAGCTGAAGTCCGTGCCCTGGCACAACGCTCAGCCGCCGCGGCAAAAGAAATTCGGGTGCTTATCGATCGCTCCGTTAACCGCATTGATGAGGGTAACGGGCAGGTAAAACAGGCCGGTGAGGCAATGGCCGATATTCTGCATAGCGTAAGCAAAGTGAGTGAGCTTATCGAAGCTATCTCACACGCCAGTCATGAACAGAGTACGGGTATTGATCAGGTGAATGTCGCGGTAACGCATATGGATGCGGCGACGCAGCAAAACGCCACCTTATCGCAAGAATCCTCTGCTGCGGCGCAGGCGATGCATCGCCAGGCCGAACAGCTTCTGGATACGGTGCAGGTCTTCAAACTACGTCAGGAAGCCTAAAAGCACGCACAAAAAACAACGCCACCTCACGGTGGCGTTGTCGTTTATCAGTACTGGTCTCTGTCTAACCAGTTACCGCTTTCAATCCGCGTTAACCCTTCAACCGGACGCTGGTAGACGTACATCCACGCGCTTCCGTATGGTGTCTGGATCAACTGGCGAGCGTACTCACCGCCCCTGGTGCGCAAGGCATCAAGTTCGGCAAGCGTGGCATTATCAATACGATAAACCTCACCTTGTACCGTCCCGTTCCCCGGAACTGCGCCTGGATAGTGGCCCAGACTGTACAACTGGTAGTTCTCGATATTGTAATTCCCCAGCAACTGGGCGTTCGTCATCCAGTGGCTGTTACCTTGCTTAGTTCGTAAACTGCCGTAAACAAATATTCGCATTGCTAAAACTCAAACTGATAGAGCAAATCCAGTGCCTGATCTACGCCGGACACTGCTTCCAGATATAGCTTAGGCATCAGACGATAGCGTAACGTGAGTGTAGCGAGTGAGTCAAAGATCCCCACACCATATTTTACCTGTAGACCCGGCAGTACATAGCCGCTGACCACCACCTGCGAAGAGTCACCAACGCCCTGGGTGTCCAGTGCCAGATTGCTTACGCCGAACGTCTCGCCGATTTTACCCACAACCTGCCCACTTTGTGCAACCCCCAGGCCCACTAACATTGACGTCATTGCCGCACTATCGCTTTGGCCGCTTTCCAGACCCTGTCCACGCAGCAGATAAGAAAGCGCTTCTTGCTGCGACATTGCCGGGTCGGAGAAGATTTCCGCTTTTGGCTCATCGGCCGTACCCGTAACGCGCACACCAGCAATCACGTCGTTTTCGGTGGCATCAGGGTTACGAATGGCTTCGATGTTCAGCAGCGGCTGATCGGGTGGACCCGAGAACAACAGCTCACCTTTACGGACAATCAGATCCTGACCGTAGGCGTGGAAGCGCCCGTCAGGAATGTTGATCTGCCCGTTCAGGCCAAGCCCTTGTTTGTCCTGAGCCACTTTCAGGTCGCCGGTTAGCCTCGCCTTCAGCCCAAACGCATCCAACCGCACGTTATTCCCCACGTGCACAATAAGATTACTATTGATCGGTATGCCAGCGCTCTTCTGTTCAACAGGTTTCAGATTTTCATTGAGCATAACTTCATCACTCGAGACGCCCACTGCGCTTTCCGGCACGTCGTGAACCACGATACGCGCCCACGGCACGTCCACACGTCCGTCCAGCGTAAAGAGGCTCGGCGTGGCTTCAAACACCACATCCGGCGACACGTCCAGGCGCACCATCGGCGGTACGGTAATACGCACTTTGCTGCCTTTTGCCGCAATGCGCGCACGCCAGTTATCAAGTTGGCTCCAGTCTGCATCACCGCTCAGGTTGATTTGCCCTTGCTGAGTGCGAACCACCCCGGCAAGCGTGGAGCTCATGCCGTTAAAGTTCATCGCAATCTGGCTTGGCTGCATATCAAACGGCATAAAGTTACCGTCGATATCCACGCCATTCAGCTGCATCTGCCCGAACAGCTGCGGGCTTTGCGCCGTCCCCGCCAGCCGCAGATTGGCATTCAGCATCCCGGCGGCTTTTTCACCGCGCGAGAAAATAGCATTCGCCATCGCCAGGTTGAAGTTGCGGATATTGACGTTGCCGCCCAGATTACGTCGCCCTTGCGGATCGGTTATCTGCACTTGTCCGTCGAACTGACCGTTGTTAGTCAGGCGAATAAGCCACCCCAGCTCTGCACGGTTGTTATGCAGGTCGGCGCTCAGATTCAGGGTATCGAATGCCACCGGCAGCGGCGCGTCATTCACCTCCTGCGTCACCTTCACGTTGCGCCCGGACAGGGTCACACTTCCCTGCGGCAGCCCCTCTTTGGTGGTGTCCCACGCCACATCCGCTTTACCGCTAAAGACACCGCTCGCCTGGGTGGTGTCCGGCATAAAGGGTTTCAGCATCGCCAGATCAAACCGGTTGAGGTTTATCTGCGCGCGCCCTTCCGCACCGGCATCAATGGTTTGCGGCACGCAGAGTTCGGCATTCGGGTTGGTCCAGCAGTGCGGTCCGATACTGATTTTTTGTTCGGCATTGCGGTAATCCAGCGCGATGGAGCGTGACAGCGCCAGAGGGCCAACCGGCGTGTTGAAACGGGTGTTATCAAGCGTTCCCTTCCAGCGCTCTTCTTTGCGGTCGAAACTGCCCGTCAGGTGCAGCTGCCCGGAAACCGGCTCACCCTGCACGTTCAGCTGGAGGTCATGCTGTTTCTCGTTACCTTTCGCGGCCAGCGTCACCAGATTGATGTTCACATCCGGCTGGGCAATACGCTCCACGCGCAGGTTCAGGTTCCCGCCAATCTGATCGGTGGATTTTACATCCCCTTCCACACGGACGCGGGCAATGGTCAGTTCCTGCCAGCGCAGGGCGTTCGCGGTAATATCCGCCAGCAGCTGCGGTGCATCCACCGTACCGCGCACCTTCACTAACCCTTTCGCCGTACCGCCAAGTCCTGGCAGGGCGTTATCCAGATTCGGCGCGTCGATGGTGGCATCCAGATTGAGATCTTTAACGCCAAGCTCACCTTTGATGTCCGCCGTATTGCGCCCCAGCGCCACATGCAGCCCCGGGATCACCCATTGCAGGTAGCTGTTACCTTTTACCGAACCTTCAACGTTAACTTTGTTTTGCTTCACGTTGCCGGTGAGTTTGATTTCCGGCACGTCCATCTGCCACGTCCCACCGTACAGGCTGCCACGGGTTTTGATCAGGCCATCAAGTTTTGACGGCCAGTCCGGCACTTCTTTGGCGGTGTTGATGCCCGTCAGCTTCAGTTCACCACGCCAGCTGATCGCCTGCTGCCAGTCGAGCAGCGCCGTCAGCTCTGTTTTTCCTTCCAGCGCCGCGACGGTCAGTTTGTCGAGATTAATCTGGCGTTCGTTACCCTTCGCATCCAGCGTTATGCCGGCAGGCGGTACACCCTGCCCCTTAACATCGGTGCGGAATGACAACGTGTAATCGGTCATTTTGCCGCTGAGTTTGAGCTTCAGGTCATCGGCCTGGAACTGTTTTTCACCGGTAAACGGCCAGTAAAGCTGCTGGCTGACAATCTCCAGATTCAGCGGTAAACCCGCTTCTGCCAGCTGCGTTTGCCCGCGCAGTACCATATCCACCGGGCCGGACAGGTTAACGCCAAACTCCAGTTTCTCGCGCAGCGCCCCGCCCACTTTCAGCTTCACCTTCTCGCCTTTGAGCGGATCAATATTCAGCGCGCTGTTAAGCGTGATATCCACCGGCCAGTTGTCACGCAGCAGCGCATTCCCGCTCGCATTCACGGAACCCTGATTCGTATCGATATCCATCGCATCGAGCTTCATATGGCCGTCGATACTGCTGACTTTAAGCAACAGGTTGTAGACCGTCAGGTCAGTGTCACCCGTCAGGCGCAGCTGTGCGCCTTTGAACTCTTCAATATTGAGGTTCAACGGCAAGTGCACGTCGGTCATTTCCGGCAGCACCGGTTTTGCGAAGAGTTCCGTCAGTGTTTCACCAAGCGGTTTTTCTTCTGGCTGCGGGTTCTGGATCTTCGGTTCAACAATCTCTTCCTGCGCCACTTTTGCCACTTTCGGCAGGGCAATCAGCAGCCCTTGTAGTGAGGTTGGCGTCAGGGTGAGATTTTTTTCCTGCCAGCGCAGACCGGAGGAGAAGTCCATCACCGACACGGTGGTGTCGTCGATTTTGATATTGACGTTATTCAGCGCCACCCGGTAGAGCGCGATGGGGTACGGCGTGGAGAGATTAAGCGGGCCAGTATCCTGTTCTTCAACCGGCGCAGACTTCGGCATTTTTTTCGAATCTATCGCCACATTCACATCTTTTAGCGACAGATCGTTCACGCACAGTTTGCTGTCGCGTAAACATCCAAGCTTGACCGCCAGATGGAATTCGCCCGCATTAACCGCCACACCGGGCTGTTGATAGCGAATATTCTTCAGACGCAGATCGCGCCAGCCGCCTGTCACCTGGCCAATCTCCAGCCCCGGAACCCAGCGGTTAGCCGCGTTAAACAGCAGATGCAGGCCGGTAGTGGTCCCCACCAGGAACGCCACCGTACCGAGCAACAGCACGATAAAAATCAGCACCCCGAGGCTTATCTTCTTCCATAAACTCATAATTCAGGCCCCAGACCGATGTAAAACTGTAAACCGTGTTCGTCTTTGTCACCCACAGGCACGGCAAAATCGAGCTTGATTGGCCCAACAGGAGACTGCCAGCGCACGCCCACGCCCGCGCCGGTTTTGAAATCGCTGCGGCGAATATCACTCACGGCTTCACCGCCATCCACAAACATAGCGCCCCACCATTTTCCGCTGACGTTGTACTGGTATTCCAGTGAGCCTGTCGCCAGCTTGGACGCACCAATCAGCTTGCCGCTGTCATCTTTTGGCGCGATGGATTTGTACTTATACCCACGAATACTGCGATCGCCACCGGCGAAGAAACGCAGGTCAGGCGGGACTTTGTCGAAGTCGCCGGTTTCAATCCAGCCAAGATTGCCGCGCATGACGAAGCGGTGTTTATCGTAGAGGGTTCGGATCCAGACGTTTTGCGCCTGCACCACCGTGAAGTCGACGTCAGAGCCCCATATCGTGTTGGAGTAATCGATGGAGTAGCGCTGGGAATCGCCCCAGTCTGGCATCAGGCCACCTCGCGAACGGGTGCGGCTGATCATCACGCCGGGATAAAGCAGCATGGTGGTGTTGGTGACATTTGCCTGGGTAAAGTGGTCGAGGCTCCAGCGCAGGTTAATGGCGCGCTGCCAGCCGCTCGAAAGATCCCAGAAGCGCGACAGCGCAAGCGTGGTGGAATCTGATTCGGTATCGTTCAGATCGGTGCGTTTAAAACCACCCTGCACCAGATAGTACTGTTCCAGCGGATTTTTCAGCAGCGGCATTTTATAGCTGAAGTCCAGCTGTTGTTCTGGCGAAGAGATACTGGCGCTGGTCGTCAGGCTGTGGCCGTAGGAGTTCATCCACGGTTTTTTCCACGTGGATTTCACCCGGGGGCCCACGTCCGTCGAATAGCCTATCCCCGTCTCAATGGTGTTCTCGGTGCGCGGCGATACAACGCCATGCAGCGGCAACACCTTGGTCTTGCGGGATTTATCAAACTCCGGGGCGACAACAACCGAGTTAAACCATCCGGTCGCCGACAAGCGACGGTTTAACTCCGCCAAATCCCTCGACTGATAGTAATCCCCCTTCTTAAACGGGATCAGGTTTTGCAGATACTCTTCGCGAATTTGCGAGCCTTCAAAGGTCACATCACCGAAGCGATAGCGTTCGCCGCTGTCAAAGTCGATATCCCAGAAGGCCTGATGCCTTTCCAGTGAGATCCCCAACTGGCTTTTGTTGAACTGGCTGTCGAAATAGCCCTTTCGCAGCGAAACAGAGGTGAGTTCTTTTTTGAAATGGTCGTAATCGCCATGATTCAGCACCGTACCGATTTTCGGACGTGTGCCGAGCAGATCCAGATAATCCCTGTCGGTACGCGCACCGCCGCGCAGTACCACATCCGTGCCGCCAATCAGTACCGGCTCGCCCGGCGAAACACGGGCGATCAATACCTGCCGGCCTTTGGCCGGTGGCGGACGTAAATCGAAATCGATGGTCGGCTCGTAATAGCCGAGCGCTTTTAACCCTTCGCGGATAGCGTCATCCACGCGAGCGCGAAAACGCCGGTCCGGCGTCACTTCGTCTCCCTGAATCGTAGACAACTGTGCACGCACGTTCTTTTCCAGCGCCCCGGACAACCCCTCAACCTGCAAACGGACATTCGCCGCGCTGGCGACTCCGCTTGTCAGCAATAAACTGACCAAACATAACTGGCGGATCTTTGGCACGTTTTCTCCTGAATATCCTTGTTTCCACCCTGGAAGCAAATGAAGTGCCGCTCCGCGGCTCCATACGGCTTTACAGCCCAAAACCCAATTCGCGGGTTGAAAAAGGGTTAAACACCCAAATATTTCTTATGATTAAATCTAGACTCATTCAGCGTATTTATTGTGTTCAATTAAACGCTTCATGACAACCTTAACCGAAACATCGCTGCCCGGGAGGCCAAACCGTGAGTTTATTCGACAAAAAGCATCTTGTTTCTCAATCAGATGCATTACCGGGACGGAACACCCCAATGCCTGTAGCGACTCTACACGCCGTAAACGATCATTCAATGACTAACGTCCCGGAAGGGATGGAAATTGCCCTGTTCGCCATGGGCTGCTTCTGGGGTGTGGAACGCCTGTTCTGGCAGCTTCCGGGGGTTTACAGCACCGCTGCGGGTTATACCGGCGGTTACACGCCGAACCCAACCTACCGCGAAGTGTGCTCAGGCGAAACCGGACACGCCGAAGCGGTCCGTGTGGTCTATGACCCCGCAGTTATTAGCTATGAACAACTGCTCCAGGTGTTCTGGGAAAACCATGACCCTGCCCAGGGAATGCGTCAGGGCAACGACCACGGCACCCAGTACCGTTCTGCGATCTACCCGCTGACCCCAGAGCAGGATGCCGCTGCGCGCGCCAGCCTGGAACGCTTCCAGAGCGCCATGCGTGACGCCGGGGATGACCGCCATGTCACGACGGAAATCGCTTCCGCAAAACCGTTCTACTATGCCGAGGACGATCACCAGCAGTATCTGCATAAAAATCCGTATGGCTACTGCGGCATTGGTGGCATCGGCGTGTGCCTGCCGCCGCAGCTGGCCTGATCACTTGTATAGCGCCACACGACCCGTGTGGCGCGGTATTTCCTGCACAAACCACTCAAAATGTGACCTCTGGCGGGTTTACACTCCTTTACGCTATACTACCCGCTGAAATAATCAGCTCAACGCTACGAGCTGGTGTTCAATGTGTTTTCACACAAACGTGATCAACTTCCCTTCCGAGGATCTGGCGAGAAGCCGGATAAACTATGTTAAACAGTATTTTAGTAATACTTTGTCTTATTGCCGTTAGTGCATTTTTCTCAATCTCTGAGATCTCGCTGGCGGCCTCCCGTAAAATCAAACTTAAGCTGCTTGCCGACGAAGGCAACATCAACGCGCACCGCGTTCTGAAAATGCAGGAAAACCCGGGGATGTTCTTCACCGTGGTGCAAATTGGCCTGAACGCGGTCGCCATCCTGGGCGGTATAGTGGGCGATGCGGCGTTTTCTCCGGCGTTCCACAGCCTCTTTATTCAGTACATGTCCGCAGAACTTGCCGAGCAGTTGAGCTTTATTCTCTCTTTCTCTCTGGTGACCGGTCTGTTCATTCTGATCGCCGACCTGACCCCGAAACGCATCGGTATGATTGCGCCAGAAGCTGTAGCTTTGCGTATCATCAACCCGATGCGCTTCTGCCTGTACGTGTTCCGCCCGCTGGTGTGGTTCTTCAATGGCCTGGCGAACATGATTTTCCGCGTCTT
This sequence comes from Enterobacter sp. Tr-810, assembly GCF_011752765.1. Classification (NCBI taxonomy): domain Bacteria; kingdom Pseudomonadati; phylum Pseudomonadota; class Gammaproteobacteria; order Enterobacterales; family Enterobacteriaceae; genus Enterobacter; species Enterobacter sp. Tr-810. Next base: position 197,066 of record NZ_VWWW01000008.1, on the reverse strand, counting down.
TAAGCTGCCAATGGTACGTAAAGATGACATCACCTCCGACGATATTTATGCGGTGGTGGAAGCCGGGGCGCTGGCGGGTGTGCTGCGTAAACAAGAACATGAGTTAATCGAGAACGTTTTTGAACTGGAATCCCGTACAGTACCGTCTTCCATGACCGGGCGCGAAAGTGTTATCTGGTTTGATTTGCATGAAGACGAACAGAGCCTGAAGAGCAAAGTGGCGGAACACCCGCACTCTAAATTCCTGGTCTGTAACGAAGATATCGACCACATCATCGGTTATGTGGACTCCAAAGACCTGCTGAACCGCGTGCTGGCGAACCAGAGCCTGGCACTGAACAGTGGCGTACAGATCCGTAACACGCTGATTGTGCCGGACACCCTGACGCTCTCAGAAGCGCTGGAAAGCTTCAAAACAGCGGGCGAAGACTTCGCGGTTATCATGAACGAATACGCGCTGGTGGTAGGTATTATCACGCTGAACGATGTGATGACCACGCTGATGGGCGACCTGGTTGGCCAGGGCATGGAAGAGCAAATTGTTCAGCGTGACGAGAACTCATGGCTGATTGATGGTGGCACCCCGATTGAAGACGTAATGCGCGTGCTGGATATCGACGAATTCCCGCAGTCCGGCAACTATGAGACGATCGGCGGCTTTATGATGTTTATGCTGCGTAAAATCCCGAAACGTACCGACTCGGTGAAGTTCTCTGGCTATAAGTTTGAAGTGGTGGATATTGATAACTACCGCATCGACCAGCTGCTGGTGACGCGTATCGACAACAAACCAACCGTGCTGGTGCCGAAGCTGCCAGACGCGGAGGAGCAGGTTTCTGCGTAAGTCCCCATAAACATCAACGGCTCCCGCGGGAGCCGTTTTTTTAACTACTGCATAGCACGTTGGTTAAGCCATCTCAGTTTGCAGACGCATAACCTGACGGTTGACTTCGGACATCACAGACAAGTGCTGCTTATCCTTCACTTTCGGGATAAGGATCTTGCCCTTATCGAACTCGAAAGCGCCAACATCCTTGATATACAACCGTCCACGGAACAGGATCTTCACGTACTTCGCCACCTGAAGCGGGTTGTAGCGTTGGAAAATTTTCATTCTTGTATCTCCTGCGAATCATACGCTCTTGCGGTGCCACAATCGGCCCGACTGTCCTGAGCGCAAATTTATTGCCCAATGACTATAGACCAGAACTACCGTTGATACCCAGTGTGCATAAGTTTATTTACCGTTTGATTACAATTAATCAGAATATTCTTTGCAAACCATGACTAAGGGCAGTATAAGCCGTCGTTTTTTCGTGGTTATGTGCGTTCGCCCGCAATCTGGCATTGGGATTGCGGGTAAACCCTCTTGATCGCACTTATGCTTAAAGTGTAAGACCAAGTGGTCGGATCACCTGCTAAAAAATAAGGAAACACCATGACCCTACGTAACATCCTGGCAGCAGCATTTCTGCTTCTGCCACTGTGGGCCTGCGCACACAACTTTGAAAACGGACAACGTGTGCCGCCAGTCGGTATTGCTGACCGGGGAGAATTGATTCTCGACAATGATAAGTTTAGCTACAAACCCTGGAATAGCGCGCAGCTCGCGGGCAAAGTGAGAGTTGTACAACATATTGCCGGTCGTACATCTGCAAAAGAAAAAAACGCAACCCTGGTAGAAGCGATCAAGGCCGCAAAATTCCCCCATGACCGCTACCAGACCACCACCATTGTTAACACCGACGATGCCATCCCTGGCTCCGGGATGTTCGTACGCTCAAGCCTGGAGAGCAATAAAAAGCTCTACCCGTGGTCGCAGTTTATTGTCGATAGCAACGGCATAACACGTAAGGCCTGGCAGCTGGAAGAAGAGAGTTCTGCGATTGTGGTGCTGGATAAAGAGGGCCGCGTGCAGTGGGCCAAAGACGGTGCTCTGACGCAGGAAGAGGTGCAGCAGGTGGTTGCCCTGCTGCATAAGCTACTGGCTCAGTAAATAGATACCCTGAAGCCTGGGTTTAAAAACGACTCGCGCGGGGTGTAGTCAAGCGGCTTGCCCTGCCAGTCATGAACATGCGCACCGGCTGCGGCGGCCACAGCATGGCCTGCGGCCGTATCCCAGACGTTGGTTGGCCCGAAACGAGGATAAAGCTGCGCATGGCCTTCCGCCACCAGACAGAATTTCAGCGATGAGCCAATCGACGTTGTCTGGTGCTCACCCAACTGTTGCAGGTACTCTTTCAGCTCGTTGTCACTGTGCGAACGGCTGATCACCACCAGCGGTGGCCGCGCATCGCGCACCTGGATCTGCTTACGTACACCGCACTCTTCTTTCCAGGCTTTGCCTTCGGCTGCGCTGTACATCACCTTCATGACCGGCGCGTACACTACGCCAAGTATCGCTTTCCCTTTTTCAATCAACGCGATATTGACGGTGAACTCACCGTTACGCTTAATAAATTCTTTGGTGCCATCCAGCGGGTCGACCAGCCAGTAGCGCTGCCAGTGCTGGCGTTCATCCCAGCCTTGCGGCGCCTCTTCGGAGAGTACGGGAATATCAGGCGTTAGCGCCTGCAGCCCTTTCAGGATCACGCCGTGTGCCGCGATATCTGCCGCGGTGACCGGGGAGTCATCCGCTTTACTCACGACGTCCATCGGTTTGGCACCGTCATACACTTGCATAATGGCATCACCCGCATCCCGTGCGAGCTGACAAATCTTATCTAACATTCTCCACCTCTTTATTAACGCAGTGGGCATAACTCGTTGTTTTATTTATATCGTAATGTGAACAATTCCGCTATCTGTGAGGCAATACTGATTTCAAAATGCTTTTTTCTGGCAGGATTCACAATTCTGTAAGCAACAAAATATACATACATATTCTTTTGTGGCTTGGATCGAAAAAAGGACTCCTCTGATGATTAAGTTTAGCGCAACGCTCCTGGCAACGCTGATCGCAGCAAGTGTACAGGCGGCGACGGTGGATCTCCGCATTCTGGAAACCACCGATCTGCACAGCAACATGATGGACTTCGATTACTACAAAGATACGCCAACGGAAAAATTCGGACTGGTACGTACGGCAAGTTTGATCAATGCCGCGCGTGCTGAAGTGAAAAACAGCGTACTGGTCGATAACGGTGATTTAATTCAGGGCAGCCCGCTTGGCGACTATATGGCCGCTAAGGGGCTGAAAAAAGGCGAGATCCATCCGGTGTATAAGGCATTGAACACCCTGGATTATACCGTCGGCAACCTGGGTAACCACGAGTTTAACTACGGTCTGAAATACCTTCACGATGCGCTGGCTGGCGCGAAGTTCCCGTACGTTAACGCCAATATCATCGACGTTAAGACCCAAAAACCCTTATTTACCCCTTACCTGATTAAAGAGACTGAAGTCGTCGATAAAGACGGTAAAAAGCAGTCGCTGAAAATCGGTTATATCGGCTTTGTACCGCCACAGATAATGACATGGGATAAAGCCAACCTCAGCGGCAAAGTGACCGTTAACGACATCACCGAAACCGCGCGCAAATATGTGCCGGAGATGCGCGAGAAAGGGGCTGACCTGGTGGTGGTGGTCGCCCATTCGGGGCTTTCAGCCGACCCGTATCAGGTGATGGCAGAAAACTCGGTTTACTATCTGAGTGAAGTGCCAGGAGTGGACGCTATTCTGTTTGGTCACGCTCATGCCGTTTTCCCGGGTAAAGATTTCGCCAGCATCAAAGGGGCAGATGTTGAAAAAGGGACACTGAATGGCGTGCCATCAGTGATGCCTGGCATGTGGGGCGATCATCTTGGGGTGGTGGATCTGGTGCTGAATAACGACAGCGGCAGCTGGAAAGTTACCCAGTCGAAAGCCGAAGCGCGCCCGATTTATGATGCCGCAGCCAAAAAATCACTGGCCGCTGAAGATAAAAAGCTGGTCGACGTGCTGAAGCACGACCATGACGCCACGCGCGAATTTGTCAGCAAACCGATCGGTAAATCCGCCGACAACATGTACAGCTTCCTGGCGCTTGTACAGGATGATCCAACCGTACAGGTGGTCAACATGGCGCAGAAAGCCTACGCTGAACACTTTATTCAGGGCGATCCGGATCTGGCAAAACTGCCTGTGCTTTCAGCCGCTGCACCGTTCAAAGTGGGTGGGCGTAAGAATGACCCGGCAAGCTATGTTGAAGTTGAAAAGGGCCAGCTCACCTTCCGAAATGCTGCCGATCTCTATCTCTACCCGAACACGCTGGTGGTGGTAAAAGCGACGGGTAAAGAGGTGAAAGACTGGCTTGAGTGCTCTGCCGGGCAGTTTAATCAGATCGATCCGCACAGCAGTAAACCGCAGTCGCTGATTAACTGGGACGGGTTCCGCACCTATAACTTCGACGTGATCGACGGCGTGGATTATCAGATTGATGTCACCCAACCCGCGAAATATGACGGCGAGTGCCAGACAATCAATCCGCAGGCAGAACGTATCAAACACCTGACCTTCAACGGCAAACCACTTGACCCGGATGCCATCTTCCTGGTGGTCACCAATAACTACCGCGCCTACGGCGGAAAGTTTGCCGGAACGGGTGACAGCCATATCGCCTTTGCTTCACCAGACGAGAACCGCTCGGTGCTGGCGGCATGGATCAGCGCAGAGTCGAAAAAGGCAGGTGAAATCCATCCGGCGGTGGATAATAACTGGCGTCTGGCACCGATCCACAGCGACACGAAGCTGGATATCCGCATTGAAACGTCACCGTCCGATAAGGCAGCGACGTTCATTAAAGATAAGGCGCAGTACCCGATGAATAAGGTCGGAACAGACGATATCGGGTTTGCAATTTATCAGGTGGATTTGAGCAAGTAGTCATTGTGCCGGGTGGCGCTTGCGCTTACCCGGCCTACGGGGTGGAAAATTACGGGTAGGCCGGGTAAGGCGAAGCCGCCACCCGGCTTTTACGCCGCACGATCGTCCCGATTAGCTATCACCTTCGGCGTATTCACCTCAATCCAGTCTGCCAGTGCGGCCACTTTCTCGCTCACCTCACCCCCTAGCGGCGTCAGGCTATACTCTACATGCGGCGGCACGACCGGATACGACACGCGATCGATAAATCCGTCCTGCTCCAGCGCCTGAAGCGACTGGGCCAGCATCTTCTCGCTCACGCCGCCCATTTTACGGCGCAGGTCGCTAAAGCGGTGCGTGCCATCACGCAGCGCCACCAGGATCAGCACGCCCCAGCGGCTGGTGACATGCTTTAACACTTCACGCGATGGGCACTGTTCGGCAAACAGGTTTCCTTCCCGTAACTGTTCACTGAGCGTTGGCGTCGTTTTCATACTTACCTTTTTGTGCGTACTTACTAAAAGTTAGTGTTGGTGATAGTGTGCCACAACACAAGACAAACACGAAGGAGTTCCCTCATGATCGCAATTACCGGTGCAACCGGCCAGCTTGGCCAACTCGTTATTGAACACCTGCTGAAAACCGTTCCGGCCAGCCAGATTGTGGCCATTGTACGTAATCCGGCAAAAGCCGAAGCACTGAGCCAGCAAGGTATTGTTGTACGTCAGGCGGATTATACCGACCAGGCGGCGTTCACCACGGCGCTGAACGGTGTCGATAAACTCCTGCTGATCTCATCCAGCGAAGTGGGCCAACGCGCAACGCAGCACCAGAACGTTATCAACGCCGCTAAAGCTGCGGGTGTGAAATTCATCGCTTACACCAGCCTGCTGCACGCCGATAAATCCCCGCTGGGGCTGCACGTTGAGCACGTCGCCACCGAGAAAGCGCTGGCAGAATCTGGCGTGCCTTACGCTCTGCTGCGCAACGGCTGGTATACCGAAAACTATCTGGCAAGCGCACCGCCTGCCCTTGAGCATGGTGTATTCATTGGTGCCGCCGGTGAGGGCAAAATTGCCTCCGCGACCCGTGCAGACTATGCCGCTGCCGCCGCAACGGTGATCTCTCAGGATGGCCACGCAGGTAAAGTGTATGAACTGGCGGGCGATGAAGCCTGGACACTGAGCGAACTGGCCGCAGAGCTGAGCAAACAGAGCGGTAAAAACGTGGCGTATCAGAACCTTAGCGAAGCCGACTTTGCTGCCGCGCTGAAAGGCGTTGGCTTGCCTGCCGGGCTGGCAGATATGCTTGCTGATTCCGACACCGGAGCCTCTAAAGGTGGCCTGTTTGATGACAGCCATACCCTGAGCACGCTGATCGGCCGCCCAACGACACCACTGGCTGAGAGCGTCAAATCGATCCTGTAATTGTTACAAACTGGTTATTTTTTGTGGCATCCCCTCGGGTCATCTCTGATAATGAAGAGATGACCCATGAGGAGGTTCACCGTGCAAGGCGTACCGGAACAGTTCATTGATGAGAGAGACAGCGCGCGCTTTCGCCACCTGGCGCAGGTGCCGGGCATCGAACTGTATCATGCACATATTTCAGACTACGCCTTTGAGCCTCACACTCATGAAGCCTTCGGTATTGGCACCATAGAAACCGGTGCCGAGCGCTTTCGCTATCGCGGGACTCAGCATCTTGCCCCTGCGCAATCTGTCGTCACCATGAATCCGGACGAGATCCACACTGGCGAATCCGCCACTGACGACGGCTGGCGCTACCGGATGGTCTATCTTGAACCCCAACTTCTTGAAGAGGTGACCGGCATCCGCCACTGGTGGTTTAACGATGTGACACGCCACGATCCCCTTCGCTCACAGCACATCGGTCAGCTGATATACGGCCTGTGGCACACGGACGATCCGCTGGCGCAAAAAGGGATGCTGCTGGAGCTGATTGAGACATTCCAGCCGCTCGCCCGCCACGCGCCCGTGATTCAGGAAGGCGCACATCGCTTCGAACGCGTGCGAGACTATCTGCACGACAACTATATGCACCCGCTCACATTAGATGAGCTGGCAAACGTGGTGTCGCTAAGTCCGTACCATTTTCAGCGCCAGTTCAAAGCCCATTTCCATGTCACTCCGCATCAGATGCTGATGGCGATCCGTCTCTGGCGCGCCAAAGCGTTTCTGACTCACGGAATGCCCGCCGCCGAAGTGGCCGCCGCAACCGGCCTGACCGATCAGTCCCATTTAACCCGCGCATTCACCCGTCGCTATGGCATCACGCCAGTGCGCTACCAGAAGCAGGTCGTTAAGCGCTAATGCGCAATCTCATACAATACGGCGCTGATTTCCCTTTCTACACTGATGGCAGAGTGAATGAATGTGGATGGAAAAATGATTAGCGGCGTGTTGTATGCCCTGCTTGCAGGTTTGATGTGGGGGCTGATTTTTGTTGGCCCTGTTATCGTGCCGGAATACCCGGCGATTTTGCAGTCTACCGGGCGCTATCTGGCACTTGGGTTGATTGCCCTTCCTCTGGCCTGGTTTGGCCGCGGGCGGTTGCGCCAGCTTAGCCGCCAGGACTGGGGAACCGCGCTGGCATTAACCATGATGGGAAACCTCATCTATTACGTGTGTCTCGCCAGTGCCATTCAGCGCACGGGCGCGCCGGTGTCCACCATGATTATCGGCACGCTGCCGGTCGTTATCCCGGTGTTTGCCAACCTGCTTTACAGCCATCGCGATGGCAAACTGGCGTGGTCAAAAATGGTGCCTGCACTGGTCTGCATCGCCGCCGGGTTAGTGTGTGTGAACGTTGCTGAGCTCAGCCACGGGCTTACTGATTTCAGCTGGTGGCGTTACGGCTCTGGCATCTTACTGGCGCTGGTTTCCGTGGTGTGCTGGGCGTGGTATGCATTGCGTAATGCCCGCTGGTTGCGGGAAAACCCGGACAAACATCCGATGATGTGGGCAACGGCGCAGGCACTGGTTACGCTGCCCGTCTCGCTGGTGGGATACGTGGGAGCCTGTGCATGGTTAGGTGTGCAGCAACCTGAATTCGCCCTGCCCTTCGGGCCGCACCCGTGGGTGTTTGTCGGATTAATGGTGGCTATCGCGGTGCTCTGCTCCTGGGTGGGCGCGCTTTGCTGGAACATCGCCAGCCAGAAGTTACCCACGGTGATCCTGGGGCCACTGATTGTCTTTGAAACTCTTGCCGGGCTGCTTTACACCTTCCTGATGCGCCAGAGCGTGCCGCCGCTGCTGACAGCCTGTGGAATACTCCTGCTGGTGGTTGGTGTGGTGATTGCGGTGAGGGCAAAGCCGGAAAAACCGATGGTCGTTCCGGCGTCTGAGATGTGAGCATTGCCCAGCGGCGCTGCGCTTGCAGGGCCTACAAAACAGTAGGCCGGGTAAGCGTCAGCGCCACCCGGCATGATGTCAGAAGGTTTCCCAGTTGGCTTCCGTTGCCGTGGCTACGGGCTGTGTTTTTGGCACATAGGTTTTTGCCGGAGCCGCTTTAACTGCCTGGCCGCGCGCAATTTTAAATACCGCGACCGCTTCGTTCAGACGAGCCGCCTGATCTTCCAGCGCTGCCGCAGCAGCAGCAGACTCTTCCACCAGCGAGGCGTTTTGCTGAGTCACACGATCCATCTCTGCAACAGCCTGACCGACCTGGTCGATACCACGACTCTGCTCGTCAGATGCAGAAGCAATCTCACCCATAATGTCCGTCACGCGGGTCACGGCATTGACGATTTCCGCCATCGTGGCCCCCGCTTCGTTCACCAGCTGAGAGCCCGCGCTAACGCGTTCGCCGGAATCATCGATCAGCGCTTTGATCTCTTTCGCGGCCTGAGCGCTGCGTTGTGCCAGGGTACGGACTTCACCCGCCACCACCGCAAAGCCACGGCCCTGCTCACCTGCGCGCGCCGCTTCAACCGCTGCGTTCAGCGCCAGGATGTTGGTCTGGAAAGCGATACCGTCGATAACGTTCGTGATCTGGGCAATTTTGCTGGAACTGGTAGCAATTTCGTCCATGGTACGTACCACGCCTTCCACTACGCTACCGCCTTTCTTCGCAGTTGAAGAAGCATCCAGCGCCAGGCGGGAAGCCTGACGTGCATTGTCGGCGTTTTGCTTAACGGTTGCCGTCAATTGCTCCATGCTGGCAGCGGTTTCTTCCAGAGAAGCGGCCTGCTGTTCAGTACGGGAGGAAAGGTCGTTGCTGCCCGCGGAAATCTCACCGGCTCCGGTGTAGATGGTATCGGCCCCCTGGCGCACCATACCAACCGTATTTGCCAGCGCTTTTTGCATCTCCTGGACGTTGTGGGCCAGCAGCGCCATCTCATTTTTACCACTCGCTTCAACCGGCTGAGTCAAATCACCGGCGGCAATGGCACGAATATGGCCGATGACATCCTGCAACGGCAGCAGCAGAACACGACGCATTGCAACCCAGCTGGCGATAATCACACCCACGACAATCAGCATAATGACTGAGAGCACCCACAGGATGCGCTTGTAGTCACTTTCATTATCCTTGATCCCTTTGTTGGCAAGCTTCGCCTGGGCAGTACGCCACTCGTGATAGACTTTCTGCATCGCGTTCTGCTTCTGCTCGGCATTCTGTTTGAACATGTCTTCCAGATTGCCCTGCCCCAGCAGTACGTTCATTTGTGTCAGCGTAGCGGAGTAAATGCGGTACTGTTCTTCCAACTGCTTGGGTAAGTCTTCACCCAGCCCTGGGGTATTTGGCAGCGCATAGTATTTATCGAAATGCGATTGTGCATCTGCCAGCAGATTTTTTGCCGTCTCTACCAGCTCATTCAACTGACCGCCGTTAATCTGGGTCGCCACGCTGCTTTGCAGACGCAACATCCCGCGGTTCAGGGTGACACGCGCCTGGTTGAGGCTGATCCACGCATCGGTGAATTCCGCCACGTTTTGGCTCGCCACCTGAGAAACGGTGAAGTTATCTTTGTCGTTATTTAGCGCATTAATAAAAATGCCGGCGGAGATCAGTTGCATGATGCCGAGCACAAGCAGCACCGAGACCAGGAGGGTAATCACTTTTATACGTTTAAACATTCTTCGCCTTTTTTATATGCAGGATATTGTCTGACGTGTAACTATCGGCAGGCAGGCCGTGTTGTTTAATGTTTCTTCAGTTTCAAAACCCCCTTACCTGGAATTTTTTGAATTCATTCAGAAGCTTAAAACATAAGAAATTTTTGTGATTCCCCTCACATTTTCGTGCGTGCCACTAAAGGGTTATAGTATCGGCCCAAAGATGCATTTAAAATGCATCTTATATTATTGATGATGAGGTAACTGCTATGGCCTTCCGCGACCAACCACTCGGTGAGCTGGCGCTCTCCATCCCTCGCGCTTCTGCGCTGTTTCGTAAATACGACATGGATTACTGCTGCGGCGGTAAGCAAACACTGGCGCGCGCGGCTTCGCGCAAAGAGCTGGATGTAGAGATTATCGAAGCGGAGCTGGCAAAACTGGCCGAGCAGCCTGTCGAGAAAGACTGGCGCAAGGTTGCGCTTGCAGAGATCATCGACCACATCATCGTGCGTTACCACGACCGTCACCGTGAACAGCTGCCAGAACTGATTTTACAGGCGACCAAAGTTGAACGTGTTCATGCTGACAAACCTTCAGTTCCACGCGGCCTAGCAAAATACCTGACCATGCTGCATGAAGAACTTTCCAGCCACATGATGAAAGAAGAGCAAATCCTCTTCCCGATGATCAAACAGGGAATGGGTAGCCAGGCGATGGGGCCAATCAGCGTGATGGAAAGCGAGCACGACGATGCCGGCGAACTGTTGGAAGTGATCAAACACACCACCAACAACGTCACTCCGCCGCCAGAAGCCTGTACCACCTGGAAAGCGATGTACAACGGCATTAACGAAATGATCGACGATCTGATGGAACACATCAGCCTTGAAAATAACGTTCTGTTCCCGCGTGCATTAGCGGGTGAATAAAAAAGACCACTGCGGCCTGATGCCCTCACCCCAACCCTCTCCCACAGGGAGAGGGCGCAAAAACTAAAAACGGCAACCGAGGTTGCCGTTTTGCTTTTATCTTACGCCCGCCATACGTTTCTTACCGATAAACAGCCAGCCCAGACCCAGCGCGATGAACCACAGCGGCGTAACAATCAACGCCTGACGGGTATCATCTTCCAGCGTCAGCAGCACGATAACGAACGCGAAGAACGCCATGCACACCCAGCACATCAGCTTGCCCAGCGGCATCTTGTAGATCGATTTTTCATGCAGGTGCGGACGCTGTTTGCGGTACACCAGGTATGAACACAGAATGATGGTCCAGACAAACATGAACAGGATCGCAGACACCGTGGTGATCATGGTGAACGCGCCAATCACGCTCGGGTTAACGTAGAGCATCACCACGCCGCCCAGCAGACACATACAGGAGAAGGTCAGCCCTTTCGCCGGTACCGCACGCTTAGACAATTTCGCGAAGGCGCTCGGCGCAACGCCTTCCTGCGCCAGGCCAAACAGCATCCTGCTGGTAGAGAACACGCCGCTGTTTGCCGAAGAGGCCGCAGAGGTCAGCACCACGAAGTTAATCAGGCTTGCCGCCGCCGGCAGCCCCACCAGCACAAACAGCTCGACGAACGGGCTCTTGGTTGGCACAACAGAACTCCACGGCGTGACCGACATGATGATAATCAGCGCGAACACGTAGAACATAATGATACGCACGGGGATGGAGTTGATGGCACGCGGCAGGGATTTCTCCGGATCTTTGGTTTCCGCAGCGGTGGTGCCCACCAGCTCAATACCCACAAACGCAAACACCGCAATCTGGAAGCCGGCAAAGAAGCCGCTCAGCCCTTTCGGGAACCAGCCGCCGTCATTCCACAGATGGGTAAAGGAAGCCTGAACACCCGTTGGCGACTGGAAGTGCGTGAGAACCATGACCAGCCCCACCACAATCAGCCCCACGATGGCGACGATTTTGATCATCGCAAACCAGAACTCCATTTCACCGAACATTTTCACGGTAGCCAGGTTGAGGCTCAGCAGCAGAACAATCACCGCCAGCGATGCCACCCAGTCAGAAAGGCCGGGGAACCAGAACTGGGCGTATGCGGTAATGGCAACCACGTCGGCCATCCCTGTGACAACCCAGCAGAACCAGTAAGTCCAGCCCGTAAAATAACCTGCCCACGGCCCTAACAGGTCGGATGCGAAGTCGCTGAAGGATTTATATTCGAGATTCGAGAGCAGCAATTCACCCATTGCGCGCATCACGAAGAAGAGCATAAAACCGATGATCATATAAACGAAGATGATCGACGGCCCGGCAAGACTGATGGTTTTGCCCGACCCCATAAACAGCCCGGTACCAATGGCACCACCGATGGCAATAAGCTGAATATGACGGTTTGTGAGATTGCGCCGTAGCGACTGTTCAGACGGCGCTTCTTCTTCAGCGACGACTTTGACCTGATCTACCATGTGATATTTTCCTGTTTATGCCTGTCTGTGTTGTTAAGGCTCTTCTGGCCTTTAAATACGTCAAAAAAATGACGTTCCCCGTGTAAGGGCTAATCGATATTAGGTAAGAATCGGCGGGATGAATACTATGAATTGGATATTATGTTAACAATATGTTGAAAGTGAGTGTCATATCACTCATACAGCGCGAAACAGCTCACAAAAATACACGCAACAGTTTCGTTTGCAAGATAAAATGTTGATTCCGTCGTAACTATAGGTTTTATCACTATTTTCCTCTCCCCTGGCGGAGAGAGGAAATAAGAAAAGCCGATTACAGGATTTCCAGCAGCTCGACTTCAAACACCAGGGTGCTGAATGGCGGGATAGACGCGCCAGCGCCACGCTCGCCGTAGGCCAGGTTTTGCGGGATAGTCAGTTCCCATTTGGAACCCACTGGCATCAGGGTCAGTGCTTCGATCCAGCCAGCGATAACGCCATTTACCGGGAACTCAGCCGGTTCGCCGCGCGCAACAGAGCTGTCGAACACAGTACCGTCGATAAGTTTACCGGTGTAATGCACGCGAACGTGGTCAGTACGAGCCGGGATTGCGCCATCGCCCTGATTGATTACGCGGAACTGGAGGCCAGATTCGGTGCTGTTCACGCCTTCACGCTCGCGGTTCTCTTCCAGGAATTTAACGCCTTCTGCTGCCATCTCTTCGAAACGTGAGCGACGTACGGCGTCAGCACGTTCGTGGATTTCGCGCAGCGCACGGTGCACAACATCGACAGGAACAGCAGGGTGTTTACCTTCCAGCGCGTCAGCGATACCCGCCACCAGCGCTTCCGGTAACAGTCCTTCCAGGCCGGATTCGCTCAGCTGCTGTCCTACCTGCAAGCCGATACCGTAGCTTGCCTGCGCTTCGATAGTGTCAAAAGTCGGGGTGGTCATGGGTTTTCCTTCCATCACATTTAAAGTAGCGGGCAGCATAACAGTCACACCCCATCGGGTAAAACTTTGTCTTAAGTTAAGATGACAAATCGCGGGGAAACAGAAACAATAGAGCCCGTCAGGATATTTCCTAAATATGTGTCACGGAAGCCGACTTTGTTACGCCCTTCAGGCAGTTAGCAAACTACACTTCTCAGGACAGGATAAAAAAGACGCGGAGCAGGAGGAAAGCCATGCCCGGGCGATTTGAACTGAAACCTACCCTGGCGAAAATCTGGCAAGCACCAGACAATTTTCGCCTCATGGACCCGCTGCCGTCTTTGCATCGCAAAGGCATCATCATTGGGGCGCTGCTGGTCATTTTGGGCTTCCTGCTTCCTTCTGGTGGCGATAACAGCGATACCGCGCCAGTCGCCCGCAACGCGCAGCTGGATATCCAGTCTCAGGCGCGGCCGCAACCCGATCCTCAGCCAATGCAGACTCAGCTGGTCACCCCCTCAAACGATCCGGGCCAGGTCGCACCCGTTGAGCCAGAGCCTGTACAGGACGAACAACCACAGGAGCAGGCATCGGCTCCTGAACAACCCCAAGCCCAGACTCAGCAACCGACAGGTATCGAGCAGCAATGGCGTTCGTATCGTGTAGAGCCGGGCAAAACGCTCGCGCAGCTGTTCCGCGACCATAACCTGCCGCCAACGGATGTCTATGCCATGGCGCAGGTTGAAGGAGCGGGTAAACCGCTCAGCAATTTGCAGAATGGCCAGATGGTGCAGATCCGCCAGAATGCCAGCGGCGTTGTGACCGGGTTAACGATTGATACCGGAAATGGTCAGCAGGTGCTGTTTACGCGCCAACCCGATGGCAGTTTTATCAGAGCACGTTAACTTACAGGCCGGGTAAGGCGAAACCGCACCCGGCCATGTTCTTCTCAGGCACTGCGCTTATTTACCCACCAAATCCCTGAGCACACCAGCACCAGCGCCACCGCGTATTTGATATCCAGGATATTCTCACCGAGGAAAATCGCGGAAAGCACCGTCCCTGCCACCGGCACAACGAAGTTGAACGGCGCAATCATACTGACGCGGTTCACCTTCAGTAACACACTCCACAGCGCGAAAGCCACCGAGGAAAGCAACGTCAGATAGCCGAGCACCGCTACGGCCTTCAGGCTATGCACTTCCAGCGTACCGCCCGTTGCGTAGCCGCCAGCCACCAGTACCGCACCACCGATAGCAAGCTGCCAGCCCGTCATTACCGTTGGATCGACCGTCTGGGAGATGCGTTTCCCGTACAGCGTGGCGGCAGAAAGAATAAAGGCCGCCAGCACCACGAAGCCATCCCCATTCCAGACAAAGTGGAATTCACTTAACCCACTGTGGAAGTTGACCAGCATGACCCCGGCAAACCCTAAAATACAGCCCAGCGTCTTGTTATAGCTGAGCTTGTCGTTGTGATAGATGAAATGCGCCAGCAACACGCTAAAGAAAGTGCCAGTGGCATTCATGATCGAGCCGTTGACGCCTGTCGTGTAGGCCAGCCCTATATAGAAGAAGGTGTACTGAATCGATGTCTGGGTCAGCCCAAGAAGAGTGAGCTGGCCGAACTGCTTTGTTGTCAGCCGGGCGATAGGCTTGCGCTGCGCCAGTGCGAACAGCAACAGGAGCAGCCCCGCGAAAAGAAAACGGTATCCGGCGAAGACGACTTTTGACGGAATATCATCAGTCGCAATGCTAAAGAGTTCATATCCACTTTTTATTGCCGGGTAAGAGCTTCCCCAGAGCAAACAACACAGGGTGGCGCAGGCATAAGCGACATTTTTACGGGCGAAAATCGGTATGGATGAGGGGGTGTCCATTGCAAATCTCAAAGATAAAATTGCGTTTCATTTTATTATCTGAGAATGCGTCAGGAATAGCTACCATACAAGAAGAAAAGATGATTTCGGGTAGCCTTAAAAAGCAAAACGCCGGCACAAGGCCGGCGCTTCGACGCGAGCAGAGTAAAAAATTACTCAGCTACAACGTTAACAACCAGTTTAGCGAACACTTCGCTGTGAACCTGGAAGTCAACTTCGTGCTCACCAGTGGTGCGCAGAACGCCGTTCGGCATGCGAACTTCGCTCTTCGCCACTTTAACGCCTGCTGCAGAAACTGCATCAGCGATATCGCGGGTACCGATGGAACCGAACAGTTTACCTTCGTCGCCAGATTTGGAAGCGATGGTAACGGTGCCCAGTGCGTTGATTGCTTCAGCGCGAGCGTTAGCAGCCGCCAGAACGTCAGCCAGTTTGGCTTCCAGTTCAGCACGACGTGCTTCGAAAAACTCTACGTTTTTCTTAGTAGCTGGAACAGCTTTACCCTGTGGAACCAGGAAGTTACGTGCGTAACCCGCTTTAACGTTAACCTGATCACCCAGGCTGCCCAGGTTTGCTACTTTATCAAGCAGAATAACTTGCATTACCTTATCCTCTTAAAGTCGTATTAATGGACTGTGCCCGATTACTGATGACGATCAGTGTACGGCAGCAGGGACAGGTAGCGAGCGCGTTTGATAGCGCGAGCCAGCTGACGCTGGTATTTTGCACGAGTACCGGTGATACGGCTTGGGACAATCTTACCGCTTTCGGTGATGTAGTTTTTCAGCGTTGCGATATCTTTATAGTCGATCTCTTGAACGCCTTCCGCGGTGAAACGGCAGAACTTGCGACGACGGAAATAACGTGCCATATGGCTAGTCTCCAGAATCTATCAAATCAATCTGCTCGGCATGCAGAACCATTTTGCTCAGGCCGTTCTTTGCCTTGTGGCAAGAAATGAACCCCTGAACGATTACTGCACTACCGACCGTTATACTGTGAGTAATGGCCTGGTTTTCGTGTCCGCTAATAATAACGGGCATTTGGCACCACGCCTGCCGGTGAAACCCGGCTTCCTCTTGCACAGAACGATGCTCAAGCACGAACTGGCAATGCGGAATTCCTGATGGACTGACCTTTCGAAGGGGGGTCCTGCACACAGTGCCTGACAACACCAGACGGTTGGTCATCAGAAATTACTCTTCAGAATCCCCAGCATCAGAATCATCTGCGGTTTCGTTTGCGAAATCATCGCGACGCTCACGGCGCTCGTCTTTCGCTTTAACCATCGGAGATGCTTCGGTAACTGCGTTTTTGGTACGCATAACCATGCTGCGGATAACGGCATCGTTGAAGCGGAAGGTAGTTTCCAGCTCATCGATCACTTCCTGCGGCGCTTCAACGTTCATCAGAACGTAGTGTGCTTTGTGCAGTTTGTTGATCGGGTAAGCCAGCTGACGGCGGCCCCAGTCTTCCAGACGGTGGATCGTACCTTCTGCACCAGTGATGGCAGCAGAGTAACGCTCGATCATACCCGGAACCTGTTCGCTCTGGTCAGGATGGACCATAAAAACGATTTCGTAATGACGCATCGAATTGCTCCTTACGGATTATTCAGCCTCCTGTCTGGGTCAGCCGAGGCCCGGGGAGGCAAGGAACGTGTTAAAGGTCGGCTGAAAAATTGACGCGTCATAATACTTGCGTGCCCCCGGAAACTCAAGCTGATTGCGCAAAAAATTCGCACAAAGCGTAAAGATGAACTAAGTGGATGATTTAAAATTAATCGCATCAGGAAGCGTCGTTTTTTTGAACAACAGCATCAGAAATGGTCACCAATCCCCTTCTGAGAAGCGATTAAACTTTAATCAGAGTTCATCCAAAGGCAAAAGGAGATGTTTCAACCGTCACACAGCACGCAGTCGTGGAGCGCATATCATGAAAAAAATCGCAATCGCCATTATGGCTGCGCTTTTGCTTAGTGCAAACGCGATGGCAGCCATTAAGATAGACGGCCGGCAGGCCAGAAACATGGATGATGTGCAAAGCTTAGGCGTAATCTACATCAATCATAATTTCGCCACTGAAAGTGAAGCAGATCAGGCAATTAACGAAGAAACCGATGCCCAGGGTGCAAAATACTATCACGTCATTCTGATGCGTGAGCCCGGCAGCAACGGCAACATGCATGCAAGTGCAGATATCTACCGATAACGCTTTAACGCTAGCACCAGGAAAGCCAACAAAGACAACATAGCCATAGTTTGACTTGCCCCCTGCCCGGGGGCTTTTTTTTTGCGAATGGCTCTGAAATACCACCGGTTACAACTGTTTTTCGGTATTCCAGAGCACTTATTCACTTCTGCCCGTAGTAAGCATTTGGGCCATGCTTGCGCATGAAATGTTTGTTCATCAGGTAATCATCAATAGCTTGAAGCTGCGGGTTAATCCCGCGGGCAATCCACGCCATTCGCGCCACTTCTTCCATCACCACCGCGTTATGAACAGCATCATGGGCATCTTTTCCCCAGGCAAATGGGCCGTGCTGGTAGACCACAATACCCGGCGTATGCAGTGGCTCACGTTCACCCAGCGTTTCGATAATCACTTTCCCGGTATTTAGCTCGTATTCACCTTCAACTTCAGCAGCCGTTAATGCGCGCGTGCAGGGGATGTCGCCAAAGAAGTAATCGGCATGCGTAGTTCCCAGTGCCGGTATTGCCAGACCTGCCTGCGCC
Source organism: Enterobacter sp. Tr-810 (assembly GCF_011752765.1). Taxonomy (NCBI): domain Bacteria; kingdom Pseudomonadati; phylum Pseudomonadota; class Gammaproteobacteria; order Enterobacterales; family Enterobacteriaceae; genus Enterobacter; species Enterobacter sp. Tr-810. Next base: position 179,177 of record NZ_VWWW01000008.1, on the reverse strand, counting down.
CAGGCCGTGGCATGCGTTGAGTGCGTATGCACAACGCCACCAAGAGATGGATAACGCCGGTAAAGCGCCAGATGAGTAGCAGTATCGGAAGAAGGCCGCCATTTACCCTCAACAACATTTCCGTCAAGATCGACCACCACCATATCGTCAGCTTGCATGGCCTCATACGCTACGCCGCTGGGCTTGATTGCAATCAGCCCTCGCTCACGATCGATAGCGCTGACGTTGCCCCAGGTGAATGTCACCAGGCCATAACGCGGGAGATCCATATTGGCGTCAAAGACCTGCTGTTTAAGCTGCTTCATGCCCGGCCTCCAGTAACCCTGCCCGCGCCATGCGCTCGCGCACCCAGTCTCGCGCTTTTGCCACTTCACCCGCCGGGTCGTCCGATGTTTCACTCCACATCTCAATCAGATAGGGCCCGCAATAGCCGGTCTGCTTGAGGGTCTCGAAGCACCGTTCGAAATCCACCACCCCGGTGCCGAACGGAACATTTTTGAACACACCCGGACGCGTATCTTTGACGTGTACCGCCACGATATGCCCCATCCCCGCCTGCAACTCCATCTGTACATCGTTATCCCACGCCGACAGATTGCCGATATCGGGATAAAGCTGGAACCAGGGGTTATTCAGGTAGTGCGCGTAACCCAGCGCCTTGCTGATGGAGTTCATCAGCGGATAGTCCATGATCTCCATCGCCAGCGTCACCTGCGCACGGCTGGCCATTTCCACACTCTCTTTCAGCCCGCCACGGAAACGACGGCGCGTCTCATCGTTGGCTTCCTGATAATAGACGTCATATCCGGCAAGCTGGATAACGCGAATACCGACATCCTGCGCAAAGCGGATAGCTTTACGCATGATCTCCAGCCCCTGTGCGCGCACGGCATCATCTTCACTTCCAAGGGGAAAACGACGGTGAGCGCTCAGACACATAGACGGCACGCGCACGCCCGTTTCGGCTACGGCCTGCACCAGCGCCAGCCGTTGTTCACGGCTCCAGTCGAGGCGGGACAGGCGCTCGTCAGTTTCATCCACTGACATTTCGACAAAATCAAAACCCAGCAGTTTTGCCAGCTTTAACCGCTCAAGCCAGCACTCCCCCGCAGGGAGTGCCTTTTCGTAAATGCCAAGCGGGACTTGTTTAGACAACATACCCGCTCCTTAGCCCCAAAGCTGAGCGATTGAACGTTTGAACTGACGCGCAGCTTCCACCGGAGACACCGCATCACGGATGCTACGGCCAGCAATAAAGACGTGAATCGGAATGCCCTGGAACAGCGGCAGGTCTTCCAGCGCCAGGCCGCCGGTCACGGTGACTTTGAAGCCCATATCCGCCAGACGCTTGATGGCACTGATATCCGCTTCGCCCCAGGCCACACCCGCCGCCTGCGCATCACGGCTACGGTGGTAAACCACCTGCTGAATGCCCGCATCGCGCCACTCCTGTGCCTGCTCCCAGGTCCAGAAGCCGGTCAGCTCAATCTGCACGTCGCCGTTGAACTCTTTTGCCACGTCCAGCGCGCCTTTGGCGGTGTTGATATCCGCACAACAGATAACGGTGACCCAGTCAGCATTGGCTTCAAAACACATGCGAGAAAGAATTTTGCCTGCATCAGCGATTTTGGCATCCGCCAGCACGATTTTATGCGGATAGAGCGCTTTCAGGTCGCGGACGGCGCGAACGCCTTCGCCTACGCAAAGGATGGTGCCGACTTCAATGATATCCACTTCTTCTGCAATCAGGCGGGTGGTTTCATAAGCGTGGGACAGCGTTTGGTTATCCAGCGCAACCTGCAACATTGGTAATGACATTTTGTGTGTTCCTTTTAAACAGCCGCCGCAGTGGCGTTATCAATTAAATCCAGCACTTCCTGCTCGGTACGGCAGGCGCGTAAACGGTCAAAATTGGCTTCATCATCAAACAGGTTGACGATCTGCATGATGCCGACTTCCTGATGGGTGTTGGCATCAACGGCCGCCATGGTGATCAGAATGTCGACCGGGTCGTTATCTTCATGGTTGAACACCAGCGGCTCTTTTAATGTCACCAGCGCGAAACCCGTTTTTTTGACGCCCTCTTCCGGGCGGCCATGCGGCATCGCCAGCCCTGGCGCAATGACGAAATACGGGCCGTGCTGCGCAACACCATCAAGAATGGCCTGGTAATAACGCGGCTCGACAACGTCAGCCTTAACCAGCAAATCCACACTCAGCTTGACCGCTTCCTGCCAGGTGCTGGCTTCGGCCTGTAAAAGGATGGAGTTATTGTCTGCCAGCGAATCACGTAGTTTCATGTAGCATCCTTACTTCACGTCTTGTGGGAAGTGCGCATTGATCACTTCCAGCAGCTTTGGACCAAAGTCAGCGGGCGACAGCATATTGCGCACACCCACCACATATTTATTGCCCGTCACGGTGATCTCCCCAGCGATATGGGTAGAGGCGATGATGATGTCCGCGCCGTTCAGTTCACTTTTGTATTCACCCACTGCGCAGCTGTTCACCGTGTGGTCGATGTTTGACTGGGTTAAAAACTGGTCCACTTTCATCTTCATGATCATGGAGCTACCTTGCCCATTGCCACACACAGCCAGGATACGTACGGTCATAATCGAAACTCCTTAGTGAGCAGACACTTCTGCTGTTTGTTTTTCCGCATCTTCTTCAGCTCGCAGCGAACGGCCAGCGAAGAACATATAAGTCAGTGCAATCAGGATGATGACGGCCATAAAGACCAGCCCAACAGATGCAAAACCCTGCATCATCGGCGGTGCCAGAATTGACCAGTCCGCCATGCCCATCCAGGCGCTCATGCCGGTAAGCTTGACGGCCCACACGCAACCAAAGATCTCGATCATGCCCATCACCAGGCAAATCTTGAGCGCCGCGCGCCAGCCGCCAAAGTGGTTAGCAAAGACGCCGATAGTGGCGTTGGAGAAGAACATCGGGATAAAGCCAGGAATAATCAGGATTGAGGAACCACAGCCCACCAGAATGCCGACGGCAATCAGCTGACCGATGGTGCCCCACATAAAGCCCCAGACGACGGCGTTCGGCGCAAAGCTATAGATAGCGGCGCAGTCAATCGCCAGTACAGCGCCAGGGATCAGACGTTGGGAGATACCGTTAAAGGCTTCTGACAGCTCAGCCACGAACATACGCACGCCCTGGGTGATGATGAAAATCGCCACCGCGAACGAGAAGCCGGTTTGCAGGATGTAGACCGTCCAGTGCGTTTTGCCCGCCATCGCCTGGACAACGTCGATGCCGAAAGAGAGCAGGATCGCCCCGAAGAAAATGGTCATCACAATCGCGGTAGAGACGATGTTGTCATGGAAGATATTCAGCCAGCCAGGGAGCTTAAGATCTTCAACACTCTCTTCTTTTTTCCCCAGGAATGGCGCGACCTTGTAGGCAATCCAGGACGCGAACTGCTGCTGGTGACCTATTGAGAAACCGCAGCCATCGGTCACGTCTTGCGTTGGCTTGTACATCATATTGGAGGTGATCCCCCAATACAGCGAAACCAGAATCGCGGTGCAGATGATCGTTGTCCACATCGGATAACCGAAGATATAGAGAGACACGGCAATCAGCCCGGCCTGCTGGAACATAATATGGCCGGTAAGCATGATGGTGCGGATACCGGTGATACGCCGCAGCAGAACATAAATAATGTTCAGCGCCAGTGCGAGCAGCACGGCGTACCCCACCCAACTATATGCATCACCCATACGATCGATGGTAGCCATCATTGAGGCGTAGGTGTCAGAGATGGCGCCATTGATGCCGTACACTTCCGACATTTTGGCGACCACAGGCTTAAATGTGCCCGTTAAAATACCGGACCCCGCCTGTAACAACATAAAACCGATAATCGTTTTAATGGTGCCTTTGATAATCACGCTGACGCTTTTACGCAGAAGGATGTAGCCCAGGCACGTCACGATACCCAGCAACAGCGGGGCGTTAGTCATTACCTGATTAAAAAATACGGTAAAGACGTTGTAGAGGATCTCCATAACTCTCTCCAGAAATGAGAACACGAGGGGCAATCCCTGTGCGGTTGGTGTCACCACTCTAGTAATCACAAATAATCACCACAAGATTGCATTTGATTATTTGTGACGCATCACGCAAATTATTTCCATGGTGTTAGTAATGATTTTCACTATCGCGTCATTAAAATAATTTAACCTTTATAATTCATCATCTTGATGTTTAATGACTCATATCTTAGCAACCTAAAAACGGATTTTCCGTGATGTCGCAAAGATAATTTTCCGCGATTTACTCGTTGCAAAGCGGTTCAAAGAGTGACAGAGTTAACCACAACAAATCACCATATGATTACTTTTGATTAATACCAGGAGTCAAAACGATGAGTAAAGTGAACACCATCACCCGTGAATCATGGATTCTGAGCACCTTCCCGGAATGGGGTTGCTGGCTGAACGAAGAGATTGAGCAGGAACAAGTTGCTCCAGGCACGTTTGCAATGTGGTGGCTGGGCTGCACCGGCATCTGGCTGAAATCAGAAGGTGGTGCGAATATTTGTGTCGATTTCTGGTGTGGCACGGGCAAACAGAGCCACGGCAACCCGCTGATGAAAAAAGGTCACCAGATGCAGCGTATGGCAGGTGTGGAAAAGCTCCAGCCAAATCTGCGCACCACGCCATTTGTGCTCGATCCGTTCGCCATTCGTCAGATTGATGCGGTTCTGTCTACGCACGATCACAACGATCATATCGACGTGAACGTGGCGGCAGCAGTGATGCAAAACTGCGCCGATGACGTCCCGTTCATTGGCCCGCAGACCTGCGTTGATTTATGGATCGGCTGGGGTGTGCCAAAAGAGCGTTGCATCGTAATGAAGCCGGGCGATGTGGTGAAAATCAAAGACGTTGAGATCCACGCGCTGGATGCCTTTGACCGTACTGCACTGATTACCCTGCCGGCAGACCAGAAAGCAGCAGGCGTGCTGCCAGACGGCATGGACGAACGCGCGGTGAACTATTTGTTTAAAACCCCTGGCGGTTCCCTCTATCACAGCGGCGATTCCCACTACTCCAACTACTACGCGAAGCACGGCAACGAGCACCAGATTGATGTCGCGCTGGGTTCCTACGGTGAAAACCCGCGCGGTATCACCGACAAAATGACCAGCGCCGATATGCTGCGCATGGCGGAAGCGCTGAACACCAAAGTGGTGATCCCGTTCCACCACGATATCTGGTCAAACTTCCAGGCCGACCCGCAGGAAATCCGCGTACTGTGGGAAATGAAAAAAGACCGCCTGAAATACGGCTTCAAGCCATTCATCTGGCAGGTCGGTGGCAAGTTCACCTGGCCACTGGACAAAGACAATCTTGAATACCACTATCCACGTGGTTTTGATGATTGCTTTACCATTGAGCCTGACCTGCCGTTCAAGTCCTTCCTCTGATTTTGAAGCCAAATAGCCAGACCTCTGTGTCTGGCTATTTCATATTTAGCTTAGTAATTTCACGCTATTTCAAATATCATCTTTTCAAATCAATTTTTATCGGAATAGCTCATGACGGAAGCGCAACGGCATCAAATTTTACTGGAACTCCTGGCGCAAACAGGGTTTGTCACCGTCGAGAACGTTATCGATCGTTTAGGCATCTCCCCGGCGACGGCACGACGAGATATCAACAAGCTGGATGAAAGCGGCAAGCTGAAAAAAGTCCGCAACGGTGCAGAGGCCATTAGCCAGCAGCGCCCACGCTGGACGCCAATGAACATCCATCAGGCGCTGAATCACGATGAAAAAGTGCGTATCGCCAGAGCGGCTTCGCAGCTGGTGAATCCCGGAGAGAGCGTGGTGATCAACTGTGGCTCGACGGCGTTTCTGCTGGGGCGGGAGATGTGCGGGAAACCGGTACAGATCATTACTAATTATCTGCCGCTGGCCAACTATCTTATCGACCAGGAGCATGAAAGCGTGGTGATCATGGGCGGTCAGTACAACAAAAGCCAGTCCATCACGCTAAGCCCACAGGACAGCGAAAACAGCCTCTACGCCGGACACTGGATGTTTACCAGCGGCAAGGGCCTTACCGCTGAAGGCCTGTATAAAACCGATATGCTGACGGCGATGGCAGAGCAAAACATGCTTAACGTAGTGGGCAAGCTTGTGGTGCTGGTCGATAGCAGCAAAGTGGGTGAGCGCGCCGGAATGCTGTTTAGCCGGGCAGAGCAGATCGACATGGTGATCACCGGTAAAAATGCCGATCCCGTGATCCTCCAGAAGCTGGAAGATCAGGGCGTCACAATCCTGCGCGTTTAAAGGTGCTTACGGAAAAACGCGACCGTGAAATCCAGCGCGGCTGGCGTAATGCGGTGCCGTACACCGGCTTCCCACTGGCAGGTCAAATTCCCGTCCAGCCCTTCACTTTTGAGTGCCTGCTGCAAGCGGAAGGTTTCAACGGCAGGCACAATGTCGTCTGCTTCGCCGTGCCACAGGAATAGCGGTCTGTCTGCCAGCTGTGGCAATGCATGGGTTACCTCCCATTGCGCCAGCGGTGCCATCACCGCCTCAACATCATCCTGCTCGCGGGGTGGGAACAGCGTCTGCGAGAGGGAAGTGAAATATCCGGAACCCATCAGGCAGGCCACAGATTTCACCTCTGGATGATGGGTCATGATCCCAAGAGCCGTCATGCCCCCCATTGATGCCCCTGCCACCGCCAGACGGTTATCCGCCACCAGCCCCGCCTGGTGCAATGCATCTCGCAGCGCGGCGAACTCGTTAAGGCTGCCGTGAAGGATTTGCCAGAACTGCCCAAGACGAGCCTGTTCATCACCCGTAAAGCGTGCGCCGTGATCGGGGGCATCCGGCATTACCACACGAAAACCCGCCTGTGCCAGCGCGACTGCAAAGTAGCTGTAAACCAGCTTAGATGAAGTAAACCCATGATAAAAAACCACAACGGGCAACGGTTGCTGACCTTTTCCCGCCGGAAAAGCATGTAAAATTTCGTGGTCACCGAGCCGTTGTGTTTCAAGTTCTATCATTGTCGATCCTTTGCAATTGAATGATTCATAATGTTGAGAACTGGGTTACGCTTTCACGACATTTTCATTCGAAATTTACGCCCCAGATAACACTTCGGGAACATTCCCCCAAAACTAAATTTACAGACAACTACACTATGGCTATCAGGAAACGAGATATGGTTATGCGCAGGTTTGCTGCTTTATTGCTGGTGTCACTGCTTAGTGGCTGTAGCGCGCTGCAAGGCACGCCACAACCCGCTCCCCCGGTTGCCGATCACCCGCAGGAAATTCGTCGTAATCAGACGGAAGGATTACAACGAATGGGTACTGTTTCCGCGCTTGTTCGCGGTTCCCCGGATGATGCGCAATCCGCAATAAAAGCCCAGGCCGTCGCTGCAAAAGCAGATTATTACGTCATCATCATGGTTGATGAAACCATCATTACGGGACAGTGGTACTCACAGGCGATTTTGTACCGTAAGTAATGGGCTTCATTTGAACGACATTTACACTGCTTTGCGTCCATAGACATTTTCCTGTCCACAATAAACTCCATGCCCGCAACAATGGAAGTGAGTTTATTCGCGAAGGATTGCCCGGCGGATACCGGAGACATGTGAAATGGAGCTGACGATGAAACGAACTCTTGCTTTGACCTCTCTGTTGCTCTCAGCAGGCCTTGTGAGCACGACTGCGCAGTCAGCTGAATTCGCCAGTGCTGATTGTGTTACTGGCCTCAATGAAATTGGCCAGATCTCCGTGAATAACATTTCGGGGAGCCCGCAAGACGTTGAACGTGTAGTTGCATTAAAAGCAGATGAACAGGGTGCTTCCTGGTATCGCATCATCCAGATGCAGGAAGATAACCACGTCGATCAGTGGCGGGTACAGGCCATTCTCTATGTGTAATCCTTCCAGATAAAAGCCACTTATTTTTAGTGGCTTTTCGTTTTTGCAAATCTTTTATCCTTTAATAAACCATTCAAAAACAATTGAATAACATTTTGTTACATTAAGAAGATAAATGTTATCTCTGCCCTGCCGTTGAAGAGCCATACCTTTTCAATAATGAGCAATTTATGATCAGTTTTTTCCGCCGTGCGGGTCTGGGCACTAAGCTATCGCTGCTTACCGGCGTGAGTGTCGCTATTCTTTTCCTGTTCTTCACTTTTCTGCTTAGCCATAAAACCAGCCAGCAGCTTGAAGCCCTTGCAGTCGAAGACCTGCACAACCAGTCCACCGGCATGGTCGATATGGTTCAGATGTTTAACACCAGCCTGAGCGAAGAGGTTGAAAGTTATACCCGACTGTTCAGCACCTTTTTACCTCAGCCGCTTAACATCGATAATAGCCAGAATCGCGCAATCAATGGGATGAACGTCCCCCTGCTGAAAGGTGGTGAAACGGAACTTCATGAAAATAATAGCCTTTCTGACGACTTTCTGAGCCGTACAGGCGCTATCTCAACTCTGTTTGTACGCAGCGGTAACGACTTTGTCCGCGTGGCCACCTCGCTGCGCAAGGAAAACGGCGATCGGGCCATTGGCACCGTGCTGGACACGGCAAGCCCGGCCTTTGCCGCCGTTAGCAAGGGCGAAGTGTATCGCGGCCTGGCATTGCTATTCGGCAAACGCTACATCACCCAATATCAGCCCGTTAAAAACAGCGATGGCCAGGTCATTGCCATTATGTTCGTCGGCGTGGATATCACCCACTCCTGGAACGTCATGCGCGAGAAAATCCTCAACCGCCGTCTGGGTGAGAGCGGCCATTTCTTTGTTCTGGATCGCAGCAACGGAAAAACGCACGGGCAATTCCTGTTCCATTCCAGCGAAGAGGGCCAGTTACCTAAGTGGAGCAACGCAATCCAGCAGCAGTTGATGAGCGATAAATCCGGCACGCTGGAACGCGAAAGCGATGATGGCCGCACCTTGAAAATGGCCTGGACGCCGATGCCTGGCTGGAACTGGACCATTGTGGGCGAAGTGGATAAATCGGTACTTCTCGCCAGCGTGACGACGTTACGTGACCGCTTCCTGCTGGCGGGCGTGGTGTTATCCGCGCTCTTCGCGGGCCTGTTTGTCCTTATCATTCGCAGGATGCTGACGCGCCCACTGCGCGATGTTATCCACCTGGCGCGCCAATATGCCGCCGGTGACCTCCGCGCCAACCTGCCCGTAACACGTCGTGATGAAGTGGGCCAGTTGATCACCGCCATTAACGGGATCGGTGCCGGATTACAAAAAATCGTGCTTCAGGTTCGGGAAGCCGCAGGCGAGATCCACATGGGCACGAACGCACTGGCCTCGGATAGCGGGGAGATCTCAGAGCAGATCAACAAACAGGCCAGCAGCGTGGAAGAAACCTCGGCCAGCATGGAGCAACTTGCCGCGACCGTGCAGCAAAATGCTGCCAACATGGAGCAAACACAGCAACTGGTGGGCGAAACCTCACAGGCCGTGCATCAGGGTGGCAAGACGGTCACCCACGCGGTGGCTACCATGGATGATATTCGCGACGCATCGAAACGTATCGAAGACATCACGCGCGTGATTGAGTCAATTGCATTTCAGACCAATATTCTGGCACTTAATGCGGCGGTTGAGGCGGCGCGCGCCGGGGAGCATGGCAAAGGTTTTGCCGTGGTGGCGCAAGAAGTTCGCGCCCTGGCGGCACGTAGCGCCAATGCGGTGAAAGAGATTGAGCAACTGATTGGCGATACGCTGAACAAAGTGAGTGAAGGCCACGCGCTATCTGAACAGACGCGCCTGGCGATGGATGCCATCATCCTTCATATCGATAACATCAGCCAGCTGGTTACGGAGATTAACCACTCTTCCCACGAGCAGTCGGCGGGGATCCATCAGGTTAACCTTGCCATGACGCACATTGGCGAAGCTTCACATATCAACGCCGACCGCGTTTCACGCAGCGAGCAAACCGCACAAACGCTGCGTGAGAAAGGCTCACACCTCACCCAACTGGTCAGCCTGTTCCAGTTAAAAGACTAACCCACCCTGCCCGTGGCACGCAGCAGCAGGTCATTCTGTACCTGTTCGCTCAGAAGTGAGCCGCCACGGGTATCGAGCATCATGCGGCACCACGCCTGCGCGACCGGCGGCGATGCGTGCCGCAGCATCTGGCTCCCGGCACCCAGCAAAAAGAGCTGTTGCGTGATCTCCCTGCCCTGCGCCTCCTGAGGTTTACGCAGTTTTTGCTGAAGCTGACGCCAGCTACGATCAAAATGCCGATCCTGCCCTTTTACCTGCGCAAAATCCTCACCAAGAAGCTCCAGGATGCCTGGCTGCTTCGTGAGTACCCGCAGGACGTCCAGGCACATGATATTGCCCGAGCCTTCCCAGATGCTGTTCACCGGCATTTCCCGGTACAGGCGTGGAAGTTCGCTCTCTTCGCAATAGCCAATCCCGCCCAGCACCTCCATCGCCTCCGCCACAAATGGGATACCGGCTTTGCACACGCCATATTTTGCTGCCGGGGTGAAAAGCCGCGCCCAGGCCGCTTCCTGCACGTCTTCCCGCGAGTCCCAGGCACGTGCAAGGCGAAACAGCAGCGCAGTTTGTCCCTCAAGCACCAGCGCCATCCGGCTCAGTACATCGCGCATTAAAGGCTGATCGATAAGGTTCTTACCAAATGTCTGTCGCTGATGGGCATGGAACAGCGCCACAGACAACGCCCGGCGCATCAGGCCGTGGCTGCCAAGCGCGCAGTCGAAGCGCGTCATTCCCCCCATCCTGAGAATTTGTCGAATCCCTTCGCCCTCCTCACCCAAAAGCCAGCCAGCGGCGTCCAGAAATTCCACTTCACTGCTGGCATTAGAACGGTTACCCAGCTTATCTTTCAGCCTCTCCAGCCGTACGGCATTGCGCTGCCCGTCAGGTAAAAAGCGCGGGACAAAAAAGCAGGATAACCCCCCTTTCGCCTGGGCCAGCACCAGGTGCGCGTCACTTTGTGGCACCGAGAAAAACCATTTGTGGCCCACCAGCCGGTAACTGCCGTCACTGCTTTTCTCCGCTTTGGTGGTATTGCTGAGAACATCCGAACCACCCTGTTTTTCGGTCATCCCCATACCAATCAACACCCCACGCTTTTGTCCACCTGGCGCGAGATGCGGGTCATAGCGATCGCTGTGCAAAGGCGTGAGCCAGTCACGAAAGATTTTGGGCAGTGCCTGCTGGAGCAACGGCGTGGCGGCGAAGGTCATGGTGACGGGGCAAAGCGTACCCGCTTCTACCTGCGCATGGAGGATAAAGCGTGCCGCCCTGGCAACGAACGAGCCTTTGCGCGCGTCCTCTTCCCACGCCAGATTGTGAACCCGGTTGGCACATAGCCCCTGCATCAGTAAATGCCAGGCAGGGTGAAAACGCACATCATCCAGCCGTTCGCCCGTGGCGTCATAGCGCAGAAGCTCCGGCGGATTGACGTTCGCCAGCCTGCCAAGCTCCAGGGATTCTGCCGTACCCAACTGCTGGCCGATGCTGGCGAGAAATTCCATGTCCCACTCCGCCCCTTCGCGGTTTACCGCTTCACGCAAAGCGCAATCCGAAAGGAAAAGATTGCTGTTGGAAAGCGGCACAGGCTGATTAAAAACCGTATGCGTTTGCCAGTTCATGTTGTGTCCCTCCTTCAGTGGCAATGAAGGTAAGTATGGACAGCACAGGCTAACGCTGCATGGGAGTGGGGTCACAGGGTGGCAATCCCACTGAAATCATTCGTGAAATAGCTCACATAACATAAGAATAAACTATTTCATGGTCAGCTATTTGTTGAATAATTTATTCTTACTCTTCCTGTGAGGATCCTTATGCAACCTTCACACTTTGCGCCGGATGCGCACAAGCGCGCACTCATTGCCGGCTCTATTGGTAATTTCATCGAATGGTATGAATTTGCGGTGTACGGTTTTCTGGCGACCGTGATTGCGAAGAACTTCTTCCAGCTGGAAGGGGACGCGGGGCTGACCAGCCTGATCCTCACCTACGCCTCGTTTGCCATCGCCTTCTTCTTTCGCCCGCTGGGTGCCGTCGTGTTCGGCCGGATAGGTGACAGGATTGGCCGCAAACCCACGTTGATTATTGTCCTGGTGCTGATGACGCTCGCCACCGCCGCAATTGGCATTGTGCCGGTGTATGCGAGCATCGGGATTGCCGCACCGCTGATGATGACGTTGCTTCGCATATTGCAGGGGCTGTTCGCCGGGGGTGAATACGGTGGCGCAGTCTCGCTAATGACCGAGTTTGCGCCACGCGGAAAACGTGGCCTGTACGGCGCATGGCAATCTTTCACCGTGGCGCTGGGGCTGCTGGCGGGTGCGGGTATTGTCGCCCTCCTCTCTGCGTTGCTTACCCCGGAGGCACTGCACGACTGGGGCTGGCGTATTGCGTTCTTCCTGGCTCTGCCGATGGGCGCGGTTGCCCTGTGGCTGCGCGTGAGCATGGAAGAGACGCCAAGCTTCGTCCAGCAACAGGAAAAGCCAGTTGTCGCTCAGGCTCACACTGCGGCGACGCTGAAAGCCATCGTGATGGGGATTGGCCGGGTCATGGTGTGGTCGGCAGCGGGCTATACCTATCTGGTGATCATGCCCACCTACCTCCAGTCGGCGCTGCATACCGGGTTTAATCAGGCATTATTGATTGCGGTGATTTCCAATATCGGCTTTGCACTGACCATCATTCCGTCGGGGATCCTGAGCGACCGGATCGGCCGACGTACCGTGATGCTCATTGCCACCGGGCTGCTTCTGATCCTCGCCTTGCCGCTGCTTAAAATCCTCCAGGCAGAGTCCAGCACGCTGGCGGTAAAAGCAATTGTAGTGCTGGTTGCAGGCGGTCTGGTGGGAATGCTGGCAGGGCCGGGGCCTGCGATGCTCTCAGAGATGTTCCCGACCCGCGTGCGTTATACCGGGCTTGGGCTGGCCTACTCGCTCTCAAACGCTATTTTTTCGGGCTGTGCGGGTTTGATTATCACCGGGCTGATTAAAGAGACAGGCAACCTGGATATTCCGGCGTATTACGTGATGGCTACGGCGGTGGTGAGTATTGTGGCGCTGATGACGCTCAGGAAGGATGACCATTTGCGGTCTTTAGAGGAGTGAGGTTGTTTTGCCGGGTGACGGCTTCGCCTTACCCGGCCTACAAAACCGTAGGCCCGGTAAGCGAAGCGTCACCGGGCGAAAATCAGCTACGCTGACGCACCGCTTCAAACAGGCAAATACCTGTTGCCACAGACACGTTCAAAGACGACACGCTGCCCGCCATCGGGATGCTGATTAGCTCATCGCAGTGTTCGCGCGTCAGACGACGCATCCCTTCACCTTCGGCACCCATCACCAGTGCCAGACGACCGGTCATTTTGCTCTGATACAGAGTATGGTCGGCTTCACCCGCGGTGCCCACGATCCAGATGTTCTCTTCCTGAAGCAGACGCATGGTGCGCGCCAGGTTGGTAACACGGATCAGCGGAACGTTCTCTGCCGCGCCGCAGGCCACTTTTTTGGCCGTGGCGTTCAGCTGTGCAGAGCGATCTTTTGGCACAATAACCGCGTGCACACCGGCCGCATCAGCACTACGCAGACACGCGCCCAGGTTGTGCGGATCGGTCACGCCGTCCAGGATCAGGAAGAACGGGTTATCCAGTTCGGCAATCAGATCCGGCAGATCGTTTTCCTGATACTGACGGCCCGGCTTCACGCGCGCAATAATGCCCTGGTGAACCGCGCCCTCGCTTTTCTCATCCAGGAACTGGCGGTTCGCCAGCTGGATCACCACGCCCTGAGCTTCAAGCGCGTGGATAAGCGGCATCAGACGTTTATCTTCACGCCCTTTCAGAATAAAGACTTCCTGAAAACGCTCCGGCGCGCGCTCCAGCAGGGCTTGCACCGCGTGGATGCCGTAAATCATTTCACTCATTGATGGTTCTCATTATGACGATACTTTTCCCTCTCCCCATGGGGAGAGGGTCAGGGTGAGGGGCGGAATTACTCCGCCTGCGTTTTCTTCGCCGCGCGCTTCGCTTTGGTGGCGGCGGCAATTTTTTGGGTCTTAGCGGAAGGCTTTTTCGCTGAGCGAGCTTCTTTCTTCGCGGCCTTCGGTTTCTTTTTCTTTTCGCCACGGAAGGCGCTGTCCGGCTCGAAGTTTACCTTTTTACCGGCCTGGCGACGCTTGCCGCTGGTGTTACCGTTGCCGCCTTTTTTGGCTTTCTCACGCGCAGTTTTGCCAACATTACGTGGGCCACGCTCGCTGGAAATCAGGCTAAAGTCGATTTTACGCTCGTCCATATTAACGGCTTCGACTTTCACTTCGACACGATCGCCCAGGCGATAAGTCTGGCCGCCGGATTCGCCAATCAGACGCTGGCCAACCTGGTCAAAGCGGTAGTAGTCGTTATCCAGACTGGACACATGCACCAGACCATCGATAAACAGATCGTCGAGACGGACAAAGAAACCAAAGCCGGTCACGCTGGCAATCACGCCCTTGAAGACGTTACCGACCTGATCCAGCATAAAGTCGCATTTCAGCCAGTCGGAGACTTCACGCGTGGCTTCATCAGCGCGGCGTTCAGTCATGGAGCAGTGCTGACCCAGTTGCAGCATCTCTTCCATCGAGTAGTGATAACCACCCGTTTCCGTAGTGTTGCCCTTATGCCCCTGCTCCTGCGCCAGCAGATATTTAATCGCACGGTGCAGAGAGAGATCCGGATAACGGCGGATAGGCGACGTGAAGTGTGCATACGACTGCAACGCCAGGCCAAAGTGACCCCGGTTTTCCGGATCGTAAATGGCCTGCTTCATGGAACGCAGCAGCATGGTTTGCAGCATCTCATGGTCCGGACGGTCACCGATGGACTCCAGCAGTTCAGCGTAATCACGCGGCTCCGGCTTGTTGCCGCCCGGCAGTTCAAGACCCAGCTCGGCCAGAACAGTACGGAATGCGGTAATCGCTTCGGTGCTTGGTTTATCGTGGATACGGAACAGTGCCGGCTCTTTGGCTTTTTCAACGAAACGCGCCGCTGAGATGTTCGCCAGAATCATGCACTCTTCAATCAGCTTGTGCGCATCGTTACGCTGCGTCTGCTCAATACGCTCGATACGACGTTCGGCGTTGAAGATAAACTTCGCCTCTTCGCTTTCGAACGAGATCCCGCCGCGCTCTTCGCGCGCCTGATCCAGCGTCTTGTACAGGTTGTGTAGCTCTTCGATGTGTTTGACCAGCGGCGCGTATTGTTCACGCAGATCCTGGTCGCCCTGGAGCATATGCCAGACCTTGGTATAGGTCAGACGCGCATGAGAGCTCATCACCGCTTCGTAGAACTTATAACCGGTTAAGCGGCCTTTGGTGGAGATAGTCATCTCACACACCATACACAGGCGATCAACCTGCGGGTTCAGGGAACACAGACCGTTAGAGAGCACTTCCGGCAGCATCGGTACAACCTGGGACGGGAAGTAAACCGATGTACCACGACTGCGGGCTTCATTATCCAGCGGCGTATGCGGGCGAACGTAGTAGCTTACGTCGGCGATAGCCACCCACAGGCGCCAGCCGCCACCGCGTTTTTTCTCGCAGTACACGGCGTCATCGAAGTCACGCGCATCTTCACCATCAATCGTGACCAGCGGCAGGGAGCGCAGGTCCACACGGCCTGCTTTGGACTCTTCCGGCACCACTTCTTTCAGGCCGACAATCTGCTCTTCAACGGCTTTTGGCCAAACGTAGGGGATTTCATGGGTACGCAGCGCCATATCAACCGCCATACCCGTGCCCATGTTATCGCCAAGCACTTCAACAATTTTACCGACCGCTTTGGTGCGACGAGTCGGGCGCTGGGTCAGTTCGACGACGACCACAAAGCCCATCCGCGCGCCCATGACCTCTTCAGGCGGGATCAGGATATCGAAACTCAGACGGCTATCATCCGGCACCACAAAACCCACGCCTGCATCGGTAAAATAGCGGCCGACAATCTGGCTGGTCTTCGGTACCAGAATGCGCACCACGCGCGCTTCGCGACGGCCTTTACGATCGGCACCCAGCGGCTGAGCCAGGATTTGATCGCCATGAATGCACATCTTCATCTGTTCGGATGACAGGTACAGGTCGTCTTTACGTCCTTCCACGCGCAGGAAACCGTAGCCGTCACGGTGACCAATGACGATCCCTTTCAGCAGATCAAGACGTTCAGGCAGGGCGTAGCACTGGCGGCGGGTAAAGACCAGTTGCCCGTCGCGCTCCATGGCACGCAGGCGGCGGCGAAGGGCTTCAATTTGCTCTTCACCTTCAATGTTTAATTCAACGGCAAGTTCTTCACGATTGGCGGGTTTTTCGCGCTTTGTTAAGTGTTCAATGATGAACTCGCGGCTTGGGATTGGATTCGCGTATTTTTCGGCTTCGCGTTCCTGGAAAGGATCATGTGACATAGCGGTTCCTCCGTTGTCAGCTCCAGTGGAAATTTTCTTCATTCCACCAGCAATAATTTATAAAGCGGTTGATTCTCTTCAACCAAATCGGCCAGCGTGTAGTTATCCAGTTCCTTGAGAAAACTTTGCACGGCCTTAGAAAGCGCCTGTTTCAGACGACAAGCGGGCGTAATGTGGCAGAACTCGCTGCTGCAATTCACCAGAGACAAGGGCTCCAGTTCACGTACCACATCCCCAACCCGGATACTCTGCGCCGGTTTCCCAAGGCGGATCCCGCCATTCTTCCCGCGGACGGCAGCAACATATCCGGCACGACTAAGTTGATTGATTATTTTGACCATATGATTACGGGACACACCGTAGACCTCTGTTACTTCAGAGATACTGGTCATTTTCCCATCGGGTAACGACGCCATGTAAATCAGCGCGCGTAAGCCGTAATCGGTGAAACTTGTTAACTGCACATCAACCTCAGGAAAAGGGAAAACGCGGTCAAACCGCAGAGATATTCATTAATGATGATAAACCAGCCAGATAGTTGGCGGCTAATTTATTTGAACTGAAAGGGGGAAGGAGAACAAAAAAGCCGGATCCACGTTGCTTATCCGGCCTGTGATGGGTTTTGTAGGCCCGGCAAGCGCAGCGCCGCCGGGCGAAACCATCATTATGCGTCGAACGGGTCGCGCAGGATCATCGTTTCAGTACGATCCGGGCCGGTAGAAATAATATCAATCGGCACTTCGGTCAGTTCTTCAATACGCTTGATGTAATCCAGTGCTGCCTGTGGCAGGCCACTACGCTCTTTCACACCGAAGGTGGTTTCAGACCAGCCCGGCATGGTTTCGTAGATTGGCTCGATGCCTTCCCAGTCGTCAGCTGCCAGCGGAGTGGTCGTCACTTCGCGGCCATCTGGCATCCGGTAGCCCACACAGATTTTCACTTCTTTCAGGCCGTCCAGCACGTCCAGCTTAGTCAGGCAGAAGCCAGAGAGGGAGTTGATCTGCACTGCGCGACGCACTGCAACCGCATCCAGCCAGCCGGTACGACGACGACGACCGGTGGTCGCGCCAAACTCGTTACCCTGCTTGCACAGGAACTCGCCGATATCATCAAACAGCTCAGTCGGGAACGGACCTGCACCCACGCGAGTGGAGTATGCTTTGATGATGCCCAGAACGTAATCCACATAACGCGGACCCAGGCCAGAGCCGGTCGCCACGCCACCTGCGGTGGTGTTAGAGGAGGTTACGTACGGATAGGTACCATGGTCGATATCCAGCAGCGTACCCTGCGCACCTTCGAACATGACGAAATCGCCACGCTTGCGCGCCTGGTCCAGCAGATCGGACACATCAACAACCATACCGGTCAGGATGTCAGCAATCGCCATGACGTCATCCAGCACTTTCTGGTAGTCAACAGCGTCAGCTTTGTAGAAGTTCACCAGCTGGAAGTTGTGATATTCCATCACTTCTTTCAGTTTGTCAGCGAAGGTTGCTTTGTCGAAGAGGTCGCCTACGCGCAGACCGCGACGTGCAACTTTGTCTTCGTAAGCTGGCCCAATACCACGGCCAGTGGTGCCGATAGCTTTCGCGCCACGCGCTTTTTCACGCGCTACGTCCAGCGCCACATGATAATCCAGGATCAGCGGGCACGCTTCAGAGAGCAGCAGACGCTCACGAACAGGGATACCACGGTCTTCCAGACCTTTCATCTCTTTCATCAGCGCAGCTGGAGACAGCACAACGCCGTTACCGATGATGCTGGTGACGTTTTCGCGAAGAATACCTGATGGAATAAGATGGAGGACGGTTTTTTCACCGTTGATTACGAGAGTATGGCCTGCGTTGTGACCGCCCTGGTAGCGTACAACATATTTAGCCCGTTCAGTCAGAAGATCAACAATCTTCCCTTTACCTTCGTCACCCCATTGGGTGCCCAGTACGACGACGTTGTTACCCATTTTTTCAAAATCACCGTTTGCTTAAAAATGGATTCTACCATCGCTTTTTCAGATATACAGCACTTTTTGACCCCAAAACATGCCAAATCCGACCACTTTTTGATCAGCCAATCGTTTTCCTCAACATGTAGTAGATAACGATGCCGGCAACCACAAGACCACCGCCAAATCGGCGCAAAATATTATCCGGAAGCTGGCTCATTGTGGCGATCATACGACGCCAGGCACGCGGATAAAGCATTGGGCCCAACCCTTCCAGGACTAAAACAAGTGCCAGCGCCAGCCAGATCGTTGAATTCATTTTGGTTCCTTATAAAAGAAAACCACCGCTCCGTTGAGAGCGGTGGTTTGAAAACTCAAACGAGCCTGAGTTTATCGCGTTGCGTTAGCTGGCGTCTTCATATAACGGAAGAAATCGCTGTCCGGGCTGAGCACCATCACATCCTGGTTGCTCTGGAAGCTATTCTCGTAAGCACGCAGGCTACGGATGAAAGCATAGAAGTCTGGATCCTGGCTGAAGGCATCAGCGAACAGTTTCGCCGCTTCGGCATCACCTTCACCGCGCAGGATACGACCCTGGCGTTCAGACTCGGCAAGCGTCTTGGTCACTTCGTAGTCCGCGGCAGCGCGCAGCTTCTCAGCCTCTTCCTGACCCTGTGAACGGTGACGACGGGCTACCGCTTCACGCTCAGCGCGCATACGGTTGTAAATCGCCTCAGACACTTCAGCAGGCAGGTTGATTTGCTTGATACGCACGTCAACCACTTCGATACCCAGTGCAGCCATACTGTTCGGGTTAATCACCGGCACTTTGCCGTTGGTTTCAGCCTGAACACGTTCTGCTGCTTTGGCAATCGCGTCATCCGCGGCCGGGGTAGAAACTTCGTCTTCCGTGCCCGCTGTACCGGAGTTCAGCGCATCACGCACTTCCAGCGTCAGACGACCACGGGAGTCGGTCACGATGTCTTTCACATCCAGACGACCAATCTCAGAACGCAGACGGTCAGAGAACTTACGTTTCAACAGCACTTCTGCCTGAGAAACATCACCACCGCCTGTCGCCAGGAAGTAACGGCTGAAATCACTGATGCGCCATTTGATATAGGAATCAACGATCAGGTCTTTCTTCTCTTTGGTCACGAAACGATCGGCCTGGTTATCCATGGTCTGGATACGCGCATCAAGCGTTTTCACAGACTGAATGAAAGGCACCTTGAAGTGCAGACCCGGCTCATAAATCACCGGACGCTTGTCACCATCACGGACGACGCTGCTGAACTGGAACTTAATCCCACGTTCACCCTCTTTCACAACGAAAATAGAGGTATAAAGCACGACCAATACGATGATGATGATCGCAATAACTGACTTACGCATCCTTATTCCCCCTGACGCTGGTAGTCGTTACGCTGCGCGTTAGCACGGCGTTGGTCCATGATGTCACCATCGTTCGAAGAAGGCGTTGTAGTCGCACTGGAGCTACCTGATGACGCTGGCGGCAGACGCAGCAGGTTGTTAGCACCGCTGTTGTCTGACGACTTCGCCGCAGGCGCAGAACCGCCTTTCAGCATCTGATCCAACGGCAGCACCATCAGGTTTCCACCTTTGCTGTCGTTAACCAGCACTTTACGCGTATGGCTCAGCACTTTTTCCATGGTCTCGATATACAGACGTTCACGGGTAATTTCCGGAGCCGCTTTATATTCCGGCAGGATCTTCGCGAAACGAGCCACTTCACCCTGAGCTTCCAGGATGGTCTGAGTCTTGTATGCACGCGCTTCTTCAAGAATACGCTGCGCCTGACCGTTAGCACGCGGCTGAACTTCGTTGGTGTAGGCTTCCGCTTCACGGATGTACTGCTGTTCGTTTTCACGTGCAGCAATCGCATCATCAAACGCCGCTTTCACCTCTTCCGGCGGACGAGCAGCCTGGAAGTTAACGTCCAGCAGGGTGATACCCATGTTGTATGGGCGAATGGTCTCTTCCAGCTCACGCTGAGTATCGCTACGAATAACGGTACGACCTTCGGTCAGGATGCGATCCATGGTGTATTTACCGATAACACCACGCAGCGCGCTGTCGGTTGCCTGACGCAGGCTGTCATCCGCACTGGTCACGCTAAACAGATAACGTTCAGGGTCGGTCACGCGGTACTGCACGTTCATCTCAACGCGCACCACGTTTTCGTCAGACGTCAGCATCACGCCAGAGGCGGCCAGTTCACGCACGGACTCCACGTTTACCGCGGTCACGTCGTCAATGAACGTTGGCTTCCAGTTCAGGCCCGGTTCAACCAGATGGCTGAACTTACCGAAACGGGTGACTACGCCGCGTTCTGCTTCTTTAATGGTGTAGAATCCGCTGGCAGCCCAGATGATCACCACAGCAGCGGCAGCAATGCCCACTATGCGGCCACCCATTTGCGGGCGCGGCCCCTGTGGTGCATTACCACCCGAGCCAGAACCTTTACCTCCGCCAAGGCCACCAAGCTTCTTGCTTAGTTTGCGGAAGATATCATCCAGATCCGGCGGCCCCTGCTCGCGACCACCTTTGTTGCCATTTCCCCCAGAGTTGCCGCCTTGATTATTGCTGCTTCCCCACGGGTCGCGGTCTTGTCCGTTATTACCGGGCTGATTCCACGCCATGTATATGCTCCATATTTGTTATGCAAGGGCGAATTATTCAGGCATCCCCTTTCTGGTCAGACGATATAGTCCACCAGCGCAGGTTCTTGTTTACAGAGGCGACGCCAGTCAACGATCGGCATACGCACCTGCATCCCCACGCTGCCGTCATCCTCCATCCACTCTTTTTCTATCGCCTGAAGCTGATAAAACCGGCTGCGCAGCCTGCCTTCCTGTGGCGGCAATCGCA
The DNA here is from genome assembly GCF_011752765.1 of Enterobacter sp. Tr-810. NCBI lineage: Bacteria > Pseudomonadati > Pseudomonadota > Gammaproteobacteria > Enterobacterales > Enterobacteriaceae > Enterobacter > Enterobacter sp. Tr-810. Next base: position 157,875 of record NZ_VWWW01000008.1, on the reverse strand, counting down.
GCGTGTGCTGGGCTACCTCACCGGAAAGACGTTCTGTCAAAGCCTGGAAAAGCAGTGGCACACCAATACCGGTCTGAGCGGAAAGCCAGACCCGAATCGGTTTGTTCTCTTCATCTCGGTCAATACGCGGCTCAAAATCTTCCAGCATATCGATCTTGTTCATCACCAACAGCGTTGGGATTTCGTGGGCGTCAATTTCTTCCAGCACCACGTTTACTGCATCAATATTTTCCTGCACACGAACGTCTGCTGCGTCAATAACGTGCAGCAACAGGGTCGCCTGTCGTGTTTCCTGCAATGTGGCCTTAAACGCCGCCACCAGGTCATGCGGCAGATGGCGGATAAACCCAACCGTATCCGCCAGAACAGTTTCACCTACGTCTGCAACATCAATACGACGCAGCGTAGGGTCCAGGGTCGCAAACAGTTGGTCTGCGGCATAAACCTGGGCCTCAGTAATCTGGTTAAACAGGGTGGATTTACCGGCGTTGGTATACCCCACCAGCGACACCGTCGGGATGTCGGCTTTTGTTCGCGCCCGACGCCCCTGCTCACGCTGTTTCGCTACTCTTTCCAGCCGCGAGAGGATCTGGGTAATACGGCCACGCAACAGACGGCGGTCGGTTTCGAGCTGGGTTTCACCCGGACCGCGCAAACCAATCCCGCCTTTTTGTCTTTCAAGGTGGGTCCAGCCACGCACCAGGCGCGTCGCCAGATGACGCAGCTGCGCCAGCTCAACCTGCAACTTACCTTCGTGGGTACGCGCACGCTGAGCAAAAATATCTAAAATCAATCCCGTGCGATCGATAACACGGCATTCGCAAAGGGCTTCCAGGTTGCGCTCCTGGGCTGGAGACAGCGCATGATCAAACAACACGACTGACGCGCCGGTTGCTTTTACGGCATCCGCAATTTCGACTGCTTTACCTTCACCAACAAAATACTTCGGGTGCGGCGCTTTACGGCTACCGGTAATCACCTGCATTGCTTCGACACCGGCGGAAGAGACCAGAGATTCAAACTCCTGGAGGTCTTCCATATCTTTGTCTTGCGAAAAATAGATGTGTACCAGCACCGCCTGCTCACCGGCATCATAACGGTCAAACAAGCGTATAACCCTCTAAAAAGATCAGCGGGGAACGCAGGATCGCTGGCTCCCCGTGTGGATAACAGCCGGAGAACTTATTCGTTCTCTTCGCTGTCCTGCGCCGGCGTTGAAGAACCCTGCGCGTTGCTGCCATGATGGTAGTTACTGCCTGTGCCGCCGCCAGCGTTATTGCTGTGATGGGAGACCGGACGGGACGGAACAACAGTAGAGATAGCGTGCTTGTAGACCATCTGACTGACCGTGTTTTTCAACAGGATCACGAACTGATCGAAAGACTCAATCTGACCTTGCAGCTTAATACCATTCACCAAATAAATAGAAACTGGAACACGTTCCCGACGCAATGCGTTCAGGAACGGATCTTGTAAAGATTGCCCCTTAGCCATTCTATCTTTTCCTTATATGCTTGTTTTGTACTTAGAACCTTGCGATTCTGAAAAATTGCGCACGATACGGCTTAATTGTACACATTCAGTGAGCGATATCACCAACAACCTCAATCACTTCGTTTAGCGCTTGTTGCGGTTTTTCACTGTCTAACCAGTGAACACCCTCCCAACCGCGTAACCAGGTGATCTGGCGCTTCGCTAACTGTCTCGTGGCGCAAACACCTCGATAAACCATTTCATCGTATGAAATCTCACCTTCAAGATACGACCACATCTGGCGGTATCCCACACAACGAATGGAAGGCATATCCGTATGCAAATCTCCACGGGCAAAAAGCGCCCGCACTTCTGCTTCAAAATCTGAAGCTAACATCTGATGAAAACGCTGCTCAATTCGCTGATGGAGCAGTTCACGGCTCGCCGGGGCGATGGCGAACTGATGCACCTGATACGGCAGAGCTTCTCCTGACGTTTGCGTCAGTTCCGTTAAAGTTTTACCCGAAATGAAAAAAACTTCCAGTGCCCGGGAAAGCCTTTGCGGATCATTTGGATGAATCCGTGCTGCGGCAACCGGGTCAATCTCCTCCAGTTGCTTGTGCAAAACGTCCCATCCTTGCTCTGCCGCCTGCTGCTCAATCTTCGCTCTTACCTCGGGATCCGCTGATGGCAAAGGTGATAACCCTTCCAGCAGCGCCTTAAAGTAGAGCATTGTCCCGCCAACCAGCAGCGGAATTCGTCCCGCAGCGGTTATCTCGGCCATCTGCTCCAGCGCATCGCGGCGAAAATCAGCTGCGGAATACGCTTGCGACGGGTCGAGAATATCGAGCAACCGGTGCGGTGCCGCACGCAGTTCTTCTGCGTTTGGCTTTGCCGTGCCGATATCCATCCCTCGATAGATGAGGGCAGAATCGACGCTAATCAACTCTACGGGCAAAACTTTACGTAACTCAATGGCTAATGCCGTTTTGCCGGAGGCCGTTGGCCCCATCAAAAATAGTGCCTTAGGCAGGCTCGCCTTGCTTACATCAATCATGTTTCAGGGCGGTCATCGCCGTTTGTAAATCAACAGGTTGCAATAATCCACCCGGCGGCGTTTTCACCAGTTGCGGACAAAGTCGTTCGACCTCTGCCAGCACGGTAATCGCCTGCGCCATACTCCACGGATTATGTTCACTCGCCAGATGGCGGGCTATCCACTGCGCGGTATTAGCGGCAACAAACGTCGTTTGCTGCGCCAGGTAGCCTATCAGTTCAGGAATCAAGTTTTGTAAATTTTGTTGGCGTAAGGGTAAAGGCACTGCACGAATTGTCACATGCTGTGCTTCTAACACAAATTCAATGCCCATTTCCGCGAGTTGCTCTGTAGCACGCTGTAATACCGACAGTTCTTGTGGGGATATTTTTAAGCGCACCGGGATTAACAGCGGTTGTGCACACGCCGCATTTGCCCCCGGCGTCAGCTGCGCTTGCTTGAGCCAACGCTCAGCAACCGGCAGAGCGAGTAGCGCCAGCTTGCCCTCACGTTCGAGCAACGCCATATCCGGGGCGACAATGGTTAATACTCGTCCAAAGCTCTGGCTATGCCCTTCCAGTGAAGGTGTCGGAACCTCAATATGCTCTTTACGTTCCACGGCTGGGGTGTCGAGCAATTTACGGTACAACGCCCCCTGCTGTTTTTGGTAGCCGGGCTGAGCGTTTGGATAGTTAGCCCCTGTCGGGCGTGGAGTGTTAGTGTTCCCCACCGACGAGAAACGCGGTGCCGCCGGTTCACGCGCAACCGCAGGTTCAGCAAAATGGTTACGCCCCGCAGCCACACGGTTTTCCGGCAGCAGGCGCGGCGCAGGCTCTTCATTTTGCAGCGGCAATGCGGGTTCGGCCTGCTGCTGCAATACGCTCAGCACGCCCTGATAGATAAAATCATGCACAAGACGCGACTGGTGAAAACGCACTTCATGCTTGGCAGGATGCACGTTCACGTCAACCTGATGCGGGTCAATCTCCAGATACAGCACAAACGCGGGCTGCTGATCGGCCCCGAGCTTGTCTTCACACGCCTGGCGAATAGCGTGGTTAATCAGGCGGTCACGCATCATACGGCCATTCACATAGCAATACTGGATCTCCGCGAATGCCGCGCTGGATGCTTTAGGATCGGCCACCCAGCCGCGCAGAGCCAGATCGCCATGCTGCCACTCGATCGCCAGTGCTTGCTCCAGAAACGGCATCCCGCAAATAGCGCCCAGGCGGCGCTCTTTCTGTCCACCTTCCGCCACGGCACGGTACTGGCGCATCACCTTGCCGTTATGGCTGAGGTTAATGGTGACATCAAAGCGAGCCAGTGCAATACGACGGATAATTTCATCGATATGACCAAATTCAGTCTTTTCGGTGCGCATGAATTTGCGCCGGGCAGGCGTGTTGTAGAACAGATCTAACACTTCCAGCGTGGTGCCAACAGGATGGGCCGCGGGCTTGACCGTCACGTCCATGTCGCGCCCTTCGGCGTAGGCTTGCCAGGCTTCTTGCTGTTCAGCCGTGCGGGAGGTCAGCGTCAGACGGGAAACGGAGCTGATACTGGCCAGCGCCTCGCCGCGAAAGCCGAGGCTAATGATGGCTTCCAGATCGTCAAGCGAGGCAATTTTACTGGTGGCATGACGCGCCAGCGCCAGCGCCAGCTCGTCTTTTTTGATGCCACAGCCGTTGTCACGAATGCGGATAAGCTTTGCGCCACCGCGTTCGATATCAATATCGATGCGGGTTGCCCCCGCATCAAGACTGTTTTCCACCAGCTCTTTCACCACCGACGCAGGTCGTTCCACCACCTCACCGGCGGCGATTTGGTTCGCAAGCTGCGGCGGTAGAACCTGAATCGGCATGAATGCTCCTTAGTTTGTCGCGGTCATCTCACCCGGCAGCGCCGCACTGGCCGTCTGCCCTGTACCGCCCTGTGGCGCGGACTGCAACGGATGCGCATTAAAGTATTTGCGCAGACCATTATAAATCGCATCAGCAATCTGCTGCTGATAGCTATCGCTCCCCAGCAAGCGCTCTTCACCGTTATTGCTGATGAAGCCCGTCTCGACGAGGATGGATGGAATATCTGGCGAACGTAACACGCCCAGGCTTGCATGTTCCGGGCGACGTTTATGCAACACACCCACGCTTTGCAACTGGCTCAATACGTTAGTCGCCACATCATACCCGACGCGTTGCGAATGGCCGAATTGTAAATCCAGAACCGCCTGGCTGAGGTACGGATCAGACTGACTATTTGCCAGCACATCACCCGCGCCGCCTAACAGTTCGGACTGCTTCTCATGCTGTTCCAGCCAGCCGGCCATTTCGCTGTTAGCGCGACGGTTGGAAAGCACCCAGACAGACGCCCCGGTGGCATCACGGTTTGGCGCAGCATCCGCATGAATCGACACCAGGAAGTTCGCATTCTGTTTACGCGCCACATCCGAACGCCCCATCACGGAGATAAAATAATCGCCGTCACGGGTCAGCACGCCTTTGAACATCGGGTCATCGTTGAGCAATGCACGTAACTTACGGGCAATCGCGATAGTGACATTTTTTTCCTGCGTGCCGCCCGGCCCGATAGCGCCCGGGTCTTGCCCGCCATGCCCGGCGTCGATAGCGATAATCACTTTATCGCCACTCACCGCACGCGTGCTGGCCGCAGGGCGTGTTGCCGTATTGCTGCTGGTCACGCTAGTGATACGGTCATTCTCTGATTTAAACGGATTCCGCGCCGGCGTGGATGGACGCGGCGTATATACCGGCTCTTCCACACGTTTTACCACCACTGGTGGTGGTGGCGGCGGTGGTGGCGCGTCAGCATTGATGGTAAAGACCACCGTATAGTTCGCGCCATTCTGCTGCTTCACCGCCTGCGTTTTGCCCTTTTCGGTCAAATCGACCACCAGCCGTAACGACTGATCGTCTTTTGCCGTGCCAGAGCGAATACGTTTTACCAGGTTATTCCCGCTAAATTGCAGCGGCAACCCCTGGACCACACCCGTTTGCTTGATATCCAGCGCCACGCTGTGACTATCGATTTGGGAAAACGCATACTCAGGATCGCCCATAAAGCTGAACGTAATCCGCGCCTGGCTTTCACCGTTCGATACCTGAATATCTGAGAGACTGGCCGCGCCGGCATGCGCGCACAGCAACACCGTTGCAGCCAATAACCAACCTTTAACGCGATTAATCATCCCGTTATCCCTAAGCTCAACCGGCTAAACGAGCCAGTAAGGAATTACCTGATGAGGAAACAGCACTGATGCGTGCCTCACGCCCTTGTGCCTGGTAATCTAAGTGAATTTCGACATCCGGGTCAGGTAACACACCCGCACCTTGTTGCGGCCACTCCACCAGGCAGATGGCATCGTTGGCAAAGTAATCGCGGATCCCCATAAACTCCAGCTCCTCAGGGTCCGCAAGACGGTATAAGTCGAAGTGATACACCATCAGGTTTTCAAGCGTATAAGGCTCGACCAGCGTATACGTTGGGCTTTTTACATTGCCGTTATGGCCTAACGCCTGTAAGAAGCCACGGCTGAAGGTTGTTTTACCCGCGCCTAAATCACCATACAGATAAATGACGGTTGCACCCTGACAGGCCTGCGCCACACGCTTGCCGAGATCTAAAGTTGCCTGTTCGTCAGGTAAAGGAATCGCTCGATTAGTCATTTTCTACGTCAATCACATCCGGGTTAACAACACGCCTTAGCGTGCAAAAAAGATCGGTGGCCAGCATTCCGCGTGTACCATATTGCGCCGCAAGCTTGTCTGCGGCCGCACCGTGTGCCACGCAGCCCGCACAGGCTGCATCATATAGGGGAAGTTTCTGTCCGAGCAATGCACCTATGATGCCAGAGAGCACATCGCCCATACCGCCGCTCGCCATTCCCGCGTTACCGGCATCGATAATGCCCAGCGCATCGTCACAGGCCACGACGGTTCCCGCCCCTTTTAAAACGGCAACACCCCCGTAACGTTTTACCAGACGCTGTGCAGAAAGTAAGCGATCGTTTTCAATTTCTGCAACGCTGCAATTGAGTAATCGCGCGGCTTCGCCGGGGTGCGGCGTCAGGATGCGATTGTGACGCTTATCAGGATTGATTGCCAGAAGGTTCAGCGCATCGGCATCCCACAGCATCGCTTTACGAAAATTCTCGGTTTTTTGTAGCGCCTGCTTACCCCAGGCCAGCTGTCCAAGCCCGGGGCCAATGACCACGACATCCGCCCATTCCAGGCTTTCTTCCAGCGTCTGAGGGGTTAACTCATGCACCATCAGTTCCGGGCGCGCGGTTATAATGGGGGCGATATTTTCGATGCGAGTAAGTACTCGCACTAATCCTGCACCACTGCGCACTGCAGCCTCTCCCGCCATGCGAATGGCACCAGCGGTTCCGTAATCCCCGCCAATAATCACCAGCCTGCCATGATCGCCCTTATGGGATGTCGGGCGTCGCGGTGGCAACCACTGCACAAGCTGTGAAGCATCAAAGCGGGCGATATGTGTTTCCTGCCCGGCAAGCCAGTTTTCCAGCCCCAGCGCGTTATGGTGCAGTACACCCACCACGTCACGTGCTTTACCGATCAGCAGACCAGGTTTGAGGGCGATAAACGTCACCGTGTGGCTGGCATGGATAACCGCGCCGGGTGTGGCCCCGGTTTGCGCGATAAGCCCGGATGGAATGTCCAGCGCCACCACCGGCGCAGAGTGGGCATTGGCTTGTTCTATCAACGCCGCAACACCCTCGCGCGGCGCACTGCGCAACCCGGTGCCCAGCAGACCATCAATAATCACATCGATGTCATCGGGCCAGACGATATCAGACGCATGAATAACACCACCCGCGTTCAGCCAGGCTTCACGCGCCGCGCCGGCTTCTTCCGGCAGCGGTTTATTGTTCTCCAGCGCCAGTAATGTCACTCGAATACCCGCCGCCACGGCCAGCCGGGCGACCACATAGCCATCCCCACCGTTATTGCCGTGTCCGCATAAAATAAGCCAATGTGTCGACTGGGGATAAAGGGCGTGGAAAACGGTAAATGCCGCCTCGCCTGCGCGCTGCATCAGTTCATAAAGGGTGAGGCCGAGACTGTCTGCCGCCTCTTTTTCAGCGCGGCGGAGGTCATCCGCATCCCAGACGGAATGTGGTATACTTGCGGGGTTTTTCTTCACTGTATGGTCCGTCATGTCACAGCCCCTCGATCTCAATCAGTTAGCGCAAAAAATTAAACAGTGGGGCGCTGAGCTTGGCTTTCAGAAGGTCGGTATTACAGACACAGACCTTTCCGCCAGCGAGCCTAAACTTCAGGCCTGGCTGGACAAACAATACCACGGCGAAATGGAGTGGATGGCGCGTCATGGCATGATGCGTGCGCGTCCACACGAGCTTTTGCCGGGCACATTACGTGTCATTAGCGTGCGGATGAACTATCTGCCGGCCAACGCGGCGTTTGCCCGCACGCTAAAAAATCCCTCTTTGGGTTACGTCAGCCGTTACGCCCTGGGGCGTGATTACCATAAACTTCTGCGTAACCGCTTAAAAAAACTTGGGGAAACTATTCAGCAGCACTGTGTTTCGCTGAATTTTAGACCCTTTGTCGATTCTGCGCCTATTCTTGAGCGCCCAATCGCCGAAAAAGCCGGGCTTGGCTGGACAGGTAAGCACTCACTTATCCTTAGCCGTGATGCCGGATCATTCTTCTTTCTGGGTGAGTTGCTCATTGATTTGCCGCTGCCGGTAGACGGCCCGGTGGAGGAAGGTTGCGGGCGGTGCGTGGCCTGTATGACCATCTGCCCGACAGGCGCGATTGTTGAGCCCTACACCGTTGATGCTCGCCGCTGCATCTCTTATCTCACTATCGAGCTGGAAGGCGCTATCCCGGAAGAGTTCCGCCCGCTCATTGGCAACCGGATATACGGCTGCGACGACTGCCAGCTAATTTGTCCGTGGAACCGCTATTCACAGCTTACCGATGAAGAGGACTTTAGCCCGCGCAAGGCTCTGCACGCCCCGCCGCTTATCGAGCTGTTCGCCTGGACCGAGGCCTGGTTCCTGAAAGTCACTGAAGGTTCAGCTATCCGCCGTATCGGCCATTTGCGCTGGCTACGAAATGTGGCTGTTGCCCTGGGCAACGCCCCCTGGGATGAAGCCAATGTTCAGGCACTGGAAAGTCGTAGAGGTGAGCACCCACTTCTCGACGAACACATAGAGTGGGCGATTGCGCAGCAAATCGAGAAGCGAAATGCCTGCGTAGTTGAAGTGCAATTACCGAAAAAACAGCGTCTGGTGAGAGTGATCGAAAAAGGACTTACACGTGACGCCTGAACTATTCACAGCCTGTGCATAAAAATAAAAACTCAGGCGCCATCAGGCTTAGCAGACAGGTCAAGTGATCTCTTTAACATTTTGAAATCAAATTTTCTTAATAAAATTCAATGCATTGAAGCAATACTATTCACCCTGCGAAGTTTTTACCCCATTCAGGTAAACGACAGGATCTGTGGATAACTCTGTTTATAGTAGTATTTCAGATGCAATAGAAAACGTCCCCAACGAACTATTTCGCTGTGGATATTTTAAATATGGAGAAGAATTTGGAGCGGGAAACGAGACTCGAACTCGCGACCCCGACCTTGGCAAGGTCGTGCTCTACCAACTGAGCTATTCCCGCTTAATCTGTGTCTTTCAAGCTGCCACTGCGTTGGCTGCCTTCACTCACCTTAGTCACTTACTTAAGTAAGCTCCTAAGGATTCGTTCAGTTGCCGCCTTGTTGCAACTCGAAATCCCACGATTTGGTGGTCCGTGCTGTGAAAGCACTTTCAAATTTTGGAGCGGGAAACGAGACTCGAACTCGCGACCCCGACCTTGGCAAGGTCGTGCTCTACCAACTGAGCTATTCCCGCTTGGGCAGTCTGTGCTGTGGAAGCACTTTCAAATTTTGGAGCGGGAAACGAGACTCGAACTCGCGACCCCGACCTTGGCAAGGTCGTGCTCTACCAACTGAGCTATTCCCGCAAATCTGTACTGCTTTTGTTGCTGTCGTAACGCGTAATTCTCTGTCGTTACGGGAGGCGCATTATACGAGAAATCCTTTTAGCTGCAACCCCCCTGAAAGCGATTTTTTCGAAATCTTGTTCAAGTGATTAATTAATCAGCAAGCTGCACAATTTAACGACAAAAACCCGGCAACGCAAGGGTGCCGGGCCTCAAAAATCACAGCTTAATAAAATTCTCGCGGTAGTAAGCCAGTTCCGCTACAGACTCACGGATATCATCCATCGCCTGGTGGGTGCCCTGTTTTTTAAAGCCGTCCAGAATTTCAGGTTTCCAGCGACGCGCCAGCTCTTTCAGGGTGCTGACATCCAGGTAACGGTAGTGGAAGTAAGCTTCCAGTTCCGGCATGTACTTAAACAGGAAACGGCGATCCTGGCCAATACTGTTACCGCAGATAGGTGATTTCCCTTCCGGAACCCACTGCTTCAGAAACTCAATGGTCGCCAGCTCCGCATCACGATCGCCCTGCGTGCTGGCCTTCACGCGATCCACCAGCCCGCTGCCGGTATGGGTACGCACGTTCCAGTCATCCATCAGCGCAAGTTGTTCATCAGACTGATGAACGGCAATGGTTGGCCCTTCAGCCAGAATATTGAGGTTTGCATCGGTGACCAGCGTGGCAATCTCAATAATGCGATCGCGCTCGGGATCCAGCCCGGTCATTTCAAGATCAATCCAAATCAGGTTGTTTTCATCTGCGCTCATGTTATTTTCCACCCTTCTCGCATAACCGGCGGTAGCAGGTTAACTAGTATTAATTAGAGTGTATCATAGAGGTTTTGCCCATCACGGGCGACCAGGAGCCAGTGCGATTGAGTAAAAATAAACTCTCCAAAGGGCAGCAGCGCCGCGTCAACGCCAATCACCAGCGCCGTCTTAAAACCACTTCGGAGAAGCCGGATTACGACGACAACCTGTTTGGCGAAGCGACAGAAGGTGTCGTGATTAGCCGTTTTGGTATGCATGCCGATGTCGAATCCGCCGACGGGGATATCCACCGTTGTAATATCCGTCGCACCATCCGTTCACTGGTTACCGGTGACCGCGTGGTCTGGCGTCCAGGCAAAGAAGCCGCGGAAGGTGTGACGGTAAAAGGTATCGTTGAGGCCGTACATGAACGCACATCGGTGTTAACCCGTCCGGATTTCTACGATGGCGTAAAACCGATTGCCGCCAACATTAACCAGATCGTCATCGTTTCGGCGATTTTACCGGAGCTTTCGCTCAATATCATCGACCGCTACCTCGTTGCTTGCGAAACGCTTCAGGTTGAACCGATCATCGTGTTGAACAAAATCGATCTGCTGGATGACGACGGCATGGCCTTTGTTAACGAGCAGATGGATATCTACCGCAAGATTGGTTATCGCGTGCTGATGGTCTCCAGCCACACCAAAGATGGCCTGAAACCGTTAGAAGAAGCGCTGACCGACCGGATCAGCATCTTTGCGGGTCAATCCGGCGTGGGTAAATCCAGCCTGCTGAATAACCTGCTTGGCCTCCAGCAAGAGATCCTGACGAACGATGTCTCGAATGTCTCAGGTCTGGGCCAGCACACCACCACCGCCTCGCGTCTGTATCACTTCCCGCACGGCGGCGACGTGATCGACTCCCCGGGCGTGCGCGAATTCGGCCTGTGGCACCTCGAACCGGAACAAATCTTCAATGGTTTTGTCGAATTCCATGATTATTTAGGCGCTTGCAAATATCGCGACTGCAAACACGATAACGACCCAGGTTGTGCTATCCGTGAAGCGGTAGAGAACGGTGAAATTGCGGAAACCCGCTTTGAAAACTATCACCGCATTCTTGAGAGCATGGAAGACGTAAAAACGCGTAAAAACTTTTCTGATTCGGATAACTGACAACTAAGCTAAGCATCGCTAAAATCGTCCCCTTTTTTCAGGTTCCGGCAGCGTAATGCCGGATCAGGAACGACAAAACAATGGCCTGGAGGCTACCTTGTTAAACTCATTTAAACTTTCGCTTCAATACATTCTGCCAAAACTGTGGCTCACTCGCCTGGCGGGCTGGGGCGCGAGCAAACGAGCAGGCTGGCTGACCAAACTGGTCATCGACCTGTTCGTGAAATACTACAAGGTCGACATGAAAGAGGCGCAGAAGCCGGACACCGCCAGCTACCGCACTTTCAACGAGTTCTTCGTCCGTCCCCTGCGCGACGACGTTCGCCCGGTAAACACCGACCCTAACGTGCTGGTCATGCCTGCTGACGGCGTCATCAGCCAGCTCGGTAAAATCGAAGACGACAAAATTTTGCAGGCGAAAGGCCACAACTACAGCCTGGAAGCGCTGCTGGCGGGTAACTACCTGATGGCTGACCTGTTCCGCAACGGGTCATTCGCCACCACCTATCTTTCGCCGCGCGACTATCACCGCGTGCATATGCCATGCAACGGCATCCTGCGTGAAATGATCTATGTGCCAGGCGACCTGTTCTCTGTGAACCACCTGACCGCGCAGAACGTCCCGAACCTGTTCGCCCGTAACGAACGCGTCATCTGCCTGTTTGATACTGAATTTGGCCCAATGGCGCAGATTCTGGTGGGTGCTACCATTGTAGGCAGCATCGAAACCGTCTGGGCGGGCACCATCACCCCGCCACGCGAAGGTGTTATCAAGCGCTGGACATGGCCTGCGGGCGAAGCAGAAGGCTCCGTGGCGCTGCTGAAAGGCCAGGAGATGGGCCGCTTCAAGCTGGGCTCTACGGTTATCAACCTGTTTGCGCCGGGTAAAGTAAACCTGGTAGAGCAGCTGGAAAGCCTGTCAGTGACCAAACTGGGTCAGCCGCTGGCCGTTTCTACCGAAACCTTCGCCACGCCAGACGCAGAGCCTGCACCGCTGGCAGAAGAAGAGATCAAAGCAGAGCACGACGCCAGCCCGCTGGTTGACGACAAAAAAGACGAAGGCTAACAACAGAAGGACCGCTGACGTGCGCCCGATTATCGTACTACTGATGGCCTGGTGCCTCAGCATGGGGGCGTACGCAGCGACTGCCCCCGACGCCAAACAGATAACCCAGGAGCTGGAGCAGGCAAAAGCGGCAAAACCCGCGCAGCCTGAAACCGTCGAATCGCTCCAGGGCGCACTGAACGCGCTCGAGGAACGCAAAGGTTCCCTTGAGCGTGCTCAGCAATATCAGCAGGTTATCGATAACTTCCCCAAACTTTCGCAAACGCTGCGCTCGCAGCTGAATAACCTGCGCGATGAACCGCGCGAGGTGCCTGCGGGCATGACCTCCGACGCGCTTAATCAGGAGATCCTGCAAGTCAGCAGCCAGCTTCTGGAAAAGAGTCGCATGGCTCAGCAGGAGCAGGAGCGCGCGCGTGAAATTGCCGATTCGCTCAACCAGCTTCCACAACAGCAAACCGATGCCCGCCGCCAGCTCAGTGAAGTTGAGCGACGTGTCGGGACACAGACCGGTAATACCCCGCTTAACCAGGCGCAGAATCTTGCCATTCAGGCTGAATCCGCCAGACTCAAAGCCCTGGTGGATGAGCTGGAGCTGGCGCAGCTGTCGGCCAACAACCGCCAGGAACTGTCACGGATGCGTTCCGAGCTGGCGCAAAAGCAGAGCGAGCAGCTTGATGCCTGGTTACAGACCCTGCGTAACCAGCTAAACAGCCAGCGCCAGCGTGAAGCTGAAAAAGCTCTGGAAAGCACGGAATTACTTGCCGAAAACAGCGATAACCTCCCCGCCGGGATCGTCGATCAGTTTAAGGTTAACCGCGAGCTTTCTGCCGCCCTGAACCAGCAAGCACAGCGTATGGATCTGGTGGCATCGCAACAGCGTCAGGCCACTAACCAAACCTTGCAGGTACGTCAGGCGCTGAATACCCTGCGCGAGCAATCCCAGTGGCTTGGCTCCTCAAACCTGCTGGGCGAAGCATTACGCGCGCAGGTTGCACGCTTGCCGGAAATGCCAAAGCCACAACAGCTTGATACTGAAATGGCACAACTGCGCGTCCAGCGCCTGCATTTTGAAGATCTCCTCAACAAACAGCCGCAAATCCGCCAGATCCGTCAGGCCGACGGGCAGCCGCTGACCAGTGAGCAAAACCGCATTCTGGACGCGCAGATGCGCACCCAACGCGAGCTGCTGAATTCACTGCTTCAGGGTGGCGATACGCTTATCCTCGAGCTCACCAAGCTGAAAGTGTCTAACAGCCAGCTTGAAGATGCGCTGAAAGAGGTGAACGAGGCGACGCACCGCTACCTGTTCTGGACTTCCGACGTCCGCCCGATGACCTTCTCCTGGCCAATTGAAATCGTGCAGGATCTGCGCCGCCTTATTTCACTGGATACCTTCAGCCAGTTGGGCCAGGCCAGCGTGATGATGCTCACCAGCAAAGAGACGATCTTCCCGCTGCTGGGGGCATTGATTCTGGTGGGTTGCAGTATTTATTCGCGCAGGCACTTTACCCGCTTCCTGGAGCGCTCCAGTGCGCGCGTCGGTAAGGTGACGCAGGATCACTTCTGGCTAACGCTACGCACGGTATTCTGGTCGATTCTCGTTGCCTCGCCGCTGCCGGTGCTGTGGATGACGCTCGGCTACGGCCTGCGGGAGGCCTGGCCTTATCCGCTGGCAGTGGCGATTGGCGATGGTGTGACCGCCACCGTTCCGCTGCTGTGGGTGGTGATGATTTGCGCCACGTTTGCCCGCCCAAACGGCCTGTTCATAGCCCACTTTGGCTGGCCGCGGAATCGCGTGGCGCGCGCCATGCGTTATTACCTGATGAGCATCGGGCTTATCGTGCCGCTGATCATGGCGCTTATCATGTTCGATAACCTCAATGACCGTGAATTCTCCGGCTCGTTGGGCCGTCTGTGCTTTATGCTGATTTGCGGCGCGCTGGCGATGGTTAAGCTCAGCCTCAAACGTGCCGGTATTCCGCTGTATCTCGATAAAACCGGCAGCGGCGATAACATGTTCAACCGCCTGCTGTGGAACCTGATGCTCTCTGCTCCACTGCTCGCGATCCTGGCGGCAGCCGTGGGTTATCTGGCTACTGCGCAGGCGCTGCTGGCGCGACTGGAAACGTCAGTCGCCATCTGGTTCCTGCTCCTGGTGGTCTACCACGTAATTCGCCGATGGATGCTTATCCAGCGCCGCAGGCTGGCGTTCGACCGTGCCAAGCACCGCCGCGCGGAGATCCTCGCGCAGCGTGCCCGAGGTGAAGAGGAATCGCACCATACCAACAGCACGGAAGGGAACACCGATGCGGATGATGTTGAACTGGATCTCGATGCTATCAGTACCCAGTCCCTGCGACTGGTACGCTCGATCCTGATGCTGATTGCCCTGCTCTCGGTGATTTTCCTGTGGTCTGAGATCCACTCTGCATTTGGCTTCCTCGAAAACATCTCGCTGTGGGATGTCACGTCGACGGTACAGGGTGTTGAAAGCCTTGAGCCCATCACCCTGGGCGCGGTGCTGATTGCGATTCTGGTGCTGATCATCACCACGCAGCTTATCCGTAACTTCCCTGCTCTGCTGGAACTGGCGCTGCTGCAACACCTGGATTTAGCGCCAGGTACAGGCTATGCCATTACCACCATCACCAAATATCTGATCATGCTGTTTGGTGGGCTGGTTGGGTTCTCGATGATTGGTATTGAGTGGTCGAAGCTACAGTGGCTGGTTGCTGCCCTCACCGTTGGCCTGGGCTTTGGCTTGCAGGAGATTTTCGCCAACTTTGTTTCCGGCCTGATCATCCTGTTTGAAAAACCGATCCGTATCGGCGATACGGTGACGATCCGCGACTTGACCGGCAGTGTCACCAGGATCAACACCCGTGCGACAACGATCAGCGACTGGGATCGTAAAGAGATTATCGTGCCAAATAAGGCGTTTATCACCGAGCAATTTATCAACTGGTCGTTGTCAGACTCCGTTACGCGTGTGGTGCTGACCGTGCCTGCGCCATCGGATGCAAACAGCGAAGAGGTGACGCAGATCCTGTACACCGCCGCAGAACGCTGCTCGCTGGTGATAGACAATCCGGCACCGGAAGTCTTCCTGGTCGATTTGCAGCAGGGGATCCAGATTTTCGAGCTGCGTATTTATGCGGCTGAAATGGGGCATCGAATGCCGCTGCGCCATGAGATCCACCAGCTGATTCTGGCCGGCTTCCGCGAGCACGGTATCGATATGCCGTTCCCTCCATTCCAGATGCGCCTGGAAAGTCTGGATGGTCGTAAGACGGCAAGAACGGTGACATCAGCGGCGCGTAAGCGCCCGGCGGGAAGTTTGTAGCCCTGACCCCTCCCATCCGGGAGGGGGTTTTTATTCGCTACGCCACTTCAGCAGTAAAGGCCGTCGAACGTCGACGGTAGTTCTCATAAATTCCCATCGCCAGCAGCGAGAAGAAGATCGGCCCACCCACCATCCACAGCGCGCTGTTCCAGTCATTCGCTTCGATCACCGGCTGGATAATGGTAAAGATATTGGCGAATGCGACCACCAGCACCACAACCATTGTTGCCAACAGCGTTGCAGCGCGCGTTTTGAAAATCACAAACGGACGCTCAAGATCCTGCTTCGCCTTGAAGAACGGGAACGCCAGCGTCAGGAAAAGATAAGGCAGCGTCATCGACACGTTCGCCATCAGGGTCAGCTTGTTATAAAACGCGGATGCCGTATCCCCACCAAACGACACCAGCAGGATGAACACGCAGACCAGCAGACACTGCATCCACATGGCATTGGCAGGCATACCCGCGGTATTCAGCTGTGTCATGCGTGTCGGCCACAGCGCTTTTGGCGTACCCTGAATAATGGCTTTGAGCGGCGAATAGATAAGCGTGAAGAATGCACCGGTATAGGCAAGGAACATTGAAAGACCGGTTATGCGTGCAAACCAGACGCCCATTGTTGCCGCGGCGTCTGGCGTCAGATGCATTGCCTGCCCCAGTGTCACCCCCAGGCTTTTCATCAGTACATACGTAATATTGCCGAGATTAGTGGTGTTGTTACTCAACACCTGCTGCCAGTTGGTGCTAACGCCCCAAAGGAAAATCGCCAGCGAGTAGCCAACAGAGATAACAATGGCAGCAAAGATAATCCCTTTGGCAAAGTTCTTCTCTGGGTTCTCGGTCTTATCAACCAGGCCGCCCACAGCCTCAATACCGCCGTAGGCAAAGATGGCAAACACCACAAAAGAGAGCATGGCGAGGCCAGACTGGTAGCCCGGATTAGGCGATGAAACGAAATTCACCTCCTGCGCGAAATGCCCGCCGTTCAGACACAGAATGGCGATACTCACCAGCAACAGTACCAGGTTCAGGCACATCACTGCGATCCCCCCCACGGCAGTAATGCGGGCAATTTTATTGATACCTTTCGACGCTACCAGCGTCACCACCACCATCCAGAGGACTGCCAGGATCCCCACAACCTGCGTGGAACTCAGACCCGCCAGCGACCAGACCTGTGTTTTATCGGCCCCAAACAAAAACGTGGAAAACGGCACCCAGACTTTCGCCGCCGTGCTGACCATCCAGACCACGTAAGAGGAGAACCACATAAACGTGCCGATAAACGCGTAGCGCGGGCCGACGCTGTTATTCATCCACGAATAAATCCCCCCCTCTTCTTTCCGGTAAGCCGAGCCCATTTCCGCCATCATCAGCGCAAACGGAATAAAGAAGAACAGAGCAGAAACGATATAGAACGGCGTCGCGCTGTAACCCATCAGGTAGAACGCAGATGGGCTATTCGCAAAGCCAAAGACGGAGGTAAAAATCATCAGAATGAGCCCGGTGAGGGTCATCTTTTTAAGTGAGTGGGACATAGAGCCATCCGAAGGAGAAGTAAACTGCGCGGATGGTAGCAGAAGACCGGATAAATGATGTGGCTATGCGGGTCAAATTAAGAAATTGACCCGTGTATAGAGAGCGTGGCAGTTTTTAATGTTGTCGTGCGGAAATGGAAAGGAATATTGCCAGCCGGGTAAGCACAGCGCCACCCGGCATGTTGTTACGCGCGGTCGACGGTAAACGCAATCACATCGGCCAGTTGCTCGGCACCCAGCGCCAGCATCACCAGACGGTCAACACCCAGCGCCACACCAGAGCAATCTGGCAGACCGGCTTTCAGGGCTTCCAGCAGATGAGTATCAATCGGCTGCTGCGGCAGGCTACGCGCATTACGCTTGCGGTTGTCCTGCTCGAAGCGCTGCTGCTGTTCGCGCGCGTCGGTCAGTTCGTGGAACCCGTTCGCCAGCTCAATGCCTTTGTAGTAAACCTCAAAGCGTTCCGCCACGCGGTGATCTTCAGTGCTGATCTGCGCCAGAGAAGCCTGGCTTGCCGGGAAGTGGTAAACAAAAGCAGGCCGGTCTTTGCCAATCTGTGGCTCAACGCCAAAGGTGAACAGCAGTTGCAGCAGCGTATCGCGGTCTTCTTCAGTATCCGCTACGTTGCTCAAATCAAGCTTCGCCGCCACTTCACGCAGCTGCGTTTTGTCGGCAGACAGCGGATCAATTTCCAGATAGCGCTGGAACGCCTGTTGATAGGAGAGCGTTTCGGCTTCTGCGCAATCCAGTACCTGTTGCAGCAGATCGTCCACCTCATTCATCAGGCGGTACATATCATAATGCGGGCGATACCACTCCAGCATGGTGAATTCCGGGTTATGGTGACGCCCCATCTCTTCATTGCGGAAGCTGCGACACAGCTGATACACCGGGCCACAGCCCGCAGCCAGCAGGCGCTTCATGTGGTATTCCGGGCTGGTCATCAGATACAGATTCATGCCCTGAGAGTGGCCAGGACCAACAAAACGGGTTTCGAACGGGACCAGATGAATATCGGTAACCGTTGCCTGACTCATGCACGGCGTTTCCACCTCAAGTACACCGCGATCGGCAAAGAAGCGGCGGATCTCCGCCATAATTGCTGCGCGTTTTAACAAATTAGGGATGGACGCGCTCGGCTGCCAGGTGGCCGTTTCGCTCATGAGTTCTTCTCCGATTTCAAACAAGGGCACGAAGTCTACTCGTTAGCAGGGACAGAGACAAATTTTGCGCAGTAAATTAGCGGATTTCATTGAAGGCGATAATTCCGTGACGCAATTCATCAATCACAATGATAAATCACCGCACATAACAGCAAAAAAATCGAACACGTCAAATTTCCCTCACATCCACGCGGTTATACTGTTTTACCCATAAAGGAGCAGTGGAAACGCTTTCGCGATAGCCCGTCCGGGCAGGTGAGCTACCTTTAGTTCATCGCATTGCGAAATAACAAAAATCTGGAGGAATGTCGTGCAAACTTTTCAAGCCGATCTTGCCGTTATAGGCGCTGGCGGGGCTGGATTACGTGCTGCGATTGCAGCCGCTCAGGCTAATCCAAACGCTAAAATCGCACTGATTTCAAAAGTCTACCCTATGCGCAGCCACACGGTTGCCGCAGAAGGGGGATCCGCCGCCGTTGCGCAGGATCATGATAGCTTCGAATACCATTTCCACGACACGGTTGCAGGGGGCGACTGGCTTTGCGAACAGGATGTCGTTGACTACTTCGTGCACCATTGTCCAACGGAAATGACCCAGCTCGAACATTGGGGATGCCCGTGGAGTCGCCGCCCGGATGGCAGCGTGAACGTTCGTCGCTTCGGCGGGATGAAAATCGAACGTACCTGGTTCGCCGCCGATAAAACCGGCTTCCACATGCTTCACACTCTGTTCCAGACCTCCCTTCAGTTCCCCCAAATTCAACGCTTTGACGAACATTTCGTTCTCGACATCCTCGTGGATGACGGCGAAGCGCGTGGTCTGGTGGCGATGAACATGATGGAAGGCACGCTGGTGCAAATCCGCGCAAAAGCCGTGGTGATGGCAACCGGCGGCGCTGGCCGTGTTTACCGCTACAACACCAACGGCGGGATTGTCACCGGCGACGGGATGGGCATGGCGCTCAGCCACGGCGTACCGCTGCGTGATATGGAGTTTGTTCAGTATCACCCAACTGGCCTGCCGGGTTCCGGCATTCTGATGACGGAAGGTTGCCGTGGTGAAGGCGGTATCCTGGTCAACAAAAACGGCTATCGCTATTTGCAGGATTACGGCATGGGCCCGGAAACCCCGCTCGGCGAGCCGAAAAACAAATATATGGAGCTCGGCCCACGCGACAAAGTGTCCCAGGCTTTCTGGCACGAGTGGCGCAAAGGCAACACCATCCCTACCCCGCGCGGCGATGTGGTCTACCTTGACCTGCGTCACCTTGGCGAGAAGAAATTGCTGGAACGTCTGCCGTTCATCTGCGAACTGGCAAAAGCCTATGTGGGCGTCGATCCGGTGAAAGAGCCGATTCCGGTGCGTCCAACCGCGCACTACACCATGGGCGGCATCGAAACGGATCAGCAGTGTGAAACCCGCATCAAAGGCCTGTTCGCCGTGGGCGAATGTTCCTCCGTGGGCCTGCATGGCGCCAACCGTCTGGGATCGAACTCACTGGCAGAGCTGGTCGTCTTTGGTCGCATGGCGGGCGAGCGTGCGATGGAACGTGCCGCTACCGCGGGCGAAGCCAACAGCGCCGCACTGGATGCACAGGTTGCAGACGTTGAAAAACGCCTGAAAGACCTCGTTAACCAGGAAGGTAACGAAAACTGGTCGAAAATCCGCGATGAGATGGGGCTTTCCATGGAGGAAGGCTGCGGTATCTACCGTACGCCAGAGCTGATGCAAAAAACCGTCGACAAGCTGGCGGAGTTGCAGGAGCGCTTCAAACGCGTGCGTATCACCGATACCTCCAGCGTGTTCAATACCGACCTGCTTTACACCATTGAGCTGGGACATGGCCTGAACGTGGCCGAATGTATGGCGCACTCTGCGCTGGCCCGTAAAGAGTCTCGCGGCGCGCACCAGCGTCTGGATGAAGGCTGCACCGAACGTGACGATGTCAACTTCCTGAAACACACCCTCGCCTGGCGCGATGCGGACGGGACCACGCGTCTGGACTACAGCGACGTGAAGATCACCACGCTACCGCCGGCGAAACGCGTTTACGGTGCAGAAGCAGAAGCCGCCGAGAAGAAGGAGAAGGCGAATGGCTGAGATGCAAAAACTGAAAGTTGAAGTGGTGCGCTACAACCCGGAAGTGGACGCCGCCCCGCATAGCGCTTTCTACGAAGTCCCTTACGACGAGCAAACCTCCCTGCTGGATGCGCTCGGCTACATTAAAGACAACCTGGCGCCTGACCTGAGCTACCGCTGGTCCTGC
The DNA here is from genome assembly GCF_011752765.1 of Enterobacter sp. Tr-810. Taxonomy (NCBI): domain Bacteria; kingdom Pseudomonadati; phylum Pseudomonadota; class Gammaproteobacteria; order Enterobacterales; family Enterobacteriaceae; genus Enterobacter; species Enterobacter sp. Tr-810. Next base: position 137,055 of record NZ_VWWW01000008.1, on the reverse strand, counting down.
CGTATGGCGATCTGCGGCTCCTGCGGCATGATGGTCAACAAAGTGCCGAAGCTCGCCTGTAAAACCTTCCTGCGGGAATACACCAAAGGGATCAAGGTTGAAGCATTGGGTAACTTCCCGATCGAGCGCGATCTGGTGGTCGATATGACCCACTTTATCGAAAGCCTTGAAGCGATTAAGCCATACATCATCGGTAACCCGCGCACGCCGGATCAGGGGCCAAACACCCAGACCCCGGCGCAGATGGCGAAATACCATCAGTTCTCCGGCTGCATCAACTGTGGCCTGTGCTATGCCGCCTGCCCACAGTTCGGTCTGAATAAAGAGTTCATCGGCCCGGCGGCCATTACCCTGGCGCATCGCTATAACGAAGACAGCCGCGACCACGGTAAAAAAGAACGTATGGCGCAGCTTAACAGCCAGAACGGCGTCTGGAGCTGTACTTTTGTCGGCTACTGCTCTGAAGTCTGTCCGAAGCATGTCGATCCGGCCGCCGCCATTCAGCAGGGTAAAGTTGAAAGCTCGAAAGACTTTCTTATCGCTACCCTGAAACCACGCTAAGGAGTGCATGATGACGACTAAACGCAAAGCCTACGTGCGGCCAATGCCGTCCACCTGGTGGAAAAATCTGCCGTTTTATCGCTTCTATATGCTGCGTGAAGGCACGGCGGTACCGGCGGTCTGGTTCAGCATTGAACTGATGTTCGGGGTGTTCGCTCTCAAACACGGCCCGGAAACCTGGGCGAATTTTGTGGGCTTCCTGCAAAACCCGATTGTGGTGATCCTGAACCTCATCGTGCTTGCAGCGGCGCTGCTTCATACTAAAACCTGGTTTGAACTGGCGCCAAAAGCGGCGAACATCATCGTAAAAGGCGAGAAAATGGGGCCAGAGCCGGTGATTAAAGGGCTGTGGGCGGTGACGGCGATAGTCACCGTGGTCATTCTGTTTGTCGCACTGTTCTGGTAAGGAGACTACTGTGATCAATCCAAATCCAAAACGTTCAGACGAGCCGGTCTTCTGGGGTCTGTTTGGCGCAGGCGGCATGTGGAGTGCCATTATCGCGCCGGTGATCATCCTGCTGGTTGCCATTATGCTGCCGCTGGGGCTGTTCCCGGGTGATGCGCTTGGCTACGATCGCGTGCTGGCGTTCGCGAGCAGCTTTATTGGCCGCGTATTCATCTTCCTGATGATTGTTCTGCCACTGTGGTGCGGCCTGCATCGTATTCACCATGCGATGCATGACCTGAAAATCCATGTGCCGAGCGGCAAGTGGGTCTTCTACGGTCTGGCAACCATTCTGACCGTGGTGACGCTGATTGCCGTGGTCACCATCTGAATCATCTGGCCCGCCATCCGGTGGGCCTTTTTATTTCTGCATCTTCCCCACCAGCCACTGCGCAAACTCGTGCATGGCAGGGGTTTCAGTCCGGGACTGCAATCGCGTTAGCCAGTAACTGCCCAGATCGATCTGGGTGGCAAACGGCTGCACAATACGTTCGCTGTTCAGCAGATGGGCAAACATGCCGACCGGTGCGATGGCAATCCCCACTCCCGCCTGCGCGGCTTCCAGCATGGTCACGGATGAATCAAATACCATCACCCGATGTGTCGGCGAGGGTGGCGGCTCACCCGCAGCCTGCATCCATGCCGACCATTCATCCCGTCGATAGGAGCGCAGCAGGGTAAATTTCAGAATATCAGCGGGCGCGTGTAGCCTGTCGGCAAACTCCGGCGAGCAAAGAGGGGCCAGCGGTGCTGCACAAAGAAAAATGGCCTCAGTGCCGTGCCATGCGCCGCCACCGTAGCGGATGGTGTAATCCAGCCCTTCAGCAGCCGGATCGACCCGGTTGTTATGCGTGGAAAGCTGGAGGTCAACATGCGGGTAACTTTGGCGAAAATCCTCCAGCAGCGGGAATAAGCAGCCAGTGGCGAAGGTCCCGACAACGCCGATTTTGAGTTTTTCCTGCGCCCGGTGACGACTAAAGCGGTCCAGCATTCCGGCAATGCGATCAAAAGAGTCGTTCAGTACCGGCAATAAATTCTCACCTTCCGTGGTCAGCATCAGGCCGCGAGAGACGCGCACGAACAGCTGGCAGTTGAGGTGCTGTTCCAGAGCTTTCACCTGCTGGCTAATGGCGGAATGGGTGACATTCAGCTCGATCGCCGCATGAGTAAAACTGAGGTGCCTGGCGGCGGCTTCGAATGCCCGAAGCGAATTAAGGGGTATATAGCTGCGCGTCATGGACTTGTCCGTTAGAAAAATTAACAGCTCCTGCTAAATTTAACCGTTTGTCATGCACAGTCAAATCCAACAGACTACGCTCGTCTGATGGGCCCGGACATTCCCTTGACTCGCTATTACGGAAGATATCTCATGAAAAAATCACTTTGCTGCGCTCTGCTGCTCACCGCCTCCTGTTCTGCCCTTGCCGGGACGATGTCAGAAAAACAGTTGGCTGATGTGGTGGAACGTTCCGTGACTCCCCTGATGAAAGCACAGGCCATTCCCGGTATGGCGGTGGCGGTCATTTATCAGGGCAAACCGCACTATTTCACCTTCGGTAAAGCCGATGTCGCAGCCCGCCAGCCCGTTACACAACAGACGTTATTCGAGCTGGGCTCCATCAGTAAAACCTTCACCGGCGTGCTGGGAGGCGATGCCATTGCTCGCCATGAAATCTCACTGAGCGACCCGGCAACGAAATACTGGCCTGAACTGACGGGCAAACAGTGGCAAGGGATCCGTCTGCTGGATCTGGCAACTTACACCGCCGGCGGCCTGCCGTTACAAGTCCCGGATGAGGTCACTGACAACGCTTCGCTGCTGAATTTCTACCAGCACTGGCAGCCACAGTGGAAACCCGGGACAACGCGCCTTTATGCAAACGCCAGTATTGGCCTTTTCGGCGCGCTGGCAGTTAAGCCTTCCGGCATGAGCTTTGAGGAGGCCATGACGAAGCGGGTCTTTAAGCCGCTCAAACTGGACCATACGTGGATTAACGTTCCGAAAGCAGAAGAGGCGCATTACGCCTGGGGATACCGTGACGGTAAAGCGGTACGCGTATCACCAGGGATGCTGGACGCTGAAGCCTATGGCGTCAAAACCAACGTGAAGGATATGGCGAACTGGGTGATGGCCAACATGGCGCCAGATACCGTCGCGGATGCGTCTCTTAAGCAAGGCATCGCCCTTGCACAATCGCGCTACTGGCGCGTGGGTGCCATGTATCAAGGGTTAGGCTGGGAAATGCTTAACTGGCCGGTCGATGCCAAAACCGTGGTCGGGGGCAGCGACAATAAGGTGGCGCTGGCACCGTTGCCCGCGTCAGAGGTCAATCCACCCGCTCCCCCGGTCAAAGCGTCCTGGGTACACAAAACAGGCTCTACTGGCGGATTTGGCAGCTACGTGGCATTTATTCCTGAAAAGCAGATCGGTATTGTGATGCTCGCGAATAAAAGCTATCCGAACCCGGCGCGAGTTGAGGCGGCATACCGTATTTTGAGCGCTCTGTAGTAAACATTGCCGGGTGGCGCTAACGCTTATCCGGCCTTCATAACGCATCGGTGTTGTAGGCCGGGTAAGGCGAAGCCACCACCCGGCGGAACACACCGCACGTCCCCCACATTTTCCTTGCCGTCATCTACACTTAACAAAAAACAGTAAGGAAACACCTATGCGCATTCTGCCTGTTATCGCCGCAGTGACAGCCGCGTTTTTAGTGGTTGCCTGTAGCTCTCCGACCCCACCAGCGGGTGTCACCGTCGTCAACAATTTCGATGCTCAGCGATTCCTGGGAACATGGTATGAAATTGCCCGTTTCGATCACCGCTTTGAGCGGGGTTTGCAGAAGGTCACCGCGAACTACAGCTCGATGGATGATGGCGGGATCCAGGTGATTAATCGCGGCTATAACCCTGACCGTGGCATGTGGCAACAGGCGATTGGACAAGCCTACTTTACCGGCGACCCAAATCGGGCGGCGCTTAAAGTCTCTTTCTTTGGTCCCTTCTATGGCGGGTATAACGTCATAGCCCTGGACAGAGAATACCGTCATGCGCTGGTCTGCGGGCCGGATCGCGACTACCTCTGGATACTCTCCCGCACGCCAACCATCTCCAGTGAAATGAAACAGCAGATGCTGGACGTCGCGACCCGGCAGGGGTTTGATGTGACGAAACTAATCTGGGTGGAACAACCCCATTAATGTGCGCTAAGTTTTAAACCAATAATTCCTGCGACAATCAAGGCGAGGCTGGCAATACGTGCCAGACTCGCCGATTCACCCAGCAGCAAAATGCCCGTAATTGCCGCTCCGACAGCGCCGATCCCCGTCCACACGGCATAAGCCGTGCCTACCGGCAGCGTGCGCATCGCCCACGACAACAGAGCAATACTGACAACCATCGCGGTAACGGTAATCAGGCTTGGCATCAGGCGGGTAAAACCGTGGGTGTACTTCAGACCGATTGCCCAGACAACCTCAAGCAAACCGGCAATAACAAGAATAATCCAGGACATATCTGGCTCCTTAACTTAAATGCAAGTTGGGGCCGTCCCCGATGAACAGATGCGCTTACGGGTCGTCCCGAAAGGCAGAGATTAGGTGGCATATTTTGGTTAACGACCGATTTTTTTTCAATCCATTTATGCTGAACTTGTTAAGGCAAGAAATAGCCGCAGTATGGCGCGTAGTTCAGGCATTTATCACTCATCCGACTTCTCTATGATGATGTGCTTTCTGATGGCAGGAAGCCAAACCACTAGCCGACTGCGAAAAAAATATGTTCAAAATTCTTTTGATTGACCGTTGTCACTTCACCCGTACCGGGTTTGAAGCATGGCTCAATCATTCAGGCCTATTCCCGGGTAGCTACGTTGTGACCGGTTTGAATAATCTTTTCCTGGCCCGGGAGCACATTCTACAGTGGAAGCCGACGCTGGTGATTGCTGACTTGCACGGCTTCAAACAGGATATTCACCATTTCCAGCAGCTCTCTTCTTTGCTGAAAGCCTGCGAAACGCTGCCCTTTATTTTGTTGCAGTCAGGCGAAGAGCCGGAGATGGCAAATTACCTGGAGCAATTCCCGGTCTGGTCCTGTCTGTTGAAAAATGCCGAACTCGAGCAGCTGGCCACGGTGATTAACGATGCGCTGACATCCTGCGCCAGCATTGAAATACCGCAAATTGCAGCACCGTTATTAACCCGCCAGGAAGAAAAAGTGCTCACGCTGTGGATGGATGGCGCAAGCAATCAGAAGATTGCCAGCCATTTGAGCATTAACGGGAAAACGGTTTATACCTACAAACGCAACATCCGTATGAAACTACATATGGATACACGTTTTTCGCCGTTTTTATCCCTGCAAGAAGTGGAAAATTGACGGTACGAGGAGATCGACACAACGTACCGTCTGAACTTCATTAGTTCTGCGCTTTTGTTGCTGCACCAGAAATTGCGCTGCCACCTTCAGAAATATCCTGACCGACGCCACGCGTGGTATTACAGGCGGTTAAAACTGAAGAAAGAACCAGAACAGAAAAGATCGCTGCAATTGTCTTCTTAACCATAATATCTTCCTTTTATAGCCAAAGTTATTTTGTTGAATAGCAACTTAAGGATAGACAAGATCCCGTCATTTGACGGCTCAGGAAGCGATTTTAGGAGAATTAGACGAAATTAGCTGGCTGCGTGAGAAATCACATGGCCAAGATCTTTGATATCTTCGCCAACACCGCGTGCGGTATTACACCCGGAAAGGAACGCGCCGGACAGCGCTAACAGAAGCAGAATTTTAACGGTACGTTTCATCATCCCTGCCTGCAAAAAACAGGCGCAGCGGGCGCTGCGCCATCAATCATTTACATGAATTACTTCACGCGGGATACGTATTCGCCGGAGCGGGTATCCACTTTGATCACTTCGCCAGTCTGTACGAACAGTGGAACTTTAACCACTGCACCGGTAGACAATTTAGCAGGCTTGCCGCCAGTACCTGCGGTGTCACCTTTCAGGCCTGGATCGGTTTCAACGATTTCCAGCTCTACGAAGTTTGGTGGGGTCACAGCGATAGGCTGGCCGTTCCACAGGGTCACGATGCACTCAGCCTGATCCAGCAGCCATTTAGCGCTGTCACCGACTGCTTTCTCGTCAGCAGACAGCTGTTCGAAAGTAGAGTTGTTCATGAAGTGATAGAACTCACCGTCGTTGTAGAGGTAAGTCAGGTTCATATCAACAACATCGGCGCCTTCAGCGGAGTCAGTAGACTTGAAGGTTTTTTCTACACGGGTACCGGTCAGCAGGCGGCGCAGCTTAACACGCGCGAATGCCTGGCCTTTACCTGGTTTAACGAATTCGCTGGCTTCAACCGCATACGGTTCGCCGTCCATCATGATTTTAAGACCAGCACGAAAATCGTTGCTATAGTACGTTGCCATAAGGCCCTCTAAATTTGTTAACTGGTAGCTAAGCCACAAAATGGCGCATATTGTAACCCTAAACACCCCGTCCAGAGAAGATTGGTTATCGCAACTTGCCGATGTAATCACCAGTCCTGATGAATTACTGCGTCTTTTAGACCTGGAAACGCATGAAAACTTACTCGCGGGCCGTGAGGCTAAACGCCTCTTTCCCCTGCGAGTTCCTCGCGCATTTGTGGCGCGCATGGAAAAAGGGAACCCTGACGATCCCCTGCTAAAACAGACGCTTACTGTTCAGGATGAGTTTGTGACTGCGCCGGGTTTCAGTACCGATCCACTGGAAGAACAGAACAGCGTTGTGCCCGGTTTGCTGCATAAGTATTTGAACCGCGCATTGCTGCTGGTAAAAGGCGGCTGCGCCGTAAATTGTCGCTATTGCTTCCGCCGCCACTTCCCGTATGCCGAAAATCAGGGTAACAAGCGGAACTGGCAGGTCGCGCTGGACTACATTGCCGCGCATCCTGAGCTGGATGAGATTATCTTTTCCGGTGGCGATCCGCTGATGGCAAAAGATCATGAACTGGACTGGCTGCTAACCCAGCTTGAAGGCATTCCTCATATCAAACGTCTGCGGATCCATAGCCGTTTGCCGATTGTTATCCCGGCCCGCATTACTGACGAACTGACCGCCCGGTTTGAGCGCTCTTCCCTGCAAATTCTGCTGGTGAATCACATCAACCATGCCAACGAAGTGGATCAGGATTTCCGTATGGCGATGGCAAGATTGCGCAAGGCAGGCGTCACGCTGCTGAACCAGAGCGTGTTATTGCGTGGGGTAAATGATAATGCCCGCGCGCTGGCCAATCTGAGCAATGCGCTCTTTGATGCGGGCGTAATGCCTTACTACATTCACGTGCTGGATAAAGTCCAGGGCGCTGCGCATTTCATGGTGTCAGATGAGGAAGCAAGAGCGATTATGCGTGAATTGCTGACACTGGTGTCAGGTTATATGGTGCCTAAACTGGCACGTGAGATTGGCGGCGAGCCAAGCAAGACGCCACTGGATTTACAGCTGCGACAGAGTTAGTTTTCCCTCTTCCTTTGGAAGAGGGAAAGGTCATCAGTTCGGGCACTTATAAACCTGGCCATTCATCTGGCTGGCGGTTGGCACAAAGCTCGACAACATCCCCTGCGACGGGCTGCTCACGCCATAAATCACGTTACCGCCCATGGCCGCAGCCTGGTTACGCAGGGCGTTCGCCGCACCGCGCATAGAGCCGCCCTCTTCGCCGTGCTGGCCCGACATCCAGTTGCTTTGTTCGCCGGTTGCCGTGCCCAGCAGCTGACACTCGCTGCCCGGCTTATCTTCCACAAAGCGAACGCCCTGGCCCGCAGCTGACAGCTCATTGCTGGAGCTACAACCCGCCAGCAGCAATGCTGCCCCTACAATCCCTGCACAGACTTTTACGCGCATGTTATTCCTCGTTTTCAATAAGCTGGACAGTAGTTGTCCGTGTGTGAATCTTATACCTAAAAGATGACCAAAAGAAAAACCCCCAGGCATTTCTACCCAGGGGTTTCTCATTTTTTCGCGAGATATGTTATTTAATCGAATAATTCAAGTTGCAGGAAGGCGACAAGTTCGTGAATCCCCAGGAACTTACTCAAGTAAGTGACTGGGGTGAGCGAACGCAGTCAACGCATCTGCGGCTTGAAGTATGAAGATTAAATTACATCATGCCGCCCATACCGCCCATGCCACCCATACCAGCAGCACCTAAGTCAGGTGCGTCGCCTTTAGGCAGGTCGGTCACCATGCACTCGGTGGTGATCATCAGGCCAGCAACAGATGCCGCGTACTGCAGTGCAGAACGGGTCACTTTAGTTGGGTCCAGGATACCGAAGTCGATCATGTTGCCGTATTCTTCAGTTGCTGCGTTGTAACCGTAGTTACCTTCGCCCGCTTTCACGTTGTTGGTCACAACAGATGGCTCTTCACCGGCGTTGGACACGATCTGACGCAGAGGCGCTTCCATTGCGCGCAGCGCAACTTTGATACCCACGTTCTGATCTTCGTTCTGTGCGGTCAGGCCTGCCAGCTTAGCGGCAACACGCACCAGCGCAACACCACCACCAGCAACCACGCCTTCTTCTACCGCAGCACGGGTCGCGTGCAGGGCATCGTCAACGCGTGCTTTTTTCTCTTTCATTTCAACTTCAGTTGCAGCACCAACTTTGATAACTGCTACGCCGCCTGCCAGTTTCGCTACGCGCTCCTGCAGTTTTTCACGGTCGTAATCGGAAGTTGCTTCTTCGATCTGCTTACGGATCTGACCAACGCGGCCCTGAATAGCGGCTTCTTCACCCACGCCATCGATGATGGTGGTGGTGTCTTTGTTGATCACAACGCGTTTAGCCTGGCCCAGGTCTTCCAGGGTCGCTTTTTCCAGCTCCATACCGATCTCTTCAGAGATAACAGTACCGCCAGTCAGGGTTGCGATGTCCTGCAGCATCGCTTTACGACGATCGCCGAAGCCAGGTGCTTTAACCGCAGCCACTTTCACGATGCCACGCATGGTGTTAACCACCAGGGTCGCCAACGCTTCGCCTTCAACGTCTTCAGCGATGATAACCAGTGGTTTGCCTGCTTTCGCAACGGCTTCCAGCACTGGCAGCATTTCGCGGATGTTGGAGATTTTTTTGTCAGCCAGCAGGATGAACGGGCTTTCCAGCTCAACAGCGCCAGTCTCTGGCTTGTTGATGAAGTATGGGGACAGGTAACCGCGGTCGAACTGCATACCTTCAACCACGTCCAGTTCGTCTTCCAGGCCGGTACCGTCTTCAACGGTGATCACGCCTTCTTTACCGACTTTATCCATCGCTTCAGCGATCAGTTTACCTACGGTTTCGTCGGAGTTAGCGGAGATAGTACCAACCTGAGCAATAGCTTTAGAGTCAGAGCACGGTACAGACAGCGCTTTCAGCTCTTCAACTGCAGCAGCGACAGCTTTGTCGATACCACGTTTCAGATCCATTGGGTTCATGCCCGCAGCAACGGCTTTCAGACCTTCGGTGATGATCGCCTGCGCCAGTACGGTCGCGGTGGTGGTACCGTCGCCTGCAGCGTCGTTCGCTTTAGAGGCAACTTCTTTCACCATCTGCGCGCCCATGTTTTCGAACTTGTCTTCCAGCTCGATTTCACGTGCTACAGAAACACCATCTTTAGTGATGGTTGGCGCGCCGAAGGATTTATCCAGCACTACGTTACGGCCTTTCGGGCCCAGGGTCACTTTAACTGCATCTGCCAGTACGTTTACGCCGCGGAGCATTTTTACACGAGCGTCGTTACCGAATTTTACGTCTTTAGCTGCCATGTTCTTATTTCCTCAAATTCTCGTGCGTAAATTACGCTTCAACAATTGCCAGAATGTCGCTCTCGGACATGATCAACACTTCTTCATTGTCGATCTTCTCGGATTTCACGCCGTAGCCATCGTTGAAAATTACGATGTCACCAACTTTAACGTCCAGTGGCTGCACAGTTCCGTTTTCCAGGATGCGGCCCTTACCGACAGCGATGATTTCGCCACGCGTTGATTTGGCTGCTGCAGAACCGGTCAGAACGATGCCGCCAGCAGACTTGGTTTCAACTTCTTTACGTTTGACGATCACACGATCATGTAACGGACGAATACTCATTGATAGCTCTCCTTTGAGAAAGTCATTATCAGTTATGGATGACGCCGGGCCGTACACGGTTTTCCGGCTAGTGCCCTGAGAGATGGGGATAGCTTTTTACCCCTTCAAGGGGTAGTCGAAAAAAAATTTGCGAAAGTGTTACCATCGCCTCTCTTTGGATGGTGGCAGGACGATGTCAATGAGTGGACTCAAACAGGAGTTGGGGCTGGCACAGGGCGTGGGCTTACTCTCAACTTCTTTGTTAGGCACAGGTGTTTTTGCGGTGCCCGCGCTCGCGGCGCTGGTCGCCGGGAATAACAGCCAGTGGGCGTGGCCAGTACTGATTGTGCTGGTGTTTCCTGTCGCAATTGTCTTTGCCGTACTTGGGCGACACTTCCCGAGCGCAGGCGGCGTCGCGCATTTTGTCGGCATGGCGTTTGGCCCGCGCCTGGAGCGCGTGACCGGCTGGCTTTTCCTTTCGGTGATCCCTGTTGGGCTACCTGCCGCGCTGCATATCGCAACGGGCTTCGGGCAGGCGCTGTTTGGCTGGCATGATGAACAACTGTTGTTTGCCGAGTTAGGTACGCTGGCGATTGTCTGGTGGGTCGGGTCGCGTGGGGCCAGTTCCAGCGCCAATCTGCAAACGCTGGTCGCGGTGCTTATTGTCGCCCTGATTGCCGCTATCTGGTGGGCAGGCAACATCACCGTGGCGGAAATCCCCTTCCCGGCGGTGAACGATGTCGACCATTCACAGCTGTTCGCAGCGCTTTCGGTCATGTTCTGGTGTTTTGTGGGTCTGGAGGCGTTCGCGCATCTGGCATCGGAATTTAAGCAACCCGAGCGCGATTTCCCGCGCGCGCTGATGATTGGCCTGCTGCTGGCAGGCACTGTCTACTGGGCCTGCACCGTGCTGGTACTGCACTTTAATGCCTTTGGTGAGGATAAAGCCGCAGCGGCATCGCTGCCGGGCATCGTGGTCACCCTGTTCGGCGTCAAAGCCCTGTGGGTGGCCTGCGTGATTGGTTATCTCGCCTGCTTCGCCAGCCTCAATATTTACATTCAGAGCTTTGCCCGTCTGGTATGGTCGCAAGCGTTGTACAAGCCGGAAAGCCGCCTCGCGCAGCTGTCAAAACGCCAGCTTCCGCTGAATGCGCTGAACACGGTACTGGGTTGTTGCGTGCTGAGTACCCTGGGGATTTACTGGCTGAATATCAATCTTGATGCGTTGATCGTCTATGCCAACGGCATTTTCATCATGATCTATCTGCTGTGTATGCTGGCGGGTTGTCGGCTGCTGAAAGGCCGCTTCAAAGCACTGGCCATTATCGGTGGGGTGCTCTGTTTGCTGCTACTGGCGATGGTGGGCTGGAAGAGTTTGTACGCCATTGTGATGCTGGTCGGGCTTTGGCTGTTTTTGCCGAAGCGAAGTTCAATCTGAATAACGCCCGGTGGCGCTAAACCACCGGGCATGAAATCAACGATCGTCTTTATTATCTAACCGGTCGTGCTGCTCGTCTTTACGCTGGTATTCACCATCAAACGTATTGCCCGGCCCGGTACTGAAACCACCACCCGGCATCCGGCTGAAGCTCAGGTGAGGCATTAACTTCATGGTCAGATGCTTTTGCACCGGCGGTAACAGCAGCAACAGCCCCAGGAAGTCGGTAAAGAACCCCGGCAGGATCAACAGCAGGCCGGCAATAATCAGCGACACGCTTTTGATCATCTCCGCGGCCGGGCTTTCACCTGCCGCCATCTTCTGCTGCATTAACAGGAAATTTTTGAAACCCTGATTACGCACCAGCGACATACCAATCACCGACGTGAAGATAACCAGGATCAACGTCAGCAGGACGCCAAGCACATGGGCGACCTGGATAAAAATCGAAATCTCAATGTAAACATAGAGAAAAAAAGCAATAAACGGTATCCAGCGCACTGGCATCTCCTGTGTGGCAGAGGCGTCTGGCCTCTGTCTGAATGTGTTCGCAACTCGCGTGTAGAAGAGATGGAGGCGGTTAGCCAAAATTCAATCAGTTTGCACGGATATTTTTTTTGGAAATATTAAAGCGGTGACTCATTTCACAGATTAATAATTATCATGTAATCGGCTCGATAATAAGTGATCCAGATTACGGCAATTCGCTATTATCAGCATATGATCTCGAGCATGTGGCCGATTGAGGGAATAATCGTCGGTCATAAAATATTCAAAACCACATAAATACTGTGTGTTTAGTACAATCCATCGGCAGCTTGAAAAGAAGGTTCACATGTTAAACAACATTCGTATCGAAGAAGATTTGTTGGGTACCAGGGAAGTTCCAGCGGATGCCTACTACGGTGTTCACACTCTGAGAGCGATTGAAAACTTCTACATCAGCAACAGCAAAATCAGCGACATCCCTGAGTTTGTGCGCGGCATGGTAATGGTGAAGAAAGCCGCAGCACTGGCAAACAAAGAGCTGCAAACCATTCCGAAAAGCGCTGCAAATGCGATTATCGCCGCGTGCGATGAAGTGCTGAACAACGGCAAATGCATGGATCAGTTCCCGGTTGACGTCTATCAGGGCGGCGCGGGTACCTCCGTCAACATGAATACCAACGAAGTGCTGGCAAACATCGGCCTGGAGCTGATGGGTCATCAGAAAGGTGAATACCAGTACCTCAACCCGAACGACCACGTGAATAAATGCCAGTCCACCAACGATGCCTACCCTACCGGTTTCCGCATCGCAGTGTACGCCTCCGTGGTGAAACTGGTCGACGCTATCAATCAGCTGGGTGATGGCTTCCAGCGTAAAGCCGTCGAGTTCCAGGACATCCTGAAAATGGGGCGCACCCAGTTGCAGGACGCGGTTCCAATGACCCTCGGTCAGGAATTCCACGCGTTTAACGTTCTGCTGAATGAAGAAACCAAAAACCTGCTGCGCACCTCTGAACTGCTGCTGGAAGTGAACCTGGGCGCAACCGCCATCGGTACACGTCTGAACACCCCGGACGGTTATCAGCAGTTGGCGGTGCAGAAACTGGCGGAAGTCTCTAACCTGCCGGTTGTCCCGGCTGAAGACCTGATTGAAGCCACCTCCGACTGCGGCGCATACGTGATGGTACACAGCGCGCTGAAACGTCTGGCGGTGAAACTGTCCAAAATCTGTAACGACCTGCGCCTGCTCTCTTCCGGTCCGCGCGCTGGCCTGAATGAAATCAACCTGCCAGAACTCCAGGCGGGTTCCTCTATCATGCCAGCCAAAGTCAACCCGGTGGTGCCAGAAGTGGTGAACCAGGTCTGCTTCAAAGTTATTGGTAACGACACTACCGTGACCATGGCCTCTGAAGCCGGTCAGTTACAGCTGAACGTGATGGAGCCAGTGATTGGCCAGGCGATGTTTGAATCCATCCACATCCTGACCAACGCGTGCTACAACCTGCTGGAGAAATGCATTAACGGTATCACCGCGAATAAAGAAGTGTGTGAAGGCTACGTGTACAACTCCATCGGTATCGTCACCTACCTCAACCCGTTCATCGGCCACCATAACGGCGACATCGTCGGGAAGATTTGTGCTGAAACCGGTAAGAGCGTGCGTGAAGTGGTGCTGGAGCGCGGTCTGTTGACTGAAGCGGAGCTGGACGACATTTTCTCGGCGCAAAACCTGATGCACCCGGCGTATAAAGCGAAACGTTATACCGATGAAAGCGAACAATAGCAGTTCAGGCTAAGCTTGCGAAAGGCACGTCACTTGTGACGTGCCTTTTTTCTTTTTAAGCGTTACCAATTACACAACAATTTAATATCAACTTGTTAATAAACAAGGAAGGCACTTATGTTTGGAGCAGAACTCGTTATCGTCTTGTTGGCGATTTATTTGGGAGCACGACTCGGGGGTATCGGCATCGGTTTTGCCGGTGGTCTTGGGGTGCTTGTTCTTACCCTTATCTTTCAGATCAAACCCGGCGCAATCCCTTTTGACGTTATCGAAATCATCATGGCTGTTATTGCCGCTATCGCTGCCATGCAGGTGGCGGGAGGCATGGACTACCTGGTGAGCCTGGCGGAGCGTATGCTGCGCCGCCATCCAAAATACATTACCTTCCTTGCCCCGCTGGTGACATGGTTTATGACCATTCTCGCCGGGACGGGCCACACGGCGTTCTCCACGCTGCCGGTCATTACCGAAGTGGCAAAAGAGCAAGGCATTCGCCCGTCTCGCCCGCTCTCCATCGCCGTGGTGGCGTCCCAGATAGCGATCACCGCTTCACCAATTTCCGCTGCCGTGGTCTTCTTTGCGGGTATCCTGGAGCCAATGGGCGTGAGCTACCTGACGCTGCTGGGGATCTGTATTCCGGTCACGCTGATTGCGGTGATGATCACCGCCGTGCTGTGTAACTTCCTCGGTACCGAGCTGAAAGACGATCCGGTTTACCAGGAGCGTCTGGCAAAAGGCGAAGTGAAACTGCGCGGCAGCCAGGTCTTCGAACTGAAACCGCACGCGAAACGCTCTGTGCTGCTGTTCCTGATCGGCATTGTGGCAGTGATGTTCTACGCCACCGCCATCAGCGATACCGTGGGGCTGATTCAAAACCCGGTTCTGCCACGTAACGAAGCCATTGTGGTGTTCATGCTGACCATCGCCACGCTGATTAGCATCACCTGTAAAATCGACACCGGCGAAGTGCTGAATGCCAGCACCTTTAAGTCTGGTATGAGCGCCTGCGTGTGCGTACTGGGTGTGGCCTGGCTTGGTGATACTTTCGTGAAAGCGCATATCGCGGATATCCAGACCGTTGCCGGTGACCTGCTGCATAACTACCCGTGGCTGCTGGCTGTGGTGCTGTTCTTCGCGGCCACGCTGCTGTACTCCCAGGCGGCAACCACTAAAGCACTGATGCCGGCGGCGCTGATGCTGGGCGTCACCCCGCTGACAGCGATTGCCTCTTTTGCGGCGGTGTCTGCGCTGTTCGTACTGCCGACTTATCCAACCCTGCTGGCGGCGGTTGAAATGGATGACACTGGCTCTACCCGTATCGGTAAGTATGTGTTTAACCACGCGTTCCTGATCCCGGGTGTGGTCGCGATTTCACTTTGCGTCATCCTCGGCTTTATCATCGGCGGCGTCGTGCTGTAAATCCTTTACGGTTGTAAAAATAGTTAAAATCGGGTCGCTCTGCGGCCCGATTCATTAATGAGCAGCGCCCTCGCATGGTATAGTGTTTTTTTTCGCGATAACGAGGTCGACCTGTGAATACACCAGACGCTGTTGTTGTGCTTTGTACCGCTCCCGATGAAGCTTCTGCCCAGGATCTTGCCGCCAAAGT
Source organism: Enterobacter sp. Tr-810 (assembly GCF_011752765.1). Taxonomy (NCBI): domain Bacteria; kingdom Pseudomonadati; phylum Pseudomonadota; class Gammaproteobacteria; order Enterobacterales; family Enterobacteriaceae; genus Enterobacter; species Enterobacter sp. Tr-810. Next base: position 121,639 of record NZ_VWWW01000008.1, on the reverse strand, counting down.
GCTGGCAGAAAAACTGGCTGCCTGCGTCACCCTCCTTCCCGGTGCCACCTCCCTGTATTACTGGGAAGGCAAACTGGAACAGGAGTACGAAGTACAAATGCTGCTGAAAACCAACACGGCGAATCAGCAGGCGCTCCTCGATTGTCTCAAGTCTCATCATCCTTACCAAACCCCAGAACTGCTGGTACTCCCGGTGGTCCACGGCGATAACGATTATCTCTCATGGCTCAACGCGTCCTTACGCTGATCCTGCTGCTGTGCAGCACATCAGTTTTTGCCGGGTTATTCGATGCACCCGGCCGCTCTAACTTTATTCCCGCCGACCAGGCGTTCGTCTTCGATTTTCAGCAAAACCAGCACGACCTGAATCTGACCTGGCAGGTCAAAGACGGTTATTACCTCTATCGCAAGCAGGTCAGCATTACCCCTGCCCAGGCGAACGTTGGCCCGCTTCAGTTACCCAAAGGCGAGTGGCACGAAGACGAGTTCTACGGCAAAAGTGAAATCTATCGCCAGCGCCTGAGTGTGCCGGTGACGGTGAATCAGGCCGATAAAGGCGCCACGCTGACGGTCATTTATCAGGGCTGTGCGGATGCCGGTTTCTGCTATCCGCCGGAAACAAAAGTCGTGCCGCTGAGCGAAGTCAAAGTGGCCGCCGACATTTCCCCTCAACCTTCCGGGAAGAGCGTCGGGAGTGAATCGGGGTCGGCACTTCCGTTCTCCGCACTCTGGGCCTTGCTGATTGGTATCGGCATTGCCTTCACGCCGTGCGTGCTGCCGATGTACCCGCTGATTTCCGGCATTGTGCTGGGCGGTAAACAACGTCTGTCCACCGCCCGGGCGCTGCTGCTGGCCTTTATCTACGTGCAGGGAATGGCGCTCACTTACACTGCGCTCGGCCTTGTCGTCGCCGCCGCCGGGCTCCAGTTCCAGGCGGCGCTGCAACATCCGTATGTGCTTATCGGCTTGTCGGCTATCTTTACCCTGCTGGCGCTGTCGATGTTTGGCCTGTTTACGCTGCAACTACCGTCATCGCTACAAACACGCTTAACGCTGATGAGCAACCGTCAACAGGGCGGCTCCGCAGGCGGTGTGTTTGTGATGGGGGCGATTGCCGGGCTGATTTGTTCGCCTTGCACCACGGCACCACTAAGCGCCATCCTGCTGTACATCGCGCAAAGCGGCAATATGTGGCTGGGCGGCGGCACGCTCTATCTGTACGCACTCGGTATGGGTTTACCGCTGATCCTGGTGACGGTGTTCGGCAACCGCCTGCTGCCGAAGAGCGGCCCGTGGATGGAAACCGTAAAAACAGCATTTGGGTTCGTGATCCTGGCGCTGCCGGTGTTCCTGCTGGAACGCATCATCGGTGACATCTGGGGTCTGCGCCTGTGGGCAATACTGGGCGTGGCGTTCTTCGGCTGGGCGTTTATTACCAGCCTGGGCGCGAAAAAACCGTGGATGCGCCTGGTGCAAATCCTGTTGCTGGCCGCTGCACTGATAAGCGTACGCCCATTGCAGGACTGGGCGTTTGGCGCCCCCACCGCACAAACGCAGGCGCACCTGAACTTCACGCAGATTAAGAACGTTGATGAGCTGAACACGGCCCTGGCTCAGGCGAATGGCCGGCCCGTTATGCTTGATCTCTATGCCGACTGGTGTGTAGCCTGCAAAGAGTTCGAGAAATACACCTTTAGCGACCCGCAGGTGCAAAGTGCACTGAAAAAGACCGTGCTGCTTCAGGCGAATGTCACGGCGAACAACGCGCAGGATAAGGCGTTACTGAAACAGCTCAACGTGCTCGGCCTGCCCACCATCCTGTTTTTCAATAAACAGGGCGAGGAGCAGCCTGCGGCACGCGTGACCGGGTTTATGGATGCCGCGGCATTTAGCGCACATTTGCATGATCGCCAACCGTAAACGACACTTTAGACGGAACAAACCGTTGGGAAAAACGGAGGAGAACACCGTGCAACGCGAAGACGTACTGGGACAAGCCCTGCAATTGCTTGAGATTCAAGGGATAGCCAGCACCACGCTTGAGATGGTAGCCGACCGTATCGATTACCCTCTGGATGAACTGAAGCGTTTCTGGCCCGATAAAGAGGCGCTGCATTATGACGCCCTGCGCTACCTTAGCCAGCAGGTCGATATCTGGCGCCGCCAGCTCATGTTAAATGAAGAGCTGACGGCCGAGCAAAAACTGCTGGCGCGCTATACCGCACTGACCGAATGCGTGAGCAACAACCGTTACCCTGGCTGCCTGTTTATCGCCGCCTGTACGTTTTATCCCGATCCTGAACATCCGATTCACCAGTTGGCCAATCAGCAGAAACGGGCGGCGCATGACTTCACCCACGAACTGCTCACCACGCTTGAAGTGGACGACCCCGCCATGGTCGCCAGGCAGATGGAGCTGGTGCTGGAAGGGTGTCTGAGCCGAATGCTGGTGAACCGTAGCCAGGCTGACGTGGATACGGCGCACCGTCTGGCAGAAGATATTCTGCGTTTTGCGCAGTGCCGCTCAGGTGGTGCGTTAACCTAAGCCAGCATCCCGGCCCAGGCGGAAACCAACAGGCACACCGCCATCAGCCGCTGAAAACGCACCATCGCCACGGTGGTGCGAAAAATTCTGTTCACCGCTTTGCCAAGCCACGCCCAGCACAACAGACACGCAATCGAGATCATCAAAAACCACAACGCCATCAGGGCAATATCCCGCAGTGCGTTATCGCTTGCCGGGGCAAACAGGCTGACAACCGCCAGCGCCATCATCCAGGTTTTCGGGTTAACAACCTGCAATAGCGCCGCTGCCTGGGCGGTAAAGCGGTTAGGGCTTTTCGACGACAGATTCGCCGCTGGCGCGCTAAACAGCTGCCAGCTCATCCAGCTTAGCCACAGCACACCGGCCCAGCTCATTACCTGACGGATCAACGGATACTGACGCAACACCTCACCTGCACCCGCCCCTGAAATCAACACGATGGCACTCGCGGCAATACAGCCCCCCAGAATGGCGGGCACGGTATTTTTCACACCAAAATGCTGGCTGTTGGTCAGGACCAGAATATTGGTTGGCCCCGGCGTTATCGAGGCAACAAAAGCAAACAGCAGGAAGGGGATCAGACTCACAGGTGGCTCCTTTTTATAAGAGCCATGAATGTGACGCTATTTTCTGGAAACGTCTGGAAGGTTTGTGCACAACCGACGGTAATGGGCTGGCGAAATACGGTATGCCCGCTGGAACCAGCGCCCGAGGTGGCTTTGGTCGGCAAAGCCCAGAGCCGCGGCTACATCAACTGGCTGTTCTCCGCGCGCCAGGCACTGGCGTGCTTTTGCCAGCCGCAGCTGGATAAGCCAGGCGTGCGGAGCAAGGTGGAATTCGCGTTTAAAACAGCGCGTCAGGGTAAACCGGTCCGTCCCGGTTTCACGCGCAAGATCGGACAGCCCGATGTTATCGCCAATATGAGCATACAGGTAATCGCGTGCGCGATGGGCCACCGCCGCGCTCTGTAACTGCGAGGGCAATCTTTTACGCCAGTGGCAGTGCGAGGTAATTTGCGCCAGCAAACCGTCCATCGTGCTCTGCTGGACAATTTTCATCTCATCGCTGTGCAGCGCGGTAAACGTTTCGCCAATCGAACGCACCAGCTGCGGCTCTCGCGTCAGCGTTTGGGCAAAGTGCAGCGAATAACTACCCGGTACGGTGTCATAAAGTCCATGCAGCGTTTTCGTCAGCCACTGTTCATCCAGATAAAACGTCAGATAGGTAAAACCGCCTTCTACCGGCGCATCCCCGTCGTGGATCTCACCAGGCTCCAGTAAAAACGCATCCCCGGGATGGCTACGATGGCGCTCACGCCGACAGTGAAACTGCTGAGTACCGGCAAGGGTAATACCGACCAGGTAGCTATCGTGCCAGTGTGGATCAAACGCATGACCTTCAAAGTGCGCTTTAATCGTTTCAATGCCCGTGTCTGAATGCTGACGCAGCTCAAGCCAGTCGTTCGCCATACTGCCCTCCTCTTCTCATCAGCATTGTCATACTGCGCCAAACCTGTCTGGAAGATTTGTGCAATTTCGCCGCGCAAACCGACAGATTGCCGCAAAGTTAAGCAGTTGAACAGCTTTTCCAGAAATAGTGTTGACGACCGTGCGTGATTGCGGTTTAATGCGCCCCGTTGCCCGGATAGCTCAGTCGGTAGAGCAGGGGATTGAAAATCCCCGTGTCCTTGGTTCGATTCCGAGTCCGGGCACCACTATTTAAAGAACCCGCCCAAAAGGCGGGTTTTTGCTTTTGGAAATCCAACACTCCCCTGATTATTTGCATCAAAGATTGCCCACGCTTAACTTGCTATACTTCCCGCAGAGTCCACTCCCGTTGCAGGCCAACTCATGACCACTCAACGCCTTAGCTACGACTGGCGCATCCCAACCGCAGGGCTGATGTTGCTGGCAATCCTGGTGGCAGGTTTTACCCTGCATTCCCACTGGAATGCCTTTATTCAGTGGTGTCTCGCCACACAAATCACGCTGCATCGCTACCTTGTCATGTATCTGCTGCAACTCAATAACCACCAGTACAGCGGTGGGTTATGGCTGCTGACGGGCGCGTTTTTTTACGGCGTGCTGCACGCGATTGGCCCGGGGCACGGCAAATTTATTGTTACCACCTATCTCAGCACCAACAAAGAGAGCCAGTTAGCGGCCCGGGTAGTCCCCTTCCTCGGCAGCCTGATGCAGGGCGTTAGCGCGATCCTGTTTGTCTTTATTCTGGCCGTCGGATTTAACCTGGCGTCCGGCGATCTCAGCACCAGCCGCTGGTATGTGGAGAAAATCAGCGCGGTGCTGATTGGCGCATTCGGTGCCTTTGTCATTTACCAGGCGCTGAAAAGCCTGCGTCCGCGAAAACTGACCATCAATGCCATCAAGCCCCTGCACCAGCACGATGAACATTGTGGCTGCGGCCACCACGGTGTAGGCGCTGACCTGACTCAGGGCGACTGGAAAACGCGCCTGGGGGTGATTCTGGCGATTGGCGCGCGCCCGTGCAGCGGGGCGATCATGATTTTGATGTTCTCTAATGCGCTGGGGATTGTGACCTGGGGTATTGCAGCGGTGATGACCATGGCGCTGGGTACTGCGCTGTCGATCATGGGGCTGTCACTGGCGGTACGTTATGCCCGTGAGCGCACGGTCGCGTACTTTGGCGGGAATTCGTCCCTGAGCTGGCTGGTGCCGGTGGTCAAAATTGCCGGCGGGATTGTGCTGATCCTGTTTGCAACGGTTCTGTTCCTGACGGTTATCCCCATCAGCGCCAACGGCGATTACATCGCAGCGGGATGCTAACCCCATAAAGAAAAACCCGCCATCGGCGGGTTTTTTATCTTACTCGTTGATGCGTGGATGCTGATCCACCAGGCGCGAACGCTTCGCCTGCAATGCCTCAATCTCGGCATCGATATCTTCAATCTTCTGCTCGATATTATCGTGATGCTCGCGCAGGATCTCCTTCGCTTCCTGGAGGTCAGACGCCGCAGGCGTAGCCCCTTTCAGCGGCAGATTCGCCGTTTCCTTCATCGTTAAACCGGTAATCAGGCCGATAACCGCGATAACCATCAGGTAATAGGCCGGCATCATCAGGTTCTGCGTGCTTTCCACCAGCGAAGCAGCAATCGTTGGCGTCAGACCGGCAACCAGCACTGAAATGTTAAACGCGGCGGCCAGCGCACTGTAGCGGATATGCGTCGGGAACATGGCAGGCAACGTTGACGCCATCACCCCGATGAAGCAGTTGAGGATCACAGCCAGCATCAGCAGCCCGGCAAAAATCAGCCCCAGCACATCGCTGTTAATCAGGATAAAGGCCGGGATCGCCAGCAGTAACAGCGCAACGCTGCCCAGAATGATAAAAGGTCGACGGCCAAAACGGTCGCTCATGAGCCCCATGATCGGCTGAACAAACAGCATCCCCACCATGATGGCGATGATAATCAGCACACCGTGATCTTCCGAGTAGTGCAGGTTATGCGACAGATAGCTCGGCATGTAAGTCAGCAGCATGTAGTACGTCACGTTGGTGGAAATCACCATCCCGATACAGACCAGCAGGCTGCGCCAGTGTTTGGTCGCAATCTCTTTGAACGAGACTTTAGGACCTTCCTGGAGGCCTTCACGATCGCCCTGCTCCAGCTTTTCGACGTGCTGCTGGAACGCTGGCGTCTCTTCAAGAGCATGACGCAGATACAGACCGATAATCCCCAGCGGCAGCGCCAGGAAGAACGGAATACGCCAGCCCCAGTCCAGGAAGTTATCTTCGCCCACGACGGTCGAAATCAGAACGACGACGCCCGCCCCCATCACAAACCCGGCAATCGAGCCGAAATCCAGCCAGCTTCCCATAAAGCCACGTTTTCTGTCCGGAGAGTACTCTGCGACGAAGATCGACGCGCCGGTGTATTCACCGCCCACAGAGAAGCCCTGCGCCATCTTACAGAGCAGCAGCAAAATGGGTGCCCAGATGCCGATGGAGGCGTAAGACGGTATCAGGCCGATACAGAACGTACTGATCGACATAATCACAATGGTGATGGCGAGTATTTTCTGGCGACCGTATTTATCGCCGAGCATCCCGAAGAACAAACCGCCAAGCGGTCGGATCAGGAACGGCACGGAGAACGTACCCAGCGCGGCAATCATCTGCAAGCTGGGGTCGGCATCCGGGAAGAACACCTTACCTAACGCATAAGCGACAAAGCCATAGACACCGAAATCGAACCATTCCATCGCATTACCGAGCGAGGCGGCAGTGATCGCTTTACGCAGTTTCGCGTCATCAATAATGGTGACATCGCGAAGGGTGATGGGTTTTACTTTTTTCCTTTTAAGCATTGCTTTCCTCGTAGAGTTGGCCCTGTCCACACAACAGAAATTCCAGCAGTGTGTGGACCAGGTGAGCGCCTCTTGCGCATGTCCTCTTCAAGCGTAGCAGGTTTACTTACATTGACGTTTTACGCCTATACAACCGAACCTGTTGACGCCTGCCTGGGCAGTTAATGACCTCTTTACCCTACCAGCGTTTATATTTGTGATCAACTTCACACATATTTTCCCTGTTCGTCAGTTGCCTTCAGGATTTGTCAATTATCCCTCCCCTGTACCCTTTCAGATGACTCCAGAAAAATATCCTTGCGGGGGTTATTATTTTTCCCCTAACAAAAAACAATCCACATTTCTTCACACCAAATTTACAGATTCTTTAATTATCAACCAGCAATACTAATGTTTACACGAAATATGTGATTTGGATAACTAAAACATTGTTTTATTTTCATTGAATCATCATTCCGATGATCGCATCATAAATCCGAACACCACACTTTGAGTGCTTCCGTCGAACGTTAAGCGGAAGCAACTTATTTAAATTTATTGCATGGATAACGAATTAACGGCTGTCATAAACCATCAATTCGTTGAATTAATTGAATTATTTTTTCGCCTTTTTCGCCAACCACGCGGGGTGAGATGTGAGGGTTAAACATGAAAATTAAAGCCACGATTGAACGCATTCCTGGCGGTATGATGCTGGTCCCGCTGGTGCTTGGTGCGATCCTAAATACTCTGGCGCCGAATACCGGGGCTTATTTTGGTGGTTTCACGAAAGGAATGATCACCGGTACAGTTCCGATTCTGGCGGTATGGTTCTTTTGTATTGGCGCCTCTATTAATTTACGTGCAACAGGGACGGTTTTGCGTAAATCCGGGACGCTGGTTCTCACTAAAATCGCGGTAGCCTGGGTGGTCGCAATGGTCTGCGCCCTGTTTATTCCTGAGAATGGCGTACAGACCGGTTTCTTTGCCGGATTATCCGTTCTGGCTATTGTCTCGGCGATGGACATGACCAACGGCGGGTTATATGCCAGCCTGATGAACCAGTACGGCACAAAAGAAGAATCCGGCGCTTTCGTCCTGATGTCTCTGGAATCCGGCCCGCTCATGACTATGCTGATCCTCGGTTCCGCTGGCCTGGCGACGTTTGAACCGCATCACTTTGTCGGCGCTATCCTGCCATTCCTGATCGGTTTTGCGCTGGGCAATCTGGACCACGATCTGCGTGATTTCTTCAGCAAAGCGACGCCAGTGCTGATCCCGTTCTTTGGTTTTGCGCTCGGCAATACCATCAACCTGAACGTTATCCTTGATACTGGCCTGCTGGGCATTGTGCTGGGTGTGGCTGTCATCGTCATCACCGGGATCCCGCTGATTATTGCCGACCGGGTGATTGGGGGAGGAAACGGAACCGCAGGTGTTGCCGCCTCGTCAGCCGCGGGGGCAGCCGTTGCAAACCCGGTCATTATTGCCCAGATTAACCCCGCCTTTGAACCTGTTGCCGCCTCAGCGACTGCGCTGGTTGCAGCCAGCGTGATTGTGACGGCTATTCTGGTGCCGATCATTACCGCGCTGTACGCTAAACGCTTCGGGAGTGTAGAGGCTCAGAAAGTGGAACAAAAAGCGGTAGAGTTGCATCACTAATACGCCGTAGCGAACGATACCCTCTCCTTGTGTGGAGAGGGTACGTAACAAGACCGTCAGCCAAAAATCTCTTCTACCATGGCATCCACCAGCCGTTTCGCTGAACAGAGTCTCGGCATCCCTAAGGCGACAGTTTGCCAGTTCTGCGTCACCGACCAGCTCACCGGGTGTTTATCTGCCTGACACCAGTCACCTAGCCATCCCAGCATATCTTTGTGATCAACCAGCCCCGGAGAAGCAGGCGTCGTCAGCCATTGATGATAAAAATGCCGGGTCGCGGGGGAAGCATTAATGCCCTGTGCAAGATAGTTTGCCGCCATGCTGCGCAGGTTATCTTTGAGCATCTCCGCAACATCTTCATTTGCCAGGCGACATGCATCGCCAAACGGCCCCCAGCGCAATTCCTCCAGCACGATGTAGCACCGCCCGGCGAGTGACCAGCCGTCATAATTCCCGGCTCGCCAGCGGGTAAAAATCTGTTCGCTGTGCTCGCCCGCCTGCACCGTCAGGCCGCGTTGCGTTAACGCTTTTTCTTTATAGTTTGCGCGCTGCTGAAAATGAGATGAGAGTTCGTCGTATTGCTGCATCAGCGCCGGCGACTGCGGCGCACGTGGGTTAGTCTGCTGGCGCAGCGCGGTCAGTTTATCCGTCATTCGCGTCAACGCCAGGTGCCCCGGGTCGAGCATCCCCGCCAGCTTCTCGGCCAGGCCCAGACGCAATGCCGCATTTTCGTTGAGCATTCCCGCCATCGCCCATGGCCGCAGCCGGGTGTGCGTCATGATCTCCTGAGTCAAACGCTCACGAAATTGCAGCTGTTGCGGCCCCAAAGGGGCATGACGCACCGCGTCCACCCCCTGAACCAGATCGACCATAAATTTAGGATGAATACACTCCAGCGTCCGCCCGGGACCGTCCAGTAGTTGTGTTGTCATGGTTGCTCTGCCGCGAATAGAGTTTGAATATCATCGCGTAACAGTCGGGTATCTTCCTGAATCCACGTCGCAGTAGTGATGCTTTGCTTCAGCAGCTGACTGAGCGCTCGAGTCGAATGCTCATTTTGCTGACGCACTGCGAGGCTATCACGCAAGCTTTCCTGTAACCCGGTCAGGCATAACGAAAATTCTGCAAAGAACGTTGCCATACCCGCCGTAACAGAGACATCGACCTGCGCGGCCAAAGCTTTACGGATTTGTTCACAAAACTGATCAATATGTTGCTTAAATTTGTCATGAAGCTGCCCAACATCGATAACATATCGGGTGCGCGTCTCGACGTAATCTTCCCAGCCCCAACCCGGATTGTTCAGCCAGCGGGAAACCGTTTCACGCACGCTCCCCGCGGCTGATGGCTGTCCCGCAGGGCGATTATCCATCGCGATCGCATCATTAAACAGCGCGCGGGTATTGAAATTCAGCTGGTTTGCCTGAAACGCCGGGAAGCTGATCCGTGCGCGGAACCCGGCGTGGCTCAGCTGTTCTTTAATACGCGTTTCGATAGGACGCATCGCCTCATTGAGCGAGCGTGCCAGCGTGGACTCCAGCTGATCAAAGCGCAGCGCCAGCTCCCGGCTGATTTTACTCTGCGCATCCAGCATAATCAGTTCGCAGGAAGAGCGGATTTTACTCAGGACAATCTGGGCCTGGCCTTCATCTTCCAGCACCAGCTGTTGCAGCCCTTCCTCGGCTTTGTGGCGTAAATCGCGCGAATCAATCCCCGCCAAATCAAGAATATTGCCGTTGCTGAAGACATGCTCAATCGACGTTTGCAGCCAGAGTTTTTGCTGAGCAATAGAGTAGTCGGTAGCGCACAGCGCCTGGCCGACCTCATGTTGTACTTCATCGCTGACCACATTCTGCCGGGTCTGTAGCAGTGCCATATCCTCTTCGAGGCGCGCAATGTTCAGCTCCAGCGCCTCAAAAGCCACCGTCAACCCCTGATAACGAAACTCGAGGTACTCCCTGGCGTTTTGCGCATAGTTCAACAGCTTATGGGAGGCCGAACGCAGGGCAAAGAGTGACGCGTTAGCATAGGCGGCATAAATCAGCTTACGAATAGGCTGCTCAAACAGCGAGTCTTCCCACAGCAGATCCGCCGCATGGCGAATATGTTCGGCATTGTCCAAATCAGCCGTACGCCAGCGCCGCCCCAGCGCCGCTTCGGCAAAATCCTGCACCCAACGCTGCTCCTGATGATTCGGCAGGCAGCCGTTTGCTGTCATCTCAAAACGCGCGCGGTTTGCAAGGTAGGCCCACATTGAAGAAACCGGGTAAATCTGCCCCGGTGAGATATTCCCTTTCATCAACGTGCCGGAAATCATCGCCCTGACTTGTTCTTCGTCGTCGCTGTTGCGGTCTTTCTGATCAAACTTATTGACCAGGGCGTACAACGGCACCGATTTTCCAACCGCGGAAATCGCCTGGCGAACCTCGTGATCGGAAATCGATTTAAGCTGGGTGTAATCCATCACCGCCAGCACCGCCGACGCGCGCGCCAGTTGCTCACTGAGCATTTTTTGCAGATGGGGCTGCCCGGCCTCATTCGGCCCCGGGGTATCCAGCAGGGTCAATTGCCCCAGATGGGGATCCATACCGGCAAGATGCACAAACTCCACTTCAATCACCGGAATATGTTCAATGGAGGCATATTCGGTAAACGGGAAATCAACGCCCAGCGCCTGCGATAACCTCACCAGGTCGTTCAGGTTTTTCAGGCAATGAAATATAGGTTGTGCACCCAGATGGTGTTTTTCAAACGCTTCGCCTTTTTCGATACGCTCCAGGAGCGCATTCATATCTTTATCAATTTCAAGACGACGCGTCAGTTTGCCGCGATCGGAGTTACACAGCTTTTGCTGAAGCTGCTGGATCAAGGCATCAATAGGCGCAACATGGCTGAAATGCAGCACAGGCTCTTTCTGGCCAGGGGTATGGCGAATCAGCGTGGGCAGTGCCGTCATCGGGCGATTGCGGTTCGGTAAGACCTCCGTGCCCACAATCGCATTAATGGTTGTCGACTTACCCGCTTTCATGGTTCCAACAATTGCCAATACCATTTCAAGACGGGTTATTTTCCGTAATTCATTATTCAGCATCGCCTGCTGAGCGTCGACGCCACGCGCGCTGAAATGCAAAGGCAAAACGTTGTTATTTCCACCAGATATAGCGGCAGTCGCACTATCCAGCATTGCTACTGGCATTGATTTCAACGTATCAAGATTCTGCAAAGCAAGCTGGAGCAAGCGCTCCGCTTCCTGGCTTAATTCAAAAATGGTCTGTGTGTGCATGATAAAAGCCTTTCCTTAACGCAAATTTATTACTTTTATTAAGCCACTTCGTTTTAATTATGCTGTTTCGGCTTATATGATCACGTGTGGAAAACATGGTCATTTAAATATAACTGATTGATGATAATCAGAATTATATTCTTATCATTGTATTGCGTGTAAAACTCCCCTCTTGGTCAGATAACCAAAAGATAAAAAGCGTAGTGCATTTTTAGGAAATTTCAGGATATATCCTCATTATTTACCCACCTAAAAAGAGAGGTAATTCACCGCCGCCATTTGCTGCATGGCGGTAGAGACTGTGGATAAATAACAAGTTACTGCTTAACCTTATCCGAAATGAAGGTGCGTAGCAATTTGATGTAATCAAATAATCGATATATTTAACATCAACGTTTTCCACGGTCTTAATGCAGTAAGAATCGCTTATCTGACTGACAGGAAGTGTCATTCCCGACAGAAATTTTGCATTTTTTTTATTATGGAATATCACCGACAAGATTGTGGATTTGCGCTATACTTGCCGCCTTTTTCGGCATCATGCCGTCATTTAGCTGGCACTTTCCAGCCCGTTAAGCACTTTTTTGAGGATCCCGACATGCAACTCCCACACTGCCCGAAATGCAATTCTGAATACACTTACGAAGATAATGGCATGTTCATCTGCCCGGAATGCGCCCATGAATGGAACAATGCAGAACCTTCACAGGATAGCGATACGCTGATCGTTAAAGATGCTAACGGTAATCTGCTGGCCGATGGCGACAGTGTTACCGTCGTTAAAGATCTGAAAGTGAAAGGCAGCTCTTCAATGCTGAAGATTGGCACCAAAGTGAAGAATATCCGCCTGGTTGAAGGCGACCATAATATTGACTGCAAAATTGATGGTTTTGGCCCAATGAAGCTGAAATCTGAATTCGTGAAAAAGAACTGATTTACCTGCCCGGTGGCGCTTCGCTTACCGGGCCTACTGAAACTACACTTATTGGGCTTCTCTTACCTGAGGTAAAGAATATGCCATTAAGTCCCTACATCTCTTTCGCCGGCAACTGTGCAGAGGCAAGCGCCTTCTACCAGCAGGCCGTCGGCGCAGACGTTCTCTACAAAATCACCTTCGGCGAAATGCCAAAAGACGAAAACAGTGAAGAAGGCTGTCCGTCAGGGATGAAATTCCCGGATTCCGCAATCGCTCACTCGAATGTCCGCATCGCGGGCAGCGATATCATGATGAGCGACGGGCTACCGCCTGGCAGTAAGGCGCAGTACGCCGGCTTTACCCTTGTCCTCGACACCCAGGACGTGGCGGAAGGCAAACGCTGGTTCGATAATCTGGCCGCCGGCGGCAACGTTGAAATGGCCTGGCAGGAAACCTTCTGGGCGCACGGTTTCGGTAAAGTCACCGACAAATACGGTGTGCCATGGATGATTAACGTCATCAAACAACAGTAAACCTGTGGCGGTGGGCAGTCTGCCTCCGCCTGTCATCAAATTCCGCTCAACTCTTCAACTTCCCGCAACCTGCACTTAACCCAAATGTCACATTGATACGCCAGCATGAGGCCACATTTATTCTGAGGCCTGTGCACATGCAAACTGTCATCCGCGTCGAGAAACTGAGCAAGACCTTTCATCACAATAAGGCTCTTCATGCCGTTGATCTGACCGTCCAGCAGGGCGAAATGGTGGCACTGCTGGGCCCATCCGGTTCAGGTAAATCCACCCTTCTGCGTCACCTGAGCGGCCTTATTACCTGCGATAAAACCCCTGAAAGCCACGTCGAACTGCTGGGTAACACCGTGCAGCGCGCGGGCCGTCTGGCGCGTGATATTCGCAAAAGCCGGGCGCAAACAGGCTACATCTTCCAGCAGTTCAACCTGGTGAATCGCCTGACGGTGCTGGAGAACGTCCTGATTGGCGCACTCGGCAGCACCCCGTTCTGGCGTACCTGTCTGCGCTGGTTTTCCCCTTCACAGAAACAGCAGGCGTTGCAGGCGCTGACCCGCGTCGGTATGGCCCATTTCGCCCACCAGCGCGTGTCCACCCTGTCCGGTGGCCAGCAGCAGCGCGTGGCGATTGCCCGTGCGCTGATGCAAAAAGCCAAAGTGATCCTGGCCGATGAGCCAATTGCCTCGCTCGACCCGGAATCCGCTCGCATCGTGATGGAAACCCTGCGTGACATTAACCAGAACGACGGCATCACCGTGGTGGTGACGCTGCATCAGGTGGATTACGCCCTGCGCTACTGCGAACGCATCGTCGCGCTGCGTCAGGGGCATGTGTTCTTTGATGGCGCAAGTCATCAGTTTGATAACGACCGTTTCGACCATCTCTACCGCAGCATTAATCGCGTCGATGAGAACGCGCAGGCTGCATAACCCAATCCGATCCGAGGAAAGTACATGAGCTACAAAGCCGTTGCCGCGCTGGCCTTCACCAGCATGTTCAGCATCAGCACCCTGTTAAGCCCTGCGTACGCGGAAGAACAGGAAAAAGCACTGAACTTCGGCATTATTTCGACGGAATCACAGCAGAATCTCAAACCTCAGTGGGAACCGTTCCTGAAAGATATGGAAACCAAACTGGGGATCAAAGTGAACGCCTTCTTCGCCCCGGATTACGCGGGCATCATCCAGGGGATGCGCTTTAACAAAGTGGACATCGCCTGGTACGGCAACCTCTCTGCGATGGAAGCGGTCGATCGCGCGAACGGCCAGGTGTTTGCCCAGACCGTTGCGGCAGATGGCTCCCCGGGTTACTGGAGCGTGCTGATCGTCAATAAAGACAGCCCAATCAATAACCTCAACGACATGCTCGCCAAACGCAAAGATCTGACGTTTGGTAACGGCGACCCGAACTCTACCTCTGGCTTCCTGGTTCCTGGCTATTACGTCTTCGCCAAGAACAATGCGTCTGCCAGCGACTTTAAGCGCACCGTCAATGCCAGCCACGAAACCAACGCGCTGGCTGTGGCGAACAAGCAGGTGGATGTTGCCACCAACAACACCGAAAACCTCGACAAGCTGAAGACCTCCGCGCCGGACAAGCTGAAAGAGCTGAAGGTTATCTGGAAGTCCCCGCTGATCCCGGGCGACCCCATCGTGTGGCGTAAAAACCTCTCCGAAAGCACCAAGGACAAGGTGTACGACTTCTTCATGAACTACGGCAAAACGCCGGAAGAGAAAACCGTGCTGGAACGTCTGGGCTGGGCGCCGTTCCGCGCCTCAAGCGACCTGCAACTGGTACCGATTCGCCAGCTGGCACTGTTTAAAGAGATGCAGGGCGTGAAGGACAACAAAGGTCTGAAGGACGAAGAGAAGACCAGCAAAGTGTCTGAAATTCAGGCCAAGCTGGAAGACCTGGACCGCCTGACTGCGGCGCTGAGCGCGATGACCAGCGTGAATAAAGTGGTTCAGTAACGCTTTTCTACCCCTCACCCTAACCCTCTCCCCATAGGGGAGAGGGGACTGCCCAGTGCGGTCTTTTCCCCCTCGCCCCTTTGGGGAGAGGGTCGGGGTGAGGGGACATAAACCAACGGAGTTATCATGCAAACCATCACCGTCCCGCCACCAAAGCGCAGCTGGTTCTCGCTCTTTAGCTGGGCCATTCTGCTGGCGGTGCTCGTTATCTCCTGGAAGGGCGCGGAAATGGATCCGCTGCTGCTCTTCAAAGATTCCGGCAACATGGCAACCTTCGCCGCCGACTTCTTCCCGCCGGACTTCAGCCAGTGGCAGGACTACCTCGGCGAGATGGCCATCACCCTGCAAATCGCCGTCTGGGGTACCGCCCT
Organism: Enterobacter sp. Tr-810; assembly: GCF_011752765.1. Taxonomy (NCBI): domain Bacteria; kingdom Pseudomonadati; phylum Pseudomonadota; class Gammaproteobacteria; order Enterobacterales; family Enterobacteriaceae; genus Enterobacter; species Enterobacter sp. Tr-810. The sequence continues at coordinate 106,037 of NZ_VWWW01000008.1, read as the reverse complement.
TGCCGTCATTCTCTCCATTCCATTTGGCCTGATGAGCGCCGAGAACATCGTGCCGTGGTGGGTGTACCAGCCGATGCGTCGCCTGATGGACGCCTGCCGCGCCATCAACGAAATGGTCTTCGCGATGCTGTTCGTGGTCGCCGTGGGACTTGGCCCGTTTGCCGGGGTAATGGCGCTGTTCATTCACACCACCGGCGTGCTCTCCAAGCTGCTTTCGGAAGCAGTTGAAGCCATCGAGCCCGGCCCGGTTGAAGGTATCCGCGCGACCGGCGCCAACAAAATCGAAGAAATTCTTTACGGCGTGCTGCCGCAGGTAATGCCGCTGCTGATCTCCTATTCCCTGTACCGCTTCGAATCCAACGTCCGCTCCGCCACCGTGGTGGGTATGGTTGGCGCAGGCGGCATTGGCGTGACGCTATGGGAAGCGATTCGCGGTTTCCAGTTCCAGCAAACCTGCGCCCTGATGGTGCTCATTATCATCACCGTCAGCCTGCTGGATTTCCTCTCTCAACGTTTGCGTAAGCACTTCATCTGAGAAGCGAGGCTTTGATTTATATGCACTTATCCAGACATCCGACCAGTTACCCTACCCGCTGGCAAGAGATTGCGGCAAAGCTCGAAGTGGAACTGCGCACCCACTACCGCTGCGGGGATTATCTGCCTGCCGAACAACAGCTTGCCGACCGTTATGAAGTGAATCGTCATACCTTACGCCGTGCCATCGATCAGCTGGTCGAGCGCGGATGGGTTCAGCGCCGTCAAGGCGTGGGCGTGCTGGTGCTGATGCGCCCGTTCGACTACCCGCTCAACGCGCAGGCCCGCTTTAGCCAGAATCTGCTCGATCAGGGCAGTCATCCCACCAGCGAAAAACTGCTGTCGGTACTGCGCCCGGCCTCCAGCCACGTGGCGGACGCGCTGGGTATTCAGGAAGGCGACAACGTGGTGCACCTGCGCACGCTGCGCCGGGTCAACGGCGTGGCGGTCTGCCAGATAGACCACTACTTCGCCGACCTGAGTCTCTGGCCAGTGCTGCAAAACTTTTCCAGCGGCTCGCTGCACGACTTCCTGCGCGATGCCACCGGTATTGCGCTTAAGCGCACCCAGACGCGCATCAGCGCCCGCCGCGCACAGGCCAAAGAGAGCAAAGTGCTGGAGATCCCCAACATGGCCCCGCTGCTTTGCGTGCGCACCCTTAACCACCGTGACGGTGAGATCAACGCAACGGAATACTCCGTCAGCCTGACCCGCGCCGACATGATTGAATTCACAATGGAGCATTGAATGCATTTTGATACCTCCACCCGCCAGCGCTGGATGCGCGTGCTCGCTCATAGTCAGCCTGTCGCGCTGTGTAGCCGCATAAATGCGCTCAGCCTGACGCCAGATTACGAAGCCATCCGCGCGCCGGAGATAGGCCTGGTGCAGATCCAGGCGCGCATGGGCGGAACCGGCGATCGCTTTTTTGCCGGAGACGCCACGCTCACCCGCGCGGTCATTCGCCTGAGTAGCGGCACGCTCGGCTACAGCTACGTGCTCGGGCGCGATAAAGCGCACGCCGAACGCTGTGCGGTCATCGACGCCCTGTTGCAGGAACAACCTCATTTCCAGTCATTAATGGAAACCCTCATTGCCCCGCTGGAAGCTGACCGTGCCGCACGCCTTGCCGCGCGTCAGGCCGAAGTGAATACCAGCCGGGTCGACTTCTTTACGCTCGTTCGCGGAGATAACGCATGACGCTTCAACCCGCTTTTACCCTGGCCGTCCAGGATGCCCAACACAGTTTTCGTCGCCTGCTGAAAGCCATGAGCGAGCCGGGCGTTATCGTGTCGCTGCATCAGCTTTCACAAGGCTGGCTGCCGCTAAACCTGGCCACCACCAGCGTGCTGCTGACCCTTGCCGATAACGACACCCCGGTGTGGCTTTCTGGGCGGATGTCGAACGACATCGCCTGCCAGAACCTGCGTTTTCACACCAATGCCACGCTGGTAGAGCAGCCGCATCAGGCGGTATTTGCCGTGGCGGATGAGCAGATAAGCCACGAGCAACTCAACGCCCTGAGCGAAGGCAGCGCCGTAGCACCGGAAACCAGCGCCACGCTGATTTTGCAGGTATCCAGCCTGAGCGGTGGTCGCATGTTACGCCTGACCGGGGCGGGGATCGCCGACGAGCGCATGGTCGCGCCACAGTTGCCGGAGTGCATCATCCATGAGCTGACCGAGCGCCCGCACCCGTTCCCGCTGGGTATCGACCTGATCCTGACCTGTGGTGAACGCCTGCTGGCAATACCGAGAACCACCCATGTGGAGGTCTGCTGATGTACGTTGCCGTTAAAGGGGGCGAAAAGGCGATAGCCGCCGCCCATGCGTTGCAGGAGCACAGACGACGGGGTGATGAGCAGCTTCCCGAGCTGAGCGTTGCCCAGATAGAACACCAGCTGAATCTGGCCGTCGACCGGGTAATGACCGAAGGCGGTATTGCAGACCGCGAACTGGCCGCGCTGGCGCTCAAGCAGGCCAGCGGTGATAACATCGAAGCCATCTTCCTGCTGCGCGCCTACCGCACCACCCTTGCAAGACTGGCGGTAAGCGAGCCCATTAATTCAGCCGACATGCGCTTAGAGCGCCGTATCTCTGCGGTGTACAAAGATATCCCCGGCGGCCAGCTGCTTGGCCCGACCTACGATTACACCCACCGTCTGCTGGATTTCACGCTGCTGGCAAACGGCGAAACGCCCTCCCTGAACACAGCCGAGCCGCAGCAGGATGCCTCTCCGCACGTGTTTAGCCTGCTCGCACGTCAGGGGCTGGCAAAAGCCGAAGAAGACTCCGGCAGCACGCCAGACGACATCACCCGCACGCCCCCGGTTTACCCCTGCTCACGCTCATCGCGCCTGCAACAGCTGATGCGCGGCGACGAAGGTTATCTGCTGGCGCTCGCCTACTCTACCCAGCGCGGTTACGGGCGTAACCACCCGTTTGCCGCGGAGATCCGCAGCGGCTATATCGATGTGGAAATTGTGCCGGAAGAGCTGGGTTTTGCGGTGAACGTCGGCGAATTGCTGATGACCGAATGCGAAATGGTCAACGGTTTTGTGGCGCCAGAAGACGACGAGCCGCACTTCACGCGCGGCTACGGCCTGGTGTATGGCATGAGCGAACGCAAGGCGATGGCCATGGCGCTGGTCGACCGCGCGTTGCAGGCCCCCGACTACGGTGAACATATTTCCGGCCCGGCACAGGACGAGGAATTCGTGCTGGCTCATGCCGATAACGTGGAGGCCGCAGGCTTTGTCTCGCACCTCAAACTGCCGCACTACGTTGATTTCCAGGCCGAACTGGAACTGCTGAAACGCCTGCAACGGGAGCGATCACATGGCTAAATTAAATGGCTACAACTTCGCGTATCTGGATGAGCAAACCAAACGCATGATCCGCCGCGCCATTTTAAAAGCCGTGGCGATCCCGGGGTATCAGGTGCCGTTTGGCGGCCGCGAAATGCCGATGCCCTATGGCTGGGGTACCGGTGGTATTCAGATCACGGCCAGCGTGATTGGTGAAGCCGACGTGCTGAAAGTCATCGACCAGGGCGCGGACGACACCACTAACGCCGTGTCGATTCGTCACTTCTTTAAGCGCGTAACAGGCGTAAACACCACCGAGCGCACGGAAGACGCAACGCTTATTCAGACCCGTCACCGCATTCCCGAAACACCGCTCACCGAAGATCAGATCCTGATTTTCCAGGTTCCTATCCCGGAGCCGCTGCGTTTTATCGAGCCGCGCGAAACGGAAACCCGCACCATGCACGCCCTGGAAGAGTACGGCATCATGCAGGTGAAGCTGTATGAAGATATCGCCCGCTTCGGCCATATCGCCACCACCTACGCCTACCCGGTCAAGGTCAATGGTCGCTACGTGATGGACCCGTCGCCAATCCCGAAATTCGATAACCCAAAAATGGACATGATGCCTGCGCTCCAGCTGTTCGGCGCGGGGCGCGAGAAGCGCATCTACGCCGTGCCGCCTTACACCCGGGTGGAAAGCCTCGATTTCGACGATCACCCGTTTACGGTGCAGGAGTGGGATGAGCCGTGCGCCATCTGCGGGTCAAAACACAGCTATCTGGATGAAGTGGTGCTGGATGACACCGGCAAACGGATGTTTGTCTGTTCAGACACCGATTTCTGCCGCCAACAGAGCGAGGCGAAAGGCCAATGAAACCGCTGCTTTCGGTCAACAATCTGACCCACCTTTATGCGCCTGGCAAAGGCTTCAGCGATGTCTCTTTTGAGCTATGGCCGGGGGAAGTGCTCGGGATTGTCGGCGAGTCCGGCTCGGGCAAAACCACCCTGCTGAAGTCTATCTCTGCGCGCCTGACGCCACAGAATGGCGACATTATCTATGAAGGCCAATCGCTTTACGGGATGAGCGAAGCTGAACGCCGCCGCCTGCTGCGCACCGAATGGGGCGTGGTGCATCAACACCCAATGGATGGCCTGCGCCGCCAGGTATCAGCGGGCGGAAACATCGGTGAGCGGCTGATGGCAACCGGCGCGCGCCACTACGGCAATATCCGCGCCACTGCGCAGCACTGGCTGGAAGAAGTTGAAATCCCGGCTTCGCGTATCGACGACCTGCCGACAACATTTTCCGGCGGGATGCAGCAACGTCTGCAAATCGCCCGCAACCTGGTCACACACCCGAAGCTGGTATTTATGGATGAGCCAACCGGGGGGCTGGACGTTTCTGTGCAGGCTCGCCTGCTCGACCTGCTGCGCGGCCTGGTGGTAGAGCTGAACCTTGCCGTGGTGATTGTTACCCACGATCTGGGTGTTGCACGCCTGCTGGCCGACCGCCTGCTGGTGATGAAACAGGGTCAGGTGGTGGAAAGTGGATTAACCGACCGCGTGCTGGACGATCCGCACCATCCGTACACCCAGCTGCTGGTGTCGTCTGTTTTGCAGAACTGATGTTGCTGTTGCCGGGTGGCGCTGCGCTTACCCGGCCTACAAACACCGCACCTGTAGGCCGGGTAAGGCGAAGCCGCCACCCGGCAAGAAAACGCCACGAGGCCAAAATGATTCACGTTGAAAATGTCAGTAAAACCTTTGTGCTCCACCAGCAAAACGGCGTGCACCTGCCTGTCCTGCAAAATGCCTCTCTGGAGGTCAGCAATGGCGAATGTGTGGTGCTGCACGGCCACTCCGGCAGCGGTAAATCCACCCTGCTGCGCTCGCTTTATGCCAACTATCTGCCGGATGAAGGCCACATTCACATCCGCCACAATGACGAGTGGGTGGATCTGGTGCAAGCCCCGGCACGCAAGGTGCTGGAAGTCCGCCGTTCAACGATCGGCTGGGTAAGTCAGTTTCTGCGGGTGATCCCCAGGATCTCCGCGCTGGACGTGGTGATGCAGCCGCTGCTGGATCTGGGCGTGCCGCGTGAAACCTGCGCCGCCAAAGCCGCGAGCCTGCTGACGCGCCTCAACGTGCCGGAACGCCTGTGGCATCTCGCCCCTTCGACTTTTTCCGGTGGTGAACAGCAGCGCGTGAACATTGCGCGCGGGTTTATCGTCGATTACCCGATTTTACTGCTTGATGAACCTACCGCCTCGCTGGACACCAAGAACAGCGCAGCCGTGGTTGAACTGATCGAACAGGCCAAAGCACGCGGCGCGGCGATCGTGGGGATCTTCCACGACGAAACCGTGCGTTCGCGCGTGGCAGACAGACTGCACCCGATGGGGACCAACGCATGATCGTTAATAACGTAAAGCTGGTGCTGGAAAATGAAGTGGTTGGCGGCTCAATTGAAATCCAGGACGGGGTGATCCGCGCGTTTGCTGAAACCCAGAGCCGCGCGCCTGAAGCGATGGACGGTGAAGGTGGCTGGCTGCTGCCGGGGCTTATCGAACTGCATACCGATAATCTGGATAAATTCTTTACCCCACGGCCAAAGGTTGACTGGCCCGCCCATTCGGCAATGAGCAGCCACGATGCGCTGATGGTCGCCAGCGGGATCACGACCGTGCTGGACGCGGTAGCAATTGGTGACGTGCGCGACGGCGGCGATCGCCTGGAGAATCTGGAAAAGATGATCAACGCCGTGGAAGAGACGCAAAAACGCGGCCTGAACCGTGCCGAGCATCGTCTACATCTGCGTTGCGAACTGCCGCATCACACCACCTTACCGCTGTTTGAGAAGCTGGTCGGGCGCGAGCCCGTCACCCTGGTGTCGCTGATGGATCACTCGCCGGGGCAGCGCCAGTTTGCCAATATCGAAAAATATCGCGAGTACTACCAGGGAAAATACTCCCTCACTAATGACGAGATGGCGCGTTACGAGGAAGAACAGCTCGCGCTGGCTGCCCGCTGGTCGCAACCTAACCGCCTTTCCATTGCAGCCATGTGCCGTGACCGTAATATTGCGCTGGCCAGCCACGATGATGCCACGCATGAGCATGTGGCGGAGTCTCATCAGCTTGGCAGCGTAATCGCCGAATTCCCGACCACATTCGATGCCGCAGAGGCCTCGCGCAGGCATGGTATGAACGTGCTGATGGGCGCGCCAAACATCGTGCGTGGGGGTTCCCACTCCGGCAACGTGGCCGCCAGCAAACTGGCCTCGCTCGGCCTGCTGGATATCCTCTCTTCTGATTACTACCCCGCCAGCCTGCTGGATGCGGCGTTCCGGGTGGCGGATGACGAAAGCAACACCTTCACCCTGTCGCAGGCGATCCGTCTGGTGACGAAGAACCCGGCCGACGCGCTGCATCTTCAGGATCGCGGTGTGATTGGTGAAGGTAAACGTGCGGATCTGGTGCTGGCGCATCGTAAGGGCGAGCACATCCATATCGACCATGTATGGCGTCAGGGAAAACGGGTGTTCTGATGGGAAGATTAATCTGGTTAATGGGGCCTTCGGGCTCCGGTAAAGACAGCCTGCTGTCGGCGTTACGCCAGCGGGAACATTCGCAGCTGCTGGTCGCGCATCGTTACATTACCCGCGCGGCGAACGCCGGAAGTGAGAACCATATCTCGCTGAGCGAGCAGGAGTTTTTTACCCGTGCCGGGCAGAATTTACTGGCGCTGAGCTGGCACGCTAACGGCTTTTACTATGGCGTTGGCGTGGAGATAGATTTGTGGCTCCACGCCGGGTTTGACGTGCTGGTGAACGGTTCGCGTGCACACCTGACTCAGGCCCGCGCCAGATACGAATCCGCGCTGCTTCCGGTGTGCTTACAGGTATCGCCAGATATTCTGCGAAGCCGGCTGCAAAACCGTGGGCGCGAAAACGCACGGGAGATAGACCTGCGGCTGGAGCGGGCGGCGCGCTATACCCCATCGCAATGTCATATCCTCAACAACGACGGAAGTTTGTTACAGTCAGTGGATAATTTCCTCTCACTTATCCGTCAAAAGGAAAAACAACATGCCTGAGTGCCAGCTTCGCCCTGCCACGCCTGATGATGCCTCTGCCGTCTACGGCCTGATTTGCGAGTTGAAACAAGGCGAGTTCGACCATCAGGCGTTTCACGCGGGGTTTCTCGCCAATCTTCAGGACCGCAACATGCACTATCAGCTGGCAGTGCTCGACGGAACGATTATCGGTATGATTGGGCTGCATATGCAGTTTCATCTGCACCACGCCAGATGGATTGGTGAGATCCAGGAGCTGGTGGTGATGCCCCAGGCGCGAAGCCTGGGAATTGGCAGCCAGCTGCTGGCGTGGGCGGAAGACTACGCTCGCCAGGCGGGTGCTGAGTTGACCGAGTTATCCACCAGTGTGAAGCGCACAAATGCGCACCGCTTTTACGTTCGTGAAGGGTATACCCAGAGCCATTTCCGGTTCACTAAACCGCTGTAGAGGTGCGTTATGAGTCTGACAATCACGCTGACGGGTACAGGTGGGGCACAGCTGGTGCCGGTGTTTGGTTGTGACTGCGCGGCCTGTCGCCGGGCGCGTTTGCAGGATGAACACCGCCGCCGCCCCTGTAGCGCGGTGGTCAAATTCAATGACGCGGTAACGCTGCTGGATGCGGGGATCCCGCACCTGATGGACGACTGGCCAGCTGGCAGCTTCCAGCAGTTTTTACTCACTCACTATCATATGGATCACGTCCAGGGCTTGTTCCCGCTGCGCTGGGGGGTGGGAGCCACCATTCCGGTGTATGGCCCGCCGGATGAAGAAGGCTGCGACGATCTTTTCAAACACCCTGGGCTGCTCGATTTTAGCCGCACCGTTGCGCCGTTCGTAGTATTTGAACTTCAGGGGTTGCGGGTCACCCCGCTGCCGCTCAATCACTCAAAACTGACCTTCGGCTATCTGCTGGAAAGCGCGCACAGCCGCGTGGCGTGGCTGTCGGATACCGCCGGGTTACCGGATAAAACGGTGAAGTTTCTGCTCAACAACCAGCCGCAGGTCATCATCATCGACTGTAGCCACGCGCCGCGTGAAGAAACGCCACGTAATCACAGTGATTTAAATACAGTGATCGCCCTGAATGAGGTGATTGGTTGTCCACAGGTGATACTGACGCACATCAGCCACCAGTTCGACGTATGGATGATGGATAACCCCCTGCCGGACGGGGTTGAGGCAGGGTATGACGGAATGGTATTGGTGCTGGATTAAGGCTTTCTCCCTCTCCCTGTGGGAGAGGGCCGGGGTGAGGGCACCAGACCGCACCCAATCAACGATCGTAATCTTCTTCTAATCGCCGCTCATCATCTTCCAGGCGACGTCTGTCGTCATCAAGCTGGCGCTGACGTTCATCCAGACGGCGACGCTGATCCTCAAGCTGCCTGCGACGGTCGTCATACTGTCGGCTATCCGTGGAACGACGGCTGTCATAACGCTCGTCGTCATCACTGCTGCGATCGCTGCTACTGCTGCTGGGGTTATAGGCGTCATTAATCGCCTTTTGAATGTTGCCAATGGCATCATCAACGATATCGGCGTGAGCCAGTTGGCTGGTCAGGGACAGCAGACCCAATAACAGAGCAGTAGAGTAACGTTTCATAAAGCCAGTCTCGCAGGGGGGCTGGCTTTACTGTATTGAACGGCAGGAGCAGGAGGTAGCGGAGGAATCTCAATTCTTCCCGCGTTCAATAGCCGTAATCGCCTCTACCCGTGTCTGATGTCGCCCGCCTTCAAACGCCGCATCAAGCCAGGCATCGACAATCATTTTTGCCAACTCCAGTCCAACCACGCGCGAGCCAAATGCCAGCACGTTGGTGTTGTTATGCTGGCGGGAAAGCTGCGCGGAATAAGGCTCGCTACAGACCACTGCACGAATGCCGGGAAATTTATTGGCAGTGATAGAGATCCCAACGCCAGTCCCGCAGATCAAAATACCGCTTTCAACCTCCCCGTTGATAATGGCCTGGGCAACAGCGCTGGCATAATGCGGGTAATCCGTTCGCTCTTGTGACCACGTCCCCTTATCCACCACCTCTACACCACGGGCGTTCAGGTGGGCCATGATCTCTTCTTTCAGGATAAAACCAACGTGATCGCAGCCAAATGCAATCCTTCTCATGATATGCCTCGCTATGGGTTAACTTTACGAACTCGATGAGTTTTGTGATTTAGACCGGTTTGTTGTGCAATAAAACCCCAAAACCATCGAGTTCTGTCCGTGTTCTACACCCCTGATTTTCACATTTCAATAGCGAATCTGAAGCCTCTCGCCTTCTCCTGTGTAAAGCGATTCAAAGCAAAACAATACAACAATATGATTTTAAACGAATTAATAAAACAGCGTTACGCAGAAACTTCACAAACAATAAAACTTTATGAATTTATAATTATTGTGAAGTAACCAGCATATTTCCCCGCGCGGATGTGGTGATATAGTGTCGTCTTCATTTTTAAGGACAAAAGAGAGCGATGAGCCAGTCAGAATTTGAAAAAGAGTTACCCAATGGCATCGGCCTTGCGCCTTACCTGCGTATGAAGCAGGAAGGAATGACGGATAACGAAAGCCGTATCGTCGACTGGCTGCTTCAGCCAGGCAATATGAGCGGTGCATCGGCTATCAAAGATGTGGCCGAAACGCTGTTGGTATCTGAAGCCATGATTGTGAAAGTGGCAAAGCTGCTGGGCTTTAGCGGTTTTCGCAACCTGCGCGCGGCGCTGATCGACTACTTTTCGCAATCCGAACAGGTGCTGCCTGCCGAGCTCGCTTTCGATGAAGCGCCACAGGATGTGGTCAATAAAGTGTTTAACATTACGCTGCGCACCATTATGGAAGGCCAGTCGATTGTTAATGTGGATGAAATTCACCGCGCGGCGCGTTTCTTTGCTCAGGCAAACCAGCGCGATCTGTACGGCGTCGGCGGCTCCAACGCCATTTGTGCCGACATCCAGCACAAGTTTTTACGCATCGGCGTGCGCTGTCAGTCCTACCAGGACGCGCACATCATGATGATGTCCGCATCGCTGCTGAAAGAAGGTGACGTGGTACTGGTTGTCTCCCACTCCGGGCGTACCAGCGATGTGAAAGCCGCAGTCGAGTTAGCGAAAAAAAATGGGGCAAAAATTATTTGTATTACCCATAGCTACCATTCACCGATTGCGAAACTTGCCGATTATATTATTTGTTCGCCAGCACCAGAGACGCCTTTATTAGGGCGAAACGCCTCCGCGCGTATATTACAACTCACATTATTAGATGCGTTATTTGTTTCCGTAGCACAACAGAATATTGAACAGGCCACACTAAACATGCAAAAAACGGGCGCAATTGTGGATTTCTTTTCCCCGGGTGCGCTGAAGTAAATAAAAATGTTGATCCCATTTAAAAACGGGATCAACAAAAATATACCCTACATTGAGAACACTGCTATGAATAAATATCTGAAATATTTCAGCGGCGCCGCTATGGGCTTAATGTTATCCACCAGCGCGTTTGCTGCCGCCGATTACGCGGTGGTGTTAAAAACACTCTCCAATCCATTCTGGGTGGATATGAAGAAAGGGATTGAAGATGAAGCCAAAACCCTTGGCGTCAGTGTCGATATTTTTGCCTCCCCTTCTGAAGGTGATTTCCAGTCTCAGTTGCAGCTTTTTGAAGACCTGAGTAATAAAAATTATAAAGGCATTGCCTTTGCCCCTCTCTCGTCCGTGAATCTGGTGATGCCCGTGGCCCGCGCCTGGCAAAAGGGTATTTATCTGGTGAACCTCGATGAAAAAATAGATATGGATAACCTGAAAAAAGCCGGTGGTAACGTCGAAGGTTTCGTCACCACAGATAACGTGGCCGTAGGCGCAAAAGGCGCCGGCTTTATTATCGATAAGCTCGGTGCGCAGGGGGGAGAAGTCGCTATTATTGAAGGGAAAGCCGGTAACGCATCAGGCGAAGCACGCCGCAACGGCGCGACGGAAGCCTTCAAAAAAGCAAGTCAAATCAAGCTGGTTGCCAGCCAGCCTGCCGACTGGGATCGCATTAAAGCCCTGGATGTAGCGACAAACGTTCTGCAACGAAACCCGAATCTGAAAGCGTTCTACTGCGCAAACGATACCATGGCCATGGGCGTGGCACAGGCCGTGGCGAATGCCGGTAAAACAGGTCAGGTGCTGGTCGTTGGCACAGACGGTATCCCGGAAGCCCGCAAAATGGTGGATGCCGGACAGATGACCGCCACCGTGGCGCAAAACCCGGCGGATATTGGGGCAACCGGCCTGAAGCTGATGGTCGATGCCGCAAAGACCGGGAAGGTGATCCCGCTGGAAAAAGCGCCTGAATTCAAGCTGGTGGATTCAATTCTGGTGACGAAATAATAAAGCCCTCACCCCAGCCCTCTCCCACGGGGAGAGGGTGAACAGAGAAGGAAGTAAACATGGTCACGCCATATATATCCATGGCGGGGATCGGCAAATCCTTTGGTCCGGTTCACGCATTAAAATCGGTTGATTTAACTATATATCCCCACGAGATCCACGCGTTATTAGGGGAGAATGGTGCCGGTAAATCAACCTTAATGAAAGTATTGTCGGGAATACATGAACCGACCAAAGGCACGATTACTATTAATGAAACCCATTACGACAAACTCGATCATAAACTGGCTGCACAGCTGGGCATCGGCATTATTTATCAGGAACTCAGCGTCATTGATGAATTAACCGTGCTGGAGAATTTATATATCGGCCGTCATCTGACGAAAAAAGTCTGTGGCATCAATCTTATCGACTGGAAAGAAATGCGTATTCGTGGCGCGATGATGTTATTACGCATCGGGCTAAAAGTGGATTTAGATGAGAAAGTGGCGAATTTATCCATCAGCCACAAACAAATGCTGGAAATTGCCAAAACCTTAATGCTCGATGCCAAAGTGATCATTATGGATGAACCGACCTCTTCGTTAACCAATAAAGAAGTCGATTATCTGTTCCTGATCATGAATCAACTGCGCAAAGAAGGCACGGCCATTGTCTATATCTCGCATAAGCTGGCGGAAATTCGCCGCATTTGCGACCGCTACACGGTCATGAAAGACGGCAGCAGCGTGTGCAGTGGCATGGTAAGCGACGTCTCCAACGACGATATCGTGCGCCTGATGGTGGGCCGCGAGCTGCAAAACCGCTTTAACGCCATGAAAGAGAGCACCGGCAACGTCGAGCGCGACACGGTCTTTGAGGTGAAAAACGTCACCAGTCGCGACAAGAAAAAAGTGCGCGATATTTCGTTCAGCGTGAATCGCGGTGAAATCCTCGGCTTTGCCGGGCTGGTCGGCTCTGGGCGTACCGAGTTGATGAACTGCCTGTTCGGTGTGGATAAACGTGCAAGCGGTGAAATCCGCCTTAATGGCAAAACCATCTCCCCACGCTCGCCGCTGGACGCACTGAAAAAAGGGATGGCTTACATCACCGAAAGCCGCCGGGATAACGGCTTTTTCCCCAACTTCTCTATCGCCCAGAACATGGCCATCAGCCACAGCCTGAAGAGCGGTGGCTACAAAGGGGCAATGGGTCTGTTTCGCGAAAGCGAGGAGCGTAAAACCGCCGAAGCACAGCGGCAGCTGCTGGCGCTGAAATGCCATAACGTTGAGCAAAACATTACCGAGCTCTCCGGCGGTAACCAGCAGAAGGTGCTGATTTCCAAATGGCTGTGCTGCAACCCGGACGTCATTATTTTTGACGAACCCACCCGCGGAATCGACGTCGGCGCAAAAGCCGAAATCTACAAGGTGATGCGCGGGCTGGCCGACGAAGGAAAGGTCATCCTGATGGTGTCATCTGAATTACCTGAAATTATCGCCGTCTGCGACCGCATCGCCGTGTTCTGCGAAGGGCGACTCACGCAAATCCTGACCAATCGCGACAACATCAGCGAAGAGGAGATCATGGCATGGGCATTACCACAAGAGTGAAAAGCGATATGGCCGAGAAAAAGCCGTTTAACTTCGCGTTGTTCTGGGACAAATACGGCACCTTTTTCATCCTCGCGATTATCGTGGCCATCTTTGGCACGCTGTCGACGGAATATTTCCTGACCACCAACAACATCACCCAGATTTTTGTCCAGAGTTCGGTGACGGTGCTGATTGGGATGGGTGAGTTTTTTGCCATCCTGGTCGCGGGCATCGACCTGTCCGTGGGTGCCATTCTGGCGCTGTCCGGCATGGTGACCGCCAAGCTGATGCTGGCTGGCGTCGACCCGTTCCTCGCGGCGCTGATTGGCGGCGTGCTGGTCGGCGGTGCGCTGGGGGCGATTAACGGCTGTCTGGTGAACTGGACCGGACTGCATCCGTTCATTATCACCCTCGGCACTAACGCCATTTTCCGTGGCATTACGCTGGTGATTTCCGATGCTAACTCGGTGTACGGCTTCTCGTTCGACTTCGTGAACTTCTTTGCCGCCAGCGTGTTAGGTATCCCGGTGCCGGTTATCTTCTCGCTGATTGTGGCGGTGATCCTGTGGTTCCTCACCACCCGAATGCGGCTCGGACGCAACATCTACGCCCTGGGCGGTAATAAGAATTCAGCGTTTTACTCCGGTATCGATGTGAAGTTTCACATCCTGGTGGTGTTCATTATCTCCGGCGTGTGTGCCGGACTTGCGGGCGTTGTCTCAACCGCGCGCCTGGGCGCTGCTGAACCGCTGGCCGGGATGGGGTTTGAAACCTATGCCATCGCCAGTGCCATTATCGGCGGCACCAGCTTCTTCGGCGGCAAGGGTCGCATTTTCTCGGTCGTGATTGGCGGTCTTATCATCGGCACCATCAATAACGGACTCAACATCTTACAAGTACAAACCTATTACCAGCTGGTGGTGATGGGCGGGTTGATTATCGCCGCTGTCGCCCTCGATAGACTGATCAGTAAGTAAGGAATTCACTATGAAAATTTCACCCTCCCTGATGTGTATGGATCTGCTGAAATTCAAAGAACAGATCGAATTCATTGACCAGCACGCGGACTACTTCCATATCGACATCATGGATGGCCATTTTGTGCCTAACCTGACGCTGTCACCGTTTTTTGTCAGCCAGGTGAAGAAGCTCGCCACCAAACCGCTGGATTGTCACCTGATGGTGACCCGCCCGCAGGATTACATCAGCCAGCTGGCACAAGCCGGGGCCGATTTCATCACCCTGCACCCGGAAACCATCAACGGCCAGGCGTTTCGTCTGATTGACGAAATCCGCCGTCACGGCATGAAAGTGGGCCTGATCCTCAACCCGGAAACCCCGGTTGAGGCAATGAAATACTATATTCATAAGGCGGACAAAATTACCGTGATGACCGTAGATCCAGGCTTTGCCGGACAGCCATTTATCCCGGAAATGCTGGACAAAATCGCCGAACTGAAGGCCTGGCGCGAGCGCGAAGGGCTGAGCTACGAAATTGAGATCGACGGCTCCTGTAACCAGGGCACCTATCACAAACTGATGGCCGCAGGCGCAGATGTGTTTATCGTCGGCACCTCGGGTCTGTTTAACCACGCTGAGAATATCGGCGATGCATGGCAGCTGATGGCCGGGCAGATCCTGTCGGCACGAAACGAGGTCGTTCCTCATGCAAAAACAGCCTGATGTCGTAGCCGGAGTGGATATGGGAGCAACCCATATCCGATTTTGCCTGCTGGCAGGCGATGGCACCGTGCTGCACTGCGAAAAACAGCGCACGGCGGATGTCATTCGCCCCGGTGTGGTGGATGGCGTGGCAGAGTTGATTAGTACGCAGCTTCGGCACTATCAGGTTTGCTGCCGGGGCCTGGTGATGGGGTTCCCGGCTCTGGTTGGCAAAGACAAACGCACCATTATCTCAACGCCAAACTTACCACTTCAGGCAAATGCGTTGCTCGACCTGGCCGGGAAACTGGAAGCGGCCCTGGGCTGTCCGGTGGAGTTTTCCCGCGACGTTAACCTGCAACTCTCGTATGACGTGGTGCAACACAACTTACAGCAGCAACAAGTTCTGGCGGCTTATCTCGGGACGGGAATGGGGTTTGCCGTGTGGCTTAATGGCGCCCCCTGGACGGGTGCGCACGGCGTGGCGGGTGAACTCGGCCATATTCCGCAGGGTGATATGTCGCGCCAGTGCGGCTGCGGTAACGCCGGGTGTCTGGAAACTGTCTGTTCAGGTATTGCCCTGAAACAGTGGTATGAGCAAGAGCCGCGCGGGTACGCCATTGGCGATATCTTTACCGCCGCTCGCGATGAACCCTTTGTTCAGCAGCTGCTCGACCATGCAGCACGCGCCATTGCCACCAGCGTGAATCTGTTCGACCCGGACGCGGTGATCCTCGGCGGTGGAGTGATGGATATGGCCGATTTTCCGCGCGAGGTGTTGATAAGCGGTATTAAACGTCATCTGCGCCGTCCTCTGCCTTATGAAGCCGTGCGGTTTATTACCGCCTCATCATCGGCATTTAACGGGGCGCAGGGGGCAGCCGCTCTCGCACGCAGCCAGTTTATGCCGTCACCTTACGTAGCGCCTGCGCCAGCTGTACACGGGTAAAAGGTTTGCGTAATAACGCCACGTCCGGCAGCTGCGGGTTATGCGCCGGACGGAGATCCTGGCCGCTCATCAGCAGCACCGGTAGCTGCGGGAACTGGGTTCGCACCTGGTTAATCACCTCTGCACCGCTTAAGCCGCCTGGCAACATTAAATCACTGATAAACATGCCAATATCTGGCGAAGCATTCAGCATGTCCAGCGCCTGCTCGCCGCTTTCCGCTTCAAGCGTCAGGTAACCTAGCTGGTGAAGCTGCTCGCACAGGGTCTGGCGAACATCACTCTCATCTTCCAGCACCAGCACCAGCCGATCGCTGTCTGCCGCGGTGGCCGCTGCCAGCGTCTCATCCCGGGGAACGGGCGCAAGCGTTGAACGCGGCAACTGTAGCCGCACCGTGGTCCCCTGTCCCGGCGCGCTTTCTATCTCCACGCGCCCCCCGGACTGGCGCACAAATCCGTAAACCATCGACAGCCCCAACCCACTACCGCTGCCGGTCTGCTTGGTGGTGAAAAACGGCTCGAAGACCTGGGATTTCACCTCCTGCGACATCCCGCAGCCATGATCGATAACCTCCAGCGCCACCATGTCCTGCCTGCGTCCGTCGCTGCGGGTGACGCGCTGGTTCCAGGTGCGAACCTTAATCACCCCAGATTGCCCTTCCATAGCATCACGGGCGTTCATCACCAGGTTGATAATGGCGTTTTCCAGCTGGCTGACGTCAATCCACGCCGGCCAGGCCGGGGACTGCGCTTCGATATCCAGCGTGATGGTGGCGGGCAGCGAGTGACACATCAGTTCGCCGAGGTTTTCCAGCAGCGGTTTCATCTCAACCGCGTGGGGATTCAGGGACTGTTTGCGGGAAAATGCCAGCAAACGCTGGGTCAGCAATGCCCCGCGTTCGGCCGCCTTGAGCGCCCGGTTGATACGCAACGCATCCGGCGAGGCGGGATCGGTTAATTCCAGGCTGCCGATAATCACCGCCAGCAGGTTGTTAAAGTCATGCGCCAGCCCGCCCGTCAGCTGCCCGACGGCCTTCATCTTCTGGCTGTGCAGCAGCGCCTCCTCCAGCCCCTGACGCTCTATGCGGTCTATCTCCATCTGCGAGGTTTTTTGTTTCAGCAGCCGGGTGGTGTGCTCAAGCGATGCCGTGTTGCGGGCAAAAACGTTAAACGCGCGCGCCAGCTCCCCCAGCTCATCGCGCCGTTGCAGTGCGGGAACCGAGACATCCTGCTCCCCGTGGGCAAGGCGCGACATTGCTCTGGAAATCGCCGTCAGGTTAGTTCCAAGATTGCGGTAGATATACCAGCAGGCGCAGCCGGTGATAATCAGCGCCAGCAGAGCAAACACGCTGATAAAGACGCTGATGGAGCGCAACTCCTGATGGCTCTGGGCGGTACGCAGGGTGGAGGCTTGCGCGACCTGCTCAACGTACTGATTGATGTCGCTGTTTAAAATAGCCACCAGCGCCTTGATGTGAAACATATACCAGCTGATAGACAAATCGCTCTCTTCCAGCTGGTTAGACAACGGGCCGAGCTTGCGCAGTTCGTTGACAAAGTCGGGCAGTACCATGTTCACCACCGGCTGTGTGGCACTGCGGGGTAAGGTTGCCGTTACCGCATCCAGTTGTTGAACCGTGGCGCGCGGCGAAGGTGTTTCGATGGCGGCGATGATAAGCCGGTCCATTTCCATAAGCTGCTGCGCATCCGGCACATTGCTGTCGAAGCGGCGGTTAATGTCCTGCAAATGGCGCAGGTAGCTTTGGCTCTGGTAGAGCGAGCTGAGCAGCGCATTACGCTCCAGATGCCGGCGCTGCCCGCGCTCCAGCATCCCCGTCACGCTCTGCTGTAATTCATTGCTCCTGCGAATAATTCGCGCCACCAGCGCCGGCTCCTGCTGGGCCAGTGGCGCATCGGCAAGTTGCTCCAGCGAATGACGCAGTGCCATTTGCGTTTGCTTCAGCCTGTCGGCTTCACCTTTGTATTCCAGCGCCCCCACCACCTGAGAGAGCCGCACTGCCGCCGTGGCCACATTCGCCGTATCGCGCGCAAGGTTCATGCTGCCGGTCATGTCATCCAGCGTTTGCTGCTGCACCTGCTCCTGGATCTGGCTGGCATGGCGAAAGCCAAGCACCGCCACGCCGCTGACCATTAACGTCACCGCTACCACCAGCAGATTAAAAATCAGCAGGCGTCCGCGGGCACTGGCGAAGAACGGGGGACGGCGTGATGGCATCTGTTTAGGCTCCTTTGCGGTCTGATGCCCTCACCCTGGCCCTCTCCCACGGGGAGAGGGAAAAGAAAAATGTGACGGCGATTAGCTATTCATAACTATGACAAATATGAACAGCTTCTGACATTTTGCATTTACGAACCTGTGATGAAGTGCGGATATCGACATTTGCAGGAGATCCGCCATGAGCAGAACCCCGGTATTAGAGATGCGCAACATTGCCAAGACATTTGGCAATTTCCACGCGCTCAAGGGTGTGGATTTGACGGTTTTCCCCGGTGAGATCCACGCGTTAATGGGTGAAAACGGCGCGGGTAAAAGCACGCTGATGAAGATCCTCGCCGGAGCCTACACCGCCACCAGCGGCGAGATCCTGATCGACGGCCAGCCGTTCCATATCAAAGGTCCAAAAGATGCGCTGGCCGCAGGCATAACCTTGATTTATCAGGAGATGCAGCTTGCTCCCAACCTGACCGTTGCCGAAAACATCTTTCTTGGCAGCGAACTGTCGCGCGGCGGGCTGGTGCAGCGTAAAGAGATGGCCGCCCAGGCTCAGGCCGTTATTGACCGCCTGGGTGCACACTTCAAAGCGACTGACCTGGTGATGAGACTCACCATCGCCGAACAGCAGCAGGTGGAGATCGCCCGCGCCCTGCACCGCAACAGCCGCATTCTGGTAATGGATGAACCCACCGCCGCCCTCTCCTCGCGCGAAACCCATCGCCTGTTTGAGCTGATTTTGCGCCTGCGTGATGAAGGGATGGCGATTATCTATATCAGCCACCGTATGGCGGAAGTGTACGAGCTCTCCGACCGCGTCAGCGTTCTGCGTGACGGGCAGTACGTCGGCAGCCTGACACGCGACAAACTCAATGCGTCTGAGCTGGTCAGGATGATGGTCGGCCGCCCGTTAAGCGACCTGTTCAACAAAGAGCGCGATATCCCGCTCGGCAGCCCGCGTCTTAACGTGCATCACCTGACCGACGGCAAAAAAGTACAGCCCTGTAGCGTTCAGGTGCGTTCCGGCGAAATTGTTGGCCTGGCCGGGTTGGTTGGCGCCGGGCGTTCCGAGCTGGCACAGCTGATTTTTGGCGTGCGCAAAGCCACAGGCGGAATGATCGAAGTGGACGGCGAACCGGTGGTGATCCACTCCCCACGCGCCGCCATTGATAACGGCATTGGTTTTCTGACCGAAAACCGCAAGGAGCAAGGTCTGTTCCTGGAGCTGGCGGCGCAGGAGAACATCACCATGGCGACGCTTGAACGCGACGCCACCTTCGGCATGTTGAATCGTAAAAAAGCCCAGTCCATCTCCGATGATGCCATCGCCCTGCTCAATATTCGCGTTCCCCACTCCCAGGTGCGGGCGGGTGGATTGTCCGGTGGGAATCAGCAAAAGCTGCTGATCTCACGCTGGGTGGCAATAGGCCCGCGCATTCTGATTCTGGATGAGCCAACGCGCGGCGTGGACGTGGGCGCGAAAAGCGAAATCTACCGCATCATGAACCAGATGGCGCGCAAAGGGGTGGCCATTTTAATGATCTCCAGCGAGCTGCCGGAAGTGGTGGGCATGAGTGACCGGGTCTATGTGATGCGCGAAGGCAGCATTGCGGGCGAGCTGCACGGGCACGACATCACCCAGGAAAACATTATGACGCTGGCTACCGGCGTGAACGACTCTCATCATCAGGCGGTGTAATCATGACCAATTCAACCAATCCGCAACAGGTGGCGAAATCCGCCTCCGCCAAGAAAATGCTGATGAGCGATCTGATGCAAACGGTCGGGATTTTGCCGATATTAATTCTGATTGTGGCGGTATTTGGCGTTATCGCGCCTAACTTCTTCACCGAAAGTAACCTGCTCAACATTACCCGTCAGGCCTCTATCAACATTGTGCTGGCGGCGGGGATGACCTTCATCATTTTAACCGGCGGGATTGACCTCTCCGTGGGGTCGATTCTGGGCACCACGGCGGTGGCAGCCATGGTGGTGTCGCTGATCCCTGAGTTCGCCATGCTGTCGATTCCGGCGGCGCTGATGCTGGGTATGGTGCTGGGATTATTCAACGGTGCGCTGGTGGCCTTTGCCGGGCTACCGCCGTTTATCGTCACCCTCGGCACCTACACGGCCCTGCGCGGCGCGGCCTATCTGCTGGCAGACGGTACAACGGTGATCAACTCAAACATCAACTTTGAGTGGATCGGCAATAACTATCTCGGCCCCGTGCCGTGGCTGGTGGTGATCGCGCTGGCCGTTATCGCGATTTGCTGGTTCATCCTGCGCCGGACCACGCTGGGCGTTCATATCTACGCGGTGGGCGGCAACATGCAGGCGGCACGCTTAACCGGTATCAAGGTATGGCTGGTACTGCTGTTTGTGTATGGCATGAGCGGGCTGCTTTCGGGCTTAGGCGGGGTGATGAGCGCGTCGCGCCTTTACAGCGCCAACGGCAACTTAGGCATGGGCTATGAGCTGGACGCGATTGCCGCGGTGATCCTCGGCGGCACCAGTTTTGTCGGCGGGATCGGCACGATCACCGGCACGCTGGTGGGCGCATTGATTATCGCGACGCTTAACAACGGCATGACGCTGATGGGCGTCTCCTATTTCTGGCAACTGGTGATCAAAGGGGCGGTGATCATCATTGCGGTGCTGATCGACAAATACCGTACCCGACACCATCAAAGTGCATAACAACAAAACCCTACGAGTGAGGAATACAGCATGAGATTGAAGCCCTTAGTGACCGCGCTCTGTGCTGGCGCACTGCTTGCCGCAGCTCCGTTTGCGCAGGCGAAAGACCTGAAATCCATCGGCGTCACGGTGGGTGACCTGGCTAACCCGTTCTTCGTGCAGATCACCAAAGGTGCCGAGCTGGAAGCGCGTAAGCTGGCCGGTGATAACGTCAAAGTGACGCTGGTATCCAGCGGTTACGATCTGGGTCAACAGGTGGCGCAGATTGATAACTTTATCGCCGCAAAAGTTGACATGATCATCCTCAACGCGGCGGATTCTAAAGGGATCGGCCCGGCGGTAAAACGCGCGAAAGATGCCGGGATCGTCGTGGTGGCGGTTGACGTGGCGGCGGAAGGGGCTGATGCAACGATCACTTCCGATAACACCCAGGCGGGGGAAATGGCCTGTAAGTACATTACCGATCGCCTCAAAGGCAAAGGCAATGTGGTGATCATCAACGGACCACCGGTTTCTGCGGTACAAAACCGTGTGGAAGGCTGCCAGACCGAGTTTAAGCGCCACCCGGATATCAAAGTGCTGTCGGACAACCAGAACGCCAAAGGCAGCCGTGAAGGCGGGCTGGAGGTGATGACCTCCCTGCTGGCCGCCAATCCGAAGATCGACGGCGTGTTCGCGATTAACGATCCAACGGCGATCGGTGCCGATCTGGCGGCAAAACAGGCCCAACGCAGTGAGTTCTTTATCGTCGGCGTTGACGGATCGCCGGATGGTGAAGAGGCGCTGAAACGGGAAAATTCTCTGTTTGTGGCGACCCCGGCACAAGATCCACAGGTGATGGCGGCAAAAGCGGTAGAAATCGGCTATGACATTCTACAGGGCAAACCTGCGCCGAAAGAGCCTGTGCTGATCCCGGTGACGATGATCGATAAAAAGAACGTCGGTACGTATAAGGGATGGACGGTTAAGTAACGGTTGGGCGGCCTGATGCCCTCACCCTAACCCTCTCCCACCGGGAGAGGGAACTGTTTTCAAGGAGTCCCCATGAAACGCTCCGAAATCAATGAAATCCTCGGCCATACGCGGCAGTTCTTTTCCATGCACGATGTTCACCTGCCGCCCTTTGCCAGCTTCCAGCCAACCCAATGGCAGCAGCTTGATCAGGGTGCATGGCGTGAAGTGTTCGACCTCAAGCTCGGCTGGGACGTCACCGCGTTTGGCGGTAACAATTTTGCCGCCCAGGGGTTAACGCTGTTTACGCTACGCAACGGCTCCCCCAACGGTATGCCTTATGAAAAATGCTATGCCGAAAAAATCATGCACGTGCGTGACGGCCAGGTCACTCCCATGCATTTTCACTGGCGTAAACGCGAGGACATCATTAATCGCGGCGGTGGCAATCTGATTATTGAGTTATGGAACGCCGGGGCACATGAAGAAACCGAAAATACCGACGTTACCGTGACCATCGATGGCTGCCTTCAGACCCACGCGCCGGGCAGCCAGCTGCGTCTGGCACCAGGGGAAAGCATCTGCCTGACGCCCGGCCTGTACCACAGCTTCTGGGGCGAGCGCGGTTTTGGTGATGTGCTGGTCGGCGAAGTGTCGTCGGTCAATGACGATGAACACGACAATCACTTTTTACAGCCGGTCGCCCGCTACAACAATATCGAAGAAGACGAACCGGCGGTGCTGGTGCTGTGCAACGAATACAACCTGTTTCGGATTTAAGGAGTGAATGATGCCATTAATTTCTCTTGCCGACGGTCTTGAGCACGCCAGGGAACACCATTATGCGCTGGGTGCATTTAACGTTCTCGACTCCCACTTCCTGCGTGCGCTGTTTGCCGCGGCAAAGCAGGAGCGTTCGCCTTTTATCATCAACATCGCAGAAGTGCATTTTAAATATGTGTCGCTGGACTCGCTTGTCGAAGCGGTCAAATTCGAGGCCGCACGGCACGATATCCCCGTGGTGCTTAATCTCGACCACGGACTGCACTTTGACGCGGTTGTGCGTGCCTTGCGCTTAGGATTCAGCTCGGTGATGTTCGATGGTTCCACCCTGAGCTACGAAGAAAATATTCGCCAGACCCGGGAAGTGGTGAAGATGTGTCATGCGGCGGGGGTTTCCGTTGAAGCCGAACTGGGTGCTGTGGGCGGCGATGAAGGCGGCGCGCTGTATGGCCATGCGGATGAAGCCTTCTTTACCGATCCACACCTGGCGCGGGAATTTGTCGATTTGACCGGCATCGACGCGCTGGCGGTCGCGATCGGCAATGCGCACGGCAAATACAAAGGCGAGCCCAAACTCGATTTCCCGCGTCTGGATGCCATTCGCCAGCAAACCGGTCTGCCGCTGGTATTGCACGGCGGCTCTGGCATTAGCGATGCCGACTTCCGCCGCGCCATTGAGCTGGGGATCCACAAAATCAATTTCTACACCGGCATGTCGCAGGCGGCACTGGCGTCGGTGGAACACCGGATGTCACACCGTCAGCCACTGTATGACGAATTTGCCGAGCTGCTGTTGGGCATAGAAGAGGCCATTACCGACACGGTGGCCGAACAGATGCGCATCTTCGGTAGCGCGGGGCGGGCATAATGGAACGTAAAGGGATCATCGCCGCAGGTAATATGCTGGTGGATCATGTTCACCAGATAGTGCAATGGCCGGAGCGCGGCTGGCTGGCGGAAATTACCCACAGCGAGCGCTCAACCGGCGGTGCGCCGTTGAACGTTTTGCTGACGCTGGCAAAAATGCATGTCGGCCTGCCGCTACAGGCGGTGGGGCTGATTGGCGAAGATGGCGACGGGGATTACATTCTGGCGATGCTCGACCAGTATCACGTCAACCGTCAGCGGGTACAGCGCACCACCTTTGCCCCAACCTCGATGTCGCAGGTGATGACCGACCCCAGCGGACAACGCACCTTCTTTCACTCGCCTGGGGCAAACCGCCTGTTGGATCTCCCCGCTTTCGACCGGCTTGATGGCACGATGAAAATCTTCCATCTGGGGTATTTGCTGTTGCTCGACAGCCTGGATATGCCGGACGATGAATTTGGCACGCGCAGCGCGCGGCTGCTGGCTCAGATGCGCGACCAGGGATATGAAACCTCGCTCGACCTCGTCTCCCGTAAGGGCGACCCGCGCTATCAGCCGCTGGTGCTCCCTGCTCTGCGCCATCTCGACTATCTGGTCATTAACGAACTGGAAGCCGGCGAGTTTAGCGGTCTGGAGATGCGCGACAGTAACGATGCCCCGGATATCGCCCACATTGCAGAAGCGGCTGCGCAATTACTGGCAGCTGGCGTCAGGCAGCGCGTGGTGATCCACTGTCCGGAAGGTGCCTGGGGTGAAACACCGGGTGAAGCAGGGAGCTGGATCCCGTCATGGATGCTGGAACAAGAAGAGATCATTGGCAGCGTGGGCGCAGGCGATGCGTTTTGCGCGGGCTTTTTATATGGCTGTCATGAATCGCTGCCGCTGGCAGAGAGTATTTATCTGGCCCACGCCTGCGCCCGGGCAAGCCTGCTGGCCGCCAACGCCATTGATGGCGCGAAGACGCTGGCAGAGTTGCAGATGTTTATCAAAGAGAACCGTTAAGCGGCTTTTTCGTTGTGGGAAACATCGGTGGCAAACACATAACCCAGCCCGCGAATGGTTTTAATCAGCGCTGGCTGATGCGGGTTGGCCTCGATTTTACGCCGCAGACGCATAATCAACACGTCGATAGTGCGATCGAACACCTCGGCGCTTTCGCTGTGGGTAAGCTCCAGAAGCTGCTCGCGGCTCAGTACCCGGCGGGCGTTTTGCGTCAGCGCCAGCAGCAGGCCGTACTCACCCTGCGTTAACGACACGGTATTGCGCTGCGGATCGCTCAGTTCACAACGGGTGGTATCCAGCGTCCAGCCATTGAAGGCGATCCCCGGTGCACGCGGAGCAGCGGCTTCAGTTGCCAGCACGCCAGTGCGGCGCAGTACGGCTTTAACGCGGGCCACCACCACACGCGGGTTAAACGGCTTACCGATATAATCGTCGGCCCCCATCTCCAGGCCAACCACCACATCGGACTCACTGCCAAGCCCCGTCAGCATGATAACGGGCAGCTCCGGGCGCAATTTCTGTAGCTGCAATAACACCTGCAAGCCGTTGATATCCGGCAACATCATATCCAGCAATACCAGCGCAATGTTGGGTTCCTGCTGCGCCAGGCTCAGGGCATCCTGGCCATTATGACAAACCAACACCGTAAAGACGTGCTCGTTAAGCACGTCCTGTAGCAGTTCGCACACTGCGGTATCGTCATCAACCACCAGAATCGCCGGTTTCATCGCATCTTCCATCAGAGCAGTAGAGTTAAGTCTGATCCATTCTGCAATCGGCTCCAGCCAATTCCATTTTTTCGTGATGGAATTTCAATCCAGGTCACATCCCCTGCCCCTTCGACACGTCAATTTTGACGATTGCCTGTTTTTCGTCAGCGTTTTGTCCAGAAATAGGCCGTAAAGTCTGGGTATACCCACAATAAAAACATGGCATAGAAGCTGCATAATAGGTGCAAAGAACTGTTTAACTGGAGCAAAAGCGATGAAAAAAGTCGTCACGGTTTGCCCTTATTGTGCCTCAGGTTGCAAGATCCACCTGGTGGTCGATAACGGTAAAATCGTACGGGCGGAGGCGGCACAGGGGAAAACCAACCAGGGCACGCTGTGCCTGAAAGGCTACTACGGCTGGGATTTTATTAACGATACCCAGATCCTGACCCCGCGCCTGAAAACCCCAATGATCCGCCGCGAACGCGGTGGCAAGCTGGAATCCGTCTCCTGGAGCGAAGCGCTGGATTACGTCGCCACGCGCCTGAGCGCCATCAAAGCCAAGTATGGCCCGGATGCGATTCAGACTACCGGCTCATCACGCGGGACCGGTAATGAAACCAACTATGTAATGCAAAAATTCGCGCGCGCCGTTATTGGTACCAATAACGTCGACTGCTGCGCTCGCGTCTGACACGGCCCATCGGTTGCAGGTCTGCACCAGTCGGTCGGTAACGGCGCAATGAGTAATGCGATCAACGAGATAGATAACACCGATCTCGTGTTTATTTTTGGCTATAACCCGGCAGATTCTCACCCTATCGTTGCAAATCACGTGATTAATGCAAAACGCAACGGGGCGAAAATCATCGTCTGCGATCCGCGCAAAATTGAAACTGCGCGCATTGCGGATATGCACATCGCACTGAAAAACGGCTCGAACATTGCGCTGTTGAATGCGATGGGCCACGTCATTATTGAGGAGAATCTGTACGACCAGGCGTTTGTCGCCACCCGTACAGAAGGCTTTGAAGAGTATAAGAAAATTGTCGAAGGCTATACGCCAGAATCGGTTGAAGCGATAACCGGCGTTAGCGCACAGGAGATCCGCCAGGCAGCACGGATGTACGCGGCAGCAAAAACCGCCGCTATTCTGTGGGGGATGGGTGTAACCCAGTTCTATCAGGGCGTGGAAACCGTGCGTTCCCTGACGAGCCTCGCCATGCTGACCGGCAACCTTGGTAAACCGCATGTCGGCGTGAACCCGGTACGTGGTCAAAATAACGTACAGGGTGCGTGTGATATGGGCGCGCTGCCGGATACCTATCCGGGCTATCAGTACGTTAAGTTCCCGGAAAACCGCGCGAAGTTTGCGAAGGCCTGGGGCGTGGAGAGTTTGCCTGAGCATACTGGCTATCGCATCAGCGAGCTGCCGCACCGCGCGGCGCATGGCGAAGTGCGTGCGGCTTACATCATGGGTGAAGATCCGCTCCAGACCGACGCTGAGCTTTCTGCGGTGCGTAAAGGGTTTGAGGATCTGGAGCTGGTGATTGTCCAGGATATCTTTATGACCAAAACCGCAGCGGCGGCAGATGTGATTTTACCGTCAACGTCATGGGGCGAGCATGAAGGTGTCTATACGGCAGCAGACCGTGGCTTCCAGCGCTTCTTTAAAGCGGTAGAGCCGAAGTGGGATCTGAAAACCGACTGGCAGATCATCAGCGAAATCGCGACCCGTATGGGTTATCCGATGCACTACAACAACACCCAGGAAATCTGGGACGAGTTGCGTCATCTGTGCCCGGACTTCTACGGGGCCACCTATGACAAAATGGGTGAACTGGGGTATATCCAGTGGCCATGCCGCGATGAGTCAGAAGCCGATCAGGGGACGTCGTATCTCTTCCAGGAGAAATTCGACACCCCGAACGGACTGGCACAGTTCTTCACCTGCGACTGGGTCGCGCCAATCGATAAACTCACCGACGAGTATCCGATGGTGCTCTCCACCGTACGTGAAGTGGGTCACTACTCCTGTCGTTCGATGACCGGCAACTGTGCTGCTCTGGCCGCTCTGGCGGATGAACCAGGCTATGCACAGATCAACACCGCCGATGCTGAACGCCTTGGCATTGAGGATGAGGCGCTGGTGTGGGTGAACTCACGCAAAGGCCGCATCATCACCCGCGCGCAGGTCAGTGACCGACCCAACAAAGGGGCGGTCTATATGACCTACCAGTGGTGGATCGGTGCTTGTAACGAACTGGTGACGGAGAACTTAAGCCCGATAACCAAAACTCCGGAGTATAAATACTGCGCCGTGCGCGTAGAGCCGATTGTCGATCAACATGCTGCCGAACAGTATGTCATCGACGAATATAACAAGCTGAAAGCCCGTCTGCGTGAAAGTGCAATGGGGTGAAGCCGTTAATTAATCGGTGAATAACAGGGGTGATATATTCACCCCTTTTATATTTCAAATATATATATTTATTTTATCAATATTCATTGCGGAATGCGTTTCGCAGAAATAATGTAATTAACGCAAAAAAGAATTACTTCTTTGCATTTTATTTCAGAGAGATAAGATGTGCGGCGGGTGCTTAAGACTTTCTGTCTTAAGCATTGTTGAGGGACAGAAAGTGGAAAGCCCCGGGAAATCTTCATTTACCCGAGGCTACCCCCTCAACTAACCAACAAGTTGAGGGTAGCCTCTTATTCTTTTTTACACAAGGAGTAAAAGGCATGACGCCATTAAAAACTGTGTTAGGCATTGTCTTTATTATCTGCCTGACCATCGTGATTTTTACCTTTATTAATCGCGGAAGGTTGTGCGAGCTGACAATAAAGAGTGAACATCAGGAGGTGGCGGCGAAATTAGCCTGCCTCGCAGGCTAACCTCATCGGGCGGAACATCTGTTCCGCCCGGCTTGTCGGATGCTGAGGTCTTAATGCACCCGTTTTTTTATTTTGTGCGCACGATTATACTGCGCGGCATGTACCCAGATGATAACGATCCATGAAACCACTTTTTCTGTTGTTGTTCCTTATTACGTCATTCGCTTACGCAGATGAAATTGGCAATCAATACAAAGAGCAAGCCGAGGCCGGTGATGCCCATGCCCAGTATTATCTGGCCGATACTTACTTCAGTTCTGGCGATAGCAAGCAGGCCACGTTCTGGGCAGAGAAAGCGGCAAAAGGCGGGGATATCGATGCGATGGCGTTACTGTCCCAAATCCAGTTTACCCAGGGTGATTACGCTCATGCCAAAGCGCTGGCCCAGCAGGCCACCATTGCGGGCAGTAAGCGCGGTGCGATTATGCTGGCGCGCGTGCTGGTGAACACTCAGGCGGGTAAAACCGATTACCCACAGGCCATCAAATTGCTGCAAACGGCCACCGAAGATATTGATAGCGACTCCGCAGTCGACGCCCAACTGCTGCTGGGGCTGATTTATGCCAACGGTGTTGAAGTGGCCCAGGACGATGCAAAAGCGGCATCCTGGTTCAAACGCAGTTCGTCTTTGTCGCGCACCGGATATGCCGAATACTGGGCGGGAATGCTGTTCCAGCAGGGCGAAAAAGGCTTTATCACGCCGAATAAACAGAAGGCGCTGTACTGGTTAAACCTGAGTTGTTCCGAAGGGTTTGATACGGGATGTGAAGAGTTTGATGCGTTGAGCGGGGAGTAAAATCCCCTCACCCTAGCCCTCTCCCCAAAGGGGAGAGGGAAGAATACGTTACATTACTGATCGGCCGTCTTATCAAAACGACCCAGCACTTCACGTTCATACGCCAGCGCTTTTTTGCGGTCGAATTTGTGTTCCCACTTAGCGATAACCAGCACCGCCAGCGCGTTACCCACCACATTCAGCGCCGTACGCGCCATGTCGAGGATACGGTCAACACCGGCAATAAAGGCCAGGCCTTCCAGCGGAATACCGACGCTGCCCAGCGTTGCCAGCAGCACCACAAATGAAACGCCCGGCACGCCTGCGATACCTTTTGAGGTCACCATCAGGGTCAGTACCAGTACGATTTCCTGCCACAGCGAGAGATCGATACCGTACAGCTGGGCAATAAAGATGGCGGCAATACTTTGGTACAGCGTTGAGCCATCCAGGTTGAAGGAGTAACCGGTCGGCACCACGAAGCTGGTAATAGACGCTGGCGCACCGTAGGCCTCCATCTTCTCGATAATACGTGGCAGCACGCTTTCAGAGCTGGCGGTAGAGTACGCCAGAATCAGCTCGTCCTTCAGAATGCGGATCAGGATCCAGATACTCAGCCCACAAATGCGCGCCACAATTCCGAGCACCACCAGCGCGAAGAACAGGATCGCGAAGTGCACCAGGATAACCAGCTTCGCCAGCGGCCACAGGGAAGCAAAACCGAAGTTCGCCACCGTGACGGCGATGAGGGCAAACACCCCTACCGGCGCGTAACGCATCACCATGTGGGTGACTTTGAACATGGTTTCAGAGATAGAGCGGAATACCGTCACCAGCGGTTCACGGTGCGTTGCTGGCAGGGAAGAGAGCCCCAGGCCAAACAGCACAGAGAAGAAGATGATCGGCAGCATTTCGCCTTTCGCCATTGATGCCACAATGTTGGTCGGCACCAGCGACAGAATAGTCCCCATCAGCCCGTGCGCATGGCTTTGCACATCCGCGGTCGTACTCTGGTATTTCGAAATATCCACGGTCGCCAGCTGCGACATGTCGATCCCGGAACCTGGCTGGAACACGTTCGCCATGGTGATACCCAGGATAATGGCTATCGTCGTGATCACTTCGAAATAAATGATGGTCTTCGCGCCGATACGGCCTAACTGTTTTGCATCGCCCACGCCCGCAATACCAACCACCAGCGTAGAGATAACAATAGGGACCACAATCATCTTGATCAGATGAATAAAAATATCACCTGCCGGAGAGAGCAGGTTCGCAATCAGCCACTCGCGGCTGTCGCTATGATAATGGAGGTAACTCCCCAGCAGGATACCCAGCACAAGGGCTAGCAAGATTTGCCAGGCCAGGCTGACTTTAACGTTTTTCATAGAAACAGACTTCCTCAATGAAGCATCCAGTTCACCAAAACTGCATGAATATGGAAACATACTGAAAGGGTATGAATTGTGTTGCGTTGGTTTATGGGATTTTTTAACGCGGCGTATGAGTATCATTTGTACGGCATCCTGCGCAAGCCTTAAAGAACGAGGCTTTTCACTACAAAAAGGTGCTATGACGCTAATTTGTAATAATTCTTATAAATAACCTTTTGTTATAAAAACGCTTTTTTCCGCACAAATGTGAATAATCCTTCAACTAAATTATTTCCCTTCAAAGTTTCATTCGCTCATTTTTCACACTATTCAAACAATGCGTGATCTGCCGCCCAAATAATAAACAAAGCTTGTAAAGCCCCTACAATTAACGTTTTTGCGACATATTATTAACATCTTACAAGGAGAAAAAAAGCCATGAGCCAAATCCATAAACACGACATTCCCGCAAACATTGCGGACCGTTGCCTGATCAACCCGGAGCAGTACCACGAGAAGTATCAGCAATCCGTCTCCAGCCCGGATATCTTCTGGGGTGAACAGGGTCATATTCTTGACTGGATCAAACCTTATCAGAAGGTGAAAAACACCTCCTTTGCGCCAGGTAACGTCTCCATTAAATGGTATGAAGATGGCACGCTGAACCTGGCGGCGAACTGCCTGGATCGCCATCTTGCCGAACGTGGGAATGAGACGGCTATCATCTGGGAAGGCGACGACGCTTCTCAGAGCAAACACATTACCTATAAAGAGTTGCACCGTGACGTGTGCCGCTTTGCCAACGTGCTGCTGGAGCAGGGCATTAAAAAAGGCGACGTCGTGGCGATTTATATGCCAATGGTGCCGGAAGCGGCGGTGGCCATGCTGGCGTGCGCGCGCATCGGCGCTATTCACTCCGTCATCTTCGGCGGCTTCTCGCCAGAAGCGGTTGCCGGTCGTATTGTCGATTCAAATTCTAAACTGGTGATCACCGCCGATGAAGGCGTGCGCGCCGGTCGCGGTATTCCGCTGAAGAAAAACGTCGACGAAGCGCTGAAAAACCCGAACGTGAAAAGCGTCAGCAACGTTGTGGTGCTCAAGCGTACCGGCGGCAAGATCGACTGGAAAGAGGGTCGCGACCTGTGGTGGAGCGATCTGATTGAAAACGCAAGCGACCAGCACCAGCCAGAAGAGATGAACGCGGAAGACCCGCTGTTTATCCTTTATACCTCTGGCTCCACCGGCAAACCAAAAGGCGTGCTGCATACCACTGGCGGCTATCTGGTTTATGCGGCAACCACCTTCAAATATGTGTTCGACTACCACCCGGGTGACATCTACTGGTGTACCGCCGATGTGGGTTGGGTCACCGGGCACAGCTACCTGCTTTACGGCCCGCTGGCCTGCGGCGCGACCACCCTGATGTTTGAAGGCGTACCGAACTGGCCGACCCCGGCGCGTATGTGCCAGGTGGTCGACAAACACAAGGTCAACATCCTCTATACCGCGCCAACGGCGATCCGCGCGCTGATGGCGGAAGGCGACAAAGCCATCGAAGGCACTGACCGCTCTTCCCTGCGCATTCTTGGTTCCGTGGGCGAGCCCATCAACCCGGAAGCCTGGGAGTGGTACTGGAAGAAAATCGGTAACGAGAAATGCCCGGTGATGGACACCTGGTGGCAGACCGAAACGGGCGGCTTCATGATCACCCCGATGCCGGGTGCGACCCAGCTGAAAGCAGGTTCTGCAACCAACCCATTCTTCGGCGTACAACCTGCACTGGTGGATAACGAAGGCCATCCGCTGGAAGGGGCAACCGAAGGTAACCTGGTCATCACCGACTCCTGGCCTGGCCAGGCGCGTACCCTGTTCGGCGATCACGAGCGCTTCGAGCAGACCTATTTCTCCACCTTTAAAAACATGTACTTCAGCGGCGACGGCGCGCGTCGTGATGAAGACGGTTACTACTGGATAACCGGACGTGTGGACGATGTGCTGAACGTTTCCGGCCACCGTCTGGGTACGGCGGAGATTGAATCTGCGCTGGTGTCGCATCCGAAGATTGCCGAAGCCGCCGTGGTGGGTATCCCGCATAACATTAAGGGCCAGGCGATTTACGCGTACGTTACGCTGAACCACGGTGAAGAGCCGTCGCCAGAGCTGTATGCCGAGGTACGCAACTGGGTACGTAAAGAGATTGGCCCGCTTGCCACACCGGATGTTCTGCACTGGACGGACTCCCTGCCGAAAACCCGCTCCGGCAAAATTATGCGCCGTATTCTGCGCAAAATCGCGGCAGGTGACACCAGTAACCTCGGTGATACTTCAACGCTCGCCGATCCAGGCGTGGTGGAAAAACTGCTCGAAGAGAAGCAGGCCATCGCAATGCCTTCGTAACCCCTCACCCTACCCCTCTCCCCATAGGGGAGAGGGAATAAAAACAACCCTCCCCAAAGGATTTCGCGTTGCAGGAAGGCGGCAAGCGAGAACATCCCCAGGAGCATAGTTCACTATGTGACTGGGGTGGTCGAGTGCGGCCAACGCACCTGCGGCGCGAAAGACGAAGGGGAACCTCTGGAGACTCTGTGATGAATGACCATATTTGTCAGCAGATAGAGAATAGTGCGCACTACAGGGAGCTCGTCGATAAACGGCAACGGTTTGCCTTCTTTCTTTCCATCATCATGCTGATTATTTACGTCGGCTTTATTCTGCTTATCGCCTTTGCCCCGCACTGGCTCGGCACCCCGCTGCATGAAGGGACCAGCGTCACGCGCGGGATCCCTATTGGCATTGGCGTGATTGTCATTTCGTTTGTGTTGACCGGCGTGTATGTCTGGCGCGCGAACGGCGAGTTTGATCGTCTTAATAAAGCAGTCCTGCGTGAGGTAAAAGCATCATGAAGCGAGTCCTGACGGCGCTTGCCGCCACACTTCCCTTTGCGGCAAACGCAGCCGATGCCATTACCGGCGAAGTCCAACGCCAGCCAACTAACTGGCAGGCGATCATCATGTTCCTGATTTTCGTGCTGTTGACGCTCTATATCACGTACTGGGCGTCGAAACGCGTACGCTCGCGTAATGATTACTACACCGCGGGCGGCAACATTACCGGCTTCCAGAACGGGCTGGCGATTGCCGGTGACTTTATGTCTGCCGCATCGTTCCTCGGGATCTCGGCGCTGGTTTACACCTCCGGTTATGACGGCCTGATTTACTCCCTCGGCTTCCTCGTGGGCTGGCCAATCATTCTGTTCCTGATTGCCGAACGCTTGCGTAACCTCGGGCGTTTCACCTTTGCTGATGTGGCATCGTATCGCCTGAAACAAGGCCCGATTCGTATTCTCTCTGCCTGCGGATCGCTGGTGGTTGTGGCGCTGTATCTGATTGCCCAGATGGTGGGTGCAGGCAAGCTTATCGAACTGCTGTTCGGCCTGAACTACCACGTTGCGGTAGTGCTGGTCGGTGTGCTGATGGTGATGTACGTGCTGTTCGGCGGGATGCTTGCGACCACCTGGGTACAAATCATCAAAGCCGTGCTGCTGCTGTTCGGCGCAAGCTTTATGGCCTTTATGGTCATGAAGCACGTTGGTTTCAGCTTCAATAACCTGTTTACCGAAGCGATGGCGGTGCACCCGAAAGGGGAAGCGATCATGAGCCCGGGTGGGCTGGTGAAAGACCCGATATCGGCGCTCTCTCTCGGCCTGGGTCTGATGTTTGGTACCGCGGGTTTACCGCATATCCTGATGCGTTTCTTCACGGTGTCAGATGCGCGTGAAGCGCGTAAGAGCGTCTTCTATGCCACCGGTTTTATGGGTTACTTCTACATCCTGACCTTTATCATCGGTTTTGGTGCCATCATGCTGGTAGGGGCCAACCCGGCGTTTAAAGATGCTGCGGGCGCGCTGATTGGCGGTAACAACATGGCGGCGGTGCATCTGGCCGACGCGGTGGGCGGTAACCTGTTCCTCGGCTTTATCTCTGCCGTGGCCTTTGCCACCATCCTTGCGGTGGTTGCCGGGCTGACGCTGGCCGGTGCGTCGGCGGTTTCGCATGACCTGTATGCCAACGTCTTCCGTAAAGGGGCCAGCGAGCGCGATGAGCTGAAAGTCTCCAAAATCACGGTGCTGGTGCTGGGTGTTGTGGCTATCCTGCTGGGCATTTTGTTCGAGAAACAGAACATCGCCTTTATGGTGGGGCTGGCCTTCTCGATTGCAGCAAGCTGCAACTTCCCGATTATCCTGCTCTCTATGTACTGGTCAAAACTGACCACCCGTGGTGCGATGATTGGTGGCTGGCTGGGTCTGCTGACGGCGGTGATCCTGATGATCCTCGGCCCGACGATTTGGGTGCAGATCCTCGGTCACGAGAAAGCCATCTTCCCGTATGAGTACCCGGCGCTGTTCTCTATCGCCGTGGCGTTTATCGGTATCTGGGTCTTCTCCGCAACCGATAACACAGCGGAGGGGAACCTGGAACGCGAAAAATTCCGCGCCCAGTTTATCCGTTCGCAAACCGGCCTGGGCGTCGAACAAGGCCGCGCGCACTAACCTGCTCTTCCTCCCCGGCCATCCGGCCGGGGAGTTTAAAACATCACCCACGCCACCAGCGGCGCAATCAGCACCATCACCACGCCCGACAGCATCATCACCAGGCTTGCAACCACGCCCTCCTGCTGACCCAGTTCGTAAGAACGTGCGGTTCCTGCACCGTGAGAAGCCGCGCCAAACCCGGCCCCTTTTGCCATCCCTTCGCGGATAGACAAGCGCAGAAACAGCATATCGCCTACCGCCATGCCGAAGACTCCGGTGACGACGACAAACAGCGCCACCAGATCCGGCTGCCCGCCGAGCGGTTTGGCCGCCGCCAGTGCAAACGGCGTGGTCACCGACCGCACGGCCAGGCTGCGCTGAATTTCATCCGACAGGGTAAACAACCGCGCCAGCCAGACCGAGCTGCACACCGCCACCACCGTGGCGGTAATCACGCCCGCACTCAGCGACATCCAGTGGCGTTTGATAATCGCCAGGTTGTCGTACACCGGCACCGCAAAAGCGATAGTCGCCGGACCGAGCAGCCACAGCAGCCAGTGGGATTCACCAATGTAGTTCTGCCAGGAGATGTGCCCGAACACCAGCATCAGTACCAGCAGGATCGGCGTGAACACCAGCGGCATCAGCGGCAGGGCGTGAAAGCGGCGATACAGACGCTTGTTGGCAAAGTAGATAACCAGGGTGGCAATCAGGCACAGCACGCTTATCTGAAAGTTAGTCATGCTTCTGCCTGCTGATTTCAAAGCGATAGACTTTATCCACCACCCAGGCCGTTGCGCCCAGCACCATCAGCGTGCTCAGGGCGATCACAGCAAAAATGCGCCAGCCGTCGACCATCAGTAGTTGCGCGTAGTTCACTACCGCCACCACCGCCGGGACAAAGAACAGCAGCATTTCTGCCAGCAACCAGCG
The DNA here is from genome assembly GCF_011752765.1 of Enterobacter sp. Tr-810. NCBI lineage: Bacteria > Pseudomonadati > Pseudomonadota > Gammaproteobacteria > Enterobacterales > Enterobacteriaceae > Enterobacter > Enterobacter sp. Tr-810. The sequence goes on along the minus strand of NZ_VWWW01000008.1, from coordinate 70,316 downwards.
TGCGCCGGCGCGGACCCAGTTGAGGGGAACAACGCGGCAAAGAATGAGCGTCAGCATCAGCACCATCCCGACCAGATTGGCAGGCAGAGGCAGGTGTAACCAGCTGACAAGATATTCCGCGAAAACAAACAGCGCGGCATAGAGCAGTACCTGAACCGGTACCTGAAGTCGTTGCACAACGGCAGGCGTAACACGACTTAACGCCACGGCCATGGGTGATTTCCTCAAAAATGCGATGAAGCGCCAGTATAGTGACCACACGTAATGGACTGAAATGAATTAAAATCATCAAATACATAGTTTCGAGGAATAATCATGGACATAAGAACGCTGCGCTATTTTGTCGAAGTGGTTCGCCAGCAGAGTTTTACCCGCGCAGCGGAGAAGTTATTTGTCACCCAACCTACCATCAGCAAGATGCTGAAAAACCTCGAAGATGAACTGAATTGTACGCTGCTTATTCGCGACGGCCGCAAGCTGCTGCTGACCGATACCGGCCGCGTGGTGTTTGAACGCGGGCTGGCTATCCTGGCGGAGTTTCGCCAGCTAGAAGCGGAGCTTGGTGATATTAACCATCTGACCAAAGGGCTGCTGCGTCTGGGCATCCCGCCCATGGTGGGGATGATGATGGCCGGGCCCATCAGCCTGTTCCGCCAGCGCTACCCTGGCGTAGAGCTGAAAATTTCCGAATTCGGCGGCTTAACCGTGCAGCAGGCTGTCACCAACGGTGAGCTGGACGTGGCGATGACTGCGCTTCCCGTTGAGGAAGAGAGCGGGCTGGCCACCCTGCCGCTCTTTAGTCATCCGCTGTGCGTGCTGGTGCCACGCTCCGGCGACTGGCTGAAGATAGATTCGGTAAAACCCGAACTGCTGGGCGAGCACCCGCTGCTTATCTACAACGAAGATTTTGCCCTTAGCCGTCAGTTGATGGCGCTGTTTAACCAGCACAACGTGAAACCGCGCATTGCGGTGCGAAGCGGTCAGTGGGACTTTCTGGCGGCCATGGTTCAGGCAGGCGTGGGGATTGCGATTTTACCGCAGCCTATCTGCGAGCGGCTGGATAAAAACACCCTGCGCTGGATCCCGCTGGAGAGCGATTTGCACTGGCAGCTAGGAATGATTTGGCGCGAAGGGGTTTATTTGTCGCACAGCGCGCAGGCGTGGCTGAAGTGTTGTGAGGGGTTTTGGGTCCAGTCTGAATAGTGCCCCTTCCCCCTCTCCCTGTGGGAGAGGGCTGGGGTGAGGGCATCAGCCCGCACAGACTACTGATTTTCTATCAACAACGCTTCCAGCAGATCCAGATCGTGCAGCAGTTTTTGCAGCGTCTCATTACTTATCTGACGCGTGGCGCGCAGGTGATACAGCTCGGCACGCTCTGAACGCAACGCCGCCAGGCGGAAGCGGCGCTCCAGGTTCTCTTCCTGAAGCGAACTCTCCACATCATTTCGCCCGTCGGCACGGCGGCGCAGGTTCCCGATAACGCGTGAACTCACTTCCGTCAGCAGTTGGTTGTCGATGTTCTCTTCGGCATCTGACGCCAGTCGTTCTTCCATTTTCTGGATCGCGACAATCGCCACTTCTGCCGTTGCCGCGCGGGCAATACGCTCCTCTTTATGCTGCTGAGTCGAATCGCCGGTGTCGATATGCTGGAGCAGGATTGGCAGCATGACCACGCCGACAAACAGCGAGAACAGAATCACGCCCGCCGCCAGGAACACCAGCTCGTAACGGGCCGGGAAGACATCACCCGTCGGCAACAGCAGCGGAATGGAGAGCACACCGGCAAGGGTGATCGCCCCACGCACCCCGGCGAAGGAAGCAATCAGCAGCTCGCGCGTGGTCCAGGAGCCAAACTCCATCGGTTTTTTCGTCAGGAAGCGCACGCTGAATTTCTTCATCGTCCACAGCCAGCCAAAACGAACCAGCATCAGCGCAAGGTAGATAAGCACGATATCGGTGAACAGCATCCAGGTTTCAACGTTAGGGTCGGCTTCTGCCGCCACCAGTGAAGATTCCAGAATGCCCGGCAGTTGCAGGCCTAACAGTAGGAACACCATGCCGTTAAACACGAACTCCAGCATCGCCCAGGTACTGTTTGCACGCAGACGCATCGCCAGCGGCGCACGGCGCATGACGCCCGCACGGGTGATGGTCATCCCTGCCGCAACTGCCGCGAGGATGCCCGACACGCCAATATGTTCAGCAATCAGGTAAGAAGCGAACGGCAGCAGGAACAGCAGCACGATCTGCGTGGCAGGTTCATCACCGCCCCAGCGGCTGAGAAAGCCCAGTGAACGGCCATACAGCCAGCTCACCACGAAGCCTGCCAGGATACCGCCAATCGCCACCTTAAAGAATTCCAGGGTCGCGCCACCCACGGTGAAGACCATCGTCCCCATCGCGACGGCCACGGCAAACTTCAGGGCAACCAGGCCGGAAGCGTCGTTCATCAGCGCCTCACCCTGCAAGATGCCCATAATTTTCTTCGGAATACGGCCTTCACCGACAATGCCGGAAAGCGCCACGGCATCGGTGGGCGATAGCACCGCCGCCAGCGCAAAGGCCGGGATCAGCGGGATACCCGGCACCGCCCAGTAAATCAGGAACCCTATCCCCACCACGGTTACTACCACCAGCGCCAGCGCCAGGCCGAAGATCTCTCGCCCGTGCTCCAGGAATTCGCGCGTCGGGGTTTTCCAGCCATCAGCAAACAGCAGCGGCGGGATAAACAGTACGAGGAACAATTCCGGGTCGAACTCGACGTGTAAACCAAAGGTCGGCCATGCCAGCAGCGCACCAATGGCAATTTGCATTAATGGCAGGGGTAACTGAAACGGCAGTACGCGAGTGACAACCCCGGATAGCGAGACCACAAGGGTCATGATGAGTATTGTGAAGAAGATTTCCATGCGTTCCCTGTTTGCGATGATTCTTGTGTACAACGGAAGGCGTCGTGCCTCTATTCTATCTTCCAGAGAGTAACGCAATTGGCAACGATGTGTGTTCCGAAAATAAAAACGGGCGGCCAAAGCCACCCGTTTTCGCATAAATCGATAACTTAAATCGCCCAGCCACCCGCGTAGAACGCGACCAGTGCAATGGCGATGACCACAGTACCGATGTTCAGCTTACGCCACTCACCGGATACCAGGCGGCCAATCACCAGCGATGCGAAACCGATCATGATGCCGGTAACGATGTTACAGGTCAGCACGATGAACACCGCAGTAATCAGGCCTGACATGGCATCAACGAAATCTGCGAAATCGATTTTAGCCACGTTGCTCAGCATCAGCAGGCCGACATACATCAGCGCCGGAGCCGTTGCATACGCAGGTACCAGGTAAGAAAGCGGGGAGAGGAACAGGATCAGCAGGAACAACACGCCAACGGTGATGGCTGTCAGGCCGGTTTTACCGCCTGCCGCCGTGCCCGCTGCGGACTCGATGTACACCGCTGCTGGCGCTGCACCTACCAGGCCTGAGAAAACGCTGCTCAGGGAGTCGGTGGTCAGTGCTTTACCGCCGTCGATAATCTGGCCGTCTTTGTCCAGCAGATTCGCCTGGCCTGCTACCGCACGGATAGTACCGGTGGCATCAAACACCGCCGTCATCACCAGCGCCAGTACGCTTGGCAGGATCACCGGGTTCAGCGCACCAACGATATCCAGGCTACCAATCAGGGAGTTGCCTTTGTCATCGCTCAGGGATGGCATGGCGAAGATACCGGAGAAATGAACGTTCGGATCGAAAATCAGGCCAACAACGGAAACACCGATAATGGTCAGCAGGATACCGCCCGGAACTTTCAGTTTTTCCAGACCGATAATCACCGCAAGGCCAATCAGAGACATGATAACAGGGAAGCTGGCGAAGTGACCCAGGGCAACCGGCAGGCCGTCCAGTGGGTTTTTGATAACCAGGCCAACACCGTTAGCCGCGATCAGCAGCAGGAACAGGCCGATACCAATACCGGTACCGTGCGCCACACCTTGCGGCAGGTTGCGCAAAATCCAGCTACGAATGCCGGTTGCGGAGATAACCGTAAACAGGACACCCATCAGGAACACGGCGCCGAGCGCAACAGGCACGCTGATGTGCTGACCCAGTACCAGGCTGAATGCGGTAAATGCGGTCAGAGAGATAGCGCAGCCGATGGCCAGTGGCAGGTTCGCCCACAGGCCCATCACGATGGAACCCACACCGGCCACGAGGCAGGTGGCAACAAAAACCGCCGCAGGCGGGAAGCCCGCTTTACCGAGCATCCCCGGCACAACGATGACGGAATAAACCATCGCCAGAAACGTTGTCAGACCGGCAACGACTTCCTGGCGCACGGTGCTGCCGCGTGCAGAAATTTTAAACATGGCGTCAAGTGAACCGCCAGTACGCGCAGATGGCGTAGACATAGAAAACATCCCCTGAGAGTTTTTATAGAAAGTCCGTAAACGTGGTGGAGACTCCACTGCCAGCAAAACGTCAAATCCTTGTGCTACGTTTGTGACGAATAGGGGCGTCACAAAAAAAGCAAACGTTTAGCTCCGCGCTTACAAAACGGGTGGTCAAATTAAGGCAAACGATTATCTAGCCTAATCACCGCCCTTTTCAACTTAACTTTCTCGTTTTTCGCTAAAATTAGCTTATGACGCTGAAGAATTAACCAGAGTATGCGCAAACGTTATCGTCTATGCGCAATTTAGTAACATTTCAGCCTTCGCCTGGAATATCGAACGGCCCGCCTTGTTCGAGAGTACGTTGCCATCCTGGGCGCATTTCCACCCTTTTCTTCCAGGCATGAATATGTGGCAGGTTTTCAACGCCACCTCGCGCAAGCAGCGCAAAAACCGGAAAACTCATCTGAATATCAGCCATGCTGAAGTGCTCACCGGCAAACCAGCTGTTTTCGCTAAGATAAGATTCGATATAGCGCGCGTGGGTTTCCAGCTGTCGATTGAGCCAGGCCTTTTGTACCCCTTGCCCCAGCACCTTCCCCAGTGCCCGCAGTCCAAACGGGATAGGTGGTTTTCCCAGGCTTGCAAAAACCAGCTTCATCAACAGCAGCGGCATAAGCGAACCTTCTGCGTAGTGCAGCCAGAAACGGTATTGCACTTTATGCGCCGGATCCCGCGGCTTAAGCTGAAACTCTGCGTCATAGGTTTCCTGGAGATATTCCAGAATGGCACCCGACTCCGCCAGGATCAGTCCGTTATCTTCAATCACCGGGGATTTACCCAGCGGATGCACTTTTCGCAGCGCCGCAGGTGCCAGCATGTTCTTTTCGCGCTGGTAGTGAACTATCTGATAAGGCAAAGAAAGTTCTTCCAGCGCCCAAATCACACGCTGTGAACGCGACTGATTAAGATGGTGTACGGTGAGCATCATGTTCTCCTGTGATTCATACTGATTAACTATAGAAAATTGAATAACACCGCGAAAATAATTTGGCTAAAAAGCGAACTCCCGCACTGGCGAAAATCAGCTCCTTGCATAGAATTAAAGTGTCAGCACAATCCGGAACCTCCCCAACTTGCTCGACATGAGGGGTGCTGATGTCGGGGGAAACCCTCCCGTGAACCAGCGGGATAGAGTGAAAGACAAAGACCGGGAAAAACTAAAGCGCCCTTTATGTGGCGCTTTAGTTCTTTATAGGGTGCGGTGTTTTTGCCGGGTGGCGGCTGCGCCTTACCCGGCCTACATTCACTGCGTTACTGGCGAACTGCCCAAATATCCTCAATCCTCTTCCAACAACCGTGCCCCTGTCCCCTGCTCGCCGAGCTTATCGCCCGGGTTACGCAATGGACAATCGCTGCGTGATAAACATCCGCAGCCAATACACCCGTCCAGTTCATCACGCAATGCCACCAGGGTATGAATGCGTCTGTCCAGTTCGTCACGCCACTGGGAGGAAAGCTCCTTCCACTCTTTTGCGCTCAGTGTGTGCCCTTCCGGCAGAACGCCAAACGCATCGCCGATGGTGGCCAGGGGAATTCCGATTCGTTGCGCAATTTTGATAATAGCCACGTAACGGAGCACATCGCGCGTGTAGCGACGCTGGTTCCCGCCGTTACGAATACTTTTAATTAACCCTTTGCTTTCATAGAAGTGGAGCGCCGATACCGCCACACCGCTTCGCTTTGCTACTTCACCAGGGGTTAAGAGCGCTTTGATGCGCGGTAATCTCTTTTCCATAAAACCTCTTTACCTCAAGTTAACTTGAGGAATTATACTCCCCCGCAGAGAAAACGACGAATCAACAGAGATAGTTGTATCTACAGAGGGGCAACCTTATGTCGCATCAGCAAATTATTCAGACACTTATTGAATGGATTGATGAACATATCGACCAACCGTTGAACATTGATGTGGTCGCTAAGAAGTCGGGCTATTCGAAATGGTATTTACAGAGAATGTTCCGCACAGTCATGCATCAAACGCTGGGCGATTACATTCGTCAGCGCAGACTACTGCTGGCAGCGCAGGCGTTACGCTCTACGCAACGGCCTATTTTTGATATCGCCATGGATCTGGGTTATGTATCGCAACAGACCTTCTCCCGCGTGTTCCGTCGCGAGTTCGACCGCACGCCGAGCGATTATCGCCATCAGTTGAATTAATGCGTTTAGCGTAAAGGCTGCTGCTGCCAGGTCATAAATTCCTGCGGCGGCATCGCTTTCGCGAAGTGCCATCCCTGACAGTACTGTACACCACGCTTTAACAGCCAGCTCACCTGCTCTGCCGTTTCCACCCCTTCCGCGATGGTTTTTAAGCGCAGGCTTTGTGCCATTTCGATAATGTGCTCAGCGATCAAGTGGCTGGTACTGTTGGTTGTCAGCGTGTCGACGAAAGATTTATCAATCTTGAGGATATCGACGTTCAGGGAATAGAGGTTATGCAGGTTCGAGTAGCCTGTACCGAAGTCATCGATAGCCACTTCATAACCCGCCTGGCGGAACGCCTGGATAACCGGCGTCGTTTTAGGGACATCGATAAAGCCGCGCTCCGTCACTTCAATTTTGATCTGCTGTGCGCGAACCGAGTGGAAGCGGGCCTTATCCGAGATCAGGGCGATCAGGCGCGAAGAGTGGAAATCCGCAGCCGATAAGTTGATCGAAATATAAAGATGAGGATTTGCAGCCAGGAAATTACCCAGATCGCTAAAGACCTCTTCAACGACGTAATCGGTAATGCGTTCGATCATCCCTTCTTTTTCGGCCAGTGGAATAAAATCCGCAGGGCTCATCACTATCTGACCGTTAAACCCAGGCCATCTCAGCAGGGCTTCAGCACCCACGCAGCGGTTATTTTTAATATCAATAATGGGTTGATAATGAACGCACAACTGGCGCTTATTCAGCGCCCGGTGCAACAAGCGCCCTGGTGAATTGAGCTCACGATGAGTACGTGACCACACCAGCAGTATAATAATGCTGCAAATCATCCCCAGCGGCAGCGTCAGAGTTGCCTGATGATAGAGCGTTTCATAAAAACGTTTGTTCGATGTCGAAACGATGGCGGCAATAGGGCGTTTTTCGGAATTTACAATTGTGTAGAAACGCTCATCTTTTTGAAATGTCGATTCCTTATGTCGAATCATCGAATTTAATAATGAAACGTTGGCCTGCGCACTGACTGAAAAAAATGCATTGGTAACGGTGTCATATACTCCCCACGACAGCGAATGATCGTTTGACATCACCTCGCTGTAAGAAAGTGGATTAACCACAACGACATAATTCCCACGCTGCATATACGTCATTTTATAACCGGTAAAAAATGGCGTATCGCGATAATAATAGATAGCGACGTCAGGCTTACGTTTGTAATTGGCGGGAGATATTAAGTAAGGGTGTTCAGGCGTAAGAACTGTCGAACAAAGAAAATTCTGACCTTCGGCATAAATTAAATCAGCGACGAACAAACGACCACGCACAACGTTCAACATATATTGACGATGTGTTGGCGTACACAATTTGCCCCGATATTTTTCGGCGTCATCACGCGCCAGGTCAACTTGTTGAATTACAAGTTCTGTTTTATCTAACGCCAGCTCGGCAAATGTTCGTAATTGGGCACTTGTTTCTGTTACGGCTCTTAGCTGGGCAAACCATAGCGCAAGCATCACCGGTAGCAGAACTACCATGATGATCCCTACCACCCTTAGCATCTTGCGCCGTGCGCTACGATTCATTTCCCGCCCTATATCCCTGCATTTTGCACGCCTGTAGTAATGAAGGCCGGATGCTTTGATAAACAGGTGATTACGTTGCATGAATCATGCGAAGTTAGCAACTGACTTTTAGTATTAAAAATCTTAATTTTCGTTATGCCGATAATATTCTCCCGTAAGCCAAACTGAAAGTATTCGTTCCGTTTCTATTAAGGAACATAATTATCCAGTCTGAGCGGGAGGTTTTAAGATAACACAACAGAGGATCGGTGATTAAGCTAAACTATTGGCAGCATGAAAAAAGAACACGTTGAACATGAAATTTTATGCCATTTGGCGATAAGTCATCCCTGATTCGATTTATAAATAATCAGAAGCCAGCACTGTTTTCCCTCTTCCGGTACGCTTCGCATCATATAATGCTTTATCTGCTCGCGTGAGTAATGCCGAGGTATCGCGTTGACCCAGACCCACTTCAACCACACCGGCACTAAAAGCAAGCTCCAGCTTTCTGTCGCCGACCAGCAGGGGTTTTGCCTTCAATATGTGACGTAACTGGTTGGAGAGTCGTGTTGCGGCATCGCCGTCTGTTCGCGCCAGCAACAATAAAAATTCTTCACCGCCCACTCGCCCCAGAGCCGATCCGGCCGGGCTGATTTCCCGTAGTCGATCGCAAAAATGGATCAGTGCGGCATCGCCAACCAGATGCCCCCATTCATCGTTGATTTGCTTAAAATAATCCAGGTCGAACATCAGAACGCAAAATTGGCTGTCGGCATCCTGTCGCGAATTCGCCGCCAGCGCCGATTTAAGCTTCTGCAAAATTGCTGAGCGGTTAAAACAGCCGGTGAGATCGTCAGTGGTAGCCTTAACCGCCAGTTGCTGCTCTGCTTTTTTCCGCTCGGTAATGTCCAGACCAATATTCAGAATCGAGTTGTCGGGTAACAAGATATTAGACCACAGAATGGTCAGTTGCATCCCGTCTCTGCGCAGAGGATGCCATTCATACATGTCTTTTAGGGGAGAAACATGCACAGACTCCCGCACCCGTCGGCGCTCTTCAGGATCAGGATAGAAAAGTACCAGCGGATCGGAATGCGCAGCGACCTCCGCCATACTCCAGCCAAACACTTTTTCACACTCTGCATTCCACAATACACAACGGTTATGTTTGTCGAAGGAGTTCATGAGCACCGGGGCTCGCTCGAACAAGGTTTTATACTGCGTGACTACCCGCTGCATTTCTTGCGCCGTTTTTTCTCGCGCAATAATTTCTTCAAAATAGTCTTTTAGCTTCTCAACCAGCACCACCACGATATTTTTAAGGATCGGGAGAGAATTGAGTCGTTCATCAAACGCTAAAAAGAAATAGCCGCTACAGTGCCAGTCGTGTGAAGAGAGTTTGCATAAAACACCGCTTTGTAATTGCGTGTAGCCTGGGTGCTGAGGGGGAAAAAGTGCGCGGCCGATATGCTCTTTCCAGTACACCACCCGCCATGACCGGTTATGGCGTTGCAGCGTGGTACTGGCAAGAAAATCAGTTACTTCAAAAGAGTGACAGGTGACGTCACCTGCGCACACCACCCGTTGCAATCCGTCATCGTCATCAACGCTGACCCAGGCAAGTGTTGAACCTAAAACCCGGTTAATGGTGTCCAGCATTTCCGATAAAGAGCACTGAGAATTAAGCAGTGGCATAAGCTTAGCCAGTGCGTGCAGCGCCTGCATACTGTCATTAACAATATCGCATCGTTTTTCTTTCATCATTTGTTCGCAGGTCATTAAATGATAGACCGACCGCAACATATATTCAGATTAAAAAAACATTAATTATTGAATAAACATTCAGAATAATTAAATAACACTCTGTGTGTAATGAAAATGATACGCATCAGAAAAAAACCAGAAAATTCAAAAACCTGAATTATTAGCTACGAGTACATTTATTTGTCCACTCAAGCATAATCTATAGGGTTTATGCTGTAAACGTTATACAACTTTTGAAATATTGCAGAGGTTTGGCTATCTCAATGAATTCATTACAAAGAGTGGGGAAAGCCCACCATTAGCCTGCAAAGATATATTTTCATTTGCGTTCAAAAGCATATCTCGTGTCTATGTCTGCAACTATTTTCATCATCCTGACACTGGCGAATAAAACAGCAAGTGTGATATAGTTCACACATATTATGTAACTCAAAACGCTGTTTCAGTCGTTCGTCTGCTTTTCGAGGATAGGTTTATGGCAACCATTACCACCAGCATGGTTCTCCTGCGCTGGCCGTTGTTCAGTGCGGTTTTGATGTTTTTAGCCAGCACCCTGAATATTCAATTTCGTAAATCTGACTACGCTGGCCTGGCGGTGATCAGCACCGTGCTGGGACTGGGCGCGGCATGTTGGTTTGCAACGGGCTTGCTTGGCATCACCCTGCTGGATATCGCAACCATCTGGGAAAATGTGAAAGTCGTCATGGTTGAAGCAATGAGCCACACTCCGCCGGACTGGCCGATGGTGATTACCTGACAGAGTCATTCCTGCGGGTACTGATGGGCACAATAAAAAACCTCGCATTTGCGAGGTTTTTTATGCCTGACAGAAATCAGAACGGGATATCGTCGTCGAAGTCCATTGGCGGTTCATTAGATGGCGCCGGCGCAGACTGCTGCTGCGGACGAGACTGTGCACCGCCGCTGAACTGGTTGCCGCCCTGTGGCTGCTGAGGCTGACCCCAACCGCCCTGCTGCTGGCCGCCACCTGCTGGTGCGCCACCGCCCTGACGGCCACCCAACATCTGCATGGTGCCGCCGACGTTTACCACGATTTCGGTCGTGTATTTTTCAGCGCCGGACTGATCGGTCCATTTACGGGTACGCAGCTGGCCTTCGATGTAAACCTGAGAACCTTTACGCAGGTACTCACCCGCCACTTCAGCCAGTTTGCCGAACAGCACAACACGGTGCCATTCGGTCTGTTCTTTCATTTCACCGGTCGCTTTATCACGCCAGGATTCGGAAGTAGCCAGCGTAATGTTGGCAACTGCGCCACCACTCGGCATATAGCGTACTTCCGGGTCCTGGCCCAGATTACCGACGAGAATCACCTTGTTTACGCCTCTGCTGGCCATGTTCGTGTCTCCTGAATACGTTTCTTAATAGTGTAAACGCGCGAGTGTACCATTTCCATACGCCACTTTGATAGTTGCGTAGCACGTTCCAGACTTCTCTCGCGAACTGAACATTGTTACACAGCGAATCAGAAAATGCATTCCAATACTGTATATTCAAACAGGTCAATTTGTGTCATAATTAGCCGTTTCTGACAGCCGGTTGTCCTTCAAACAAACCAGGCAAACAGTGTTCCTACCGGGAAAGGTGAATGGATAAGATCGAAGTTCGGGGCGCCCGCACCCACAATCTCAAGAATATCAACCTCATTATCCCTCGCGACAAGCTCATCGTCGTGACCGGGCTTTCGGGGTCTGGCAAATCCTCACTGGCTTTCGACACTTTATACGCCGAAGGACAGCGTCGTTACGTTGAATCGCTCTCTGCCTATGCCCGGCAGTTCCTGTCGTTAATGGAAAAACCGGACGTTGACCATATTGAAGGGTTGTCACCTGCTATCTCTATTGAGCAGAAATCGACTTCACATAACCCGCGTTCAACGGTGGGTACGATTACCGAAATTCATGACTACCTGCGCCTGCTGTTTGCACGCGTAGGTGAGCCGCGCTGCCCGGATCACGACGTGCCGCTGGCCGCGCAAACCGTGAGCCAGATGGTCGATAACGTGTTGGCACAGCCGGAAGGCAAACGCCTGATGCTGCTCGCGCCAATCATTAAAGAGCGTAAAGGCGAGCACACCAAAACGCTGGAAAACCTGGCAAGCCAGGGCTACATCCGTGCACGTATCGACGGTGAAGTGTGTGACCTGTCTGATCCACCGAAGCTAGAATTACAGAAGAAACACACCATCGAAGTGGTGATTGACCGCTTCAAAGTGCGCGAGGATCTGGCGACACGTCTGGCCGAATCCTTTGAAACAGCGCTAGAACTCTCTGGCGGCACCGCCGTGGTGTCCGACATGGACGACCCGAAAGCCGAAGAGCTGCTCTTCTCAGCGAACTTTGCCTGCCCGATTTGCGGCTACAGTATGCGCGAGCTTGAACCACGCCTGTTCTCGTTCAACAACCCCGCGGGGGCATGTCCGACATGCGACGGGCTGGGCGTTCAGCAGTATTTCGATCCAGACCGTGTGATTCAGAACCCGGAACTGTCGCTGGCTGGCGGAGCGATTCGCGGCTGGGACAAGCGTAACTTCTACTATTTCCAGATGCTCAAGTCGTTGGCTGAGCACTATAAATTCGATGTCGAAGCCCCGTGGGCTAGCCTGAGCGCAAACGTGCACAAAGTGATCCTGTTCGGTTCCGGTAAAGACAATATCGAATTCAAATACATGAACGATCGTGGCGATACCTCCGTGCGCCGTCACCCGTTTGAAGGCGTGTTGCACAACATGGAGCGCCGTTACAAAGAGACGGAATCCAGCGCAGTGCGCGAAGAGCTGGCGAAATTTATCAGCAACCGCTCCTGCGCCACCTGCGATGGCACGCGCCTTCGTCGCGAAGCGCGTCATGTGTTTGTCGAAAATACCGCGCTGCCGACCATCTCAGACATGAGCATCGGCCACGCGATGGACTTCTTCACTAACCTGAAGCTTTCCGGTCAGCGCGCGAAAATTGCAGAAAAAGTACTGAAAGAGATTGGCGATCGCCTGAAATTCCTGGTGAACGTCGGTCTGAACTATCTGACGCTTTCCCGTTCGGCTGAAACGCTCTCCGGCGGTGAAGCGCAGCGTATCCGTCTGGCAAGCCAGATTGGTGCGGGCTTAGTGGGCGTGATGTACGTGCTGGATGAGCCCTCTATCGGCCTGCATCAGCGCGATAACGAGCGCCTGCTCGGTACGCTTATCCACCTGCGTAATCTTGGCAACACGGTGATTGTGGTCGAGCACGACGAAGATGCTATTCGCGCCGCAGACCACGTTATCGACATCGGCCCGGGCGCAGGCGTACACGGCGGCCAGGTCGTGGCGGAAGGGACGCTCAAGGACATTATGGCAGTGCCGGAATCGCTGACCGGCCAGTACATGAGCGGCAAGCGCAAAATTGAGGTGCCGAAACAGCGTGTAGCGGCGAACCCGGAAAAAGTACTGAAACTCTCCGGTGCGCGCGGCAACAACCTGAAAGACGTGACCCTGACACTACCCGTTGGCCTGTTTACCTGTATTACCGGCGTGTCCGGTTCCGGTAAATCAACGCTTATCAACGATACGCTGTTCCCGATTGCGCAGACCCAGCTTAATGGCGCTACGCTTGCTGAACCAGCGCCGTACCGCGATATTCAGGGACTGGAGCATTTCGATAAGGTTATCGATATCGATCAGAGCCCAATTGGCCGTACGCCGCGTTCCAACCCGGCAACCTATACCGGCGTGTTCACGCCTGTACGTGAACTCTTCGCCGGTGTGCCGGAATCGCGTTCGCGCGGGTATACGCCAGGACGTTTCAGCTTTAACGTACGCGGCGGCCGTTGTGAAGCCTGTCAGGGCGATGGGGTTATCAAGGTAGAGATGCACTTCCTGCCAGATATCTACGTGCCGTGCGACCAGTGCAAAGGTAAGCGTTATAACCGCGAAACGCTGGAGATTAAATACAAAGGCAAGACCATCCACGAAGTGCTGGATATGACCATTGAAGAGGCGCGCGAGTTCTTTGATGCCGTGCCTGCGCTGGCGCGTAAACTGCAAACGCTGATGGATGTGGGGCTGACCTATATCCGTCTTGGGCAGTCAGCGACCACGCTTTCCGGCGGTGAGGCGCAGCGCGTGAAGCTGGCGCGCGAATTGTCCAAGCGCGGCACCGGCCAGACGCTGTACATTCTGGATGAACCGACCACTGGTCTGCACTTTGCGGATATTCAGCAGCTGCTCGACGTTCTGCATCAGTTGCGCGATCAGGGCAACACCATTGTGGTGATTGAACACAACCTCGACGTGATTAAAACCGCAGACTGGATTGTGGATCTCGGTCCGGAAGGCGGTAGCGGCGGCGGCGAAATTCTTGTATCCGGTACGCCAGAAACCGTTGCAGAGTGCGAAGCGTCGCACACCGCACGTTTCCTCAAGCCTTTGCTGTAATCGTCACACGGAGAGCTGTTGTCGGGTCGATTCCGGCAACAGCTCAACGGCCTGCTGATAAGATGCATCCACCAGATAGTAAATTTGCGAGCCGGGCAGCGATCCATCAAGATAGACGGTGCTCCAGTGGGCTTTATTGAGATGCTTGCTTGGCCGGACATCATGGTGCTGCTCGCGTAGCAGTTCAGCCAGCTCCGGGCTGGTTTTCAGCGATGCCGCCGGGCGACCTTCAACCTCTTTCACCATGGCAAACAGCACATCGCCAACCTTTATCTGCGTGGCTTTCCAGTCACTGTGGACGCTTTGCTCTGCGCCGGGCTTATTCATGCAATATTGAAGTATCTCCGAGATTGTCATCTTTGCTCACCTGTAAATGGGTTGAACGCGACCTGAGTACCTGCCTCTTTAAGTGTGCAGCAAGACGACAAAAGGTAAACCCGGCAGGCCTGATTTGTACAAAAAATCAGCATACCTCAGTATTCAGAATTCACAATCACCTCTTCGCCAAAACTCCCCGCCATTGGCAGCGGTCGGTAGGTCGAATTAGAGGCGCGTAACACCCTGATCCCTCTGGCACCGACATCACGAGCGGCGGTGATATCGTTATCTGAATCACCATAAAATACTTTGATATTTTTCTGCTCCAGCCACTGCGTTTTGGTGTTCTGACCGGGTTTATCACCCGCAAATATCACCGGGTTCATGTTGGCAGCAGGGATCAGAAAATCGTCCTGCAAGGTTTTGGATACCGTTTCGGTTTTGGTCTGGCTGCGTCCGGTCACAAAGAAAATGCTGTCGCCACGCTTAACATGCATGGCAATCAGCGAGCGAGCCACTTCTTTCGGAATGCTGAATTCATCCCAGCCATTATTCATTTTTTCCCAGAACTCCGGGTTTTTCAGATAGGCTTCGCTGTCCGGTGAGTACATTTTTTTACCGCGCCAGAAGCCCGGGCTTGAGAACAAGACGGTGTCGTCGATATCAAACCCCACGGCCATCGGCGGGCGACCCATCAGGCTGTTTTCAATCTGTGCCACAGAAACCCAGTGGATCGGTGCTTGTTCAGCAAGGATGGCGGCGGTGGTTCCGGTGTAAACCGGTGTGGGCGCGGAAGCTCGCGCAACGACGGCACTATTAAGCGAGAACAATAAGCAGGCGGCGCTGAGCGCCAGTGTGATCTTGCGCATATTTTCCCCTGAATATTCAGTTTGTTATCGTTTTATTTTGAGTGAATGGTCAAAAAACTACCCGACCATAACCCCAGCGGCAGGTGAAGGGAAGGAGTTTTTGCTTATGGAGCGGAATAAAAAGAAGATGATCACAAAGCGCAGAAGAAACGTGTAGGCCCGGTAAGCGCAGCGCCACCGGGCGAATGACTGGCACCGACGCGAACAAAAAAAGCCGGGTGGCGGCTTCGCCTTACCCGGCCTACATATAGCATGCAAGTAAGTGAATACTCACATCACTGCAGCAAACGCCTGCGCCACGCGCTGTACGTTACTGGCATTCAGACCGGCTACGCACATACGGCCGCTGGCAATCAGGTAAACGCCGAACTCATCACGCAGACGGTCAACCTGTGCCGCACTCAAACCGGTGTAGCTGAACATCCCGCGCTGTTTAAGCAGATAGTCAAAATTGTGTCCCGGTACGGCCTCTTTCAGCACGTTGACCAGCTCCTGACGCATAGACAGAATGCGTTTGCGCATCGCCTCCACTTCGGCAAGCCAGGACGCTTTCAGCTTATCGTCACCCAGAACGGTCGCTACAACCTGCGCACCAAAGTTTGGAGGGCTGGAGTAGATACGGCGCACGGTCGCTTTCAGCTGGCCCAGCACGCGCCCTGCGGCTTCAGCATCTTCACAGACCACAGACAAACCGCCAACGCGCTCGCCATACAGGGAGAAGATTTTAGAGAACGAGTTGCTGACCAGTACAGGTAACCCGGCGCTGGCAACAGCGCGAATCGCGTAGGCATCTTCTTCCATACCTGCGCCAAAGCCCTGATAGGCAATGTCGAGGAACGGGATCAGGTTACGCGCTTTCAGTACCTCAATCACCGCATCCCACTGAGGATTGGTGAGGTCTGCGCCCGTTGGGTTATGGCAGCAAGGGTGTAGCAGCACAATACTGCGCTCTGGCAGGGTGTTCAGTTTTTCCAGCAGTGCCTCTACGCGCACACCGTTGGTTTCGTTGTCGAACCACGGATAAGTTGCGACCTTAAAACCTGCACCTTCGAAGATAGCAACGTGGTTTTCCCACGTAGGATCGCTGACCCACACGCCGGAATCCGGGAAATATTTCTTCAGGAAGTCTGCGCCGACCTTCAGCGCACCCGAGCCGCCCAGCGTCTGGATGGTGGCGACACGTTTTTGCGCAAGCACCGGATGATCGGCCCCAAACAACAGCGGCGCAATGGTGCTACGGTAAGCATTTAACCCTTCCATCGGCAGATAAAGCGATGCGCCATGTGGCACAGCATTAAGACGCGCTTCGGCTTCTGCCACTGCCTGTAACTGAGGAATAATGCCATCCTCGTTGTAATACAGGCCAATGCTCAGGTTCACTTTGTCGCTGCGAGGATCTTCTTTGAAACGCTCCATTAAGGAGAGAATGGGGTCGCCGGCGTAGGCGTCAACTTTCTGAAACACGCGATGGTTCTCCGGAAATCGATGAGGCAGGGATTTCAACAATAAACCGGAACCTCCCGTAAAACCACCCTTTCCCCGCATCCTGCGATCGGCATAGGTTTTTTGCACTCTCGCCCCGTGTCATTTGCCCAATATTTCACAATCTCCCCCTGCCGTAATGTGAATCCTGCGCATCCGCGCATTCACTGATTCAAGGAGTTCACATTATGGATTCACAATTTATTGGTTCAGTCATTAACGCCCTGCCGCTGGAACATATGATCGGCGGCCCGCTGCAGGCGATGATCAAAGCGCAGGTTCAGGCCAGCAAGTCGTATACCGATTTCCTGCTTTCCGTCTGTATTAAAGACGGTAAAGCCGTCGCCATTGAGTTTGATTACGACGAAACCGTGGTGGACGAGCAAGGCGTTAATAAAGGCAGCGTTACCCGCAAAATGAGCATCCCGCTGCTGGCGGCCATCACTCACCCCATCATTTGCATTGAAGACGGCACCATCGACTTCGAGCTGGAAGTGAGCCAGAGCGAAGCCAGCTCCAGCAGCACTGAAGCGGAAGCCTCCGTTGAAGCGTCCATCGGCTGGGGCGTGTTCAAAGCCAAAATGACCGGCAAGGTATCGCATAAATCGGAGCAAACCCGCTCCACCGACACCCGCGCCAAGTATTCCATTCACACACAGATCAAACGTCAGGAACCGCCTGAAGCGCTGCAGCGCGTGATTGATTATCTCACCAACGCCAAAACCAAGCCTGTCGCGGCGCAGTAACGGCCCGCCAGCAGAGTATTGCTTTTCCCTAACGCATGAGGCTGCCGTCGGCGGCCTCACTTCAGGAGTGAATTATGTCTTTTAAAACGTGGCTACGCGGCAACAAGGATGAGGAGCCAGAGAATAAGACGGAGAAAGAGGCTGATGGAACGCCGCCTCCGGTAAAGGGAAATACTCCACCGCCTCCCGCGGATATTCCGGGCGTACCCGTCACGCTTGAAGATATTACCCGGGGAATGCAATACGCGGCGACGGCAGCTAATGAAATGATCGCCCAGCAGTATATGAAGGCGCTGGATCCTTTTTTTGAACCGGCGGACGACGGCTCGCTGATCCCCCGCACCATTCAGCTGGCATTGGATGAAAAGCACTATTTCGACCTGCCGCTGGTCGCACTTTCCACCCCGCGCGGCCTGATGCTGGAAAAAATGAAGGTCAACCTCACGATCCGCACCGAAGGGATGCAAACCCCGTCGCAGCAGGCGGGTGAAAACGAGTTTGGTCGCTTTCATGTCAGCCTTTCGCCTTCAAGCGACAGCAAAGGTGGACGCGATAGCCGCCACGTTGACGTGGAGATGCAATTTACCGCATTACCCCCGCCGGAAAGCGTGATGCGTTTGATTGACGAATACACCAACAAAGTCATTCCCCGTCCCAGAGCAGAGGAGACTCCATGATGCAAAAACAACCTGAAAGCACCGGCGATAAAGGCGTCGAGCTGATTTGCCATTTTGAAGGACTGAAGCTGGAGCGTTATCGCGACGCCGTGGGTTTGTGGACCATCGGCTACGGCCATTTGATCCTCAAAGAGGAGATGGAAAAACTCACCAAAATCACCACTGGCGAGGCCAAAACCCTGCTGCGCAAAGACCTGAAGCGCACGGAGGATGGCGTTAAAAAGCTGCTGACCCACAGTGCAACTCAAAGCCAGTTCGATGCGCTGGTGTCGTTTGCCTTCAACCTCGGCGTCGGCAATTTAAAGAAATCGACCCTGCTGAAAAAATTTAACACCGGGGATATCGACGGCGCAGCGCTCCAGTTCAAAAGCTGGAACAAAGCGGGCGGAAAAGTGTTGACGGGCCTTACCCGACGCCGCGAGGCGGAAATGAAGTTGTTTCTCAGTTAATTAAAAAGGAAAACACGATGAAAACATGTACTTTCATAAACGCCGCTGTTCTGGCCGTCACCCTTTCTGCTGCGATACAGGCCAGCGCAGCTCTGAAAACCTGTGAAGATGAAATTAAAGAGACCAATACGTTTTTATCTGAGCAGGGCATCGCGCCGATTAACGACGTGACGGACCTGGCGACCACACTGCGCAATATCAAGAACTTTGGTCGCCTGCCCGATCGCTATATCACTACCGACGAAGCAAGGCGGCTTGGCTGGTCTGGCAAAGAGACGGAGACACTCTGGGGGTTAAAACCTACCAATAAAAAGTGGATTGGCGGCGATAGCTACGCAAACCCGGCTCTGCCCGCAAAGCAGCAGTGGCTCAGCGCTGATATTGACGTTCAGAAGGGTTATCGCAGCCCTAAGCGCGTGATTTACAGCCTTTCCGGGCAACAGCGGTTTATCACAACCGATACGTATCAGCATTTGGCTGAGCTGGAACCTTGCCAATAATCCGCCCCTGTCACGGTGATAAAACCCCTTTTACCGGGGTTTTTATCTTGTTGAGGATAACGTCATGTCTGACATCTATCTCCCTACGCTTATTAGTGAAGCATTACTGGCTTTTTCAGGTTTATTTGGTGGTGTAAGTATTTCTTTTTTCTGGCAACCACAGCGGTTGCACCAGCACAGCCGGTTTATGGCGGGCATCATTTTTGGTGGGATCAGTATGGGGGCCGCGGTAGCGTTAGGTGGGTTAGCCGCCCGCTGGCTGAAAATAGATCTTAACCAGGCCGATATTACGCTGGGCTTAGGATACATATTGGGCGCCATGAGCAATGGGCTGATTGTTTGGCTGGCTAACTTCTTTCGTCGCCATGAACAGCGCGATATTTTTGACGTTGCCAGCGTGATCAAAAGCAAAGTCAGAAATGAGTCACTTCCTCAGCCTGATTTAAATAACAACAAACTTGATGGGGAATAAGATGCTTAACATGATGAACGGATGGGTTCTGCCTTTTATTATTGTTGTCGATCTGGTGACGTCGCTATTGATATTATTTGCGGCCTACAGCCGACGCGTACACGCTTTACCGACACTGTGTAAAATCGGTTTAGCGGCACTGGCGTTTGGCTTTTTTGGCGAAAGCAGCTTAAACGTGAAGTTTATTTTGACAGGCGCTGACATTCTGAGCGACAGCTTCCCTTTTTGGTTACTACAAGATTTCGGAACCTTAATTGTTGTTATCTATTACTTCAAATCACAATCGCACTAAACAAGATAAAAGCGCAACAAAGCCCACTTGTTGCGCTTTTATTTAACATGACAATCACTGCACGAAATTTTACGGCGTGTCGCCTAATTAGCAATATATTTAAAATAGAGCATTGCAGCCTGGGTGCGATTGTTTACCTGAAGCCGATGAAAAATTGACTCAAGGTGCACTTTGACCGTACCCGCACTGATGTTGAGTTGTCTGCTGATTTGCTTATTCGTTCCTCCGTTGGCCAGAAGTTTGAGAACTTCCTGCTGCCGACGACTCAGAGAGTGGATCGGCAATGCGCTAACGGGCTGTTCCCGGTGAACCACCGCCTGCTCGGGGAAGCAGACAACCCCGGAAGCGACCATGCTTAATATCTGGCTGATTTTCTCTACCGGAAGCTCTTTGGTGAAAATACCTTTTACATTTTGTCGAATGTAAAAATTAAATATTCTGTCTGTCGCTTTTCTCAACATCACGACAATCGGCAACGTAGGCCAATTGGACGTCAGACTATGGATGAAATCACTGCATTTCATTTCACCGTCGAGCAAAATAATGTTTACCGGCGTTGACGCCAGAATAACCTGTGCATCTTCAAAGCTGTTTGTAGCAAAAACGGTACATTCCGGCATGACTCTTTTCAGCTCAGTCTTCATACCGTGAATGTAGATCGGCAATTCATCGATCATCAATATATTCATTGCAACGTAACCTCGTGTGATTTCCATTCCCTTGAATTATTCAATCAACCTTTTCCGAAAATGAGTATGAGTGCTATTTCCGAACTGTAAAAACAGCATTCGGCATAAGGCAAATGCCATATTCCCTGACTAAGAAGTTAAGTAGCACTTAACGAAAAATACAGCCTTAATAAAATAGAACCCAAGAAACTATTTCTATCAGAAAAAGCCCAGGCTTATCGGCATATTTTCAATACAAACCTGACACTTATTATTAAAAGGCAGTTGTGTCATCCACCTATACAGTAATATTTTAACGAGGTTACTTATGACGACATTAACAGTATTTTTTTGTGGTACCGGATCTAATAAATTCGATGATTCTCATGCTAATTACTGGAGTGGCGAATTAATTTCCACACTGGCCGCGAACAACAAAGGCAAAGAGTTTGCCGAATGGGTCATTCTTGATGGGCCAGGAAGCGGTAATTTGCAAAGCGATGAGCTTTGGGTAAAAAGCGGCGATTATTCACAACTTCGCGGGCAGCTTGTGGGCAGCGGCTGGAAGGAAAACGTGCAGCATGCCATCAATATCATTAAAGGCCACGTTGACTGGCAGCGCGAAAAGCTGACTCAGGAGAATTATGAACAGCTTAAAAAAGCGGGGGTGCCCATCCAGGACGTCGAAGTGACCGGCTCTTTCTGGTGGCGTAAATATGACTATGGCGATCGCAAAGTGACGCAGCAGGCGCTTCAGCAGCAGATCATCAAGACCTTCCGCAAAGGGCAAGTCCTGCCGACTCAGGTTAACCTGGTAGGCTGGAGCCGCGGGGGAATTAGTTGCCATATGCTTGCCAATGCCATGCTGGCCGATCCGCTTTTGACCACTATTCCGGTGAACATTTTTGCCATCGATCCAGTGCCGGGCATGGGGAACTTCCAGACGGAGAAAGTCACGCTTGGCCGCAACGTCAAAGAGTATGTGGCTTTCTATGCCAGAGACGAGCGCTCGAAAGGCTTTTCGTGCGTGGTTCCGGATACCGACAACGCAACGGCAGTGCATATTTACCCGATGTCAGGGCGACACGCGACGCTGGTCGGCAATGCCTCCGCAAATGGCAATAGTGGAGAAAAAGTATTGCATGAACCGGGAATGATCGTGCGGCATTTCGCAGAAGTGTGCCTGCAAAGATGGGGTGTAAGCCTGGATAAAACGCTGAACCTGGGCGGACTACAGCTGCTGGAACTGCATCAGGCGAACCAGCGTAATGCGGGGCAATTCGCGCAGATGCAAAAAACGGTGTACACCGTTTCTGAGAACGATCAGGGCGAGCGTTACGTTTCTCTGGGCAGCACCGGAAAACCGTTCTCCTCCGTGCAGGGCGCACGCTTTAGCCCGGCAACAGGGCTGGCATCGGATTATTTAACCAACCAGGCCATCTACAACGTGTTGAAATAAGTCTGGTGACGGAATCGCGTCCAGCGGCACCCGGGGCGGCTGGACGCGAACGCCATAACTTACTCGACGTATTTCATCGCTACCCTTGAAGTGAGCCGCGTGATAAGTTCGTAAGCACTTACTTTCGTTATTTCCGCGATGCGTTCAACGGGCAGCCCTTCGCCCCACATCACTACCGAATCGCCTGCTTTATCTTCGGCGTCAGGCCCCAAATCCACGCAGATCATGTCCATTGCCACGCGACCGACAATTGTCACTTCACGGCCGTTGACCAGCACCGGTGTGCCGGACGGCGCAGCGCGTGGATAACCATCGCCATACCCCATCGCCACCACGCCAAGCCGCGTATCGCGCTCGCTGACCCAGGTTCCACCGTAGCCCACAGGCTCACCCGCTTTGTGCTCACGCACCGCAATCAGGTTAGACACCAGCGACATCACCGGCTGGAAGCCAAAATCCGGCCCCCAGGGCTTGTTGTCCAGCGGTGAAACGCCATAGAGAATGATGCCAGGACGTGCCCAGTCGAAATGCGACTGCGGCCAGAGCAAAATACCGCCGGATGCGGCAATAGAGCGCATTCCCGGCTTGCCTTCACAGAAGGTGTTGAAGATATCGAGCTGTTGCTCAGTGGCGCCACATTCTGGCTCATCGGCACGGGCAAAGTGGCTGACGATATTGACCGGCTGGCGCACGTTTTTGCACTGACTCAGGCGCTGGTAAAACGCATCCGCCTTCTCAGGGCGTACGCCCAGACGGTGCATCCCGGTATCGAGCTTCATCCACACGGTCACTGGCTCGCTGAGCTCAGCGGTTTCCAGCGCGGCAAGCTGCTCTTCGTTATGGACCGCGGTATGCAGATGCTGGTCGGCAATGGTGGTGAGGTCGCTGGCTTCAAAGAAGCCTTCGAGCAGCAGAATAGGCTGGGTGATTCCACCTGCACGCAGGCGCAGAGCTTCTTCAAGACGGGCGACGCCAAAAGCATCGGCATCGGGGAGCGTTCGCGCGGTCTCAAGAAGACCGTGTCCGTAAGCGTTCGCTTTCACGACTGCAACGAGCTTGCTGGCGGGTGCCAGTTCACGCAGACGTTGCAGGTTGTGTCGCAGAGCGCGGCGGTTAATAACAACAGTTGCCGCTTGCATTTGAATTCCTTAGAAATTACTCATCATCATATTGAGGGCCGGCATAGTTGTCGAAACGCGACCACTGTCCGTTAAAGGTCAGACGTACCGTACCGATTGGGCCGTTACGTTGTTTACCGATAATGATTTCCGCGATCCCTTTCAGGTCGCTGTTCTCGTGATAAACCTCATCACGGTAGATAAACATGATTAAGTCCGCATCCTGCTCGATGGAGCCGGATTCACGCAGGTCGGAGTTGACCGGGCGTTTGTCCGCACGTTGTTCCAGGGAGCGGTTAAGCTGTGACAGGGCCACAACAGGAACCTGTAGCTCTTTCGCTAACGCCTTCAGCGAGCGGGAAATTTCTGCGATTTCCAGCGTACGGTTGTCGGAAAGTGACGGCACGCGCATCAGTTGGAGGTAGTCGATCATAATCAGACCGATACCGCCGTGCTCGCGGGCAATACGACGCGCACGGGAGCGCACTTCCGTTGGCGTCAGGCCGGACGAGTCATCGATATAGATGTTACGTTTTTCCAGCAGGATCCCCATGGTGCCGGAGATGCGCGCCCAGTCCTCGTCATCGAGTTGACCGGTACGAATTCGGGTCTGATCCACGCGCGACAGCGATGCCAGAGAACGCATCATGATCTGTTCTGATGGCATCTCGAGGCTGAAAATCAGAACCGGTTTATCCTGCAACATCGCCGCATTTTCGACGAGGTTCATCGCAAATGTCGTTTTACCCATCGAAGGACGCGCCGCGACGATAATCAAGTCCGACGGCTGTAGGCCTGCGGTTTTCTTGTTGAGGTCGTCGTAGCCGGTATTGACGCCCGTTACGCCGTCGTGCGGCTGCTGGAAGAGCTGTTCGATACGCGCGACAGTGGCGTCGAGCACATCGGCAATATTTTTAGGGCCTTCGTCTTTATTCGCGCGACTTTCGGCAATTTTAAACACGCGTGATTCAGCCAGGTCGAGCAGATCTTCGCTGCTGCGCCCCTGTGGATCAAAGCCCGCTTCGGCAATTTCATTGGCCACCGAAATCATTTCACGAACAACAGCACGTTCGCGCACGATATCGGCATAGGCACTGATGTTCGCCGCACTTGGCGTGTTTTTTGAGAGTTCTGCCAGATAGGCAAATCCGCCACAGCTATCGAGTTGCCCAAGTCGCTCCAGCGATTCCGCGAGCGTAATCAGGTCAATCGGGCTGCCCGATTCTTGCAGGCGTGCCATTTCGGTAAAGATATGGCGGTGTGGACGGGTATAAAAGTCCTCAGACACGACGCGCTCGGCGACATCGTCCCAGCGTTCGTTGTCCAGCATTAAACCGCCCAACACCGACTGTTCCGCTTCAATCGAGTGCGGCGGGACTTTTAACCCGGCGACCTGATAATCACGCTCACGGGGTTCAGTCTGTTTGTTGAAGGGTTTGTTTCCTGCCATAGTGAATGGAGTTACCGAGATAAAGAGTGGGTCGAAAGATTACCACATTTTCTTATGGAGGAAGCATGGCAACGCGTATTGAATTTCACAAGCATGGTGGCCCTGAGGTACTCAAAGCCGTGGAGTTTACCCCCGCCGCACCGGGTGAAAACGAAGTCCAGGTTGAAAACAAAGCCATCGGCATCAACTACATCGATACCTATATTCGCGGTGGGCTCTATCCGCCACCGTCTCTGCCAAGCGGGCTGGGAACCGAAGCGGCAGGTGTGGTAATTAAAGTGGGCAGCGCCGTTAAGCACCTTAAAGAAGGTGACCGCGTGGTGTACGCGCAATCGGCACTGGGGGCTTACAGTTCCGTGCACAACGTTCCGGCCGATAAAGCCGCCCTTTTGCCTAATGCCATTTCGTTTGAACAAGCGGCGGCCTCGTTCCTGAAAGGCCTGACCGTTTACTATCTGCTGCGCAAAACCTACGAGATCAAACCCGACGAACAATTCCTGTTCCATGCCGCCGCGGGTGGCGTGGGCCTGATCGCCTGCCAGTGGGCAAAAGCATTAGGTGCGAAACTGATTGGTACCGTAGGCAATGCGCAAAAAGCACAGCGTGCATTGCAGGCTGGCGCATGGCAGGTGATTAACTACCGTGAAGAGAGCATTGTTGAGCGGCTAAAAGAGATAACCGGCGGCAAAAAAGTTCAGGTGGTGTATGACTCGGTGGGCAAAGACACCTGGGAAGCCTCGCTGGACTGCCTCCAACGCCGCGGTCTGATGGTGAGCTTCGGTAATGCGTCAGGCGCCGTGACCGGCGTTAATCTGGGCATTCTGAACCAGAAAGGCTCGCTGTATGTCACGCGCCCTTCTCTTCAGGGTTACATCACTAACCGGGAAGAGCTGGAGGAAGCCAGCAACGAGCTGTTCTCACTGATCGCCAGCGGGGTGATTAAAGTGGATGTGGCAGATGCGCAGAAATATCCGCTGGCGGATGCACAGCGCGCGCATGAGGTGCTGGAGAGTCGGGTGACGCAGGGGTCGAGTCTGCTAATTCCCTGAGCCCTAAAAAGAAATTGGGCTTCCTTTTCAGGAAGCCCTTTCTTTTTTTAGTTCGGCTGTATGTAGGGTACAGCTCGATGAATTCTTTAGCGGCAGTCATAGTGACAGAATCGATAACTAAATCCTATTCTGTTCTAAGCAATGATGCCGGAAAAGTTGCAGGTATGTGACGAACCCCTCAATACCTTAGTAACGAAAGCGGTTATTGCGCTGATAATTTTGGACTTTTGGTGATTTAATCGCCCGAATCACCCACACAACAGCAATTGCCAGCAGTAACCACGGTAACAGTTTGATCGTCAGGGCAAATAACCCACCAATAAACATGACGACCGTTGCCACCACCATCGCCGCGAGGATGCCGAGCAAGGATACGCCGGTCACCAGCAGCATGACAAAAAAGCCAATCACAAAAAGTAGTTCGAGCATGGTTCTCTCCCAGGTAATGCCCCAATGATGTATTGAGCATTACAAAAACCGTGCCAAACCTAACTCATTGTTATCAAAACAAAACGCCCCGCAACAATGTGCAGGGCGTGGTGAATTTAACTATCTTTTGGTGAAATTTATCGCTTATCAGCAACCAGACGCAGCGCGTGCTCCAGTACCTCGATGTCTGCACCGGCTTTATGTGCATTCTCACTGAGGTAACGACGCCACTGACGCGCCCCCGGGATCCCCTGGAACAGGCCAAGCATGTGGCGGGTAATGTGGCCAAGATAGGTGCCGTTGCTCAGCTCGCGTTCAATGTACGGATACATGGCTCGCACCACGGAGACCGGGTCAGTATCAGCACCTTCCACGCCAAAGATTTCACGATCAACCGTCGCCAGGATACCCGGGTTCTGGTACGCCTCACGGCCCACCATCACGCCATCCATATGGTTGAGATGCGCTTTGGCTTCTTCCAGCGATTTAATTCCGCCGTTAATCGACATCGTCAGCTGCGGGAAATCACGCTTCAGCTGATAGACGCGCGGGTAGTCCAGCGGTGGAATTTCGCGGTTCTCTTTCGGGCTAAGGCCCGAAAGCCAGGCTTTACGCGCATGGATGATAAACATCTCGCACTCGCCTTTTCCGGCAACGGTGTTGATGAAATCACACAGGAATTCATAGCTGTCCTGATCGTCGATACCGATACGTGTTTTGACCGTTACCGGTATGGAAACGACATCACGCATCGCTTTGATGCAGTCTGCAACCAGCTGCGCATTGCCCATCAGGCACGCGCCAAACATGCCGTTCTGCACGCGATCGGACGGGCAACCGACGTTGAGGTTAATCTCGTCGTAACCCCGTTCCTCAGCCAGCTTCGCGCACTGCGCCAGCGCGGCCGGATCGCTCCCACCAAGCTGCAACGCAACCGGGTGCTCTTCTTCGCTGTACGCCAGATAGTCGCCCTTTCCGTGAATGATCGCACCGGTTGTCACCATTTCGGTGTACAGCAACGTGTGGCGGGAGAGCTGACGCAGGAAGTAGCGGCAGTGTCTGTCCGTCCAGTCGAGCATCGGCGCAATGGATAAACGGTGTGCAGGATAAACAGTCTGTGATTCTGACGACATGGCGAAGTTTTAAGCATCTGGTGGAAAAGGGGCGCTACTATAGCACAGGCTCAAAAAGGATACGATTCGGCTTGATGTGATATCAAAAAATGATATCATAATTCTCAACTTGGCGGAGGATTAACATTAAATGGAATATACAAATGATGAAAACATTGAACGCCCGCCACCAAAAAACATTGCAGTTAATTTTCTCTTTACCAACACCTTGTTCTCTGGAATGGCGCAAAATTGAAGCACTTTTTATCGCGCTGGGTGCAAAAATGTCTGAAGGTAACGGCTCAAGGGTGAGATTCGAAATTAATGGAGTTGTAGCTTCGTTTCATCGTCCTCATCCGGATAAAGAAGCGAAGGTTTACCAGGTTCGCGACGCAATGGCTTTTCTCATCGCAACAGGAGTCTCTCCATGATTAACACCATGACTTATAAAGGCTATGCCGCAAAAATCGATTACAGTGATGAAGACCTGTGCTTCGTTGGGCATGTAGCAGGTATAAGAGATGTTATTGGTTTTCATGCAGATAATGTTTCTGGCCTCCGTACAGCCTTTGAAGAAGCCGTTGATGATTATCTTGCTTACTGCACAGAACAGGGTCGAGAGCCCCTGCGCCCGGCGAGCGGGAAAATCAGTTTACGAATAGCGCCGGAAATTCACTCTGCGATTAATATCGCAGCTGAAGTGTCAGGTAAAAGCGTTAACCAGTGGATCAGCGATACGCTCACTAAAGCGGCGCATGGATAAGTAAAAAGGCACCATTGCTGGTGCCTTTTGTTTTTAGAATGTCAAAGTCAGCTGTGCTCCCGCCCCCCAGGTTTCGTCTTCACCGTACAGGCCCATCAGGTCGACATGAACCGTGTTGAGCGGTGCGAACCCGACACCCGCCGTAAAGACGTTGCTGTCGTTGTTCTTCACATCTGCCCGGTAACCGGCGCGAACCGCCAGCCAGCTCAGCGGAGTGACTTCAGCACCTACGCCCACATACTGAGAGTTCTCTTCACTTTTAAAGCCTTTGGTTTCCGTCAGATCGCCATCCGCGGTCAGGGTCAGAAGATCGGTATGCCATGCTGCACCCGCAGTAACCACTGGGCTGATTTGGTAGGTATCGCGCACGCCGTCCACCTCTTTGGTGTCGATATCGCGCGAGAAGAGGTTATGCCCGGTCAGGCCGACCGTCCAGTTATCACCAAAGTCAGCGGCAATACCCGCATCGACGTTAAACCCGGTGTCGTCGTTACGGTAACGGCTGCTGTTGATGTCATCACTGTTGAAGTTATAGATAGACACCGTGTAGTTATACAGCCAGGTTTGTTGCAGCTTCGGGGTGATCCCCACAGATACTGGCACACCGCTGATATCAAACTGACGCGCCACCGCCACGCCGTAGTCTGAAACAATGGCCGCGCGACCAAAACCTTTTGATTTCAGATCGTTCGGATCAACACCAAACACAGCAGATGGCGCGGCTTCCACTGCCCGCAGTTTGTCGATATCGCCCTGATCGATGTAAGAACTCACGCGTGCACGCGCGTTGGCTTTTGCCACAAAGGCCACCGAGAGCACGTCATTAGGAATGCTTACAGCGATCCCACCACCCGCTTTACCGCTGGCGGTTTTTCCTTTCAGTGAATCCAGCTGATCGGCCAAGTCGCCTGCCGCAGAAGAAACCTCCCGCGATGCAGGGCTTAGAGGATTTAACAGATCGATAAGATTGATACTATCCAGCGTGTTGCGATAACGGTTCACGTCATCGCTGATGTCATCAATCTTATCCCGCAGATTGTCCTTATCAGAAATCTGCGCACCAATTGAGGGTAAAATGAGGGTGACGTCATCGTCAGGTTTCGCTTTTGCCAGCAATGCCGGGTTGATTAACACCCCGCTGCCATAGCTGCCCGCCGCTACGCCCGTGCCACCCATCGCGTCGCTGCGCGCTTCTGTCCAGGTATTGGCTGCTCCCGCCTGATTTGCCATAAACAGGGAGACAGCGATGCTAACCACCGAAAATTTAAAATGTTTCTTCACAGTATGCTCGTCTAATAGTCTGTTATGAAATAACCCCTGTCTGTTATCACCCAAACAGGAACGAACTATTGCTGTGAATAAGTACAAAAAGACCCGCTATTTCCCTAAGTTAAATCACCACCGGGCCTGTTGTTTTTTGTGATGGCCCTCAATATTTATAGAAGAGGAAATTATTTTCGCCCAGGTTTTCCATCGTGCGGGCCAAAAAACTGCGGCGGATGGTCTACCCACCGGTCTTCCCGCGTGGCGGCATACACCGGATTCAGCGGATAATAGATGCGGTTGTGCTTTTTGTTGGCTTCGCCGACGACCAGCAGCCGGACCTCTTCATCTGTATTGTTGATAAAGGTATGGCACACCCCGGTTCCGGCCGGAAATCCCACGCTATCACCCGGCTCCAGCTTCCACAGATAGCCATTTATCCAGGCTTCCGGGTAGCCTTCCAGCACATAGATAAACTCCTCTTCGTCGCTTTCCGCATGGGGATACGAGGTACGTCGCCCGGGCGGCAGGCGTTCGTGATGGATACCAATCCGCCCCAGGCCAAGTTTACGGGCCAGCGGTGCGCCAATGGAAAAACGCTCAGTGCTGTCGGGATAAGTAGAATCATCTGCGCCTTCTACATCGCGCCAGTGTCGAATACAGTCAGGTCTTTTCATCAGGTGTTTCCCCGGATTGCAATGCGTCAGGTATAGCACACCTGGCGGCTCTCGGTGTTTTTATCAGAACATGATAAAGTGAGGGTTTTCCATCCCATATACAGCCGAGGTGCTAAATGGATAAGTCCACAAAAGAGCTGCTGGCGCAAGCTGAGAAGCTTTGTGCGCAACGCAATGTGCGCCTGACCCCACAGCGCCTTGAGGTATTGCGTTTGATGAGCCTGCAACAAGGTGCAATCAGTGCGTATGATTTACTCGACCTGCTGCGCGAAAGCGAGCCGCAGGCCAAGCCGCCTACCGTCTATCGCGCGCTGGATTTCCTGCTGGAGCAGGGCTTTGTGCACAAGGTCGAATCAACTAACAGCTATGTGCTGTGCCATTTGTTTGATCAGCCGACCCATACCTCGGCCATGTTTATCTGCGACCGCTGTGGCGTGGTGAAAGAAGAGTGTGCGGAAGGTGTTGAAGACATTATGCATACGCTGGCAGCCAAAATGGGCTTCGCCCTGCGCCATAATGTGATTGAAGCACACGGATTATGCTCTGCGTGCGTGGAGGTCGAATCATGCAGCCATCAGGATGCCTGCCAGCATGACCACTCCATTCTGGTAAAGAAAAAACCGCGCTAACGGTAATAAATAAGGCGGCTCAGGGCCGCCCTCAGGTGTACATCCTTGTACTTGCGGGTATTACCGGTCTACCAGCGATAGTCGTTACGCTTTTCCCAGTCGCCGACTTCTTTCTCCGCCTGATCTTTGGCGTAGCCATAGCGTTCCTGGATTTTACCGACAAGCTGATCGCGCTTACCTTCGATGACCGTCATATCGTCATCTGTCAGCTTACCCCATTGCTCTTTCGCTTTACCTTTGAACTGTTTCCAGTTGCCGCTGATTTCGTCTTTATTCATCATCAGGTCCTCATCGTTAAAGAGTGAAAGGGCCGCCCGAAACCTTCATTTCATGCTGGACGTGATAATAATTTTAGACGCGTATCTGGCACTCAGGAATTTATTCAGAATCTTTTACCATCATTAGAGATCGTGATGCGATGAAAACCAGGTATTTTTTCTCCAGTGACGACGCCAGATAAACGCCAGCGAGAGGCCACGCAGAAGAAGAAAGACAGCAAGGGCCAGCCATAACCCATGATTCCCCAGATACGGCACTGTGAGCAGCGTTAAACCAAACCCAGCCGCCGCGACCGCCATGCTGTTACGCATTTCCGCGCCACGCGTTGCGCCAATGAACATCCCATCAAGCAAATAGCACCAGACGCCCACCACCGGTAAGATCACCTGCCAAATGATGTAGTGGCTTGCCAGTTCACGCAGCGCAGGTAGTGACGTGAGCAGCGCAACAATATGCTCACCAAAGCAGGCGTAGATGAGCGCAAATGCCAGCGCCACCAGCCCAGCCTGGCGACATGCGGCGCGCCAGACATCCTGCAATTGCCCGCTTTCACGCGCGCCATACGCTTGCCCGGAATGGGCTTCTACCGCATAGGCAAAGCCGTCGAGGGCGTAAGCGGTAAAGGTCAGCAGCGTCATCAGCACCGCGTTAACGGCAACGATTTCCGGGCCAAGCCGCGCGCCAAAGACGGTCAGCGCACCAAAACACAGTTGCAGTAACAGCGAGCGCAGCATGATGTCGCGGTTAAGCGCCAGCAGCTTGCGGATATTGCCGCGCCAGGCGGCCTTTAGCAGTGCAGGTGTTATGCCCCGCATCACCAGCACACGCCAGACCATCCACAGCCCGATAATCAGCGTGCCGTACTCGGCAATAGCCGTTGCCAGCGCCGCGCCCTGCACATTCATGTGCAACCCCATGACCAGCCAGAGATCGAGCACTATGTTCAGGACATTCCCGACAACCAGCAGGATAACGGGGGCACGGGCATACTGGACGCCCAGCAACCAGCCCAGCAGAACCAGATTTGCCAGCGATGCCGGGGCGCTTAGCCAGCGAATATCAAGGAAGCGCCGTGCCTGCTCCAGCACCGCTTCACTGCCACCTACAATGTGTAATGCCAGCTCAATCAGTGGGGTACGCAACAGAACGATAAGCATGCCCGCCCCCAGCGCCAGAATTAACGGCTGAACCAGCGCACGTGCCAGACGCAGGGGATCTTTTGCGCCAAAGGCCTGTGCCGTCAGCCCGGTGGTGCTCATGCGTAAAAAAAGCAGCAGCATAAAAAGGAAGCTGGTGGCCGTTGCGCCAATCGCCACGCCACCCAGATAGACCGGCGAATCCAGATGACCAATAACCGCCGTATCGACCAGCCCCAATAGCGGAACGGTGATATTGGAAAAGATCATTGGCAGTGCAAGACGCCACAATGCCTTATCAGAAGCAGTCAGCAGTGACATGAAAAATACCGGGAGTGAGAAATGAATCAGGCTACGGAGGTTCCGTAGCCTGTCAGGAAGAGATTACAGCCATTCTCCGTTGCGGATAACACCAACCGCCAGACCTTCAATGGAGAAGCTCTGTTCGCGAAGATCCACCACGATGGGGGAGAATTCGCTGTTTTCCGGCAGCAGCTGCACGGTGTTGCCCTGTTGTTTCAGGCGCTTAACGGTGACTTCATCATCAATACGCGCTACCACCACCTGGCCGTTGCGCACATCTTGTGTCTTATGAACCGCCAGCAGATCGCCATCAAGAATACCGATGTCTTTCATGGACATACCGCTTACGCGCAGCAGGAAATCCGCGCTCGGTTTGAACATGCCAGGATCAACCTGATAGTGACCTTCAATATGCTGTTGTGCGAGCAAAGGTTCACCTGCCGCGACACGGCCAACTAGCGGAATGCCCGTCTCTTCTTCTACCAGCAGACGGATGCCGCGCGAAGCGCCAGAAACAATCTCAATCACGCCTTTACGCGCCAGCGCTTTAAGGTGTTCCTCAGCAGCATTTGGAGAACGGAAGCCCAGACGCTGCGCGATTTCCGCACGCGTAGGTGGCATTCCCGTCTGGCCGATATGATCCCGGATGAGATCAAACACCTCTTGCTGCCTGGTCGTTAACGCTTTCATTCCGCCCCCTGGGTGTATATACAGTCATGCTGTGAGTATATACAGTTAAAGGCGATTTTGGAACCAAAAAGTGCACAAAAAACCAGGGACTTAATTATTCCTCGAGGCTCATCGGAAATGCGACCAAAGCAGCGTGACCCAGGTGATCACCGCAGTGATAATCGCCAACAACACGGCGGCAGACCCCATATCTTTTGCACGACCAGAGAGCTCATGGAAATCAGAGCCAATACGATCAACCACCGCCTCAATAGCGCTATTGAGAATTTCCACTATCATCACCAAAAGCACAGAACCAATAAGAAGAACGCGCGTGATGGCATCGACATCAAGGAAACAGGCAATGATGACCGCCACGATAGCGGCAACGCCTTCCTGACGAAAAGCGGCTTCATTGATCCACGCGGCACGGAAACCTTTCCATGAATAGCCGGCAGCTTTGATGATTCGGGTTAACCCAGTGGTATTATTGGCCATTAAAAGAACCTTTTATTAGAAATAGCGTCAGTAACTATAGACGCAGTGCGTTTACTGCCGCCCGAAGTATGACGGGTAACAACAGAAATTCTGCGCGCTTTCTGTTATCCTTGCGCCGCAATTGCATTATTAACCAGAGGCTTTACATCGTTTATGTCTGGCTGGCCACGAATTTACTACAAATTACTTAATTTACCATTAACCGTTCTGGTAAAAAGCAAGTCTATCCCAGCTGAACCCGCGCTGGAATTAGGGCTCGATACCTCTCGCCCTATTATGTATGTTTTGCCTTACAACTCGAAGGCAGACTTGCTCACGCTCCGCGCCCAGTGTCTGGCGCATGATTTACCCGATCCGCTTGAACCACTGGAAATCGACGGTACGCTGTTGCCGCGCTACGTGTTCATCCACGGCGGGCCGCGCGTGTTTACCTATTACACGCCAAAAGAAGAGTCCATCAAGCTGTTCCATGACTACCTCGATCTGCACCGCAGCAATCCTGATTTGGATGTGCAGATGGTGCCGGTATCGGTGATGTTTGGTCGTCGCCCTGGCCGCGAAAAAGGGGAAGAAAACCCACCGCTGCGGATGCTCAACGGCATCCAGAAATTCTTTGCGGTGTCCTGGCTTGGCCGCGACAGCTTCGTGCGTTTCTCGCCTTCTGTGTCGCTGCGCCGCATGGCAGATGAACACGGTACGGACAAAATCATCGCGCAAAAACTGGCTCGCGTGGCACGTATGCACTTTGCGCGCCAGCGCCTTGCAGCAGTAGGGCCGCGCCTCCCGGCACGTCAGGACCTGTTCAATAAACTGCTGGCGTCTAAAGCCATTGCCCGCGCCGTGGAAGACGAAGCGCGCAGCAAGAAGATTTCGCACGAGAAAGCGCAGCAGAATGCCATTGCGCTGATGGAAGAGATCGCCGCGAACTTCTCCTACGAGATGATTCGCCTGTCCGATCGTATCCTGAGCTTCACGTGGAACCGTCTCTATCAGGGGATCAACGTCCACAACGCCGAGCGCGTGCGTCAACTGGCGCATGACGGCCACGAAATTGTCTATGTGCCCTGCCACCGCAGCCACATGGATTACCTGCTGCTTTCCTATGTGCTTTACCATCAGGGCCTGGTGCCACCGCATATCGCGGCCGGTATTAACCTGAACTTCTGGCCTGCAGGGCCGATCTTCCGCCGCCTGGGTGCCTTCTTTATTCGTCGTACCTTCAAGGGCAACAAGCTCTATTCCACCGTGTTCCGCGAATATCTGGGCGAGCTGTTCAGCCGTGGTTATTCCGTTGAGTACTTCGTGGAAGGCGGGCGTTCACGTACTGGCCGCCTGCTTGATCCGAAAACCGGCACGCTGTCGATGACTATCCAGGCCATGCTGCGCGGCGGTACTCGCCCAATTACGCTGGTGCCGATTTACATCGGTTACGAGCACGTGATGGAAGTGGGTACGTACGCCAAAGAACTGCGCGGTGCGACCAAAGAGAAAGAGAGCCTGCCGCAGATGCTGCGTGGCCTGAGTAAGCTGCGTAATCTGGGTCAGGGCTATGTGAACTTCGGCGAGCCAATGCCGCTAATGAACTACCTTAACCACCACGTCCCGGAATGGCGAGAGTCAATCGACCCCATCGAAGCAATACGCCCTGCCTGGCTGACGCCAACGGTGAACGGCATTGCTGCCGAGCTGATGGTGCGTATTAACAACGCAGGTGCGGCTAACGCCATGAACCTGTGCTGTACCGCGCTGCTGGCATCACGTCAGCGTTCACTGACCCGTGAACAGCTTACCGAGCAGCTCGATTGCTATCTGGACATTATGCGTAATGTTCCGTACTCAGTGGATTCGACGGCGCCAGCCGCTACCGCCAGCGAGCTTATCGATCATGCCTTGCAGATGAATAAGTTCGAAGTTGAGAAAGATACGATTGGCGACATCATCATTCTGCCGCGCGAGCAGGCGGTGCTGATGACTTACTATCGTAACAACATCGCGCATATGCTGATGCTGCCTTCACTGATGGCCGCCATTATTACCCAGCACCGTCGCATTTCTCGTCAGGAACTGCTGCGCCATGTCGACGCACTGTACCCGATGCTGAAAGCCGAGCTGTTCCTGCGCTGGAGTAAAACCGAGCTGGCGGCAGAGCTGGATAAACTGACCGAAGAGTTGCGTCGTCAGGGGCTTATCACTGTTAATAACGACGAGTTGCATATCAACCCGTCTCGCTCCCGCACCCTGCAACTGCTGGCGGCTGGCGCGCGTGAAACCCTGCAACGCTATGCCATTACGTTCTGGTTGCTGAGCGCTAACCCATCCATCAACCGCGGCACGCTTGAGAAAGAGAGCCGCACGCTGGCACAGCGCCTGTCGGTACTGCACGGCATTAACGCGCCGGAGTTCTTCGACAAGGCAGTATTCAGCTCTTTAGTGCTGACGCTGCGTGATGAAGGGTTTATCAGTGATACCGGCGATGCCGAGCCGGAAGAGACGCTGAAGGTTTACCAGATGCTGGCTGACCTGATTACGTCTGATGTGCGTTTAACGATTGAGAGTGCGACGCAGGACGAGTGATATGAAAAAGCCGGGTGGCGGCTTCGCCTTACCCGGCCTACGATTCTGGACGATATCAAGGCCCGATAAGCGCTAGCGCCATCGGGCTTTTTTTCAGGCAAAATAGCTCATCGCCAGCCCTAAAAACAGCACCAGGCCCACGTAGTTATTATTCAGGAACGCTTTAAAGCAGGCTTCGCGCTCGCGCTTCGCAATCAGCTTTTGCTGATACACAAACAGCATCCCGGCAACCAGCACTGACCAGTAAAATTCCCAGTTCAGGGCGTTCAGGCGACCAATCGCCACCATCAGCGCCAGCACTGCAACCTGCAAAATCCCGATAATCAGTTTGTCCTGACGGCCAAACAGGATCGCCGTTGATTTAATGCCAATCTTCAGATCATCGTCACGGTCGACCATCGCGTATTGCGTATCGTACGCCACGGCCCACAGGATATTGGCGAGGAACATCAGCCAGCAGCTGAGCGGCACCGATTCGCTGACCGCCGCAAATGCCATCGGAATCGACCAGCCAAACGCAGCACCCAGCACCACCTGCGGCAGATGGGTATAGCGCTTCATAAATGGATACACCCAGGCCAGTGCCAGCGCCGCGACAGAAAGCAGGATGGTCATGGTGTTGAGGGTTAACACCAGTAAGAAGGAGAGCACCACCAGCACGATAAACAGCGTGCGCGCTTCTTTTTCCGTGACCTGGCCGCTTGGCAGTGGGCGGTTGGCCGTACGTTTCACATGGCCGTCGAATTTACGGTCGGCATAGTCGTTTACCACGCAACCTGCCGCACGCATCAGCCAGACGCCCGCGACAAACACCGCCAGGATCCACAGCGGCGGCAAACCCGGGGTTGCGACCCACAGCGCCCACAGGGTCGGCCACAACAGCAGTAACGCGCCGATGGGTTTATCAGTACGCATTAAGCGGTGATAGGCCAGCAGCTTGTTCTGCTTCAGACTCCACTCCATTTTTTCTTCCTCTCAGTACAACGGCGATGCCGGTAAAAAAAGCTCCGTCAGCATTAACGGTTTACCGCTCAGGCGAAGGCGGGAACGGCGCCCCCACAGTTCGGCATCGCGACCAATCTCAATAAAATCACGGGTAAGTTCGGAGGAGGTGAAAAGATACCGCCCCAGCGGTGTTTTCCCCAGTTGTTGCAGTGCTAATTCCGGCCCGCACAAGGTGGATTCTGGCACAACCGTCCGCCCGGCCAGCCACGGCTCGCCATCAGCACAGAGTAAAATCTCACGTAGCCAGTAGCGTTCTTCTTTTGGCAGCAGCGGCAATTCACCGGCAATCGCCTCAGGGGTAACAAATCCTTCCTGAATCAGCGTCACGGTGACCGTTTTGCCCTGTTGCTCAAAACGTTTAGTCATGGAATCTTCCAGCAGCAACCAGTCAAGTTGCTCCGGGTCAAGCGCGGGTATTTGGTCGAAATAGCGCAGCGCACGCAGTTGCGTTAGCGCAGGGTGTGACATGCCAGACTCTCCGATACATAACGTATTGGCATTGTATCGCAGAAAAGCAGATTGAGGGCGGCCAAACGTTATTTAGCGATCACTATCGCAACAATGGCGCAACAGCGCGGCGACACAAAAAAAAGTGCGCCCACTCAGGCGCACTAAAACTAACAAATCAGCACTGTGGGGAGACGGTTACCCCTTGCCTTTTACACTGCTGATAAAGGTGGAACGGGCAGTGGTTGAACCTAAACGCTCAGCTTCATCTAGCAGTTTCAGCGCCTTATCGACATCGCCTTTCTTAACAGCCTGCTTAATGGCGTTGTTAAAGTACGATTCGGTATCGTTGAGCACCGGTTCGGATGGTTTTGCCGGAGCCTGAGAGGCAGCGGCAACCGGTGCAGCTGCCGCTGGAGCAGCATAAACAGGTGCGGCGGTATTACCCACGGTCACAGGACCGGTGCCGGAGGAGCCAAACAGTGGGCCCACCAGGACGCTGGACGCATTGTTAGTTGAGACTTTCAGCTTCAGCAGGCCATCGGTGACGTGGCGCGCTAACGGGTCCGGGATATCCGGTACCGAGTTACCTGTGCCTTTGGCATAGGCTTTTGCCGGGTCGATAAGCTTGGTGGTCTGCTGCAAATCTTTCTCGGTGGTGAAGACCAGAACATAAATCTTCTGCTGACCCAGCGCAGGCGTCAGGCGCATTTTCCCTTCCAGACGGTCAGCACTCATCACGCCAGGCTCCTGGTAGCTAAAGTACTCGCTTGGGAAGAAGGCAGATGGCGTCATATTCTGATCAAGGATCAGCACATTCGGCGCAAATACGCTGGTTTGCTTGTTCACTTCACTGGTCAGGGTCAGCGTCAGCTCACCGATGTTTGCCGGTACGCTAAAGGCTGCGACCGGGCCGGTAATCCCCGGCACATTCAGCTGTTGGCCGCCCGCAGAGAGCTGCGTTGACTGGACTTTAGATTGATCAACCGGGGTCCAGGTGAGTTGCTGGAGCGCCGCCGCCGGGATGGCCGGCGCAGCGCTGGTATTCTGAGGAACGAAATTCACATCTGCAAAGGTGACAGCCGGAACACTGGCCAGCAGCCCCGCAGAGAGGCACAGCGCGACGAGACTTTTCTTCATTTTCATTGTTATTACCTCTGATAGCGTGAGCACTGCGGTGGCCAGGCAATAGCGCGCAGCACCCTAAGGATAGAGGGGCTTTCGCCCCTCTTTTTAGGTCATTACGTCAGGTCTTACGTATTACCACCAGATTTCCATCTGGGCACCGAAGGTCCACTCATCAGAGTCGCCACGGCTGAAGGTTTTCGCGGAAGTGTCGCTGTACGCTACGCCGGAATCATAACCAGCACCGGAGTCGCTGTTCGCGTAGCCCCATTTCTCATCCCACTTCGCGTAGGTTGCGAAGACACGGATAGCCGGACGGGACCAGATGCTGTCGCCTGCCTGCCATTGTTGTGCCAGGGTGATTTTGTACTGGCTGTTGGTATCGTCAGTTTTCTGAGATTTGACGTTGTCGTAACCAACTTCCAGCAAGGTGCTCATGATTGGCGTCCATTTGTACATAGGACGAACACCGACGGTCCACCATTTGGTGCCGTTGTTGTTATCCAGGTTGATGTCCTGGTACATACCCACGTACATCAGGTCCCAGGAGTCGCCCAGGGAGATCGCACCGTGGTCCAGCACGCGCCACATGTCGCCGTTGTTGTTGATGCTACCACCTTCAGGACGGCCTTTACCGTTGGAGGTCATAGAGTCAGTTGCGTATTGCAGAACGAACTTGTTGAAGCCCTTCAGCATACTTTGGGTATGTTCAGCGGTGAACATCCAGCCGTCTTTAGACGCGCCAGGTGCCAGAGAGTAGTCGTCTGGCAGGTTGGTATGACCGTAGTCAACACCGAACTCCAGCGTACCGCCTGGGTTGATTTCCATCTGCGCTAAACGGACGTCGAAGACATCGTTCGGTACCAGGTTGTCATAAATACGGTTACCCAGTGCATCACGGTCAGCAAAGGTGCCTGAACCGCCCGCTTCAGAAGAACGGGTTGCTGCCAGAGAGAGTTTACCGAAGCCCAGATCGATGTTTTCGATACCCGCACCAGGACCAGAAATATCCCAGTAGTAGAAGTCGATCATGTGGACGTCATGACGTTGATAGAAACGCTTACCTGCCCAGATGGTAGAACCTGGCAGTGCGTCGATGAGGTTTTTACCCTGCACGTTAGCTTCACGGAAAGCCGGGCTGGTGGATTCCCAGTCGTTCTGCTGAGAAACGGAATACGCTACGTTAGTATCGAAATAGAAGCTCTTATCGCCTTCTTTCCATACTTCCTGGCCCAGTTTTAACTCGGCATACGTTTCACATTCGTTACCAAGACGGTATTTACTTTGAGCACCTGTTGCCTGGAAACATTGTTGTTCACCGCCACTCCCGGTCCAGCCAATGCCGGAACGAGCATAACCTTTAAAGTCTACGGCTCCTGCCTGGGCAGACAGGATGCCTGCCGCAATGGCGATCGCCAGAGGGACTTGTTTGCGCAGAGTAATCATCATTCTATCTCCTGAGATCATTGCTTTTCTTTGAACACTTCACCTGATGGTTTCGTGCCTTTTATTGGGATTGCTTAAACGCCTGGCTCTTTGTGCAACCGACGACATGCAGTGCCATCCTCACGGAACAGATGGCAACGCTCTGGCGGCAAGCCGATAGCGAATGTGGCACCCTCTTCTACCAACACCACGTCATTCTGGCGATAAACCAGGTTCTGACGGATGGCGGGGATCTGGATATGAATCTGTGTTTCGTGACCAAGCTGTTCTACAACCTGAACTTCACCTTCCAGCGTCACATCAGCGATGTGGCTCGGCAGTAAATGTTCAGGACGAATTCCGAGGGACATATTCGCCCCTACCTGTACATTGGCGCTGTCAACCGGCAGCCAGACTTGCTGACGGTTTGGCAGCTCCACCTGTACCTGTTCAATCGCGGTGGCTGTCACTTTGACCGGCAGGAAGTTCATCTTTGGCGAGCCAATGAAGCCCGCAACAAAGCGGTCTGCCGGGTAGTGATAAAGCTCCAGCGGTTTACCCACCTGCGCCACGCGACCGGCGTCCAGCACCACAATCTTGTCGGCCAGGGTCATCGCTTCGACCTGATCGTGGGTGACGTAAACCATGGTGCGGCCAAGACGCTTGTGCAGACGGGAAATTTCGATACGCATCTGGACACGCAGTGCGGCATCCAGGTTAGAGAGAGGTTCATCGAGCAGGAACACGCGCGGTTCCGCCACCAGCGTACGGCCAATTGCCACACGCTGACGCTGACCACCGGAGAGCGCTTTCGGTTTACGCTCCAGCAGGTGCGCCAGCTGTAACACTTCGGCGACCTGAGTCACGCGCTGGTTAATCACCTCTTTTTTCGCCCCTGCCAGCTTCAGGCCAAATGACATGTTTTCGGCAACGGACAGATGCGGATAAAGTGCATAAGACTGGAACACCATGCCTACGCCACGTTCGGCAGGCGGGATGTCGTTCATACGGGTTTCACCAATAAACAAATCGCCACTGGTGATCGTTTCAAGACCGGCAATCATACGCAGCAGAGTTGATTTACCGCAGCCTGATGGGCCAACAAACACCACGAATTCACCTTCGTGGATGTCCAGATTGATGTCTTTCGACACCACTACGTCGCCCCAGGCTTTCGTTACATTACGCAGCTGTACGCTCGCCATGCCCTTCTCCCTTCGTTACAACCTGTCACCGACAGAAACATTCAAGATAAGTTCACTATGGGGTATCCATTACTTTCGTGAATCCTCCACCCCCCGGCTTTTTTATGGGGGAGGAGGCGGGAGGATGAGAGAGCAGGCTCTGCGACCGCGTCTGGGGCGCTGATACGAAAATCGTGAAGCGGCCTGCAAAATTCAGCGTGTTTTTGTGTGCGCCAGCACTCATAACTTAAATTTATGCAACAGAGATCACACAAACGGGGGGTGGGGCGTAGGGCTCAGGAGGATGGAAAGAGGATGTCAAATAAGGAGACTGAGTCACGTTGAACCACCTCAGTGTATCCACGAGCACATCACCAAAAAAGGATGGCAGATATGAAGATCAAGACTGGCGCACGCGTTTTCGCATTGTCCGCCCTGGCAGCAATGATGATTTCCGCACCGGCTCTCGCCAAAATTGAAGAAGGTAAGCTGGTTATCTGGATTAACGGCGACAAAGGCTATAACGGCCTGGCCGAAGTGGGTAAAAAATTCGAGAAAGACACCGGTATCAAAGTCACCATTGAACACCCGGATAAACTGGAAGAGAAATTCCCGCAGGTTGCTGCAACCGGCGATGGCCCGGACATCATCTTCTGGGCACATGACCGTTTCGGCGGTTACGCACAATCTGGTCTGCTGGCTGAAGTGACGCCAGACAAAGCGTTCCAGGACAAACTGTTCCCGTTCACCTGGGATGCCGTTCGCTATAACGGCAAGCTGATCGCTTACCCAATCGCGGTTGAAGCCCTCTCTCTGATCTACAACAAAGATCTGGTGCCAAACCCACCGAAAACCTGGGAAGAGATCCCAGCCCTGGATAAAGAGCTGAAGGCGAAAGGTAAATCTGCGCTGATGTTCAACCTGCAAGAACCGTACTTCACCTGGCCGCTGATTGCTGCTGACGGTGGCTACGCGTTCAAATTTGCAAACGGCAAGTATGACGTGAAAGACGTGGGCGTGGACAGCGCTGGCGCGAAAGCGGGTCTGACCTTCCTTGTTGACCTTATCAAGAACAAACACATGAACGCCGATACCGATTACTCCATCGCGGAAGCGGCGTTCAACAAAGGCGAAACCGCGATGACCATCAACGGTCCGTGGGCCTGGACCAACATCGACAAGAGCAAAATCAACTACGGCGTAACGCTGCTGCCAACCTTCAAAGGCAAGCCGTCTAAACCGTTCGTTGGCGTGCTGAGCGCAGGTATCAACGCCGCCAGCCCGAACAAAGAGCTGGCGAAAGAGTTCCTCGAAAACTACCTGCTGACCGATCAGGGTCTGGATGAAGTGAACAAGGACAAACCGCTGGGTGCTGTTGCGCTGAAATCCTTCCAGGATCATTTAGCGAAAGACCCACGTATCGCGGCAACCATGGATAACGCCCAGAAAGGCGAAATCATGCCGAACATCCCACAGATGGCCGCATTCTGGTATGCCACCCGTACTGCGGTTATCAACGCCGCAAGCGGTCGTCAGACTGTCGATGCTGCGCTGAAAGATGCTCAGGGTCGTATCACCAAGTAATGCCGTAGTTCCCTCTCCCTTTGGGAGAGGGTTAGGGTGAGGGTTGTCGCTATCCGGACGCCCTCACCCCGGCCCTCTCCCCCCAGGAGAGGGAGAAAAGATCAAACGTTGTAGAGGAAGAACCCATGGATGTCATTAAAAAGAAACACTGGTGGCAAAGCGACACACTGAAATGGTCAGTGATTGGTCTGTTATGCCTGCTGGTGGGATACTTGATTGTTTTAATGTACGTACAGGGGGAGTACCTGTTCGCCATCATGACGCTGATTTTAAGCTCTGCTGGCCTGTATATTTTCGCTAACCGTAAAGCCTACGCCTGGCGTTACGTTTATCCGGGTGTCGCCGGGATGGGGCTGTTCGTCCTGTTCCCGCTGATTTGTACCATTGCTATCGCCTTCACCAACTACAGCAGCACCAACCAGCTGGCGCAAGAACGCGCAACGCAGGTGCTTCTGGACCGCTCATACCAGGCGGGTAAAACCTTCAACTTCGGCTTGTATCCTGCGGGCGACGAGTGGAAGTTAGCACTCACTGACGAAGAGAGCGGTAAAAACTTCGTTTCTGACACCTTCAAATTCGGTGGTGAACAGAAGCTGGCCTTAAAAGAGGCTGCCCTGCCGGAAGGTGAACGCGCCAACCTGCGTATCATTACCCAGAACCGTCAGGCGCTGACCCAGCTGACCGCTATGCTGCCCGATGAAAGCAAAGTCACCATGAGCTCACTGCGCCAGTTCTCCGGTACGCAACCGCTCTACACGCTGGCCAATGACGGCACACTCACCAACAATCAGAGCGGCGTGAAGTACCGTCCGAACAACGACATCGGTTTCTATCAGTCCATTACCGCCGATGGCAAATGGGGTGATGACAAGCTCAGCCCAGGTTATACCGTGACTATTGGTTGGGATAACTTTGCCCGCGTCTTTACCGACGAAGGGATCCAGAAACCGTTCTTCGCCATTTTCGTCTGGACGGTGGTGTTCTCTGTACTGACCGTGATCCTGACCGTAGCCGTGGGCATGGTACTGGCGTGTCTCGTGCAGTGGGAATCCCTGAAAGGCAAAGCGATATACCGCGTGCTGCTTATCCTGCCGTATGCCGTACCATCGTTTATCTCGATTCTGATTTTCAAAGGGCTGTTTAACCAGAGCTTCGGTGAAATCAACATGATGCTGAGCGCGCTGTTCGGTATCAAACCGGCCTGGTTCAGCGACCCGACGACGGCCCGTTCGATGATTATCATCGTGAACACCTGGCTGGGTTATCCGTACATGATGATCCTGTGTATGGGCCTGCTGAAAGCCATCCCGGACGACCTGTATGAAGCCTCGGCAATGGATGGCGCTGGCCCGTTCCAGAACTTCTTTAAAATCACGCTGCCGCTGCTTATTAAACCGCTGACGCCGCTGATGATTGCCAGCTTTGCATTTAACTTTAACAACTTCGTACTGATTCAGCTGTTGACCAACGGCGGCCCTGACCGTCTTGGCACCACAACGCCAGCAGGCTATACCGACCTGCTCGTGAGCTACACCTACCGTATCGCCTTCGAAGGCGGCGGTGGTCAGGACTTCGGTCTGGCGGCGGCGATTGCCACCCTGATCTTCCTGCTGGTAGGCGCTCTGGCGATTGTGAACCTGAAAGCTACACGAATGAAATTTGATTAAGGAGGGCATCGATCATGGCAATGGTACAACCCAAATCTCAGAAGCTACGCCTCCTCGCGACGCATTTAGGCCTGCTGATTTTTATC
Source organism: Enterobacter sp. Tr-810 (assembly GCF_011752765.1). Taxonomy (NCBI): domain Bacteria; kingdom Pseudomonadati; phylum Pseudomonadota; class Gammaproteobacteria; order Enterobacterales; family Enterobacteriaceae; genus Enterobacter; species Enterobacter sp. Tr-810. The sequence continues at coordinate 25,547 of NZ_VWWW01000008.1, read as the reverse complement.
GCGGCAATCATGTTCCCGCTGCTGATGGTCATCGCCATCTCCCTGCGTTCGGGTAACTTTGCGACAGGTAGCCTGATCCCGGATGAAATCTCCTGGGAGCACTGGAAGTTAGCGCTCGGCTTTAGCGTGGAACATGCGGATGGCCGCGTCACACCACCACCGTTCCCGGTGCTGCTGTGGCTGTGGAACTCGATAAAAATCGCCGGGATCACCGCGATTGGCATCGTCACGCTCTCGACTACCTGTGCGTATGCTTTCGCCCGTATGCGCTTCCCGGGCAAAGCCGCGCTGCTGAAAGGGATGCTGATTTTCCAGATGTTCCCGGCAGTACTGTCTCTGGTCGCGCTGTATGCCTTGTTTGACCGCCTGGGCCAGTATGTACCCTTTATCGGCCTGAACACCCACGGCGGTGTGATCTTCGCCTATCTTGGCGGTATCGCCCTGCATGTGTGGACCATCAAAGGCTATTTCGAAACCATCGACGGCTCGCTGGAAGAAGCGGCGGCGCTGGATGGCGCAACCCCGTGGCAGGCGTTCCGTCTGGTACTGCTGCCGCTGTCGGTACCTATCCTGGCGGTGGTGTTTATCCTGTCGTTTATCGCCGCCATCACCGAAGTGCCGGTCGCGTCCCTGTTACTGCGCGATGTGAACAGCTACACCCTGGCTGTTGGGATGCAGCAATACCTCAACCCGCAAAACTACCTGTGGGGCGACTTTGCCGCGGCGGCTGTACTCTCTGCCATCCCGATTACCGTGGTGTTCCTGCTGGCGCAGCGCTGGCTGGTTAATGGCCTGACGGCGGGCGGTGTAAAAGGTTAAGTTTCATTGTGTTATGCCACTGCAACCCTCAACTTTGACGTATTGTATTGACCCAACTTGTGACTGTTATTAGGCGGCCTTCGGGCCGCCATTTTTTTATTCACGTTTCAGCCGTTTAGAGTTGCACAGCCAGAGGGTGATCACCAAAAGCAGGATCGCCGCCGAGTAGATCAGCACATCAAGCGGGGATTTGTGGTCAACGATGATCAGCCGCACAATCGCCGTGATCCCAATGTAGACAAAATAGCGTAGCGGGAAGTGAAAACCTGACTGAAAATACTTCACAATCAGGGCAATAAATTCAAAGTAGAGAAAGTAGACCACCAGTCCTTCTACCAGCGCGTATTTGCTGGTTTGCTCAGGGGCAAACAATACATCCGCCAGATGCACCGTTTCTTTGCCCAGAAAGACGACCAGTATCAGGCCAAGGCTCAGCAGACCGAGGTTCAGCACGGTCTGGAGGATTGTTGAGATAAACTCAACGCGCGGACGAGTCAGGGATGTCATACAGCACCTCATTCTCCAGGGCGAGGTTCCTGTATAACGCAAAAATGTGACGCGGATCTATATTTTTTAATTATGTTTTATGTAAGGAACACGCCAATGAAGTGCAAACCAACCGGCATTCGCAACGTGACTTACGGCGACAATGTGACGGTATACGAACCCGCGAACCTGTATGACTGCGTGTTGGGCAACGGGGTGTTCGTCGGGCCCTTTGTTGAAATCCAGGGCAATACACGCATTGGCGACGACAGCAAAATTCAGTCCCACACGTTTATCTGCGAATACGTCACTATTGGTGAACGCTGTTTTATCGGTCACGGGGTCATGTTTGCCAACGATATGTTTCGTAACGGTAAACCTAACGCAGACCGCGACAGTTGGGGGCGCATTACCGTGGGTAATGATGTCTCAATAGGCAGCGGCGCAACCATTCTGGCAGTCTCCATCTGCGATGGCGTGGTGATTGGCGCCGGAAGCGTGGTGACAAAATCGATTGCAGAGAAAGGGGTCTATACCGGGAATCCGGCGAGGCTGCTGCGCCGCCTGTAGGTCGCCCGGTGGCGCTGCGCTTACCGGGCCTACAAAAAACGTAGGCCGGGCAAACAAGCATCAGCGGAAGTTAATGTTTTTATCGCTGGTCATGTCGTACAGCTGGAACTTACGTCCAAGCTGCTGGCCACCGTCACGCGTGAGTGGCGTCCAGCCGATTGCTGCGCGGCTGCGCGTCGCGCCGGTGGAGAACAGATCCAGCGGAATCGACACATAGACACCTTTGGTGAAGTCCCCTTCCCCGTATTCATCCGGTGACACGTTGGTAATGGTGGCATAACCACCCACCACGACGCCGCTGTCGAAGTGTTTAGAGATATCCAGCGTACCGCCTTTATCTCCCGCCAGATACTGCCCGACGCTGGCTTTGACCAGCACATCTGGTGCGAACGATGGCGTCCAGTAGGCCGTCAGGTGACCCGTCTTCACGCTGTAATCGGTGAACTTCATCATGTCCTGCGCACTGCGCCAGTCACGCTGTTTCACATAGTTGGCATCCACACCAAACGCCCAGTTGCTGTCGACCGGACGGTAAAGCACCTCTGCCCCCGCGCCGCCGTACATGGTTTCCAGATAGCCACCGTACACCTGGCCGTAGAAACCGTTACCGAAGTACTGGAAGTAGTTCGCCTGGAGGTTGTTCACGTAGGCATTATTCTGCACGTACTCACGCACGCGGGTACGCACGCGCGGTAGCTTCGAGTCGTTCGGCGGGTTGGTGTAGTTGAATTTGTCGTAGTTGTTGGCAATGTTGCCAAACAGGCTACCGGTGGTCAGCAGGTGATCAGTGACCCACAGATCCGCCGTGGCCATGACGCCCAGCTGATACATGTAGAAGTTTTCCGGCCCGCCGACGGACTGGTTCAGTACCGGATCGATATGGAAATCAAAGCGCGATTTATCGATATACCAGCCCTGCTCGGTGGTTTCAGGCACCACGGGCTCAATGCGTTTTTGCACCAGCTCGGTTTCATGCCCAAGCGGTTCGCCTTCAAGATGGCGCTTCAGGCTGGCCACATCCGTTTCCGTGGTCACCTGCGGCAAGTTAAGCCGGTTTTCCGTTACGCGGATCGTGCGGATCCCGTCCGGCAGATCGTTCATGATGATCCGGTTGGCGCGCTCGATCCCTTCGCGCGAGTCGCGGTATTTCACCTGCTCGCCGGTGACGTAAAGCGTATCGCCTTTCACCTGAATTTTCGGATCCGCCAGCCCCGCGTTGTATTTCAGCAGCGTCAGCTGGTTAGCCACCACGGAGTGCTGAATAATGGCATCCTGCGGCTCCGGCCGGTATGCAGGGCGTGCGTTGTCGTTGTAATGCGGCCGCATATCGTTGAAGTTGGTGCGCAGGGTAAAACCAAACATCACGGTGTTACCACGCTCATAGCTGAGGTTAACGTCGGCCCAATCGGTGACGCGGTAAATGGCGCCGACGTTAAACTTGCTCTTCTGCTCAATCTTTCCGGCGAAATCGTCGCTGTAGTTGTTCCCTTCGTACTCCAGCTTCAGGCGTAATGGCTGCCACGGCGTCTGGTATTCTACGCCGCCAAACAGCGAGGCCGGGCCGTGGAACATCTGGTCGCCGTTGATGGAGCCGGCTTTCTGGTAGCTGTTGTCGCGATAACAATATTTGTCGCTGTAGGAACAGAACGGGTTTTTCACGTTACCGCTGGTGCCGAGATAACCCCAGCCCATACCCAGCGAGAAATCAAACGGGCCCCAGGCTTTGCTGGCAACGATGTACTCCGCATCAAACAAGCCCGTACCGCCGATATCCCGCGCCCCGACGGACACTTGCGGCATCCAGTAGCTCTCTTCCCACAGGCGCAGTTTGACGTCGAAGGCTTTATCTTTGTAAGTCTGGTCGCCGGAGAATGCCTCTACGCTGCTGTATTGTTTGGTACGCACATCGGTATAACGCAGCGTGGTTTCCAGCCACGGAAACAGCTGCACAGAAGCAGAGTAATAGCGGTACTGATCGTTATCACGATAGTTAAGGCTCAGTTCCCCTTCACGCGCCATGCGTGCCGTGGGCGTTTGCATTAAGCCGACACCGCCGAAGTCCGATTGCGATGGACCCACCGGCGCCGGATACGTTTCTGCATGGCAGGCAGCGCTTACGCACAGCGCCAACATGCTGTAGAGATAAGTTCTTTTCATTAATCCGGTATCCGCTGCATCAGGGTGTGAAGGATATCGGCGTTGAGTCCGTCATATGCCTTCGTCCAGAAGTGGTCGGCAAAGCCGACAAAAATCACGCTGCCGGGCATGGGTTCGATATGGCGCTTGTTCCAGTAGGCCACGGGGACTTTTTGTGTGCGCCCGTCGGGATAAACCACCCAGGCGTAGCTGTTATCCGCACCACTCAACGCGCTCTGTTCATCAAGGTAACTCGCCACATCACGCCCTGGCGTGAAGGGCTTTTTACCCGGACTGCTGACAAGCCCCATCACGGTGATGGTTGAAGGCTGAACAGGAAGCCAGAGCGTGTACTCCCCTTCAAGCGTTGGGTTGCCGTTCTCTGCCACTCTCACCGCATCCGGGTCGAGGTTGATCTGCTGGCGGCCGGTTATCTTCAGCGCCTGCAACTGCTGGCGAACGCTGTTGATTGCCGCCGCGTCATCGCCATCTTCTTGTTCTGCAAGGCCGGTAAGCCTTGCGAGCAACGCGCGCTGTTTTTGTTCAGCCAGCACCGTTGCCTGGTGCTCGCTGATCACAGCCCCGGGCCACCAGCTGTTTGCCAGCCTTGGCTGGCCGACAAGATCCAGCAGATGCCCGGCATTGGTTAAGGTTTTGGGTTGTGTGCTGTCAGGCGTGTAAACCTTCACCGTGCCCGCAGACCAGGCCAGCGGCGCGGCAAGACACAGGATCAGCGCCATGCTAGTGCGGATTTTCATGGTTTCGCCGCCTTGATCAGAGTGGTTTTTACCGGGAAGAAATTGGCGCCGAGGTACTGTAGCGACTGGCGGATCTGCCCTTCATCATCCACCCAGTAGCGGTTATGCCAGCTTGTCTGATCGGTGGTGACCGCTTCATCCAGCACGCGAACCCGGGTTTCATCACTGCCAACCTTTACGCTGTCCGTACCGTCCCAGCGGAATACAGAGTGTGCCGTGGCGTAGCGTACCTGCTTGTGTTCCGTCCAGCCCATCGTGCGCGTCCAGCTTGCACCGTCGGTTATCTGATTCGGCTTGATGAGCGGGTCGGCCGCAAGGTTGTTGACCTCAAGCAGGTTATCGCCGCCGAGCAGCGTTTTTACGATACGGCCATGCTGCGTCACGATGGTGGCCTGATCCTGCGTCACCCATTTCTGCTGCCCGTTTTCATCGAAAGCGAGCACCACAAACAGTTGCGGGCCATCGTTTAACTGCATGTACTGGCTGGCATAGGGCATGTTCTGGATATCGTCATCGGTAAGATGCACGCCAGGTGTACCAAACATGCTGTCCCACAGCGAGTTTCCCAGCCCTTTAGTGGTGGCTGAACACGCCTGTAAAAGCAGGCAAATCAGGATGATTGCAGGTCGCTTCACGACTCTTCTCCGAAGGGGCGAAATAACCACACCGAAGTGTGGTTATGATTAAAACACCCGGTATTACTGGGTGCTGGTCGTCGTGGTGGTCGTGGTTCCGGTATTGGAGCCATCACCGCCACCGGTTGCCGCCAGCGCGACACCCACGGCTGAACTTACGGTGCTGGTGCTGGCTGCGGTAGAACTCCCCGCAGACGCAGACGTCGCTGCCGACCCTGCCGCTTCCCCGACCTGAACCGGAGCCGCATATACAGATGTCGCCGCAAGCGCAGATATGGCAAAAATGCCATACAGTACTTTCTTCATAACAATTTCCCTTCATTGAATGAATGGAGATGTGCCCAAAAAGAATTTCGAGCGGAATCGAGTATACACAACTAAAGCAGAGGGATTGTCGTACGGGTAAATAGAGGGGAGGTTTTCAGAATATTGGATATTTGCGATGAAAGAGAATAATTAAACTAATATAAAATCATTTTTATTCAGCAAGTTATAATAACAACATGCCAATTTCATTCTCCGTATATTCCTAAAATAAACCGCAGTAATTAACAGGTTAACGGCCTTTTTCAGATTAAACTCATCACGGGAATTTGAGTTAAATAACAGACATCAGGAATTATCCGATAAAAAAATGCCGGCATTTCGCCGGCATTTTTCATGACATATTAATTATGCACGCCATGCTTTATAACGATTAATCAAACCGTTTGTAGAGCTGTCGTGGCTGTTAATCGCTTTGTCATCACCCAGCTCTGGCAGAATGCGGTTTGCCAGCTGTTTGCCCAGCTCAACGCCCCACTGGTCAAAGGTGAAGATGTTCAGGATCGCGCCCTGAGTAAAGATTTTGTGCTCATACAGGGCAATCAGCGCACCCAGGCTGAACGGAGTGATTTCGCGCAGCAGGATGGAGTTGGTTGGGCGGTTGCCTTCGAACACTTTGAACGGCACAACGTGATCCAGGGTCGCCGGATCTTTACCCTGGTCGCGGTATTCCTGTTCAACCACGTCACGAGACTTGCCGAACGCCAGCGCTTCAGTCTGAGCGAAGAAGTTAGACAGCAGTTTCGGATGGTGATCCGACAGCGGGTTATGGGTAATCGCTGGCGCGATGAAATCGCACGGTACCATTTTGGTGCCCTGGTGGATCAGCTGGTAGAACGCGTGCTGGCCGTTGGTGCCAGGCTCGCCCCAGATGATTGGGCCAGTCTGGTAGTCCACGGCATTGCCGTTACGGTCAACGTATTTACCGTTGGATTCCATGTTGCCCTGCTGGAAGTAGGCAGCAAAGCGGTGCATATACTGGTCGTATGGCAGGATAGCTTCGGTTTCAGCACCGAAGAAGTTGTTGTACCAGATACCGATCAGTGCCAGCAGTACTGGCAGGTTTTTCTCAGGCGCGGTGGAGGCGAAGTGTTTATCCATCGCATGTGCGCCGGAAAGCAGCTCAACGAAGTTGTCGAAGCCAACAGACAGGATGATGGACAGACCGATTGCAGACCACAGAGAGTAACGGCCGCCAACCCAGTCCCAGAACTCGAACATGTTTGCTGTGTCGATACCGAACTCGCCAACCGCTTTACCGTTGGTAGACAGCGCGGCGAAGTGTTTCGCGACGTGTTTGTTGTCACCGGCGGTTTCCAGGAACCAGTCACGCGCGCTGTGGGCGTTGGTCATGGTTTCCTGGGTGGTGAAGGTTTTAGACGCCACCAGGAACAGAGTGGTTTCTGGGTTCACGTTCTTCAGCACTTCAGCGATGTGCGTGCCATCGACGTTAGAAACGAAGTGCATGTTGAGGTGGTTTTTGTACGGGCGCAGCGCTTCGGTGACCATGAATGGGCCGAGGTCAGAACCACCGATACCGATGTTCACCACGTCGGTGATGGCTTTACCGGTGTAGCCTTTCCAGCTACCAGAGATGATCGCTTCAGAGAAGGCTTTCATCTTCTCCAGTACCGCGTTCACTTCTGGCATCACATCTTTGCCATCGACGATAATTGGAGTATTGCTACGGTTACGCAGTGCAACGTGCAGCACAGCACGGTCTTCGGTGCGGTTGATCTTCTCGCCAGAGAACATGGATTTAATCGCATCGCTGAGCGCGGTTTCTTTCGCCAGATCCTGCAATTTTGCCAGTGTCTCTTCGGTAATGCGGTTTTTGGAGAAGTCCACCAGCATCAGGTCGTCGAAGGTCGCGGAGAACTTGTTGAAACGATCGGCATCTTTCGCGAACAGATCCGCGATAGAGACGTCTTTCATTTCATCAAAATGTTTCTGTAGTGCCTGCCAGGCAGCGGTCTGCGTTGGGTTGATGTTTTTCATTAGCAATACTCTTCTGATTTGAGAATTGTGACTGCGGTCGATTGTAGCGCCTGCAAATAAAAATTGTGATGGTTTTTATGCCATTGCCCTGGCCTGCATCAAACGCAGGTGAAAAGACCCGAAAAGTATAGCTGCTAAAACCTGCCCCCGAGGGGGTTGAATGTCGTTCAGAATGTCCTGATTTGCAGAATAAAATAGCGGCATGTTATAAGTCCTGTTACTGAGGGGTGCCCCCCCATGAAAAATCCGCATAATCCCAGCATTGACAGGACCTCCCCCACATTTTATTTATAGGGCCGTATTTGCGCCTGCACCTGTTTTCGTTTCATTCTTGTGCCAAGGTCGCTTTATTCATTCCCTGACACGAGGTTGTTATGACGAGTTTTGTGGTCGCTAAGTTTGGCGGCACCAGTGTGGCTGATTACGATGCCATGAACCGCAGCGCCGATGTGGTGCTAGCCGATCCGAATACCCGCCTGGTGGTGCTTTCAGCATCCGCTGGCGTGACGAACCTGCTGGTTTCTCTGTCTGAAGGACTGGAAGCGACAGAACGTTTCGTGAAGCTCGATGCGCTGCGCAAAATTCAGTTCAACATCCTCGAACGGATGCAGAATCCGAACGTCATCCGCGAAGAAGTTGAGCGCCTGCTCGAAAACATCACCACGCTTGCGGAAGCCGCATCGCTGGCAACCTCTACTGCCCTGACTGACGAACTGGTTAGCCACGGCGAGCTGATGTCTACCCTGCTGTTCGTTGAGATCCTGCGTGAACGTGAAGTTCAGGCGCAGTGGTTTGATGTCCGCAAAATCATGCGCACCAGCGACCGCTTTGGCCGCGCCGAGCCGGACGTCGACGTGCTGGCTGAACTGACCACCCAGCAGCTGACACCGCGTCTTGCTGAGGGTATCGTGATCACCCAGGGCTTTATCGGTAGCGAAGCGAAAGGCCGTACCACTACCCTTGGCCGTGGTGGCAGTGACTACACCGCCGCACTGCTGGGCGAAGCGCTGCACGCGACCCGTGTGGATATCTGGACCGATGTCCCGGGCATCTACACCACCGACCCGCGCGTGGTGTCTGCGGCGAAACGAATTGATGTGATCGCGTTTGAAGAAGCGGCGGAAATGGCCACCTTCGGCGCGAAAGTGCTGCATCCGGCGACCCTGTTACCTGCTGTTCGCAGTGATATTCCGGTGTTCGTTGGCTCCAGCAAAGATCCGAAAGCGGGCGGTACGCTGGTCTGCAAAAAAACCGAGAACCCGCCGCTGTTCCGCGCGCTGGCCCTGCGCCGCCGCCAGACGCTGGTGACACTGCACAGCCTGAACATGCTGCACTCCCGCGGCTTCCTGGCAGAAGTGTTTGGGATCCTGGCGCGCCACAATATCTCCGTAGACCTGATCACGACGTCCGAAGTGAGTGTCGCGTTGACGCTGGACACCACTGGTTCAACTTCTACTGGCGATACCCTGCTGACGCAATCGCTGTTGATTGAGCTGTCTGAACTGTGCCGCGTGGAAGTGGAAGAGAACCTGGCGCTGGTTGCCATCATCGGTAACAAGCTGTCACGCGCCTGTGGCGTGGGCAAAGAGGTCTTCGGCGTGCTCGACCCGTTCAACATCCGCATGATTTGCTACGGCGCATCCAGCTACAACCTGTGCTTCCTCGTCCCTGCCGATCAGGCTGAGCTTGTCGTGCAAAAACTTCATCAGAATTTGTTTGAATAAAATTCGTTAGCACGATAAACAATATCAATAAGCCGGGCACAGACCCGGCTTTTTCATAACTAAACAACACGACAATACTGCAAGGAATTAACTATGTTATCCGCCATCACCCGGCTGTTCCCGTTATGGGCACTGCTGCTCTCTGTACTCGCGTATTACACCCCCACCAGCTTCACGGGCATCGGCCCCTGGGTCACCACGTTGCTGATGCTGATTATGTTCGGTATGGGCGTGCATCTGAAAATTGACGACTTTAAACGCGTGCTGTCGCGCCCTGCACCTGTCGCTGCGGGTATTTTCCTGCACTATCTGGTGATGCCACTCGCGGCCTGGCTGCTGGCGATGGCCTTTAAGATGCCGCCAGATTTATCCGCCGGGATGGTGCTGGTCGGCAGCGTGGCCAGCGGTACAGCATCCAACGTGATGATCTATCTGGCGAAAGGCGATGTTGCGCTCTCCGTGACCATCTCGTCCGTGTCTACTCTCGTAGGCGTGATTGCCACACCGCTGTTAACCCGCCTGTATGTGGATGCGCATATTCAGGTAGACGTCATGGGGATGCTGCTCAGCATTCTGCAAATCGTGGTGATCCCGATTGCACTGGGGCTGATTATCCACCATCTGTTCCCGGGTGTGGTGAAGGCAGTCGAACCCGGTCTGCCGGCATTTTCGATGGTCTGTATTCTGGCAATCATCAGCGCCGTGGTAGCGGGTTCCGCCTCGCACATTGCGTCTGTCGGCTTTGTGGTGATCATTGCAGTGGTACTGCATAACACCATTGGCCTGCTGGGTGGTTACTGGGGTGGCAAACTGTTTGGCTTTGACGAATCCACCTGCCGCACGCTGGCGATTGAAGTGGGAATGCAAAACTCTGGCCTGGCCGCGGCACTAGGTAAAATCTACTTCTCGCCGCTGGCTGCCCTGCCTGGCGCATTGTTCTCAGTGTGGCATAACCTTTCAGGCTCTCTGCTGGCAGGTTACTGGTCTGGCAAACCTATTGAAGAACAACCGAAAAAAGATGTGGTGAAACAAGGTTAATTGCCGCTACTTGTTTTACACTGAAGCCTCTTCCACAGGAGGCTTCAGCGATGGCGACACCACGATTGACCCAGCAAGATATGACGGAAGCCGAGCAGCGTGAACTTAAGACGCTTCTCGACCGCGCCCGTATCGCCCATGGCCGCACACTGACTAATGGCGAAACCAATCAGGTAAAAAGAGAGTACATCGACAAACTGATGGTACAGCGTGAAGCAGAGGCAAAAAAAGCCCGCAAGTTGAAGAAACAGCAGGCTTATAAACCCGATGCAGAGGCGACGTTTTCCTGGTCGGCAAATACCTCTACCCGTGGACGGCGCTGATTAGCGCCCTTTCTTTTTGCGCCCCGGCTGGGTAAAGCGTTTTCCGTTAGCCGGTTTACCTCGCCCTTTGTCTTCTGCCTGCGGGGCTTTCACCACCGGGCGTTTAACCGCCTGGGTTTTCGGTTTGGCTTTCGCTTTTGGTTTCGCTTCAGAAGACGAATCCTCAATCAGCTTAAACAGCTCAATCAGCTCGTCACCGGTTAAATCGCGCCACTCACCCAACGGAATACCGGACAGGCTGACGTTCATGATTCGGGTGCGCTCCAGCTTCGTCACATCATAACCAAAGTGCTCGCACATACGACGGATCTGGCGGTTTAAGCCCTGCACCAGCGTAATGCGAAACGCGAACGGAGCTTCTTTCTTCACCTTACACTTTTTGGTGACGGTACCCAGAATCGGCACGCCGGCACCCATTCCACGGATAAACTCATCAGTGACCGGTTTATTCACCGTGACGATGTACTCTTTCTCGTGGTCGTTTCCGGCACGCAGAATTTTGTTTACCAGGTCGCCGTGGTTGGTGAGAAAAATCAGCCCCTGGGAGTCTTTATCCAGACGACCAATCGGGAAGATACGGCTGCTGTGGTTAACGAAATCAACAATGTTGTCCCGCTCGCCATCTTCCGTGGTACTAACGATACCAACCGGTTTATTCAACGCGATAAACACCAGGTCTTCGGCATCACGGGGTTCGATGACCTGACCATTCACTTTGACCACATCGCCAGGTACGACCTGGTCGCCGATGGTGGCGCGTTTGCCGTTGAGGAACACGTTACCCTGTTCAATGTAACGGTCAGCCTCGCGACGTGAGCAGATCCCGCTCTCGCTAATGTATTTATTTAATCGGGTTGATTGAGTTGGCAGCATAGTTTCTCCTGTAGAGGCGAAATATACCTTACCTTGTGGCTGAGAAAAAATGCCTTAGTAGCCATTGATAAGAAAATCGAGCGCATCCCGCAAAGAAGCCCTTTTATCAGTCAGATCCGCCACGCGCTCACCTAACTCTTTTGCGGAGATACCCGACATCATATGCATCATCACCACACAAGGTTTTCCAGCGATTTCAACCACCGGGCACACTTTCGCTGGGGGATGAATGCCACCGAGTTGGCTTAATTCAAGTGCAGGAGCAACCAGTACATGTTTCATCGCATTCGCAACGGGATGCTGCATGTTGATCAACCACGGATAAACCGCCTTACCGCTACCAGCATTCTCATAAGCAAAATATTGCTCCATCAGAACGACCTTTGAAAGTTGCTGAAAGAGCCGTTTTCATCCACCCATTGGTTAACTGCCTCAATGGCTTCTTTATTTTCTTCCAGCCACGCAGCACGATGTTTTTCACGAAACTTCTCCTGCAATGCTTCCGTTAATACGGCAGAAAGATTGAGTTCAAGTTTACGCGCCTCGTCCAGAATCTCTGGCGCAAGTGAAACATTGACCGATTTTTTAATGCCTTTAGCAGCGCGCATGACAACCCCCATTGGAATGCGCATGAATTGGCGAAGTGTAGCGTAGTAAACAAGCACTTTCTATTCCCTCTCAATAGTAAGGCTTTCAGGCTAGAACACATTTAAAAAGGAAGCACGCCTCGTAAAGCAGTTCTGCGAGGCGCTTTCAGAGATTAATACTCGTCCCGTTCGTCGTCTTCATCCGGTTGTTCCATCACGCTGTAGGCCACGGAACAGAACAACGAGTTAAGACGTTTCATATCGCCCAGCAGCCCCAGGTGCAGGGAGCTGGTTTCAATGCTTTGCACGTTTTGCTGATGCAGGCGCTCAACGTGCGCATGAGAGTAGCGGCGGTTAAGAATGCGGAAACGGTGTTTATTACGGCGTAAACGGCGTGCACCTGGCACATCGCTTGAGAAAAAGACCAACATCGCCAGCTTGAGGTTACTCAACAACTGTTCGTGCAGGGCTTCCAGCTCCTTCAGACCTTCAACCGAGAATGCACGACGTGCAGCCAGCGATTTATCGGCTATTTCACTGCCCATTCGTTCGACGATGTCAGAGGCCTGCTCCAGGTTGAGGGACATTTCGATGATTTCCGCCCACCGGCGCGACTCCTCTTCCGCCAGCTCGTCCTGAGGCATTCTCGCCAGATAGAGCTTGATGGCGGTATAAAGCACGTTGATATCATCTGCCAGCCTGCGCAGCTCTTTTTCTTCGCGAGGCTCGCCATGCATGACCTTTTGCAGCCCCTCCAGCATCGTTTCCATCGCATCGCCCATGCGCAGCGTTTCGCGGGCGGCATTGGCTAAGGCCAGGGCTGGCGTGTCCAGCGCAGAGGTATCCAGATGCTTCGGTTTCAGCCGGGCGTCCAGTTCAGGTTCATCGCGGATAAGGCGTTCGCAGAAGCGGGCCATTGGCGCAGCGAAGGGAACCATCGCCAGACAGCGCACCAGGTTGTAGAACACGTGGAAATAGATAACCAGCTCGGCGTCCGACAAAGGCAGCTTTTGCATGATCCCTGCCAGCAGGTGAACAAACGGCAGAATAATCAGGCTCCCCACCAGCTTAAACAGCAGGCTGCCGAGCGCAACGCGGCGGGCGGCGGCATTGGCGGCACTGTTGTTGAGCATCGCCAGCAAGCCAGAGCCAAGGTTCGCACCAATCACCAGACACAGTGCCACCGGGAACGAGATAGCCCCGGCACTCGCAAGGGTCGCGGTCAGCAGCACGGCGGCCAGGCTTGAATAACTGACGATAGCAAAGACGGCACCAATCAGCGCATCCAGCATGATATCGCCCGTCAACGAGGCGAAAATAACCTGCACGCCATTGGCCTGCGTAATGGGCGTCACCGCCTGCACAATCAGCTCCAGCGCCAGCAGGATCAACCCCAGGCCAATGCCCACTCGCCCGAGCTGCCCGGCGCGGGTCTGCTTACGGCCCAGGAAGAAGATAACGCCGATAAAAATCAGCAACGGCGACAACCACGACAGATCGAACGTCAGGATACGCGCCATCAGCGCAGTCCCCACATCGGCACCCAGCACAATCACCAGCGCAGGCGTGAGCGCCACCAGATCCTGTGCCACAAACGAGGTGACAAGCATGGTGGTGGCGTTACTGCTTTGCACCAGCGCCGTCACGCCGATGCCCGCACAGAAGGCGAGCGGTTTCTTCTCAACGCTGCTGCTGAGAACGGTTCGTAGGCGCGCACCGAATACGCGCATCACACCGGTACGGACAATATGTGTGCCCCATACCAGCAATGCCACTGCGGAGAGCAGGTGTAACAGAGTCAGCACAGAAGGGGGTCCTCCTTATCGTTATCGATTTTCCTGAGGTTCAGCGCGCGTTGTTTTGCCGGATGGCGGCTACGCCTTATCCGGCCTACGCACAGGCCCGGTAAGCAAATCCCACCGGGTGATGTGGAAAGAACCTTCTTTCAGTATAAGGGTTTAAACGTAAGAAAGAGACAGGGCGCCCAATGAGCGCCCTGTTTGTTGTAAGGAAAAGTGACCTTAGTCCGCGTCGTAGCCTAAATTCGGCGCTAACCAGCGCTCCACTTCTGAAACGCTCATCCCTTTACGCTGCGCATAATCTTCTATCTGATCGCGCTGAAGCTGGGCCACGGCAAAGTACTTGCTGTCCGGGTGACTGAAGTACCAACCAGAAACTGATGCCCCAGGCCACATGGCGAAGGATTCGGTCAGCTTCATGCCGGTGTGTGTTTCCACATCCAGCAGCTCCCAGATGGTGCCCTTCTCGGTGTGTTCCGGGCAGGCCGGGTAGCCCGGGGCCGGGCGAATGCCCTGGTAGTTTTCGCGGATTAACTCCTCGTTGCTGAGGTTTTCATTGGCCGCGTAACCCCAGTGCACCTTACGCACGCGCTCGTGCAGGTACTCCGCGAAAGCCTCCGCCAGACGGTCGGCAATCGCTTTCACCATGATTTTGTTGTAATCATCGTGCTGCGCTTCGAACGCATCCGCCAGCGCATCTTCTTCCAGACCACCGGTGACGGCAAATGCGCCGATGTAATCGGCTTTACCGGAAAGCTTCGGTGCCACGAAATCGGCCAGACAGTAGTTCGCAAAACCCACTTTCTCGGTTTGCTGGCGCAGATGGCGGCTCACAGCCAGCACATGGGTGCGGGTTTCATCACGATAGATTTCAACATCGTCGCCCACGCGGTTTGCCGGGAACAGCCCCACCACGCCACGCGGGTTGAGGGTTTTCTCCGCGCTCAGCATATCGAGCATCTCGTTCGCATCTTTGAACAGGCGCTGTGCTTCTTCACCCACCACTTCGTCTTCGAGGATGCGCGGGTATTTTCCCGCCAGCGACCAGGTCATAAAGAAAGGCGTCCAGTCGATGTAGTTACGCAGCGTTTCAATACTG
The DNA here is from genome assembly GCF_011752765.1 of Enterobacter sp. Tr-810. Classification (NCBI taxonomy): domain Bacteria; kingdom Pseudomonadati; phylum Pseudomonadota; class Gammaproteobacteria; order Enterobacterales; family Enterobacteriaceae; genus Enterobacter; species Enterobacter sp. Tr-810. Next base: position 10,378 of record NZ_VWWW01000008.1, on the reverse strand, counting down.
GCCGTCACATCCTGCACGCCCAGACGGTGCGCAACCGGCGGCGTATAGCTGGACCAGTCGAACGCCAGATCGTTATCACGCGCGGCCTGTAGCGTAACCGGCGGCGTGCGGGGCTTTTTACGCGCGTGCTGAATACGGACGGTTTCGTACTCTTTGCGGGTACGTGCCACAAAATCATCGTGCTGCGTGGCGGATAGCAGCGAAGAGACAACCCCCACGGTACGCGAGGCGTTTTGCACGTAGACCGTCGGGCCACTGTAGTTCTGCTCGATTTTCACCGCGGTATGCGCTTTAGAGGTGGTCGCTCCGCCAATCAGCAGCGGAATGGTAAAGCCCTGACGCTCCATCTCTTTCGCCACGTTGACCATCTCGTCCAGTGACGGGGTGATCAGCCCGGAAAGGCCAATCAGGTCGGCGTTAACCTCACGTGCGGTTTTGAGGATTTTGTCCGCAGGCACCATCACGCCAAGATCGATAATTTCGTAGTTATTACACTGCAACACCACGCCGACGATATTCTTGCCGATGTCGTGAACATCGCCTTTTACGGTGGCGATGACCATTTTCCCGTTGCTGGAGCCTTTCTCTTTGCTGGCTTCGATAAAGGGTTCAAGGTAGGCCACCGCCTGCTTCATCACGCGGGCGGATTTCACCACCTGTGGCAGGAACATTTTGCCCTCGCCGAACAGGTCACCGACCACGTTCATGCCGTCCATCAGCGGACCTTCGATTACTTCAATCGGGCGTGCGGACTGGAGACGCGCTTCTTCGGTATCCAGTTCGATAAACTCGGTAATCCCTTTAACCAGCGAATATTCCAGACGCTTTCTCACATCCCAGGAGCGCCATTCGGCCTGCTGAACGTTGACCGCTTCATCCGATTTGCTGCCACGGTATTTTTCAGCCAGATCCAGCATTCGCTCGGTGGCATCATCACGACGGTTGAGGATAACGTCTTCCACCGCATCGCGCAGTTCTGCCGGCAGGTCGTCGTAAATCGCCAGCTGCCCGGCATTCACGATCCCCATATCCATCCCGTTACGGATAGCGTAGTAAAGGAATACGGCGTGGATAGCTTCACGCACCGGGTCGTTACCACGGAATGAGAACGACACGTTCGACACACCGCCGGAGATCAGCGCATGTGGCAGCTCGCGTTTGATGTCCTCACAGGCACCGATAAAGTCCTGGGCGTAGTTGTTGTGCTCTTCAATCCCGGTCGCCACCGCGAAGATGTTCGGGTCGAAGATGATGTCTTCCGGCGGGAAGCCCACCTCTTCGGTCAAAATTTTGTATGCACGGCGGCAAATCTCAATCTTGCGCTCGCGGGTGTCGGCCTGGCCGACTTCATCAAAGGCCATGACCACCACGGCTGCGCCGTAACGGCGTACCAGCTTCGCGTGATGGATAAAGATATCGATCCCCTCTTTCATCGAGATGGAGTTCACTATGCCTTTACCCTGAATACATTTCAGCCCTTTTTCGATGACCTCCCACTTCGAGGAGTCAATCATAATCGGTACGCGGGCGATGTCCGGCTCGCCGGCAATCAGGTTGAGGAAACGCACCATCGCCGCTTCGGCGTCTAGCATCCCCTCATCCATGTTGATATCGATAATTTGTGCGCCGCTTTCAACCTGCTGGCGGGCAACGTCCAGCGCTTCGCTGTACTTCTCTTCTTTAATCAGGCGTTTGAACTTCGCGGAACCGGTGACGTTTGTACGTTCACCGACGTTCACAAACAGGCTATCGTCGCCGATGGTCAGCGGCTCAAGGCCAGACAAACGGCAGGCGACGGGCAGCTCTGGCAGCTTGCGCGGCGGCAAGCCGGCTACCGCATTGCTCATGGCCGCGATATGTTCTGGCGTGGTACCGCAACAGCCACCCACGATATTCAGGAAGCCTGACTCGGCCCACTCGCGGATTTGCGCCGCCATGGTGTCGGCATCCAGATCGTATTCACCAAAGGCGTTTGGCAGACCGGCGTTCGGGTGGGCGGTGACGTAGCATTCCGCAATACGCGAGAGTTCCTGCACGTACTGACGCAGTTCATCAGGCCCCAGCGCGCAGTTCAGGCCGAAGGAGAGCGCTTCGGCGTGGCGCAGTGAGTTATAAAAGGCTTCAGTTGTCTGGCCGGACAAGGTACGGCCGGAGGCATCGGTAATGGTGCCGGAAATCATGATCGGCAGGTCAACGCCCAGCGCTTCGAACTCCTCTTTCACCGCGTAAATTGCAGCTTTGGCGTTGAGGGTATCGAATACTGTTTCAATCAGGATCAGATCGGAACCGCCTTCCACCAGCGCTTTTGTGGATTCGCGGTACGCGGCCACCAGCTGGTCGAAGCTAATATTACGAAACGCGGGGTCGTTCACGTCAGGTGAAATCGACGCCGTGCGGTTTGTCGGGCCAAGTACCCCGGCAACGTAGCGTGGTTTATCCGGCGTGCGGGCCGTCCATTCGTCTGCACAGGCGCGCGCCAGCTTCGCAGCGGCAAAGTTGATTTCCGCCGACAGGGATTCCATCTGGTAATCCGCCATGGCGATAGTTGTCGAGTTAAAGGTGTTGGTTTCAACGATATCCGCACCCGCTTCAAAATAGGCGTTGTGGATATCCGCAATCACTTGCGGCTTGCTTAACACCAACAGGTCGTTGTTCCCTTTCAGGTCACATGGCCAGTCGGCAAAACGCTCGCCGCGGAAATCGTCTTCACTCAGACGATAGCCCTGGATCATGGTGCCCATGCCGCCGTCCAGCACCAGAATTCGTTCATTTAACTGCGCACGCAGTTGCTCTACTTTGCTGCTCACACTTGCTCCCGACAACGCTCAACCAGGCCAAAAGGCCAGCAGTCCATACTGGCATAATCTGGCAGGGTGGAAAAGTCACACAGCGGTAACATGAGACATGTTCACTATCACTCATCCGATCAGTCAGGATAACGGTTGCAAAACCAGCAAATAAAACGAAAATGATTTCCACGATACAGAAAAAGGAGATCGTCATGGTCGCTACCGTTCCCGCTAAACGCGGCAGAAAACCTGCTGCCACCACCGCCACACAACAGGGCGGACAGGTTCAATCGCTGACTCGCGGTCTGAAGCTGCTGGAATGGATAGCCGAGTCGCACAGTAGCGTGGCCCTGACGGAGCTGGCGCAACAGGCTGGCCTGCCAAACTCCACCACTCACCGCCTGCTCACCACCATGCAGCAGCTGGGCTTTGTGCGTCAGGTGGGCGAACTGGGGCACTGGGCGGTGGGCGCACATGCGTTTATCGTCGGCAGTAGCTTCCTGCAAAGCCGTAACCTGCTGGCCATTGTGCACCCTATTCTGCGCAAGCTAATGGAAGAGTCCGGTGAAACAGTGAACCTGGCCGTTCTGGACCAGAGCGACCATCAGGCGATCATCATCGACCAGGTACAATGTACCCAGCTGATGCGTATGTCTGCCCCCATTGGCGGCAAACTGCCGATGCATGCCTCCGGGGCGGGCAAAGCGTTTCTCTCGCAGCTGAGCGAAGAACAGGTAACCGGCTTATTGCACCGCAAAGGGCTGTACGCCTACACCCATGCGACGCTGGTTTCCCCCGTCCATCTGAAAGAAGATTTAGCCCTGACGCGCAAGCGTGGCTATTCGTTTGATGATGAAGAACACGCGCTCGGCCTGCGCTGCCTCGCGGCCTGTATTTTTGACGAGCACCGCGAACCGTTTGCGGCCATCTCCATCTCCGGGCCCATCTCCCGCATGACCGATGACCGGGTAACCGAGCTGGGTGCGCTGGTGATTAAGGCGGCAAAAGAGGTGACGCTGGCGTACGGTGGGATTCGCTAGGATTGAGTGCGACCTGATGCCCTCACCCCGACCCTCTCCCACAGGGAGAGGGAGAAAACATGATGACCTCACCCTGCGGGAGAGGGAGAAAATCTGATGCTAAACCGCTGCTTACGCCGGTAAGCGTACACATCCTCCACGTGCCCGTTCTTAATCCGCGTTTGCAGTCCACGCCAGTAGCTGGCATGGAACAGGTCGTCGTGCATCTCTTCAAATAACGGCCCGATGCGCGGGTCAGCACAGAGCCAGTGACGAAACTCCTCCGGAAAAACATCCCCCGGCGAGACGCTATACCACGGCTCGCTGGCCATCTCGTCTTCCGGGTAGCGCGGCGGCGGTATGTCGCGGAAATTCACTTCGGTCATATAGCAAATTTCATCGTAATCGTAGAACACCACACGCCCGTGACGGGTGACGCCAAAGTTTTTAAACAGCATGTCGCCCGGGAAGATATTGGCGGCGGCAAGCTGGCGGATAGCATTGCCGTACTCTTCAATGGCATCCCGTAATCCTTGCCCTTCCGACTGCTCCAGCCAGATATTCAGCGGCACCATGCGGCGCTCTATGTAGAGGTGGCTGATGACAATTTTATCGCCCAGGTCGGTTATCTTACCCGGAGCTTCCTGAAGCAAAAGCGCCATGAGCGCCGGGTCAATCTGCTGCTTATCCAGCACAAAGTTTTCGAACTCCTGGGTGTCCGCCATGCGCCCGACGCGGTCGTGTTCTTTCACCAGCTGATAGCAGGCCCGGACATGGGCGGCAGTCATCTCTTTCTGTGGCGCGAACTTGTCTTTGATAACTTTAAATACCCGATCAAAGCCTGGCAGGGTAAACACCAGCATCACCATCCCGCGAATACCAGGGGCTTCGATAAACTGCTCATCAGCCGTGGAGATGTAGTGCAGATATTCCCGGTAGCTTTCGGTTTTGGCGTGCTTCTGACAGCCAATCGCCATATACAGCTCGGCGGTGGTTTTCCCCGGCAGGATCTCACGCAGCCACTCCACCAGAGCCGCTGGCAACGGTGCATACACCATGAAATAAGAACGGGCAAAACCAAACACAATGCTGGCCTCGGCGCTGGTTGTCAGGCAGGTATCGACAAACAGCTCGCCCTCATCGCTGCGGTGAATGGGCAGCAGGAACGGTACGGTAGCGGTGGGCGTAATCAGTTTGCCGACCAGCCAGGCGGCTTTATTACGGTAAAAAAGCTCATTCGCAACGTGAAGATGGCTGTGAGCGAGTACCTCTTCACCGAACGTTTCACCGAGATGCGCGATGATAAAACCGATGTCTCTGGTTTTGTTCTGCCAGGGCAAGCGCAGCGGTAAATCGGTTAACACGCGGTGTAGCAGAGACGCCCAGCCGTTATCGGGAAAGAAGTCTTTCGCCAACGGTCGCGGGATGGTACGAAAACGGCGCTCGGGCTGGGAGCTGAAAATAAATAACCGCTCGGGAGATAACGAGCGGTGGTCAAATAACCGGCAATAGACAGAGTTAAAAAAGCTCTCCGCAATTTCGAAGCGCGGGTAATCGGGTAATAAATGGGTGTAGTGCTCTTTAACGCGCAGCAAAAAAGCCGCATCAGGGCTTTTGCCATCGGTTATACAGCGCAGCTGTTCCACCACCAGACCCACGTGGTGATCGTAAAGGTGGATACGCTGTTTCATGGCCTGCTGAACGGCGTGCCAGTCGGCGTGTTCAAAACGCTGCTGTGCGCCGGACGTCACTTCCAGAAAACGACCATACTGCGCGTCAAAGCCTTGCAGGATGGTTTGTGCAATCAATAATTCCAGGCCACGCGACATCTTATTCCCCCTCACCCCAACCCTCTCCCCACAGGGGAGAGGGGGAAAACATCAGAACTGTGCTTCTTCCGTCGATCCCGTTAAGGCCGTCACAGAGGAGGCGCCCCCCTGAATGATGGTGGTGACTTTATCGAAGTAGCCTGTTCCCACCTCCTGCTGGTGAGAAACGAAGGTATAGCCCTCTTTACCAGCCTCGAACTCTGGCTGTTGTACTTTCTCAACATAGTGCTTCATGCCCTCGCCCTGCGCATAAGCGTGGGCCAGGTCGAACATGTTGAACCACATACTGTGAATACCTGCCAGGGTGATGAACTGGTATTTGTAGCCCATATCCGACAGCTGCTGCTGGAAGCTGGCGATCGTTTTATCGTCCAGATTCTTCTGCCAGTTGAAGGATGGTGAACAGTTATAGGCCAGCAGTTTTCCGGGGTATTTCGCATGAATAGCATCGGCAAAGCGTTTTGCCAGCGCCAGATCCGGTGTCGAGGTTTCACACCACACCAGGTCTGCATACGGTGCATAGGCCAGACCGCGGCTGATAGCCTGTTCAATGCCAGCATGGGTGCGGTAGAAGCCTTCGCTGGTACGCTCGCCGGTAATGAACTCGCTATCGTACGGGTCGCAGTCAGAGGTGATCAGGTCAGCCGCGTCTGCATCGGTACGGGCAATCACCAGCGTTGGGACACCCAGAACATCCGCAGCCAGACGCGCTGCAACCAGTTTCTGAATCGCTTCCTGGGTCGGCACCAGCACTTTACCGCCCATATGTCCACACTTCTTCACCGATGCCAGCTGATCTTCGAAGTGTACGGCCGCTGCACCGGCCTCAATCATCGATTTCATCAGCTCAAAGGCATTCAGCACGCCACCGAAACCGGCTTCCGCATCGGCGACGATCGGCAGGAAGTAATCCACAAAACGCGGATCGTTTGGCTCAATGCCCGCAGACCATTGGATCTGATCCGCACGACGGAAGGTGTTGTTGATCCGATCCACCACTGACGGCACAGAGTTTGCCGGATAGAGCGATTGATCCGGGTACATACTGGAGGCGAGGTTGGCATCCGCCGCCACCTGCCAGCCCGACAGGTAAACCGCCTCAATACCCGCCTTCGCCTGTTGCAGCGCCTGACCACCCGTCAGCGCCCCCAGGCTGTTGATGTAGCCTTTTTTAGAGCCGCCATGCAGCAGACGCCACATTTTGGCCGCACCCAGCTGCGCCAGCGTGCACTCCGGGTTGACCGAGCCACGTAATTTCACCACTTCCTCGGCGCTGTAAGGGCGACGAATACCTTCCCAGCGCGGCTGTGTCCACTCTTTTTGTAATTCTTCGATCTGTTGGGTACGTGTTTTCATGTGCAGATGCTCCATATTGTTATGTGGTGGATTACGCAAGCAGGCGGTAGCCTGGCAGGGTGAGGAAGTCGATTAAGTCATCTGATGTGGTGATTTGCTCCATCAGGCGCGCAGCGTCGTCAAAACGCCCGCTGCTGAAGCGGTGCTCGCCCAGTTCGTCCTGGATAACCAGCATCTCTTCGGCCAGCATCTGACGGAACAAGGATTTGGTTACCGGCTTGCCGTTGCTGAGCGTTTTTTGGTGATGGATCCACTGCCAGATAGAGGTGCGGGAGATCTCCGCCGTGGCGGCATCTTCCATCAGACCGTAGATTGGCACGCAGCCGTTACCGGAGATCCACGCTTCGATGTACTGCACGGCAACGCGAATATTGGCGCGCATCCCCTCTTCGGTGCGTTCACCCGTACACGGCGCCAGCAGCTGCTCTTCTGCGGTTGGCGCATCCTCTTCGCGCGTGACAAACAGCTGGTTTTTTTTGTCGCCCAGTACGCGGTTGAACACCTCCATCGCCGTATCGGCCAGGCCCGGGTGTGCAATCCACGTGCCGTCGTGGCCGTTACGTGCTTCCAGCTCTTTATCGGCTTTCACCTTGTTGAGCACCTGGTTGTTTCGCTCGGCATCTTTGCTTGGAATAAATGCCGCCATACCACCCATCGCAAACGCACCGCGCTTGTGGCAGGTCTTAATCAGCAGACGCGAATAGGCGCTGAGGAACGGTTTGTCCATGGTGACAACCTGACGATCCGGCAGCACGCGGTCGGGGTGATTTTTCAGGGTTTTGATGTAGCTAAAGATGTAATCCCAGCGTCCACAGTTCAGGCCAACAATGTGGTCGCGCAGCGCGTGCAGAATTTCGTTCATCTGGAAGACCGCCGGCAGCGTTTCAATTAACAGCGTGGCTTTGATGGTGCCGCGCGGCAGGTCGAAACGATCCTCTGCATAGCTAAAGACTTCACTCCACCAGGCCGCTTCCTGCCAGGCCTGAGTTTTTGGCAGGTAGAAATAGGGGCCGCTGCCTTTCGCCAACAAGCTTTTGTAGTTGTGGAAGAAATAGAGGGCAAAATCGAACAGGCTGCCAGGGATGGCTTCACCGCGCCAGGTGACATGCTTTTCAGGCAGATGCAGGCCACGTACACGGCAAATCAGAACAGCCGGATTCGGTTTGAGCTGGTAGATTTTCCCGGCTTCGTTGGTATAGCTGATGGTGCCGTTCACGGCATCACGAAGGTTGATTTGCCCGTCGATGACTTTTCTCCAGTCCGGAGCCAGAGAATCTTCAAAATCGGCCATGAAGACTTTAACGTTAGCATTCATGGCGTTAATCACCATTTTGCGTTCTACCGGGCCGGTGATCTCGACGCGACGATCCTGCAAATCTTCAGGAATGCCACGGATTGTCCAGTCGCTACGTCGAATGGAAGCGGTTTCCGAAATAAACCCAGGCAACTTTCCATCGTCAATTTCCTGCTGTTGATGGATGCGTGCCGCCAGCAGTTTATTGCGCTTTGGCGTAAAGCGGGTCACCAGCTCGGTCAGGAATTCGATGGCTTCTGGCGTTAAGATTTGCTGTTCTTGTTCGCCATGTGGCTGGTTAAAGGCCAGTTCATCGGCCGTGGTTGCCTGTTGAGTCATTATTCTGCTCCTCATCAAAGATCCAAAAACACTCCCCCAATGCGAGCGAAAGATCGTTGTGTGGTTTTCGCTCAGCAGAATTAAGACTATCTATAATTTTTCCAAAATCAAAAACAATTTCCATTTTAATTATTAATTGAATGCAACATGCTGATTAATATGGAGTTAAAGTTTTTATCGATGTTGAGTGTTATTTCGGAAATAGAAAAGGCACCCGAAGGTGCCTGATCTGAATAGCTGAAACGCTTTAGGATCGTCCGGAGTAGTGAATTACTCCAGCGTCGGATTCATGTGGCGCAGATCGTATGGCGTGATTTGGTAGACGTAATAGTTGAGCCAGTTAGTGAAGAGCAGATTTCCATGGCTGCGCCAGGTGGCCCGAGGCTTGTTTTGCGGGTCGTCTTTTGGGAAATAGTTATAAGGAACTTCCGGGCTCAAACCGGCTTCAACATCACGGAAAAACTCCGCTGCGAGGGTGTTTGGATCGTACTCAGGATGCCCGGTCACAAACGCGATACGTTTGTCTTTGCTGGCAAACAGGTAGGCATCTCCGTCTTCCGTTTCCGCCAGGATCTCGAGATCGGTGTAATCACGGATCAACTGCGCCGGGAAATCGGCGTAGCGGGAATGCGGAGCGAGGAAGGAGTCATCGAAACCACGCGTCAGCAGCGCATGAGGATGAAGAATGTGGTGTTCGTATACGCCAGAGAGCTTTTCAGTGCGGGTTTGTTTGGGGATGCCATACAGAATATTCAGTGCGGCTTGTACCGCCCAACAGACAAAGAGTGTGGAGGTGACGTGATCTTTTGCCCACTCCAGCACCTGTTTGATCTGCGGCCAGTAGGCGACATCATTAAACTCCACCAGACCCAGCGGTGCGCCAGTCACAATCAAGCCATCGAAGTTTTCGTCGCGGATATCATCAAAGTTACAGTAGAAGTTGTTCAGATGCTCAGAAGGGGTGTTGCGCGACTCACGGGCATCGATACGCAGCAGCTGGATATCCACCTGAAGCGGCGAGTTCGACAGCAGACGCAGGAACTGATTCTCTGTTTCGATCTTTTTCGGCATCAGATTGAGAATAAGCACCTTCAGCGGGCGAATTTCCTGACCTGTTGCACGTGAAGCTGTCATTACGAAGACATTTTCTTCACGTAAGAAATTGACGGCTGGTAGCTCGTCCTGCACCCGAATCGGCATAACCTTATATCCTCACAGCATACGTATAAACGTTTAGACATCCAGACAGCTAACGATACGCAGAAATGGCCTGAATGTCGAGTCTGCAAGTGAAAGGTGAGAAAGTTTCAAGGAAGGATCGTGCGGTCCACATTGCCGGGTGGCGGCTTCGCCTTACCCGGCCTGCGGTTTTGCAGGCCCGGTAAGCGCAGCGCCACCCGGCATTTTTTAGCGCGCAAAGCAAAAAACCCCGCACCTTTCGGTACGGGGTTCTTCTTATTTGATGCCTGGCAGTTGTATGCCGGGCGTCCTGCCCGGCACCCTGCGGGCAGCACTCCGTGCTGTTCAAATCCGCTCCCGGCGGATTTGTCCTACTCAGGAGAGCATTCACCGACAAACAACACGTAAAACAAAAGGCCCAGTCTTTCGACTGGGCCTTTCATTTTATTTGATGCCTGGCAGTTCCCTACTCTCACATGGGGAGACCCCACACTACCATCGGCGCTACGGCGTTTCACTTCTGAGTTCGGCATGGGGTCAGGTGGGACCACCGCGCTAAAGCCGCCAGGCAAA
>NZ_VWWW01000007.1:0-271988 GCF_011752765.1 Enterobacter sp. Tr-810 | reverse complement strand
AACTTCGTAATGAATTACGTGTTCACTCGTTGAGACTTGGTATTCATTTATTGTCCGAAGACATTAAGAATCCATGTCACTTTGAGTGCCCACACAGATTGTCTGATAAATTGTTAAAGAGCAGTGCAACGCGGCTTTCAGCTCACCGTTGCGAGGTGGCGTATATTACGCCTTCCTCATTCAGAGTCAAGCGTTTATTTTCGCTTTTCTCTGTTGGCGTTCATCTCTGAACCCCGCTAACCCGGCGGCTTGTAAGCCGTTGTTCCGTGTCAGTGGAGGCGCATTATAGGGAGTTATTCTGAAGTGACAAGAGGAAATTTAAAAAAAGTTTCTGACCGTGTTTTTTTTCACCAAAACCTACGTAATCAAGCTACAAATTGTTCTATTTGATGTATTTGCAACCACAATCACACTCCAGATGGCATACTTACCAGCATGAACAAATAAGGAATAAGAGCGATGCCCTTAAGCGCACAACAGCTGGCAGCACAAAAAAACTTATCGTATGTGCTGGCAGAAAAGCTGGCTCAGCTGATCTTAGCGGGTAAATATGCCCCTGGTTGTATCTTGCCAGGTGAAATGGAACTGGGTGAACAGTTTGGGGTAAGCCGTACAGCCGTTCGCGAAGCGGTGAAAACATTAACGGCCAAAGGGATGGTATTACCACGCCCGCGCATCGGGACTCGCGTTATGCCGCAGGGCAACTGGAATTTCCTCGACCAGGAGCTGCTCTCCTGGTGGATGACGGAAGATAACTTCCATCAGGTTGTCGATCATTTCCTGGTGATGCGCAGCAGTCTTGAACCGCAGGCCTGCCTGCTTGCCGCCACGCTAGGTAGTGCAGAACAGAAGGCAGAGCTGAACACCTTAATGGAAGAGATGGTCTTCCTGAAGAAGCACTTCAATCGCGAACGCTGGGTTGAAGTGGACATGGCCTGGCACGAGCACATCTATTATATGAGCGGCAATCCGTTCCTGACCTCGTTTGCATCTCTGTTCCATTCGGTTTATCACACCTACTTTACCTCTATTACCCAGGACGAAGTGGTGAAGCTGGATCTGCATCAGGCCATTGTTGATGCGATTCAGGACAGTGACGGGCAACGCGCCCTGAGAGCATGTCAGGCATTGCTGGCAGCACCAAACCACCAGCAGGAAAATAAATGACCGAGAAAAAAGCACGCAGCATGGCCGGATTGCCGTGGATTGCAGCCATGGCGTTCTTTATGCAGGCGCTGGATGCCACCATCCTTAATACCGCTCTCCCCGCGATTGCCCACAGTCTTAACCGCTCCCCGCTGGCGATGCAGTCTGCCATTATCAGTTATACCCTGACGGTGGCAATGCTTATCCCGGTGAGCGGCTGGCTGGCAGATCGCTTCGGCACCCGCAAAGTCTTTATGCTGGCCGTGACCCTGTTTACCCTCGGCTCCCTGGCCTGTGCACTTTCTACATCCTTAACGCAGCTGGTCATCTTTCGCGTACTTCAGGGGGTTGGCGGGGCGATGATGATGCCCGTTGCACGTCTGGCGCTATTGCGTGCCTATCCGCGCAGCGAACTGCTTCCCGTGCTTAACTTCGTTACCATGCCTGGGCTGGTTGGCCCGATCCTGGGCCCGGTCCTGGGCGGTGTGCTTGTCACCTGGGCAAGCTGGCACTGGATATTCCTGATTAACATTCCGATTGGTATCGCAGGGCTTCTCTACGCCCGCAAATATATGCCGAACTTCACCACCCCCAAACGCAGCTTTGATATGGGGGGCTTTTTCCTGTTTGGCCTGAGCCTGGTGCTGTTCTCCAGCGGGATGGAGTTATTTGGCGAGAAGATCGTGGCAACGTGGATAGCGGTATCCATTATTCTCAGCGGCATTCTGCTTTTGCTTCTTTATATACGTCATGCACGCCGTCACCCGACACCACTAATCTCTTTATCTCTCTTTAATACGCGAACATTTTCAGTGGGTGTTGCCGGAAACATTGCCTCTCGGTTGGGTACAGGTTGCGTTCCCTTTCTGATGCCGCTGATGTTGCAGGTCGGTTTTGGTTACCCGGCGTTGATTGCCGGCTGCATGATGGCCCCCACGGCGATGGGGTCGATTCTGGCGAAATCGACTGTAACTCAGGTGCTGCGCTGGTGCGGTTATCGTAAGACGCTGGTTGGTGTGACCGTGTTTATCGGCCTGATGATTGCACAGTTCTCGCTGCAATCCGCAGCATTACCGGTCTGGATGCTGATCCTGCCGCTGTTTGTTCTGGGCATGGCGATGTCTACGCAGTTCACCTCGATGAATACCATCACGCTGGCAGACCTGACGGATGAGAACGCCAGCAGCGGGAACAGCGTACTGGCGGTGACTCAACAGTTGTCGATAAGCCTGGGGGTAGCCGTGAGTGCGGCGGTACTGCGGTTCTATGAAGGATTCGACAGCGCAAACACCGTCGAGCAATTCCATTACACCTTTATCACGATGGGCGCGCTTACCGTTGTCTCTGCACTGGTCTTTATGTTGCTAAAACCCAAAGATGGTCGAAACCTGATCAAAGAGCGCCACAAACCAAAGGCTAAACCGAACCCCGTTCCATCAGAACAGGAGTAAGCTGCAAACGTTGCTGTTGCAGCGCGGGCTGTGCCATACGATGAATCAACACATCGATGGCCAGCTCGCCCAGTTCATCCTTGGGCTGATGGATGGTGGTAAGCGGCGGCGTCATATAGCGCGCCAGTTCGATGTCATCGTAGCCGATCACCGCCATATCATCAGGAATGCTCAGTCCGGCCTGATACAACGCCTGATAAGCACCAAATGCCATCGCATCGTTACCAATAAATACCGCCTGCGGACGTTGTGCTTGTGCCAGCAGCTTTTGCATGGCCTCTAAACCGCCGTTAAATTCAAAGTCACCGGTAATGCAATATCCCTCAGGAATGGAAAGCCCTGCCCGCGCCATCGCGGAAAGGTATCCTTCAAGACGTAACCGGGCCGGCGTTTTATCCAGCGGCCCCGTGATACAGGCAATACTGGTGTAGCCTTTATTGATCAGGTATTGCGTTGCCATATCGCCACCCAGCAACGAGTTATCCTGAATCAGGTCGCTGGTGCCATCGAACGGTGCCCAGTCCATCATCACCGTAGGAATAGAAGGGTAGCGCTGAATAATCTCTTTCGAGGGCTGATGCGTTTCGGTACACAGCAGTAGTAGCCCGTCGACGCGTTTTTGCATCAGTGTTTCAAGGTTACGGTTCATGCGCTGCTCATCGCCTTCGGTATTACACAACACCAGGCTGTAGCCGCGCTCAAAGCAGCTGCGTTCGACGCCGCGCACAAGTTCAGAATAGAAAGGGTTGGTACTGGCGGTAATAAGCATCCCGATGGTGCGGGTCTGGTTGAGCTTCAGACTACGGGCCAGCGCCGACGGCGCGTAATTGAGATCTTTTACTGCGGCTTCGACTTTTTCCCGAATCGCCTCACTGACAAAGCGATCGTTATTGATAACGTGGGAGACAGTAGAAGTAGAAACGCCCGCCATGCGGGCGACATCTTTCATTGTGGCCAAGCGTTACCCCTGCTGACTTAAGAATTCATCGATCTCTTTACGCCACGGAACGGAAGGCTGCGCACCTTTGCGGGTGACCGCGATAGCGGCAGCGGCATGAGCAAAACGAATAGCCTGATCCTGCGCCTTACCTTCCAGCAACGCCGTCACCAGCGCACCATTAAAGGTATCCCCGGCCGCAATGGTATCAATCGCTTTCACCTTAAAGCCCGGCACGCGACGGCCTTCGCCGTTGACGCTGGCCCACACACCGCGGCTGCCGAGGGTAATGATAACGTTGCCGATACCTTTGTCGTGCAGCGCGTTCGCCGCACGCGCCGCATCGTCGTCATTTTCCACACGAATACCGGTCAGCTTTTCAGCTTCGGTTTCGTTAGGGGTGATGATATCCACCAGCGCCAGGAGCTCATCAGATAATACACGGGCAGGCGCCGGATTAAGTACGACAGTGGTATGATTTTCATGCGCAATTTTGGCCGCAGCCAGTACGCTTTCCACCGGGGACTCCAGTTGCATTAATAATGCTTCTGCACTGGCAATAATGTCGCGCTGCGCTTCAACGCGTTCGGTTGTCAGCGCCGCATTAGCCCCAGCATGAATACCGATGACATTCTCACCTTCCGCATTAACGAAAATCAGCGCTACGCCGGTTGATTCCCCGGCCACCACGCTTACTGGCGCAATATCGATGTTGTCGCTTGCCAGTTGTTTACGTACGCGTTCACCCGTGTCGTCATTACCCGTACAGGCAATAAACGCAATCTGTGCGCCGCTGCGACCGGCAGCAACGGCCTGGTTTGCGCCTTTACCGCCGAAAGCCACCTGATACTGGTTGCCGGTGACGGTTTCGCCAGGTGTCGGGAAAGATTCAAGGTTAAGAATGTGATCGGCATTGATACTGCCAAGAACAACGAGGTTGCCAGCGGTTTTCATGTATGAGGTGTCCATCTGAGAGCGCCACCGGGATTAACCGGTGGCGTATGCCACACTTTTCTTTGTATTTGTCCATCAGGCCGCCAGTGACGGCCTGAATCGCATATTACTGCTTGATGACCAGTTTCAGGTCAACTGGATATTTTGCCTGAACCTTTTCGCCCTTCAGCACTTTATCAGCAGTCTGAACACCTGTTGCGCCAATCTGCTCAGGCAGCTGAGCGATGGTCGCAGCCAGTTTGCCATCATTTACTGCTTTTTCACCATCCGGAGTACCGTCAAACCCGACAACCATCACATCAGATTTACCGGCAGTTTGCAGAGCACGCAGCGCACCCAGTGCCATTTCGTCGTTCTGTGCGAATACAGCCTGTACATCAGGATGTGCGGTCAGCAGGTTCTGCATGACGTTCAGACCTTTAGTACGGTCGAAGTCGGCAGGCTGGCTGGCCAGAACGTTAAATTTGTGTGCTGCAACAGCTTGCTGGAAGCCTTCGCCACGTTCACGGGCAGCGGAGGTACCGGCGATACCCTGCAATTCAATAACTTTCGCGCCTTCACCGGCTTTCTTCGCGATGTAATCACCCGCGATTTTGCCGCCCAGAACGTTGTCAGATGCAATGTGGCTGACGACCTCACCTTTAGATGCCTGACGGTCCAGGGTGATCACCGGGATTTTCGCCTGGTTTGCCATTTTCACGGCGTTACCCACAGCGTCGGAATCGGTTGGGTTGATCAGCAGGATTTTGGTGCCACGAACGGTCAAGTCCTGAACGTTAGCCAGTTCTTTCGCCGGGTTGTTCTGGGAATCCAGCACCACCAGGTTGTAGCCCAGTTTGTCTGCTTCTTTCTGCGCGCCATCCTTCAGAGAGACGAAGAACGGGTTGTTCAGCGTGGAGATAACCAGCGCGATGGTGTCTTTCGCCATTGCGTTAGCACTTACGGTTGCGCTCAGCGCCACAGCAGAAACCAGGGTAGCCAGTTTTTTCATGTTCATATCTAAGATGTCCTGTAGTGTCGTCAGTTACTGTTTTTTGTTGTCTACCAGTACCGCCAGCAAAATCACCACTGCTTTAACGATCATCTGGTAATAGGAGGAAACACCTAATAAATTCAAACCATTATTCAGGAAACCGAGGATCAGTGCGCCGATCAATGTCCCAACAATGCGACCTTTACCGCCCGCAAGACTCGTACCGCCCAGAACCACTGCCGCAATGGCATCCAGCTCATAACCTGTACCCGCCGTAGGTTGCGCCGAAGAGAGACGCGCTACTTCGATGATGCCTGCCAGGGACGCCAGCAAACCGCACAGGGAATAGACGATAATTTTGACTTTATTAACGCTGATACCAGAAAGGCGCGTCGCGGCTTCGTTACCACCCAGCGCATAGATATAGCGACCCAGACGGGTGTGGTGCAGCATGTACCACGCCGCCAGGAAGACGATACCCATGATCCAGACCGGCGTCGGGATACCCAGCGGGCGACCGATACCGAACCAGCCAAACAGATCGGCGTTATCCGTAAATCCGGTGTTCACCGGGCTGCCGTTGGTGTAAACCATGGTCACACCGCGCAGCAGCAGCATCATCACCAGCGTGGCGATGAACGCCTGGACGCGGCCTTTCGCCACAATCACACCGGTCACGGCGCCAATCGCCGCACCTGCAGCCAGGGCCGCTGCAACGGCCACCAGCGCGTTGACCTCAATCCCTACAATTGAAGCCGCAATTGCACCGGTAAGCGCCAGCAAGGAACCGACGGACAGGTCGATCCCCGACGTCAAAATCACCAGCGTCATGCCGACCGCCATAATGGCGTTCACGGAAGTCTGCTGAAGAATGTTGAACAGGTTATTAACGGTGAAAAAGTTTGGGCTCATGGTCGACACAATCGCAATCAGCACCAGCAGGGCAATCAGCGATTTTTGTTCCAGCAGCCAAGCCTTTGTGAAATAACGGCGACCAGAAACAGCCTGGGTAGTCATCTTCTTACTCCTGATTCACGCGATTAAGCTTGCCCACAGCGGCAGCCATCAGAACTTCCTGGGTGGCCTGCTCGCGAGTGAATTCTCCGCCGAGATGCCCTTCATGCATGACGATAATGCGATCGCTCATGCCTAATACTTCTGGCATCTCGGAAGAGACCAGAATGATGCTCAGACCGTCGGCCTTAAACTGGTTAATCAGCTGATAGATCTCTTTTTTCGCGCCCACGTCCACACCACGGGTTGGCTCATCAAGGATCAGCACTTTCGGGCGCGTCATCAGACCACGCGCAATCGCCACCTTCTGCTGATTACCGCCGGACAACAGGCCGATTGCCTGCTCCATCGACGGGGTTTTGACGTTAAAGAGACGGATAAAATCGCTGACCGCCTGCTGCTCGTCTTTGTGCTTCAGGGTGCCGCCGCTATGGCTGAAATAGCGCAGTGCGGTCAGCGACATGTTCTCTTTCACCGACATGCCCAGCACTAAGCCGTCGCGCTTACGGTCTTCAGAAATATAGACGATGCCATTCGCCAGACCATCTTGCGGAGAGCGAGTGACAACTTCATGGCCATCAAGAGTGACGTAACCGCTGGTGCGCGGCAGTGCCCCGTAGAGCACTTTCATCAGCTCGGTACGCCCCGCGCCCATTAGGCCCGCCACGCCGAGGATTTCACCCTGACGTAGGGTAAAGGTCACATCGTTCACACCCGGGCCGCAAAGGTTGTCCACCTTCAGGCGGATTTCACCCGGCGCTTTATCCAGATGTGGGTACTGATCTTCGAGCTTACGTCCCACCATCATTTCGATCAGGGTATCTTCGGTCAGCGAAGCCACTTCGCGCTCGGCAATAAACTGCCCGTCGCGGAAGACAGTGACGTCGTCGCAAATCTCGAAGATCTCTTTCATGCGGTGAGAGATATAGACAATCCCGCGCCCCTGCGATTTCAGCTCGCGGATAACACGGAACAGGGATTCGGTTTCGGTATCAGTCAGGGCGTCGGTCGGTTCATCCATAATAATGACTTTCGACTCAAAGCTCAGCACCTTAGCGATTTCCACCATCTGCTGATCGCCGATGGAGAGGTCGCCCACCAGGCGGTCGCTTTTAAAGCGCAGGTTCAGCTTCGCCAGCAGTTTGTCCGCTTCGGCGTACATCGTTTTCCAGTCGATTTTGCCAAACCGGTTAACGAATTCGCGGCCGAGGAAGATGTTCTCCGCAATGGTGAGTTGCGGGATCAGATTCAGCTCCTGGTGGATAATGCCGATACCGGCTTCCTGGGATGATTTCGGGCCGTTGAAGGTGGTTTCTTTACCCAGCCAGGTGAGTGAGCCGGCATCGCGTTGATAGATACCGGTCAGCACTTTCATCATGGTGGATTTGCCAGCGCCGTTTTCGCCCACCAGCGCCATCACGCGCCCGGCGTATACGTTCAGCGCGGCACCAGAGAGGGCTTTTACGCCAGGGAACGATTTATCGATCCCTTTGAGTTGCAATAATGCGTCCATGATGGCCTCAGAAGGTGACGCCAGCACAGAGAATAATATTCGCATACGGGGAACACTCCCCGCTGCGAATCACCGCCTGACTGTCTGCGGTTTGTTGTTTGAACTGTTCGTGCGTTGTGTAACGAATTTCTATGGTGTTTCCCTGGTGTTGTTGCAGTTGCTCAATGTGGCTGAGCAACGTTTCGTGGAGTTGCGGATTATGTTGTTTGATCTCCGTCGCGAGAATGGCCGCCTCAACCTGCATCTCCGCGGTCACCACGTCCAGTACCTGCATAAACGAAGGAACACCCTGCGTTAACGCCATATCAATACGGGTTGTGCTGTGCGGAACCGGTAAGCCTGCATCGCAAACCACCAGCGTATCGGTATGTCCAAGACGGGAAATAACCGATG
Organism: Enterobacter sp. Tr-810; assembly: GCF_011752765.1. NCBI lineage: Bacteria > Pseudomonadati > Pseudomonadota > Gammaproteobacteria > Enterobacterales > Enterobacteriaceae > Enterobacter > Enterobacter sp. Tr-810. Next base: position 263,607 of record NZ_VWWW01000007.1, on the reverse strand, counting down.
AGATTTCTGAGTTGAGTACAGTGCCTTTCTTCATTTTCTTGCTCCACTAGCGAAACGTTTCGCTGAAAACAGTGTAGACCCACTGGTGTTCAGAAAACCATCATGACGTAACAGATTTGTGATCAACGTCGAAACGTTTCGCTAAGTGAAATGTGGAGAGGTAAATGCAAAACGGTAACCCTTAGGTTACCGTTTTTTATGGTTGCGCCCTCTCCCCGTGGGAGAGGGTTGAGGACTTAAATCTCGACCTGTGTCCCAAGTTCAATCACGCGGTTAGGCGGGATCTCAAACTGGTCTGGCGCACGCAGGGCGTTACGTTGCAGGATAAGGTACAGTTTGCCACGCAGACGCAGATACCACGGCCGCTTACCGATAATCAGCGACTCGTGGGACATGAAGAACGAGGTCTCCATCATACGGCAGCTCAGCCCTTCCAGACCGCAGCGGTGGAACACCTCTTCCACGTTCGGCGTTTCGCGCCAGCCGTAACTTGCCACCACGCGCCAGAAGGTAGGCGACAGCTGCTCAATCTGCACGCGACGTACGTTATGAACATACGGCGCATCTTCGGTACGCAACGTCAGCAGGATCACGCGTTCATGCAGCACCTTGTTGTGCTTGAGGTTATGCATCAGCGCGAACGGGATAACGTTCAATGCGCGCGACATATACACCGCAGTACCCGGAACACGCACCGGCGGGGATTTCTCCAGGGAAACAATCATCGCTTCCAGAGAGTTACCGTGTTCATGCATCCGACGCAGCAGACGGAAGCGTTCGCTCTTCCACGTTGTCATCACAATAAACATCACCAGACCCAGCGTCAGCGGCAGCCAGCCACCGGAAACAATCTTGTCGAGGTTGGCGGAGAACAGCGGCACGTCGATGCACAGGAAGCCCACCAGAATCATTCCCACCAGGAATTTATTCCAGTGCCAGTTCCGGTAAGCCACAGTTGTGGAGAGGATCGACGTCAGCACCATGGTACCGGTCACGGCAATACCGTATGCCGCTGCCAGGTTGCTGGAGTGCTCGAAACTCACGATGACAATCACCACGGCAAAGTAGAGCAGCCAGTTAATGAAAGGAATGTAGATCTGGCCCGACTCCATTTCTGAAGTGTGGATAATGCGCATTGGCGAGAGATAACCCAGACGCACGGCCTGCCTAGTCAGAGAGAACACGCCGGAAATAACCGCCTGAGACGCAATAACGGTCGCCAGGGTGGCGAGGATCAGCATCGGTACCAGCGCCCAGTCAGGTGCCAGCAGGAAGAACGGGTTCTTAATGGCTTCCGGGGTTTTGAGCAACAACGCGCCCTGGCCGAAGTAGTTCAGCACCAGTGACGGCAGCACCACGGCAAACCATGCCACGCGGATAGGCAGTTTCCCGAAATGCCCCATGTCCGCATACAGCGCTTCAACACCGGTAATAGAAAGAACGACCGCGCCTAATGCAATAAACGAAACGGTTTTGTATTCAAGGAAGAAGTTAACAGCCCAGAGCGGGTTCAGGGCGTGCAGCACTTCCGGGTTCGCAATAATGCTGCGCAACCCCAGCGCTGCCAGGATCAGGAACCAGGCCAACATAATCGGTGCAAACAGCTTTCCGACAAGCCCGGTGCCGTGCTTCTGGATAGCAAACAGCAGCGTCAGAACAATAATGGCCAGCGGGACAACCCACGTATCAAGCTGCGGCGCGATAATTTCCAGCCCCTCTATTGCCGAGAGAACCGAAATCGCCGGGGTGATCACCACCTCACCATAGAAGAAGCTGCCGCCAATCAACCCGATGATCACCAGCACCGAGGTCATTTTGGCCGACGTGTTACGCCCGGCAAGAGACATCAGCGTCAGGATACCGCCTTCGCCTGCATTATCTGCACGCATAACAAAGGAGAGATATTTAACGGAAACAACCAGGATCAGCAGCCAGAAGATGAGTGACAAAAAGCCAAATACAGCGTCACGTTCAACACCAAAACCAAACTGACCGGACAGACATTCACGAAGCGTATAAAGCGGGCTGGTGCCGATATCACCGTAGACAACCCCGATCGCCGCAAGCGTTATTGCGGGTAATGATTGCTTATTATCAGTGCTCATAGACTAGTCTTTTCGTTTGTATAACAAATGTGTGCTTAGTCCCTTGGCCCACAAAAAGCGCACAGTATGCACGATTAATTGCAAAATCGTACCCCTAAATGCAACCGCGTTAATGTAGCGCAAAGAAAATAGCGCCGCACTTCAGTCTATTACCAGCCCTGACTGAAACGTCTATACTCGCTTCAATTGGCCGCCACGACGGCGAAAGGATGCAAAACTATTATGGCTCACTCACATTTATTAGCAGAAAGAATTTCCCGCCTCAGCAGCGCGCTGGAAAAAGGCCTTTTCGAGCGTAGCCACGCCATTCGCCTGTGTTTACTGGCGGCGTTGAGCGGTGAAAGTGTATTTTTGCTTGGCCCGCCGGGGATCGCGAAAAGCCTGATTGCCCGTCGGCTGAAGTATGCTTTCCAGAATGCCCGTGCCTTTGAATATCTGATGACCCGATTCTCTACCCCGGAAGAGGTTTTCGGTCCGCTTTCCATTCAGGCCTTAAAAGATGAAGGGCGCTATCAGCGTCTGACGGAGGGTTATCTCCCGGAAGCAGAGATAGTGTTTCTCGATGAAATCTGGAAAGCCGGCCCAGCCATTCTGAACACTCTACTTACGGCAATTAACGAGCGTCGCTTCCGTAACGGCGCCAGTGAAGAAAAAATCCCGATGCGCCTGCTGGTGGCTGCCTCCAACGAACTGCCGGAAGCCGACAACAGCCTGGAAGCACTTTACGACCGTATGCTGATCCGTCTGTGGCTGGATAAAGTCCAGGATAAATCGAACTTCCGCTCGATGCTGGTCAGCCAGCAGGATGAAAACGAAAACCCGGTATCCGCATCGCTTCAGGTCACCGACGAGGAATACCATCAGTGGCAGCAGGAGATCGGCAAAATCAAACTGCCAGATGCCGTCTTTGAGCTGATCTTCATGCTACGCCAACAACTCGATTTACTGCCTTCGGCGCCCTACGTTTCCGATCGTCGCTGGAAAAAAGCGATCCGCCTGTTACAGGCCAGCGCCCTGTTCAGCGGGCGCGATGCCGTTGCGCCCATTGACCTGATCCTGCTGAAAGATTGTCTGTGGCATGACGCAGAAGGCATGAACCTGATGCAACAGCAGCTTGAAATATTGATGACCGGGCAGGCCTGGGGGCAGCAGTCAATGCTCAACCAGCTCGGTGCCATTGCCCAGCGTAGGATGCAGCTCCAGCAGCAGCAAAGCGATAAAACAGCGCTCAAGGTTAACCGTCTTGGCGGAATGTTTGCCCGTAAGCCGCATTACGAGCTGCCAACTGAGCTCACTGCTACCTCTCTCACGCTTCTGCTCCAGCAACCGCTAAAACTCCACGATATGCAGGTGGTGCACATTACCCTTGAGCGCGAGGCATTATCGCAGTGGCTGGATAAGGGCGGCGACATCCGCGGCAAGCTCAACGGCATTGGTTTTGCGCAACTGCTGAATATGGAAGTGGATACCAGCCAGCATCTGGTGCTTCGCGATGTTAGCCTGCAAGGTTCCCGCCTTGCGTTACCCGGCACGGCGTCAGACAGCGTGCCGGAAGAGATCAAACAGCAGCTGGAAGCGCTGGATACCGAATGGCATCAGCAACATACCCGCTTCAGCGAACAGCAGAAGTGTCTGTTTATTCACAGCGACTGGTTAGGGCGCATTGAAGCCAGCCTTCAGGACGTGGGCGCGCAGATCAAACAGGCGCGTCAATGCTAACGCTGGATACGCTTAACGTCATGCTGGCGGTCAGTGAGGAAGGATTGATCGAAGAGGTCGTCATTACTCTGCTGGCCTCCCCACAGCTGGCGGCCTTCTTTGAAAAATTCCCCAGACTCAAAAAGGCCATGACCGACGATCTCCCGCGCTGGCGGGATAATCTGCGTAAGCGCTTAAAAGAGACGGAAGTCCCGCCTGAACTCACCGAAGAAGTGGCGTGCTATCAGCAGTGCCAGCGGTTATCCACGCCACAGTTTATTGTTCAGCTGCCACAAACCCTGACCCTGCTGGATAAAGTCCACTCTCCGTTTGCCAGCCAGGCCAGAACGCTGGTCACCGATAACGCCACCTTTACTCCGGCACTGCATACTCTGTTTTTACAGCGCTGGCGGCTCAGCCTGGTGGTGCAGGCGACAACCCTTAACCAGCAGCTGCTGGATGAAGAGCGTGAACAGCTCCTGAGCGAAGTACAGGAGCGTATGACGCTCAGCGGCCAACTGGAGCAGGTGCTGGTAGAAAACGAAAACGCGGCCGGACGCCTGTGGGATATGAGCGCCGGGCAGCTGCGGCGCGGTGATTACCAGCTGATCGTAAAATACGGCGACTTTCTCACGCAGCAACCTGAACTCATGAAGCTTGCAGAGCAGTTGGGTCGTTCGCGGGAGGCGAAATCCGTCCCGAAAAAAGATGCACCAATGGAAACCTTTCGCACGCTGGTGCGTGAACCGGCGACGGTGCCTGAACAGGTTGATGGATTACAGCAGAGCGATGATATTTTGCGCCTGTTACCAACGGAGCTAAGCACGCTGGGTATTACCGAGCTGGAGTACGAGTTTTATCGTCGGCTGGTGGAAAAGCAGTTGCTCACGTACCGGCTACATGGCGAATCCTGGCACGAAAAAATCAGCCAGCGTCCGGTGGTGCATCAGGACTTTGATGAGCAGCCACGCGGGCCTTTTATTGTGTGCGTGGATACTTCCGGTTCGATGGGCGGTTTTAATGAGCAATGCGCGAAGGCCTTTTGCCTGGCACTGATGCGCGTGGCCCTGGCCGACCGACGTCGCTGCTTTATTATGCTGTTTTCCAGTGAAGTGGTGGGTTACGAACTGACGGGGCAACAAGGCATTGAGCAGGCCATTCGTTTCTTAAGCCAGCGTTTTCGTGGTGGTACCGATATGGCGAGCTGCTTTCGCGCCATTATCGAACGTATGCAGGGTGGCGACTGGTACGATGCCGATGCTGTGGTGATCTCTGACTTTATTGCCCAGCGGCTGCCGGATGATGTGGTAAATAAAGTGAAGGTGTTACAGCGCGAACATCAGCACCGTTTTCATGCTGTGGCGATGTCCGTAAACGGAAAACCCGGCATCATGCGCATCTTCGATCATATCTGGCGCTTTGATACCGGGTTGCGTAGTCGCCTACTCAGACGCTGGCGACGCTAATTAAAGAAGGGAACTGACGCTTTCACGAACCTGCTGCGGCCAAACGCCACACTGAACCTGGCCGATGTGGTCAAGTTGCAGCAACAGCATCGTCAGACGAGACTGACCAATACCGCCGCCGATAGTCTGCGGCATCTCTCCGCGCAGCAACGCCTGGTGCCACTCAAGCTTCAGGCGATCTTCATCACCCGTAACGGCAAGCTGGCGTTTCAGCGCAGCGGCATCAACACGGATACCCATTGAAGAAAGCTCAAATGCATCTTCAAGAACCGGGTTCCAGACCAGAATGTCACCGTTCAGACCCGCAAATTCACTTTCGCCTGCCGTGCTCCAGTCATCGTAATCAGGTGCACGAACGTCATGACGCTTACCATCAGACAGCTTGCCGCCGATCCCCATCAGGAATACCGCACCCAGCTCTTTCGCAATTGCGCGTTCACGGCCTTTAGCATCCAGATCCGGGAAGCGGCTCAGCAGCTCCTGGCTGTGAACAAAGTGGATCGTTTCTGGCAGGAACGGTGCCAGACCAAACTCTTTGCTCACGGCGGTTTCAGTCGCTTTGATCCCGGCGTAGATCGCCTCAACGGTGGATTTCAGCGTACAAATATGGCGCTCGCCATCACCCATTACGCGCTCCCAGTCCCACTGGTCAACGTAGACAGAGTGAATAGCAGAAAGGCGGTCTTCATCGGGACGAAGGGCTTTCATGTGCGTGTAGAGCCCTTCGCCCGCGCTGAAGTCGTGTTGTCCCAGCGTTTGACGCTTCCATTTCGCCAGTGAATGAACCACTTCGAACTGAGCGTCTGGCAGTGTTTTCACTTTCACCTGAACCGCTTTTTCGCAACCAGACAAGTTATCCTGCGTCCCGTCTCCTACGCGGCTTAAGATTGGAGCCTGAACTTCAACCAGGCCGAGTTTATCTTCCAGCTGGCGGGAAAAGTGGGATTTAACGAAGCTGATCTGGCGTTGTTTTGCGATGTAAGCGGTTTTCATTATTTATACTCCTGCGTCCTGTTGGTATTGATTAAGCAACAGAAATGGCACTCAATTCAATAATCCAACAACAAAAAGCCATCTTCACTTTTGATTCGTTAAAATATGACGCTAGAATAGAGTGATTCACTAATCTTCATAAGAAAAACCTATGGAAAATTATCAGATCGACAATCTGGACCGCGGCATCCTGGAAGCGCTAATGGCCAATGCACGCACCGCCTACGCAGAACTGGCAAAGCAGTTTGGTGTCAGCCCCGGAACCATTCACGTCCGGGTAGAGAAGATGAAGCAGGCGGGGATCATTACCGGTGCACGTATCGACGTCAGCCCAAAACAGCTGGGTTACGACGTTTGCTGCTTTATTGGCATCATCCTCAAGAGCGCCAAAGATTATCCCTCTGCACTGGAAAAGCTGAACGCACTCGATGAAGTCACCGAGGCGTACTACACCACCGGGCACTACAGCATCTTTATTAAAGTCATGTGCCGATCCATCGATGCGCTCCAGCAGGTACTTATCAACAAGATCCAAACAATCGATGAAATTCAGTCCACTGAGACACTGATCTCCCTGCAAAACCCGATCATGCGGACTATCCGCCCGTGATCGGGCAAATTCATTCCCACATTTTCCACAGGTAGATCCCAGCTCGTTCACAGCGTACAATGGCCGCCTCTTAATATGAGCGAGCGATCAATGGCGGACATTACTCTTATCAGTGGCAGCACCCTGGGCGGCGCGGAATACGTTGCAGAACATCTGGCCGAAAAGCTGGAAGATGCCGGTTTTTCCACAGAAACCCTGCACGGGCCGTTACTGGAGGATCTTCCGACTGCCGGGATCTGGCTACTGATCACCTCTACACACGGTGCCGGCGATATCCCGGACAACCTGCAACCTTTATATGACGAACTGCTGGAGCAACAACCCGACCTGTCAGCCGTGCGTTTCGGTGCAGTCGGTATCGGCAGCCGTGAATATGACACCTTCTGTGGTGCAGTAGAGAAAGTAGAAGCCGCAGTGAAGTCATGCGGAGCCAAACAGCTCGGTGAAACGCTGAAGATCAACATCCTCGAACACGATATTCCAGAGGATCCAGCAGAGGTTTGGCTGGAAGAATGGAAAAATTTACTCAAAAACGATTAAAGATCGCGCGAATAGATGTGGATAACTCTGGTTAAAAGCTCGTATTAAGCCGTAGTTATCCCAATAACAACTCGCGTCCCGTTTTTGGCCTGTGTATAAAGTCGCGATCTGATCCCAGCTTATACGGTCCAGGATCACCGATCATTCACAGCAAACGATCCTTTCTAACTGCATGATCTTCTTTGTGAGATCGGACTTACCCACAGGGAGAGCCGATCCTAATAAGAGATCACAATAGAACAGATCTCTAAATAAAAAGATCTTCTTTTTAATAGCCCAGGATCCCAATGCTTTCTCGAAAGACTAAAGTTGAGTAGAATCCACGGCCCGGGCTTCAATCCATTTTCATACCGCTTTACGCGAGGCAGACCACCATGTTTTATCAGGATCCTTTTGACGTCATTATCATTGGCGGGGGTCATGCAGGCACTGAGGCCGCAATGGCCGCAGCGCGAATGGGTCAGCAGACCCTGCTTTTGACACACAATATCGACACGCTTGGACAGATGTCCTGTAATCCGGCGATTGGCGGCATTGGGAAAGGACACCTGGTAAAAGAAGTGGATGCACTTGGCGGCCTGATGGCGAAGGCGATCGATCATGCGGGCATTCAGTTTAGGATACTAAACGCGAGCAAAGGCCCGGCTGTCCGTGCGACCCGAGCCCAGGCAGACCGTGTGCTTTACCGCCAGGCAGTGCGTACCGCACTGGAGAACCAACCGAATCTGATGATCTTCCAGCAAGCGGTGGAAGATCTTATCGTTGAGAACGATCGTGTTGTCGGCGCGGTGACCCAGATGGGCCTCAAATTCCGCGCTAAAGCGGTGGTGCTGACTGTCGGGACATTCCTCGATGGCAAAATCCATATCGGTCTGGATAACTACAGCGGTGGCCGTGCTGGCGATCCACCGTCCATTCCGCTGTCTCGTCGTTTGCGTGAGCTGCCGCTGCGCGTCAGCCGCTTGAAAACCGGTACGCCGCCGCGTATCGATGCCCGAACCATTGATTTCAGCGTGCTGGCACAACAGCATGGTGACAACCCAATGCCGGTGTTCTCGTTCATGGGCAATGCGGCTCAGCATCCGCAGCAGGTACCGTGCTACATCACGCACACCAACGAAAAAACCCATGACGTGATCCGTAATAACCTCGATCGCAGCCCAATGTATGCCGGCGTGATCGAAGGGATCGGCCCACGTTACTGCCCGTCGATCGAAGACAAAGTGATGCGCTTTGCCGATCGTAACCAGCACCAGATCTTCCTGGAGCCGGAAGGGCTGACCTCTAACGAAATTTATCCGAACGGTATTTCCACCAGCCTGCCGTTTGATGTGCAGATGCAAATTGTTCGCTCAATGCAAGGCATGGAGAACGCTAAAATTGTTCGTCCAGGCTACGCTATTGAATACGATTTCTTCGATCCGCGTGACCTGAAGCCAACCCTGGAGAGCAAGTTCATCCACGGACTGTTCTTCGCAGGCCAGATCAACGGCACAACAGGTTACGAAGAAGCAGCCGCACAGGGTCTGCTTGCAGGTCTGAACGCCGCGCGCTTCTCTGCCGAAAAAGAGGGCTGGGCTCCGGGTCGTTCCCAGGCTTATCTGGGCGTGCTGGTCGACGATCTTTGCACCCTGGGCACCAAAGAGCCGTACCGTATGTTTACGTCCCGCGCGGAATATCGTCTGATGCTGCGCGAAGACAACGCCGATCTGCGTCTGACCGAAATGGGTCGTGAGCTGGGTCTGGTGGATGACGAACGCTGGGCGCGTTTCAACGAGAAGCTGGAACGCATTGAGCAGGAACGTCAGCGCCTGAAAACAACGTGGGTGAATCCACAGGCAGAGACTGCTGCCGAAGTGAACGCTCACTTGACTGCACCGCTCTCACGCGAAGCCAGCGGTGAAGATTTGCTGCGTCGACCAGAAGTGACCTATGAGAACCTGGTCAAACTGACCGCGTTCGCGCCGGGTCTTGAAGACGCTGAAGCGGCAGAACAGGTCGAAATTCAGGTGAAATACGAAGGCTACATTGCGCGTCAGCAGGATGAGATCGAAAAACAGCAGCGTAACGAAAATACGTTGCTGCCGGAAATGCTGGACTATCGCCAGGTAACAGGCCTTTCCAACGAAGTGATCGCCAAACTTAACGATCATAAGCCTGTGTCGATCGGCCAGGCATCTCGTATCTCCGGCGTCACACCTGCCGCGATTTCGATTCTGCTGGTGTGGTTGAAAAAACAAGGCATGTTGCGCCGCAGCGCGTAAGTGCTAAGAGAATTGCCCGGTGGCGCTGCGCTTACCGGGCCTACATGATCCCGTAGGGCGGGTAAGCGAAACGCGACCCGCCTTTTAGCATCTCAACAGGTATTCACCGTGCTCAATAAACTCTCTCGTCTGCTGGATGAAGCAGGTATTTCGCTCACCGATCACCAGAAAAATCAGCTGGTGGCCTATGTCGATATGCTGAACAAATGGAACAAAGCGTACAACCTGACTTCCGTACGCGATCCCAACGAGATGCTCGTTCGCCATATTCTCGATAGCATCGTGGTTGCCCCGTATCTGCAAGGTGAGCGCTTTATCGACGTCGGAACGGGTCCGGGCCTGCCTGGTGTGCCGCTGTCGATTGTTCGTCCTGAGAGCCATTTCACGCTGCTGGACAGCCTTGGGAAACGCGTACGTTTCCTGCGCCAGGTGCAGCATGAATTGCAGCTTGATAACATCACACCGGTGCAGAGCAGGGTAGAGGAGTTCCCGGCTGAACCACCGTTTGACGGTGTTATCAGCCGCGCATTTGCATCACTCAACGATATGGTGAGTTGGTGTAAGCATTTGCCTGCGCAAAATGGCCGTTTTTATGCGCTGAAAGGGCAGTTGCCTGCTGAGGAAATTGAACAGCTTCCTGTTGGTTTTTCAGTCGAAACTATTGAGAAATTAAACATTCCTCAGCTCGATGGCGAACGCCATCTGGTGATAATTAAGCCAAACAATTTTTAAAAAATTAATAAAAAATGTGGAATTTGTGCTGTTCTTAGAGTGTTAAAAAACAGCACAACTAACGAGATTTTACTGAAGTTAATTTAACCTTGTTGTTACCGTGGATTTTCTTTGAGTTAACCTAATTGGCATGGTTGCCCTGGAGAATAATCAACCACGAAAATATCAGCCTGCTAAAAGTGAAAAGTGGCAATAAGGTGAGGATGTTAAATATTTATTAAGAATGTCAATAAAAGGTTTTTGTTGTATACAGGGCTGTTTTGAAAAAAGTTACGACAATTTATCTTTAATATCATAAAGATGAAATAAACCGATTTACGTCTTTGATAAATACAACCTTATCGTAAATGTGTATTTTGTGATCTCGTGCACGCTTTATCGTCAACGTTTTCGCGCTGTTTGCAGTTTTGTTGGAAGGCCTGCGGTTTCACGAAAAGTTAAAAAATAGCGGTGGGGAAAAATATTTAAACATTTATTCACCTTTTCGCTACTTAATGTTTGAAATCACGGGGGCGCACCGTATAATTTGTCCGCTTTTTGATGCTTGACTCTGAGCCTTAAAGGACGTTTTATACGACACGCGACATACCTCAAAGGGAGCAGGAGTAAAAACGTGATGTCTGTGTCGCTCTTGAGTAGAAACGTTGCTCGTAAGCTTCTGTTCATTCAGTTTCTGGCTGTGATAGCAAGTGGACTGCTGTTTAGCCTCAAAGACCCCTTCTGGGGCATCTCCGCCGTGTGCGGGGGTTTGGCGGTGGTTTTGCCAAACGTGTTGTTTATGATTTTTGCCTGGCGTCATCAGGCGCATACACCTGCCAAAGGCCGCGTGGCCTGGTCCTTCGCTCTCGGCGAAGTGTGTAAGGTGTTGCTGACCTTTGCTCTACTGGTGATGGCGCTGGCGGTTTTGAAAGTGGTATTCATGCCGCTGATAGCAACGTGGGTTTTGGTGCTGGTGGTACAAGTTCTGGCTCCAGCTGTAATCAACAACAAAGGGTAAAAGGCATCATGGCTTCAGAAAATATGACGCCGCAGGATTACATAGGTCACCATCTGAATAACCTTCAGTTGGACCTGCGTACATTCTCGCTGGTCGATCCGCATAACCCCCCGGCCACCTTCTGGACGATCAACATCGACTCCATGTTCTTCTCGGTGGTTTTGGGTCTTCTGTTCCTGGCCATGTTCCGCGGTGTTGCTAAAAGAGCGACCAGCGGTGTTCCAGGGAAATTCCAGACCTTCATCGAAATGATCATCGGCTTTGTCCATGGCAGCGTGAAAGACATGTACCATGGCAAGAGCAAGCTGATTGCTCCGCTGGCCCTGACCGTGTTCGTTTGGGTATTCCTGATGAACCTGATGGACCTTCTGCCTATCGATTTCATTCCGTGGATTGGCGAACACGTCCTCGGTCTGCCTGCACTGCGCGTGGTTCCGTCTGCTGACGTGAACATCACTCTGTCGATGGCGCTCGGTGTATTCATCCTGATTCTTTTCTACAGCATCAAAATGAAAGGCGTAAGCGGCTTTGTGAAAGAGCTTACCTTGCAGCCGTTCAACCACTGGGCGTTTATTCCGGTCAACCTGATCCTGGAAGGCGTTAGCCTGCTGTCCAAACCTGTTTCACTGGGTCTGCGACTGTTCGGCAACATGTATGCGGGTGAGCTGATTTTCATTCTGATCGCGGGTCTTCTGCCGTGGTGGTCACAGTGGATTCTTAATGTGCCGTGGGCCATTTTCCACATCCTGATCATTACGCTGCAAGCCTTTATCTTCATGGTTCTGACGATTGTCTATCTGTCGATGGCATCTGAAGAGCACTGATTCTTTACCAACACTACTACGTTTTAATTGAAACAAACTGGAGACTGTCATGGAAAACCTGAATATGGATCTGCTGTACATGGCTGCCGCTGTGATGATGGGTCTGGCGGCTATCGGTGCTGCGATCGGTATCGGCATCCTCGGGGGTAAATTCCTGGAAGGCGCAGCGCGTCAACCGGATCTGATTCCTCTGCTGCGTACTCAGTTCTTTATCGTTATGGGTCTGGTGGATGCTATCCCAATGATCGCTGTAGGTCTGGGTCTGTACGTGATGTTTGCTGTCGCGTAGTAGTAGTTTTAAAACCCTAAGCCACAGAAATTAAAGAGGTATTGTGCTGTGAACATGAACGCAACAATCCTCGGCCAGGCCATCGCGTTTATTCTCTTTGTCTGGTTCTGCATGAAGTATGTATGGCCGCCATTAATGGCTGCCATCGAAAAACGTCAGAAAGAAATTGCTGACGGTCTGGCTTCCGCAGAACGCGCTAAGAAAGATTTGGACCTTGCACAGGCCAACGCGACAGACCAGCTGAAAAAAGCGAAAGCTGAAGCTCAGGTAATCATTGAACAGGCTAACAAACGCCGTTCTCAGATCCTGGACGAAGCCAAAGCTGAAGCAGAACAGGAACGTACTAAGATCGTGACACAAGCTCAGGCTGAAATTGATGCTGAGCGTAAACGTGCTCGTGAAGAACTGCGTAAGCAGGTTGCGATTCTGGCTGTTGCTGGCGCCGAGAAGATCATCGAACGTTCCGTGGATGAAGCTGCTAACAGCGACATCGTGGACAAACTTGTCGCTGAACTGTAAGGAGGGAGGGGCTGATGTCTGAATTTGTTACGGTAGCTCGCCCCTACGCCAAAGCAGCTTTTGACTTTGCTGTCGAACACCAAAATGTCGATCGCTGGCAGAACATGCTGGCGTTTGCCGCTGAGGTGACGAAAAACGAACAAATGGCTGAGTTGCTTTCCGGTGCGTTAGCGCCAGAAACCCTCGCCGCGTCGTTTATCGCCGTGTGCGGAGAGCAGCTGGATGCCAACGGCCAGAACCTGATTAAGGTTATGGCTGAGAACGGTCGTCTGCGTGTGCTCCCGGATGTTCTTGAGCAGTTCGAGCACTTACGTGCCCTTAGTGAAGCTACCGCTGAAGTTGAAGTGACTTCCGCGACTGAACTGAGTACCGAACAGCTTGCGAAAATCACCGCCGCGATGGAAAAACGTCTGTCACGCAAAGTTAAGCTGAATTGCAAAATCGATAAGTCTGTAATGGCAGGCGTAATCATCCGTTCGGGTGATATGGTCATTGATGGCAGCGTACGCGGCCGTCTTGAGCGCCTTGCAGACGTCTTGCAGTCTTAAGGGGACTGGAGCATGCAACTGAATTCCACCGAAATCAGCGAACTGATCAAGCAGCGCATTGCTCAGTTCAGTGTTGTGAGTGAAGCTCACAACGAAGGTACTATTGTTTCTGTAAGTGACGGTGTTATCCGCATTCACGGCCTGGCCGATTGTATGCAGGGTGAAATGATTTCCCTGCCGGGTAACCGTTACGCTATCGCACTGAACCTGGAGCGTGACTCCGTAGGTGCAGTTGTGATGGGTCCATACGCTGACCTCGCCGAAGGCATGAAGGTTAAGTGTACTGGCCGTATTCTGGAAGTGCCGGTTGGCCGTGGCCTGCTGGGCCGTGTTGTTAACACCCTGGGTGCGCCAATCGACGGTAAAGGTCCGGTTGAGCACGATGGCTTCTCTCCAATCGAAGTTATCGCACCGGGCGTTATCGACCGTCAATCCGTTGATCAGCCAGTACAGACTGGTTATAAGTCCGTTGATGCCATGATCCCAATCGGTCGTGGTCAGCGTGAACTGATCATCGGTGACCGTCAGACCGGTAAAACCGCAATGGCTATCGACGCCATCATCAACCAGCGCGACTCTGGCATCAAATGTGTGTACGTGGCTATCGGCCAGAAAGCGTCCACCATTTCCAACGTTGTTCGCAAACTGGAAGAGCACGGTGCGCTGTCTAACACCATCGTTGTGGTTGCAACTGCTTCTGAATCTGCTGCACTGCAATACCTGGCACCATATGCCGGTTGCGCAATGGGCGAATACTTCCGTGACCGCGGTGAAGATGCACTGATCGTATACGATGACCTGTCTAAACAGGCTGTTGCTTATCGTCAGGTTTCTCTGCTGCTCCGTCGTCCACCAGGACGTGAAGCATTCCCAGGCGACGTATTCTACCTCCACTCTCGTCTGCTGGAGCGTGCTTCCCGCGTAAACGCGGAATACGTCGAGAACTTCACCAAAGGTGAAGTGAAGGGTAAAACCGGTTCTCTGACCGCTCTGCCGATCATCGAAACCCAGGCGGGTGACGTTTCTGCGTTCGTTCCGACCAACGTAATCTCCATTACCGATGGTCAGATCTTCCTGGAAACCAACCTGTTTAACTCCGGTATTCGTCCGGCAGTTAACCCGGGTATCTCGGTATCCCGTGTAGGTGGTGCTGCTCAGACCAAGATCATCAAGAAACTGTCCGGTGGTATCCGTACCGCACTGGCACAGTATCGTGAACTGGCTGCGTTCTCTCAGTTCGCATCCGATCTGGATGAAGCAACCCGTAAACAGCTGAGCCACGGTCAGAAAGTGACCGAGCTGCTGAAGCAGAAACAGTACGCTCCAATGTCTGTTGCTCAGCAGGGCCTGGTGCTGTTCGCGGCTGAACGCGGTTACCTCGAAGATGTGGAACTGGCGAAAATCGGTAGCTTCGAAGCCGCTCTGCTGGCTTACGTCGACCGTGATCACGCTCCGCTGATGCAAGAGATCAACCAGACCGGTGGCTACAACGACGAAATCGAAGGCAAGCTGAAAGCTATCCTCGATTCCTTCAAAGCAACCCAGTCCTGGTAATCGTCCGGCGGCTTGTCTTAGGACAAGCCGTCTGGCATTGAGGAGAAGCTCATGGCCGGCGCAAAAGAGATACGTAGTAAGATCGCAAGCGTCCAGAACACGCAGAAGATCACTAAAGCGATGGAGATGGTCGCCGCTTCCAAAATGCGTAAATCGCAGGATCGCATGGCGTCCAGCCGTCCTTATGCAGAAACCATGCGCAAAGTGATTGGTCACCTTGCAAACGGTAATCTGGAATATAAGCACCCTTACCTGGAAGAACGCGACGTTAAGCGCGTGGGCTACCTGGTGGTGTCGACCGACCGTGGTCTGTGTGGCGGCTTGAACATTAACCTGTTCAAAAAACTGCTGGCGGATATGAAAGCATGGTCCGAAAAAGGCGTTCAGTGCGATATCGCAATGATCGGCTCTAAGGGCGTTTCTTTCTTTAACTCCGTTGGTGGCAACATTGTCGCTCAGGTGACCGGTATGGGTGATAACCCGTCCCTGTCCGAACTGATCGGCCCGGTTAAAGTGATGTTGCAGGCCTATGATGAAGGCCGTCTGGACAGACTGTACGTTGTCAGCAACAAATTTATTAACACCATGTCTCAGGTTCCGACGCTCACTCAGATGTTGCCTTTACCGGCATCAGAAGATGGTGAGATGAAGCAGAAAACCTGGGATTACCTGTATGAACCTGATCCGAAACCGCTGCTGGATACCCTGCTGCGTCGTTACGTTGAATCACAGGTTTATCAGGGCGTGGTAGAAAACCTGGCCAGCGAGCAGGCCGCACGTATGGTGGCGATGAAAGCCGCGACCGACAATGGCGGCAGCCTGATTAAAGAGCTGCAGTTGGTATACAACAAAGCTCGTCAGGCCAGCATTACTCAGGAACTCACCGAGATCGTCGGTGGTGCATCCGCGGTATAACCAGGTTAATTCGTAGAGGATTCAAGATGGCTACTGGAAAAATTGTCCAGGTAATCGGCGCCGTGGTTGACGTCGAGTTCCCTCAGGATGCCGTACCGCGCGTGTACGATGCTCTTGAGGTACAGAATGGTAACGAGAGCCTGGTGCTGGAAGTTCAGCAGCAGCTCGGTGGTGGTATCGTGCGTACCATCGCAATGGGTTCTTCCGACGGTCTGCGTCGTGGTCTGGAAGTTAAAGACCTTGAGCACCCGATCGAAGTTCCTGTAGGTAAAGCAACACTGGGTCGTATCATGAACGTATTGGGTCACCCAATCGACATGAAAGGCGACATCGGTGAAGAAGAGCGTTGGGCTATCCACCGCGCAGCACCTTCCTACGAAGAGCTGTCAAGCTCTCAGGAACTGCTGGAAACCGGTATCAAAGTTATCGACCTGATGTGTCCATTCGCGAAGGGCGGTAAAGTTGGTCTGTTCGGTGGTGCGGGTGTTGGTAAAACCGTAAACATGATGGAGCTGATCCGTAACATCGCGATCGAGCACTCCGGTTACTCTGTGTTTGCAGGTGTTGGTGAGCGTACTCGTGAGGGTAACGACTTCTACCACGAAATGACTGACTCCAACGTTCTGGACAAAGTATCCCTGGTTTACGGTCAGATGAACGAGCCACCAGGAAACCGTCTGCGCGTTGCGCTGACTGGCCTGACTATGGCTGAGAAATTCCGTGACGAAGGCCGTGACGTTCTGCTGTTCGTTGATAACATCTACCGTTATACCCTCGCCGGTACTGAAGTATCAGCACTGCTGGGTCGTATGCCTTCTGCGGTAGGTTATCAGCCAACTCTGGCAGAAGAGATGGGTGTTCTTCAGGAACGTATCACCTCTACCAAAACCGGTTCTATCACCTCCGTTCAGGCGGTATACGTACCTGCGGATGACTTGACTGACCCATCACCAGCAACCACCTTTGCTCACTTAGATGCAACCGTGGTACTGAGCCGTCAGATCGCGTCTCTGGGTATCTACCCAGCCGTTGACCCGCTGGACTCCACCAGCCGTCAGCTGGATCCACTGGTTGTTGGCCAGGAACACTACGACACCGCGCGTGGCGTACAGTCCCTGCTGCAACGTTACCAGGAACTGAAAGACATCATCGCCATCCTGGGTATGGATGAACTGTCTGAAGAAGACAAACTGGTGGTAGCACGCGCTCGTAAGATCCAGCGCTTCCTGTCCCAGCCGTTCTTCGTTGCGGAAGTATTCACCGGTTCTCCGGGTAAATACGTTTCCCTGAAAGACACCATCCGTGGCTTTAAAGGCATCATGGAAGGCGAATACGATCACCTGCCAGAGCAGGCGTTCTACATGGTTGGTTCCATCGACGAAGCCGTGGAAAAAGCCAAAAAACTTTAACGCCTTAATCGGAGGGTGATATGGCAATGACTTACCACCTGGACGTCGTCAGCGCAGAGCAACAAATGTTCTCTGGTCTGGTCGAGAAAATCCAGGTAACGGGTAGTGAAGGTGAACTGGGTATCTTCCCAGGTCACGCACCGCTGCTCACCGCCATTAAGCCTGGTATGATCCGCATCGTTAAACAGTTCGGTCATGAAGAGTTTATCTATCTCTCCGGCGGCATTCTCGAAGTGCAGCCTGGCAGTGTGACCGTTCTGGCCGATACCGCTATCCGTGGCCAGGATCTCGACGAAGCGCGAGCCCTGGAATCGAAGCGTAAGGCTGAAGAGCACATTAGCAGCTCTCATGGTGACGTGGATTACGCTCAGGCGTCTGCGGAGCTGGCCAAAGCGATCGCGAAACTGCGCGTTATCGAGTTGACCAAAAAAGCGATGTAACACCGGCTTGAAAAGCACAAAAGCCAGTCTGGTTTCAGACTGGCTTTTTTTATGGTTTCGTTTCAGGAAAAGTGAAACTGAAAAGCTGTTTTATTATTTTGTGATTTACATCGCAAAAATGTTGATCGGTTAAAAAATGAGGCGTAGACTTCTTTTTTGTGAAGTGTGTCACAAAATAAACCTCAATAATTCAGGATGCCATCATGAAACTGGTCAACAAAATCATCGCTCTTTTCAGCAACATGAACGTTTCTTTCGGTACGTTCAACCACTAATCCGCTGAATGCCGAGTGGCGCCACGCTTACCGTTGTGTGATAAGCGAAGCGCCATCTGGCAGGATCTCTCCACTGCCGTTTACGCTCTTCCCTTTCACGATAAAATAGTTCGACTTATCAATATTCCCCACCACCGCATCGTCGTATAAGCCTTGTTGCGTCCGCACCGATTTATTGCCGCTAAACACTCCCTGGGTTGATGCATCGCTGTATGGGCTGGGCCGGAAGATGAAATTAAAGCGCAGATTGTCCACCGCAATGTTATTGGCCACCACCAGCGCGCCAGGATTGAAGTTGTCAGTAAATCCATCCAGATGATTGCCAATGGCCTTACTGTTGCGAACCTCATGCGCAACCGGCTGCCCTTCGCCGCCAAGTTTAAAACCGTTGCTGGTGTTATTGCGGGCAATTGAATTCTCGATCACCACAACGCCATTTGCACCGTCCTCAATCTTGTTGAACAGGTCAAAGCCGTCATCGATATTGTCATGGGAATAGCAGTTTTCCAGGCGGTTCCCCTCCCCCACGCGCATTTTGACGGCAAAACCATCTGCGTTGATTTTCCCTGGATCCTCATTGGCATACGACTCTGAATCCATTATCCGGTTATAGCTGGCCCACAATGGGCGACCAATATTTTCCGGGGAGGAAATCTGGATCCCGGTATCGTCATTGCGGTAAGCCGTGACGTTTTCGATAAGGTTATGGCTGCCCTGCACCCGCAGGCTCTTATCTGTTATCTCAATACCGTTGATATGCCAGTAGCTCGCGTCCACCAGCAGACCCTTTATCACCGCTTTGCCGTCCGCCTGAAGCGTTTTTACCTTATCCGGGCTGCCGCTGGCTGAAAGCGGGATAGCGCTTCGCGGATACTCGCCTGCCTGTAAAACGACTTTCCCACCCACAGGGAGCAGATTAATGGCGGTATTTAAATCCATCGGCGCACTTTTACTACCCTCTGCACCGGCTTTGCCTTCAGGCGAGACATAGAGCGTTGTTGTTGCGTTGTCAGCGAGTTTTTCCACGCTGAATTGGGTTGCCACCGGGGATGCATTCTCTGTGCTGGTGGGAGTGAAGGTAAGACGAAAATCATTCTTTTCCCCGAGCGTAGCAGGCAGCGTGTACATCTCCCCCGCTTTCACCGGTTTATCGTTACCGATCACCACTTCATTTTGCCAGACGCTGAAAATGCCATCGTAGTTTGCGCGAGCCTGTACCAGATACTGCGCAGAGGCGCTCTGGCTGCCGGAAGCAAGTTGCACCACAACAGGCAGCGCTTTGGCCTGCCAGGGGGCAGATTCAAGAGTATGCGCCTGGGATGTGGTAAGCGATGCACCCGTAACGGTGATTTTGGCATTGCGGGAGGCGAAGAACCCGACGTAATAGTGAGCGTTGTCCTGTACTGAGATCAGGTTTGCGCGAGGCACGCTCTTACTCACCCATTCATCGCTGCCTGCGGGCGCCCAGGAGGTAATAAACCCGCTATCGGTGCGCTCAAGCCTGAGGCGGAATTCCGGTGTTTGCTGTAAATCCACCTCCTCTTTATAACTCTGCTTCTTGATTTCGGCTCCGGCATTCCCCCACGGATGAGAGATCCCTTCACGCGTAATGGCTTGCAGTTTTATCCGGTGATGATCTTTTTTATCCTGCGTCATAATGGCATTCATCACCTGGTTGGATGCCGCAGGGAACTCTTCATAGCCCGCTTTAAGCGGCTGTTGGCGCGGTACGCCGATGATGTCACGCACCAGCAGTCCGGCCCCTTCCTGCGCGGCCGGTTTGGCTCCGTTTTCCGGGCCAAACTGATCCACTTTGACGGTGGCCTGTAAGACAAAGTTTTCCCCTGAAGGAAGCGTGGTATAGAAAAAGGTTAGACCGTCGTGGGAATTTGCTATTTTCCCGCCCCGGCTTTCAATCGTGACGGGTTTTGACAGATCAACGGCATCCTGTGGCGTGAGTTTTTTCCCGCCGAGGGTCACATCGTTTACGCCGATTTTATCGGGCAGTACGTTTGAGGAAAAATTCATGTCCGTTGACTGCCCGAAGGCTATAGCTTTCCAGACATGCTCAGGCTCTGCGGCCGAAGCGGTGAAGGTGCTACACATCATTAGAGCCAGAGGTATTTTATAGTTCATCTTATTCTCCTGAGTAATAATTGAGCGTTATTATCATAAAGATGAAACGGCGTTTCTTTTTTCTCTGTCACATTATTCGATTATTAAAACTACGTTTTAATTTTGGCTTATCTTTATTCATGAGGCGAAAGAACAGCTAAGCTGTTGTGACAGCTTGCGACTTACCGCGAGAATGCTATTTTCAAGAGAAAAAGTGATTTACTCTGCCCTAAAAAGTATCCTCAAATAGCCCGTAAAGCCTTGGGTTGAGCGTTTTAGCGGCATTCCATTTTATGGCGCAAAATATGTAGAATTTTCAACGTCAAAGGGTTTTACTTCTCACTCAAATTACAGTCAGGACGCGTATGTTGAACAATACGATGAGCGTGGTCATCCTTGCCGCTGGCAAAGGCACCCGCATGTATTCCGATCTTCCGAAGGTGCTGCACACCCTGGCAGGAAAGCCTATGGTGCAGCATGTCATTGATGCCGCTAATGATCTCGGTGCCCGCCAGGTACACCTGGTTTACGGCCACGGCGGCGATCTGTTAAAGAAAACGCTGCGTGATGACAAACTTAATTGGGTACTTCAGGCTGAACAACTGGGTACCGGCCATGCGATGCAGCAGGCTGCCCCGTTCTTCGCGGATGATGAAGACATTCTGATGCTGTACGGCGATGTGCCGCTGATTTCTGTCGAAACCCTGGCTCGCCTGCGTGAAGCGAAACCGCAGGGCGGTATTGGTTTGTTAACCGTGGTACTGGACGATCCGAGCGGCTATGGCCGCATTACCCGTGAAAATGGCAATGTAACAGGTATCGTTGAGCACAAAGATGCCAGCGACGCCCAGCGTCAGATCCAGGAAATCAATACCGGCATCCTGATTGCCAACGGCGCAGACATGAAACGCTGGCTGTCGAAACTGACCAACAACAACGCTCAGGGTGAATATTATATCACCGATATTATTGCTCTGGCGTATCACGAAGGCCGTGAGATTGCCGCTGTACACCCGGCCCGCATTAGCGAAACCGATGGTGTAAACAACCGCCTGCAACTTTCCCGCCTGGAGCGTATTTACCAGTCTGAACAGGCGGAAAAACTGCTGCTGGCAGGCGTTATGCTGAACGATCCGGCGCGTTTTGATCTGCGCGGAACCTTATCTCACGGGCGCGATGTTGAGATTGATACTAACGTTATCCTTGAAGGCAATGTGACCCTTGGCCATCGCGTCAAAATTGGCACGGGTTGCGTGATTAAAAACAGCGTCATTGGTGACAACTGCGAAATCAGCCCCTACAGCGTGGTGGAAGATGCCCATCTGGAAGCGGCGTGTACCATTGGTCCGTTTACGCGCCTGCGCCCTGGCGCTGAGCTGCTGGAAGGCGCGCATGTGGGTAACTTCGTCGAAATGAAAAAAGCGCGGCTGGGTAAAGGCTCTAAAGCTGGTCATTTGACCTATCTGGGCGATGCAGAGATTGGCGATAACGTGAATATTGGTGCAGGTACAATCACCTGTAACTACGACGGTGCGAATAAGTTTAAAACCATCATTGGTGATGATGTGTTTGTCGGCTCCGATACGCAGCTGGTGGCACCTGTTACCGTTGGTAATGGCGTGACTATTGCCGCAGGAACGACCGTCACGCGCGATGTGGCCGATAACGAGCTGGTGTTAAGCCGCGTGCCGCAGGTTCACAAGCAGGGCTGGAAACGCCCGGTGAAGAAGTAACAAATTTTCGGGGTGAGGGGATAAAATAATCCTCCTCCCATCAGCAGTACCAATAAATATAACCCCACTCTCTACAAGGCTCGGGGCGCCCGAAAAGGGCAACAACAGGTCAGCGACAACGCATGGCAAAACGCCATAATCAGGAAATCTAACTATGTGTGGAATTGTTGGAGCAGTTGCGCAGCGTGATATTGCTGAAATCCTTCTCGAAGGTTTACGTCGTCTGGAATACCGTGGCTATGACTCTGCTGGTCTGGCTGTGGTGGATGCAGAAGGTCAAATGACCCGTTTGCGTCGTCTGGGTAAAGTGCAGATCCTGGCGCAAGCGGCGGAAGAACATCCGCTGCACGGCGGCACAGGTATCGCGCATACCCGCTGGGCGACGCACGGCGAACCCTCCGAAGGTAACGCGCACCCGCATGTGTCTGAACACATTGTTGTAGTGCATAACGGCATTATCGAAAACCACGAACCACTCCGTGAAGTGCTGAAAGCACGCGGTTATACCTTCGTGTCTGAAACCGACACCGAAGTTATTGCTCACCTGGTTCACTGGGAGCTGGAACAGGGCGGCACACTGCGTGATGCGGTGCTGCGTGCTATTCCTCAGCTGCGCGGCGCATACGGTACGGTGATCATGGATTCCCGTGACCCGAGCACACTGCTTGCTGCACGTTCCGGTAGCCCAATGGTTATCGGCCTTGGCATGGGTGAAAACTTCATCGCATCCGATCAGCTGGCGCTGCTGCCAGTGACCCGTCGCTTTATCTTCCTGGAAGAGGGCGATATTGCGGAAGTGACACGCCGTTCCGTGTCTATCTTTGATAAAGCCGGTACGCAGATTAATCGCCAGGAAATTGAATCCAACCTGCAATACGACGCAGGCGATAAAGGCGCGTACCGTCACTACATGCAGAAAGAGATTTACGAGCAGCCGAACGCCATCAAAAACACCCTGACCGGGCGTATTAGCCACGGCGAAGTGGATCTGAGCGAGTTGGGCGACAATGCGAACGAGCTGCTGTCGAAGGTTGAGCATATTCAGATCGTTGCCTGCGGGACTTCGTATAACTCCGGCATGGTGTCGCGCTACTGGTTTGAATCGCTGGCGGATGTGCCATGCGATGTGGAAATTGCCTCTGAATTTCGCTACCGCAAATCCGCAGTGCGCCGTAATAGCCTGATGATCACCCTTTCCCAGTCTGGCGAAACGGCAGATACCCTGGCTGCGCTGCGCCTGTCCAAAGAGCTGGGTTATCTTGGCTCTCTGGCGATTTGTAACGTCCCAGGCTCCTCGCTGGTACGTGAATCCGACCTGGCGCTGATGACGAACGCGGGCACGGAAATTGGCGTGGCGTCGACGAAAGCCTTCACGACTCAGCTGACCGTGCTGCTGATGCTGGTGGCGAAACTGGCGCGTCTGAAAGGGCTGGATGCCGCTGTTGAGCAGAACATTGTTCATGGCTTGCAGGCTTTGCCGAGCCGTATTGAGCAGATGCTGTCTCAGGACAAACGTATTGAGCAGTTGGCTGAAGATTTCTCTGACAAACATCACGCGCTGTTCCTGGGGCGTGGCGATCAGTATCCGATTGCGCTGGAAGGCGCGCTGAAGCTGAAAGAGATCTCGTACATCCACGCAGAAGCCTATGCGGCAGGTGAGCTGAAACACGGCCCGCTAGCGCTGATTGATGCGGATATGCCGGTTATCGTCGTTGCTCCAAACAACGAACTGCTGGAAAAACTGAAGTCCAACATTGAAGAAGTGCGCGCCCGTGGCGGCGTACTGTACGTCTTTGCTGACAAGGATGCCGGTTTCACCAGCAACGACAACATGCACATCATCGAGATGCCGCATGTGGAAGAGGTGATTGCACCTATCTTCTACACCGTTCCGCTGCAATTACTGGCTTATCACGTTGCGCTTATCAAAGGCACCGACGTTGATCAGCCGCGTAACCTGGCGAAATCTGTAACGGTTGAATAATCCTCTCAGGCTCCACCTTCGGGTGGAGCTTTTTTACTCTTCCCGGTTTGTTTTTAATCAACTCTTTCCCGTTTTTATTTATGACAATCTGTCATCTTCAGCTACTTTTTTCAGTGTCACATAAAGAAAATATTACTGAAAACGTACTGTCATGCTGGTGGCTAACTTATTGATATTGAAGGTTAGTTTTGCTTATTTTTAAGTGAAACTTTCAGTGTCATAAAACTGTCATAATTCGTACATTTATCTGTCACCTGTTTGTCCTATTTTGCTCATCGTAGCCACTAAACAACGATTTACGAAAATCTTGCAGGAGACATTATGAAAGTTATGCGTACCACTGTCGCAACTGTTGTCGCCGCGACCTTATCTCTGAGCGCTTTCTCTGTATTCGCAGAAGCAAGCCTGACTGGTGCCGGTGCAACCTTCCCTGCGCCGGTGTATGCCAAATGGGCAGATACCTACCAGAAAGAAACTGGTAACAAGGTTAACTACCAGGGTATCGGCTCCTCCGGTGGCGTTAAACAAATTACCGCTAACACCGTTGATTTCGGCGCATCAGATGCTCCACTGACTGATGAAAAACTGGCTCAGGAAGGCCTGTTCCAGTTCCCTACCGTTATCGGTGGTGTGGTTCTGGCAATCAACCTGCCGGGCGTGAAGTCTGGTGAACTGGTGCTGGACGGCAAAACACTGGGTGACATCTACCTGGGCAAAATCAAAAAATGGGATGACGAAGCTATTGCTAAACTCAACCCAGGCCTGAAACTGCCTTCTCAGAACATCGCTGTGGTTCGCCGCGCAGATGGTTCTGGTACCTCTTTCGTCTTCACCAGCTACCTGGCGAAAGTGAACGAAGAGTGGAAATCTAAAGTCGGTTCTGGCTCTACCGTTAACTGGCCAACCGGTCTGGGCGGTAAAGGTAACGACGGTATCGCGGCATTCGTACAGCGTCTGCCAGGCTCTATCGGTTACGTAGAATACGCTTACGCTAAGCAGAACAACCTGGCTTACACCAAGCTGCTGTCTGCTGACGGCAAACCAGTAAGCCCGACTGAAGAGAACTTTGCTAACGCGGCTAAAGGCGCTGACTGGAGCAAATCCTTCGCACAGGATCTGACTAACCAGAAAGGCGAAGGCGCATGGCCAATCACCTCTACCACGTTCATTCTGGTTCACAAAGAGCAGAAGAAACCTGAACAGGGTACTGAAGTGCTGAAGTTCTTCGACTGGGCATACAAAAACGGCAACAAACAGGCTAACGACCTGGATTACGCCAGCCTGCCGGACAGCGTGGTTGAGCAGATTCGTGCTGCATGGAAGACCAACGTGAAAGACAGCAGCGGTAAAGCGCTGTACTAACAGGATATTTTTGACGAAGATGGCGGGTGGCGTGAGCTAACCCGCCAGTATTCGTGAAACGTCTTTAACAGAAGAGTGATTTATGGCTGCAACCAAGCCTGCATTTAACCCTCCGGGTAAAAAAGGTGACATAATTTTCAGCGTGCTGGTAAAACTGGCTGCGCTGATTGTGCTATTGCTGCTGGGCGGCATTATCGTGTCCCTGATTTTCTCATCCTGGCCGAGCATCCAGAAATTTGGATTCTCTTTCCTGTGGACTAAAGAGTGGGATGCGCCGAACGAAATCTTCGGTGCGCTGGTACCGATTTACGGCACATTGGTGACCTCGTTCATCGCTCTGCTGATTGCGGTTCCGGTGAGCTTTGGTATTGCCCTTTTCCTGACGGAACTGGCACCAGGCTGGCTAAGACGTCCGCTCGGTATTGCGATTGAACTCCTGGCGGCGATTCCAAGTATCGTTTACGGCATGTGGGGTCTGTTCATCTTTGCTCCGCTGTTCGCAACCTACTTCCAGGAGCCGGTCGGTAATGTCCTCTCTGCGATCCCGTTTGTAGGCGCCCTGTTTGCTGGCCCGGCATTCGGTATCGGTATTCTGGCCGCAGGTGTGATCCTCGCCATCATGATTATCCCGTACATTGCGGCCGTTATGCGCGATGTCTTCGAACAAACCCCGGTGATGATGAAAGAGTCGGCCTACGGCATCGGCTGCACCACCTGGGAAGTTATCTGGCGCATCGTTCTTCCGTTCACCAAAAATGGGGTGATCGGGGGCGTCATGCTGGGATTAGGTCGTGCACTGGGTGAAACCATGGCGGTGACCTTTATCATCGGTAATACCTACCAGCTCGACAGCGCATCGCTGTTCATGCCGGGTAACAGCATTACCTCTGCACTGGCGAACGAATTTGCCGAAGCAGAATCCGGACTGCACGTTGCTGCATTGATGGAGCTGGGTCTGATCCTGTTTGTTATCACCTTCATTGTTCTGGCGATTTCCAAGCTGATGATTATGCGTCTCGCTAAAAATGAGGGGGCACGCTAATGGCGACTCTCGAAATGCAAAGCACCGCTGAGCTGGCGGAATCTCGCCGTAAAATGCAGGCTAAGCGCCGTCTGAAAAACCGTATTGCGCTCACGCTCTCGATGGGGACGATGGCATTCGGTCTTTTCTGGCTGGTCTGGATCCTCTTCTCTACCGTTGTGCGCGGTATTGATGGCATGTCACTGGCGCTGTTCACCGAGATGACACCACCACCGAACACGGCGGGTGGCGGCCTGGCTAACGCCCTGGCGGGCAGCGGCCTGTTGATCCTGTGGGCGACCATCTTCGGTACGCCGTTGGGGATTATGGCGGGTATCTACCTGGCAGAATACGGACGCAAATCCTGGCTGGCGGAAGTCATTCGCTTCATCAACGACATTCTGCTCTCTGCACCTTCTATCGTGGTCGGCCTGTTCGTGTACACCATTGTGGTGGCGCAGATGGAGCACTTCTCCGGCTGGGCGGGCGTTATTGCGCTGGCGCTGTTGCAGGTGCCTATCGTCATCCGTACCACCGAGAACATGCTGAAACTGGTGCCGGACAGCCTGCGTGAAGCGGCTTATGCACTGGGGACACCAAAATGGAAAATGATCTCCGCGATTACGCTAAAAGCGTCAATCTCCGGGATTATGACCGGTATCCTGCTGGCCGTTGCCCGTATCGCGGGTGAAACAGCTCCGCTGCTGTTTACGTCGCTCTCCAACCAGTTCTGGAGTACGGACATGATGCAGCCGATCGCTAACCTGCCGGTGACTATCTTTAAATTTGCGATGAGCCCGTTCGCGGAGTGGCAGCAGCTGGCCTGGGCCGGGGTGCTGATCATTACCCTTTGCGTACTGTTGCTGAACATTCTGGCGCGCGTCATTTTCGCGAAGAAGAAACACGGTTAATTTTTTACGGCGCGGCACATCGCGGCGTCGAATGAGGAAATGAGTCAATGAGTATGGTTGATACTGCCCCGGGTAAGATTCAGGTTCGTGATTTGAACTTCTACTACGGCAAATTCCATGCCCTGAAGAATATCAACCTGGATATCGCGAAGAACCAGGTCACGGCATTCATCGGTCCATCTGGCTGTGGTAAATCCACCCTGCTGCGTACCTTTAACAAGATGTATTCGCTTTATCCGGAACAGCGCGCAGAAGGCGAGATCATTCTGGATGGTGAAAACATTCTGACCCAGGCCCAGGATATCGCCCTGCTGCGTGCGAAAGTGGGCATGGTGTTCCAGAAGCCGACGCCGTTCCCGATGTCGATTTACGACAACATCGCCTTTGGCGTGCGCCTGTTTGAAAAGCTTTCCCGCGCCGATATGGACGAGCGTGTGCAGTGGGCTTTGACTAAGGCCGCATTATGGAACGAAACCAAAGATAAGTTGCACCAGAGCGGTTACTCTCTCTCCGGTGGTCAGCAGCAGCGTCTGTGCATTGCGCGTGGTATCGCCATTCGCCCGGAAGTGTTGCTGCTGGATGAGCCGTGTTCAGCTTTGGACCCGATCTCAACCGGTCGTATTGAAGAGCTGATCACCGAGCTGAAGCAGGATTACACCGTGGTTATCGTGACCCACAACATGCAGCAGGCTGCACGTTGCTCCGATCACACGGCGTTTATGTACCTGGGCGAGTTGATTGAGTTCAGCGATACGGACGCGCTGTTCACCAGGCCCGCGAAGAAACAAACTGAAGATTATATTACTGGCCGCTACGGTTGATTTGCCTCAGTGCATGTGGAGAAACCATGGACAACCTCAATCTTAATAAACACATTTCCGGCCAGTTTAACGCAGAGCTGGAAAGCATTCGCACCCAGGTGATGACCATGGGTGGCATGGTCGAGCAGCAGCTTTCTGATGCGATCACGGCGATGCACAACCAGGACAGCGAACTGGCGAAACGCGTTATCGAAGGTGACAAAAACGTCAACATGATGGAAGTGGCGATCGACGAAGCCTGCGTACGCATTATCGCAAAACGTCAGCCGACGGCGAGCGACCTGCGTCTGGTGATGGCAATCATCAAAACCATCGCTGAACTGGAACGTATTGGTGACGTTGCGGATAAAATCTGCCGCACCGCGCTGGAGAAGTTCTCTCAGCAGCACCAGCCGCTGCTGGTCAGCCTGGAGTCGCTGGGTCGCCACACCGTGCAGATGCTGCACGACGTGCTGGATGCCTTTGCGCGTATGGATCTGGACGAAGCGGTACGTATTTACCGTGAAGACAAGAAAGTCGACCAGGAATACGAAGGCATTGTGCGTCAGCTGATGACCTACATGATGGAAGATTCACGTACGATCCCAAGCGTACTGACCGCATTGTTCTGTGCGCGCTCTATCGAGCGTATCGGCGACCGCTGCCAGAACATTTGCGAATACATCTTCTACTTCGTGAAAGGTCAGGATTTCCGTCACGTGGGCGGCGATGAGCTGGACAAGCTGCTGGCAGGTAAAGATCCGAAAGAGTGATGTTTGTGGCGGGTGGCGCTAGCGCCATCCGGCTTTGTTTTTTCAGCGAGTAATATCCCATCCCCGCGCCTTCCACAGATCCGGCAGTTGAGCCAGATCGGTAAAGGTCGTTACTTTTGGATGATCGATCGGTTTGTTGTGTGGATCGGCACAGAAGTAAAACACTTCCATTCCCGCATCAATCCCTGACTGTGCGCCCGCAGACGAGTCATCCACCAGAATGCAGTTTTCTACGTTGACGTTCATCGCCTTCGCCGCGTGGAACATCAGCGCCGGGTCTGGTTTCCAGCGCTGGATATCGTAGCCGCTGAACAGTTTTTCCGGGAAATGGTTCAACATCTCAAGCTTGCCCAGCGAGTGCTGCATTTTGCTGACCGGACCGTTGGATACCACGCAGATTGGCACTGTCATCGCATCCAGAAGCGCATTTGCCCCGGCAATGACCTCCAGCTCCGAGTCGAACAGGCGTGCGACCTCGGCGCGGTACACCGGCTCCAGAGCATCTTTTGCCAGAGCTACGCCGTGTTCTTCGTTAATGATGTCGATGATCTCGTACAGTTTCACGCCCTTAAAGCGTTTGAACACCTCTTCGAGATCGAGCGTAATGCCAAATTCCTGGAACATGGCGACATACGCACGGGAACAAATGACCTCACTGTCGACAAGCGTACCGTCGCAGTCGAAAAATACCGCCTCAATTCCGGACATGCCTTTCCCTTTTAACAAGTTTAACGTTTACGTGGTGCAGTTTTACGACACGCAATCGTTGCCGTATAAGCAAATTCAATGAAAAAAAGTACCCTATAACCGCCCTTATTGTCGCATTTTGGTATAGGATAGCGACGAATTTTCCCTCCTTGTTCGGAAATTGATGATGAGTCAACAACACACTACCCAGACATCTGGTCAGGGTCTGCTTGAGCGCGTGTTTAAACTGCGCGAGCACGGCACAACGGCACGCACCGAAGTGATCGCCGGTTTCACCACCTTCCTGACGATGGTCTATATCGTTTTTGTTAACCCACAAATTCTGGGCGTTGCTGGCATGGATACCAGCGCCGTCTTCGTAACGACCTGTCTTATCGCGGCCCTCGGCAGCATTCTGATGGGTGTGTTCGCGAACTTGCCTGTAGCGCTGGCACCGGCAATGGGTCTGAACGCCTTCTTCGCGTTTGTTGTGGTTCAGGCGATGGGCCTGCCGTGGCAAGTGGGTATGGGCGCTATCTTCTGGGGCGCGATTGGCCTGCTGCTGCTGACCATTTTCCGCGTACGTTACTGGATGATTGCCAATATTCCTGTGAGCCTGCGAGTGGGTATCACCAGCGGTATCGGTCTGTTTATCGGCATGATGGGCCTGAAAAACGCCGGTGTTATCGTGGCTAACCCGGATACACTGGTCAGCATCGGTCATCTGACCTCGCACAACGTGCTGCTGGGCGTGCTGGGCTTCTTTATCATCGCTATCCTGGCGTCCCGTAACATTCATGCGGCGGTGCTGGTGTCCATCGTGGTGACAACGCTGCTGGGCTGGATGCTGGGTGATGTTCACTACAACGGCATCGTTTCTGCGCCACCGAGTGTTTCCACCGTGATTGGTCACGTTGATCTGGCGGGCTCCCTGAACCTGGGCCTGGCGGGCGTGATTTTCTCCTTTATGCTGGTCAACCTGTTCGACTCCTCCGGTACGCTTATCGGTGTGACCGACAAAGCAGGCCTGGCAGATGAGAAGGGTAAATTCCCGCGCATGAAGCAGGCGCTGTTCGTTGACAGTATATCTTCCGTTGCGGGCTCCTTTATCGGTACCTCTTCTGTTACCGCTTACATTGAATCCTCGTCCGGGGTCTCTGTGGGTGGCCGTACCGGTCTGACAGCCGTGGTTGTCGGTATTCTGTTCCTGCTGGTGATTTTCCTTTCTCCGCTGGCGGGGATGGTTCCACCGTATGCGGCAGCAGGCGCGCTGATTTATGTGGGCGTGCTGATGACATCCAGCCTGTCACGCGTGAAGTGGGATGATTTAACCGAAGCGGTTCCCGCGTTTATTACTGCGGTAATGATGCCGTTCAGCTTCTCGATTACCGAAGGTATCGCGCTGGGCTTTATCTCTTACTGTGTGATGAAGATCGGTACCGGTCGTTTCCGCGACCTCAGCCCATGCGTTATCGTTGTGGCGCTGCTGTTTGTGCTGAAGATTGTGTTTATTGATGCCAAATAAACAGCAAGCCCTTTTCAAAGAAAAGGGCTTTAGTGTTTGCACCCTCTCCCGTGGGAGAGGGCTGGGGTGAGGGCAACAGGCCGCTCCGGCTTACGCTTTCACCCGCTTAATATAATCGCCAAACGCCGTCAGCTGACCTGCCAGATGATCCCGCGTGCTTTGATCAACCACTTCACCCGTTTGCGGGTCGACCTTGTTCTGAATCACACCGCCCATAAATTCCGGCTTGTTCATAACCATCGCATCCAGGAATACCAAAATCTGGCGCAGATGATACTGGCAACGCGCGCCGCCAATGGCGCCCATAGAGCTGGTCTGAATCAGCACTGGCTTACCAGACAGCGGCTGCTGGGGTAAGCGGGATAACCAGTCAATCGCGTTCTTCAGGCCACCAGGCACCGAATAGTTATACTCTGGCGTAACGATGACAACGCCGTCAGCCTGGCGAATCTGCTCTGCCAGCGCTTCAACGCTCTGTGGAAAACCGTCTTCCTGCTGAACATCGGCATCATACAGTGGGATATCACCAATAGACGGCAGCGCTGAAACGTCCATTCCTGCCGGAGCCAGCTGTGGAAGAGAACGGGCAACCATCCCGTTAAATGAACCTTTGCGCAGGCTTCCCAGTAACGTAACAACTTTCAACGTATCAGACATGATTACTCCTTTTTCATCATGATGGCCCTGGATGGGTCAGTTAAGGGTAAGAGCTTTTTCTGCCGGTAAACTGGTTAATCTCATTAAACGTGCGGCAGGTTCATTAGCGCGCGCCGGGACATCAGGAAGACTATGCCACCCGCGGCTGCTGTCAAATTCCCAAATTTTGAGGCGTTCAATGGCCGGCGTCACGGCAATTGACCAAATCAGAACATCTTCCGCATCACTGAGTGCCTCAACCAGTGCCGCTTTTGAGGCGCGCAAACGGCCGGAGCCGGGCAACAGCTGAAGCAGCCGGGCATCATCAGAGGCACAGCCTGATAATTTACGAATACTCTGGCGCAGCGTGATGAGTTGCGCCTTTGCTTCACTGGGATCGTTCTGGTTACGGATCCACAGTTTTTCGTTGCTTGAGAGCGGGTATTCATCAAGCGTATTCACTCCCAGGAAACCGGTGGTTGCTCGCTGGAGTTCCATATCCAGCCCGCAATCGCCTTCGGTGGTGAGGGCTACGCCAATAATGTTGCCGGTGTAAGAGATAGAAAAGCGGGGAAGTTCCGGGTCAGCAAAGACCGGGCGGCCTTCTGGCTGGGTAATGATATCCGGCAGCTCGCTGGTGCCGTACAGCATAAACATCAGCTCCGCGAGCAAGGCTCTGGAGGCTAAAAAGCGCGTCCGGCGATGTTCCGGGAGTTTGAGTGCCTCACTGTGGCACGCTGAAGAAATTCTGGCCGATACGAGGCGTCCTTCTGTGAGTATCCCTCTTGCAAAGTGCGTTGCCATTTTTCGCTCCTTGATAATGGTCGTATTCGGTTAAACGGTTACACATTATCGCTTAACTTCTCCTCTGTTTTAATCAGTAAATGGCAGTAAGAGAAGCCTGAGGACCGAACTTTACATTTTCTTAGGCAAAAATAGGATCGCTAGCTCAGTGGGGAGCCATACAGCGCCTTAATCGTCTCTCTGAGCCAGAGGATTTTCGGGTTGTGGCTGTTACGTTTATGCCAGATAAGCGTGAAGGGTACGGTCAGCTTTTCTGCCTGTGCTTCATCGACAGGAATAGGGAGTGCAATCAACTTACGCTGGTGGAGTTGATTGTAGTGATGGCAGTAGTGCGGAGCGGTGGCAATATAGTTATGGCCTGGCTGCGCTGCCATAAACATCGACTGCTCGAACCCGGGCAGGCTCATGGCGATATTCCGCTCGCGGCCCATCTCTCTTAGCACTTCATCGAGTGCCCAGGTATCGCTACGTTCCCAGTAAATACTGATATGTGGATAGCGCAGGAAGGTGTCGAGATCCCACGTTTCCTGAAGCGCCGGATGATCTTCCCGCAGATAAACACAAGGGCGGTCGCTGAACAGGATTTCATAGTCGATAAACCACGGCATCAGCTTAAGCAGCTCGCGGGAACGTGGATGCGTTTCGCGCCCGGTAAAGCCGAGGTCGACCTCTCCGCGCGTAATCGCGTCCAGCGAATCGTAATCCCACTGCCGCATCTTTACCGTGGCCTGTGGGTAACGTTGATTCACCTGCTCCAGCAGGGCATTGAAGCGGATCAGCATCAGCGGCGTTTCCGCTGCCATTTCGAATGTCAGGCCGCCCGGTGAGTCATGGTGGAATTTATCGAGGATCTGATTACCAATATGCATCCAGTCGGCCAGATCCTGCTCCAGACTCACCGTCAGCGGTGTAGGCAGCAGCCCTAGCGGGGTTTTCACAAACAGCGGGTCCTCAAACCAGTCGCGCAATTTCGCCAGTGATTTACTCACTGCCGACGGCGTGACGTTCATCCGCTTGGCGGCTTTGGTCACGCTGCGTTCCTGCAACAGAAGTTGCAGGGTTAACAACAGGTTAAGATCGAGGCTGCTGATGGGCTTCTTCATAATGTGCGGCGGTCTGTATCACCAGAAGTAAAAGAATGCAGAGTATGCTACAGCCAATCAGTATCCCGATCAGCATATTCAACGCGTTAAGACCAAGAACGGCCGCCAGCCAAATCCACAGCGAAGAACCGCAGACCTGGGCAATACCCAGTACCGAGCTTGCTACGCCTGCACGCAGTGAGAATGGGCCTAGCGCCTGGCTCATCGCCACGCCAAACCCAACGGAGAATCCGGCGCAGATAAGGGTAATGCCTGCCAGCATAATGGCATGTGAGTTTGCGGTGGCCAGAATCACGCCTGCCGCGAGGAACAGCACCTGAGAGGTGAGCATCAGCGTGCGCTGACGGAAAATATTCAGGGCAAAAGGCGTTGAGAACGAAACGGCCATGCTCACCATCGCCGTCGCTGCCATTACCGTGGAGTATTCACCGCGATCAAACCCCATCGTTTCCATAAGCAGAACCGGGGAAACGTTTACATAGGTCAGGATCACCGCCACGCTGAGAGTTGTGACGAGCAAACGGCTGATGAAAAAGCGGTTCAGGAGCTTTTCAGCTGGGTTAATCGTTGCATTATGCCCTGCATTCTGCGCGCCGGGATGTGTCTCTTTAAGTACCGCGACAGACAGAATAAAGACCAGCCCGCCCATCGCCGCCATTGTCCAGAACAGGCTCTGCCACGGGAACTTGAGCATAATCAGATAGCCCACAACGGGCGCCAGCACCGGAATAATGCAGGTGATGCCGTTCAGCATTGAGAGCACTTTGGCGCGTCGCTGGGCATTTAAGGTATCGCGCAGAATGGCAAAGGCGACCACGTAGCAACCGCCAGCGCCAATGCCCTGAATAAAGCGCCCGGCCAGGAACAGGCTGCTGTCCTGAGCCATTGAACACAGAACAGAAGCCAGCGCAAAAATCACCGCGCCGGTAATGGCGACAGGCTGCCGTCCCGCTTTGTCCGCTATTTTCCCGGCAAATACCATCGACGACGCCATCCCTGCGAGATAGGCTGAAAACGCAATATGCAGTTGTGCTTCGCTGGCGCCCAGATCGCGGGCGATGTGCGGTAAACCCACCAGATACATATCAATACCTGACGGATAAAGCAGAACCAGCGCAAAACTACAAAACAGAAAACGAGCCATAGATCCCCCATAGATGCAGGCAAGCAGAATAGGGGGTGAAAGGGGATTAAGCGAGTTGCCATTTGGACAATGGTGATTTCCTGGGAGGAAAACAACATTAGATTAAGGAATTACTATAATAAAAAGGCGGACACTTTATTATGTTGTTTTATATTCAGGTAGATAACGGAAAGCGTTTGTTTGCATTATATTGCTTTGTACTCTGAAGCCACGCTGATGATTCAACATGGCTGCAATAGCATTTTTGAACTTGAGTTAGCCATAATGCTTCGGACAATACTGACCATTATTGTCAATTCATAACATCAGGTGTATTTCTCGTGAGAAATATCATTTGTTTATAGACTGGTGTAGTCTTCATCTGACTCGTACTTTTTATCTGTTCCATCATTATTGATGGATGTAGAGTATTATATACGGGACAGATATTTTTGATCATACAGATGGATTCTCCGCGCCTGCACGTAACTCGTCTAACATGGTAAATTTTTCTATATCAATCGCCCCACCTTTTTTGTTTTTCTCAAAATGAAAAAGCAAAATAGAGTAACTATTAATATAATAGCAACGCTCACTATGATGTTTTTCTTTGATTATATCATATTCACACTAGCTCCCACTTAATAAACAAAAAAACCACCGATACAAACAGAATATATACCTATTGTTTTTGCTCATAAGATGAAAGTGTATCGATGAGATAATCCAACGTCTTATTCTGGTAATCTGAGCTACCTTCATGTATAAAACTTTTACCACAAGTTAATAACAAATTTTTCGGCTCTATGTCTCCACCCTTTCTCATGGCCTCAGCAACATCTTTAATATATGCGGAGCCTTTTCTGCCGCCATTGCCACAGCTAAATATTTTTCTCACTGCTGAGACTCCCGCACTCACATCGACTTTTCCACATCCGTTTCCCGGTGCCACGGTCCATAAAGGTAACATAGTGCAGTCCTGTATCTTCACCATTGTCGGTTGCAATGAAATAGTATTCAAGGTTCCTAATTGATGGAATCATACCTATAACTTTTTAGCTTGATTTTTTTACCTTCGATTTTGAAAACAAAAACCTCCCGGACGATACTTTTCGAATATTCTGAAAAGTATACTAATGAGATTTCATCGTTTGAAAATAAGCTGTGCGTGATTTTCTCTTTTTTTAGAGTGGATTTTTTATAATTCCCAAGATGTTTTTCTTTTGCCTCAGTCATTATATCGATGAATTTTTTTTCAGATGTTGCTGTCTGAAAATCGATTGAAGTAATTTTATATATATCACTGTATTTTTTTTGCTTGATATAAATCATGAAAGATATTAACTTCCGACTTGGCTGGTTCTACATCCACCGGAGAGCAACCACATATTAAGAATAAAGCTAAAAAATATATTTTTTCATGTTCTCTCTTATTAATTTACTAAGCATTCTTGCCACGTCTTACAAGCTAAAGACATAACCGAAACATCAACACCGACACCAACCCCAGCATGACCACCTAATGATATTAGATCTCCACTGGCAGTAATATCAATTGACGATGTTCCATATGAATCATCATGCCAAACGTCATATAATAATTCATATAAATTATACAGACCTAAAGGATCGATTAGCATAACGGGATTTAACGTATATCTGTACAAATTCCATCCCCCCCTCAACCTAATAGGATCCTGCGTAATA
This sequence comes from Enterobacter sp. Tr-810, assembly GCF_011752765.1. NCBI lineage: Bacteria > Pseudomonadati > Pseudomonadota > Gammaproteobacteria > Enterobacterales > Enterobacteriaceae > Enterobacter > Enterobacter sp. Tr-810. Next base: position 227,145 of record NZ_VWWW01000007.1, on the reverse strand, counting down.
TACCTTCCCTGCTTAGGGTTATAATATTTGTGACGGTTATAATACAGCCCCGTCTCCTCATCATACTGCTGTCCCGGAAGTCGAATGAGCTGCACCATATTGTGCGGGTTATTTTCACGGAGCACATTTCCCCACGCATCATATTCCGCTTCCCAGTCAATGGTCCCGTCCTGGCTGTCCAGTGCCAGCCATGGTCATAGCCGGGAGCTGGCTCATCTCTTATTCAATCCTTTTATTCAGGGATATCGACATTCTGTTTGAGATTTGTAGGTATCATCTTCAATTGGTGAAGAGCGGTATTTTTGACTATATTCCGCAGCCAATATTGTTGCATCTTTCATTTCTTCACTACTCATTTTACGAGTAAGCAAGTTAAGTTTATTTTCAGCATTTAGCGAACCATTAATAAAAGCAATATAATACCATGCATAGGCTTTTTTATAATCGACCGGTGCCTCTCCGTCGTTTTCCGTATAAAATGAACCAAGATTATTCTGTGCAGGAATATACCCCTGACATGCTGATGCTTCAACTAGTTGTAAAGCTTTCTTCTGATCGTCAGGATGTCGTCCCAAACCTCTGCCATAAAAAGCTCCCAGTGAATTTCTTGCACTCATAGAGCCGAGATTAACGGCTTTCATATACCAATCTTCGGCTCGTTTATTATCAGTTGGGATGCCATTTCCATCACTATATATATTCCCCAAGTTATTCATTGCTGCAGTGTTGTTATATTTTGCTGCCTTTGTATACCACTCTATGGCTTTATTGGTGTCTATCGGTACACCTTGCCCATTTATATACATGTTGCCAAGAATAACCTGTGCCCTTATAATATTTTGCTCGGCTGCTTTGTGATACCACTCGACTGCCTTTTGATAATTCAGGGTTACTCCTCTGCCATGCCTGTATGCATTACCAATATTAAACTGTGCGATGCCATATCCTTGTTTTGCTGACTCACTGTAAAGAGCAAATGATTTCTCATAGCTTTTGCTTACACCTTGCCCCGTTTCGTAGCAAAAGCCTAGTTCAGAAAGTGCAGATGGCTTACCTTGTTTAGCTTGCTTTTCGAGTTCTCTAATATTCTGGCAATTAAATAAGTTGTCTGTTTTTTTATCTTCGTGAGTTGATTTATAATTCGTATTAATGAAGTGATACATTATCAGTATAAATGCTGTGATGCCGAAGACCACTAGATACAATAGGGTGTGTTTTTTCATTATATGGCTCTTATATATGACTCATTGTTTTTGGCTGTAGGAAGATAAACTATCGATAAGAAAATCTGATATTTTTCCTTGAAAAAAACCAGAGTTTTTATTTAAAAAAGCTTTTGTGCATGTCAAAGTTAAATTTTTCATATCAGTTTCTTTCTCAACAATCAGAGCACTAGCTACATCATTGACACAGGCTGCACTTCTTTCCACAACTTCGATTGATGAGGCGGTTCCAAGCTCTAAAGCACTCATGCTAATAAGAGGGGCGCCTACGCTTACCCCAAATACAAACTCAGATAATGGACTATAAACATTATGCATTGTTTCCATATTATGTCTGACATTTTCTGCATCTCCTGGAGATAGATGAGCCACAGCTGAATTTATAGCGCCACAGTAATCAGCGTACCCTTTACCAAAAGATTCAATCCCCTGTAAGCCTAATGGGTCTGTGTTTGTAACAGGATTTAAAGGATATTGATATAAATTCCATCCCCCTCTCAACCCAATAGGATCCTGCGTAATATACCTTCCCTGTTTAGGGTCATAATATCTGTGACGGTTATAATACAGTCCGGTCTCTTCATCGAACTGCTGTCCCGGCAGGCGGATGAGCTGCGCCAGATTATGCGGGTTATTTTCACGGAGCACATTTCCCCACGCATCATATTCCGCTTCCCAGTCAATGGTCCCGTCCTGGCTGACCAGTGCCAGCGGCAGACCCCGGTGGTCGCAGTGGTACAGATGCATTTTTCTCTCTGGTGTATATTCCGGTTCTATCTGGTTTTGTATCTGCTCAGGCGTCAGCCCGCACTGCGCCAGCCATGCCCGGTTTGCGTCGCCGAGCTCTCCGCGCTGAAGCTCCGATTCCATGTTATCCACCTGTGCCACCAGCTCCGGCGGGAAGGTCACGTTCGCTTCCTGCTGAAACTTATCTGCCAGCGTGCGGCGTGCCGTTTTAGCCAGTTCAGCACACTGTGTTTCCACCCGGACGAGCGGTGTGAAACTGCCCGGCAGATATATGGTCTGGATGCGCTGAGCATTCGTCTGTGTGGCGGCCAGTCTGTCGCCGTCCCAGCCGTACCACGTTACCTCCGGGGTATTACACTCTTCTCCTGCCCAGACCCGTTTACCGAGGCGGCGCCCCATCGGGTCACAGACATAACGACTTTCCCGTAACACTGTTCCCTGTTGTTCACAACGGTAATGCACCAGCCGGTGCTGGTTATCGTAGCGATAGTGGTGACTGTAGCTGCCGCCGTCGCGGATGCAGCGCTCATCTTTTTCCGTCAGTCTGCCGTGTTCGTCATGATGGTAAAAGAACTCTGCGTCTTCACTGATGCGGTTACCCTGCCACCGTGCGGGCAGAGACGGATATTGTTCCCGGTCAGTCACCCGGTTGCCCGCCGGGTCGGTCATGAAGCCTTCGTTGGTGTCTGCGGGAGTTAAATGCACTCGGATCAGCCGTCCGGCGGCATCATACCGGTAGTGGTGTTGCTGAAGGGGACCGATGATGCGGACCAGCAGCCCGCTGTCGCTGTAAGCGTAGTCCCGGCTCAGTGCCGGCAGGTTCAGCATGTGGTGCTGTAACTGCCCGGCAGGGCTGTATGCCGTGGTCTGTTCGTAAGTCCCGAACGTGCGCTGCGTCTCCCGGTGCAGCCGGTCGCGGGTGAAATCGACCAGCGGCGTGTCACCGAGTTTCAGCCCGGCAATATAGCCGGAGCCGTAGGTGAGCCACTCCACTGGCGGGAGAGTGTCGGGGGTGGTCCGGGTTGCCACCCCTCCTGAATAATCGTGTCCGGTGACATGCTGCCACAGCAGCGCCCCCGTTCCGGGATGCTGCACCGTCTGGCGCTCAAGAGTTATCCGGCCCTGTTTGTCATACTCATACTGTACGGCGACACGGTGCCCGTCACTGAGGTGGCTGACTTCTGTCAGCCAGCCACGTTCACTGTACTGCCACTGCTCTGCCTCCGCATCGTTCACGGTGCGGTGCGTCAGATGGTCCGATTCATCGTAGTGCCACAGGGTGACGAGACGTTCATCCTCACTGCGGACAAGCTGTCCGTTGATGCTGTAGTGATAACGCTGCGTCCTGCCGTCAAAGCCTGTTTCCTGCGTCAGCCTGTCCATCAGGTCGTAATGAAAGGTGGTACTGGCCCCGTTCTCATTAACAAGCCGGATGGTACGCCCGGCTGTGTCGTATTCCATCCGCCGTGTCAGTCCGCCTTCGGTGGTGCTGACCGGACGTCCGGCCGCATCGTACTCTGTGGTTTGTCTGCTGCCGTCCGGGTGAATCACGGCCGTGAGGTCGCCCGCCAGGCTGTACTCGTATCGCGTTTCATGACCCTGAGCATTTTGCCGGCGAATAAGCCTGCCCCGCTCATCGTAAACGCGGTGCTGACTGAGGCCTTCTTCCTGATAAATGGCAGTCATCTGCCCGAACCGGTTATATTCATACCGGGTCTGGTAGCCGGAACAGTCGGTCAGGGTCAGCAGTTGCCCGTATCGACTCCAGGTCATGTGCTTTTTACTGCCGGTGTCATCTTCAACCGCAGAGGGCATTTCACTGTGCGGATCATCATAAAAATAACGGGTGATATCTCCGCTGCGGGACTTTTCCTGCATCAGTCTTCCGGCGTCGTCGTATTTCTGTTCGCTCTCCCGTCCGTCAGGCCAGACTGTGGACGTTAGCTGCCTCTGGTTACTGTAATAAAATTGTATGGTTCTGCCATCGGGACTCACAATGGTATCCACATTGCCGGAGCCCACATTCAGCCGGTATTCGGTCTGGCGACAGGCAGCATCAGTCGTCGCCACCATGCGTCCCGCGTGGTCAAATTCCCGCGAAATCATACTGCCGTCGGCTTTTTCTTCCCGGACGATCCGCTTTAATCCGCCCTGGCCTTCGGTGTGCAGCACCTCGCGACGATTCAGACAGTCAGTAATGACGACGGCATGTTTTTTATATTCGTAGCGATAGCTCAGGCCTGCCGGGTTGTGTTGCTCCACCACCAGGCCGGAGGCGTCATAGCCGTAGGTGATCTGTGGGCGACCGGCGTGCTGGTGCGCGGTCATGCGCCCGGGGTGATTATCGTCGTAGATAAAACTGCGCACCTGTGTGCCTGAGTGGTCGTACACCGCCGACAACTCGCCACGCGGGGTGTAGGTATAGCGGGCCAGGGGTAACGCCGGGAGATTCTCCGGGTATTCCGGATCGAGCGTCAGCCACACTGCTTCAAGGCGAATACCGTTGTCTTCGCCATAGCCGGAGAGTGGCATTGTCTGTGGATAATCCGGGCTGCTGACGCCGGAAGAATCCGTCTGTTTATGCGCGGTTGCCGCCCTCTGCGCCTGTGAGGTCAGCGTCAGCCGGAAACGCCTGCCTGCGCCATCGGTAACGGCGGTGATGTTGCCGGTAAATATCCCGTCCAGGTCGCGGTGAAACGCAAGCGTGCGACCGAAGCAGTCCGCCAGCCCGGTCAGTATCCGGTATGGCGGGAGTGGGGCCGGCAGGGGTTCACCCGCTTCCGGTATGCGTTCAGGCCAGCCGAGTATCCACCACGGCCCCTGCGCGCTGTTGGTTGCCAGGTAAAGGTGCTGACTTAACCGCAGGTTTTCCGGCAGAGCCTGCCACAACACGTGCAACGTATTGCTTTCATGCAGTCTGGCCACGCCGCCACGCGCCAGCCAGAGGGACTCACTGCGGCTGAAGGCAGTTTCTCCGGGCAGCAGCGGTTCAAAGTGAATACTTCGCCCGCCATTGTCGTTGAGGATTAGCTCTTCATCACATATCTGTAAGCGGATATCGAAAGGGGCTTTCCAGCCGGGGCCGAGGATACCCACCGGCGCGGGTGTCCTGGTCTGATAGCTGCTGTATGAGCGGGAAAAAATAAACGGCAGGGGCCCCGGCAGGGCGATATCGGTTTCACCGGGCTGCACTTTGGCTCCCAGCAGCGGATTCACCGGGTTGCCGGAAGTTCTGCCGCCGGGGCAGACCGAGCAGGCCACTCCGGTGGGGGCACCTATCATCACGCCCAGGGAGCCCTGCACAACCGGGCCGCCGTACTTCGTCATATCTCCCATCCGGGCTGCCGGTTTTCCGCTCATTTTCAGTTCCTTCTGTTACTTTTATTCCGGTGTTTTGGGCCAGATAAACAGCATCTGCTATTTTGTCTCAACGCGGGTTATGGCGTTTATTACTCAGGTGCTTTGGGGGGACTCTTGCTGACACCGCAGTTCCAGTTAACTACCGGCCCGTCGCCGCTGATGGTCTGCGCACCCTGAAGGTTTATCGCCGTACCGTTCAGGAAGATGCTGCCATCCTGCGTCAGTACCAGCCTGGCCTGACCGCAAACCAGCTCAAGGTGTTCCCCGGCGCTGTAGACCGCCACTTTCCCGGTGCTTTCCCGGCGGGTTTTCCCCACCGAAAAGGTGACGTTCTCTCCCACGCTGACGTCATACCCTTTTCCAACCAGAAGGGATTTCTGAATACCCACCTGCGAGGACTGCATCAGTGCCACGGAGGTATTCATCACCCCACCCACGGTGGTCTGGTATGCCACCCCAACTGACAGCGCACGAACAATGCCTACCGTTTCGGCCTGATTAAGTCCGACGGTGACAGACTGGTTCTGTCCGATGGTTTCCTGCTGATTCTGCACCACCGTCTGCAACTGATTCTGTTTAACGGTAATGACCTGATTGGCGCCGATGGTTTCCGTGTGGTCCACTTTCACGTCGGTGGTGCGGTTGTTCAGCACCTCAGTGTCCATGTTCTTCTGCGCATGGATATACACCTGCTCGTTGCCCGTCGCATCCTCAAAGCGCAGTTCGTTAAACCCGCCGCCTTTGTAGGTTTTCGAGCGGATGGTCATCTGTGTTTTCGTCCCCGGCAGGCTGCCCGGTGAGCGGTTATCCTGATGATAGGTGCGCCCCATAATGATGGGCTGGTCCGGGTCACCGTTGAGGAAGTCGACAATCACCTCCTGGCCCACGCGCGGAATGGCCAGATTGCCGAATCCCGCACCGGCCCACGCCTGTGACACCCGTATCCAGCAGGAGCTGTCTTCGTTTCCCGGGCAGTAGCGGTCCCAGTGAAAACGCACCCGGACACGGCCGTGTTCGTCACAGAAGATTTCTTCTCCCGCAGGACCGGTGACGATGGCGCTCTGCGGACCATCGACGACGGGTTTGGGGGGCGGGAAGGGACGCCAGGTCCGGTCAGCCGGTATCACGTCGAAGGCATTGCTGAGCGTGGTGCCTTCCCCCTGGTGGCCGTGCTGTGCCTGTGGCTGCTTCCCTTCCAGTACCGAGCCGGTGACCTGCCATTCCCGGTTCAGTGCCAGTGAAGGGTGGCCGGTCAGGGTGAAGCGTTTTCCGGGCCACAGCTTCGGGGAGTTGCTGATGCAGGTCGCCGTTTCAGCATCATGCCGGTGGCCTTCAGCCTGATAGCGGGCAAAGTCCTGTCCGTGCTGCACATCCTTGAAGCGTCCCGGGTAATCGAAGATTTCATACTGGCTGCGCTGGCCATTCAGGTTCCGGGCGTGGTGGCTGAAGTAACCGGGCCATCCCGGGGTTTTGAAGGTGTAATCCTGGTTTTCCACCGATGAAGGGCGTATCTGCGCCTGGTAGCGGAACGCACTGATGCATTCGGTGGAGGCTTCGCGGATGTTCGGGTTAAAGGGCAGGGAGCCGAGGGTGGAGACACCGGCGACATCATCACAGAGCACCAGCGTCTGGCCGGGCCCGGTCGGATGGAGCCAGTCGAAGAAGAAAATGCCCTCTTCGGCCCACAGGCGGGTCAGAAAACCGAGGTCGGTCTCTCCGTACTGCACGCAGAACTCCCGCGCCGGATGGGATTCATAAAAGGAAGGTACCCAGTCAGTGACGCCGTTTTCCGCGAGCAGGGCGGAGGTGATGGTCTGAATATCCTGCTGCTGAAAGATGCGGAAATTCTGACGCAGGCCGCAGCGCCAGAGCGGGGAGGAAAGGGTCAGGTGATAATTCATCTGCCAGTCATTGTTTTCCCCGGTCTGCATTCCGGTGATGATACCGTGGAGGTAGCGTTGTGGAGCGGTGCCCTGCCAGACGGTAAGGGTGGCGTGCTTTTCAAGGAAATCCGCTGCGGAGAGGTCAGGCTGGTCGCCGGCAATATCGACACTGAGTGAAAAGGGGATGGAGAGGCTATGGTAAAGGGTGAAGCTGACAACGGCGGTTGCAGTTTCCGGCAGGCCGTCCACCTCCAGCGTAAAGCGCAGTCCCTTCAGCGACATAATGGCTTCTCCATAATATAAACAGGGAAAACCTTAGCGCTGAATCTGATGGGGAAAAAGTGATTATCCGGATAAAACCCAAAACCAGGAATTTATAAAGGAATGTATAAACTGAGTTAATGAAATGAGGTGATACATTGAACATTATGGTGGTGACGATGTGGAGGCAGATAAGGCTGTGATCTTCTTGCTGAAAACAGTGCCATCAAAACTGAAACCAGCATTTGCATCGGGAACGCGAGAAAATTAACTGCACAACTACGCACTAAAACATACAATAAAAACCCGCATTAACAGGCAGTTAATGCGGGTTAGTGAACGTTCACGGACGAGGATGGACTAAAACTTACTTACCAATACAGAAACTGGAGAAAATCCGTCCCAGCAGATCGTCCGACGTAAACTCCCCGGTGATCTCACTCAGATTTTGCTGCGCCAGGCGCAGCTCTTCCGCCAGCAGTTCACCCGCCCATGCACCGATCAGCTGCGCTTTACCCTGAACAAGGTGGTTCGCCGCCTCTTCCAGGGCCTGTAAATGACGACGACGCGCCAGGAAGCCGCCTTCCATGCTGGTGTCGAAGCCCATACTCTGTTTGAGATGGTTACGCAGGTCGTCCACGCCTTCGCCGGTACGGGCCGACAGGCGGATCAGTGAGTGACCATTCACATCGCTGATGCCCAGCGTTTCGCCTGTCACATCCGCTTTGTTGCGCACCACTGTGATGGGTAGTTTTGCTGGCAGACGGGCGATAAAGTCAGGCCAGATCTCCGCCGGGTCAACGGCAGCAGTGGTTGTGCCATCCACCATAAACAGGACGCGATCGGCTTGCTCGATTTCCTGCCAGGCACGTTCAATACCGATACGCTCCACTTCATCACTCGCATCGCGTAACCCGGCGGTATCGATGATGTGCAGCGGCATCCCGTCGATATGGATATGCTCGCGCAGCACGTCACGCGTAGTCCCGGCAATATCGGTCACGATCGCCGCTTCACGGCCCGCCAGGGCGTTCAGCAGGCTCGATTTCCCGGCGTTAGGGCGACCGGCGATAACGACCTTCATCCCTTCGCGCAGCAGGCTTCCCTGGCGTGCTTCGGCGCGTACTGCGTCGAGGTCTGCCATCACGCTGTTAAGCTGCGCTTCGATTTTGCCGTCCGAAAGGAAGTCAATTTCTTCGTCAGGGAAGTCGATAGCGGCTTCGACGTAGATCCGAAGGTGAGTAAGTGCTTCCACAAGGTGGTTCACTCGTGCGGAAAATGCACCCTGGAGCGAGTTCAGCGCAGAGCGCGCAGCTTGCTCAGAGCTGGCGTCGATCAGGTCGGCAATTGCCTCGGCTTGCGCCAGATCGAGCTTATCGTTCAGAAACGCACGCTCTGAAAACTCACCCGGCTTTGCAATACGCAGACCCGGCAGGGTCAGAATGCGTTTTAACAGCAGATCGAGGATAACCGGACCACCGTGACCCTGTAGTTCCAGCACGTCTTCACCGGTAAAGGAGTTCGGGCCGGGGAACCACAGCGCAATGCCCTGGTCCAGCGCAGTACCGTCGGCATCTTTAAACGGCAGATAGTCGGCATAGCGTGGTTTTGGCAGTTTGCCCAGCACGGCTTCGGCAACTTCACGTGCCTTGAGGCCGGAGATGCGCAAAATACCTACACCACCGCGTCCCGGTGGGGTTGCCTGGGCGACGATAGTGTCGTTATGGCTCATGGTTTGTCTCTTTGTAAATGTGAAAAAGGCGGTCTAATGACCGCCTTCTCTGGCATAACTCTACCGTGAATACTCGAAATAATTCAAGTTGCAGGAAGGCGGCAAGTTTGTGCGCCCCAGGAGCTTACTGAAGTAAGTGACTGGGGCAATCAAACGCAGCCAACGCGCCTGCGGCTTGAAGAATGAAGAGTATTAGGACTTTTTCTTTTCGCGGCTATGCAGGCCACGTTTTTCCAGACCACGGTAAATCAGCTGCTGCTGAATAATGGTTACCAGGTTGCTGACGATATAGTACAGCACCAGACCTGACGGGAACCACAGGAAGAACACGGTGAAGATGACCGGCATAAAGGTCATGATCTTCTGCTGCATCGGGTCGGTCACAGTGGTAGGCGACATCTTCTGGATGAAGAACATCGTGATACCCATCAGGATCGGCAGGATGTAGTACGGGTCCTGTGCAGACAAGTCATGGATCCACAGTGCGAACGGTGCGTGGCGCAGTTCAACGGAGCCCATCAGCATGTAGTACAGCGCAAGGAAGATTGGCATCTGAATCAGCAGCGGGAAGCAACCACCCAACGGGTTCACTTTCTCTGCTTTATACAGGGCCATCATTTCCTGGCTTTGACGCTGTTTGTCATCGCCCAGACGCTCACGCATTGCCGCAATCTTCGGCTGCAGCATACGCATCTTCGCCATGGAGGTGTACTGCGCTTTAGTCAGCGGGTACATGATGCCACGAACGATAAAGGTGATAACGATGATGGAGAAGCCCCAGTTACCCAGGAAGCTGTGGATGAACTTCAGCAGCTTAAACAGCGGCTGAGAGATGAACCACAACCAACCGTAATCTACGGTCAGATCCAGGTGCGGTGCGACAGCGGCCATTTTGTCCTGGATTTCCGGGCCGACCCACAGGGTGCTGCCCAGGTTAGCGGTTTGACCCGGCTGAACCAGTACAGGCTCGGATTTGTAACCGATAGCTGCAATGCCGTTGCCCAGGTTAGCGGTATAGAAGTTGTTAGTGCCTTCGTTACGCGGAACCCATGCAGTCGCAAAATACTGTTGCAGCATCGCAACCCAACCGCCTTTAGCGCTAACGTTCAGGTTTTCGTTATCGGCGATGGTGTCGAATTTGTATTTCTCGTACTTCGCATCAGGCGTGGAGTATGCCGCGCCACGGAAGGTATGCAGCGCAAAGTTGCTGCTTCCGGTATCGCGATGTGTAGGCAGATTGATGGACTGCTTCAGCTGGCCAAAGGTCGCGAGTTCCAGTGGTTTTTCACCGGTGTTCTGCACGCTATAGCCCACGTTCACTGAATATTCACCGCGTTTCAGGGTGAAGGATTTGGTGAAGGTGTTGCCCGCAGCATCAGTGTAAGTCAACGGGATCACGAGTTCGTTTTGGCCATCAGCCAGAACAAACGTATCTTTATCGACGTTATACAGCGGACGCGGACCGTTCGCCGGGTTATCTGGGCCGTCACGACCGGTCAGGCCGCTCTGAGCCTGGTAGATAAACTCAGGCGTGGTTTCAAGTAACTGGAACGGTTCGTTAGATTTCAGTTCTTTTGGGTAGGTTAACAGCAGCGCCTGCTCAACATCACCACCACGGGTGTTGATAGTCAGCTCAAGCACATCGGTCTTAACCGTAATCTGTTTCCCCTGGCCACTGGCCGGCACGCCCTGGTCGGCGGCGCTACCCGCTGCTGTGGTCGTTGTCTGCGTGACCTGCTGTTGTGGTTGAGGATTTTTATCCTGCTCCCACGCCTGCCAGATCATGAAAGACACGAACAACAAAGCGATGATAAGAAGATTGCGTTGCGAATCCATCGTTAGTGTTCTCTGGTATCAAATGGCCCTGGGGGGACGGGATCGTCTCCACCTGGGTGTAAAGGGTGGCATTTTAATACGCGTTTCACCGTCAACCAACTGCCTTTTATCACACCAAACCTGCGCAATGCCTCAATTCCGTAGCTTGAGCATGTTGGTGTGAAACGACAGTGCGGCCCGAGTAGCGGACTAATCAGGCGTTGATAGACCCGAATGAGGGCTATCAGGACCCGTGAGCCAGGCGACAGTGGCGGCGCCATAATTTTTCCAACGCTTCCGAGAGAGCACGGTTATCGAGGTCGGCAACCCCTTTTTTTGCCACCACCACGAAATCCATAGACGGGAGTTCATGCTGACGTAAACGGAAGCTCTCACGCGTCAGACGTTTAATCCGATTGCGTTCGTGCGCGCGCTTAACGTTTTTCTTGGCGACAGTTAGACCGATGCGGGGATGCCCCAGCGAATTTTGGCGGCCGAGGATGGTGATTTGCGGCGTGCCAGCCCGTTGTGGCTGCTGGAAGACGAAAGTGAAATGAGTGGGAGTTAACAAACGTAACTCCCTGGGAAATGCTAGCTTAACCACTCAGGGGTTAGCTTTATTACTTGGAAACGGTCAGACGAGCGCGGCCTTTAGCACGACGACGTGCCAGAACCTGACGACCATTTTTAGTAGCCATACGAGCACGGAAGCCGTGAGAACGGTTGCGCTTCAGTACAGACGGTTGAAAAGTGCGTTTCATGGCGATTTCTACCTAAACTTGAATAAATTCACTGACTTTTGCGTTTACCCGAACGAGTTTCGAACGACTAACGCCTCAGCGTGGGTGATTAAAGAGGCCGGATTGTAATAATTGTACACTCCGGAGTCAATTCTCTTTCCTTAATTCCCGCGTATTTTCGCACGTTTTCGCGTGGAAAATGAACAGCGTTCAACGCGGGGAAGCCGAGCTTTACGCGACGGGTGGGGGATTATACGACCTCCCCGGTAAAGCGCAAGGATCGTCCAGGATCTTCGTTAGATCATTTAAGCAAAAAATTGTCTGTACTCATTAATTTTTCCAATATGCGGGCTAAATCGTGGGGCACTCCCGTCAGGATCGATTACACTTACCCGGTTTCGGATCTTCCTGTGGATAAATCGGGAAGAATCTGTGAGAAACAGAAGATCTCTGGCTCAGTTTAGGCTATGATCCGCGGTCCCGATCGCGATCCCAGGATCCTGGTCTGGATAAAATTGCAGATAGCAATTCGCACATCACCCTTTTGCACAGGGTCTTGTCGATGTGTGCCAACAATCATGAATATTCAATAGTTTTCTTTATATTGTTCGAGTGGAGTCCGCCGTGTCACTTTCGCTTTGGCAGCAGTGTCTTGCCCGATTGCAGGATGAGTTACCAGCCACAGAATTCAGTATGTGGATCCGCCCATTGCAGGCGGAACTGAGCGATAACACGCTGGCTTTGTATGCGCCAAACCGTTTTGTGCTCGATTGGGTAAGGGACAAATACCTCAATAACATCAATGGACTGTTAAATGATTTCTGCGGATCAGATGCTCCGCAGCTGCGCTTTGAAGTGGGAACAAAGCCAGTCACGCAAACCGTTCGTGAAACGGTAAATGTGGCGGTACCTGCGCAAGCGGCGCCAGCTCCTGCTCCTCGTGTTGCCCCTGCGGCGCGTCCGGGCTGGGATAACGTTCCTGCTCCGGCAGAGCCAACCTACCGTTCTAACGTCAACGTTAAGCATACGTTCGATAACTTCGTTGAAGGTAAATCGAACCAGCTGGCGCGTGCTGCGGCTCGCCAGGTTGCTGATAACCCAGGCGGCGCGTATAACCCTCTGTTCCTGTATGGCGGCACGGGCCTGGGTAAAACCCACCTTTTGCACGCTGTCGGCAACGGCATCATGGCGCGCAAACCGAATGCGAAAGTGGTGTATATGCACTCCGAACGCTTCGTTCAGGACATGGTGAAAGCCCTCCAGAACAATGCGATCGAAGAGTTTAAACGCTACTATCGTTCCGTTGACGCACTGCTTATCGATGACATTCAGTTCTTTGCGAATAAAGAACGTTCACAAGAAGAGTTTTTCCACACCTTTAATGCGCTGCTGGAAGGTAATCAGCAGATCATTTTGACCTCGGATCGCTATCCAAAAGAGATCAACGGTGTTGAAGATCGTCTGAAATCCCGTTTTGGCTGGGGCCTGACCGTGGCGATCGAGCCACCGGAGCTGGAAACCCGCGTTGCGATCCTGATGAAAAAAGCCGATGAGAACGACATTCGCCTGCCGGGTGAAGTGGCGTTCTTCATTGCCAAGCGTCTGCGTTCCAACGTACGTGAGCTGGAAGGGGCACTGAACCGCGTCATCGCCAATGCCAACTTTACCGGCCGCGCGATCACTATCGATTTCGTGCGTGAAGCGCTGCGCGATTTGCTGGCGTTGCAGGAAAAATTAGTCACCATCGACAATATTCAAAAGACGGTGGCTGAGTACTACAAAATCAAAGTGGCAGATTTGCTGTCTAAACGTCGTTCCCGCTCGGTGGCGCGCCCGCGTCAGATGGCGATGGCTCTGGCAAAAGAGTTAACCAACCACAGTCTGCCGGAGATCGGCGATGCGTTTGGTGGCCGTGACCATACGACCGTGCTGCACGCTTGTCGTAAGATTGAGCAGTTACGCGAAGAAAGCCACGACATAAAAGAAGATTTTTCCAATTTAATCAGAACATTATCATCGTGACGCTATGAAATTTACCGTTGAACGTGAACATTTATTAAAACCGCTGCAACAGGTGAGTGGCCCATTAGGCGGCCGCCCAACGCTGCCTATTCTTGGAAACCTGCTGCTTCAGGTTGCGGATGGTACGCTGTCGCTGACCGGCACAGACCTGGAAATGGAAATGATCGCGCGCGTTACGCTGACTCAGCCGCACGACGCGGGCGCGACCACTGTTCCGGCACGTAAATTCTTTGATATCTGCCGCGGGTTGCCGGAAGGCGCAGAAATCGCTGTACAGCTGGAAGGCGACCGGATGCTGGTACGCTCTGGCCGCAGCCGTTTTTCGCTCTCTACGCTGCCTGCCGCAGACTTCCCGAACCTGGACGACTGGCAAAGTGAAGTTGAATTCACTCTGCCTCAGGCGACGATGAAGCGTCTGATCGAAGCGACCCAGTTTTCGATGGCGCATCAGGATGTGCGTTATTACTTAAACGGCATGTTGTTCGAAACCGAAGGCGAAGAGCTGCGTACAGTCGCGACCGACGGTCACCGCCTGGCGGTGTGTTCGATGCCGATTGGCGATTCCCTGCCAAACCATTCGGTGATCGTGCCGCGTAAAGGCGTGATTGAGCTGATGCGTATGCTCGACGGCGGCGAAACTCCGCTGCGCGTGCAGATTGGCAGCAACAATATTCGTGCCCATGTCGGCGATTTTGTCTTCACATCCAAGCTGGTTGACGGTCGTTTCCCTGACTATCGCCGCGTATTGCCGAAAAATCCGGACAAAACGCTGGAAGCGGGTTGCGATATCCTCAAGCAGGCCTTTGCCCGTGCGGCCATTCTCTCTAACGAGAAATTCCGTGGCGTGCGCCTGTATGTGAGTGAAAACCAGATCAAAATCACCGCGAACAACCCGGAACAGGAAGAAGCAGAAGAGATTCTGGACGTCACCTATGCCGGGACCGAGATGGAAATCGGCTTTAACGTCAGCTACGTACTGGATGTGCTAAATGCACTGAAATGCGAGAATGTACGCATTCTGCTGACCGACTCCGTTTCAAGCGTACAGATTGAAGATGCAGCCAGCCAAAGCGCGGCGTATGTTGTCATGCCAATGAGACTGTAATGTCGCTCACCCGTCTGTTGATCCGCGACTTTCGCAATATCGAAAGCGCGGATCTCGCTTTATCCCCTGGCTTTAACTTCCTGGTTGGCGCAAACGGCAGCGGCAAAACCAGCGTGCTGGAAGCCATCTATACGCTCGGCCATGGCCGGGCGTTTCGCAGTTTGCAAATCGGTCGCGTGATTCGCCACGAACAAGAGTCCTTCGTTCTGCATGGGCGTTTACAGGGCGAGGAGCGGGAAACCGCCATCGGCCTGACCAAAGACAAGCAGGGCGACAGCAAGGTTCGTATCGACGGCACCGACGGCCACAAAGTGGCTGAACTGGCGTTGCTGATGCCGATGCAGCTGATTACGCCGGAGGGGTTTACTTTACTCAACGGCGGCCCCAAATACAGAAGAGCGTTCCTTGACTGGGGATGCTTTCACAACGAAGCCGGTTTTTTTAATGCCTGGAGCAACCTGAAGCGTCTGCTCAAGCAGCGTAACGCCGCGTTGCGCCAGGTCACGCGTTACGCGCAGCTGCGCCCGTGGGATATGGAATTGATCCCGCTGGCGGAACAAATCAGCCGCTGGCGTGCCGAATACAGTGCAGGGATCGCCGAAGATATGGCGGACACCTGCAAACAGTTTTTACCTGAATTTTCTCTCACCTTCTCCTTCCAGCGCGGCTGGGAGAAAGAGACGGATTATGCGGAAGTGTTAGAGAGAAACTTCGAGCGCGATCGCATGTTGACCTACACCGCACACGGCCCGCACAAGGCGGATTTCCGCATTCGTGCAGACGGTGCGCCGGTCGAAGATACCTTGTCGCGCGGGCAGCTCAAGCTCCTGATGTGCGCGCTACGTCTGGCGCAGGGGGAGTTTTTAACCCGCGAGAGCGGGCGACGCTGCCTGTATCTGATAGATGATTTTGCCTCGGAACTTGATGACGCGCGGCGCGGGCTGCTTGCCAGCCGCTTAAAAGCCACGCAGTCGCAGGTTTTCGTCAGCGCCATTAGCGCTGAACACGTTATGGACATGTCGGACGAAAATTCGAAGATGTTTACCGTGGAAAAGGGTAAAATAACGGATTAACCCAAGATTAAATGAGCGAGAAACGTTGATGTCGAATTCTTATGACTCCTCCAGTATCAAAGTCCTGAAAGGACTGGATGCGGTGCGTAAGCGCCCGGGTATGTATATCGGCGATACGGATGACGGCACCGGTCTGCACCACATGGTATTCGAGGTTGTGGATAACGCTATCGACGAAGCGCTCGCGGGTCACTGTAAAGACATCGTGGTGACTATCCATGCGGACAACTCTGTCTCTGTCACCGATGATGGCCGTGGCATCCCGACCGGTATTCACCCGGAAGAGGGCGTATCCGCTGCGGAAGTGATCATGACCGTCCTGCACGCAGGCGGTAAATTCGATGATAACTCCTATAAAGTTTCCGGCGGCCTGCACGGCGTAGGCGTATCTGTGGTTAACGCCCTGTCGCAGAAACTGGAGCTGGTTATCCAGCGTGAAGGTAAAGTTCACCGTCAGCTGTATACCCATGGCGTGCCGCAGGCACCGCTGGCCGTTACTGGCGACACGGATAAAACCGGTACGCTGGTCCGTTTCTGGCCGAGCCTCGAAACCTTCACTAACGTGACCGAATTCGAATACGACATTCTGGCAAAACGCCTGCGTGAACTGTCGTTCCTGAACTCAGGCGTATCTATTCGCCTGAAAGACAAGCGTGACGGAAAAGAAGACCACTTCCATTACGAAGGCGGTATCAAGGCGTTCGTTGAGTATCTGAATAAGAACAAAACGCCAATTCACCCGAATATCTTCTACTTCTCCACCGAAAAAGACGGTATCGGCGTAGAAGTGGCATTGCAGTGGAACGATGGTTTCCAGGAAAACATCTACTGCTTTACCAACAACATTCCACAGCGTGACGGCGGTACTCACCTGGCGGGCTTCCGCGCAGCGATGACCCGTACCCTGAACGCCTACATGGACAAAGAAGGCTACAGCAAAAAAGCGAAAGTCAGTGCCACCGGTGACGATGCCCGTGAAGGCCTGATTGCTGTTGTCTCCGTGAAGGTGCCGGATCCGAAGTTCTCCTCACAGACCAAAGACAAACTGGTTTCTTCTGAGGTGAAATCGGCGGTTGAACAGCAGATGAACGAACTGCTGAGCGAATACCTGCTGGAAAACCCGTCTGACGCGAAAATCGTGGTGGGTAAAATTATCGACGCGGCACGTGCGCGTGAAGCGGCGCGTAAAGCCCGTGAAATGACCCGCCGTAAAGGCGCGCTGGACTTAGCAGGCCTGCCAGGCAAACTGGCGGACTGCCAGGAACGCGACCCGGCGCTGTCTGAACTGTACCTTGTGGAAGGGGACTCAGCGGGCGGTTCTGCGAAGCAGGGCCGTAACCGTAAGAACCAGGCGATTCTGCCGTTGAAGGGTAAGATCCTCAACGTAGAAAAAGCGCGTTTCGACAAGATGCTCTCTTCTCAGGAAGTGGCAACGCTGATTACCGCGCTGGGCTGCGGCATCGGTCGTGACGAGTACAACCCGGATAAACTGCGTTATCACAGCATCATCATCATGACCGATGCGGACGTCGACGGCTCGCACATCCGTACGCTGCTGTTGACCTTCTTCTATCGTCAGATGCCGGAAATCGTTGAACGTGGCCACGTCTACATTGCACAGCCACCGCTGTATAAAGTGAAGAAAGGCAAACAGGAACAGTACATCAAAGACGACGAAGCGATGGACCAGTACCAGATCGCAATCGCCCTTGATGGTGCAACGCTGCACGCGAACTCCAGCGCACCAGCACTGGCAGGCGAGCCGCTGGAGCGCCTGGTGTCCGAGTTCAACGCGACCCAGAAAATGATCGGTCGTATGGAGCGACGTTATCCAAAAGCGCTGCTGAAAGAGCTGGTGTATCAGCCAACCCTGACCGAAGCCGACCTGAGCAACGAACAGACCGTCACCCGTTGGGTAAACACCCTGGTGAGCGAGCTGAACGAGAAAGAGCAGCACGGTAGCCAGTGGAAGTTTGATATCCAGCAGAACGCTGAACAGCAGTTTGAGCCGGTTATTCGCGTGCGTACCCACGGCGTTGACACCGACTACCCGCTGGAGCACGAGTTTGTGACTGGCCCGGAATATCGTCGTATCTGCACGCTCGGCGAGAAGCTGCGCGGTCTGATCGAAGACGATGCCTTCATCGAACGTGGCGAACGTCGTCAGCCGGTTGCCAGCTTCGAGCAGGCGCTGGACTGGCTGGTGAAAGAGTCCCGTCGTGGCCTGTCTATTCAGCGTTATAAAGGTCTGGGCGAAATGAACCCTGATCAGCTGTGGGAAACCACCATGGATCCTGAAAGCCGCCGCATGCTGCGTGTGACCGTGAAGGATGCGATTGCTGCTGACCAGCTGTTCACCACCCTGATGGGCGATGCGGTTGAACCGCGTCGTGCCTTTATCGAAGAAAACGCCCTGAAAGCGGCGAATATCGATATTTAAGCCGTTATACCCCTCACCCTCTCCCTCAAGGGGAGAGGGGATGCCGTCTTGTCTCCCTCGCCCCTATGGGGAGAGGGCGGGGTGAGGGGAAATCATTTTGCGCATAAAAGAGGAATCCCCTTTCTCTATCTCATCCCCCTTTATCCCCGACTCTGTTACTGTTTTTTGAGCGGAATCGAGTTAGCATGAGCAAAGACTCACATAACCCGGGGATCTCATGGCCATCAAACTCATTGCAATCGATATGGACGGCACGCTGCTGCTGCCAGACCACACAATTTCTCCTGCCGTTAAAAATGCGATTGCCGCTGCACGTGAAAAAGGCGTGAACGTGGTACTGACCACTGGCCGTCCGTATGCCGGTGTACACAGCTACCTGAAAGAACTGCATATGAATCAACCGGGTGATTATTGCATCACGTACAACGGTGCTCTGGTGCAAAAAGCCGCTGACGGCAGCACCGTGGCGCAAACCGCGCTGAACTATGACGATTACCTGTTCCTGGAAAAACTCTCGCGCGAGGTGGGCTCCCATTTCCACGCGCTTGATCGCAACACGCTCTATACCGCGAACCGCGACATCAGTTACTACACCGTGCATGAATCCTTTGTCGCCACCATTCCGCTGGTGTTCTGCGAAGCAGAGAAGATGGATCCAAATACTCAGTTCCTGAAAGTGATGATGATCGACGAACCCGAAATCCTGGACAAAGCCATTGCGCGTATCCCGGCGGACGTAAAAGAGAAGTACACCGTGCTTAAAAGTGCGCCTTACTTCCTCGAAATCCTCGATAAACGCGTTAATAAAGGCACAGGTGTGAAATCACTCGCCGATGCGCTGGGCATCAAACCTGAAGAGATCATGGCGCTGGGCGATCAGGAAAATGACATCGCAATGATTGAATACGCTGGCATGGGTGTCGCGATGGATAACGCGATCCCGTCGGTGAAAGAAGTGGCCAACTTTGTCACCAAATCCAACCTGGAAGACGGCGTTGCCTGGGCAATCGAGAAGTTTGTCCTCAATTAATATGTGATGCGTAATTTCCCTGTGATGCCTGAAAGGTGTCACAGGGCTTGTGATGGAAATGAACAGGAGGCGGTGATGTTAAATAAAGACACACAACTATGCATTTCTCTATCAGGAAGACCCAGTAACATTGGCACGCGTTTTCATAACTACCTGTATCAAAAGCTCGACCTCGATTTTATCTACAAAGCCTTCAGCACAACGGACATCGAACACGCGGTAAAAGGCGTGAAAGCGCTGGGCATTCGCGGTTGCTCTGTCTCGATGCCGTTCAAAGAAACCTGCATTCCGTTTATTGATACCCTGTCCGACTCCGTACTGGCGATTGATTCAGTCAATACCATCGTCAACGATAAGGGGCATCTGACGGCCTACAACACGGACTACATTGCGGTTAAAAACCTCATTCAGGATAATTTTAACGATACGCAAATGTCGGTCTTCGTGAAAGGCAGTGGCGGGATGGCGAAAGCGGTTGTTGCGGCATTTCGCGATAGCGGGTTTACCCGTGTCACCATTGTGGCGCGCAATCAGCAGCAGGGGCAGGCACTCGCCGAAAAATATGGCTATCAGTGGCGTCAGGATACGGCAGGTCAGCAGGCTGATATCCTCGTCAATGTCACCCCGATTGGCATGAGCGGCGGTGTGGAAGAAAATAGCCTGGCCTTCGAAAAAGAGGCGGTGAGTACGGCACGCTGGGTGTTTGATGTGGTTGCTTTTCCTTCCGAGACGCCACTTATCCGGCTGGCAAAACAGCTCGGAAAACCGGTCGTGACCGGGGCTGAAGTGATAGCTTTGCAGGCGCTCGAGCAATTTGCGCTCTATACCGGCGTCCGCCCGGATGAGCAACTTATGCGTGAGGCATCGGCTTTCTCTCGCCTGTGATGGTCTTCGCGCGGAGATAAGCGGTACTATGTCGCCTGGTCCTTTGCCCGGATAACGACATGAAACAAATCACCTTCGCTTCGCGCCATCATCAACTGACAAATACCAACACCTGGACGCCTGACAGCCGCTGGCTTGTCTTCGATGTGCGTCCTTCTGGTGCCTCTTTTACTGGTGAAACCATTGAGCGGGTGAACGTTAACTCGGGAGAAGTTGACGTCATTTATCGCGCCACCCACGGCGCGCATGTCGGGGTGGTGACCGTTCATCCCGCAGAAGATAAGTATGTCTTTATCCACGGCCCGGAAAACCCGGATGCCGGCTGGCATTATGATTTCCACCATCGTCAGGGCGTGATTGCCCACAACGGGCAGATAAGCCGCCTCGACGCAATGGACATTACCGCGCCCTATACTGCCGGGGCATTGCGTGGCGGCAGCCATGTCCACGTATTTAGCCCGGACGGGCAGTACGTGAGCTTTACCTACAACGACCATGTCCTGCACGAGCGCGATCCAAAGCTCGATTTACGCAATGTGGGCGTGGCCGTACCCTATGGCCCGGTAACGCCACAGGGTGTTCACCCGCGTGAATATGCCGGTACGTTCTGGAGTGTGCTGGTGAGCCGAACCACGCCCACGCCTGAGCCGGGAAGCGATGACATCAACCGTGCCTATGAAGAGGGCTGGGTTGGTAACGACAGGCTGGCGTTTATCGGCGACACCGTGTCTGTTCACGGCGATAAAGTACCGGAACTGTTTATTGTCGATTTACCGAAGAATGAGCAGGGCTGGAAACGTGCGGGTGATACGCCATTACAGGGAACGCCGGATACCATGCCTGCGCCACCTGCGGGGGTGATACAGCGTCGTTTAACCTTTACCCACCAAAAGGCGTTCCCGGGGCTGGTGAATGTTCCGCGCCACTGGGTACGCAGCAATCCGCAAGCAACGCAAATCGCGTTCCTGATGCGCGACGATAACGGCATTGTGCAACTCTGGCTTATCTCACCTGAGGGCGGCGAGCCGCGACAGTTAACCCGCAATGAGAGCGATATTCAGTCGGCGTTCAACTGGCATCCATCCGGGAACATGCTTGGATTTGTGCTCGAAAACAGGATAGCCCAGTGCGATGCGGCCACAGGAGAGGTGACGTTTTTGACGTCCGATCACGGCAACCCGCCGTCCGGGGACGCCATTGTGTTTTCTCCGGATGGGGATCGGGTTGCCTGGATGGAAGAGACCGCGGGTTTCCGTCAGATTTGGATCACGGAAACCGCGTAATGTTAGTGTGAGGGCATCGCCGCGGGCGGGATAACGGAGTTTGTCGCCAGGTTTTCCTGCTCGCTTTTCTCGACGCGCGAACGCACGGAGTTGTCGGTACGCAACATATCCCACGGTAGCAGGAGCGTATCGGCGACTGCCGTCAGCGGCATATCCAGTATCACCAGGGATTTAGTGCCCCAGTTTGTGTCGTCATCCGAGATCATCGCGGCGCTCGCACGAGTGCCCGGGTATGTTCCTTCTTTACCGCCAGTGTGAGACATCACGCTCGAACACCCGCAAAGTAATACCACTCCGCTGAACGTTGTCAGCTTAATCAGAACATTTTTCATCATCTGTAATCATCGTTAATGGCACGGCTCAAACCTGCAATGGGGTTTATAGCGGGCCATGTTCGAAATGAATAGTCGAAAAGCGCCGCTCTGTGGCGGCCATCGCAATTTAACCCTTTGTGCTGTAGTCCCAGTCTATGCAAGTACCAGCAAAGTGCAAAAAAATCTCACGATCTGTGGCTTGAAATCCCCGTTTCCAGACCCATTTTAAGAATGTGCCCCGATAACAGATACGCCTGATGGGTATTTGGGGGGTACAGAAGCCTGTCCATGGTGGAAGGCTAAAAATTCTCGCTGATTTCAGGAGCTTTTATTTATGCGTAACTTCGATCTTTCCCCGTTATACCGTTCTGCCATTGGTTTTGACCGCCTGTTTAACCATTTAGAAAATAATCAAAGCCAGAGCAACGGCTACCCTCCTTACAATGTTGAGCTGGTGGATGAAAACCACTATCGCATCGCCATTGCCGTCGCCGGTTTTGCAGAGAACGAACTGGAGATCACCGCCCAGGATAACCTGCTGCTGGTGAAAGGTTCCCACACGGCGGAGCAGAAAGAACGTACCTACCTGTATCAGGGCATCGCCGAGCGCAACTTTGAACGCAAGTTCCAGTTAGCCGAGAACATTCACGTTAAAGGCGCGAACCTGGTCAACGGCCTGCTGTTTGTCGAACTGGAACGCATCATTCCAGAAGAGAAAAAACCGCGCCGTATCGAAATTAACTGATTTAGCGGGTCGCCTTCGCGGCCCAAACCGAATTGCTTGCCGAACCGGGAGCATATGCGAATCCATAAGGATTTGCAGGAACAACTGCGCACAAAATTAAACTGTGCCGAACTCGCTTCTCAGAAGGAGATTTAGTATGCGTAATTACGATTTATCCCCCCTGCTGCGTCAGTGGATTGGTTTTGACAAACTGGCTAACGCCCTGCAAAGCACCACCGAGCAACAGACATTTCCGCCGTACAACATCGAAAAGAGCGATGATAACCACTATCGCATCACGCTGGCGCTGGCTGGCTTCCGTCAGGAAGATCTGGATATTCAGCTTGAAGGCACCCGCCTGAGCGTAAAAGGGACGCCGGAAAAACAAGAGACCGAAACCAAATGGCTGCATCAGGGGCTGGTGACTCAGCCGTTTAGCCTGAGCTTTACCCTGGCCGACCATATGGAAGTTTCTGGCGCCACGTTCACTAACGGGTTGCTGCATATCGACCTGACCCGCAACGTGCCGGACGCCATTGCACCGCAGCGTATCGCCATTAGCGACCGACCAGCGTTGAATAGCTAATACACTTTTTTGCCGGGTGGCGGCTACGCCTTACCCGGCCTACAAATCCTGCCGGTCATGTAGGTTGGGTAAGGCGTAGCCGCCACCCGACACCGCTCACAGACCGCATAACGCCCCGCCCTGGCGGGGCTTTTTTGTGCGCCATCGCCCATACAACCGAGTCTGGCTCTGAGAGAATCCTCGTAATAACTAAGGTTATGCACAGGAAGTGGATCATGAGTGATATCGCGTTAACTGTTAGCGTGTTGGCCCTGGTCGCGGTAGTTGGCCTGTGGATTGGCAATATTAAAATCCGTGGCGTCGGGTTTGGTATTGGCGGGGTGTTGTTCGGCGGAATTTTTGTCGGACATTTTGCTGACCAGCTTGGGCTTGTGCTCAGCGCTGAGATGCTGCACTTCATCCAGGAATTCGGTCTGATCCTCTTCGTCTATACCATTGGTATCCAGGTCGGGCCGGGCTTTTTCGCTTCTCTTCGTGTTTCTGGCTTGCGCCTCAATCTGTTTGCGCTTGGTATTGTCGTGATGGGCGGGCTGGTCACCGCCATTCTGCATAAACTCTTTGATATTCCGCTCCCTGTGGTGCTGGGTATTTTCTCTGGCGCGGTCACCAACACGCCTGCGCTGGGTGCCGGGCAGCAAATTCTGCGCGATCTGGGCATCTCGCCAGACATTGTTGACCAGATGGGGATGAGCTATGCCATGGCTTACCCGTTCGGTATTTGCGGCATCCTGCTCTCGATGTGGCTGATGCGCGTGCTGTTTCGCATCAATGTTGAGAAAGAGGCGCAGGAGCATGAGTCCACGCTGACGAACGGCCATGCACTGATCAAAACCATCAATATTCGGGTTGATAACCCCAACCTCGACAAAATGGCGATTCAGGACGTACCGATCCTGAACAGCGTCAACATCATCTGCTCACGGCTTAAACGCGACGACATGCTGATGGTGCCATCGCCCGGCACCATTATTCAGATGGGGGATTTACTGCACCTGGTCGGGCAGCCGGGGGATCTGCATAACGCGCGGCTGGTGATTGGTCAGGAGGTGGATACCTCGCTCTCCACACGCGGAACCGACATGCGTGTTGAGCGTGTTGTGGTCACCAACGAGCAGGTTCTGGGTAAGAAAATCCGCGATTTGCAGGTAAAAGAGCGTTATGACGTGGTGATCTCGCGGCTTAACCGTGCAGGGGTCGAACTGGTTGCCAGCCCGGAAGCCAGCCTGCAATTTGGCGATATCCTCAATCTGGTTGGCCGGCCCTCGTCTATTGATGCCGTGGCGGACATGGTCGGCAACGCGCAGCAAAAATTGCAGCAGGTGCAGATGCTGCCGGTGTTTATCGGTATCGGCCTGGGCGTGCTGCTCGGCTCCATTCCACTGTATGTGCCGGGCTTCCCGGTGGCGCTCAAGCTGGGGCTGGCGGGTGGCCCGCTGATTATGGCGCTGATCCTCGGGCGTATCGGCTGTATCGGTAAGCTGTACTGGTTTATGCCGCCGAGCGCCAACCTGGCGCTGCGTGAGCTGGGAATTGTGCTATTTCTGGCGGTTGTCGGCCTGAAGTCCGGCGGTGATTTTGTAGATACCCTGGTCAGGGGCGAAGGGATGAGCTGGGTAGGCTACGGGATATTTATTACCGCGATCCCGCTGCTGACGATGGGCATTCTGGCGCGGATGTTCGCCAAAATGAACTATCTGACACTCTGCGGGATGCTCGCGGGCTCCATGACCGACCCGCCCGCGCTCGCCTTTGCCAATAACCTGCACGCCACCAGCGGTGCGGCGGCGCTCTCTTACGCCACGGTTTATCCGCTGGTGATGTTCCTGCGCATCATTACGCCACAGCTACTGGCGGTGGTTTTCTGGGGGATGAGCTAGTAACTCTTCCGGGTGGATGCGCCGTAAATGGTAGTCCACCTGGTAATCGCTGGTATTACGGAACATCACGGAATAATTGAGGAACTCGCCGCTGTCGCTGTAAGAGAGAGAGGTAATACGCAGC
Source organism: Enterobacter sp. Tr-810 (assembly GCF_011752765.1). NCBI lineage: Bacteria > Pseudomonadati > Pseudomonadota > Gammaproteobacteria > Enterobacterales > Enterobacteriaceae > Enterobacter > Enterobacter sp. Tr-810. The sequence goes on along the minus strand of NZ_VWWW01000007.1, from coordinate 201,921 downwards.
AGCGGCGTTTGTTCCGGCAGGTTCAGGTACTGCGCCAGCTGTTTGTCTGCCAGAACGGGTGTCAGGCTCTCGTAGTTCCCGCTGATGGTTATCCCACACTCCTTTTCGATGTAATCAAACTTCGACCCTTCAAGATGCGCCAGCGACAGGTTGCGAAACAGCTTCACCGGCATAAAGCTGTCTTCCAGCATCAGCGGTTTACCTTCTACGTAGCGCACCCGGCGCGAAAAGTAGATCCGCTCATCAATCTGAATACGTAACTGGCTGGCAATGGCAGGCGGTGCGGGCATCACTTCAAACTGTAACACCTTGCTTTGCACCTCTTTTCCCTGCTGACGAAGCACTTCCACCAGCCCGGTCAGGTTCGTGGTCTCATGATGGACGTCTTTACGCGCCACAAAGGTGCCGCTGCCGTGACGGCGTTCAACCAGCCCCCAGCTCACCAGTAAATCGAGCGCTTTACGGATGGTCATTCGCGCCACGCCAAACTCCAGCGCCAGCGCTTTCTCACCCGGTAACGGGCTACCGACATTGTAATCCGATGAATTCAGCCGTAACCGCAGTCTGTCGGCAATGGATTTGTAGATCACCTGTAGACCTCTCTGTGCGTATCAGGGGGGAGAGTTGGGTATGAAGATGTCCATATTTATAACCAAAAGTAGACCTGAGTGACCAAATTAAAACCATGAATGCGATCACGGAACGCAGCGGCACGTCATGTTTGCTCATCCGTAAATTCTTATGCTCATTTCAGGCCAGTAAAAAACCATAAAGGCCTCTACCCCCTACAGGTTGTTACATGAGGATTTAAAAATGCTCAGTCAAATACAACGTTTTGGCGGTGCCATGTTTACCCCGGTGTTGTTGTTTCCGTTTGCCGGGATAGTGGTTGGGATCGCCATCATGCTGCGCAACCCGCTTTTCGTGGGTGAAGCGCTCACTGCTCCGGATAATTTATTTGCGCAAATCGTTCACATCATTGAAGAAGGCGGCTGGGCGGTGTTTCGCAACATGCCGCTGATTTTCGCCGTAGGTTTACCCATTGGGCTGGCAAAACAGGCGCAAGGTCGTGCTTGTCTTGCGGTGCTGATTAGCTTCCTGACCTGGAACTATTTCATCAATGCGATGGGGATGACCTGGGGCCATTTCTTTGGCGTCGATTTCTCCGCTGAACCCACCGCGGGCAGCGGGCTGGCAATGATTGCCGGGATCAAAACCCTGGATACCAGCATTATCGGGGCGATTGTTATTTCGGGCATCGTCACCGCCATCCATAACCGCTATTTCGACAAACCCCTGCCAGTGTTTCTGGGGATTTTCCAGGGTACATCGTTTGTCGTCATCCTCGCATTTTTCGTGATGATCCCCTGCGCCTGGCTGACGCTGTTAGGCTGGCCAAAAGTGCAGATGGGCATTGAATCCTTACAGGCCTTTTTACGCTCTGCCGGGGCGCTGGGCGTGTGGGTTTATACCTTTCTGGAACGCATTCTGATCCCAACCGGCCTGCACCACTTTGTCTACGGACCGTTTATCTTCGGCCCAGCGGCGGTGGAAGGCGGCATTCAGGTGTACTGGGCGCAGCATTTACAGGAATTCAGTCAGAGCACGCTGCCACTGAAAACCCTGTTCCCGGAAGGCGGCTTCGCGCTGCACGGCAACTCGAAAGTGTTCGGCTCCGTCGGGATTGCGCTGGCGCTCTGGTACACCGCCTCGCCTGAAAACCGCGTCAAGGTGGCAGGGCTGCTGATCCCGGCAACGCTTACCGCCATGCTGGTGGGCATTACCGAACCGCTTGAGTTCACCTTCCTGTTTATTTCGCCGCTGCTGTTTGCCGTCCACGCCGTGCTGGCGGCAACGATGGCGACGGTGATGTACGTCTTTGGTGTGGTGGGCAACATGGGGGGCGGGCTGCTTGACCAGTTCTTGCCGCAAAACTGGATCCCGATGTTCCACAACCACGCATCCACGATGTTCACCCAGATAGGCATTGGTATCTGCTTCACCGGTATCTACTTCGTGGTCTTCAAAACGTTGATTGAGCGGCTGAACCTCAAAACCCCGGGCCGCGAAGAGAGCGAAATCAAACTCTACAGCAAGGCCGATTACCAGGCCGCTCGCGGGCAAACCACCGCACCGGCAGCGGCAAGCCAGCAGGTTGGGCAGGCAGCCGGGTTCCTGCAAGCGCTCGGCGGCGCCGGCAATATCGAAAGCGTGAATAACTGCGCCACCCGCTTACGTATCACGCTGGTGGATATGGCACAGACCCAAAGCGACGACGTCTTTAAAGCCCTGGGCGCACACGGTGTGGTGCGACGCGGCAACGGCATTCAGGTGATTGTCGGACTGCACGTTCCCCAGGTGCGCGACCAGCTTGAATCGCTGATGAAAACCCCTTTAACGAACGAACAAACCACCCTGACGGAGGCTGTATCATGAAAAAATTCTCAGTTGTCATTGCAGGCGGCGGCAGTACCTTTACCCCGGGTATCGTCCTGATGTTGTTAGCCAACCGTGACCGTTTCCCGCTGCGCGCCCTGAAGTTCTATGACAACGACGGCGCACGCCAGGAAACCATCGCTGAGGCGTGCAAAATTATCCTCAAAGAGCAGGCCCCGGACATCGAATTTAGCTACACCACCGATCCAAAAGCGGCCTTTACCGATGTGGATTTCGTGATGGCACATATCCGCGTGGGTAAATACCCGATGCGCGAAAAAGACGAGAAAATCCCGCTGCGCCACGGCGTGCTGGGTCAGGAAACCTGCGGCCCGGGCGGGATCTCTTACGGGATGCGCTCTATCGGCGGTGTGCTGGAGCTGGTGGATTACATGCAACAGTACTCGCCAAATGCGTGGATGCTGAACTACTCCAACCCGGCAGCAATTGTGGCGGAAGCGACCCGTCGCCTGCGTCCGAACGCCAAAATCCTCAACATCTGCGATATGCCGATCGGTATTGAAGGGCGCATGGCGCAGATTGTTGGCCTGAAAGACCGCAAAGAGATGCGTGTGCGTTACTACGGCCTGAACCACTTCGGCTGGTGGACATCGATTGAAGATTTGAACGGCAACGATCTGATGCCAAAACTGCGCGAATATGTGGCGAAAAACGGATATGTTCCGCCTTCTGAGGACGCGCATACCGAAGCAAGCTGGAACGATACCTTTGCCAAAGCGAAAGACGTGCAGGCGCTGGATCCCGACACCATGCCGAACACCTACCTGAAGTATTACTTATTCCCGGATTACGTGGTAGCGCACTCCAACCCGGAACGCACCCGCGCGAATGAGGTGATGGATCATCGCGAGAAGCATGTGTTCAGCTCCTGCCGGGCGATTATTGAAGCCGGTAAATCTTCCGCCGGGGAGCTGGAAATCGACGAACACGCGTCTTACATCGTCGATCTGGCGACCGCGATTGCGTTTAACACCCAGGAGCGCATGTTGCTGATTGTGCCGAACAACGGCGCAATCCATAACTTTGATGCCGATGCGATGGTAGAAATTCCTTGCCTGGTGGGGCATAACGGCCCTGAACCGCTGACCGTAGGCGACATTCCGCACTTCCAGAAAGGGTTAATGAGCCAGCAGGTAGCGGTAGAAAAACTGGTGGTGGATGCCTGGGAGCAGCGCTCGTATCAGAAACTCTGGCAGGCGATCACCTTGTCGAAAACCGTGCCGAGCGCATCGGTCGCCAAAGCGATCCTCGATGACCTGATTGAGGCCAACAAAGAGTACTGGCCAGAGCTGCATTAATCTTCCTGACCGGCATCATCCGATGCCGGTTTTCTTGTCCTTGTCGATTTACGCTATGCTGAAGCCTGCCTGGAGCACGACAAGGAACCTTCATGAAAATTTCTCGCCTCGGCGAAGCCCCGGACTACCGCTTCTCGCTGGCCAATGAACGTACATTTTTAGCGTGGATACGTACTGCACTGGGCTTTCTCGCTGCGGGTGTCGGCCTTGACCAGCTGGCCCCGGATTTTGCGACCCCGTTGATCCGCGAAGTGTTGGCCCTGCTGCTGTGCCTGTTTGCGGGCGTGCTGGCGATTTACGGCTACCTGCGCTGGTTACGTAACGAAAAGGCGATGCGCCTGAAGCAGGATCTGCCCTACACGCGCGGGTTATTAATTATCAGCGCGATACTGTTGACGGTGGCAGGAGTGGTGATGGTGCTGGTGTTCTATGGCGGATAGCCGCAAAGCGCGCCGCGAAGCCGATCCCGGCTTGCAGCCGGAACGAACCTCGCTGGCCTGGCTACGTACGCTACTGGGATATGGCGCGCTGATCGCGCTGGCTATTAAACACAACTGGCATCGCACAGGCGCGCCGTTCTGGGTTTCTCTTGTTGTGCTGGCGTTGGTGGCGATCATTTTGTGGCGTTATACCCGCAGCCGTAACCTGATGGATGTTGCTCAGGACGACTTTGTACAACCAAAAGCGGTGCGGGATAAGTTTCTGATCGCGCTGGCCGTGTTGTCACTGGCTTTGCTGTTTGCCGTCACCCATATTCAGCAGATCCTGAATCTGTAAAAAAAATCGATCCCTCTCCCACAGGAGAGGGATACACAAAACCCCTTAACGGCCCTTCGCCAGATACTTCGCCATTTCGTCTTCCGGCACCATACCGCCGCCGGTCGCCCATACGAGGTGGGTGGCGTTGGCCTGGACGCGCACCGGCCCGGCCATACCCGCCAGCGCCGAGGGCTCCAGACGAATACCTTCTTCCTGCGCCAGCCAGCCGAGCATGTCATACATGCTCTGATCGCTTAAGGTATAGAATCCGTCGAGCAAGCGCTCCATCGCCCGGCCTACGAAACCAGACGCACGACCTACCGCCAGCCCATCGGCTGCCGTTACGTTGTCGATCCCCAGATCCTGCACCGCAATCTCGTCGTGCAGGCCCGTGTAGACGCCCAACAGCATACAAGGGGAGTGGGTTGGCTCGGCAAAGAAACAGTGAACGTTGTCGCCGAAGGCCAGCTTCAGACCAAACGCCACACCGCCAGGACCACCGCCCACACCACATGGCAGGTAGACGTACAGCGGGTGCTGCGCATCCACCACACGGCCCTGTGCGGCAAACTGTGCTTTCAGACGTTCGCCCGCCACCGCGTAACCCAGGAACAGCGTGCGGGAGTTTTCATCGTCGATGAAGAAGCAGTTCGGATCGCTCTCCGCTGCTTTGCGCCCTTGCTCCACCGCCACGCCGTAATCCTGCTCGTATTCGACGACAATCACGCCGTGGCTGCGCAGTTTGGCTTTTTTCCATTCACGGGCGTCGGCAGACATATGCACCGTGACCTTAAAACCGATCCGCGCACTCATGATCCCGATAGACATCCCCAGGTTGCCGGTCGACCCTACCGCAATGCTGTACTGACTGAAAAAGTCCTTAAAGCGTGGCTCCAGCAGGATACTGTAATCGTCATCAACGCTGAGCAGGCCCGCCGCCAGCGCCAGTTTTTCCGCGTGAGTCAGCACCTCATAGATACCGCCGCGCGCTTTAATCGAGCCGGAAATTGGCAGGTGGCTGTCTTTTTTCAGCAACAGCGTGCCGGGGATCGTGGTGCCGAACTCTTTCTCCAGCCGCTTGTGCATGGCCGGAATGGCCACCAGTTCAGATTCAATAATCCCGTGGGTGGCGGCCGTTTCCGGGAATGCTTTCGCCAGATACGGCGCGAAGCGGTTTAGCCGTGCATGAGCGTCGTCCACGTCGGCTTTGGTCAGCCCGACATACGGCAACCCTTCTTCAAGCGAGGTGGTACGCGGGTTAAACCAGGTGGTTTCTTTCAGGGCAACCAGATCCTCAACCAGAGGGAACTGTGCGATTAGCGTGGTGATAGTTGCGTTTTCCATAATAAATCTCTTCGCGCTCAGATAATGAAAGAAAGCAGGAATGTGCCGCCAAGTGCAAGCACCGAGGCGATAAAGGTCGCCGTCGTATAGTATTTGAACGTCTCATTCAGGGTCGCGCCGCAGTATTGCTTCACAAGCCAGAAGAGGGAATCGGTCACGATCGTGCAGCCAATGGCGCCAGAGCCGATGGCAATGGTAATGATTTCCGGGCTGACGTTCGGATACAGCGGTAGCATCGGGGCCACGATGGCAGTTGCGCCCATCATCGCGACGGTGGCTGAGCCTACCGCAGCGTGCAGAACTAACGCCACCAGCCAGGCGAGCAGGATCGGATGCATATGCAGGTTCGACAGGATTTGCGCCAGCGTATCGGCCAGCCCGCTGGTTTTGAGGATAGCGTTAAACGCCCCGCCCGCACCGATGATCAGCAGAATGTTAGCGATAGAGCCAAAGCCGTGTTCAGTATGGGTGAGCATAGTGCCCATCCCCATATGCTGGCGCAGCCCAAGCAGGTAGTAGGCAACAAACACGGCGATAAACATCGCGGTGATCGGGTTGCCAATAAATTCCAGTACCGTGTACAGCGTGCCTGTTTTCGCCATGTTCAGCTCGGCGATGGTTTTCACCAGCATCAGGCCAATGGGCAGTAGCACCGTGAACAGCGTTGCCCCAAGTGACGGCAGCGTGTGTTCTTCCCGAACTTTCAGGTCAGAGAACTCTGCCGGAACCGGTTTGAACGGCAGGCGATTACCGAGCAGTTTCAGAAACAGCGGGCCGCCTACCAGCGAGGCCATCAGGCCAACCAGTAAGCCGTAAACGATAACTGTCCCTACATCGGCACCCAGTTTGTTGGTGACGAACAGCGCCGCCGGGTGCGGAGGCACCACGCAGTGCACGGCCATCAGCGCAGTACAGAGTGGGATCGCCAGCTTCAGTAACGAGGTCTGGGTTTTTTTGGCAATCGAGAAAGCCAGCGGGATCAGTAATACCACACCCACTTCCACAAACAGCGTGATGCCACAAATCATCCCCACCAGCACCATAATCACATCAGCAGATAACCAGCGGCAGCGCTGAAGCGTGATGCCGATACGCTCCGCCGCGCCGGACACTTCCATCATCTTGCCGAGGATTGTCCCCAGGCCAATCACCGCAGCCAGGAAGCCCAGCGTGCCGCCAATCCCGCTCTCAATGGCATTCACCATATCCAGCGGGCCCATCCCCATCATGGCACCGACGAAAAAGCTCGCCAGCAGTAGCGCCAGGAACGGGTGAAACTTCAGTTTTACGATGGTTAATACAATCAACACGATGCTGATGAGCAGCGTCGCCACAACCCAGACCTGAGATCCCATATCTCACCTCACCCTTAAGTAATCTGCGGGTATTGGACGAAAAAACGGCATGGGCTGACAAACGATATAAATTGCCTTTCAGATGAGTCAGATTGAATCAAGTAAGTGACTAATCTCTAAAAAGCACACTTATTTTGTGTTTGGTTCACATAAATTCATCTCTGAAAGGTATTCTGGGCACATAAAACGAGAGTGAGAATGGCGATGAATGATGCAAATGAGGCCAGAAACCGCCTGTTAAATGGCTGGCAGTTGTCAAAAATGTACACCTTTGAAGTGGCGGCACGGCACGAATCCTTTGCGCTGGCGGCGGAGGAACTCTCGCTCAGTCCCAGTGCGGTCAGTCACCGCATCAACCTGCTGGAAGAGGAGTTGGGCATTCAGCTGTTTGTGCGCTCGCACCGCAAAGTGGAGCTGACCCAGGAAGGGAAACGCGTGTACTGGACGTTAAAATCGTCGCTGGACACCCTGAATCAGGAGATCCTGGATATTAAAAACCAGGAACTGTCCGGCACCCTGACGGTTTACTCTCGTCCGTCGATTGCCCAGTGCTGGCTGGTGCCGATGCTGGGGGACTTCACCCGCCGGTATCCGTCGATCTCGCTGACCATTCTGACCGGCAATGATTATGTAAATATGCAGCGAACGGGTGTCGATCTGGCGCTCTATTTCGACGATACGCCGCCAAATCATCTGTCTCACCACTTTCTGATGGATGAGGCTATCCTGCCGGTGTGTTCCCCGGAATATGCTCAACAACATGCGCTACTTCAGAACCCGGATAACCTTCGACACTGCACTTTGCTGCACGACCGCCAGGCCTGGAGCAATGACTCCGGCACCGACGAGTGGTTTAGCTGGGCGCAGCACTTTGCAGTCAATATGCCGCCATCATCGGGAATTGGCTTCGATCGTTCTGACTTAGCCATTATTGCCGCCATGAATCACGTGGGGGTGGCAATGGGGCGTAAACGGCTGGTGCAAAAGCGCCTTGAACGCGGAGAGCTGATAGCCCCCTTTGGCGAGAAAACGCTGAAATGCCATCAGCACTATTATGTTTCCACCCCGTCCGGGCGGCAGTGGCCAAAAATTGATGCCTTTATCAGCTGGCTGAAGGCGATGGCACAGTGAAGATTTATTACGCTTTGGCTCTACACGAAATGTGAAAAAGCGTGCTAAATACAAGTTATTGCTTTTGATTTCTCGCAAGGTACAACGTGTTTAAGCCTCTCATTGCCACTGCGTTATTGCTAACTTCCGGCTGGGCCATCGCCGCTGAGCCGCCGCTGACGGCTGCACTTTACGCGCAGCAGCTTGGCGTGGGTATTGATGTCGACTGGGCGCGCACCGAACGCGGCATCCGGGAATTCGATCCACTGGTGGTTCGTGATTTTCGCGCCAAAGGGTTAACGCATGTGCGTATTCGCGTGGCGGATGAACCCACCGAAGCGCGGCTCATTCATCTGCGTAAACTGGTAGAGGCGTGCGAGCAATACGGGGTGATCCCCATCATCTCTTATCAGGCTGACGAATATAAAAACGACCCGAAAGCGGATAATGAAAAAGAGGTGATCAACTGGTGGATTGCGGTGGCGCACTATTTTGGCCAAAGCTCACCGCTACTTGGGTTTGATCTGATCTATGAGCCTGCGGATAAGCTTAACCATAACCAGGCTTCGCTGAACCGGGTGTACGAGAAAACGATCAAAGTCATTCACAGCATTGATGCGAATCGCATGATTTTTATCGCGCCACGTCTGCGCGCCGCGCCGGAAGATTTATCCAGCATGAAGCTGCCTGCACATAGCCAAAACTATCTGCTGGCCGAGTGGCATATCTTCCCGTGGGGGCCGCTGAAAAATAACGGCAAATACCCGTGGACGTCCGGTACGGCGGCCGAAAAAGCGGCCATTCACAACCGGATTAACATCGCGCTGCACTGGCAGCAAAAAACCGGACATGTCAGCTGGGTGGGCGGATGGGGAGTGGGCGAATCAAGCCGGTTGACGCCAACGGCGTCGCAGCTGGCGTTTGCCACGTTTATGGCCTGTGAACTGCAAAAGGCGAAAATCCCGTATGCCATTAACGCCGATTTCCAGTTTTATGACGGGGAAGAAGGGGCCTGGCGGCCTGCGCCAGAGCCCTTATTGCAGACCATGATTACACCTGAGTGTGAAAAGCCCGTCGAAAAGCCGGGCCATCATGCGGTTAAACCGGTTGCTCATGATGCGGGACACGGGACGCCAGCGGCAGCCAGCACAGTAAAATCAGCAGCCCCATCAGCGTCATCAGCAAACCCAAACTAGCCTGACCGGTTTGTGGCAACAGCGCAGAAAGCCAGGCCAGCGCCCCGGAACCGATATTCTGCAAACCACCCACCAGTGCGCCCGCCGTGCCTGCGAGGAACGGGAACGGCTCCATTGCGCCACTGGTGGCGAGCGGGAACAGCATCCCTGCACCGAAGAAGAACAGCGCCGCCGGGATAAGCAGCGTCCAGACGGTCATCACGCCGAACAACCCTGGGATCCACATCATCACGCCCGCCAGCAGGCAGCTAATCACTGACTGCCACATCAGCGTGGAGAAACGTTTGTTCGGGCGCCCGGCAAACCATGCGCCGAAAAACGCCGCCGGAATAGGCAGGATAAACAGGATACTCACCACCATACTGCTGAGGCCAAGCCCTGCGCCTAACAGCACGCCGGAGCAGGCTTCAAACACGGCAATCCCCGCCAGGCCGCCGATCAACATCAACAGGTAGCAGGTGAACGCCCCGTTGCCGAACAGCGTTTTATAGCTGGTGATAAGTTTGGTGCGCGGTGCATCGGTAGGGCGCGTTTCCGGCATCCAGCGCGCCATGCTGAAGGTCACAATCACACACAGCACCAGCAGGAAGGCGTAGCAGGCACGCCACGACCACATCGTATCCAGCAGGCCGCCAATCAGCGGGGCCAGCAGCGGACTCACCAGAATGCCCATATTCAGCAGACTGTTGGCATGGCGAAGCTGGGTGCCCTGATACAGGTCGCGTGGCAAGGTACGCGCCATCACCCCGCCAACGCCGGTCCCAACGCCTTGCAGAGCGCTGGCGGCAATTAGTACCGTCAGGCTATGGGTGGTAATGGCAATCACCGTTGCCGCCATGAAAATACACATCCCCACCAGAATCACCGGGCGACGCCCGACGCGATCGGACAGCGGGCCGTAGAACAGCTGAGAGACGCCATAGGTCAGCAGATAAGCGGCCATAACGCTCTGCACTGCGCCCTCGCGGACGTTCAGTTCCTTTGCCATGTCGGCGATCGCCGGAATGTAGATGGTTTGCGCCATCTGACCGACGGCCACCAGTAACACCAGCATCAACAATAAGTTAACGTTCCTTTGTTTTTTCATGTCGCTGAATACTTTTGCCAAAAGAGAGAAATAAAGAATAAGTGACTACGCATTCCCATAAATGCGCGAGGAATCTACCACAATGAGATGACAAATTAAGCATTGCTGTGATGAATGGAAGAAGACACTTAGGCAGGTTTTGTAAACAAGATTGGCAACTAATGTTGCCAGCGATTTAGGCCAGTCGAAGCAGGATCGCCCCGCCGGCAATACCCAGCGCCGCGGCAATGCGCAGGCCAGCAACGTTTTCTTTTAGAAGGAGAAACGCGATCAGTGCACCAAAGAGAATGGAGGTTTCCCGTAGTGCTGCCACCACGGCCAATGGTGCTTGAGTCATCGCCCATAATGCCAGGCCGTAAGAACCCATCGTCCCGATGCCACCGAGCAGGCCTTTTTTCCAGTGCAGGCGCAGATAGCTGGAAGCTTCGCGACGGCGCGCCACCATTGCCCAGCTCAGCAGGCAAAAACCGTTCATAAAGAATGTCCACAGCGTATAACCCAGCGCCGTTTCCGATAAACGCACCCCGGTGCCGTCCACGAGGGTATACCCCGCGATAAAGCAGGCGTTCAATAGCGCAAACGTGATCCCCTTGCGTGATTGCATCCGCCCGTTCATCGCCATTGCCAGAATCGAAAGGCAGATCACGCCGATGCCGGACCAGGCCATCCAGGAGAGTGTATCCCCCAGAGCCAGAACGCTGACCAGCGCGACCAAAAGCGGTGCTGTGCCGCGCATCAGTGGATAGGTTTGGCTCATGTCAGAAATCTGATAGGTTTTTGCCACCAGCACCGTATACACCACCTGTAATGCACAGGAGACAATCAAAAATGGCCAACTGGCGGCAGAAGGCTGTGGTGAGAATGGCAGTAAGATCAGCGCAATAAGCGTGGCGGAGCCGCTGACGCTGATCGCAGAATAGAGTTTGTCCGTTCCGGCTTTGACAATGGCATTCCAGCTGGCATGTAGCAGTGCGGCGAACAGCAAAATGCAGAAAACGGTGATGGTCATGGTTTATCGGATGGTGAATTGTCATTCAACTGTAACATTCACCTTTTCATGCTGCCAGCCCGTTACACCGCGCAAAAAAGACGGTGCGTGACCCGTGGCTCGTCGGAAACCCGCGTAAACCCGGCATGATGGTAGAACGCATAGGCCGTTTCCGGTGCATGGGTATTGAGAAAATCAAACCAGATGCTGGCATCCACCATCACCACGGCCAGCAGCTGTTTGCCGATACCCTGACCGCGACACTTTTCGCTGATATAGAGATGGCGAATGCGTCCGGCCCGCGGCTGCTGGCTAAACGGATCGCGGTTAAGGCCGCATACGCCCACCAGTTTGCCGTTCAGAAACGCCCCCAGCAGTTTTTCACCCGGTGCGTTAAAGCGGTTTTCACCGCGCTGCCAGTTCTCTTCCAGCCTGCGTAGCATGTTGAAATTCAGCGTGATGCTTTCAGTTTTCAGGGCAATATACCCGGGTTCTTCAGGTGTAATGGGTTCAATTAACAGACGCGACATAGCATTCCCTCGTTATTAAAGAGGGGCGGTTGCCCGCCCCTCTCAGGTGCGACTTGAACCTGAATCACCGCAGGTATTTCAGGACGGCATCAAGCAGTTGCAGTGCAGCAACAATGAGTTTGAGGATAAGAACTACCATATCCACGATGCTCATACGCGTCTCCTTTTGGTAAAAAAGGAGCACGATGCTGGCGTACCTTTCCGCCGCCTGTTGCCAGCACCTGGATTGACGTAACACAGTGTGCTCACTTCAGGGGTTAAGGCACTGACGGCACCACCCGTTTCAGCCAGGACTTTATTGCGCCGGTAAAACAGCGGCCCCCTCGCGCACTGCGAACACCCTCAGTATAGATAAATACTGTATGCATGAACAGTATTTTATGGACAAAAATTACCAGAGGGTACATACTCAGATACGTCAAAATCCGTGCCTTAAATTGCGCGTTCGTCGCCGATCGCGTATACTTTTTGCGTTGACGTAACACAGTGTGTTCTGCGGTTACCAGCCGCAAACCCTGAAAAAAACCTCGCTCCGGCGGGGTTTTTTGTTTTCTGCATCAAGTGATTCGCTGCGGCGACGTTACTTTGCCAGCGTCTTGTTTGGGCATACTGTTGGCTTCTCCATTTGCACGCGTTCTTTGATGGGGTAATCCGGGTTTCCGTAGGCGGCACAGCTGGTGGTGACCTTCACCTGGTCGCAGGGCAGGAAATGCACGGTGATGCCGCAGGTTTTCTGGCCGGTGTAGTCGGGCAGGGGAATGAGCCGGGTATGTTTTTTACTGTAGGCTTTAATCTTTTCATACCACTCGTGATATTTATCGGAATATGCCTGCGCTAATTTGTATCTTTCTTCCCGGCTTTTACCTGTTAAAACAGGCCTTTCAGGCTCAGGAATTTCCGGTACATTGCTGGCAAAGGCGACACCTGTTTCCCAGTCAATCTGCACGGTCATACCGGGCTGCCAGGGGCCTTTTACGCCAAAGCAGCAACCCCCGCCGCCGCCGGAATAGGGGTTGATAATATCGAGGCCGGACTGTCCGTTAACGCTGAAGCGGTTAATGGCCCAGCTGGTGTGGTTAATGGCTTCGATGGTGCCGCCCCCGCCGGGCGGTGCGGGCTCTGTTTTTACGGGCTTGTCGCAGGCCGTCAGCAGGGAGACTGCTGCCAGACATAAAAAGGGCAAACATTTCATCGGGCATTCCTTGTCTGTGGTCATCCGCTGCGCTCAGCGTTTGTTACTGAAAAGAGATAAAACCCGGGCCTTCTGCTGCTCAACAGCCATTTCATGCACTCTCTGGCATTCAGCGAGCGCCGTTGCCGGGTAGTTAACGCACGGAATTTGCCGCGTTTTATCCTGCAGAACGCCCAGCGGATAGCCTGTTCCGGCATCTACCAGGGAAATCTTCTGTTCGACAGAAGCGGGTTCTCCGGGTGTACGGGGTTTCTCAATCATCTCAATGAGGAAATTAATCTGGTGCGTTGAGATGGGGTAGCCCAGGCCTGCCACATACCCCAGCATCGCGAGAGGCTTAACCTGCTTGCTGGTGGCCTCCCCGAAGTAAATCATGCGGTACAGAAAATAGCTTCCCCAGGGTTCGCGTGCGCCAAGCGCGCTGTGCATAAACCAGGCGCGGGAGTCATGCACCTGGTCATCAAACAGCGCTCTCACCAGCCCGGAGGGTTCACTGGCATTGTGGCGTTCACCCTGTAATGGGAACAGCGTGGCCAGATGCGCCTCTCCAGCCGCTTTGATTTTTTTATATTCAACGGGCACATCATCCTGATTAAAGGCGTACACAAATCCCCTGAAGTAATCGAGCGTGGCATAGGTAAAGCTTTTTGTATGAGTGCGGGGGATCTGCTGATAATCCTCTTTAAATTCAATGGCAGCCTCTGAAAGCTGCGTTTGTCCAAGACGGGCATCGAAGTCTTTCGGGCCTGTCGATTGCAGTACAAACTCGCCCCTCTGTTTTTTGCTGATCTCATGAATACGCACCCGCTCAATGTCTTTTTGCGTTTTGGCACGCTCCCGCTCCCGTTCGGCCCTGACGGCGGGATCGCGATCTTTATCCTGATCGTTGGCGGCGGCGTCGCGGTAAAAGTTTTGTTCACGGAAGGTGCCGTGAGCGTAGCGGCCGATTCGCCATGCGGTGATCCAGCCCGTTTGTCGCTCCAGCGCTTCAATAACGTTGATATCTGCGCGAACGGGGGAGTAGTGGGTGGTCTGTTCATCGGGAATGCCGGTTTCGCTGGGCGGCAGGTTAAGGGTGAGCTGCCGCCAGGCGTTGAAGCGCTGGATGACGGATGGGTCAACGTTAAATTCGTCGATGAGGGCTTCCGGCATAACCCTCCACCTGTCCTTTTTTAAATCATCCAGGAGTGATTTTTCTTGTATCTTAAGTGGCGCCCCAGCAGCAAAAGCGGCAGCAAACATTTCGTTTAAGCAAATCTGGGACATCAGAAAATCATCAATACCAGCATTTGCTTTTCCCTGATCGCCTGGCGGATATCCCCCGCCCACATCCGAATGCATGCCGGGATAAACCACTTCAACGGCATATTCCGGATACCGTCCGTCTGTGCGGCAGATGGAATCAAGCGGAAAGCACAGCCGCTGCTCGTGGGAGGAGACCAGGTGCACGCAGCGTTTAATCAGGGTGTTATCCGGCAGTTCCATCGTGCCGTCGGCCCAGCTCATATGGCCTTCGGCCACCGGGGCGATGTGGGCGATGCCGACGGAGGCCACCGTATCCAGCAGCCCGAGAAACTCGATGCTGACGGGGATTTCGCCGTGCTCAGTGGCCAGGCAGAAGGGAAGCAGTGCACCTGCGCCGGACGGGGAAAGCAGCTGGTTCAGCCAGTTCACAAAGGCCCGGGCAGACGCTGCGCCGCGGGAAAACCCGTAGACATACAGCTTGATGCCCAGCAGCTTTGGTTTGCCGGGCTCGGGCTGGGTTAACGCGACGTGCAGCGTCTTACCTAACCCGTTGAGCAGCCGGAAAAACGCGGTATGGCGGCGGTATTCGCCCGACACTTTTGCTTCGGTATAGGTGGTGGCCATGGACTGGACGGCGAGCCAGTTTTCGTTATCACTCAGTTTATTCAGACCGAGAGTCTGGCGCAGGGCATCAATGAGGCGCAGCAGCGCCCAGTTAATGCGCTCTTCACCACCAGTGGCATACTTGAGCCCCTCATCGCTGAAATCGAGATCCATCACCTCCGGAAAGGGCGTGCCCACGCCGGGCATATAATATTTGTAATACTGGTTGCCCGCCGAGCCCTCTTGATCAACCAGCTCCGCGGTATGGGCTCGCGAGCCGCCAGCGTAGCCCTGCCCGATGGTGGCGCGAAACAGGCGGGCGATATTGGTGGGATGGGGTGGGGTGGATTCAAAGAGGTCATGGTTCAGGTTATTGCCCGTACCGTCAAAGAACAGGCTGATATGCAGGGTCTTACAGCAGGGGTGTGCAACCCGGCGGTTAGCTGCCGCGCACAGTGCATCATGGTGCTGTATGTCCAGGCTGTCATGCTGTTTGCAGTTTTTGCCGATTATGGATTTATCCTTTGGAAGTCTTCCCCTGTCGGGAAATTCAGGGGGGAACCAGACGCTGGCAGGATTTAATTTGGACATACTGTCGGCTTCTCCATTTGCACGCGTTCTTTGATGGGGTAGTCCGGGCTGCCGTAGGCGGCACAGCTGGTGGTGACCTTTACCTGGTCGCAGGGCAGGAAATGCACGGTGATGCCGCAGGTTTTCTGGCTGGTGTAGTCGGGCAGGGGGACATTTAAAGAATGTTGTTTATTCCTCGCTTTAATGATTTTGCGCCATTCACGGCGTCGCTCGGTATATGCCTGCCATGCATTGTGTCGTTCATTGCGGTTCATTCCGGTTGTATCTGGTTCATCAGGCTCAGGAATTTCCGGCACATCGCTGGCGAAGGCGACGCCGGTTTCCCAGTCAACCTGCACGGTCATTCCGGGCTGCCAGGGGCCTTTTACGCCAAAGCAGCAACCCCCGCCGCCGCCGGAATAGGGGTTGATAATATCGAGGCCGGACTGTCCGTTAACGCTGAAGCGGTTAATGGCCCAGCTGGTGTGGTTAATGGCTTCGATGGTGCCGCCCCCGCCGGGCGGTGCGGGCTCTGTTTTGACAGGCTTGTCGCACCCGGCCAGCACCAGAATGGCTGCCAGAAGGATAATTGAGTTCATTGAGGACATACTGTCGGCTTCTCCATTTGCACGCGTTCTTTGATGGGGTAATCCGGGCTGCCGTAGGCGGCACAGCTGGTGGTGACCTTCACCTGGTCGCAGGGCAGGAAATGCACGGTGATGCCGCAGGTTTTCTGGCCGGTGTAGTCGGGCAGGGGAACGAGTCGGGTATGTTTTTTACTGAAGGCTTTAAGCTTCTCGTACCATTCTTCCTTTTTATCGGAATATGCCTGCGCTAATTTGTCTGCCTCTTTCTCACTCACTCCGCTCAGGTCAGGCCTTTCAGGCTCAGGAATTTCCGGCACATCGCTGGCGAAGGCAACGCCGGTTTCCCAGTCAACCTGCACGGTCATGCCGGGCTGCCAGGGGCCTTTTACGCCAAAGCAGCAACCCCCGCCGCCGCCGGAATAGGGGTTGATAATATCGAGGCCGGACTGTCCGTTAACGCTGAAGCGGTTAATGGCCCAACTGGTGTGGTTGATGGCTTCGATGGTGCCGCCCCCGCCGGGCGGCGTGGGCTCGGTTTTGACAGGCTTGTCGCACCCGTTTAGCAGCGTGATTGTGGCAATAAAAGCGATGAAATAGATTTTCATCTGTTTTCCCTAACGTAAATCACCGTTTTGGTGAGCACAAAGAATAACCACTTCAGTATGAGGGTTAAATGATTTCCGTGGATTTTCAGACTTTGCCAACCGTTTGGTAATCTCTTAATTTGTCAGGGCTAAACCCTTTTCCCGTCACGATGAAATTCACCAAATTACTCAACAGCCGAAACGTGATCCCTGACGCATTTTTGCGCGCATGAAAATATTTCCATTGTCACGCTGAAAAACCTGTGTTTGTATAAATTCTATCAATGATTCCAAACACAGGTCCCCAATGACTACATCCATGAACACCGCGACCCTACTAAAAACTGCGCTACCAGCCGCAGTGGTCGTCGTGCGTGTGGTGGTGGTCGTCGGCAATGCGCCGTAGGGACTGGAACAACACACGATTCCAAAACCCCGCCGGCGCAAACCGGGCGGGGTTTTTCGTTTAAACGCCTCCCGGAAAGTCGGCCCAGAAGAAAAGGACTGGAGCATGGCAATTTCGGGCACAACATCCACCAGGACGCGTTTTACTGGCGCGCAGTTAATCGTTCATTTACTGGAACGACAGGGCATCACCACAGTTGCGGGTATCCCTGGCGGGACAGTGCTGCCGCTGTATGATGCGTTAAGCCAAAGCACGCAGATCCGTCACGTACTGGCACGCCACGAGCAGGGCGCAGGTTTTATCGCCCAGGGCATGGCGCGTACGCAGGGTAAACCGGCGGTCTGTATGGCCTGTAGTGGGCCGGGTGCGACCAACCTGGTGACCGCTATCGCCGATGCGCGCCTCGACTCCATTCCGCTGATCTGCATTACCGGCCAGGTGCCGTCGTCGATGATTGGTACGGATGCGTTCCAGGAAGTGGACACCTACGGCATCTCTATCCCCATCACCAAACATAACTATTTAGTTCGCGATATCGCCGAACTTCCACAGGTTATCAGCGATGCGTTCCGCATTGCCCAGTCTGGCCGTCCAGGCCCGGTGTGGATAGACATTCCTAAGGATGTGCAAACCGCAGAGATCGACATCGACGTGCTGCCTGAACCGGGCGACCGTGCCCCTGCGCCAGAATTCAGTGCTGACAGCGTGCGTGATGCTGCGGCGATGATTAACGCTGCCAAACGCCCGGTACTCTATCTGGGGGGCGGGGCGATCAACGCCTCAGAAGAGGTGCGCCAGTTCGCTGAAAAAGCCAACCTGCCCACCACCATGACCCTGATGGCACTCGGTATGTTGCCAAAAGCGCACCCGCTGTCACTGGGGATGCTGGGAATGCACGGCGCGCGTAGCACCAACTACATTCTGCAAGAGTCTGATTTACTGATTGTTCTTGGCGCGCGTTTTGATGACCGGGCGATTGGTAAAACCGAACAGTTCTGCCCGAACGCCAAAATCATTCACGTGGATATCGACCGCGCCGAGCTTGGCAAAATCAAACAGCCGCACGTCGCGATTCAGGGTGATGTTGCCGAGGTACTGTCACAGCTGATCCCACAAACTGACGCGACAGGCCGTGAAGACTGGCGTCAGTTGGTGGCAGACCTGCAAAAAGAGTTCCCGGGAGCCATCCCGACCGAAGGCGACCCGCTCAGCCACTACGGGCTGATTAACGCCGTTGCTGCCTGCGTGGACGACAGCGCCATCATCACCACCGACGTGGGCCAGCATCAGATGTGGACTGCCCAGGCGTATCCGCTGAACCGTCCGCGCCAGTGGCTGACCTCCGGCGGCCTGGGCACCATGGGCTTTGGCCTGCCTGCGGCGGTAGGTGCGGCGCTGGCTAACCCGGATCGCAAGGTTATCTGCTTCTCCGGCGACGGCAGCCTGATGATGAACATTCAGGAAATGGCGACCGCGGCCGAAAACCAGTTAGACGTGAAAATCATTCTGATGAACAACGAAGCGCTGGGGCTGGTGCATCAGCAGCAGAGCCTGTTCTACAAGCAGGGCGTGTTTGCGGCGACCTACCCCGGTATGATCAACTTTATGCAAATTGCCGCCGGTTTTGGCCTGCATACCTGCGATCTGAATGCAGAAGAAGACGCGCACGCGGCGTTGCAGGAGGCGATTTCTCGCCCGGGCCCGGCGCTGATCCACGTGCGTATCGACGCGCAACAAAAAGTGTATCCGATGGTGCCGCCGGGTGCGGCAAATACTGAGATGGTGGGGGAATAAGCCATGCAGAAACAACATGATAACGTCATTCTGGAACTCACCGTCCGTAACCACCCTGGCGTCATGACGCACGTTTGCGGGCTGTTTGCCCGCCGCGCGTTTAACGTAGAAGGCATCCTCTGTCTGCCGATTCAGGGCAGTGAACACAGCCGCATCTGGCTGCTTGTTAACGACGATCAACGTCTGGAACAGATGATGGCGCAGATCGATAAACTGGAAGATGTGACCAAAGTGGCGCGCAACCAGTCCGATCCCACCATGTTTAACAAAATTGCGGTGTTCTTCGAATAAATCGCTCATTGCTTGAACACCCACGCGCTTATCGTTAAGGTAAGCGCGTTTTTTTATCCGCCCGCCAGGAACGCGCCATGACCACCATCGCCCTTATCGACGACCACCTGATCGTCCGCTCCGGATTTGCCCAGCTTTTGAGCCTCGAACCTGATTTTCAGGTGGTGGCTGAGTTCGGTTCTGGCCGCGAGGCGTTGGCCGGTCTGCCCGGACGCGGGGTCCAGGTCTGTATCTGCGATATCTCAATGCCGGATCTCTCCGGGCTGGAGCTGTTAACCCAGTTGCCGAAAGGGATGTCGACCATCATGCTCTCGGTACACGACAGCCCGGCGCTGGTGGAACAGGCGCTTAACGCGGGAGCGCGTGGATTCCTTTCCAAACGCTGTAGCCCGGATGAACTGATTGCCGCCGTACGCACCGTGTCGACGGGGGGCTGTTACCTTACGCCGGATATTGCCATCAAGCTGGCGGCAGGACGCCAGGATCCGCTGACCCGACGCGAACGCCAGGTGGCGGAAAAACTCGCGCAGGGGATGGCGGTCAAAGAGATCGCCGCCGAACTGGGGTTGTCACCCAAAACCGTTCACGTTCACCGCGCCAACCTGATGGAAAAACTCGGTGTCAGCAATGATGTCGAGCTGGCGCGCCGCATGTTTGATACCTGGCAATGAGTCCCGTTTTCTCGCGGCTGATTGCCGTCATCGCCAG
This sequence comes from Enterobacter sp. Tr-810, assembly GCF_011752765.1. NCBI lineage: Bacteria > Pseudomonadati > Pseudomonadota > Gammaproteobacteria > Enterobacterales > Enterobacteriaceae > Enterobacter > Enterobacter sp. Tr-810. The sequence continues at coordinate 181,817 of NZ_VWWW01000007.1, read as the reverse complement.
CTTTTTTATCTTCTCTGCCGCCTGGTTTTGCCTGTGGAGCATCAGCCTGCATCTGGTTGAACGCCCGGAACTGGCGGTGCTGCTGTTCCCGTTTGGCCTGCGTCTGGGATTGATGCTGCAATGCCCGCGTGGCTACTGGCCGGTGCTGCTCGGTGCCGAGTGGCTGATGCTGGTGTGGCTGGCGCAGGAAGTGTCTCTGGCGCATCTGCCATTATTGATGACCGGAAGCCTGCTTACGCTTCTCCCGGTTGCGCTTATCTCCCGCTACCGTCATCAGCGCGACTGGCGCACGCTGCTGCGTCAGGGGGCGGCGCTGATTGCTGCCGCGCTGCTCCAGTCCCTGCCGTGGGTGGGTGAAAAAGAGATGCTCAACGCGCTGCTGCTCACCCTCACCGGCGGCCTGACGCTCGCGCCAACCTGCCTGGTTATCTGGCATTACCTCACCAGCACCGTCTGGCAGCCGCTCGGCCCGGGGCTGGTGTCTCAGCCGGTAAACTGGCGTGCGCGGCATCTCATCTGGTATCTGCTGTTGTTCGTGGTGAGCCTGTGGTTGCAGCTTGGCCTGCCTGCGGAGCTTTCACGCTTTACACCGTTTTGTCTGGCGCTGCCGATCATTGCGCTTGCCTGGCATTACGGCTGGCAGGGGGCGCTGATCGCCACGCTGATGAACGCCATTGCGCTGATTGCCAGCCAGACCTGGCACGATCATCCGGTAGATTTACTCCTTTCTCTGCTGGCGCAAAGCCTGACCGGGCTGCTGCTCGGGGCGGGCATTCAGCGCCTGCGTGAGCTGAACCAGTCGTTGCAAACCGAGCTGGCGCGCAACCGTCGTCTGGCAGAACGCCTGCTGGAAACCGAAGAGTCAGTGCGCCAGGAGGTGGCGCGTGAGCTGCACGACGACATCGGCCAGACCATCACCGCCATCCGCACCCAGGCGGGTATTGTTCAGCGCCTGGCGGCAGAAAACACAGGCGTGAAGCAGGGCGGGGCCCATATCGAACAGCTTTCTCTCGGTGTGTATGACTCGGTACGCCGCCTGCTGGGGCGGCTGCGTCCACGCCAGCTGGACGACCTTTCCCTTGAGCAGGCGGTGCGTTCCCTGATGCGCGAGATGGAGCTGGAAAGCCGCGGGATTGTCAGCCATCTCGAGTGGCACATTGATGAACCGGGGCTGAGTGAAGGCCAGCGCGTCACGCTGTTCCGCGTCTGCCAGGAAGGGCTGAATAATATCGTTAAGCACGCCAGCGCCAGCGCGGTAACCCTACAGGGCTGGCAGCAGGACGAACGCCTGATGCTGGTAATTGAAGACGATGGCTGCGGTTTGCCTCCGGGTTCAGGTCAGCAGGGTTTTGGCCTGGCGGGAATGCGCGAACGCGTAACGGCCCTCGGCGGTACATTGACCATCTCCTGCACCCACGGCACCCGCGTTAGCGTCAGCTTGCCGCTGCGTTACGCTTAAGGATTCTCCATGTTTAAAACGCCTGCCAACGCCGCCCCGATAAGCGATAAAGCGGAAATCGACGCCCGCTACCGCTACTGGCGACGCCATATCCTGGCAACCATCTGGCTCGGCTACGCGCTGTTCTACTTCACCCGCAAAAGTTTTAACGCCGCCGCACCCGAAATCCTGGCCAGTGGCGTGATGGTACGCACCGATATCGGCCTGCTAGCGACGCTGTTTTACATCACCTACGGCCTGTCGAAGTTCTTCTCCGGTATCGTCAGCGACCACTCTAACGCCCGCTATTTTATGGGCTTCGGGCTGATTGCCACCGGGGTGGTGAATATTCTGTTTGGTTTTTCCACCTCGCTGTGGGCCTTCGCGCTGCTGTGGGCGCTGAACGCCTTTTTCCAGGGCTGGGGCGCGCCGGTCTGTGCCCGCCTGCTCACCACCTGGTATTCACGCAACGAACGTGGCGGCTGGTGGGCAATCTGGAATACCGCGCATAACGTTGGCGGCGCGCTGATCCCGATCGTGGTGGGTGCCGCGGCACTGCACTACGGCTGGCGGGCAGGAATGATGATTGCGGGCGGCCTGGCAATACTTGCCGGGGTGTTCTTGTGCTGGCGCTTGCGCGACCGGCCGCAGACCGTGGGGTTACCTGCGGTGGGCGACTGGCGGCACGACGAAATGGAAATTGCCCAACAGCAGGAAGGCGCGGGCCTGACCCGCAAAGAGATCCTCACCAAATACGTGCTGAAAAACCCCTACATCTGGCTGCTGTCGCTGTGTTACGTGCTGGTCTACGTGGTGCGTGCGGCGATCAACGACTGGGGCAATCTGTACATGTCCGAGACGCTTGGCGTGGATCTGGTGACGGCTAACTCGGCTGTGACCATGTTCGAGCTGGGCGGGTTTATTGGCGCGCTGGTAGCGGGCTGGGGGTCGGACAAGCTGTTTAACGGCAACCGTGGCCCGATGAACCTGATTTTCGCCGCCGGAATTTTGCTCTCGGTGGGCTCGCTGTGGCTGATGCCATTTGCCAGCTACGTGATGCAGGCCGCGTGCTTCTTCACCACCGGTTTCTTCGTGTTTGGCCCGCAGATGCTGATCGGTATGGCCGCGGCGGAGTGCTCGCACAAAGAGGCGGCAGGCGCGGCGACGGGCTTTGTCGGGCTGTTTGCTTATCTGGGGGCATCACTTTCCGGCTGGCCGCTGGCGCGGGTGATCGACATCTGGCACTGGAGCGGTTTTTTTGCGGTGATCGCTATCGCAGCGGGGATTTCTGCCCTGCTGTTGCTGCCATTTTTAAACGCTCAGGCCCCACGCGAAACCAGTGTGATGTGATGCGCCTCACCTTTTCGCCCCGAGTGGGGCAAAACTAGGAAATTTTCCCGGTTTCACCTGGACGCTGTCTCAGGCGTCTCTCCCGACTGATTTTTACAATGCCTGCCATTCGCAGGTATAAAAATCAGCTCAGGAGCAAACCATGCTGGCCTTCTTAAACCAGGTACGTAAGCCGACCCTGGATCTGCCGCTCGATGTGCGGCGTAAAATGTGGTTCAAACCCTTCATGCAGTCCTACCTGGTGGTCTTTATTGGCTACCTGACCATGTACCTGATCCGCAAGAACTTTAACATCGCGCAGAACGACATGATCTCGACCTACGGGCTGAGCATGACGCAGCTGGGGATGATTGGCCTGGGCTTCTCCATCACCTACGGCGTGGGTAAAACGCTGGTTTCCTATTACGCCGACGGCAAAAATACCAAGCAGTTCCTGCCGTTTATGCTGATCCTCTCCGCCATCTGTATGCTCGGCTTCAGCGCCAGCATGGGCGCGGGCTCGGTCAGCTTGTTCCTGATGATTGCCTTCTACGCCCTGAGCGGTTTCTTCCAGAGTACCGGCGGGTCTTGCAGCTATTCCACCATCACCAAATGGACGCCGCGCCGTAAGCGTGGGTCGTATCTTGGCATGTGGAACATCTCCCACAACCTCGGTGGTGCGGGTGCGGCCGGCGTGGCGCTGTTCGGTGCTAACTATCTGTTCGACGGCCACGTGATCGGTATGTTTATCTTCCCGTCGATTATCGCCCTGATCGTTGGTTTTATCGGCCTGCGCTTTGGTAGCGACTCCCCGGAATCTTACGGTCTGGGCAAAGCTGAGGAGCTGTTTGGCGAGGAGATCAGCGAAGAGGACAAAGAAACCGAAGAAAACGAGATGACCAAATGGCAGATCTTTGTTGAGTACGTGCTGAAAAACAAAGTGATCTGGCTGTTATGTTTCTCGAACATCTTCCTGTACGTGGTGCGTATCGGCATCGACCAGTGGTCTACCGTGTATGCCTTCCAGGAGCTGAAGCTGTCCAAAGAAGTCGCGATCCAGGGCTTCACCCTGTTTGAAGTGGGCGCGCTGGTCGGCACGCTGCTGTGGGGCTGGCTTTCTGACCTTGCCAACGGACGTCGTGCGCTGGTGGCCTGCGTGGCGCTGGCCCTGATCATTGCGACCCTCGGTGTTTATCAACATGCCAGCAACCAGTACGTTTACCTCGCCTCGCTGTTCGCGCTTGGTTTCCTGGTGTTTGGCCCGCAGCTGCTGATCGGCGTAGCCGCCGTGGGCTTCGTACCGAAAAAAGCGATCGGCGCTGCCGATGGGATTAAGGGCACCTTCGCGTATCTGATTGGTGACAGCTTCGCCAAGCTCGGTCTGGGGATGATCGCCGACGGCACACCGATTTTCGGCCTCACCGGCTGGGCTGGCACCTTCGCCGCGCTGGATGCCGCAGCCATCGGCTGTATCGTCCTGATGGCGATGGTCGCGGTGCTGGAAGAACGTAAAATTCGCCGCGAAAACCGCGCGCAGAAGCAGAAATTGAAAGCAGCCTGAGTGTGCAGGTAACTTTTTGCCCGGTGTGATGCCGGGCTTTTTTTATTCACATAGTTATGTTCTAACCAAGAACATAAACATCCCCTGTGGATGGAGTGATTGCTTCCGGCAACCATAAATTGCCCCATTTCCCTGTACAATGGCAGCCCATTATTTTATCGGGTTTCAGGTCGTGCAAAAACTGCCTGATAGCCCAGAGCTTCCGGGGTGAGGCGCTACGCAGGTGAAAACCACCGAACAGAGCGTGAACATGATGAATGCCGGTTATTCTCTGGCAGTGACGCACAATATCACTCAGCCCTCGATGCCCACAGCCGATAAAAATGACCAACCCACGGTCAGATTTATAGATTAAAACCCCTTCGTCTTTTACATAATCCACTGTCGTATTTTTATCACCGATAACACCATATGCGTGTGGCCTGGCTACTGGGATCTCGCCTGACCACATAAAGCGTTCTCCAATTCGAAGCGGAGTGCTGCTGTATTCCATGTGATAACGGGAATAGTCATTATTCAGAGACAATTTTTTTATTCTGGCGGTATACCCTGAAAACCTTATTGCCGAGTAGCGCTCGCTGGTCACGAGGGGGTGACATACGATCCGACATTTTTCAGGCAGCCACGGAACACCACCACAGTGGTCATAGTGGCCGTGAGAAAGCACGGCTGCGGTCAGGTTGGTTAAATCGATCCCCATCAGCGCCGCGTTATGGCGGAAACTATCATCAGGCCCGGTATCAAATAAAATGGAATCATTCTCATCCTGTATAAACAGGCTCAGCCCTGCTTTAGCGTGCAGTAATTTTTTAGTGCTGTAGCTAAGACGATTTTCCAGCAGGACGCTGATAGTTATGGACATATTCGCTCCTTCCCTGACATGAATATTCGCGATCGGCGGGCATGATTTTCATCGACAATACACCATTGATATGCGGCTTTCCGCCTCGCGCCTCAACGTTCAGACATATGGATGATCCTGGGTATTCCCATGTGGTACGGGTGGTTGGTTTACGCCCGACCGCTCGTCTCCAGCAACAACTCCCTCAGCCACACCTGCGCCGGGTTACGGTGCGTGCGTCCATGCCAGGCCATGCTTTTGGTAAACCCTTGCACCGGAACTGGCGTGTCACACACAAACATATCCACCCGGTTTTCGGCCATGCGCTGTGGTACGACGGCGATCATATCGCTGATGGCCAGCACCTCCGGCAGCACCAAAAAGCTGCTCACCGATAATCCCACGCGTCGCTCGCGCCCGGCCTTTGCCAGCGCATCGTCGGTCACACCGTGGAAGCTTTCGCCCTCGTAAGACACCAGCACATGCTCCAGAGTACAAAAGCGCTCAAGTGAAAGCGGTTTGCCTGCATCCGGGTGATCGGCACGCATCATGCAGACGTACCGTTCATCATAAAGCGCGCGGCTGTGGAGCTCATCCGGTGTGGTGTGCGGCGTCAGCAGGGCGAGGTCGATTTTCCCCTGCTCAAGCTGGGTGACGAGTCGATCTGGCTCTACCGGCACCACGCGCACGCGGATGTGAGGGGCTTGCACTTTCAGGGCGGCGATAAACGGTACGATCACCGCGCGCAGCGCGTAATCCGTGGCGGCGAGGGTAAAGGTCTGTCTGGCGGTGAGCGGATCAAAGGCGATAGGCTGCAACAGCACATCGATATCCGCAAGAATGCGCTTGATGGGGGCGGCCAGCGCTTCCGCGCGAGTGGTTGGCACAATGCCGTGTGGGGCGCGGATAAATAACGGGTCGTCGAAGTAATCCCGCAGACGGTTCAGCATCCCACTCACCGCAGGTTGCGTAAGGGCAAGACGTGCTGCGGCGCGGGTGACGCTACGTTCATCCAGCAGGGCATCCAGCGTTTTCAACAGGTTGAGATCCAGGGCGCGCAGATCCGCTTTCATGAGGTTATTCCACCTTTTTTCAGTTCACTATTATGGCGCTGCCTGCTGTTGACGCTGCGCGTTTCCCGATATGATGAGCGGCTAATTTAAGGAGAACGCATGGTCTGGATAATGCTGGCAACCCTCGTGGTGGTGTTCGTGGTCGGATTTCGGATCCTGACCTCTGATTCCCGCCGCGCGATCAAACGATTAAGCGAGCGTCTGGGTATCACTCTGGTGCCGGTAGAATCGATGATCGATCAGTTTGGTAAAACGCCCGGCAATGAGTTTATCCGCTACCTTGAGCGCCCCGACGAAGCGCATCTGCAAAATGCGGCGCAGGTGCTGCTGATCTGGCAGGTCTGTATCGTCAACGGCAGCGAAGAGAACCTGCACACCTGGCATCGGCTGCTGCGTAAAGCCCGCCTGGCGGCACCGATCACCGATGCGCAAATCCGTCTTACACTTGGCTTTATGCGCGAGATGGAGCCAGATCCGCAGGAACTTAATGCCTTCCAGCTGCGTTATAACCAGCTTTTCTTGCCGCAAGAGGGCGTGTTTTATCTGCACTGATATCACGAACCGTGATGAAGAGTATAAAACATCATCATTAGATTTATACCACCCGTGAGCGCAACATCACCTCATCAACAACATGACGAGGTGAACCATGAAACAATCCGCGATTATCTGGCCGAACGACTATCTGCCAGGCACCACTGATAACTTTGCATCTAACGAAATCATCGTTGCCGGGCTGAGCGCCAAAGAGATTTGGGCGCAGCTCAACGACACGACTCTGTGGCCGGGCTACTACAGCAACGCTGAGGATATTCGTTTCCACGACGGCAGCGGCCCTGAACTGAGTGCCAACGCCCGTTTCCGCTTCACCACCTTTGGCTTCCCGGTTGAAGCGCAGGTGACGGAATATGTTCCGCCGGTTGACGGTGAAGCGGCGCGTATCGCCTGGCACGGCTGGGTGGAAGGCGAGGCGAACTCGCGTCTGGACGTGATCCACGCGTGGCTGTTTGAAGACCTGCCCGGCAACCGCGTACGCATTCTGACTCAGGAGTCGCAGAAAGGCGTTCCGGCGCAGGAATTAGCGCGTACCGTGCCGAACCCGATGATAAACGGACACCAGGAGTGGATCGTCGGATTAGCCAGTGCCGCCCTTAAGGCTCGCGGGTAATTTTGCCCGGTGTCGCTTTGCTTACCGGGCCTACAAACCCCGTAGGCCGGTGCAAGCGCAGCGCCGCCCGGCAAAAAAAGCTGCAAAAGTTGTCAAAACGTTAAATTCGTCACACTTTTGATGATAAACTGCGCGACTTTTCCGCACATTTATCTTCAGGTGACGCCATGACCGAACATATCCAGACCACGACCAGACCGCAGACCAAAGAGGTTTCACGCCCGAACTGGTCGGCGGTTTTCTCCGTGGCATTCTGCGTGGCCTGCCTGATTACCGTCGAGTTTCTACCGGTCAGCCTGCTGACGCCAATGGCACAGGATCTGGGTATTTCCGAAGGCGTAGCGGGGCAGTCTGTTACTGTGACCGCGTTTGTGGCGATGTTCGCCAGCCTGTTTATCACCCAGGTGATTGGCACGATCGACCGTCGCAAAGTGGTTATCCTTTTCAGCGTGCTGCTGACGCTCTCCTGCCTGCTGGTCTCTTTTGCCAATAACTTTACCCTGCTGCTGCTTGGGCGCGCCTGTCTGGGATTAGGGCTGGGCGGATTCTGGGCGATGTCGGCATCCCTCACCATGCGCCTGGTGCCCGCACGCACGGTGCCAAAAGCCTTGTCCGTTATCTTTGGCGCCGTGTCTATCGCACTGGTGATCGCCGCGCCGCTGGGCAGTTTCCTTGGCGGGATTATCGGCTGGCGAAATGTGTTTAACGCAGCGGCTGTCATGGGGTTGCTGTGCATTATCTGGGTGTGGAAAGCGTTGCCGTCCCTGCCGGGTGAAGCGGCACATCACAAACAGAATATGTTCAGCCTGCTGAAACGCCCGGGCGTGCTGGCGGGGATGAGCGCCATCTTTATGGCCTTTGCCGGGCAGTTTGCCTTCTTTACCTACATCCGCCCAGTGTTTATGACCATGGCCGGTTTTGATGTGGATGGCCTGACGCTGGTGCTGTTGAGCTTCGGCATTGCCAGCTTTATCGGCACGTCTCTGTCGTCACAGTTTCTGAAACGCTCCCTGAAAGTGGCGCTGGCGGGTGCTCCGCTGGTGCTGGCGATAAGCGCGGCGGTGCTGGTGCTGTGGGGTAGCGATAAATGGGTCGCGTCGGCGATTGCGATTATCTGGGGCTTTGCCTTTGCGCTGGTACCGGTGGGCTGGTCAACGTGGATCACCCGCTCTCTGGCCGATCAGGCCGAAAAAGCCGGGTCGATTCAGGTAGCGGTGATTCAGCTGGCGAATACTTGTGGCGCGGCGGTGGCGGCATTGCGCTTGACCATATCGGGTTGACGTCGCCGCTGGTGATTTCCGGCACGCTGATGCTACTGACGGCGCTGCTGGTGGCAGGGAAAGTTAAGGCGAAATAGTTAAAATGTCCCCCTTCTCCCGCACAGGGGAAAAGGGGGAAAAGATTACGGACGTTCGCCCTTTGCCAGGCGAGCGTTGATATCGGCAATGACTTCCGGCAGCGCTGCCAGTGAATCCACCACGTAGTGCGCCCCTGCGGCATACAGCTTCGCGGCTGCCCCCTCACGGCGGGTGGCGATCTCTTGCGGCGACATCGATTGATACTCTTCCCAGGTTGCACCAAACTCGTTGCCGGAAACCGCCAGCCCCACGCTCCACATCCCGGCATGAATGCCTTCTTCAATCCCCGGAGCCGCATCGTCTACCTTGACGCAGTGCGCCACATCGTCGATACCCAGGGTGATAACATTTTGCAGCGCCATCCACGGCCCAGGGCGACCGCCAGGTGCAAGATCGTCAGTGGCGACCCAGCAGTCAGGTGCATAACCCTGCGCGGCTGCGGCTGGCATCAGCTTTTCCATCACGGCACGCGGGTAGCCCGAGCAGGAGCCAATCTTTATCTGTTGAGCGCGCAGAGTAGCGATCGTGTCGACAACACCGTCAATAGGTGCCGCAAAATCGACAACTTTGGCGATTTGCAGCGGCATAAAGGTGGCGTAGATTTTATCGATGTCGCCTGCCGTCATTGCACGGCCAAATTTTGCCTGCCAGCGGGCATCCACGGAAGGTAATTTCCCTAAGGCCTCAATGTGTTGCCATTTTCCCAGCCCCATCGGGACGCGCGCTTCGGCAAGCGTAACGTCCACATCAAATGCCCGACGAAACGCTTCCACAAAAATCTGCGTGGGTGCGAAGGAGCCAAAGTCGACGGTAGTCCCCGCCCAGTCGAGAATAACGGCGTTAATACGTTTCATGGTGGCTCCTTATTTTTTCCAGTACATCGCGTGTTTGATGGCGTTCAGCAGGGAGATGATATCGCGCTCGTACACCTCGCCAATGTTGCCGATACGGAAGCAGTCGCTTTGGGATACTTTCCCCGGGTAGATGACAAAACCTTGTTCTTTCAGGCGCGAATAGAACTCTTTGAAACGGTATTGCGCATCATCCGGTGAGTAAAATGCGGTGATGATCGGGGAGTGAAATACATCGTCCAGCAGAGTCCTGAAGCCCAGCTCGCGCATCCCGCTAACCAGTGCTTGCTGATTCTGAAGGTAGCGTCGGTAGCGTGCCGCCACGCCGCCTTCTTCGGCCAGCTCCGCCAGCGCCTGGGCAAACGCCAGCACCGTATGCGTCGGAGAGGTAAAACGCCATTTGCCGTGATTGTCCTCCATGCAGCGCCACTGGGCGTAGAGATCGAGCGACAGTGAGCGGGAATGGCCTGCACAGGCTTCCAGCTTCGCGGTGCGGGCAATCACAAAAGCAAACCCCGGCACGCCCTGAATACACTTGTTGGCGGAGCTGATCAGGAAATCAATGTTGAGTTCGGCCACATCCAGCGGGATGCCGCCGAAGCTGCTCATGGCATCGACGATATAGGTTTTAGCATACTGGCGCGCCAGTACGCCCACTTCGGCAATCGGGTTCAGGATCCCGGTGGTCGTTTCGCAATGCACCATCGCAATATGGCTGATGGCGGTATCCTCTTTCAGGATCGCTTCCAGGGTTTGTACCTCCGGGCGGGCGACTTCACCGCAGTCGTATACGCGGTGGGCGATACCCATCAGATCCGCCATTTCTGCCATTCGCGCACCGTATGCACCGTTGCTGACGATCAGCACTTTATTGTCTGCACCGATGGCACTGCCGAGCACGGCTTCAACCGCGTAGCTGCCGCTGCCCTGTAGCAGGACAGAGGTGTAACCCTCCGCTCGGGTGGCGAGGGCGGTGAGCTGTTGACGGATTTTCTCGACCACGCCGAGATTGTAGTCATCATCCCAGGTGCAGCTGTCGAACAGCATTGCCTCTTTCACGCTGCGGGAGGTGGTCAGTGGGCCGGGGGTCAGCAGCAGATAGTTACGCGAAGTCATGTTTTTCACCTATTGGTCTATACCAGATTTGGCGTTATGATGGCGATAATCCCGCCAACCGGTCAACGGGAAAAGGGTGTTGCAACAAAAAATTCATCAACGTCTGTATAATGTCGCCAGGAAAACGCGACGGCGAGTGAGCATGAAATCAATACCCGGTGATATCCCACAATACCTGTTAATCAAGGCGCAGTTGCAGGCACGTATTCAGAGCGGTGCGCTGAAAAGTGGCGATAAGCTGCCTTCTGAGCGTGAACTGTGCGCGATCTTCAACACCACGCGTATCACCATTCGCGAAAGCCTGTCGCAGCTGGAAGCCAGCGGCGCCATCTACCGCGCCGACCGCCGCGGCTGGTTTGTGACGCCAGAACGCTTGTGGCTTGATCCCACCCAGAACACGAACTTCCATAAGCTCTGCCACGAGCAGGGACGCGAGCCGAAAACGGTGCTGCTTAACGGCGTACTGACCACGGTGCCGGTGGAGGTGATGGGGCCGTTGCAGCTCCAGCCTTTTGACCAGATTTACCTGCTGACGCGCCTACGCTATGCCGATGGCCGCGCCATCTGCTACAGCGAAAACCACTGTCTGCCTGCCCGCGTGCCGGAGCTGCTGCACCACGATCTCAACGGCAGCCTGACTGAGGTCTACGAAGCCGAGTACAACCTTGTCTATACCAGCATGCATCTGTCGTTCTACCCTACGGCTATGCCTTCTCAGGCTGCGCAGGCTCTGGGAGTGATGGAAGGGCGTCCGGCCTTATTGCTGAAGCGTCTCAACTATGACCAGCACGGGCGCGTGCTCGATTTCGATATCGAATACTGGCGTCACGATAGTCTGCGAATTGAAGTTGATACCCACTAAATAAATCTTTCATCGTTTTGTCACATTAGCCGTTTAGCGTTTAAAGCAAATCTGGTATAGGCCAGAAAACATAAACGACTCCATGAGGCTTTAACGATGAAACTCTCCCGACTCGCTCTGATCTCTGCCTTTGCCCTCGCCAGCACCCCGGTGTGGGCAGATTCCGTTGTCACGGTCTACTCCATTGACGGTCTGCATGATGGTGATAACAGCTGGTATCAGGCGCAGTTCGATGCCTTTACCAAAGCCACCGGCATTACCGTGCGTTACGTGGAAGGTGGTGGCGGCGTGGTGGTAGAGCGTCTGGCGAAAGAGCGTACGAATCCGCAGGCGGATGTGCTGGTTACTGCACCGCCGTTCATTCAGCGTGCAGCGGCCGACAAACTGCTGGCCAGCTTTAAAGCGGACTCTGCTGCTGCCATTCCTGGTTCGACCGATTTCTATTCACCGCTGGTGAAGAACTACCTGAGCTTTATCTACAACGGCAGCGTGCTGAAAGCGGCCCCGGCCAACTGGCAGGAATTGCTCGACGGCAAATTCAAAAACAAGCTGCAATACTCGACGCCGGGCCAGGCGGCAGACGGCACGGCGGTCATGCTACAGGCCTTCCACAGCATGGGCAGCAAAGACGCAGGCTTTGACTATCTTGGCAAACTGCAGGCCAACAACGTTGGGCCATCGGCCTCTACCGGCAAGCTAACCGCGCTGGTCAACAAAGGCGAGCTGTACGTGGCGAACGGCGATCTGCAAATGAATCTGGCGCAGATGGAACGCAACCCGAACGTGAAGATCTTCTGGCCAGCAAACGCACAGGGTGAGCGCAGCGCGCTGGCACTGCCGTACGTGATTGGTTTAGTCCAGGGCGCGCCAGAAAGCGAAAACGGTAAAAAACTGATTAACTTCCTGCTGAGTAAAGAGGCACAAACGGCTGTGAGCGCGCTCTCCTGGGGAATGCCGGTTCGCAGCGACGTGACGCCGACGGATGACCACTACAAGGCTGCAACCGCTGCGCTGAACGGCGTGAAAAGCTGGGAACCGAACTGGGATGAGGTCGCCACATCGCTCTCCGCCGATATTTCCCGCTGGCATAAAGTGACCGACAGCGAGTAAGCCTGATGCTGATGAAAACATCTACCCTTCACGCCCCGCCGCTGGCGGGGTCATCGGGGATTGTCCTCGACTCGCTGCGCGTGGCGTACCACGGAAATGTGGTGCTCAAGCCGCTCTCATTAACCATCGAGCCGGGTGAAGTGCTGGCGCTGATTGGTCCGTCAGGCTCCGGCAAAACGACAGTGCTACGTGCTGTGGCGGGTTTTGTCCAGCCTGCGGGCGGGCGCATTCTGATTGGTGATACGGATGTCACCCATCTGCCGCCCTACAAGCGCGGGCTGGCGATGGTGGTGCAGAACTACGCGTTGTTCCCGCATCTGAAGGTTGAGGACAACGTTGCTTTCGGATTGCGAGCGCAAAAGCAGCCGAAAGCCCTGATTAACGATCGCGTGACCGAGGCGTTAAAAATTGTCGGGATGAGCGACTACGCGACGCGCTACCCCCATCAGCTTTCCGGCGGGCAGCAGCAGCGCGTGGCGATTGCCCGTGCGATTGCCGTACGCCCGCGCGTATTGTTGTTGGATGAACCACTTTCTGCGCTGGATGCGCAGATCCGCCACAACATGGTGGAAGAGATTGCGCGTTTACACCGTGAGCTGCCTGAACTGACCATTCTCTACGTGACGCACGATCAGACCGAGGCGCTTACTCTGGCAGATAAGATCGGCATCATGAAGGACGGGTCGATGATTGCTCACGGCGAAACTCGCGCGCTCTATCACCATCCGCCGAATCGCTTTGCAGCGGAGTTCCTCGGGCGGGCGAACATCCTTCAGGCGACGGCGCTGGGCAATGTTTCTGCGCCGGGGCTGGTGGGCGTGAGCTGTGGTGGAACGGTGATCCGTGCCTGGAGTCAGGGCGTGAAGCACGGACATAACAAACTGCTCTGCATTCGCCCGCAGCACATGAGCCTGACGCCGCGTTCGTCCAGCAGTAACCGCCTGAACGCCACCCTACAGTCTGTCCACTGGCAAGGCGATTTAACCCACTTGCTGTGCGATGTCGCAGGTGAATCGGTACGCATTGTGATGACCCACGTTAACCCGTTGCCGCAGGCGGGTGATCCGCTGGCGCTGTGGTTTGAGCCTGACGATGCGGTTCTGATTGAGGTGTAATGATGTCGCTCTCTCTGACGCTGAACAATACCGCCCCTGCACTACGCCCGTTGGTGTGGCTGGCGCTGCCGTTATTGGTACTGGGTACGCTCTTTTTCTATCCCTTACTGCTTATTGCCGAGCAGGCGCTGCGCAACACCAGTGGGCATATCGGGCTGGAGACCTTCTGGCAGGTGGTGGAGTCAAAACGTTTTGCCAGCGCGCTGCTGAATACTCTGCAGATTGCGTTGTCTGCAACTGCCGGGTGCCTGATTCTGGGCAGCGTGATGTCCCTGATCCTGGTGTTTATCCCCTTTCCGGGCAGCGGCCTGATTGGCCGGGTAGTGGATACCTTTATCGCCCTGCCAACCTTTCTGATCACGCTGGCGTTCACCTTTGTTTACGGTTCCGCCGGGCTGCTCAACGGCACGTTGATGAGCCTGTTTGATTTTGACCTTCCGCCCGTCGATTTTCTCTATTCCATGCAGGGGGTGATTCTGGCGGAGATCACCGTCTTCACGCCGCTGGTGATGCGCCCGCTGATGGCCGCCCTGCGGCAGATCGATACCAGTCAGCTGGAAGCAGCCAGCATTCTCGGTGCCCATCCGGCGCGCGTTATTGCACAGGTGATTTTCCCTGCGGCGCTCCCTGCGCTGATGGCGGGCGGCAGCCTGTGCCTGCTGTTAACCACCAATGAGTTTGGCATCGTGCTGTTTATTGGTGCGAAAGGGGTGAATACCTTGCCGATGATGGTCTATAGCAAAGCGATCCTTGAATCGGATTACAGCGTGGCGTGCATGATTGCCCTGATTAATATTGTGTTGTCGCTGGGGCTGTTCGCGCTCTATCGCCTGGCGGCATCGCGTACTGGCGTAAGGAATTAACGATGCTGATCTGGTCTCGTAAAGGGCGTGTTGTAGCCGGTGCGCTGGCGACCACGCTATTTACCGTCTTCTTCTTCCTGCCGCTGGCAGTGATTTTAATGTCCAGCCTGAGCCAGCAATGGAACGGCATCCTGCCGAGCGGGTTCACGTTGATCCATTTTGTGAACGCGCTGCGCGGCGCATCCTGGAATGCTCTGTCGGCGAGCCTGGTCATCGGTTTTTGCGCCAGCCTGTTCGCTCTGTTGTGCGGCGTGTGGGCGGCGCTGGCGTTACGCCAGTACGGTATGAAAACACAAAAGTGGTTGAGTATGGTCTTTTACCTGCCGAGTGCGATCCCGTCGGTATCGGTGGGGCTGGGGATCTTGGTGGCGTTCAGCCAGGGACCGTTGCAGATGAATGGTACGCTGTGGATTGTGCTGGCGGCACACTTTGTTCTGATCTCGGCTTTCACCTTTAGTAACGTCTCGACCGGGCTGGCTCGCGTGTCGGCGGATATCGAAAACGTGGCCTCGAGCCTGGGCGCTACGCCGTGGTATCGCCTGCGTCACGTGACCTTACCACTGCTGATGCCGTGGATGGTCTCCGCGCTGGCGCTGAGTTTGTCGCTGTCGATGGGCGAACTGGGTGCGACGATGATGATCTATCCGCCTGGCTGGACGACGCTTCCGGTCGCGATTTTTAGTCTGACCGATCGCGGGAATATTGCCGACGGCGCGGCGCTGACCATTGTGCTGGTGGCTATAACCTTGCTGCTGATGCTGAAACTGGAAAGGATCGCGAAGCGTTTAGGGCAGCGGTGAACGTGCTTTTAACCCTCTCCCGTGGGAGAGGGTATCAGGTCAGGCTGATGTCTGAACGCGTCTGCGCGAGTCCATTGAAATCAGCACCACCGACGAGACAATCAACAGCGTGCCCAGCCAGTCTGGCAGGGTGAATGCCACGCCCAGCAAGATGACAGACAGCAACGCGCTGCTCAGCGGCTCGGCGCAGCTGAGAATGCTCGCCTTCGGCCCGCCAATCATCTGTGCACCTTTCAGATACAGGCTGAACGTCAGCGCTGTGCCAATCACCACCAGATAGAAGAACGCCAGCAACAGGCTGCCGTCGATCACGAATGTGGTTCCGCGCCCGGCGTAGAACGGGGTCAGCATTAACCCTGCAATCAACATGCTCCAGCCGACAATCGGCAGCGTGCCGTAGCGGGCAATCAGCGTCGACGGATACGTGGTGTAGAACGCGGCGGCAAAGGCCGAAGCGATTCCGAAGAACAGAGCCGCAGGCGAAATAGAGAGCGAGGTGGGATCGCCATGGGTCACCAGCAGAAACGTGCCGATCAGTGACGTCATAATCGCGGACAACACAAAAATCCCCGGGCGCTTTTTCCGCGCCAGCGCAAACCACGCCACGATGATGGTGGGCGACAGGAATTGCAGCACGGTGGCGGTGGCGGCGTTGGATTTTTCAATCGTCAGCAGGAAGGTGAGCTGCACGGTGAGCGCGCCAACCAGCGAGAAAATCAGCAGGCTGATGGCATCTTTGCGATTTTTGATGACCGAGAAAATCTTGTCGCCGTGAACGAAGGAGAGCGTGAGCAGGATAACACCGGTAAACAGCAGGCGAACCATGGTCAGATAAGGCGAAGAAATATGGCTTTTCTCCATGATGTATTGCGCACAAACCCCTGAACTTCCCCATAAAACGGCGGCGATCAGGACGTTTAGCATCCCTTTACGTGTGGAACCCATGTACTCCCCTGCATTGTCGATTTTTGACTAGCATAACATGGGTCTTGTCGGGTGTGATGCGGCCTGATGCCCTCACCCCGGCCCTCTCCCACAGGGAGAGGGGGAAAACACTCGAAACGGCAACTTGCGTTGCCGTTTTGCGTTTACCTTAGAACCACGCTTCCCACATCGCGCCGACGTTGAAATCGTCGAGCGTGGTGTCATCCGTGCCGTTCACGCGTGCGGTGTGTTCGTTATCCACTTTGCCGCCGGTCACGTAGAAACGCAGCATCGGGCGGAACTCAGGCCCCATGGCGATAGACATGTTCTGCGACAGGGTCAGCTTCCAGCCTTTGTTATCGCCGCCGTTGTCGTAATCAACGTGCTGCCAGCCCGCTTCCAGCCAGGTGGAGTGAACATCGTTCCACCAGTGCATCGGGCGAATAATGGCGTTGTAGTTTTTGCGGTTATCGCTCTTGTCGCGGCTATTGTCGTAGTCGTGGAAGGCGAGGATGTACTCCACCTGGGTCTGCGGGGTGAATTTGTGCAGACCTTCGAAGCTGGCGTACACCGTGGTCAGATCCTCGGTTTTGTTAAATACGCTGTTGTCCGAGTTATCCGAGTAACGGGCAATCACCTTGTTCACGCCGCTGTCGTTGGTGTGGCTCAGCACTACACCGCCCTGCCAGGCGTTAAGACGCTCGTCGCTCTCAACGGCTTTGGAGTCAAAGCCATAGTTGGCATACAGCTCCAGATCGATTGGGCCGAGTTTCATGCCGTGGATTTTTGAGGTCGCGGCGTAGTTGCCTTTGTCGCCCGTGCCGGAACCGCCGGTACAGGTGATGCGCGATGGGTTAGCCTCATCTTCCATCACTTCCGGGCTACAGGACTCCACTGCCGCCACGGTCGCGACGTCAAACTGGACGCCGCCGATGTCGAAGTTCTTCACCCCGGCGCCCTGGCCGTCGTGGTTCATCCAGAAGTAATCGTTGATGCCCTGCTGCGGACGCTGGTGGAAGTCACGGCCGGCCCAGAAATAGGCGTTCGGGTTGGAGGCCATAATGTTGGTCACGCCCGCGTAGGCTTTTTTCAGGTTAACTTCATCGCCCCAGTGGTCGATCATCACGTTGATGTCCCAGATGGCGCCGTTTTCACCCTTGAAGGCTTTGGAAAGCTGGAATTCACCGCCGTTACCTTCGTTCCCCAGACGACCAATCGCGGATGCGCCGTTGTAGGAGCCATCCACTGCCACGTATTTCTGATCGGCGGCCTGGAAGTGCGCACCGTAGCGGGCGTAGCCGGTAAATTTGATGCCGAACGGGATAGCCATATCCGGGGATTGCGCCGCGCTTTGCGGCTCGGTCACCACGTCGACTTTTTTCGCCACCGCTGCATCCATTTTAGCCTGACGGTCTGCCAGGGCTTTATCCACCGCTTTGGCCACAATGGCGTCGATTTGCTCCTGCGTGAATTCTTGTGCGAGGACAGAAATTGGGCAAAGCGCGGCGATAACCGCCATTGTTAATGGAAGTTTTTTAATATTTTTCATTGTCATCTCTATTAATTTACATTTTATTCAGACAATAACCATCCCATTCCGATTAGACAGAATATGTCGCTATCATCAGAAACAGAGTGATTTATATTTTCAGGTACAGAGGTATTACATTAACGTTATTTCGCCATAAGCTATCTCTGATATAAATGAATAATTTCTTCGGATAATTCACGCGCCAGCAGGGAATTCATTAAATGATCCTGGGCGTGCACCATAATTAACGTCATCGGCTGACGGGCTTCACCCGCATCCTGCTCGATCAGTTTGGTTTGCATCTTGTGCGCCTGACGCGCGTAGCCATCGGCTTCGCGCAGCAGGTTTTTTGCTTCGTCAAGGTTGCCCTGACGCGCAGCGTGCAGTGCTTCAAAGCACAGGCTGCGCGACTGACCAGCATTGACGATGATTTCCATTACCGCTTCTTCTAAGGCAACCATCATCTCTTTCTCTATTTATCGAAACTATTGTTTAACGAGGTAGCGGCAAACCACTCACCGCTCTTTTTAACGGTGCGTTGCTGCGTATCTAAATCGAGCTGGATAAACCCATAGCGATTTTTATAGGCATTACACCATGACCAGTTATCAATAAATGTCCACATATGGTAACCAAGACAATTACACCCTTCGCTAATACCTTTATGCAGCCAGGTTAAATGTCCGGAAATAAAATCAATGCGGTATTGATCGTTTATTTGGCCATTTTCAATAAAGCGTTTTTCATTTTCGACACCCATACCGTTTTCAGAAATAAAGCAGCGTGGGTTGCCGTAATTGTCGCGAAGATTAACCAGAATATCGTAAATACCGGGTTCATAGATTTCCCAGCCACGATAAGGGTTCATCTTGCGGCCTGGCATTTCGTAGTTATCAAAGAACCACTCCGGCATAAAGGGTGCCTGTGGATTCACCGCGCTGTCACGGCACTTCACGCGACGCGGCTGATAATAGTTAACGCCTAGCAGGTCGATTTTCCCTTCTGCAATCAACGCACTGTCTTCCGGTTTACAGGCTGGAAGCTGATCGTAGGACTTCAGCAGAGTCACCAGGTCGGCCGGGTACTCGCCGCGCAACACCGGGTCGAGGAAGCTGCGGTTAAACATCAGGTCTGCAATGTGCGCCGCCTTCACATCGGCCGGGTTTTGTGAACGCGGGTACGATGGCGTCAGGTTCAATACAATGCCAATTTCACCCGCGTAATGACCGGCGCGGTAAGCGCGAACGGCCAGTGCATGAGCCAGCACAGTGTGGTACGCCACCGTCGCCGCACGACGGAAATCCACCACGTTTGGATAGTGGAAGTCGTACAGATAACCGCCCTCGACCGGGACGATCGGTTCGTTGAAGGTAAACCAGTGCAGCACGCGATCGCCAAACAGCTCGAAGCAAATTTGCGCGTAACGGGCATAGGCTTCCACTACGTCACGGTTTTCCCAGCCACCGATCTCCTGCATTGCCATCGGCATGTCGAAATGGAACAGGGTGATAAACGGCGTAATGCCCTGTTCAATCAGCTCATCAATGACCTGATTATAAAAATCGACTGCCTGTGGGTTCACTTCACCGATACCGTCGGGGATCAGGCGCGCCCAGCTAATCGAGGTCCGAAAGCTGTTGTGGTTCAGCTGCTTTAACAGCTGAATGTCCGTTTTCCAGTGCTGATAGAACGTGGAAGTCTGCTGCGGCCCCACGCCATTGTGAAAACGGTTTGGCTCGCGGGCAAACCAGTAATCCCATGTGGTTTGACCCTCTCTTGTCCCTTCGGTCTGGAGAGCGGAACTTGCGCTGCCCCACCAGAAATGCTCGGGAAATGAATATTTCATGACGCTTCCTCTTTGACTTAATTGCTTGCTGTTTCAGCGGCACCGACCGTGGCCTGAGCTTTCTGCTCTTCGTTTTTGAGCAGTGAGCGCTCATAAGCACGCAGGAACGGTAAATACATCAGCGCGGACATCACCATACAGACGACGCACATCACCACCGGACTTAACGCCCAGTTCGCCGCCCATGAGGCACCAATTGGCGCAGGGGTGGTCCACGGTGTTAACGACACAACCTGCGCCAGCCAACCCAGTTTAGTCGCGGCGTACGCCAGGCAGGCGTTGACCAGCGGAACACACACGAACGGGATGAACAGCATCGGGTTCATGATGATTGGCGCACCGAACAGGATCGGTTCGTTGATGTTAAAGAAGCTTGGCACAACGCCCATTTTGCCAATGGTGCGCAAGTGCGTTACGCGGCTACGCAGCAGCAGGAACGCCAGCGGCAGAGTCGAGCCCACACCACCAATCAGCAGGTAGTGATCCCAGAAACCTTGCAGGTAAACGTGTGGCAGCGCCGCGCCAGCAGCCAGTGCCGCCTGGTTTGCCGACAGGTTTGCCATCCAGAACGGGTTCATGATGCCGGTGACAATCAGCGAGCCGTGGATGCCCGCGAACCAGAAGATCTGGCACAGCAGCACAGAAAGCAGAATGGCTGGCAGGGAGTCAGACGCAGAGACCAGGGGCTCCAGCAGGTGCATAATCGCCTGCGGAATAATCATCCCGGTTTGCGCTTCAATAAACAGGTTCAGCGGGTGCAGCGTGCCGATCACCACCATCACCGGGATCAGAATCTCAAACGAACGCGCCACGCCGGTTGGCACTTCTTTCGGCAGGCGAATGGTCACGTTGTTCTGTTTCAGCCAGGCATACACGCGGGTAGAGTAAATCGCGGTGATAAGCGCAGTGAAAATCCCCTGACCAGACAGATACTGGGTAGAGATTTTGCCGTCGGCATAGGGCGCGGCAACCAGCAGAAACGCCATAAAGGCCAGCAGGCCAGACATCACCGGGTCGAGGTTAAACTGACGCCCCAGGCTCGCACCAATCCCCACCGAAATGAAGAAAGTCATCACACCCATGCTGAGGTTAAACGGCAGCATCAGCTGTTCGCGATAGGTCTGGGAGAAATCCAGCCAGCCGCGGGCGAAGCTGTTGGTGGTGTCCGCTGAGAACGGCGGGAAGATGAACACCAGCATAAACGAGCCGATGATCATAAACGGCAGGGCGGCGGTAAAGCCGTCGCGGATCGCAATCACATACTTCTGCTGTCCGAGCTTTGCCGCCAGCGGGGTAATAGATTGCTCAATAACCGCGACCATTGATTGATATAACGAACTCATGTGAACACCTTTTAGTGTGCCGCTTCGATGAGCGACAGTGCATAGTCCAGTACTTTATCGCCACGTTGCATCCCGTAGTCCATCATGTCGATGGCTTGTACCGGAATACCTTGCGTAGCCGCCTTGTCTGAGAGTGTCTGTAACATGTATTTCACTTGCGGTCCGAGAAGTACAACCTGGTATTGCGGAAACTGCGTATCAAATTCGGAAACACCGTACGCATCAATCTTGACCGGCAAACCACGTTCTTTCGCGACATCGACCATTTTGCTGACCAGCAGGCTGGTGGACATCCCGGCAGAGCAGCACAGCATAATCTTGAACATCGACAACCATCCTCTAAATGTAAAAAGTTATTGCGGGGATGATTGGACATCATACGGAAACCGGTTTCCATTTATAAAAGAAAGAAATGTGACAGCCATCAAGAAGCGTTGCTTATGGGGCTTGTTACCACGATCTGTGTCACAGAATTTGGCGATTAAGACCTCATTTTGAGTGGAAACGGAAAATCGGTTTCCATGAAAAACGGAAACGGATATACTCCATTCTGGCTATAATGTGAGCCGTAGCGGTTATGGAATTTACAGGTGCGGGTGGTTGCCTGTCAGGGGAGAGAGATGTCTACAATCAACGATGTATCACGTCTGGCCGGGGTGTCCAAAGCCACGGTATCACGGGTGTTGAGTGGGTCGCGTGGCGTAAAGGAAGCCAGCCGTCTGGCCGTATTGAAAGCGGTGGATGAGCTGAACTACCGGCCTAATGTGATTGCCCAGTCGCTGCTGAGCCAGTCCACGGGCTGTATTGGCGTGATTTGCGCGCAGGAAAATATTAACCAGACTACCGGATATCTTTACGCGCTGGAAAAACACCTCAGTCAGCATCAAAAACACCTGCTGTTGCGTTTTGCGCATACCAAAGCGGAAGTGATGCACGCCCTTGAAGAGCTCTCCTGCGGATTATGTGATGACATCCTGGTGATCGGCGCGCGTTTCCCGCTGGATATCGAGATGGAAAACGTCATTCTGGTCGACTGCATGGAAGCTGATAACGCCAACAGCATTCAGTTTGATCATGCCTTCGCCGCCGAAACCGCCTGTAACTACCTCACCAGCCAGGGGCGCCGCCAGATTGCGCTGATCCAGCCACAGGGTAGCGGTTTTGCCGACCAGGTGCTGCTGGGCTATAAGCACGCGCTGGAGAAAAATTTCCTGCCCTTTAACCGTAATCTGGTCTTTATGGAGGCAACGTCTTCTTCCGTTGCACTCCAGGAGCTGCTCAATAACGCCACCACGCTGAACTTTAACGCACTGCTGGTGGCTGATGAACAGGAAGCCCAGCGCGTTATTCCGCAGTTGCAGGCGTTTAATAAATCCGTACCGGACGACATTATGGTCTTCAGCCTTGCCGGTTCGCTGCATCTGCCGGGTATCCCGGTGATCCCGGCTATTGAGTATTCGATGGATGCGATGGCAGCGAGAATTGTGGCCTGGCTGAACGAGAAAACACAGATGCTCGGGTCGTACGTCTTACGCGGTGATTTAATTATTCCTGATATGCGTAAGCGTTAAAAATGGTGTGTAGGCCGGGTAAGCGCAGCGCCACCCGGCGAGAAGCACGTGCCCAACCCTCAATAATCTTCCATACAATCAATCTGCCCGATCGCCGCCCAGTAGCCATCCAGATTGTCGCGCTTCACCGCCGTGATGGCGTTTTTCACCAGCAGCTGATTTGCCTCGGATGACAAAATCATCGCCTGCCACTCTTTATCACTCTGTTTTCGCTGCGGCGTGCAGGTTTTCTTGATGTCTTTTAGCACCTGCTGCTTAATCTGCGCGTCCTTTGCCGGGCTTTCTTCTTCCTGGGCATGAACGAACGCGGCGAACAGCAGGCAAACAATCAGGCAAAAAAGGTGTGCAGATTTCATTGAAACCTCCGGTATTGAGTCACATGTTTCACCTGAAATATATAGTTACATTCACCGTTCCGACTCAAGCCGAAAGTATGAATTTGCTCATTCGCGCGTATGAGTACCGATTACCAGTGCAATGCTATAGCTGACGACCACGGCGAAACTCATTTTCAGCATAGTTTCTCCCCCAATCCCGGCAAGTGGTGCCGCAATCCCGCCGAACAAAAACATCAGCATTCCCAGAATGGCCGACGCCGTACCTGACTCGCGCGCCTCGACCGCGCTCATGGCCTCTGAACCCGCAATGGTGCTGATCCCACTGTTAAACGCGACGGTGAAAAATAGCGCGATCAGCGCAAGCGCTGAGAGGTGCATCCAGGCGAAGAGCAGCGTTAATGCGCCCGCGGCAACGGCCAGCACCAGACCTATTTGCATCAATCCTTCCGAGGGATGGCGGCGGGCCAGACGAGAAAAGATCAGTGCGGAAATAATCAGCCCGATACCGTTTACGCCGAACAACAGACTAAATTGCATGGCGCTCAGGCCATATTCGTTTTGCAACACAAACGATGAGGCACCGATATAGGAAAAAAGTCCCGCCAGCATAAAGGCCTGAATCAGGCAGAAGCGCATAAAACGGCGATTTTTGAGTACCGTTTTAGCCGTGCCCAGCAATGTTCCCGCGCTGGATTTTTCGCTGAGTGATTCACGGATAAACAACTGGCTGGCGACCAACAGCGCCAGACCCGCACCGGCCATCACCCAGAACAGCATCCGCCAGTCGAAGTGTGATGAGATATAACCGCCCAGCACCGGAGAAACCACCGGCGCAATGCCGTTAACCGTCATCAGCAGGGCGAAGAACTGCGTCAGCATCGTGCCGTGATAATTATCGCGGGCGATAGAGCGTGCCAGAACCGAGCCACCCGCCCCGGCAACGCCCTGGACGAACCGCCAGCCAATCAGCGCGTAGATATTTTGCGTGGTGGCACATAGCACAGAAGCCACCACAAACAGCAGCAGCGAAATCAGGAGCGGCATTTTTCGTCCCATGCGATCGCTCAACGGGCCGAAAAAGAGCTGCCCAAGTCCCAGGCCAATCAGCGCCGAAGTCAGCGAAAGCTGGGTTAGCGTGGTGGAGGTATTCAGATGCGTGGCGATCTCCGGCAGCGCCGGAAGATAAAAATCAGAGCACAATGGCCCGATGGCCGTCAGCAGGCCAAGAATCGCTGCAAATGAGAAAGAGAGTTTTGCCATATTGATCTGTCCCGTAGGCCGGGCAAGTGCCCGGCTAACCATGCTAAAGACCGCCACCCAGTGACTGCCACAAGGTGATGCGGTTTTCCAGGTCGGTTTGTTGTAATGAAATCAGTGATGCCTGCGCCGACCACAGCGACCGCTGCGCGGTCAGTACCGTCAGATAATCACCCGCGCCGGCCTGATAGCTGCGCATTGCCACATCCAGCGTTTTTTGCTCGGCGGCCACGTATTCACGCTGAGCATCAAGCTGCTCGCTCAGCGTTTCGCGACGTGCCAGCGCATCGGCCACATCCCTGAACGCGCTCTGGATGGTTTTTTCGTAGGTGGCAATCAGTCCTTTTTTCTCTGCTTCTGCGTAGCGCAGCTGCGCCATGTTGTTGCCACCGCTAAACAGCGGCAGGGTGATGGATGGCGCGAACGACCAGACCTTCATGCCGTGGCTAAACAGGGACGACAGCGAATCGCTGCCCACCCCTGCGCTGGCAGTGAGCGAAATCGTCGGGAAGAAGTTGGCGCGCGCAGCGCCGATATTGGCATTCGCACTCAGCAGGTTATGTTCTGCCTCCTGAATATCCGGGCGGCGCAGCAGTGTGCTTGAGCTGACGCCTGCCGGGATCAGGGTGATGGCGTTATCGCTCAGGCTCTCCAGCGTGCCGGGCAGCAGGTTGTCCGGTACGGTAGCCCCCGCCAGCAGATTCAGGGCGTTTTTGTCCTGCATCACCTGGGTTTGATAACTCGCCACGCTGGCGCGCGCCTGCTGGTAAACGGCCATCGCTGAACTAACGTCCGTGGCCGCCGCAACGCCAACTTGCTGCTGACGCTTCACAATGTTGAGCGAGTTTGCGGCACTCTCCATCGTCGATTTCGCCAGCGCCAGGTTGCTGTTATCGGCGGCGAGGGTAACCCAGGCCGTCGTCAGCTCGCTGACCATCGTCAGGCGGGTATTCTGGGCGGTAAATTCACTGGCAAGCCAGGTTTCACGCGCCGCCCGGGACAGGCTCTGGTTACGGCCGAACAGATCCAGCTCGAAGCTGGATACCGCGCCGTTGGCTTCGTCGCTGGTGGTCACACCGCTTGCCAGCGTGCGGCTGCGGGTGTGGCTCAGTTCCGCGTCCACCGTCGGGAACAGTGACGAACGGGTTTCACCGTACTGGGCGCGGGCGGCGTCGATATCCGCAATCGCTTTTTGCACATCACGGTTACTGTTGAGCGCCATCGTCACCACGCTTTTCAGCCGCGCATCGTTCATCACCTGCTGCCACTGGCTGACCACGGTATTGGCTTCACCGTGTGCGCCCGGCAACGTCGCCGGGACGGGCGCGTCAGGGCGCTGATAAGTTGGATCGAGCGAGACACAGCCAGCGCTCAGCAGGGCTAAGACTAAAACAGAGACACGAAACATTATGATCTCCGGTTTGCGTGTTTACCGGAGAACAGACGTTTCACCAGTACAAAGAATAAGGGGACGAAGAAGATAGCCAGCAGCGTGGCGGCGAGCGTACCGCCGATGATGCCGGTACCGATTGCCACGCGGCTGTTGGCCCCGGCACCGGTTGCCACGGCCAGCGGCGTCACGCCTGCAATAAACGCCAGCGAGGTCATGATGATAGGGCGCAGACGCGTCTGGGCGGCGCGAATGGCGGCGCGGGTCAGGGAATACCCTTCAGCCACTTTCGCCTCGGCGAATTCAACAATCAGAATGGCGTTTTTCGACGACAGGCCGATGGTGGTTAACAGCGCCACCTGGAAATAAACGTCGTTGTTCAGGCCGCGCAGGGTGGCGGCCACGGCTGCCCCCAGTACGCCAAGCGGGATCACCAGTATCACCGAAATCGGCACCGACCAGCTTTCATACAGCGCGGCCAGACACAGGAACACCACCAGAATGGAGAGGGCATACAGGCTCATCGCCTGACCGCTCGCCAGTTTCTCTTGCAGCGACAGGCCGCTCCACGCCCATGTCGTGCCGGATGGCAGGTTGTTGGCCAGCTGTTCCATTTTGCTCATTGCCGTACCGGAACTGGAGCCGCTGGCGTTTTCGCCCTGGATCTCATACGCCGCCGAGCCGTTATAACGCACCAGACTTTCCGGGCCATATTCCCAGCGGGTGGAGGCGAACGCAGAGAACGGCGTCATGGTGCTGTCACTGCCGCGGACATACCATTTGTTAAGGTCGGACGGCACGGCGCGGTAATCGCTATCGCCCTGGATATAGACCTTTTTCACGCGACCCCTGTCGATAAAGTCGTTCACGTAGGTCCCGCCCCAGGCGCTTGAGAGCGTGTCGGTCACATCGCTGAGAGAGAGCCCCAGAGACACGGCTTTGTTGTTATCAATATCCACCTGCAACTGCGGCATCTGCGGCAGATCGTTGGCACGCACGGCGTGCAGGTCGCTATCCTGATTGGCCTCACCAATCAGCTGGTTACGCATTTTGAGTAGGGTTTCACGGTCGGTATTGCCGGCCGCCATCAGCTCGAAGGTAAAGCCGTTACTCTGCCCCAGGCCGTCGACCGCAGGCGGCGTCATGGCAAAGATGGTGGCGTCACGAATGGTGCTCAGATCCTGCGTGGCACGCAGGGCAATCGCCTGGGCGGTGTTCTCTGCGCCTTTACGCTCAGACCAGTTTTTCAGCGAGACAAACGCCATCCCGGCATTCTGGCCGCTGCCGCTGAAACTAAAGCCCTCAACGGTAAAGATAACGTCGGTATTGGCTTTCTCTTTGTTGAGGAACCATTCGCGGACCTGGCGGCTCACCTCTGCGGTGCGTACTGCCGTTGCGCCTGCTGGCAGGGTATACTGCACCATGATTTCACCCTGGTCTTCCGTTGGCAGGAAGCTGCCCGGCAGTTTCAGCATCGCCAGACCCATTGCACCGCAAAGCAGGGCGTAGATGGCCAGCATCCCGCCGGAGCGGCGCAGTGCGCGCAGCACCTTGTTCTGATAGCCGTGTTCGGTTTTGCTGTAGAAGCGGTTAAACGCGCCGAAGAACCCTTTTTTGTGTGGTGGGGTATGACTCAGTACCGAGCCGCAGAGCGCTGGCGTCAGGGTCAGGGCCACCACAACCGAGAGGATCATCGCCGAAATAATGGTGACCGAGAACTGACGATAGATAACCCCGGTAGAGCCGCCGAAAAACGCCATCGGCAGGAACACAGCGGACAGCACCAGGGCAATGGCGACCAGTGCGCCGGAGATTTCACCCATCGATTTTTCGGTCGCTTCACGGGCGGGCAGCCCTTCGTCGCGCATAATACGCTCGACGTTTTCCACCACCACGATGGCGTCATCTACCAGCAGCCCTATCGCCAGCACCATCGCAAACAGCGTCAGGGTATTGATGGAATAACCGAACAGCGCCAGGACGCCAAACGTACCCAACAGCACCACCGGCACGGCCAGCGCCGGGATAAGCGTGGCGCGGATGTTTTGCAGGAACAGGTACATCACCACCACCACGAGGATAATGGCTTCGAACAGCGTCTGGATTACGTCCTCAACCGAGATTTTGATGAACTCGGTGCTGTCTTTCGGGTAGGCAACATCGTAGCCTTCCGGCATCGCGCGTTTAAACTCAGCGATTTTGTTCTTCACCGCCGTGGCCGTATCCAGCGCGTTGGCACCCGGGGAGAGCATCACTGCCATACCCGCTGCCGGGTGGCCGTTCAGTTTCGCGGTTGCGGTGTAATCTTCACTGCCCATCTCCACGCGGGCAACGTCGCTCATGTGCACGACCGCGCCGTTGGACTGGCTTTTCACGATGATATTTTTAAACTGATCGACCGTTTGCAGACGCGACTGGGCGCGCACGGTGGCGGTCAGCTGTTGGGCGTTTGAAGACGGCAGCGCACCGATTTTACCGGCTGATACCTGCACGTTCTGCGCTTCAATCGCGCTTTGCACGTCGGACGGCATCAGCGAGTAAGAGGCCAGTTTCGCCGGGTCGAGCCAGATGCGCATGGCGTATTCAGCACCAAACACCTGCAAGCTACCCACACCTTCAACGCGCGCCAGTGGGTCTTGCACGTTACTGACCATCCAGTCGGCGATATCGGAGCTGCTGGATTTGTCGGTCTTATCGTAGACGCCCATGATCAGCAGGAAGTTACTCTGCGATTTTTCTACCGTGATACCGGACTGCTGCACCTCGGTTGGCAGACGCGATTCCGCCTGCTGGACTTTGTTCTGCACCTGAACCTGCGCGGTATCGGGGTCGGTCCCCTGTTCGAAAGTCACGTTAATGCTGACCGAACCGTCCGAGCTGCTGGTGGAGGTGAAATAGAGCAGGTTATCCAGCCCGGTCAGCTGTTGCTCAATGACCTGGGTAACGCTGTTTTCCAGGGTCTGCGCCGATGCGCCGGTATAGGTGGCAGAGATTTTGACCGATGGCGGCGCAACGTCCGGGTACTGCGCGACGGGCAGCGTGCGGATCGCCAGCATCCCCGCGAGCATAATCAGAATGGCGATCACCCACGCAAACACCGGGCGACGCACAAAGAAACGGGAAAACATCAGGCGTTTCCTCCGTTGTCTTTCATCTCTTCAGCTTTCACTTCCTGACCGGTGGTGACTTTATCAGTACCTTCGACAATAAGCTTATCGCCGGCTTTCAGGCCGCTCAGTACCAGCCATTTGTCACCGTAGGTGTCGCCCGTTTCCAGCTGACGCTGTTCCACTTTGTTGCTGGCATCCACGACCAGCGCGGTGGCGTTGCCTTTGGCATCGCGGGTAATGCCCTGCTGCGGCGCGAGGATCGCATCGTTCATGATGCCTTCATCCACTCTGGCGCGTACAAACATCCCCGGCAGCAGCTGATGCTGCGGGTTCGGGAAGACGGCGCGAAGCGTCACCGAGCCGGTCGATTCATCCACCGCGACCTCGGTCAGCGCCAGGCGGCCTTTTTCGCTGTAGGTGCTACCGTCTTCCAGCAACAGGGATACGCTCAGGGTGTCACTGTTGCTGGCGAGAGTCTGTTTGCGTAAGCGCAGCAGGTCGGCGCTGGAGCGCGTTAAATCAACGTACATGCTGTCCAGACCCCGAACGGTGGCCAGTGCGGTGTCCTGCTGAGCGGTGACCAGTGCGCCTGGCGTGACGGAAGAGATGCCGATACGCCCGGCAATCGGCGCGGTGACGGTCGTCCAGTTGAGGTTAATGCGTGCACTCTCCTGGGCGGCTTTTTTCGACTCCACGCTGGCTTTGTCCTGCGCACAGGTGGATTTTGCGTCTTCCGCATCCTGGCGCGATACGCCGTCGTCTTTCACCAGCTGCGCATAGCGCTGGGCTTTCTGGCAGTCGGCCGTTACCAGCGCCTGCGCCTGTTTCAGTGCTGCGGCGGCTTCATCGTAAGCGGCGCGATAGCTTGAGGGATCAATCTGATACAGAGCTTGCCCGGCTTTAACGGTATCGCCTTCGGTAAATAGCCGCTTCTGGATAATGCCGCCGACCTGTGGGCGCACTTCGGCGCTCATGGCGGCGGTGGTGCGGCCGGTCAGTTCGCTGACCACCGATACCGGCTGGCTCATCAGGGTGACAATGCCCACTTCCGGGAGGGGGCGCTGGGGAGCAGATGTTTGCGCATTATCGCACCCCGTCAGGAGGAATAATGCCGCGATGGAGGTTGTTATGGCTTTCATAATGTTTTTCCAGGGTGAACGATGCCTGCCCTGTTAATCGCTTAACAAGGAGGAGGGCTATTTAAAGGCACAGCGATACCGCATCTCCGGCAGCGCCGGAAATGTAAAAACGAGAAATTACTTATCTCTTTTAATTATTCACATACGACTACTTCGCAGTGAAAAGCATATTTAAAATATCCTGATAAATGGGCTGTAACTGTTCTGATGGTACTTTTAAAGGTGTTAATCGACGGTATATGGTGCCCTCGATCATCACGGCGGTGATCTCCACGCAGCAGCGGATATGTTCGTCACTGAGGTGGGGAAATTGCTTTTTCAGGTGCGTACAGGCGTTGGCAAACATGCGGGCTTCGGCCTCGATAAGCATGGTCGCCACCTGTGGGTTGCGTGTTGCTTCGGCGGACATTTCGAGCATCAGCGCATCGTCATCTTCGTTAAGCGTCATGCGTGAGGCGAGGGCTTCCGGCATCCCTTCAACCAGCGTTTTGCCCTGCATCTCTTCAATGCGCGAGTCGATAATGCGGCGGATCATCTCTTCGATAATCGCGTCTTTGTTACTGAAATAACGATAGATTTGCCCGACGCTGAGCTTCGCCTCGCTGGCGATTTGCGACATGCTGGCCGCGTGAAATCCGCTGGCGCGAAAGCAGCGTCGCGCCGCAGTGATGATCTCGTCCTGGCGTATTTTTTGGCGTTCTGCAAGCGTTGGGCTCATCGTCGGTTACCGTGAAAAAGTGAGAATGATCGTTCTCATTATACGTTTTAAGAGCGTATTGGAAAGAGTTTTTTTATTTACATATTGAATGAATATTTCCAGATAAAAAGAATGGAGGAATTAAGGAGTTTCTGTGAAGGAAAGGCTGTGCGATATTAAGATTGCACAGAAAATAAGGAGAACAATATGCACCTGAGCACGACCGATAATGTCACGCAGCAAGAGAAAGACGAGTTATTAACGGGATTAAGAGCCTACAACGGGCAATTTTTGGATCTGACGACCTTTAGCGGTGATATTGGCGTTTTCGTGCGAGACGATAAAGGCGCAATGTTGGGCGGGTTAATCGGTGTACGTAAAGGCGACTGGTTAAACATCGATTTTCTGTGGGTCAGCGATAGCGTGCGGGGTTCCGGCGTGGGTAGCCAGATTATCAAAACGGCAGAAAATGAAGCCCGACGCAAAGGCTGCAAGCACGCGCTGGTGGATACAGCCAGTTTTCAGGCGCGCCCGTTCTATGAAAAGCAGGGATACCAGCTACAGATGTCACTGCCGGACTACCCGTATCCGGGAATGCAGCGGCACTACCTGACCAAATCCCTCTAACCACCTATCCCGTGGCCGATCACTGCTAAGGCATGACGCACAATGATGTCCGGCGAGAGGGCTTGTAGCCTCTCGTCATTGCGCATCCGCGAGAAGGGCACCAGCACCAGGCTCAGCAGCGTGGTGAACAGTAGCTCCGGCGCAAGCTCACGATTCAGTTTTCCTTCCTGCTGCCAGCGTGTGATGGCGGTCAGCGTCGTCTGATATTTTTCGTCGCCAAATCGCGCGTGCAGATGCGTGCGCAGAACCGGCATCTCGCCAATCACTTCCTGCATCCACAGCGGCGCAAACCAGTGGTGTTGCCCGGCCAAATCGGCCAGAGCCTGTACCATCTGCGTCAGGGCATTCACCGGGGTGTCCGGGTTTTCGGCGAAAATAGCACTGATTTTGCTGCGTAGCGGCAGGAAACGTTCCTCAATCATCGCATCAAGCAACTGTTCCCGGGAGTTAAAGTAGTAGTGCAGCATCGCAGGCGTCACGCCCGCTTCTTTCGCAATCGCGTTCAGCGACGTATTGGCAATCCCCTGCCGGGAAAAGAGATGCAGCGCGATATCCAGCAGCTGCTCGCGGCTGGCGGTAACACGTTTGCCACCGCGCGGACGGCCAGGGCGGCGGGGTTCAGAATTGTCCTTTTGTGCTGACATGGTCACAGTATCTCTTGATCTTATTCATCACTTACACAAATATTAATTATCCAATTAATTAATTTCAAGTGATGTCTTATGGAGTCCGACGTAATGGCTCAAACTGCGCAAAAAGCGCCGTCGATAAAGCTGCTGTTCAGCGCGCTGCTGCTGGTGATGCTGCTTTCTGCGCTGGATCAGACGATTGTCTCCACGGCGCTGCCGACCATTGTGGGTGAACTGGGCGGGCTGGATAAGCTTTCCTGGGTGGTCACGGCCTACATTCTCAGCTCTACCATCGTGGTGCCGCTGTACGGCAAATTTGGCGATCTGTTTGGCCGGAAAATCGTCCTGCAAATTGCGATTGTGCTGTTCCTGGCAGGCTCCGTGCTGTGCGGGCTGGCGCAAAACATGACCCAGCTGGTGCTGATGCGCGCCCTGCAAGGGCTGGGGGGCGGCGGGCTGATGGTCATCAGTATGGCCGCCGTGGCGGACGTTATTCCGCCTGCCGAGCGTGGACGTTATCAGGGGCTGTTTGGCGGCGTGTTCGGCCTGGCGACCGTCATCGGGCCGCTGATTGGCGGTTTCATCGTGCAGCACGCCTCCTGGCGCTGGATCTTCTACATCAACCTGCCACTGGGACTGTTTGCTCTGCTGGTGATTGGTGCGGTCTTTCATGGCAGTGCCCGGCGCAGCAAGCACGAGATTGACTACCTGGGGGCGATTTACCTCAGCATGGCGCTGCTGTGTATCATTCTGTTCACCACTGAAGGCGGGACAATCCGCCAGTGGAACGACCCGCAGCTGTGGTGCATTCTGGCTTTTGGCCTGACGGGGATCATCGGGTTTATCTACGAGGAACGCCTGGCCTGGGAGCCGATTATCCCGCTGTCGCTGTTCCGCGACCGCAGCTTCCTGCTCTGTAGTCTGATTGGTTTTATTATCGGGATGTCGCTGTTTGGCTCGGTGACTTTCCTGCCGCTCTATTTACAGGTGGTGAAAGACGCCACCCCAACGCAGGCCGGTTTGCAGCTGATCCCGTTGATGGGTGGCCTGCTGCTGACCTCGATTATCAGCGGGCGGATCATCAGCCATACCGGGAAGTATCGCCTGTTTCCGATCCTCGGCACGCTGCTGGGAGTGGTCGGGATGGTGTTGCTGACGCGAATTTCGATTTACTCTCCGACCTGGCAACTGTACCTGTTCACCGGCGTTCTGGGGATGGGGCTTGGGCTGGTGATGCAGGTGCTGGTGCTGGCGGTGCAAAACAGCGTGTCGGCAGATCAGTACGGTGTGGCGACCTCGGGTGTCACGCTGTTTCGTTCCATCGGCGGGGCGATTGGCGTCGCGCTGTTTGGCGCGGTGTTCACGCACATGCTGCAATCCGGGCTGATGGACCGTTTACCGGAAGGGGCTAACCTGCCGCGCTCACTGGATCCGACCGCCATTCATCACCTGCCTGAGACACTGAGGCTGGATTATCTTGATGCCTTCGGCTCGGCTATCCACGCCGTGTTCCTGCTGGCTGCGAGCATTATGGTGCTGGCATTTGTGCTGTCGTGGTTTTTACGTGAAGCGCCGCTGCGACGCCGTGAGGCGTGAGGTTAGCGGTTCGTCTATTTGTTGCGAGTCGCTTTCCTAATTTGAAAGGTCACGCTTGTCTTCCCCTCTGGCGCTGGCGCATGATTTGGCCTGGTCAATAAATCGACAGAGGTTGCAATGGAGCGCAAAGCAAAACTGTTTAAAAAGGGGCGAAATCAGGCCGTTGTCCTGCCTGCGGAATTCGCATTTGATACAGAGAATGTTTATATCCGTCGGGATGAGCAGGGGAATGTTGTATTGACGGCAAAGATTGCTCAGGAAAAAAGCTGGGATAATTTTTTCCGGTTACTGGAAAACACGACAGTGCCTGATTCATTTTTAAGTCGGGAGGAGAGAAACCAGGGCATTACAAAAAGAGACCCTCTGGATGGGGTTTGTTAATGAAGCATATGCTTGATACAAATATTGTGAGTCATTTATTTAAAAAACATCCAGAGGTGGTCACCCGTATGGCTTGCCTGATGCCGGGAGATGTTTGTATTTCGAGTATCACGGAGGCGGAATTACTCTATGGTGCTGATAAGAAACAGAACTGTGGGCTGAAAGAAACCATCCTGGAATTTCTTAAAACCATCACCATTTGTCACTGGGACAGTGACGCCGCAGCCATTTACGGCAAACTGCGTGCAGACATGGAAAAGCGCGGAAAAGTGATGGGCGATCTCGACCAACTGATTGCCGCACACGCGATCAGCAGGGGAACCACGGTGGTCACTAACGATCACGCTTTCGCGATGGTGCAGGATCTTACGGTAGAGGACTGGACTACCGTTGCCTGACCCCACGCCCGGTGGCGCTACGCTTACCGGGCCTACAACGACCACTCACGGAGGCCGGGTAAGCGCAGCGCCACCCGGCAAAAAAACCGTATATAACTTATCCTTCTTATTGATTCCTTTTCGGTTTTTAGCCCGCCGCTTCGTTGTCGATATAGTCATCAAAACGTTTATCAAAAGTAACTGTCTGGTGAAATTTCGATTGGGTGCTCTGGTTCTCGCGGGCCTGCTGCTGGCGGGTTGCGATCAAGGTGGCAGCGATGCCAAACACATTAAAGTCGGCGTGATTAACGGCGCGGAGCAGGATGTGGCGGAAGTCGCCAAAAAGGTCGCAAAAGAGAAATATGGCCTGGATGTCGAGCTTGTGGGCTTTAGCGGCTCGCTGCTGCCAAACGATGCCACCAACCACGGTGAACTGGATGCCAACGTCTTCCAGCACCGCCCGTTCCTGGCAGAAGATAACAAGGCGCACGGCTACAAGCTGGTGGCGGTAGCCAATACCTTCGTCTTCCCGATGGCCGGTTATTCCCGCAAGATAAAATCCGTGTCTGACCTGAAGGATGGTGCGACCATTGCCATTCCGAATGATCCGACCAACCTCGGCCGCGCGCTGTTGCTGCTGCAAAAAGAGAAGCTGATTACCCTCAAACCAGACGTGGGCCTGTTGCCGACGGCGCTGGATATCACCGCGAATCCCAAAAACCTGAAAATCATGGAGCTGGAAGGGGCGCAACTGCCGCGCGTGCTGGATGACCCGAAAGTCGATGTCGCCATTATCAGCACCACCTATCTCCAGCAAACCGGGTTGTCACCGGTGCATGACGGGGTATTTATCGAAGACAAAAATTCACCGTACGTGAACATTGTGGTGACGCGTGAAGACAACAAAGACGCCGAGAACGTGAAGGAGTTTATTCAGTCGTATCAGTCACCTGAGGTGGCGAAAGCGGCAGAGACTATCTTTAACGGCGGCGCGGTGCCGGGTTGGTAAGCTGTCTGGCGGGGAAACCCGCCTTTTCACATTGACCCGATTCCATCGATCATCGCCCTTTAGCCCACATCGCAACACGGCTCCTCTGGCTATTCTCCTTATCACACCAACCGGAGGATAACCCATGAACATCACCCACATTCGCAATGCCACCCAGCTGATGACCTACGCCGGAAAACGTTTTTTAATTGACCCGATGCTGGCACCAAAAGGCGCGTATCCCGGTTTTCCTGGCACGGCGCGCGCAGACATCCGCAACCCGATGGTCGAACTGCCCGTTGACGTAAAAACGCTGCTGGATGCCGATGCGGTGATTGTCACCCACACCCATGACGATCACTGGGATCAAGCGGCCATTGAGCTGATCGCCAAAGACAAACCTGTCTACGTGCAAAACGACAGCGATGCCGCGCTGCTGCGCAGTCAGGGGTTCACCCACCTGACGGTGATGACCGAAGAGACGGCCTTTGGCGATATCCGCATCGCAAAAACCCACGGCGGCCAGCACGGTACCGATCGCGCTTACGCCGTGCCAGAGCTGGCAGAACGTCTGGGCGAAGCCTGTGGTGTGGTCTTCCGCCATCCTGACGAAAAGACGCTGTACATCGCAGGCGATACCATCTGGCGCGACGAGGTGGCGGCCGATCTGCAAAAACACCAACCGGATGTAATAGTACTGAATGCCGGTTACGCGCATGTACTGGGTTTCGGGCCGATTATCATGGGTGAGCAGGACGTGCTGAACGTCCATTTCCTGTTGCCGCAGGCGCAGATTGTGGCGGCCCATATGGAGGCGATCAACCATTGCCTGTTAACGCGCCACGCACTGCGTGAGTACGCCGAGGCCAATCAGTTCAGTGATGTGCTGAGCATTCCAAAGGACGGCGAAAGCGTTATATTCTGAATACCACCAGGGGAAAGGAGAGACCGATGCCGCCAGTAAACGTCGCGATTGTCGCGGTGGACGGGTTTAGCCCGTTCCACTATTCCGTTCCCTGCATTCTGTTTGGCGATACGGTGTCGGGTGAAAAGCGCTTTAACGTGACGATCTGCGCCGAAAAGCCAGGATTACTGACCTCCAGAGACGGCTTTGCGCTCAATGCCACGCAGGATTATTCCGCGATTGTGCAGGCTGATATCGTGGTGGTGCCTTACTGGCAGCACGTTCTGGAACGCCCTCCGCAGAGACTGCTCGACAGCCTGGTTCAGGCAAGGGACAAGGGCGCGGAGATCGTCGGGCTGTGTCTGGGCTCATTTGTACTGGGCTATGCGGGCATTCTCGACGGCAAACGCGCGGCAACCCACTGGGAGTTCGAACGCCAGTTTGCGTCACAGTTCCCGGATGTGCAGCTGGATATCAACGCGCTCTATGTTGATGACGACAACATCATCACGTCTGCTGGCACCGCCGCCGCACTGGATTGCTGTTTGTATATTATTCGCCAGCGCTTTGGCAGCGTGGTGGCGAACCAGATTGCCCGGCGAATGATTGTGCCGCCGCACCGTGAAGGCGGGCAGGCGCAGTTTATTGCCCAGCCTGTGCCAAAAGACACCCGTGATGCGCAGATTAACTGCCTGATCGATTATCTCCAGCAGCATATTACCGAACCGCATAATCTGGACTCTCTGGCGGAGATTGTTTCTATGAGCCGTCGCACCCTGACCCGCCATTTTATGAAAGCCACTGGCATGAGCGTCGCCGACTGGCTGACCGCCGAGCGCCTGCGGCGCAGCCAGATCCTCCTTGAAGCCGGCAATCTGCCGATCGAAAACGTAGCCGAACAGGTGGGGTTTGTGTCGGCGGTGACCTATCGCCAGCAGTTTAAGGCGCGTTTTGGGGTCAGCCCGGCGGAATGGCGCAAGACGTTCCGGACTCATTTGTAGGCCGTGCAAGCGCAGCGCCACCCGGCGTTTATCCCAGCCGCTCCATCTTCGTTTCTCCTTCCGCCATCGACAGCTGATACAGCGAAAACGAACGGTGTTTATCAATCAGCTTCGCCAGTTCCGGCGAGTGGCTGGTGAGCCAGATCTGCGAGTAGCGGCTGGCCTCAGCAATCAGGCTCGCCAGTGCGGGCAGCATCTGCGGATGCAGGCTATTTTCCGGCTCGTTGAGGGCGATAAAGGCCGGTGGCCGCGGGCTTAACAGTGCCACCGCCAGGCACAGGAAACGCAGCGTGCCATCGGAGAACTCAGCTGGCTCCAGCGGTCTGCTTAATCCTTCGCGCTGCATCATCATGCGAAAACGTCCGCCCGAATTGTCGCTGTAAAACACGCAGCCGGGGAATGCCTGATCGAGGATGCGCATCAGCAGCAGCTCGTCGCCAATCTCGACAATCGTCTGAAACGCCGCGGCCAGGTTGGAACCGTCGCTGGCCAGCACCGGCGAGCGGAAGCCAACCTGTGGGGCACGGATCGCCGAGCCGGATGAGACTGAAAATTCGTGATAAAAGCGCCAGTTACGCAGGGATTCGCGCATCTGCGACACTTCCGGGTAGAGGTGCGGTTCGCCGAGCTGCCCGAACACCGATTCGTTCTCGTACAGCGTGCCGCTGTGGGTCACTTTTTCGTGATGCACGTTATTCAGAAACACGGCCTGGTTCTTGCGCTTCATCAGCTGTGATGAGGGGCGGCGATGCTGGCCGCTCAGCCAGATCGACTCCTCTTTAATCACCGGGTCGAGCTGAAACTGCGACGGATAGGGCAGCTTTTCGACAAAGCCTACCTGTAATTCGTATTCGTAGGTTTCGGTTTCCACTGCCAGGTTCATGCGCCGCAGCTGGTCGCTGCGCGTTTTACCCGCCCAGAACACTTTCAAAATCCCGCCCTCATTCGCCAGCGCCTGAGAAAACTGCCCCTGCGCCGCGCTGTGCATCAGGTAAATCGCCTTATAGATATTCGATTTCCCGGTGCCGTTTGGACCGAAGACGATGTTGAGCTGTTCCAGCTCCAGCGACATATCACGGATTGAGCGATAATTCTGAATATGCAGGGTGTTTATCATCATTTTATGCCTTTGATAAATAGTCGTCTTTTTGGCTTCCCCAGCCTGAGGAACGTTGGGTTAACCAGCGGCGTAATCCGCCAGCCTTTCGAGCGGGAAATGCAGCGACGCATCCTGGCGAAAAGCATCCAGCAGATACTCCACCGTGACTTTCACGCGCGGCGCGACCAGCGCACGGTGGGGATACTGAATCACCATCTCGTAATTACCGGGGTCGTGCTGACCGACCAGCACGGCTTTAAGCGCCCCGGCCTGCAAATGCGCCAGCGCGTGATGCACGCCCACCTGTGCAATACCCAGCCCCAGCAGTGCCGCCTGTGTCTGGGCTTCTGGCGCGGAGAGGGTCACCGCCGCAGCGTCTGGCTCAAGCGTGGTCAGGCTGCCATCGCTTCCCCTGAACCCCCACGGCGAGACACGCCCGCCCAAAAAACGCCGGGCGATAAGATGATGATTCGCCAGGTCGGCAGGTGTTTTGGGTATCCCGCAACGCGCCAGATACTCCGGCGAGGCAACCAGCGCGGTTTTGAGCTGGCAGACGGGCCGCGAAATCAGCGACGAATCGACAATACGCCCGCCGCGAATGGTCAGGTCGTAGCCATCGGCAATCAGGTCTGTCACCCGGTCGTCAAAATCCACCTCCACAGAGATACCCGGATAACGTGCCCGCAGCCCCGGCAGCACCGGGAGCAACTGTTCGCGCCCGAAGGCGGCGCTGGTGGAGATACGCACATGGCCGCGGGTTTCCATTTTGCGTGCCACCACGGCGTCCATCGCCGTATCCAGCGCGCCAATAGCAATCCGCGCCTGCTGCAAAAAGGCGGTTCCTTCTTCGGTCAGACTCAGCGTACGCGTGGTGCGGTTCATCAGCCTGACGCCCAGCGCCTGCTCAAGCCCGGCGATGTTTTTACTGACCGCGGCAGGGCTGATCCCCTGGCTGCGTGCGGCGGCGGCAAAGCTGCCCGCGCTGGCGGCTTCGACGAACGAGACGATTGCGCGAACGCGCTGTGATAACTCCATGTTTCACTCCCCATTCACAACCTGAAGTTGATTATCTATCAACCATAACCCTAATTCTCGTTACGAGTAAACGGGCACATACTTTCGCCATCAACCCACAGTGAGGAACTTGTATGAACGTATCCGAGCCTGCTTATTTCATTTTTGATGTGGTTATTCATGACCCCGCGGCGATGCAGCCGTACCGGGAAAAAGTCGAGGCCAGCTATAAAGCCTTTGGTGGTAAACGCCTGGTGATGGGCGGCCAGTGCGACACCGTGGAAGGCAACGGCCCGCAGGGGATGCTGGTGATGTTGCAGTTCGACAGCGTGGAACAGGCACACGCCTGGCACGATTCCCCTGCTTATCAGGAGATCATTCACTACCGTCAGGCCGCCGCCAGTACGAACGCCTGGCTGGTAAAAGGCGTAATGCCGGAACAACAATAAAGGAGACACCCATGAAAACCTTAGCGATTGTATCCCACCCTTATGCATCTCAGTCTCGTATTATCAAGGCGTTACAGCAGACAGCGGAAGGTGTGGATAACGTCATCGTCCGCAACCTGGAAGCGATGTACGGCAACGACGTGAACGCCATCGATGTGGCGGCAGAGCAGGCGGCTTATGACGGCGTTGACCGCGTGGTGTTTATCTACCCGACTCACTGGTTCAACCTGACGCCGATGCTGAAAGGCTATCTGAATGAAGTGTGGCAGTACGGCTGGGCGTTTGGTGCGGGTGGCGATGCCCTGAAAGGGAAAAGCCTGATGGTGGTCACTTCCGCAGGCGCCAGTCCGTTTACCTACTCCCACGAAGGGCTGATCCAAAGCTCGATGGATGAGGTACTCAGCCCAATGAAAGCCAGCGCGCTGTATGTGGGCATGAACTGGCTGCCACCGCTGGCGTTTTATGAAGTGGCGGCGGCGAATCGCGACAAGTTACCGCAGTTCAGCCAGGCGTTGGCTCAGGCGCTGAGCGCAGCGTAAAAAAAAGACGACAGTGAGGGTGTCGTCTAAACGGGGTACTGCCTGGGGCCTCTTTCGTTCCATGGACCCTTCGCATACTTTCTTTCAGGTGATAGCCAGGCGCAGACCTAAATCGTCCGGATAGGGATCAAAATAGTTTTGCGTCATCAGATACCGGTCAGGATATTCGGCCATGTAGTGTTTGAGCAGAGTCAGCGGCGCGAGAATTGGCAGTAGCCCGTCGCGATAGTGCAGGATCACATCGCGCAGTTCGCCACGCTGGCGGCTGTTGAGCTGATTTCGGAAGTAGCCCTGAATATGCATCAGCACGTTAGTGTGATTTTTCCGCGAGGCAGGTTGCTTCAGGATCGCCATCAGCTTATCCCGGTACGCCACAAAGAAAGCGTCCAGATCTTCCCACTCGTGCAACGAAGCGACGAACGGGCCGATCTCGCGGTAGCCCGCCTGATGGTGCGCCAGCAGCTGTAGTTTGTAGCGGCTGTGGAAATCCAGCAGCGTGCGGCGCGTCAGGCCGTTGGCTCGCAGGGTATTCAGCTCATGCAGGGCAAATACGCGCTCGATGAAGTTTTCCCGTAGCACCGGGTCGTGCAAACGACCATCTTCCTCCACGG
Source organism: Enterobacter sp. Tr-810 (assembly GCF_011752765.1). Lineage (NCBI taxonomy): Bacteria > Pseudomonadati > Pseudomonadota > Gammaproteobacteria > Enterobacterales > Enterobacteriaceae > Enterobacter > Enterobacter sp. Tr-810. The sequence continues at coordinate 140,971 of NZ_VWWW01000007.1, read as the reverse complement.
GCAGCCACGGCCTGGTTTCAAGGAGGGCGGCGGTGAACAGCCCGACACCCTCCTTGCGGCCCCGGTTGCCGTTTTCATCATACAGACGTACGCGCTCCATGCCGCAGCTTGGCGATTTCGCACAGACGATAAATCCCGCCAGATCGTCGATTTTAGGCAGGTAATCCGCCGTAAAATCCGCCATTTTCTGCGTGAGGTTTTCGTGAGGTGGCTTGCTGAAACGCAGTTGCGTGTCGCCGCTATCTGTCAGCGTTAAACGAATGGCAGGGCGCGGCGTAGGCAGGCCAATCGCCATTTCAGGGCAGACCGGCCTGAAGCTGACCCACTGAGCCAGTTCGTCCATGACAAAGCCCATACGCTTGTGTCCGCCGTCAAAGCGAACGGCGGAACCGGTCAAGCATCCGCTAATACCGAGCACAGGTTTCGTTGTCATGGTATTTACCTCCAGAGTCATACTTAAAACTTACACAACATGTGTAATTTGTCCAAGTATTGGCGGGGTTATTTTTTCTTTCCGTTTAAAATCAATGGGAATTAACTACCCTTGTAAGTCGAGTAACCGTACTGGCTAAGCAGAAGCGGGATGTGCAGCTTTTCGTTGGTGCGAGTCACGGTGAACAGCACCGGGATCTCCGGGAAGAACGTGTCCAGCTTCTTCGCGTGGAAGTAATCAGCCGTTTTGAACGTCACTTTGTAGACACCTGGCTGCATATCCTGATCCTCCGGGTAGAGGGATTTGATGCGTCCGTCCTGGTCGGTTTTGCCGCTGGCAAGCGGGGTCCATTTATCCTGCTGCTGCTTTTCCAGCGTGACGGTAACGCCTGGAGGCGGTGTACCGGTTTGCTGGTCAAGAACGTGAACGCTCAGCGTACCGACAGGGGCGCTAAACGCGGCGGGGGCAAAGGCCATGGCGGCCAGGATCAGCAGGGGAGTTGTCTTTTTCACGGTGTCTTCCTGTGGAGTTATCAGTCACAGGAAAACGTTAGCATCTGTGGCGCGGGAAAATATTCAACTTTTCGTGAAGTTTCCCGCAGAGGAAAATAATCAGAGGATAATGACGTCCAGCGATACCTGCTGCTGCCACTGCTCCACCTGTTTTTTCCGCGCCGCGGTGAGTTTGCCGCGGGTCACCAGCAGCCATTTCCTGTCCGGAAAAATCTCCGGTGCCAGCATGGCAGGAGGCGTGGGCAAAATGTCGATACGGTGACCCTGGCCGGTACGTGTTAAGGCTTCGAGCCAGACTTCACAAGGATCGTTCAGGTACCAGCCGGTGAGCAGGAGGTTGTCGCCCGGGGCTTTTTTATCGCCCTCCAGGCAAAACGAGGTGTAGGCGATGAAGATGCCGTCGAGGATTTCACGCAGCGTCATGGCTGCGGGAACGTTGGCTGAAACCTGGCTGCGCAGCGGACGCAGGACGTTTGCCACCAGTTCTGCCCTCGGATATTCCCGACCAGCGTCGTAGATCATCTGGCGCAGGGACTCGATTTTGCCCTCTTTGAGACGCTCAAGCATGGTCTGTTGCAGCGTCTGCCAGTTGTTGGTGCGACGCGGCACCGGGCGTTCCAGCAGCGGTTTGACCTGGCCAATCGGCACGCCTTTTTTCACCCAGTCGAGGATTTTCAGCGCCTGCTGCACGTCTTCTTCGCTGTAAAGACGGTGGCCACCCTCTGTGCGCTGCGGCTTGAGCAAACCATAGCGGCGCTGCCACGCGCGCAGCGTGGTGGCAGTGATGCCGCTGAGTCTGGCGAATTCGCCGATGGAGTAGGCCATGTCTGCATCCGGAGAGGTGGAATAATCTCAATATACTACGAATTTTCCCCGACGGGATGAAGCGCCAGAGCGCTGCACTACACTTAACATCCAACCGCGTAAATGAAAGGAATTCTCATGAAGCTATGGCCTGTTGTCACCGGTGTCGCCATTGCCCTGACTCTGGTGGCCTGTAAATCACCCACGCCGCCGAAAGGCGTGCAGCCTATTACCGGCTTTGATGCCAGCCGCTATCTCGGCAAATGGTATGAAATCGCCCGCCTGGAAAACCGCTTTGAGCGCGGGCTGGAGCAGGTAACGGCAACCTATGGCGAGCGCAGCGACGGCGGTATTAGCGTCCTTAACCGGGGTTACGATCCGGAGAAGAACGAGTGGAACGAGAGCCAGGGTAAAGCGTACTTCACCGGCGCGCCAACTACCGCCGCGCTGAAGGTGTCGTTCTTCGGCCCGTTCTACGGCGGGTATAACGTGATCAGGCTGGACGATAAGTATCAGTACGCGCTGGTCAGCGGCCCGAACCGCGACTACCTGTGGATCCTGTCGCGCACGCCAACCATCCCGGATGCGGTGAAGCAGGATTACCTGAAGACTGCACGTAGTTTGGGGTTCCAGGTGGATCAACTCGTGTGGGTTAAGCAGTGAAGATCGTGCTTTCTTCGTAGGGTATTACTGGCCTGCCTGGATAGACTTCCGTTAAAAGCGCAACGGGAGACGACGAGATGAACTGGCAGCCTTTTCGCGACAATGCGCCGGCGAATATGACCATTTTTAGCGCCTCTTTTCCCGACGTTAGCGACCAGTGGCCGATGAAGGACGACACTGCGCGTGAGATCGCTGCGCTTGATCGGGCGCTGAAAGCCGATCCGGCACTGCGACCGCCGCTGATTGAATTCGAAGAAGGAGGGCGGGCGGCGCTTGTCCCTCAAAACCGTTATTCTGAGCAGGCTTACCGCAATCGCCCGGCGCTGGAAGCCTGGCGCACCCGGCTTGTCCCCACTGCGCTGGCGCTGTTTGTGGTGCAAAATCCGCTGGAAGACCGCCTCCCCGAAGGCACAAAAATGGACAGCGACAGCCGCCAGTGGTTTATCCATGCCAACGATGCCATCGGTGTTCGTTCCCGCGCAAAGGTACTGGCTGCACTGGTGGAGAGGTACATCCACAACAAGAGTGAGAACAACTGGGTGAGCCTGGCGAGTGGTGCCGCCATCCCGGTACTGGAGGCGCTGCGTAATGCGAAGCTCGAGGGTCAGCAGGTGTATCTGACGCTGGTGGATAAGGACCCGGTTGCCCTGCGCTGGGCGGAAACCATGGCCGCGCAGGAAGGGTTGACCGTGGGTGAACAGCTGACTTTGCTCAGACGCGATCTGGTGCATACCCTGGTGCGCAATGAGGATCTCCTGCTTGAGCTGGGTGACCATCAGGCCGAACTGGTCGACGCGCTGGGAATTTTCGAGTATTTCAATGACGCCGATGCGGCGATTTTTTTGCAACGCGCGCTGCGGCTGGTGAGGCCTGGCGGCGCGGTGATTGTGTCGAACATGCTGACCAGTAGCCCGCAAATCGACTTTACCCTGCGCTGCATTGGCTGGGAACACATCTTCCCGCGCTCGTTGCAGCAGTTGCAGGATATTCACCTCGCGGCGGGTGTGCCGGTGGAAAATGTCACCGTGATCGTGCCGAAGGATGGGGTGTATGCGGTGATGGAGGTGCGGGCGTAGTTCAATGAGTCCCCTCTCCCTTTGGGAGAGGGTTAGGGTGAGGGGGACAGGTCGCAGAGAAGCGTTATTATTTGCTCAAGATACAGACATAGGCGGTTGAAGGTACTGCAATTCCTGGCACAACTTGGGACAGAACACATGTAGGTTTGCATGGATCTGAGGGAGGCTTATCCGCTATTGAATCTATTACCCCTATCAAAATGCAGAGGACAATAATGAGCGAATAGGGTAGGTGAACAAAATCCTGAAATGCAGCGCTTCTGAATCGTTGCCATTTTTTGGCTGGTCTGTAGGCGGTCTCGTAACCGTAGATGGGTTCATCTTTCGAGTAAGACTTAAACCACCAATGATATATTTGTAGTGGCTTCGGATCTTTGAATAACACATGTGGGTCCTGGCGAAAGTGCGCTTCAATAATCCGGATTCGATCCGCAATAGCATACTGGAATGTTTTCCATTTTGCTTCGAGATACCAGAAGCACAGGGCGATCAACGAAATAGCAAACAGGGTGAGTAATGTGACATGTTTGTCTGCATTAGTACCCAATGCGAACCCAGCTAAGGCGCCAGCACCAATCCACCCCTTTATCACTAAAGCCCTGCGATCGTAGTCTTCGTATTGGTCCTGTAGTTTTAAATATTCATCTTTGAGAAAGCCATCGCTTTGATCTGCCATTTCAGGATCTCCAGCCGCTTATGTAGCCATCGTATTCAGATCGAAGTTTTGTTCTTGGCTGGCGCTTTCACATTCATGCCTTTGCATTAGCCCTGCAACTTTTTCCTTTTGGCCTAAGACTTTCTCTACTTCTGATGGCTTGATTTTAGGCTGGCTGATAGCCATGATCCCCCGATGAAAATAGAAACCGCCATCCCCTCACAATTCGAACGTCTTGTCGCGATCTGGGAATCTTCTGTTCGTGCCACTCACCACTTTTTACAGGAAAGCGATATTGCGGCGCTGCGCCCGTTATTGCTTAACGCGTATTTACCCAACCTCCGGGTCGTGATTGCCCGTGATGAAACGGGAGCGATTCACGGCTTTTTAGGCGTCGATGAAAACCGTATTGAGATGTTATTTGTCGATGACGTAAGCCGTGGCAAAGGTGTGGGCAAATTACTGCTGAAATACGCCATTGAACATTTTGGCGCGAACGAAGTGGATGTTAACGAGCAAAACCCGCAGGGCGTCGCGTTTTATCGCCATATGGGGTTTGAGCAGATTGGCCGCTCAGCGCTGGACGGGCAAGGGAATCCGTTTCCGTTGCTGCATATGCGGTTGGGGGAATAGTATTTACCCCGCTGGGGCTCGGGAATTCCCCTCAAAAAAAGTCTGCACGGTTGTCCTCTCTCCCTTTGGGAGAGAGGGAACACGTCACCAAACATGAATAATGATGCTTATTATGAGTTCTTAACCCCAGGTGGAACTTGTTAGTCCGGCTTACAAGTTGCTTGCGACAGCTTTTCCTCTTTCTGATCCAGTTGCTGATCGATTGCAAGGCTCATTTCCTCTGCCATCTCTTTAACTCGCAGCTGGCTTTCCGGTGGACGGGATGCAATCGCTTCATTTAACGTTTTCATTTTGTTGCCTCCAGGCTTACCCGTCTGTTTTGTTATCCAGGTTTCCGGAAAAACTAATGAGCCAATGCACCCTGTATTTCGGTCAACTTCGCTTGCGCTTGCTTGTAATCATCCAGCAACTTCTGTTCGTTCTCGCTATACGCCATCAACACGATGCAGCCTTTCATGACCTTCACCGTAACCTGATGTCCGGTTTCAAACCCCGCAGCGCGCAGCCATTTGCCAGAAAGAATAATATTGGGTGTAGATTTGTCGTGAACCTTCGGGCGATATCCCACAATTAACGAACGCTCGGTTCCGGTTTCGTTGGTGTCTGAGGTAGAATGCAAATCAGCCATAATCAACTCCTTGATAGTTGGTGAGGTTAGACGCCCTTTAGTGCTCCAACACTGCTGGGCGTTGTAAGAATTCTGAATCCGTGTGGTAGGTACCACGCGCAGATAAACTAACCGAAGTGGTACCTACCATGCAAGAGAAAAAGAAACCAAATTTTGACCGTACTAAGAGCACCATGAAGAACATTCGATTTGAGGATGAGCTTTTGGAACAGATTGAGAAAGCTGCGGGGAAAGGGAATTTTAGTAAGTGGGTTAAAGAGGCATGTTTAGCAAAACTGAATAATAAGAAAAATTAATTTAAGATGGTGGATCTTGTTCGATACACCATCTTTTGCATAACTTATTCTATCATCGTAATATTTGTTGCATATGGTTTAGATACACCCTTCTCCACTTCACATATTATGTTTACCCCAGGCGAGAGCGAAGTAAGCGAGTAGTCAGTACCTCTATTATCAAAGTAAATATTATCTTGGAATTCTTCCAGTTTTATAAATCCAAACCAATGATCTTTTCGCTTGATAATGTTTACAATTTTACCTTCATATTTATCTTCATTTTTATACTCCTCATCCACTTTCTCTTCTCTAACTTGAGTTAACTCGACTATGATGTTACTGACGAGATCTGTAAATTCCTTATTGTCTTTGATCCCGTATGCGCTTTTTCCAAACTCTTCCCATTTTTTTTGAGAATAGTCGAATATCTCAATGGTTTTTTCCAGTAGAGCTGGGAAATTCTTATTTGTTAGTCCATTTAATAAATTATTACAGTATTTAGTAACATTTTTTGATTTATCTAAATTTGATGGTGATGGTCCACACAACTTGGAGAAGATATAATATAAATGATGTTTATAAGTTCTAAGTTTAGATGGGATTTTGTTATCCCTAGTTCCTTTTTCAAACATATACCATATCAATGCACAGCAATAATAAATTGTTGGGTCATGCTTTTCCTTAAAAATTTTTCTTTTACTTGCATTCCCACCATATTCTTCTAGAAGTTTTGCTTCATGAAGATGTGATTCATGGGGTTTGCTAAGGAAGGTAGATGTAAACGTATGAATTAATATTCTAAGATTTACAACTTGAGTTTTTTTTACATTAGAAACGTTATTGTATTGCTTAGCCCTGCGTTCATAATATAATTTTGTATCACCTTCATAAGTATTAAAGAATGGCTCTAATACATCTTGGTGAAAAGGTAATGTGGCTTCAAACGCTTCATCTAAAACTTGATTCTGTTTATTTGTGCCTCGGACAATATTATTGGCTATGTTTAAATTCTCAGTGGAAATCAAGCGAACAATAAGTTGAATTCGATCAATATTATTTTGATCTCTTAAATGAAAAATGCTGTTACTAGTTTGGCAACCGTTTACTATTTGAGGGTTTTCTATTTTTACTAATTTATCTCTGACTTGCTCAAATTCGGTGCAGACAATGGTAATGCCATTATTGCATAATAAAAACATCTCTGGTTCTTTCTTTATTGTGCTTTCTATCTCGGAGTTAACGCTACCTTTGTTGCCAAGATAATCCCTCACATTACTATTAAATAGAGAGCGGCGAAGTTGACCATCTTCTTTTGTTAGTATTTTAAGAAATTCAGGCGCTTTACAAGTAAAGGCATATGACTTTTTAATATCATCTTTATTATCCATGTTAACTATTAATGGAATAATGTCTTGCACCGTCAAATAAACTTCAAATTTATTCTCTAATTCATTGCAGTATTTTATAAGTTGCTTTCCGTTAATGCTTTCAATCAACACATTCCCAAAATACATACCGAGATTGTTTATATCATCTTCGAGAGATTTCTTCGCTCCAAGATAATTTTCATCTATATTTTTTGCATCCCCAGTAGTAATATAATAAATATATATTGATGGAGTGTTGTCGAGTTTGGAAATTATTTGGTCATCAGAATAGATAAAGTTTTTGATTTTTTTTATTTCTTTTAAATGTTGGTTCTCAGGCAAATAATTCTCTGAGAAAAAATTCTTAATTCCAAGGCTAAATTTGCTAAATTCTCCAAGGTTAAAACCTGACGATAACTTTGATTGAGTAAAGATAAAATCAATATTTAATTTTCTAGAGTTTTTAGCGATTTCTTTTACTTCATCAATGCTTCGGACTACCTTTTCATTTATTCGAATTCCAATTCCGTCGATGCCTGTATCATTCCCGCCACCTACAGATATAAATTCTAGGAGGTCAATATCCCCTGTAAAAATTTCAGGATCATCGATGCTAAACATGACATAATTGACAAATCTTTCGAAACATTGAGATTCTAATACTTTAGTTTCTTGTGGGTTTCTTCCGTTTGAGTTCAGTTCAAATGATGATTTAAATTTATTGATATGATGTTTGAGAATTGGATCTAACATTATTTTTCCTCTCGGTTTCCATGTTGCATTAACATATCATGTTAATTTTTTTAGGATTTTGAAAGCTTTAATACAACCGAGAATAAAAAATGTGAAGTGCCGCAAATAAATAGTTTACTTAAGCAAAACGATAAAGGTGAGATATAAAATATATTATTAGTATGCATTAAACTTTTGGCGGAAGATCACAGGAGTCGAACCTGCCCGGGAACGCTGGCGTCCCCAACTGGATTTGAAGTCCAGCCACCTCACCGGAGATGACGATCTTCCGCGCCTGCATTGCTACATGGAGGCGGGGCGCATTATAGCTACTTTCAGGCATTTACCACATACCCCGACACACTTTTTTCACGTCTCTTTTGACCTGCATTAAGCCATTTCAGTTAATTCCTAAGAAAATCCTCACGTTAGCATTTTGTGTCCATCAACTTTTATCGCGATCACAAAAAAGAAGAAACATAACCTGCTAACCAGAAATCACAATACCCGCCCCTTCACCAATGGTTTACAACATGTGAAACCGGTCTCAGCGCCTCTTACAGCGTGAAGGATAAAAAAAGATGAGTGAAGTTCTGTCAGTAAAAGAGAAGATTGGGTACGGCATGGGTGACGCCGCCAGCCACATCATTTTTGATAACGTCATGCTGTACATGATGTTTTTCTACACCGATATCTTCGGCATTCCTGCCGGGTTTGTCGGGACGATGTTCCTGCTGGCGCGTGCACTGGATGCGATCTCCGATCCGTGCATGGGCCTGATTGCCGACCGCACCCGCAGCCGCTGGGGCAAGTTCCGGCCGTGGATACTGTTCGGCGCCATCCCGTTTGGCATCGTCTGCGTGCTGGCGTACACCACGCCGGATCTCAGCCATAACGGCAAACTGATTTACGCTGCCGTCACGTACACCTTGCTGACTCTGCTCTACACCGTGGTCAACATCCCTTACTGCGCGCTGGGCGGGGTTATCACCAACGACCCCACGCAACGTATCTCCCTGCAATCATGGCGCTTTGTCCTGGCGACGGCGGGCGGAATGCTCTCCACCGTGCTGATGATGCCGCTGGTGAACCTGATTGGCGGCGAAGACAAAGCCTTTGGATTCCAGGGCGGGATTGCCGTGCTGTCGGTGGTCGCGTTCCTGATGCTGGCGTTCTGCTTCTTCACCACTAAAGAGCGCATCCAGGTGCCGCCGAGCACCACCTCCATGCGTGAAGACCTGCGCGATATCTGGAACAACGACCAGTGGCGTATCGTGGGTGTGCTCACCATCCTCAACATCCTTGCCGTCTGCGTGCGCGGCGGGGCGATGATGTACTACTGCACCTGGATCATGGGCTCGCCGGAAATTTTCGTCGCGTTCCTCACTACCTATTGCGTCGGCAACCTGATTGGCTCCGCGCTCGCCAAACCGCTCACCGACTGGAAATGCAAAGTCAGCATCTTCTGGTGGACCAACGCCGCCCTGGCGGTGGTCAGCGTGGCGATGTTCTTCGTGCCGTTCCACGCCACGATTTTGATGTTCGCCTTCATCTTTGTGATCGGCGTGCTGCACCAGCTGGTCACGCCGATCCAGTGGGTGATGATGTCCGACACCGTCGACTACGGCGAATGGACTAACGGCAAACGCCTTACCGGCATCAGCTTTGCGGGCACGCTGTTCGTGCTGAAACTCGGCCTGGCGCTGGGTGGGGCAATGATTGGCTGGATGCTGGCAGGCGGTGGCTACGATGCCGCAGCCAAAACGCAAAACAGCGCGACCATCAGCATTATTGTTGGCCTGTTCACGCTGGCACCGGCGGTGTGCTATGTGCTGAGCGCCATCATCGCCAAACGCTATTACACGCTGAAAACGCCATTCCTGACCAAAATCATGGGCGAGCTGGCGCAGGGCGCGCGCCGCAACCAGCAGGAGTTTGAGAACCTGCCGGTCAGCAAAGAATTACAGAACTAAGAGGACGATAAGATGAAAATCAGTGATGGAAACTGGCTCATTCAACCGGGCCTGAATGTCACTTACCCGGTGCAGGTATTCGATGTGGAACAGCAGGGCAACGACCTGGTGGTCTACGTTGCGCCGCGCGATGTGCGCGAGCGTACCTGGCAGCTCGATACCCTGATGTTTACGGTTCGCCTGTTCGCACCGCAGGAAGGGATTGTCGGGGTGCGCATTGAGCACTTCCAGGGGGCGTTGGATAACGGCCCACATTATCCGCTGAACGTACTCAAAGACGTGAAGGTAGAGATTGAAAACAACGCGGAATTTGCTGAGCTGAAAAGCGGTAACCTCAGCGTGCGTGTCACTAAGGGTGAGTTCTGGGCGCTGGATTTCCTGCGTAATGGCCAGCGTATTACCGGTAGTCAGCTGAAAAATAACGGCTACGTGCAGGACAGCAACACCGATCGCAACTATCTCTTCGAACGTCTGGATCTGGGCGTGGGCGAAACGGTCTACGGGCTGGGCGAGCGCTTTACCGCGCTGGTGCGCAACGGTCAGACGGTCGAAACCTGGAACCGCGACGGCGGCACCAGTACCGAACAGTCGTACAAAAATATCCCGTTCTACCTCACCAACCGCGGCTACGGCGTGCTGGTGAATCACCCGGAGAACGTCTCGTTTGAAATCGGCTCTGAGAAAGTCTCCAAAGTGCAGTTCAGCGTTGAAGGCGAGCATCTGGAATATTTCGTGATCGACGGCCCAACTCCGAAAGCGGTATTAAACCGCTATACGCAGTTCACCGGGCGTCCGGCGCTGCCGCCGGCATGGTCTTTCGGCCTGTGGCTGACCACCTCGTTCACCACCAACTATGACGAAGCCACGGTAAACAGCTTTATCGACGGTATGGCTGAGCGCGACCTGCCGCTGCACGTTTTCCACTTCGACTGCTTCTGGATGAAAGCCTTCCAGTGGTGTGATTTCGAGTGGGACCCGGTGACCTTCCCGGATCCGAAAGGGATGATCCGCCGCCTGAAAGAAAAAGGGCTAAAAGTCTGCGTGTGGATCAACCCGTACATTGGCCAGAAATCGCCGGTGTTTAACGAACTGAAAGAGAAAGGTTATCTGCTTAAGCGCCCGGATGGCTCTGTATGGCAGTGGGACAAATGGCAGCCTGGCCTGGCGATTTATGACTTCACCAACCCGGAAGCCTGCAAATGGTACGCCGACAAGCTGAAAGGCCTGGTGGATATTGGCGTGGATTGCTTCAAAACCGATTTCGGCGAACGTATCCCGACCGATGTGCAGTGGTTCGATGGCTCGGATCCGCAGAAAATGCACAACCACTACGCTTATATCTATAACGAACTGGTGTGGAACGTACTGAAAGAAACTGTTGGCGAAGAAGAGGCGGTGCTGTTTGCCCGTTCTGCGTCTGTAGGGGCGCAACAGTTCCCGGTGCACTGGGGCGGCGATTGCTACGCCAACTACGAATCGATGGCAGAAAGCCTGCGCGGTGGGTTGTCGATTGGTCTGTCTGGCTTTGGCTTCTGGAGCCACGATATCGGCGGGTTCGAAAATACGGCCCCGGCGCACGTCTACAAACGTTGGTGCGCGTTCGGGCTGTTCTCCAGCCATAGTCGCCTGCATGGCAGCAAATCCTACCGTGTGCCGTGGGCGTACGATGATGAGTCCTGCGACGTGGTGCGCCATTTCACCCAGCTGAAATGCCAGTTGATGCCGTATTTATATCGTCAGGCTGCGCTGGCGCGTGAACTGGGCACTCCGATGCTGCGGGCGATGATGCTGGAATTCCCGGACGATCCGGCGTGCGATTATCTCGACCGCCAGTATATGCTCGGTGATTCCATGATGGTTGCGCCGGTGTTTTCCGAAGCGGGTGATGTGCAGTTTTATCTGCCGGAAGGACGCTGGACACACCTGTGGCACAACGATGAAATCCAGGGCAGCCGCTGGCATAAACAGCAGCACGACTTCCGCAGCCTGCCGGTGTATGTGCGTGATAACACCCTGCTGGCATTGGGCAACAACAACCAGAAGCCAGACTACGCGTGGAACGAGGGCACCGCCTTCCAGCTGTTTAACCTGGGCGATGGCGCAACGGCTGTCAGCGAAGTACCTGCGGCGAATGGCTCTGTTGTGTTTACGCTGAAGGCCACACGCAGCGGCAGCACGGTGACCATTAAAGGTGAAGGTGAAGCGCGAAACTGGTCCGTCTGCCTGCGCAACGTGCAGCAGGTGAGCGGCGTGAAAGGCGGTTCACATGCGGGTAGCGAGTGGGGCGTGGTAGTGAAAGCCGAGGGGAATGAGGTGGTGATTCACCTTTAATTCCCCTCACCCTGACCCTCTCCCCAAAGGGGCGAGGGAAGGGTTTGCTCCCTCTCCCTTTCAGGGAGAGGGCTGGGGTGAGGGTGGTGCTGAAACCACGCCGTCCGTCATCGTCTGCTGCACCTGCTGCTTATCCATATTCACCGCATTCAGCTTCCCGTTAACGGTCGGCTTCAGCGGGGCCTTGTCCTGCACGCTGCCGCTGGCGGTCAACTGCACATTGCCATCCCCCGCAATCGGCAGTGCTGGCCAGCCCCAGTGTTCGATCACGTTCAGCGGCACGCCTCGCCCGTTCAGGCTGACTGTGGTTTGCCGTGGCGGCAGCTGTGAAACCGTCGCGGTGGCCTCCAGAATGCCTTTCTCGGTAAAGGCGCTCAGCTCGCTGATGTTAACCGTCGATGCGTTGGCATTCAGCGTGAGCGACGGGCGCCGAACGTCCACGCGGTTAAAGGTCGCCGCTGCGCCATTCAGCGTTGCGCTGCCGCTCCACACGCCCCACTGGCGGTCTTTCGCCAGTTGCAGGTTCGCGCCGTAGCCGTCCAGAGAGGTAACTTGCCACGGGAAGGCCGGATCGATATCAATCACCAGGTTGCGGCTCAGGCCGAATTTTTTCAGCGTCACGCTGTTCAGCCATTCCGGAAGCGAGTCCATCCACAGGGTTTTCCAGTTCTGCGGCAGAGTGTATTCCAGCCCGGCAATGGCGGCATCGTCCAGCACCAGCGATTTCCCGTCGCGCTGCCAGTTGCCGGAGGTACGCACCATGCCGCCCTCCCAGCGAGAAGTAAACTGACGCAGCGCAATGCCCTGCGGGGCGAATTCTGCATTCAGGATTGGGTCGAACAGATGCACAGAGCCATAGATAAACTCACTGGCGTTCATCGATAACCGCCCCTCCTGGCTTTGCCAGTCGCCTTTGCTCAGGGTCAGGTTGCGCAAGCTTAAATCGAGATCGGTCACTGCCCAGTCCGGGCCTTGCAGGCGGGCATCGGTCACCTCCAGCCGGCCAATCTGCAAGGAAGGCAGCGTGGTCACAGGGGCAAAGAAATCCATCAGCGATTTATCGCTTTGCAGGCGGATGTCATTCAGGCGCATGGAATCGATAATCCAGCTGCCATCAGCATTACGCAGGGCAGAGCCGGTGAGTGAGCCGCGCGCCATATCCGCGCCAATGGTGTTCAGCACCACCTCTTTACCGTTGAGCTGCCCCTGGATCAGCACGTTACTGGCTGGCACGCCATTCAGGGTGAGCGAACCTGCACTCATCTGAATCTGCGCGTTTTTACCCAGCACGTTACCTGCCTCTGGCTGCCACGGGCTCACGCCGCCCGTCACTTTCTGCGCGCTCAGATCCCAGTCGGTATTTGGGCTGTTAAAGGCCATGTTGTTTAACTGCAAGCGGTCTGCCTGGAAGGGCAAAGGCGCCGTTTGCGGAGAGAGATTCAGCGTTCCGTCATACAGGGTGATGGTATCCATGTGCAGCGGATCGGTTATCTGGCGGCTGCTTAAACCGATATCCACTTTTTTCGCAACCAGTGTGGCGGGTTTACCGTCGCGGCCAAAGGTGATGTTTTCCAGAATAATGTGGGAAGGTGACGAGAAGCGGTGATCCATCTGGTCGAAACTGAGTTCGTAATCGGTATTGACCGTGACCCAGCTACTGACCTCAGACGCACCCCAGCGAGTCTGGAGCAGGAAATAGAACGCCAGAACCACAATTAACAGGGCTATCAGAAGATAAACAAGCAGCTTTCCAATAAATTTCATGGTCTTCCATCCCGCGAAACGCACATAAAGGAGTTATGCACGATTTATGCGCAATGCTCAAGGCGGGAATGGTGTAATTAGATGTCACGGCAGGCATTGACTGCCTGCCGTGATGGCGATCAATTTTTTTCAGGCGGGAAAACGAGGTTCAGTACGATGGCTGTAATACCGCCAGCCGCGATGCCGGAAGAGAGCAGGTTTTTCAGCCAGTCCGGGGCGAACTGCAGGATCAGCGGCTGCTGAGACACGCCCAGGCCGACAGCCAGAGACAGCGCGATAATCATGATCGCGCGGCGGTTCAGCGGCTCGCGCGAGACAATGCGCACACCCGATGCAGCGATAGTCCCGAACATCACCAGCGTTGCGCCGCCAAGCACAGGCTCAGGAATGTGCTGCACAAAACCACTCACCGCCGGGAACAGGCCGAGTACGATCAGCATCAGCGCCACCACAAAACCAACATAACGACTGGCAACGCCGGTCAGCTGGATCACGCCGTTATTCTGGCCGAAGCAGGAGTTCGGGAAGGTGTTGAACACCGCAGAGACAAACGAGTTCAGGCCGTTTGCCAGCACGCCGCCCTTCAGGCGTTTCATGTACAGCGGGCCAGAAACCGGCTGCTCAGAGACATCAGACGTGGCAGTAATATCACCGATGGTTTCCAGCGAGGTGATCATAAAGACCAGCATCAGTGGCACCAGCAGACTCCAGTCTATGCCCAGGCCGTAGTACAGCGGGGTCGGGATGGTGATGAATGCACTGCTGGCTGGCGCAGTATTTTCCGGCAGCATTCCCAGTGCCCATGCCAGCAGATAACCGGCCGCCATGGCGATCACCAGTGACGCGACACGCAGGTAAGGGTTACGCTGACGGTTAAGCAGAATAATGATCGCCAGCACCACGCCTGCCAGCAGCAGGTTTTTCGGTGCGCCGAAGGTGTGGTCGGCCATTGCGCCATAACCGCCGCCGATGGAAGTCAGGCCAACCTGAATCAGAGACAGGCCGATAATCATCACCACCACGCCGGATACCAGCGGGGTAATCACGCGGCGCGCCAGGTGCAGTACGCGGGAGATAACCATTTCCGTGCAGCTTGCCAGCATCAGTGTGCCGAACAGCGCCGCCATCATGGTCGGGACATCTGCACCACCGGTTTTCAGCGCTGTGCCGCCCATAATCAGCGGTGCCACAAAGTTAAAACTGGTGCCCTGAATCGACAGCAAACCCGATCCCACCGGACCCCACGCTTTAATCTGAATAATCGAGGCCACGCCAGAGGCGAACAGGGACATGCTGATGATGTGTTGTGTGTCCTGAGCCGGTAAACCAAGCGCCTGGCAAATCAGCAGAGCCGGCGTGATCACCGCAACAAACATCGCCAGTAAATGCTGACAAGCGGCGAACAAGGTTTGAGGCAGCGGTGGGCGATCTTCAAGGCGGTAGATCAATTCACTGTTTCGCGACTGCGCAATCGGTTGCGCATCGGGAGACTCTATGGTGTTAACGGACATCGGCAGCAATCCCACGGTAGAAAAGCGGGCATTTTATCTGACCAGTTGGTAAAAGCAAACGATTGCCAGCAAAAAAAGATAAGAAAATCTGCCGCAGCGGGCACCTTTTCTACACCCCATCAGGAAAAAAAATTACACTTTTTGCGCTGGGGGCTCATGACGAGCGCAAACCAGCCAGGATAACGCCGCGTATGGATGGAATACGCGCAGAATAAGGAGCCTTCTATGATTCACCTCGATACGTTGTCGACCCTTGTTGCCGCAACGCTGGTCTTACTGCTTGGCCGTAAACTGGTACACAGTGTTTCCCTTCTCAAGAAGTACACCATTCCTGAACCCGTTGCCGGTGGCTTACTGGTGGCGCTGGCCCTGCTGGTGCTGAAAAAAAGCATGGGCTGGGAAATCGATTTTGATATGTCCCTGAAAGACCCCCTGATGCTGGCTTTCTTTGCCACCATCGGCCTGAATGCCAACCTGGCGAGCCTGCGTGCGGGCGGTAAAGTGCTGGGTGTGTTTCTGATTGTGGTGGTTGGGCTGTTATTGATGCAAAACGCCATCGGTATCGGCATGGCGACGTTGCTGGGGCTGGATCCGCTGATGGGGCTGCTGGCAGGGTCAATCACGTTGTCTGGTGGACATGGCACCGGTGCCGCGTGGAGCAAGCTGTTTATTGAGCGTTACGGCTTTGAAAACGCAACGGAAGTGGCAATGGCCTGCGCAACCTTCGGCCTGGTACTTGGCGGGTTGATTGGCGGCCCGGTGGCGCGCTATCTGGTGAAACACTCCACTACACCAGACGGCAGACCGGACGATGAACTGGTGCCCACGGCGTTTGAAAAACCGGATGTCGGGCGCAATATCACCTCGCTGGTGCTGATTGAAACCATTGCGATGATTGCCATCTGCCTGACCGTGGGCAAAGTGGTTGCGCAATGGCTGGCGGGTTCGGCGTTTGAACTGCCGACCTTTGTTTGCGTGCTGTTTGTCGGGGTGGTGCTGAGTAACGGCCTGGCCGCAATGGGTTTCTACCGCGTGTTCGAACGCGCGGTCTCGGTGCTTGGCAACGTCTGCTTGTCGCTGTTCCTCGCGATGGCGCTGATGAGCCTCAAGCTGTGGGAGCTGGCTTCTCTGGCGCTGCCGATGGTCGCCATTCTGGCGGTCCAGGCCATATTTATGGCCCTGTATGCCATGTTTGTCACCTGGCGCATGATGGGTAAAAACTACGATGCAGCGGTGCTGGCTGCGGGGCATTGCGGGTTTGGTCTGGGAGCGACACCCACCGCTATCGCCAACATGCAGGCGATCACCGAGCGATTCGGGCCTTCTCATATGGCATTTCTGGTGGTTCCGATGGTCGGGGCGTTCTTTATTGATATCGTCAACGCGCTGGTGATCAAGCTGTACCTGATGCTGCCAATGTTTGCCTAATATCAGGCGTTGGAATAGCGCTCGGTTTCAGGCATCCAGCGTTCAATAAGCGCTTTTGCCTGGTCCGGGTAGCGTTCATGAATATGGCGGGCAAGGCGCTGAACTTCGGGGATCATGGCCTGATCGCGCAGCAGATCGGCCACTTTGAATTCGGCGTTCCCCGTCTGACGGGTGCCCAGCAATTCGCCAGGGCCGCGGATCTCCAGATCTTTTTGCGCAATCACGAAGCCATCGTTGCTGTCGCGTAATACCTGTAAACGCATTTGTGCCGTTTTCGAAAGCGGGGCTTTGTAGAGCAATACGCAGTGGGAAGCCACGGCTCCGCGCCCGACGCGGCCACGCAGCTGGTGGAGTTGCGCAAGGCCAAGACGTTCCGGGTTTTCAATGATCATCAGGCTGGAGTTCGGAACATCCACGCCCACTTCGATGACCGTGGTGGCAATCAGCAAATGCAAATCACCCTGTTTGAATGACTGCATTACTGCCTGTTTTTCGGCGGGCTTCATGCGGCCGTGAACCAGGCCCACGTTCAGCTCTGGCAGGGCCAGCTTCAGTTCTTCCCACGTTGCCTCTGCCGCTTGCGCTTCAAGCAGTTCTGACTCTTCAATCAGCGTGCAGACCCAGTACGCCTGGCGGCCTTCCTGAGTACAGGCGTTGCGGACGCGGTCGATGATGTCGCTGCGGCGCGTGTCCGGGATGGCAACCGTGGTGACCGGCGTACGGCCCGGCGGCAGCTCGTCGATGGTCGACGTATCCAGATCGGCGTAGGCGGTCATCGCCAGAGTGCGGGGGATCGGTGTTGCGGTCATGATCAGCTGATGCGGATGGAAGCCCTGCTGAAGACCCTTTTCCCACAGCGCCAGACGCTGATGCACACCAAAACGGTGTTGTTCGTCGATGATCACCAGGGCCAGACCATTAAACTGCACCTGCTCCTGGAAGATGGCATGGGTGCCGACAATCATCTGCACTTCGCCGCTGGCAATCGCGTCCTGTTGCGCAAGACGTGCTTTGCCCTTTTGTTTACCGGCGAGCCAGCCGACTTCAACGCCAAGCGGGGCAAACCAGTTGCGGAAGTTGTTTGCGTGTTGCTCTGCAAGAAGCTCGGTAGGCGCCATCAGCGCCACCTGTTTGCCGTGGGCAATCGCACGCAGGGCGGCCAGTGCAGCAACCAGTGTTTTACCGGAACCCACGTCACCCTGAACCAGACGCATCATTGGCACATCAAGCGCCATATCACGTTCAATTTCGGCGACAACGCGCGCCTGTGCGCCTGTCGGTTTAAACGGCAGTGATGCCAGCAGCTTATCTTTTAAATCATCACGGGCGCTTAACGGCTGAGCATGGAAGCGCTGCGCGCCCGCCCGCAGTGCCAGCATACTCAGGTTATGCGCCAGTAATTCTTCAAGGATAAGCCGCCGCTGTGCCGGATGCTGACCGCTTTCTAAATCACTGAGTTGTAGCGACGGAGGTGGGCGATGCAGCGTATGCAGTGCTTGCGGCAGGCTCATCATCCCCTGCGCCAGCTCAGGCGGCAGCAGTTCGGTTATGGCGCAGGTATCGAGTAATTCCAGCGCCTGATCGGTGAGCTTACGCAACGTGGCTTGTTTGATGCCTTCGGTGGTCGGGTAAACCGGGGTGAGCGTTTCCTGTAGCTCCGGCGTGCTGAGATCGCCCTGCACACGGTATTCCGGGTGGATCATCTCCGCGCCATATTTACCGCGTTTGGCTTCCCCGTACGCGAGCACGCGCCGGCCAGTGGCCAGGCTGTTTTTCATTGCTGCGCTGAAGTTGAAAAAGCGCATGGTGAGGATACCGGAGCCATCGCTTATCTGGCAGGTCATCATCCGGCGACCGCCGAAAGTGATGTTGCAGTTCAGTACTTCACCTTCAACCGTGGCGTAAATCGCGGGAAGGAGATCGCCAATTTTATACAACTGGGTGCGGTCTTCGTAACGCAGGGGGAGGTGAAGCAGGAGATCCTGCACGGTGTGCAGGCCAATTTTCGCCAGTTTGCTGCTTTGCGCCGCACCCACGCCTGTCAGCGTATTGAGCGGAATGGCATCCAGCAGGCGGCCTTTCATGGGTTATCCTGCGTACTGCATGGTGGACCACCACTCGGCATCGGCTTCGATTTCGCCCTGCGCGTTGACGTGGGGGTACGGTAATTTTTTCTGTTTCGCCACGCGGGCCAGCACCGGATAGCCGCCTTCAAACAGCAGGCGTTGCTGTTCGTCTTCCGGCAACATGCTGTTGCTGCGTTTGTACATCCCGGCGTTCTGACGCTGGCGTTGCGCCTCATACAGAATGAGCGCAGACGCCACGGAGACGTTCAGCGATTGCACCATGCCGATCATCGGGATGATGATGTCCTGATCCGCCAGATCCAGCGCTTCTTGCGAGATCCCGGTTTTCTCCTGACCCATCAGAATGCAGGTCGGGCGGGTGTAATCTATCTCGCGGAAGTCGACGGCTTTATCAGACAGGTTGGTGGCAAGGACCTGCATCCCGCGTCCTTTCAGGTGCGAAACGGCTTCGCCGATGGTCTGATGGTTTTTCACTGATACCCAGCTGTTGCTGCCTGCCGCTGCGGAAACCATGTTGCGCATCCGGGAACCAGGCCAGACGGCGTGCACTTCATGCACGCCCACGGCGTCGGCGGTACGGACAATCGCAGAGACGTTATGAGGTTTATGGACCTGCTCCATGCAGACCGTCAGGTCCGGTTGGCGCCTGGCGAGCATCTCGCAGATACGTGCATAACGTTGTGCATTCATAAAACTAGTTTCTGTTTCGGGTGACTTTAATCACGTCCGGCATCACGCGGATTTTGCGCATAATGTTTGCCAGATGCACGCGGTCACGGGCCGTCAGGCGGATAAAGGCGCTGTAAACACGGCCATCTTTTTCTTCGGTATTCAGGCTCTGAATATTTGAAGAGGCCGTGTTGATTGCCGCCGTCAGGTTAGCCAGTGCACCCTGATGGTTGAACATATCCACCTTAATTTCGGTGATAAATTCCTGCGCTGTCTCTTTATCCCACTCCACCGCCATGAACTTCTCTGGCTCTTTCTGGTAGCCACGGATGTTACGGCAGGATTCGTGATGGATAACCAGGCCTTTGCCCGGGCTGACGTGCGCAATAATCGGATCGCCCGGGATCGGTCGGCAGCATTTGGCGAAGGTGATAAGCACCCCGTCCGCGCCTTTGATCGGCAAGTGACCGTGGCCTTGCGTAGTGGATGGCGCAGCAGAGGCATCACCCTGTTGCAGGTTTTTCGCAACGACCACGCTCATGGCGTTGCCGAGGCCGATTTCTGCCAGCAGGTCATCAAGTGATGCAAGTTTCATGCGCTCCAGCTCGCGCTGGATGTTCTCTTTCGGGATCTCCGCAAGCTTACGGCTGCCACCCAACGCGTGGTTGAGCAGACGACGGCCAAGGCTTACCGAATCATCGCGTTTGAGGTTTTTCAGCAACTGGCGAATTTTGGCGCGTGCTTTGGAGCTGACGACAAAGTTCAGCCATGCCGCGTTCGGACGTGCGCCCGGCGCGGTGATAATTTCCACCGTCTGACCACTTGAAAGCGGCTGAGACAGCGGGTAAGGCTGTCTGTCGACACGTGCGCCAACACAGGCATGACCGATATCGGTATGGACTGCGTAAGCGAAGTCGACCGGTGTTGCACCAGCAGGCAGCTCGACAATGCGCCCCTCTGGTGTGAAAACGTAAATCTCATCCGGGAAGAGATCGGATTTAACGCTCTCGATAAATTCAAACGAGCTACCAGCGCTCTGTTGCAGTTCGAGCAGGCTCTGCATCCAGCGTTGCGCGCGGATCTGTGCAGTGGTGCTACTTTCACCGCCGTGCTCTTTATACGCCCAGTGTGCCGCGACACCCATTTCTGCCATCTGGTCCATGTCTTCGGTGCGGATCTGCACTTCAACAGGAACGCCATGAGGGCCGATCATCGAGGTATGCAAAGATTGATAGCCGTTCGCTTTTGGAATGGCGATGTAGTCTTTGACGCGACCAGGACGAGGTTTGTAGAGGCTGTGCATCTGGCCCAGTACGCGATAGCAGGTATCGGCATCGTGCACGATGACGCGAAACGCGTAGATGTCCATGATCGAGTGAAAACGCTGCTCTTTGAGCACCATTTTGCAGTAGATGGAGTACAGATGCTTTTCGCGACCGCTGACGCGGCACGGAATTCCCGCTTCCTGTAAACGCCCTTCAATTTCAGAGAGGATTTTTTGAATCATCTCTTTACGGTTACCGCGTGCGGCTTTCACCACCTCTTTAATCACGCGATAGCGGTTTGGGTACAACGCTTCAAAACCCAGCTCTTCCAGCTCGGTTTTAATGTGATGGATACCTAAACGGTGCGCCAGCGGGCTATAGATTTCGAGGGTTTCACGGGCAATGCGGCGACGTTTATCCGGGCGGAGTGAGCCCAGCGTGCGCATGTTGTGGGTACGGTCAGCGAGTTTGATGAGTATGACGCGGATATCCTGCACCATCGCCATAATCATCTTGCGGAAGTTTTCGGCTTGCGCCTCTTTCTTGTCGCGGAATTTCAGCTTATCAAGCTTAGATACCCCTTCCACCAGTTCGGCAACGCTTTTGCCAAACAGCTGTTCCATATCCTGGTAGGTGGCGGGGGTATCTTCGATCACGTCATGCAGCAGCGCGGCCATCAGGGTTTCATAGTCGAGTTTCATCTCGGCCAGAATACAGGCCACCGCTACCGGGTGCGTGATATAGGGTTCACCGCTTGAACGTGTCTGGCCCTCGTGAGCGTCACGTGCAACGAGATACGCCTGCTGGAGACGCTTAATTTGGTCTTCCGGCAGGTAGTGTTGAATCAGCTGATTCAGGCTTTCAAACAGATACAAGGGCGACCCGCAGGTTTAATTAACGACGACCTTCAGCAATGGCGGTTACGGCCTGCAGTTCTGCGGCTTCCTGCTCTTGCTGCTCCTGGCGCTCACGCACGTCGAGGATCTGGTTGTTGATCAGACCTTCTTCGATTTCGCGAAGTGCAATAACGGTGGTTTTATCGTTTTCTTCCGGTACCAGCGGATCTTTGCCGCCTACCTGCATCTGACGAGCGCGACGCGCGGCGACCAGCACCAGGTCAAAACGGTTACCAATTTTCTCTACAGCGTCCTGAACAGTTACGCGTGCCATACTTAAAATGCTCCACAGGTGAAGAAATGACTGGGCATGATACTGAAAGTGGGTTCAGTCTGCCAACAGTTTGGTGATTAATGCGTCATGTCGCTGCTTCTGGCGGCTCATACGCAGACGTTCTGCGCGAAGAATGGTTTTGAGATCGCTCAGTGCGGCATCAAAATCATCATTCACAATAAGGTAATCATATTCCGCGTAATGGCTCATTTCTGCAACTGCCTGTTCCATACGCTTTGCGATAACTTCTTCGCTGTCCTGGCCACGGCCACGCAGACGGCGATCCAGCTCATCTTTCGAAGGCGGTAAAATAAAGATGCTGCGCGA
Organism: Enterobacter sp. Tr-810; assembly: GCF_011752765.1. Classification (NCBI taxonomy): domain Bacteria; kingdom Pseudomonadati; phylum Pseudomonadota; class Gammaproteobacteria; order Enterobacterales; family Enterobacteriaceae; genus Enterobacter; species Enterobacter sp. Tr-810. The sequence goes on along the minus strand of NZ_VWWW01000007.1, from coordinate 118,665 downwards.
ATCGGGCATTTTCTTGCGGATTTGCGCTGCACCCTGCCAGTCGATATCCAGGAACACATTTACGCCAGTTGCCAGAACCTGCTCAATGGTTTCACGCGAGGTTCCGTAGTAGTTACCGAAAACTTCCGCATGTTCAAGAAACGCGTCTCTGCCGATCATCGCTCTGAATTCGTCGTGATCCACAAAGAAATAATGTTCACCGTGTACTTCACCCGGACGCGGTTGACGCGTGGTGTGTGAAACAGAAACCTGCGTGTCGTACAACGGTTGGGTTTTTAACAGTGCCTGAATAAGGCTGGATTTACCCGCGCCACTAGGGGCAGAAACAATATAAAGCGTGCCTTGAGCCATGAGAGTCTTTTGTATGTGTTAGCGAAGAAGTCCTACATACGGGCTTATTATACACGTCGCCGCCCTGTGACGTAGCCTTTGTCACACTTTTTCACCTGGATTATTGAATTTTGCGTAACGTTTTCCGGTTTTACATGCGGTTTGCTGCAACGGCAATAAATCCTGGATAACGCCTCGCAGGTTGATGTTTTGACGTTAGCACCCTGACGCGTACCGGGTTATACCTCTGGCCATTCAATGGAGGGGTAGCGATGTGGCGATGGATAAGCGGGATGATGTTGCTGTGGTGCGGGTATAGCGTGGCGGTTTGCCCGGTCTGGCCGCCAGCAAAAGCAGACAAAGAAATAGCGACGCTCAGTGCGCAGCTTAAGCGCTGGAACGATGCGTACTGGCAACAAGGCAGCAGCCCGGTCAGCGATGAAGTCTACGATCAGCTCACTGCACGGCTGAAACAGTGGCAGCGTTGCTTTGGCAGCGAACCTGCGGATGTGGCGATCCCCGTGCTGGCGGGGAATATTCAGCATCCTGTTTCCCATACAGGGGTACAAAAAGTGGCGCATAAAGCGGCGCTTCGCCAGTGGATGCAGGTGCGCGGCGATCTCTGGGTGCAGCCAAAAGTCGATGGTGTGGCGGTGACGCTGGTCTATCGCAACGGGGTGTTAACCCAGGCAATTAGCCGTGGGGACGGCAACAAAGGGGAAGACTGGACTGAGCAGGTTCGCGCAATACCGTCGGTTCCTGGTCACCTGCAAGGCGCACTGGCGAACAGCGTGTTGCAGGGCGAGTTATTCCTTCTGAGCGATAACCATATTCAAAAGCAGATGGGTGGAATGAATGCCCGGGCAAAAGTCGCCGGTGCCCTGATGCGAAAAACCGACAAATTGCAATTAAGCCGTATTGGTGTGTTTATCTGGGCCTGGCCGGATGGTCCGGCAACGATGCCGCAGCGTCTTACGGCGTTAAAAGAGGCCGGGTTCCCCCTGACGGCGCGCTATACGCTGCCCGTCCGCTCAGTGGATGAAGTTGAGAAGCAACGTGCGCAGTGGCTCAGTTCCCCGCTCCCGTTTGCCACTGATGGTATTGTCGTTCGTTCAGCGAATGAGCCTCTGGGTGAACGCTGGCTACCTGGAGAAGGGCACTGGGTGGTGGCATGGAAATATGCGCCGGTTTCGCAGGTTGCGGAGGTAAGGGATATTCGTTTCACCGTGGGAAGAACGGGCAAGATTTCAGTTATTGCCGCGCTGGAGCCCGTGCAGCTGGACGACAAACGTGTTCAGCGGGTTAACCTGGGCTCTGTGGCCCGCTGGCAGGAACTGGATATTGCCCCAGGGGATCAGATCCTGGTGAGCCTTGCCGGGCAGGGCATTCCCCGGGTTGATAAAGTTGTCTGGCGGGGGCCGCTTCGGCAGAAACCCAATCCGCCACCCTCAAATTACCATTCGCTGACCTGCTTCTATGCATCCCCGGAGTGCATGGAACAATTTATCGCCAGGCTGACGTGGTTAAGTTCAAAACCGGTGCTGGATATTGAAGGCGTGGGGGAGTCTGCCTGGAGAACGCTTTATCAGACTCACCATTTTGACCATATTTTTTCGTGGCTTTCGTTAACTCAGGCGCAGTTACAGGCGACACCGGGGTTCTCTGCCGCGCGCGGATTGGCGGTATGGCATCGGTTTAACCTGACACGCGAACGGTCATTTATTCGTTGGGTCACGGCGATGGGGATCCCACTGCCTCAGGCTTCACTGAAAGCGGCCACAGGTTTGTCGTGGCAGGAAATGAGCCAGCGTAATACTACGTACTGGCGAGCGTTACCGGGGACAGGAGAAGAAAAAGCGCGGCAAATCGTTAACTGGCTGCATCAGCCCGAGGTTGCTGCGCTGGCAAAATGGCTTGCAGAGCAGCACATCAACGGATTTTAAGTCAGTGCGCGTTGTGCTTGTAATGAAAAACGGGCAGGCCGAGTTTCAGGCGCAACGCCAGCATCCGGGCGGTAAAGCCAAACAGCAGCGTGGAGATAACCACCACATCGTGATTAGACACGTAATGCTGCAACGCAACGTAGAGCACTGCTGCGGCAAAGGATATCCCGGCATACAGTTCTTTCTGGAACACTAACGGAATGCGTTTGCAGAACATATCGCGCAGCACGCCGCCGAACACCCCCGTGACTACGGCAGCGATGATGGCAATAACCGGGCCTTCACCCATATCCAGCGCGATTTGGGCACCAATAATCGAAAAGACGATAAGCCCAAGCGCATCCAGCACCAGAAACAACCGGCGCAGATGGGGCATTACGGGGGCGACAATCGTGGTTAACACCGCGGCCGTTGCCACAATAATCACGTATTCAGGGTTTTTCACCCAGCCGAGCGGGTAATGGCCCAGCAGTATATCGCGCACGGAGCCACCGCCGAGTGCGGTTGCGGTGGCGATAATGATCACGCCGAAAGTATCCATGCGGCGACGTCCGGCAGCGAGTGCGCCGGTCATGGCTTCTGCGGTGATCCCGATAAGATAAAGAATGTGAAGCAGCATATAACCTCCGGTGTGAAGGTGTGGAGGTTAGCGATTTGTGCGCAAGATCACGATTGAGATTTTCTAAGGCGACGTGTTTTTGATAATTTTTTGTAATGAATAATTATTGAATATAAATAATTCAATATATTGTTTTATATGGATTATATTTCCATATTTAGTCTGGTTTTACTGAGTGATTAGATTGTTTTTTACCTAAAAAAACTAATCCTTTAAAGCGATGCGAAGTGGCAGTTTCTCGCGCAGGCGATCAACAGCAATACGAACCTTGAGCGGTAGCCAGCGCGTTTTTGGCCAAACCGCATGAATAGGAAGCCGGACTCCGGCTGTATCGGGAAGGATCTGAACCAGACGTTTACTGTGTAGTCGTTCGTTAATGAGCCAGTAAGGAAGCCAGGCAATCCCGTCCCCGGCTTCAGCGGCATCGGCAATCGCATCCAGATCGTCCATAAACAGGCGTCCTTCAGGTCTGAAACGTTCCATCTGCCCCTGGATTGTGAGCTGCCACTCCAGTGGTCTGGATTTGTTCATGTAATAAATCGCCTGATGTTGCATAAGCTTGTCAGGTGAATCCGGTGTGCCATACCGGGCCAGGTAAGATGGTGCCGCGCAAAGCCGCATGTCGTGCCACGATAGCTGGCGAGCAACCAGTTCGCCGTTATCTCCCAGCTGACCATTACGCACTGCGAAGTCAAAACCTTCGTCCACCAGATTAATCACGCGATCGCTAAAGGAGAGTTCCAGAATCAGCTCGGGATGCTCCCGAGCCAGCTCCATTAATACAGGCGCCACGCAACGACGCCCAAACAACACGGGCAAGGATACGCGTAAGCGTCCGCGTAAAACCTGTTTGCCGCTTTCCAGAAGCGCTCGTGCTGATTCCATTTCGCCATGAGCGCGTTGAGCGTGTTCAAGAAGAAGCTCACCCTCAGCCGTCAGCGTTTGGCTGCGGGTGGTGCGCTGAAACAGCCTGACCCCGAGCCTGCTTTCGAGCCGTGCGATGCTTTTACCCACAGCAGAGCGCGACAGATGTAGCCGCTCCGCTGCCCTGGCAAAGCTGCCGCTTTCAACCACTTGCAGGAAAAGGTCGATACCATCAAACCGGTTAAGCATTGTCGCTCCTGAGGCACCAATATGAGGAAAAAGTATCAGCACTGTTGAGTTAATTGCAACGTTATCCTTGTTCCATCGTTTAGCAAATAAGGATGAAAAAGATGAAGTACTGGACAATGAACTCGGCCGGACGCGATAAACTCTCTCTTCAGACACAAACGCTGACAGCGCCGGGGCCGCATGAGGTGCGTGTCAGGGTCAACGCGGTTGCCCTGAACTATCGCGATAAGCTGATTATTGAAGGCGCTATGCCTGCTGTTTTCCCGCTGACGCCAGCGTCGGATATGGCCGGCGTTGTTGAAGCGGTGGGGGATAACGTAAGCCAGTTTACGCCAGGCGATCGGGTTATCTCTTCATTTTTCCCTGATTGGATCGAGGGTAAACGTCCTGGCAGCGCAGGTAAGCCTCACGGTGCAGCACTTGGTGGCGCGTATCCCGGAATGCTGGCGCAACAGATTGTGGTCAACGAAAACTGGCTGGTGGCCTCACCTGAAAGCCTCAGTGATGTTGAAGCGAGTACGCTGCCCTGTGCAGGGTTGACGGCCTGGTTTGCCCTGGTGGAGCAGGGGCAACTAAAAGCGGGGGATTCGGTTCTGGTCCAGGGTACAGGTGGCGTTGCCCTGTTTGCCCTGCAAATCGCCAAAGCTCAGGGAGCGACGGTTTACGTGACCTCATCTGGCGAAGACAAACTCGCAAGCGCGAAGGCACTGGGCGCCGATTTTGGGATAAACCGGCTTCAGGGCGACTGGGTTGAGCAGGTACTTGAGCTTAGCCACCATCGGGGTATTGATCATGTGGTGGATACGGTGGGAGGCTCAAATGTCGCGCGCTCTGTCGCCGTTGTTGCCCCCGGAGGACGCGTGTCGCTGATTGGCGTGCTGGAAGGATCCGATATCGTTGTACCGGGTGGGCTGATGTTGATGAAGTCTGCTGTGATTCAGGGCATTGGTGTGGGTCACCGCAGGGCATTGGCCGACCTTGTTCATGCTGTGGATGCTACACGTATCAAACCTGTAATCGACAGCACCTGGACGCTGGAACAACTCCCTGAAGCACTGGCGCGTCTGGACAGCGGACCATTTGGCAAGATTGTGGTTACGCTATAAAAAAAGCCCCTCTGGGGCTTTTTTCTGACCGCGATATACCGCCTGGCGGGTACAACGGAATGCTCAGAGATGCGCTTTCCTGATTTTATCTTCGTGGCTAATCAACCACGCTTTACGCGCAATTCCTCCGCCGTAACCGGTCATAGAGCCATCCTTGCCAATTATGCGATGGCACGGGATAACAATCGCGACACGATTCGCGCCATTCGCTGAGGCAACAGCGCGCACGGCAGTCGGTTTGCCAATCTCCGTCGCAAGGGCCTGATAATGTGCGGTATCACCAAACGAAATGCCCTGTAATCCCTCCCAGACGCTTCGCTGGAACTCGCTGCCGGGTGTATCAAGCGCCACATCGAATGATTGCCGCACGCCGGCAAAGTATTCCCCCATTTCTTTCTCAGCCTGGCGGGTATGGGCGTTTTCCCCTGCGATAATGTTCGCATTGAACAGGTGTTGCAGATCCCTGAATTCGGTTTCCAGCGCCCGACGGTCGACAAATTCCAGCAGACAAACCCCGCGCTCAGTGGCGCAGACAAACATTGGGCCCAGAGGGGTAGTAAAGCGATGAATGAGGATTATTTCTTTGCGTGTACCGGGCGAGGAGCCCGTCAGTTTTTTACAGGTGTAGCCAAAACCGCTTAAGGATCCGTAACCATTGTCGAACGCAACGTCAGTCGCTGAGCGACCGGTTTTTAGCTCCTGTAGCGCCACGTTAACCCGCTGCATTCGCTGAAAGGCCTGAAACGTTATCCCGTGGTTTTGCAGGAACCAGCGCCGTACCCGCTCCGGGCTGATGCCGTTCTGACGCAGTTCAGTATCGCTGACGCGTTCTTTGGGTTGTACGCGTAGCAGCTTTAGCGCGTGTTCAATGAAATCGGGCGCACTACTGGCGTTCTCTGTTGGGCGACACACCTTGCACGGGCGAAACCCGGCATCCAGAGCGGATTTGAAATCAGTATAAAATTCAACGTTCTCTCGTTTGGGTTTTCGCGCACGGCATACCGAAATGCAAAACACGCCGGTAGTTTTAACGCCCACGAAAAAAACGCCGGTAAATTCTTCTGCACGGTTGAGTAATGCCTGATACCAGATATCGCACTGGGTATTATCGGTTATTTTCATAGTCAAAAACGTCCGAGAAAGAGTGGTTTTCCTGGATCTTACAGAGTAAATCTGTGAGCCGCGTTTGCAGGGTAGCATGGATAAAATTACCCATCGAAATGCGCTTTACACCCAGTGAGGACAGAGTACTGAAATCTGGCAATGAAGGCATACACATCACGTTTAAAGGTACTGCAATTTCGCTGGCAAGGGCGGCAATATCGTCAGAACGGGTCACGCAAGGGACAAATAATCCGTGAGCGCCCTGCTCGGTATATAACCGGCCACGATAGAGCGTCTCTTCCAGCGTATTTTCACAGCTAAGTAAAAACGTATCGGTACGCACATTAAAAAATATACCGGGGCAGGCCTGGGTCAGCTCGCGCAGCTTGTCGGCAAAGTTTATTGCATCCACCAGGCTGCGTTCGTGATTAACAACCCGGCTGTCTTCAATATTGATCCCCACTACGCCCAGGTGCGCCAGGCGGTGAATATTCTCAATCACCTGGTCAGTGGTATCGCCGTAGCCTGCTTCAAGATCCACGCTTAAGGGCAACTCTGTAACTGCTTTGATGCGGGAAACGATAAAGAACAACTCGTCAAAACTCATGCCTTCGCCGTCTTCATACCCTAACATCGTGGCAATAGCGGCGCTGGACGTACCCAGTGCCTGATATCCCGCCTGCTCGGCGGCGAGAGCGCTGCTGGCATTCCAGACGTTGGCGATAAGCAATGGCTGGGGCTGATGGTGAAGTGCGTTGAAGTCCATGATTTTCTCCTGTTGTGATGTGCAGTATGAATGTGCCGCGTCAGGCACAGCTCTCACAACCGAAAATCGGACGAGCATTTTTCGAGGGCTCAAAATGAAAAAGGCCACTGTTTACAGTGGCCTTTTCTCACGTGACTGCGGGAGATTATTCGATGTTCTGGATCTGCTCGCGCATCTGCTCAATAAGCACTTTCAGCTCAATGGCAGAATTAGTGACGTCGGAATTGATGGATTTAGACGCCAGAGTGTTCGACTCGCGGTTAAACTCCTGCATCATAAAATCGAGGCGACGACCTACAGCTTCTTTCTTCTTCAGAATGTTGTAGGTTTCTTTCACGTGCGCTTCCAGACGGTCCAGCTCTTCTGCAACGTCCACGCGCTGCGCCATCAGCACCAGCTCTTGTTCCAGACGGTTGTTTTCTAACTGAACTTCGGCTTCTTCCAGCTTCGCCACCAGGCGCTCGCGCTGCCATTGCAGCACTTCTGGCATATGGGCACGGACTTTGGTGACTTCGGTGCTGACACCTTCAAGGCGTTGCTCAATCAGGGCTTTCAGCGCCTGACCTTCCGTTTCACGGGCAACGATAAAGTCATCCAGGGTGCCATCGAGAGCGGCAAGGATTTCCGCAGCGATAGCATCCAGATCCTGTTCACCGGCGGCCATGACGCCAGGCCAGCGCAGAATATCAACCGGATTGATTTCGCCTTCATCGCTCTGCATTTTGACCCAGTTCGCCGCATTGACGAGCTGTTTTGCCAGTTTTTCGTTGAGGATCAGTTCGCCCTGTGCGCTGGCATCGGGCTCAAAGCGCAGGTTACATTCAACTTTACCGCGCGTCAGGCGAGTACGGATACGCTCACGCACAACAGGCTCAAGGCTGCGGAACTGCTCCGGCATACGGAAATAAGTTTCCAGGTAGCGCTGGTTTACCGAGCGCATTTCCCAGGTCGCGCTGCCCCAGCTGCCCTTGATTTCACGCCGGGCGTAGGCGGTCATACTGCGGATCATAGACATTCCCGTTTTTAAAGGAGAGATGGGGGGATTATAGCTTTCAGGACTTTGTCAGGATAGGAATAAGCGCGTTTAATCCGTATAATGCGCAGCCACATTCGTTTCAAGCCGGAGAATTCATCATGCGTCCAGCAGGTCGTAGCGCCAATCAGGTGCGCCCCGTCACCCTGACCCGTAACTATACAAAACACGCTGAAGGCTCCGTGCTGGTTGAATTTGGTGATACCAAAGTTCTGTGCACCGCGTCCATCGAAGAAGGTGTACCGCGTTTCCTGAAAGGTCAGGGCCAGGGCTGGATCACCGCGGAATACGGCATGTTGCCGCGTTCAACCCATACCCGTAACGCGCGTGAAGCGGCGAAGGGTAAGCAGGGCGGCCGTACCATGGAAATTCAGCGCCTGATCGCACGTGCGCTGCGCGCCGCGGTAGATCTGAAAACGCTGGGTGAGTTCACCATTACCCTGGACTGCGATGTTATCCAGGCCGACGGCGGTACGCGTACGGCGTCCATCACCGGTGCTTGTGTTGCACTGGCTGATGCCCTGAATAATCTGGTTGCTGCGGGCAAACTGAAAACCAATCCACTGAAAGGGATGGTTGCTGCGGTTTCTGTGGGTATAGTGAATGGCGAAGCGCTCTGCGACCTGGAATACGTTGAAGATTCTGCCGCAGAAACCGACATGAACGTGGTCATGACCGAAGATGGTCGAATTATTGAAGTGCAGGGCACGGCAGAAGGCGAGCCGTTCACTCACGAAGAGCTTCTTACCTTGCTGGCTTTGGCCCGAGGGGGAATCGAATCCATTGTAACGACGCAGAAGGCGGCGTTAGAAAATTGATTTTAAAGGCGACTGATGAGTCGCCTTTTTTTTGTCCGTAGAAAAACAAAAAGTCATTTGAGGAGTAAGCCCATGAAACCGTATCAGCGCCAGTTTATTGAGTTTGCGCTTAACAAGCAGGTACTTAAGTTTGGCGAATTTACGCTGAAATCCGGGCGTAAAAGCCCCTATTTCTTCAATGCCGGGCTGTTTAATACCGGGCGTGATCTGGCACTGTTAGGCCGTTTCTACGCAGAAGCGCTGGTGGATTCAGGGATTGATTTCGACCTGCTGTTTGGCCCTGCTTACAAAGGTATCCCGATTGCGACGACTACTGCTGTTGCGCTTGCGGAACACCACGACCGCGATGTGCCGTACTGCTTTAACCGTAAAGAGGCTAAAACCCACGGTGAAGGTGGCAACCTGGTGGGCAGTGCGCTGCAAGGCCGTGTGATGCTGGTGGACGATGTGATCACTGCGGGTACAGCGATCCGCGAATCAATGGAAATCATCCAGGCAAACGGCGCAACGCTTGCGGGCGTGCTGATCTCTCTGGATCGTCAGGAGCGTGGACGCGGCGAAATTTCTGCTATTCAGGAAGTGGAGCGTGATTATGGCTGCAAAGTGACGTCAATCATCACTCTGAAAGACCTGATTGCGTATCTGGAAGAAAAACCAGAGATGGCGGACCACCTGGCATCGGTGCGTGCGTATCGGGAAGCTTTCGGCGTGTAATTCAATTGCCCGGTGACGTAACGCTCACCGGGCCTGAATACTACTGCAATTGCGCCGCCACTAACGGCCAGCGGGCGTCAAAATCGTCCGTTGGACAGTATTTGAATTCGCTGCGCACAAAGCGGGAGAGCATACCCTCGCAAAACGCCAGGATCTGACTTGCCAGCAGCGTTTCGTCAGTGACATACCCTTCACCTTCGCGCATTTTCTTCTCTCGCAGTACCTGGCGTAGCTGCGCTTCGATGCGTTCAAAGAGCTGATTAATGCGGCCCTGGAGTCTGTCCTGTTCAAACATCAGTGCGTGGCCCGTCAGAATGCGGGTTAAACCTGGGTTACGTTCGCCAAAACCCAGAATCAACAGCACAATCAGACGCAGACGCGCGGTGGTGTCTTTCTCATCTTTCAGAATCAGGTTGATGCGCGTGATCAGGCTGTCTTCGATAAACTCGATCAGGCTGTCAAACATCCGGGTTTTGCTGGGAAAATGACGGTATAGCGCTGCCTCTGACACGCCAACAGAAGCGGCCAGTTTTGCAGTGGTGATGCGTTGACTGCCATCGCTGGATTCAAGCATCAGAGCCAGAGATTGAAGTATTTCTTCGCGACGATTCCTTTTCGCAGTTTGTTTTTCTGCCATGTTACAAAATACCCCTGAAAATAATCACTTGCCAGGCTGGCATCCACGCAGCGACCGCAAACTGGCGTTTGCGGTTTTTTATTGCATTATGGCGCTGTGGGACGCGTCTTTATTGGGCGATTATTTACGCCCGGAATGGCCGAAGCCGCCTTCGCCGCGGTCGGTGGCATCAAAGTCTTCCACCAGGTTAAATTCTGCCTGCACCACCGGTACAAATACCATCTGCGCGATGCGTTCGCCCGGTTCAATGGTGAAGCTGTCCTGACCACGGTTCCAGACGGAAACCATCAGTTGACCCTGATAGTCAGAGTCGATAAGACCCACCAGGTTACCCAGCACGATACCATGCTTGTGACCCAGGCCAGAGCGAGGCAGGATCACCGCTGCCAGCGACGGGTCAGCAATGTGAATCGCCAGCCCGGTCGGGAGCAGGGTGGTTGCACCCGGCGCCAGTTCTACGGCGTCATCGAGACAGGCACGCAGGTCAAGACCGGCTGAGCCGGAGGTGGCATAGGTTGGCAGCGGAAATTGCTGACCAACACGCGGGTCCAGAATCTTAACGTCGATTTTTTTCATCATAACGGGTAACGATCTCGTCCAGTAATTGTTGGCCCAGGAGTTCCTTGCGCTCAAGCGGTAAGACTTTATCTCCATCCTGCCAGAAAAGGTGCAGTGCGTTGCTGTCGCTGTTAAATCCTTGAGTGGCCAGCGATACGTCGTTCGCGCAAATCAAATCGAGGTTTTTGCGGGTACGTTTTTGCCGGGCATATTCTTCCACATTATTCGTTTCTGCGGCAAACCCAACAACATAAGGACGGTGGTTTTTCAGAGAAGCAACACCGGCAACGATATCCGGGTTTTTCACCATTTTTATTGTTAATTCATCGCCTTGCTTTTTGATTTTCGCATCAGCAATGGTCTCTGCACGGTAATCAGCCACCGCCGCACAGCCGATAAAAATCTGCTGGTTTTGCGCGTGAGCCTGCACGGCCGCTTCCATTTCCAGCGCCGTTGTTACATCAATGCGCTGTACAAAAGGCGGCGTCGGCAGTGACACCGGGCCACTCACCAGCGTGACGTTTGCCCCGCGTTTTGCCGCGGCCTGAGCAATGGCAAAGCCCATCTTACCGGAGCTGTGATTGGTGATATAGCGCACCGGATCCAGCGGCTCGCGCGTTGGGCCCGCGGTAATCATGATGTTGAGATGTTGCAGATCGTTGACAGGCGCAAAATGGGCGGCGGCCATATCCACAATCGTCAACGGGTCGAGCATTCGCCCTGGGCCGATATCGCCACAGGCCTGGCTACCGCTGTCTGGCCCCCAAATCAGCAGACCACGTGCGGCCAGGGTATCCAGATTATGCTGGGTGGCGGCATTACGGTACATCTGCTGGTTCATGGCGGGAACCACCGCAACAGGTGCAGGTGTTGCCAGGCAAATTGTCGATACCAGGTCGTTTGCCATGCCTGCGGCAACGCGCGCAATCAGGTCGGCCGTTGCCGGGGCAAGAATAACCAGGTCTGCCCATTTGCCCAGCTCAATATGGCCCATCGCGGCTTCGGCAGCCGGGTCTAGCAGGCTGTCTGATACCGGGTATCCTGAAACGGCCTGTAGGCTCAGGGGAGTGATAAAGGCTTTACCGCCTTCCGTTATCGCGACCCGCACATCGGCCCCGCGCTCGCGCAAGCGGCGTACCAGCTCCGGCGCTTTATAGGCAGCGATACCGCCGCTCACGCCAAGAACGATTTTTTTACCGGCCAGGCTCATCATGATTCTTTCCTGTTGGGTTTCACCAGAGAGCGGGCATTTTATCACATTCCCAAAAGCGGGGTGATTTTGTCCTTCGGTCACTTTGCGAGGCGTTACGCAAGAATGAAAACTGTGCGTCGAACGCAGTACTGGCCTGTGGCAGCATAGACGGCAACCACAAGGAGACAGGGATATGGAACATATTTCACCCATGCTGCCGCGTGAAAAAATGCTGAATTTTGGCATTACGTCGCTAACGGATGATGAGCTGCTGGCACTGTTTTTACGCACTGGTACACCAGGGAAAACGGTTTTCACTCTGGCGCGCGAGCTGCTGCAACACTTTGGTTCGCTATACGGCTTACTGACTGCCGATCTGGCAGAGTTTAAGCATGTTGAGGGTATCGGTGTGGCGAAATATGCCCAACTGAAAGGCATTGCAGAGCTTGCCCGGCGTTTTTACAGCGTGCGGATGCTGGAAGAGGATTCGCTCTTAACCCCTGACATGACGAGAGAATTCCTGCAAAGCCAGCTGACGGATGCCGAGCGCGAGATCTTTATGGCGATCTTCCTCGACAATAAAAATCGGGTGCTGAAGCACTGCCATCTGTTTTCGGGAACGCTGAACCACGTTGAGGTCCATCCGCGAGAAATTGTGCGGGAAGCGATAAAAGTGAATGCAGCCGCCGTGATCCTCGCGCATAATCACCCCTCAGGCTGTGCGCAACCGAGCAGAGCCGACAAAGAGATCACCGCGCGCATTATCAAATGCTGTCAATTCATGGACATTCGTGTGCTGGACCATCTGATAATTGGTCGCGGAGAGTACGTTTCTTTTGCAGAACATGGTTGGATTTAGACCATTTCACGCGATCCATCGGGATCTTTGTCTGTTCGGGACTTGAGCACATCGCCGAGTCAGCGTATACTACGCCACCTTTGAGAATCTCGGGTTTGGCAATTGGGCCTGGCAATCGAGAGTTCGCTTAGAACTGCGATGACCGGGCTGTAAAGCCTGACGAGGCGCCGATACCCCATACGAAGCTCGAGCTAATTTGATTTTTGGAGAATAGACATGTCCCGAGTCTGCCAAGTTACTGGCAAGCGTCCGGTGACCGGTAACAACCGTTCCCACGCACTGAACGCGACTAAACGCCGTTTCCTGCCGAACCTGCACTCTCACCGTTTCTGGGTTGAGAGCGAGAAGCGTTTTGTCACCCTGCGTGTATCTGCTAAAGGTATGCGTGTTATTGATAAGAAAGGCATCGATACAGTTCTGTCCGAACTGCGTGCCCGTGGCGAAAAGTACTAAGTACTTAAAGAGGAAATAAATCATGGCTAAAGGTATTCGCGAGAAAATCAAGCTGGTTTCTTCTGCTGGTACAGGTCACTTCTACACCACCACGAAGAACAAACGTACTAAGCCGGAAAAACTGGAACTGAAAAAATTCGATCCAGTTGTACGCCAGCATGTACTGTACAAAGAAGCTAAAATTAAATAATTTTAGTCTCCTTGTATTGAAAAACCCCGCTTCTGCGGGGTTTTTTGCATTCTGACTCTCTCAACGGAGGAACCATGCCTGAATTACCTGAGGTAGAGACCAGCCGCCGCGGTATTGAACCCCATCTGGTTGGCGCGACCATTCTTCATGCTGTCGTGCGCAATGGCCGTCTACGCTGGCCGGTTTCCGACGAGATCCACGCCCTGAGTGATAAACCGATTCTGAGCGTGCAGCGCCGAGCCAAGTATCTGCTGCTGGAACTACCGGATGGCTGGATAATTATCCACCTGGGGATGTCCGGGAGCCTGCGTATTCTCAGTGAAGAATTACCCGCCGAAAAACACGACCATGTGGACCTGGTGATGAGCAATGGCAAAGTCCTGCGCTACACCGACCCGCGTCGCTTTGGGGCGTGGTTGTGGACCAAAGAGCTTGAAGGGCATAGCGTGCTGGCACATTTGGGGCCTGAACCGCTGTCTGACGCCTTTAACGCAGACTACCTGAAAGAGAAGTGCGCGAAGAAGAAAACCCCGATCAAACCCTGGCTGATGGATAACAAGCTGGTGGTGGGCGTGGGCAATATCTACGCCAGTGAATCCCTGTTTGCTGCGGGCATTCATCCCGACCGCCTGGCGTCGTCGCTGTCGGCACAGGAGTGCGAGCTGCTGGTCAGAGTGATTAAAGCGGTACTGCTGCGCTCAATTGAGCAGGGCGGAACGACGCTGAAGGATTTCCTGCAAAGTGACGGTAAGCCGGGCTATTTTGCGCAGGAGTTGCAGGTGTATGGCCGTAAGGGCGAGCCGTGCAGAGTGTGTGGAACACCGATTATTGCCACGAAGCACGCTCAGCGTGCCACGTTCTACTGCCGCCAGTGCCAGAAGTAATGCAGTTGCCAGCCGGGCAAGCGTAACGCCGCCCGGTAATCTGACGGCTACTTAAGCTTTTCCATCAGCGCCTGATGGACATTCACCGGCAGGAAGTGGGTCACATCGCCGTGATGACGGGCGACCTCTTTCACCAGCGTGGAAGAGATAAACGACCACTCTTTTGATGGCATCAGGAACACGCTCTCCAGATCTGGCATCAGATGGCGATTCATGTGCGCCAGCTGCATCTCATACTCGAAGTCAGCCACCGCGCGTAGCCCACGGATCAGGATATTAGCCTGCTGGGTGCGGGCGAAGTTGGCCATCAGATCGCTGAATCCCACGACCTCAACGTTCGACAGATGTGAAATCGCATCAGTAGCGAGCTGTACGCGCTCGGGCAGATCGAACATTGGCTTTTTGCTTGGGCTGGCGGCAATCGCCAGAATCACCTTATCAAACATGCTTGCCGCACGGGTGATGATATCAAGATGGCCGTTGGTGATTGGATCGAAGGTACCCGGATAAATCGCTTTTGTGCTCATGGCTCACGCTTTCTCTGAGTAGCCGCGGCTCAGCGCCCACAGCTCGGTGTATTTGTTAAAAGTATACTGGGCATTCACGACCGCCAGTAACCAGCCCTGTTTTCCGTCCAGCACGCCGCCACGCAGCAGCAGGGTTTTCAGAAATGCCCCGATCGTATGGGTGAAAATACCGGTCAGCGTTGCTTTCTTGCCACGCTGATGGCGTTCCTGTGCCCATGCGGTCGCGTAATTGAGCTGTTTACGCTGGAAGCTGGCGAAATCGCGGCAGGTCAGGTGCAGTAAATCACCGTTTAAGGCGACTACCGGCGCGTTATCGCAGGCCAGGGATTCATGCACAAGGTTATCGTTGTACTGGTAACGCTCGCGTTCATACAGGCGCATCACGCGGTCAGGATACCAGCCGCTGTGGCGCATAAACCGGCCGAGAAAATAGTTACGACGCGCGATGCTGTATACAGCGTCTGACTGAGGCGCGGCGAGCACGCCCTGAATCGCCAGCTGAAGCTCTGGCGTAATGCGCTCGTCGGTGTCGATCATCAGCACATAGTCACCGGTCGCGTAAGATTGCGCGCGTTGACGCTGCACGCCATAACCCTGCCAGTCCGTATTGGTGTACACCTTCACGCCTGCTGCACGGGCTATCTCTGCCGTGTTGTCCTCACTGCCTGAATCGAGGAGGACAATTTCGTCAGCCCAGGCCACAGAGGCCAGGCAATCGGGAAGCAGGTCGGCGGCGTTTTTGGCGATCATGACGACCGACAGACGCTGAGACATTAATGGCTCCGCTGAGGCAGATAAGGTTGAAGAAGTTGCAGCAGACGGGTCAGTGCGCCCTGGTTCTGATGCAGCACCTCGACGGCATGGCGGCCGTACCACAGACGGTAATCTTCGTCGGTCAGCAGATTTGACACCTCTTTGACCACCGAATCCGCGTCGGTTACGGTAATTAAGCCATCGGCTTGCTGCAATTTAGCGCAGATATCTTTGAAATTAAATGTATGCGGGCCCATCAGCACCGGAATAGCGTGCGCCGCAGGCTCCAGTGGGTTATGACCGCCACGTTCGACCAGGCTGCCGCCCACAAAGGCGAGGTCGGCAATACCGTACAGCAGCATCAGTTCGCCCATTGTATCGCCAATTACCACCTGGGTGCTGCTGGACGGGATCTCGCCGCTGCTACGCAGGGTGAAACTGAAACCGCCTTTCTGCACCATCTCGCGGGCGTCTTTGAAACGTTCCGGGTGACGCGGCACCAGAATCAGCAGTAAATCCGGGAATTTTTCCAGCAGCTTACGGTGCGCTTGCAGGATGACCTCTTCTTCGCCGTCGTGGGTACTGGTGGCAATCCAGACCTGGCGGCGCGGGGCCCACTGGCGACGCAACGTAACAGCGCGTGCGGCAAGCTCAGGCGTGACCGAAATATCGAATTTCAGGCTGCCGGTCACCGCAAGCTGGTTGCGTTTGAGACCAAGAGAGACAAAGCGCGCAGCGTCTTCTTCGTTTTGCGCGGCAATCAGTGTGATCTTGCCAAGCAGACGACGCATAAATTTACCCAGCTTGCCGTAACCTTTAGCCGAGCGCTCAGAGAGGCGCGCGTTGGCAATAACCAGCGGGATTTTACGGGCATGAAGGGCAGAAATCATATTCGGCCACAGCTCGGTTTCCATCACGATCACAAGCTTAGGGCGAACGGTATTCAGGAAACGGTTCATGGCGCAGGGCAGATCGTAAGGCAGATAGACGTGATGCACGTCTTTGCCAAATGCGGACATCACGCGCTCAGAGCCGGTCGGCGTCATGGTGGTGACGGTGATCGGCAAAGAGGGGTAACGGTGGCGCAGGGCACGTACCAGCGGAATCGCCGCCAGCGTTTCGCCAACAGAAACGGAATGCAGCAAAATACCGTCCGGGGCGACTTTATTGCGGCAATAGCCATAGCGTTCAGCCCAGCGTTTTCGGTACGCAGGCGCTTTACGGCTACGAAGCAACAGTCGCAGCCACACCAGTGGCTGAATGATGTAGAGCAGGGCGGTATACAACAATTCCAAGCGATTATCCGTTTTTTTTAGTTTCGGCGGGCAAATTCTAAGCATTTAAGCCAGGTAAAGCTATCTCTTATGCCAGATACCGCTTTAAACGGAAATAACGGCGACCCAGGCGCCAGTGCTGGCGAAGCCCACGGGCGTTTTTCCAGATAAGCGTCCAGATACCGCGATCGAACAGCTCCTGGATAATTTCACGCTTTTTGGCCGTATCGCCAATGTTGTTAATCGCGTGCAGGATCCCCAGACCCTCTTTCGCAATTTGCCACTGGCAGGCCGGCACGCGGCGCACGGCATCCGGGTAGCGCTGGTTGATAACGTCCAGCATCTCAAGGATTTTCATATAGTGGCGCGCGTTACGCATCCGCGTGTCATCGGTACCTGGCGTGTGTGATACCGATGCAGAATGGATGAGGTAGTCATAGAACGTTTCGTCTGTGTACTGAACGCGTTTGGCGGTCAGCAGCACTTCGGTCGTCCACGGAATATCCTGATGGCGCAGCCCATGCTCAAACGTGAATCCCTGCGCTTTAATAAAGGCGTGGCGATAAATATTAAGCCAGGTCACATGCAGGAATTTACGTGATGCCAGCGCGCGCTGAAGCCAGGTTGGGCCGTCCAGCACGTCTGTGGATTGCAGCTTGTCAGACGGGAAGATTTTTTTCGCAGGTCTGCCGTCATCGTAAATATAGGTGCCGTTACAGGTGGCGACGTCGAGATCGTTTTTCTTCGCCATCTCCAGCAGACGTGGGTACATGCCCGGGTAGATCACATCGTCGATGTCCGGGAACGCGACATACTCGCCTGTGGCCTCAGCCAGACCGGTATTACGGGCAGCAGATACGCCCTGGTTGGTCTGTTCGATAACCTTGTAATACGGGAATTCACTGGCGTATTGCGCAATGATGGCCGCAGAGTTATCGCTTGACCCATCGTCCACAACGACAAGTTCCAGACTGTCCAGATGTTGAGCTTTGATGCTGTCGAAAAATGCACTCAGGAATTTTTCACCGTTATAGACGGCGACCACAAGGCTCAATAAAGGTGTGTCGGACATGCTTTCTCCGTTGTGTTCAGGGCAGGCCACCCATGTTGGTGGTACCATTCGTGCTGTATTATATCTGGTGGATACTAAAAACATATGCCTGCAGGGGTTAAAGATCCCCTCAGGCGGCAAATTAGCGTCACGCTGGCGAGATTCATAACAGGAAATGTATGCATATTGTTCACACTGAAGCAGACGGTGGTAAAGGCGGGCAGCCTTTGCGCATTATTAACGAATCGTTAGGCATGATTCAGCGTGGCCATCAGGTGACCATTCTTTGCCCGGAAACCGCGCCGCTGCACGCGATGGCGAAAAACGCCGGGTTAACGGTTGTCACCATGCCGTTAAAACGTAAGAACCTTAAAAACCTGCAATTGTTACGTCGCTGGCTGAGTGACAACCGTAAATCGATTGATGTCATCAATAGCCATAACTCTGCTGATACCTGGCTGGTTGCGCTGGCGAACCTGACGCTATCGAACCCTGTGCCGCTGGTGCGCACGCGACATGCGTCCGGTGTACCGCGCAATAACTGGACGACGCGCTGGCTGTTCCGTAAAGCCTGCGCCCATATCGTCACCACCGGTGAAGCGCTGCGTCATCAGGTGGCGAATATTGGCGTACCTATGTCCCAGAGCACATCCGTGCCGAGCGGTGTGGATACGCAGCGTTTTCATCCGGCGGATAAACACGATGCCCGCACGCACTGCGGATTGTCGCAGGAAGATTTCTGGCTGGGGGTGGTATCGCATCTGCGTCCGAATAAAGGCCACAGCGTGCTGCTGCGCGCCCTGGCACAAATCGATAATCCGCACATCAAGCTGGCGATTGTCGGGGAAGGGCCGCACAAGGCCACGCTGGAGCAGGAAATCGTCGGGCTGGAATTACAACAGCGTGTGGTGATGGCGGGGCATCAAAGCGATCCTGAGCGCTGGTTCCCGGCGTTTGATATTGCGCTGAGTCCTTCACACGATATGGAAGGCGTACCCCAGGGTGTCCTGCAATCACTGGCGTCTCGCATTGCCACCATCGCGACCGATGCGGGTGGGACGGCGGATGCGGTGATTGATGGTCAGACGGGGATTCTGGTCGCTCAGCGTGATGAAAAAGCGCTGCATGATGCCATCGTAAAACTGTATGACGACGCAGACCTTCGCGAGAAGCTGGCGCAGCAAGGTTATGATTACCTGAGCACCCACTTTACTCGCGAATGTATGCTGGACGCGATGGAGAAAGTTTTCTCTGAAGCGGCTCAGCGCAGCAGGTCGCGGTAAAGCGCCTGGAGCTCTTTTGCCATTCTGTCCAGGGTGTAAGGTTCAGCCGTTGCGCGCGCAGCCGCTGAATAATCAACATCCTGGGCACGGCCTTGCAGCCAGTGGGCGATAGCCTGCTGGTAACCTTCACTGTCGAGCGCGTCGCGCACCCAGCCGTTTTGACCTTCAGTTATCCACTCAGCCGCGCCGCAGCCGTGGCTGGTGAGCAGCGGTAGACCGCAGGCCAGCGCTTCCACGCAGACATTCGGGAACGGATCGTAGAGTGTAGGCAGGATCAGCGCATCCGCCGTGCCGTAAACTTCACGCACATCCGTCACCGGCCCCAGGAAACGCACGCGTAACGCCACGCCGAGCGTCTGTGCCAGCTTTTCAAATTTACGCGCGTGTTTATCGCGACCGGCAACCAGCAGCCAGACGTCAGAATGCGGGACAATGGCACGTAGCGCGGTGGCCACGCCTTTACGGCTAAAACCAGACCCGACATATGCCAGCACTGGCGCATCTTCCGGGATGCCGAGCGCAGCGCGTTGCGACAACGAGCGGACTGTCGGGCTGAAATGCGCCGTATCCACGCCGTTGTAGATCACGGTCAGTTTGTCATCCGACAAGGCAAAACGACGGGCGATGTCATCACGCACCATTTTCGAGTTACAGATAACGGTGCGCAGCTGCGGATGGGTAAACATCTGCGCTTCGGCCTGCAAAATATAGCGATGGTAGCGGCTGAATGACTGCGCCCAGCGTGCCAGCGGCGATAAAATGCGGCCATACTGCTCAAGCCAGGTGGCATGTACGCCATCGCCTGCGCGGAAAATGGTTGCCCCAGGAATACGCTCGTGGCTTTGCACAATATCGAACTGAGCAAAATGCGAGGCTGCTTCCACCGCAAACCCGGATTCACGGGCAATACGGTTACGGAACGGCGGGTTCACCGTAAGCGTTTTCCAGCCTGACGCATCTTCCCACTGGCGGGCAATCAGCGTGACATCCAGAGTCGTGTCCTGGGCCAGCACGTTCAGCGCGCGGGACACAAAACGCTCCGCGCCGCCGTTGGGGTTGTAGGTCTGTCGGACGATAGCCAGCTTCATGCAGGATATTCCAGCAGCAGGGTATCAATGGCGCTCAGCACCTGTTGCGGGGTAATGGCGGTGATGCAGTCGGAAACGCCACCGTCACCGCAGCCCGCCTTGCCGCAAGGCTGGCAGGTAAACCCGGCAGTGATCACGCGATAATTCACACCCCACGGTGCCCACTTGATTGCCCCGGTTGGGCCAAAGATAGCCACGGTCGGGGTCCCCACGGCACTGGCGAGGTGCATTGGCATGGAGTCAACGCCGAAGTAAATTCGCGCGTGCTTCATCAGCGCGCCCAGCTCTTTCAGGTTCAGCTGACCGCTTAAATCAAACACCGGCTGGGTAAGCGCAGCACGCAGCTCATCCATATACGCGGTTTCTTCTTTTGACGGCGCAGCAGAGAGGATAATCGGCAGACCACGAGCCGCCAGGTTATCGATTGTCGCCGCCAGCTTTTTGATATCCCAGGCTTTAAACATCCAGCGCGACGTCGGGTGCACCAGAATGTAGGATTTACTCTGTAGACCAAAACCGGCCAGTTTCTCTGCAACAGAGGTTTCTGCCGCGTCACCTGGTACAAACAGGGTATGTTTGTCTTCATCAGACTGCGGATGAATACCAATCCGGCGCAGCGCGTCCAGGTTCACTTCCACCATATGACGGCTGTTGTCCTGAATCGCCGGGTAGAGCGTGGTGAAGGATTTCACCCAGCGCCGACGAGCCAGCCCACCGCGTTTATCTGGCTTAAAGCCAACGGAGACACGCGGCTTCAGCCGACGCGCCAGGCGCGCGCCGTGCCAGTGTTCGGTCAGATTAATCAGCACATCGTACTGGCGCCCTTTCAGCGTATTGACCAGAGCGCGATACAGACGGAATTGCTCGAACCAACCCTTTTTGCGCCAGTTGCGACCAATGGTATGCACCTGATCGATATGCGGGTGGCTGGTCAGCATCGCCTGCGTGTCGTCGTAGACCAGCGCATCGACTTCAACGTTCGGCCAGTTCTTTTTCAGCACGGTAAAGACCGGCGAGGTAAGCAGCACGTCACCGTGGTGACGCAGCTTAATGATCAGCACGCGCTTTGGTGGGCGCTCCGCTGAGAAAAAATCAGACATAGGCTCTCTCTGCTGCCAGCAAAGGCTCTAATTGCGCAAATACCGCAGCGGCGCTGAGGTCGCTCAGCTGCGATGAATGTTCCGGGCGGCAGATATATTGATTTTTTCCGTAGCCGCCGATAAGGCCCGGGTCCGTTGGGCCGTAAAGCGTAATATTAGGTCTATCCAGCGCGGCCGTCAGGTGGCTCAGGCCGGTATCTACCGATACCACTGCCGTCGCGCCCGCCAGCTCTTGCGCCACGCCGTCGAGCTTCATGCGTGGCAAGACGTCCACGTAATCAAACCCTTCCGCCAGGCGTTTGGCGCGTGCTTCTTCATGCGGGGCACCCCACGGCAGTTTGATGCGCAAACCTGCGTTGCCCAGTAAACCAATCAGCTCACGCCAGTGGGTTTCCGGCCAGTGTTTATCATCCCGGGTGGTGGCATGGAGGAAAATCAGATAAGACGCGCTAATTTGCTGTGAATTATGCAGGAAATGCTGTGAAATGGCGTAATCTCCCTGCGTTTCAGGTTTGGCATAACCCAGGCTTTTGGCGAACAGCTCGCGGGTGCGTTCCACCGCGTGCTGCTGCTTTGCAATATGATGGCGACGGTTATAGAACAGGCTTGCCAACGGTTCGCGAGCGCTTTGCCAGTCCATGCCGTGCTTTACGCCGTGCGCCAGTCGCGTCACCAGCGCGGCGCTTTTGACCAGCCCTTGCGCATCGATGATGGCATCATAATGCTGAGCCTGTACCGCATCGCGAAACGCTTTTCGTTCGGCTTTAATCGGCGCTGAGAACCACGCCTTACGCCAGCGGCGGATAGCCACCGGGATCACGCGGTCGACCGCTTCATGCCAGGTGGGGATCTGCGCGAAGCCTTCTTCCACCACCCAGTCAAAACGAATGCCGGGAATGGCCTGCATCGCGTCCGTCAGGGACGGCAGCGTATGCAGAACATCACCCATAGAAGAGGTTTTAACGATCAATACCCGCATTCGTTATCCTTCTTCGCTCAACAGCAGTTCGTTAAGTTCTTCGAGCACGCGCTCTGGCGTAATGTCGATCAGGCTCTGATGATAGCCTTGCGCCGCATCGCCTTTACGCACTTTGTGGTAGCCAGTGATCAGGCGAATAACGCGCGCTTTGTGTGACAGCGGCGGGGTGAAGTCCGGGCTACTTGGGCCATACAGGGCAACCAGCGGGCGGTTAAGGGCAGCTGCAACGTGCATCAGGCCAGAGTCGTTGGTGACCACGGCTTTACAGGCGGCAATCAGAATAACCGCTTGCTCCAGCTGCGTTTCCCCGGCCAGGTTGCGGCACCAGGCCTGTTGTTCTGTGCTCAGCGTGGCAAGGATTTCATTGCCCGCTTCGTGATCTTTCGCCGAGCCGAACAGGACAATCTGGTTGCCTTCGTCGATAAGCTGTTTTGCCAGTTCGGCGTAGTGATAGTGCGGCCAGCGTTTTGCCGGGCCGAACTCTGCGCCAGGGCAGAAACCGATCATCGGGCGTTCGTCAGAAATACCAAACGTATTGCAGGTCTGGGATTTTTCGCCATCGTTAACCTGCAACTGCGGCCACAACAGCGGTTGCGGCAGATCTTTCGCACTGCGCATCACGCCTTTGTCGTAGGCCAGCGCCACATAGCGCTCTACCATCAGCGGCCAGGCCGCTTTATCCAGCACGCGGGCGTCGTTCAGCAACCCGTAACGCATTTCACCGCGCCAGCCGGTGCGATGAGGCACGCCAGCAAAGAAGGGCACTAAAGCGGATTTAAATGAGTTGGGCAGCACGTAAGCGCGGTCGTAGCGCTTTTCGCGCAGACTGTGGCCGAGCTTGCGGCGTTCGCCGATTTCCAGCGCCCCGTGGCCGAGCGGCATCGGGATAGCGTCGTTAACTTCAGGCATCCGCGACAACAGCGGACGGCACCATGCAGGTGCCATCACGTCGATTATCGCCTGGGGATAGCGCGCCTTGAGCGTGCGATAGAGACTTTGCGACATCATCATGTCGCCCACCCAGGACGGGCCGACCACCAGTATTTTCATTCACTTCATCCTTCAAGCTGTCTCTGCGTTGGCTGCCTGCGTTCACTCCGGTCACTTACTTTTGTAAGCTCCCGGAGATTCACTTAGTTGCCGCCTTGATACCGCTCGAATGATTTTGTGAATTTGCATCGCTGTCGCGGTTCAGCCAGGCCATATATTCCGTTACGCCTTCGGCAACGGTCTTGAACGGCTTGTCGTAGCCCGCGGCACGCAGGTTGGTCATGTCAGCCTGAGTGAATGCCTGGTAGCGGCCTTTCAGTTTTTCCGGGAACGGAATGTACTCAATGCTGCCTTTTTTGTGGTACGCCAGCGCTGCATCTGCCACTGCCTGGAAGGATTCCGCACGGCCGGTACCCAGGTTGAAGATGCCGGACACGCCGTTTTCCCAGAACCACAGGTTCACCGCCGCAACGTCGCCCACATACACGAAGTCACGCTTGAAGCTATCGCTGCCTTCGAACAGTTTCGGACTTTCGCCATTATTCAGCTGGGTGTTCAGGTGGAACGCCACGCTCGCCATGCTGCCTTTGTGCCCTTCGCGCGGCCCGTACACGTTGAAGTAGCGGAAGCCCACGATCTGGGAATTCGCTTCAGGCAGAACCTGACGCACGTATTCGTCGAACAGGAACTTAGAGTAGCCGTACACGTTCAGCGGCTGCTCATATTCGCGGGATTCGATGAAGTTTGACGTACGACCGCCGTAGGTAGCCGCAGAAGAGGCATACAGGAACGGAATTTCACGCTCCAGGCAGTAGTGCAGGATCTCTTTAGAGTACTGATAGTTGTTATCCATCATGTACTTGCCGTCCCACTCGGTGGTGGAAGAACACGCACCTTCGTGGAAGATAGCTTCGATTTCGCCGAACTCTTCACCTGCCATAATCTGAATAAGGAAGTCTTCTTTATCCATGTAGTCAGCAATGTTCAGATCCACCAGGTTTACAAATTTGGTGCCGTCTTTCAGGTTGTCCACCACCAGGATGTCGGTGATGCCTTTGTCATTGAGAGCCTTAACAATGTTGCTGCCGATAAAGCCCGCGCCGCCGGTAACGATGATCATAACTGTAACCTTTGAAGTGTGGAGTCCGGGGACAATCCCGGACGCTAATGTACCTATCATATCATTAGTATGGCTGCCCTTCAGCCATTCACCGACATAGCGCAAGGGTACACGTGATTTATGCTACAAAAACGACAAGAGATAATGTGTCATCTCGTCATGAAGTATAGGTTTGGGTAATATGTGCCGAAATTTGCCGAGTCTGGAGAATTGCAATGCGTGGTGATTTTTACAAACAGTTAAACAGCGACCTGGACACCGCACGCGCGGAAGGGTTGTTCAAAGAAGAACGTATCATCACTTCTGCGCAGCAGGCGGATATCACCGTCGCCGATGGCAGCCATGTGATCAACTTTTGTGCGAACAACTATTTAGGTCTTGCGAATCACCCTGAGCTGATTGCCGCTGCGAAAAACGGCATGGACACCCACGGTTTTGGTATGGCCTCTGTGCGCTTTATTTGCGGCACGCAGGACAGCCACAAGCAGCTTGAGAAAAAACTGGCGAGCTTCCTCGGAATGGAAGACGCGATCCTGTACTCCTCTTGCTTCGATGCTAACGGCGGCCTGTTTGAAACGCTGCTGGGCGCAGAAGATGCGATTATTTCTGATGCCCTGAACCACGCCTCCATCATCGATGGCGTGCGTCTGTGTAAAGCGAAGCGTTTCCGCTATGCCAACAACGATATGGCTGAACTGGAAGCACGCCTGAAAGAGGCGCGTGAAGCCGGTGCTCGTCATGTTCTGATTGCCACCGACGGCGTGTTCTCCATGGACGGCGTGATTGCCAACCTGAAAGGCGTATGCGATCTGGCCGACAAATACGATGCGCTGGTGATGGTCGATGACTCTCACGCGGTGGGCTTTGTGGGCGAAAACGGCCGTGGTTCACACGAATACTGCGACGTGATGGGCCGTGTGGATATCATCACCGGCACGCTCGGTAAAGCTCTGGGCGGCGCGTCCGGCGGCTATACCGCTGCACGCAAAGAAGTGGTTGAGTGGCTGCGTCAGCGCTCCCGTCCGTACCTATTCTCCAACTCCCTGGCGCCAGCCATTGTTTCTGCCTCCATCAAAGTGCTGGAGATGGTGGAATCAGGCGCGGAGCTGCGTGACCGTCTGTGGTCAAACGCCCGTCTGTTCCGTGAAAAAATGAGTGCCGCAGGTTTTACCCTGGCCGGTGCTGACCACGCGATCATCCCGGTAATGCTGGGCGATGCGGTTGTGGCGCAGAACTTTGCCCGTGAGCTGCAAAAAGAAGGGATTTACGTCACCGGGTTCTTCTTCCCGGTGGTGCCAAAAGGTCAGGCGCGTATTCGCACCCAGATGTCTGCGGCGCATTCGCCTGAACAAATTGAACGTGCGGTTGAATCCTTTACCCGCATCGGCAAACAACTGGGCGTGATTGCCTGAGGACGTGAGATGAAAGCGTTATCCAAACTGAAAGCAGAAGAAGGGATTTGGATGACCGACGTGCCGGAGCCGGAAGTCGGTCATAACGATCTGCTGATCAAAATCCGTAAAACCGCCATCTGCGGTACTGACGTCCATATCTACAACTGGGACCAGTGGTCGCAGAAAACCATTCCGGTACCCATGGTGGTGGGCCACGAATATGTCGGCGAAGTGGTTGGCATCGGCCAGGAAGTGAAAGGCTTCAAAATTGGCGATCGCGTGTCTGGCGAAGGCCACATCACCTGCGGCCACTGCCGTAACTGCCGCGGTGGCCGTACGCACCTGTGCCGCAATACCGTGGGTGTGGGTGTGAACCGTCCTGGCTGTTTCGCGGAATACCTGGTGATCCCGGCATTCAACGCGTTCAAAATCCCGGACAATATTTCCGACGATCTGGCATCTATCTTCGACCCATTCGGTAACGCGGTGCATACGGCGCTGTCGTTCGACCTGGTGGGTGAAGACGTGCTGGTGTCCGGTGCTGGCCCAATCGGCATTATGGCCGCTGCTGTGGCGAAACACGTCGGTGCGCGTAATGTTGTTATCACAGACGTGAATGAATACCGTCTGTCGCTGGCTCGCAAAATGGGCGTCACCCGTGCGGTGGATGTGTCTAAAGAGAGCCTGAACGACGTGATGGCCGAGCTGGGCATGACCGAAGGCTTCGACGTGGGCCTGGAGATGTCCGGCGCGCCACCGGCGTTCCGTACCATGCTGGATACCATGAACCACGGTGGCCGTATTGCCATGCTGGGTATTCCGCCGTCAGACATGTCTATCGACTGGAATAAAGTCATCTTCAAGGGGCTGTTCATCAAAGGCATCTATGGCCGTGAGATGTTCGAAACCTGGTACAAGATGGCTGCATTGATCCAGTCTGGCCTGGATCTGTCGCCAATCATTACTCATCGCTTCTCCATCGATGAGTTCCAGCAGGGCTTTGACGCGATGCGTTCAGGCCAGTCCGGGAAAGTGATCCTGAGCTGGGATTAACCTGCCTCCAGGCACCCGTTTTTACGGGTGCCTGACTACTTTTTAGCGGTTTGACTTTCCAGGGGTTACTTGTTAACTTCTGGCGAATTTTTCTCCACCGAGTCTTCTCCGCACGTTCATACCTGCAGTCATAATGACTGCGTCAGGAAAGATTTCGCCAGACTAATCAGGTCATTATGTCCACATTGTTTTCGCAAAAGTTGGTTGATACTCCTTCACGGCTTGCCGCTTTTTTAACAGTAGTCATTTCCCTGCTAATAGTCATTGGCGTTAATATTATAAATGCTAAATATAATGCGGTGATTAACCGGACGCTGGTATTTGTACTGATATTACTGACGTTAAAATGCATAAATAATAAATTTATTAAAAACGTACTGGCGGTGATTTTATTAATTCCGGTCGCGGCTGATCTTACGCTTCAGTTATATGCGTGGAATAACTTCAATTCAGCATTTAGCTACGGATTTGCGCTCAGCGTATTAAATACCACACCGGGTGAAGCCAGTTCGATGCTCGGGCTGTACTGGCGTGAATGCATTCTCTTTGTGGCTTTTTCCGCGCTGTTTATCTATACCGCCAACACCGGTGGATGGCCCGTTGCACCGCGTTTTCGTCGCTGGCCGGGCATTGTGCTGGCATTAACGCTCGCAGCCTTTATTGGTCAGGCCTGGCAGCATCAGCTCAGAAGAAGTAATGTCGAAAGCATGGCGCAGCGCGTCGTGCAGGCCACACCGGTCAGCACTGCAAAAGTGTTTATGCAGGCGATAGAAGATAACGCGGTGGTCGCCAATATCGGCAATAACATTCCCGATTATAAACTCACGCTGTCGGACACCGGGATTGAAAACTATGTGCTGATCATTGGTGAGTCAGAGCGCACGGCAAACATGGGTATCTATGGTTATCAACGGGATACCACACCAGAGCTGGAGAAACAAAAATCGCAGCTTTTATTGTTCCGCAATGCCGTGACCCCCGCGCCTGTCACCATTATGGCCGTGCCATTAGCAATGACAGCCGATACTGTGAGCAAGCGCGACCCGCATAAATACAGCGATAATGTCATTAATATCGCCAATAAAGCGGGATATGACACCTACTGGTTTAGCCGCCAGGGCAAGGGCGGTGCGCATAATAATGTCATTACCGGTATTGCCCTGAACACGAAGGAGCATCAGTGGGTAGAAGGGGGCTATGATGAAGACCTGCTGCCGTTACTGAATGAGGCGCTGAAAAAACCGGGCAAAAAAATCATTGTCCTGCACCTGTACGGTAGCCACGAGCCCGCCTGTCGACGCTTCCCTGCAAGCCAGGCTGTTCTGCATGGCGGCAGCGAAGCCGATGATTGTTACGATAACTCGGTGCGTTACACCGATACGCTGATGGGTGATGTCTTCCGTACTCTGGAAAACTCGCGTTCATCAGTGATGTATTTTTCCGATCACGGTCTGATTCGTGATCCACAGCGTTCGGTGGTTTACTCTCACGGCAACGTCAACCCTCCGAGAGAAGCCCTACATATCCCGATGTTTATCTGGTATGGGCAACAGGTTGATCCTAAAAATAAATTCATCGGCGACTATAATAAGCCCTGGTCGGCTGACGATGTAAACACGCTCGCGGAGTTGTGGTTAGGCATTCATCGTCAGGGTGAACCTGTGCAGTCAGTACAGTCCTGGCTTGCCAGTTACGATAAGAATGTGACAGTGCTGGATACGACCGGTAAGTCGTATGAATGGCGCAATATTCGTTAACACAGGTACGATCAACAAGCGTAACGGGATGTGCTAGCCTGTTTTTTACTTTCAGTAAGTGGAATTATGATGAGTAACTTAACATTAGATAAGACCCAATATTATTTATTACAGTTATTATTTGGGCTATGTGCTGTTGCGTTTGGGTGCGTTATTGTTTCACCCAATTTCTCGATAAAAGTATTTAGTGTTGCCGGAATCGTGGCTCTGGTTGCATTTTTACTGGATATTAAAAACTTTAAAAAGCATGATGCATTTGGGCTGTGCATGGTGCTGCTTGCCATTGGTATTTGCGACCTCGTCTGGTATCGCATGTTTAAGGTAGAAAGTAGCCCTGCGATTAACTCTTACCGCGCGTACCTGGAAGTGGGTAAAATTTGCTTATTTGGCGCGTTTTCGCTGTTTGTGTTTGCAAACCGAAGCCAGCTCAAAATCGGTAGCAATAAAGTTCATGTGTTGCTGGCTGTTCTGCTTCAGGTGATGATTATTGTTTATGCAAGCTACCAACACTTTTTCCTTGATAGTCAAAGGGTAACACTTGCGCTCAAGGGCGGTACCAACGCGACGGGTGCAGCGTATACCATCGCCTTTATCTCCTTCTATACCATCCTTGTAATGCAGCACAGCGCTTCCCGCTGGAAAGAATTGGGTATCCTTGGACACTTCTTTATTACCTTCCTGATTCTGGTTTCTACAGAAACACGTGCCGCTATTCTGGCGTATCCCATCATCTTCTTCGGCCTGCTGGTGGTGAAGTTCTACAAAGAAAGGCATATTCCGTGGAAAGGGGTTGGTGTGCTTCTGGTCGCGTTGCTTGCGGGCATGTTTATGATGAAACACAGCCTGATCCAGCGTTATAACGATTTAAACCACGACATTGTTGCCTATGATAAAGACAACAGCACCACGTCCGTTGGGGCGCGTTTTGCCATGTGGAAAACCGGTTTAATTGCGGCAGAAGATAACTATTTCTGGCAATCCACTGATGTGCGTAATGCCAAAATTACTGACGTCGTGAAAAAAGATCCTAGCCTGGCAGGTGCGTTAGAACATATGCGCGGTCACTTGCATAATGAAGTGGTTGAGACACTTTCTTTAAAAGGCCCATCAGGTTTAATACTTTATATTCTGTTTGTAATATCGCTTGCGTGGTATGCATTACGGAAGCTGAACAGCGTTATTCTTTGCGCTTTCTTAGCGTCAATGATTATGTTCGGTTTAAGCGGTGTGATGTTCTATTCTAAAACAACGCCAGTTGCCTGGATGCTGACGCTTATAATGTCGGTTGTTTTCCTGGAGCAAAACAAGCACCGGGATGTCATAAAGTAATCGTTTTGATTCTCCACCGGGAAAAAGGTATTCTCCCGGTGGAAAAATGTCATTTAACAGACGAGCACGCTATGAACGAACTGATTTCAGTAATCATCACCACCTACAACAGAGAGGATTTGCTGGAACGCGCCATTCGCTCAGTAATTGCTCAGACTTACCCTGCTGTAGAATTGATTATTGTTGATGACCGTTCGAACGAAAAAACGGCGCAACTTATTGAACGTATACGGTCAGAATGTGAAGCGCGTTTTGTGCATTTCACTTATGAGCGTAACGAGAAGAACAGCGGCTCTAACTTCAGCCGCAACCGGGGTTACGCACTCTCGCACGGTGTGTTTGTCACCGGTCTGGATGACGACGACTATTTCCTCCCTGAGCGTTTGGCAAAGCTAGTTTCGCGCTACGATGAAAACTATGCCTTTGTCACAGATACTCCAGCCCGCCTGGATAAAACTCACCGCACTTACCCTGATACCAACGATAAAAGAATAATTGGCTTACAGGATATCCTCTGCGAAAACGTGGTGGGCAATCAGGTGCTGACAACGAAAGAGAAACTGTCAGGCGTGGGTGGTTTTTCCCCTGAGATTAAACAACAGCAGGACCGTGATGTCTGGATTAAATTAATCCTGAAATATGGTCCCGGTATTAAATACAGCTTTAGCACCGCTATGGTGGATGCTGAGCACGGTAGTAACCGCATTACATCGCAAATTAAAAAATATAATGCTTACCGCAAGCTCTATTTTAAATACCGTGAGCACATGTCCGAAGAAACCAAAAGCAACAACCTGTTCCAGTTGATGTCATTCCGTGGTTTTAAATCTTCGCGTATGAACTGTTTATTACGCGGGCGTAAAAAAGATGCCAAGCTGAGAATGAAACTGCTGCGCCGTACATTAAAAGAGCTATTCTGATATTAATAAGGTGAAATGATGAATCTTAATGTAACGAATAAGCTCATCAAGAAAACCCGGCGCTGGCACAAAAAAACCGGTTTATCTCTTTTCCAGCGTGCGGCTGAGCATTTTGAGCAGAAGAAAAAAGAGACGCTGTTTGGCGTGATTGATGCGCTAAAAATTCAGCCTGAATCCGCCAGCAACACTGAACCTGCCCAGTCGCGCATCATCTGGATCTGCTGGTTTCAGGGGCTGGAGAGCGCGCCAGAGTTGGTTAAACGTTGTATCGAATCCGTACAACGTAATACGCCTGACGCTCAGGTTGTCATCCTGACGGATGACAATATTCCTGACTATCTCTCGTTACCGGACCACATTAAAACCAAGTATCAGGCCGGGCTTATCAGCAAAGCGCAATATTCCGATATTGTTCGCTGCTCATTGCTGTATCAGTACGGCGGGATCTGGATGGATGCCACCGTCTTGATGACGAAAGCCGTGCCTGAATCCTTCTATGAAAATAGCTTCTCATCGCTGCGTTTCGACGCGGGTGAAAATGCAACAAGCCAGGGATTCTGGACGGCCTATTTTCTTGCCTCGCAAAAGGGCAATACGCTGGTGAAACTGGTTAGGGATATCCTTTATCGCTACTGGCAACATCACGATACCCTGATCGAATATTTCTTAATTGATTACAGCTTCTTGTATGCCCGCGAACGTTATCCTCAGTTTCGCGAGATCATGAATGCGCAGCCAGTGACGGGAAATAATCGCTTTTTGATTCGCCAGTTTATCTCTGCTGCACCTGATGCGGCGGCGATTGATACCCTGAATCGCGATCCTGTGGGCATCTATAAACTCTCCCACAAGGAACAGTATCGTACGGTGGATAACGGGAAGCCGACGCTGTACAGCCAGATCCTCGACGATACCTTCCGTCTGTAATGACAAAAAAGCCACCTTCACAGGTGGCTTTTTGTTATCAGGATTTCTTACCCCATCCCTGCCATTGCTGCTGAACGTATTTCACCAGCGTGCTTTCACCAATGCTTTCGCCAATCACCGTGAAGAAGCGGGTCGCGTAGACCGGCGCTGGCGGCTGTTTCGGTTTGCAGCTCTTCACGCCGCGGAACGGATTGCGCGGCGCAGATGGCTTGGCAGGTTGTGAAAGATTCGGTGTCGACGTATCAGACTGCGGTTCATTCAGCAGGTCGCTCGGGCGCACCAGCGTGATATCGGAAGGCAACGTCGGCAGCATCTGTTGCAGGACGCGCACGGTAGACGGATGCGGGTGGCCGATGGCAATTGCCGAGCCGTTGCGACGCGCCAGCTGCACCGCGCGATTAAACTGCACGCGAATATCCGCTTCGTTTTGGGTGTCATCCAGGAACACTTTGCGCTTAATCACCTTTACGCCAGTTCCCTGTGCGGCGCGCATGGCCTGACTGTTGCCAATGGTCATGCTGTCGAGGAAGTAGAGGTTATAGCGCTCCAGCGACTGCATCACCTTGAGCATCCCGTACAGGCTGGATGTCATCGCGCTGCCCATATGGTTATTGAGGCCCACGGCATACGGCACTTTGTTGTACGCATCGCGGATAATACGATCGATTTCATCGCTGCTCATGTCCGGGCGTAGGGTGTCTTTTTCCAGCGGTTGCTTGCTGATGGGCGCCATTGGCAGGTGGATCAATACCTGATGCCCGCTATTGTGGGCTTTGGTTGCCATTTCGCGCGCGTGCGGCGCATTGGGCAGCACGGCAACGGAAATGGCTGACGGCATTGCCAGGACCTGGTTTTCGGTTTGCGGACGATAACCGAAGTCATCAATCACGATGGCGAGTTTGCCTGCGTATACCGGTGTTGCCAGCACCAGTGCACTGGCGACGGAGAGAACAATTCGACGAAATTGAAGCAAAACTTATCTTCCCAACCACGGCTGTGGATTGACCGCCTGACCCTGGCGACGAATTTCGAAATAGAGTGACGGGCGGCCCTGACCGCCACTGCTGCCCACAAGGGCG
Organism: Enterobacter sp. Tr-810; assembly: GCF_011752765.1. Taxonomy (NCBI): domain Bacteria; kingdom Pseudomonadati; phylum Pseudomonadota; class Gammaproteobacteria; order Enterobacterales; family Enterobacteriaceae; genus Enterobacter; species Enterobacter sp. Tr-810. Next base: position 85,722 of record NZ_VWWW01000007.1, on the reverse strand, counting down.
ATGGGTTGGCCAGCGCGCACCTGCGTGCCGACGCTGACCAGTGCGCTCTGATTGTAGCCGTAAAGGCTCATATCGCCTTTGCCGTGTTCGACCACCACCACAAGCCCGTAACCCTGCAACCAGTCGGCAAGGATCACGCGGCCATCGGCAATCGCTTTGACTTCGCTACCTTCAGACGCACCGATAACTATCCCTTTCCAACGTAGCTCACCCTGCAACTGTTCGCCATAGCGATGCAGAATAGAGCCGCGAACAGGCCAGTAAGCCTGACCGCGAGGCGCACCCAGACCGCCGGTACGCGACATCAGTGAGCGTTCGCTTTCCGTTGGTTTGTAGGTTGTCCCTTTGCGGGACGCTTCTTGTTGCTTGTCGCGAACGGCTTGCGCATCACGTGCTTCTCTCTCGGCGCGCGCTTTGGCGGCCGCTTCTGCACGGGCAATGCTGTTACGCAGTTTTGATTCGTTGGCGCGCATTTCGCTCAGCTGGCTCTGGCCTTCCTGAATGGACGACTCAAGACCAGAGAGGGTTTTTTTACGCTCATTACGCGCCTGTTCGAGCTTCGCCTGCTGTGCCTGCTGATCGTAGAGCAGCGTTTGCTGCTGACTCTGTTTCTCTTCCAGCTCGGCTTTTTGCGAGGTCACTTCTTCGCGGGTCTGTTTCAGCTGGGCGATAGTTTCCTGACGGGCCTGGTTCAGGTAACCGAAGTAGGCCTGCAAACGCTGGCCGCGCTGAGTCTCTTCCCCGCTTAAAATCAGCTGAATACCGGTGTGTTCCCCCTGACGGAAGGCGGCATCAAGCTGAGCCGCGAGATTGCGTTCCTGGCTGGCGCGCTGGCGCTCCAGTTTGGCAATCGAGGCATTCATTTCGTCGATCTGTTTATTCAGCTGCGCGAGGGTGTTTTGAGTTTCACGTAGCTTGCGCGCGGCAGCGGAGATGGCTTCTTCCTGCTGCTTCAGTTGGGCAAGGAGTGATGAACGCTGCTGTTGCTGCTGGCGTACCGCGCGCTCTTTGGCGGCGATATCGGCCTGAATAGATTTCAACTGGTCGCGATCGTCCGCATGGGCGGATGCTGCGCACAGCAATACGCCAGCGCTGAGTGCGCTGGCGCAAAATAGGGCCCTGACTGATAACCGAAGCGGCTTCACGACCCATGTGATTGAAAAAATCGCCTTTCCCCTCATGGGGAGCGATTATTCCACGATGAACAGCGGCTTGCCAGTCATCTCTTTAGGGATTTCCATACCCATCAGCGTCAACATGGTTGGCGCGATGTCGGAAAGCTTGCCGCCTTCCACCGCTTTCAGTGATTTATCACCGACATAGATCAGCGGAACAGGCAGGTTGGTGTGGGCAGTGTGAGCCTGGCCGGTAGACGGATCGCGCATCTGTTCTGCGTTACCATGGTCGGCGGTGATCAGCAGCTGGCCACCTACGGATTCAACCGCTTTTGCAACCTGTTCAACGCAGTGATCCAGCGCTTCAACGGCTTTGATTGCGGCTTCCATCACGCCAGTATGGCCAACCATATCGCCATTCGGATAGTTACAGATGATGGTGTCGTACTTACCGCTTTCGATAGCCGCGACCAGTTTTTCAGTCAGCTCGGCAGAGCTCATTTCTGGTTGCAGGTCGTAGGTCGCCACTTTTGGTGAGTTGATCAGGATACGGTCTTCGCCTTTGAACGGCTCTTCAACACCACCGTTAAAGAAGAAGGTCACGTGTGCGTATTTCTCTGTTTCAGAGATACGCAGCTGTGTTTTATCGTTTTTCGCCATCCACTCACCGAGGGTGTTTGCCAGTGAAGCAGGTGGGTAAGCGCAAGGTGCTTTGATATCTGCGGCGTATTCGGTCAACTGGATGAAATCAAGTTTCACCACTTTCTTGCGGGCGAAGCCGTCGAAATCGCTGTTCACGAATGCACGGGTGATTTCACGCGCACGGTCAGCACGGAAGTTCATGAAGATCAACGCATCGCCGTCTTCCATCGCGGCATCGGCCTGGCCTTCAGCACGGATAACCGTCGCTTTCACGAATTCGTCGTTTTCATCACGGGCGTAAGCCGCTTCCAGACCTTCTACGGCGGTCGCAAACTGGAACTCGCCTTTTGCCAGGGTCATCAGGTCATAAGCTTGTTCAACGCGATCCCAACGGTTGTCGCGGTCCATCGCATAGTAACGACCAATGATGGAGGCCACACGGCCTTTGCCCAGTGCGGCAAACTTGTCTTCAAAGGCTTTCAGGGAACCTTCAGCGCTGCGTGGTGGCGTATCGCGGCCATCAAGGAAAGCGTGCAGATAGATTTTCTCGGCACCGCGTTCTGCTGCCAGCTCTACCATCGCCATGATGTGATCTTCGTGGCTATGAACGCCGCCCGCAGAGAGCAGACCCATGATGTGTACTGCTTTGCCCGCGGCAACGGCTTTATCAACCGCACCTGACAGCGTTGGGTTGGAGAAGAAAGTCCGTTCTTTAATTTCAACATCCAGACGGGTCAGGTCCTGATACACGATACGACCCGCGCCCAGGTTAACGTGTCCGACTTCGGAGTTGCCCATCTGGCGATCCGGCAGACCCACTTCCAGGCCAGATGCATCAATCAGGGTATGGGGACGTTTTGCCCACAGTGCATCCATGACCGGGGTTTTGGCGTTGAAAATGGCGTTATCCTGCTGATCTTCACGGTAGCCATAGCCATCCAGAATCACCAGTACCATAGGTTTTTTAGAAACCGACATTGCGACAACCTCATGCTCAAGAGACAAAAAATTTGCGTAATTTTACTACAGCTGAATCGATCAAATAGCCGCAGAAGATCAAAGAATGGGTAGGGGCAAGGCGCTTCTCAGGTCATTTTAAGGCTTTTTTTTCGTGGCATCCCGCAGAAAATCGATTAGCTTATTGTCGCTGGCTGTATTTGCCACAACGCACAGGTATACTCCTGTCCTGGTTTTTTTAATCACTTAGACGGGAGTTGTTACCCCCCATGCAAGAAATTATGCAATTTGTTAGCCGCCACCCGGTACTGAGCATCGCGTGGATTGGTCTACTGGCCGCAGTGCTGTTCACCACCTTTAAGGGCCTGACGTCCAAAATTCGGGTTATTACCCGTGGTGAAGCGACGCGTCTTATCAACAAAGAAGATGCCGTTGTCGTTGACCTGCGCCAGCGTGATGATTTCCGTAAAGGCCACATTGCAGGTTCTGTTAACCTGCTGCCTGCTGAAATTAAAGCGAACAACATTGGCGAGCTGGATAAGCATAAAGCCCAGCCTATTATCGTTGTAGACGGTACCGGGATGCAGGCGCAGGAATCTGCAAGCGCACTGCACAAAGCTGGCTTTGAAAACGTATCTGTACTGAAAGAAGGCATTTCCGGCTGGAGCGGGGAAAACCTTCCTCTGGTTCGCGGTAAATAAGGAGCCCAGTCATGGCCAATATCGAGATCTACACCAAAGCAACCTGCCCGTTCTGCCACCGTGCGAAAGCGCTGCTTAACAGCAAAGGCGTCACCTTCCAGGAACTGCCTATTGATGGTGATGCGACAAAACGCGAAGAGATGATTCAACGTAGTGGCCGTACGACGGTTCCGCAGATTTTTATTGATGCGCAGCACATTGGCGGCTGTGATGACTTGTATGCGCTCGACGCACGTGGTGGACTCGATCCCCTGCTGCGCTAAGAGACTTTAGGACAATTAAAAAGGGTTTTTCCATGTCAGAACAAAACAACACCGAAATGACTTTCCAGATCCAGCGCATCTACACCAAGGATGTCTCTTTCGAAGCGCCAAATGCGCCGCACGTTTTCCAGAAAGATTGGCAACCAGAGGTTAAACTTGATCTTGATACCGCATCCACCCAACTGGCGGATGATGTGTATGAAGTTGTGCTGCGCGTAACCGTAACCGCTTCTCTGGGCGAAGAAACTGCATTCCTGTGTGAAGTACAGCAGGGCGGTATCTTCTCCGTTGGCGGTATCGAAGGTAACCAGATGGCGCATTGCCTGGGTGCATACTGCCCGAACATCCTGTTCCCGTATGCTCGCGAATGCATCACCAGCCTGGTTTCTCGCGGTACATTCCCGCAACTGAACCTTGCGCCAGTTAACTTTGATGCGCTGTTCATGAACTATCTGCAACAGCAGGCTGGCGAAGGTGCTGAACAACATCAGGATGCCTGATGAGCACTGTTAATGCGTCAATGACTGTGATCGGTGCCGGCTCTTACGGCACCGCTCTTGCTATCACGCTGGCAAGAAATGGTCACGATGTGGTTCTGTGGGGCCACGATCCAAAACATATCGCGACGTTGCAACACGACCGCTGCAATGTGGCGTTCCTCCCGGACGTTCCGTTTCCTGATTCCCTGCACCTCGAAAGCGATCTCGCGACCGCGCTCGCGGCCAGCCGAAATATTCTGATTGTGGTGCCAAGCCATGTCTTTGGCGAAGTACTGCGCCAGATTAAGCCGCTGATGCGCGCAGATGCACGCATTGTGTGGGCGACGAAGGGGCTGGAAGCTGAAACCGGACGCCTGCTCCAGGATGTTGCCCGCGAAGCGCTGGGCGATGACATTCCTCTTGCGGTGATCTCCGGGCCAACGTTTGCAAAAGAGCTGGCCGCAGGTCTGCCAACGGCCATCTCTCTGGCATCGACCGATGCGACCTTCGCTGACGATCTTCAGCATTTGCTGCACTGCGGCAAGAGCTTCCGTGTCTACAGCAACCCCGATTTTATCGGCGTGCAGCTGGGTGGTGCGGTGAAGAACGTAATTGCTATCGGCGCAGGCATGTCAGACGGCATTGGTTTCGGCGCGAACGCGCGTACGGCGCTTATCACCCGCGGGTTAACCGAAATGTCCCGTCTTGGCGCAGCACTGGGCGCTGATCCGGCCACCTTTATGGGAATGGCGGGTCTGGGCGATCTGGTGCTGACCTGTACCGACAACCAGTCGCGTAACCGCCGCTTTGGCATGATGCTCGGACAGGGCAGCGATGTGAAAAGCGCGCAGGAGAAGATTGGCCAGGTGGTTGAAGGCTATCGCAATACCAAAGAAGTCCGCGAGCTGGCACACCGTTTTGGTGTTGAAATGCCAATAACCGAGGAAATTTATCAGGTATTGTATTGCGGAAAAAATGCGCGCGAGGCAGCATTGACCCTATTAGGTCGTGCGCGCAAGGACGAGCGCAGCAGTAACTAATCGCAGGGATCCTTGTTAGCTATATGACCCGGCCAGCAAAGAACTGGCCGGTCATTAACATATCGTCTGGAGTATGCAATGCCGTGTGAAGAACTGGATATCGTCTGGAACAATATTAAAGCCGAAGCCCGGGCTTTGGCCGACTGCGAGCCTATGCTGGCCAGCTTCTATCACGCGACGCTACTCAAGCACGAAAACCTCGGCAGCGCCCTGAGCTACATGCTCGCCAACAAACTGGCCTCCTCAATTATGCCTGCCATCGCCATTCGCGAAGTGGTAGAAGAGGCCTACGCCGCAGACCCGGAAATGATCGCCTCTGCCGCCTGTGATATCCAGGCTGTACGCACGCGTGACCCGGCTGTCGATAAATACTCCACGCCGCTGCTGTACCTGAAAGGCTTCCATGCGCTTCAGGCTTACCGCATTGGTCACTGGCTGTGGAACGAAGGCCGCCGCGCGCTGGCTATCTTCCTGCAAAACCAGGTGTCGGTGACCTTTCAGGTGGACATCCACCCGGCCGCGAAAATTGGCCGTGGGATCATGCTTGACCATGCCACGGGCATTGTTGTGGGTGAAACGGCGGTCATTGAAGATGACGTGTCGATTCTGCAATCCGTCACGCTGGGTGGTACGGGTAAAACCAGCGGCGATCGCCACCCGAAAATCCGCGAAGGGGTAATGATTGGCGCGGGTGCGAAGATCCTCGGTAATATCGAAGTTGGTCGCGGGGCGAAGATTGGTGCGGGTTCGGTTGTGTTGCAGCCTGTTCCGCCGCACACCACTGCGGCTGGCGTACCGGCGCGTATCGTCGGCAAGCCAGACAGCGATAAACCGTCGATGGATATGGATCAGCACTTCAACGGTATTCACCATACGTTTGAGTATGGTGACGGGATTTAACTTCTGAGAATGGCGCCAGGGTAACCCAGCTGGCGCCAGGCTTCATACACCACCACCGACACCGCATTAGACAAGTTCATGCTGCGGCTGTCCGGCATCATGGGAATACGGATTTTTTGCTCAGCGGGCAGGGCGTCCAGAATGGTTGCAGGCAGACCACGGGTTTCCGGGCCAAACATCAGATAATCCCCGTCCTGATAGCTCACTGCGCTGTGTGCAGGCGTTCCTTTCGTGGTCAGGGCAAACATGCGCTGCGGCTGTTCTGCTTCCAGAAACGCGGCATAGTCGTGATGGCGAACCACGGCCGTAAATTCATGATAATCCAGCCCTGCACGACGCAGGCGTTTGTCGTCCCATGCGAAGCCCATCGGCTCAATGATATGCAGGCGAAAACCGGTGTTAGCGCACAGGCGGATGATGTTGCCGGTATTGGGTGGGATTTCTGGTTCGAATAAAACGATGTTAAGCATGTTGCCCCCTTGAATAGCGGGGGCAGAATAGCACAGAACTAGGCCGCATTCCCCTGCGACAGCGGGACTGGTGCCGCAGACAGTTTACTCAGTTCCTGCACCAGCGAATCCTGGCTGATTTCGCTAATCGATTTGGCGCCGGTCAGCGTCATCGCCACTTTCATCTCTTTCTCGATCAGGTTCAGCAGATTCGCCACGCCCGCCTGACCGTGGGTTGCCAGTGCGTACAGGTAGGCTCGACCCAGCAGCACGCTGTCAGCGCCCAGGGCAATCATGCGCACCACGTCCAGCCCGCTGCGAATGCCGCTATCGGCAAGAATCGCGATATCGCCTTTGACTGCATCGGCAATGGCAGGCAGTGCGCGCGCGGAAGAGAGCACGCCGTCGAGCTGACGTCCGCCGTGGTTAGAGACCACAATGCCGTCAGCACCAAAACGCACGGCGTCGCGCGCATCTTCCGGATCGAGAATGCCTTTGATCACCATCGGGCCGTCCCAGAATTCACGGATCCACTCCAGATCTTTCCAGGAGATTGACGGATCGAAGTTGTTCGCCAGCCAGCCGATGTAATCTTCCAGACCGGTGGGTTTACCGAGATAAGCCGAGATATTGCCCAGATCGTGCGGACGACCGTTCAGACCGACATCCCACGCCCACTGTGGGTGAGTGACAGCCTGCCAGTAGCGACGCAGGGCGGCATTAGGGCCGCTCATGCCGGAATGTGCATCGCGGTAGCGCGCACCAGGCGTTGGCATATCGACAGTAAAGACCAGCGTCGAACAGCCTGCGGCTTTGGCGCGCTCCAGCGCGTTACGCATAAACCCACGATCGCGCAAGACATACAGCTGGAACCACATCGGGCGTTTAATGGTTGGGGCGACTTCTTCAATCGGGCAGACGGACACGGTGGAGAGCGTAAACGGAATGCCTTTGGCATCTGCCGCGGCGGCCGCCTGTACTTCACCACGGCGGGCGTACATGCCGCACAGGCCGACAGGGGCGAGCGCCACAGGCATCGAGAGCGTTTCATTGAACAGCTTCGTCTCAAGGCTCAGGTCAGACATATTTTTCAGCACGCGCTGGCGCAGGGCCACTTCTGACAGGTCTGCCACGTTACGACGCAGCGTGTGTTCGGCATACGCCCCACCGTCGATATAGTGGAACAGGAATGGCGGCAAAATGCGTTGCGCCGCGGCGCGATAGTCACTGGCTGCTGAAATAATCATGCTTTGTTCTCCCTGGAAATATCGTTGTCGCCAGGCAGACGGGTAATGCGCGCCTGTCGGGCCTGATCTTCATCGAATTGTTTAATGGTAGTGTGCACAAAGCCCAGATGCGCCATCATCGCTTTGCGCGCGGCATCGGCATCACCGGCCAGAATGGCGTTAAGCACCGCCTCGTGCTGTTCGGTCAGTCGAGCAAACACCGGCGGTACCAGATACATACGCTGGCGGCTCTGCTTCACGGAGGATTGCAGCAGGTCGAAGAACCCCCGCATGGTCTGGAGCAGCACCACGTTATGGGAAGCCTCAGCAATCGCCAGATGGAAACGGACATCGGCCTGTGAAGCGATATCCGGGTCGCTGCTTTGGGTTGCCTCAAAACAGGCCCGCAGTTTCTCTTTATCGGCTTCTGTGGCCCGCATCGCCGCGTGCCAGGCCGTGCTGGCTTCGATGGCGTGTCGCGCTTCAAGGATGTCAAAGCTGTAGTCGGGGTCGTTTGCCATCAGCGTTTTGAGCGGCTGAACAATGTTTTGCTCAGACCAGTCATCGTGCTGCCAGCGCACAAAGGTGCCGCCGCCGCGGCGACTCAGCAGCACGCCGTCGTTAACCAGCGTTGCCAGCGCTTCGCGCAGTGAATTACGCGATACCCCAAGTTGGGCGGCAAGCTGGCGCTCGGCGGGCAATTTCATGCCCGCTTCAAGCTGTTGTTCTTCAATCAGCGCCCGCACGCGAGAAGCAATCTCGTCGGACAGGCGTCTGGGCATCACTATCATGGAATCATCCAGGTTAAGACATAGGCCTGTAGGGTAGTTATCACACCGACCATACAGGTGAATATCAGGCTGTGTTTGACGGTAAAGCGGAACAGATCCGACTCTTTACCCACCAGGCCCACCGCTGCACAGGCAATGGCGATGGATTGCGGGGAGATCATCTTGCCGGTGACGCCGCCCGTTGTGTTTGCTGCGACCAGCAGCACGTCCGAGACACCGATTTGCTGCGCGGCAGTTGCCTGAAGTGCGGCGAAGAGGGCGTTAGACGATGTATCTGAACCCGTCAGGAACACCCCCAGCCAGCCGAGGAACGGCGAGAAGAAGGTGAAGGCGTGGCTGGTATGCGCCAGAGCCAGCGCCAGCGTGGATGACAGGCCGGAATAGTTCGAGATAAACGCGAATGCCAGCACCATGCCAATGGAGTAAATCGGCAGCGCCAGCTCTTTAATGGTACTTGCAAAGGTCTGTACCGCTGCGGATGGCTTCATGCGCAGCCACACGACAGAAAGGATAGCCGCAAACAGGATGGCCGTGCCGGTCGCGGAGAACCAGTCGAATTTATAGACCGCGGCATACGGCGTGGCGGTGTGCACCACCGGCGGCATACGGGCGACCATTTTGTCGAGGAACGGTACGGAGATGTTAATCACCATGTCGTACAGCGCACCGCCTGGGGCAAACAACGCTTTAAACGGTGGCACGCTCCACAGCGTAACGGTTGCGGTCAGGAACAGGAACGGTGACCACGCGCGAATGACCTGACCCGCGGTATACCCGGTGCGCGCCAGCGTTTGATCAACCTGCGATGCACCCATATCTGCAAAGCGGAAAATACGTACCGGCTGCCAGCGTTTGAGGAACAGCGTCAGGCAAACCAGCGAAACCAGGGAAGAGATAATATCCGGCAGTTCCGGCCCTAGGAGGTTCGAGCTGAGGAACTGAGCAATGGCGAACGAACCGCCCGCCACCATTACCGCAGGCCAGGTTTCTTTCACGCCACGCCAGCCGTCCATAATCGCCATGATCCAGAACAGCACGATAATGGTCAGGAACGGCAACTGACGACCCACCATCTGGCCGATTTCAAAGCTGTCCAGCCCGGTGACTTGCCCGGCAACCAGAATCGGGATCCCCATCGCACCAAACGCGACCGGCGCCGTGTTTACGATCAGGCACAGGCCAGCGGCATAAAGTGGATTAAAACCAAGACCAACCAGCAGCGCCGCCGTGATCGCAACAGGGGCGCCAAAACCAGCAGCCCCTTCAAGGAACGCGCCGAAGGAGAAACCGACAATCAGCATCTGTAAGCGCTGATCGGGGGTGATCGAGAGAATCGACGAACGGATGATGTCAAACTGCCCGGTTTTCACCGAGATTTTATAGACAAAGACCGCGGCGATGATGATCCACGCTATCGGCCACAGCCCGTAGAAGAAGCCGTACACCACAGAGGCCAGCGCATGATCGACCGGCATTTTGTAGAAGAACAATGCGACCATCAGGGCGATGGCTACGGTATATGTTGCAGCAAGGTAGCCCTTCAGCTTGAGCTTAATCAGCGCAAAGAAGAAGAACAGGATCGGTAGCGATGCGATCAGGCTTGAAAGCCAGATATTCCCGGCCGGATCGTAGTTTTGTTGCCAGAGGCTCATGCAGGTCTCCAGGGGACCGCACAGTCAGTTTCGCGGTGAGTCTACGCTCATCTCGGCGTCACAGTCTGTGTAAAAGTGGTCCTTCCAATAGTGTGATGTAGGGTGAATGACAATGAATGGTTAATCAGATGTTATCGGTGAGCAATGGTTTTGTGAGCAAAGATTATGGAAGTGTGAACCAGGGGAGGGATGTTTGATGAATTGGTTGGGCCAATTTGAAGCGGGTGGGGCCTGATGCCCTCACCCCGGCCCTCTCCCACGGGGAGAGGGGGAATTATCAGAATGCAGTCTTACAGAAACCCGTCATCTCTTTCAGGCCCATTTCGCGGCCGAGTTCCGTCATCGGGTGTACGACGACCAGGCCACGCACGCTTTTCTTCAGCTTGCCCATATCGGCCTGTTCTTTTTTGGTGATCGCACGACGATGCGGCATGTTCATCAGCTTCTGCGCTTCTTTGCTCAGCTTCTGGCCTTTGACTTCGCGCAGGCGCTCGATTTCGGTTTCCAGCGTGGCGATCTCTTTTTCCAGCTCAGCGTATTTCTCAGCGGCATCAACCAAAGAGAGATCGGCCTGCTGGTGGCGGATCAGATCCAGACGGTCGCTCAGGCGTTTAATTTCGTTCTTTTCGACTTCTTTCATCACAAATGACTCTAAAAACGGGGGATTTACAGGGAAGGATACACCAATGTGCGCAGGCTTACTTCTGAAACGCTTTTTTTAAGCTGATTCGGGAAATCAGCTCAGTCAGGGAAAGGACCATGGTAGAACGGACAACCTGTTGATAACGAAGCTTTTGCATCGCATACAGCTCAGGATCGCTGTTATCAAAATGCGGTGCCGGAGGCAGCGCGGTGACGCAGTGTAGCTCGCCAAAGGGCCCCAGAATTTCGTCATCGGTAAAGCCATATTCATTACCGTCATGATTTAATTCTTCGCGCAGCGCCATTAACAGCTCAGCGTCTTCATACTCTGGCCTGCTGAGCACACCAAGGCCGTAAATCAGCTTCAGACGCACGGATAAATCGCCCAGCGGTCCGTCTCCGTCCAGTAACGGTTCTACAGCATATTTTACCGCGTAGTCGTCTTTGCGAAACACCTGAAGCACCAGGATATTCACCGCCTCGGTTAATAACTCGACGGCGGCAATCAGGAAACTTCGTACGGTTTTGCCAGCATTCAGACGCTCAAGCACACGATTTTCAAAGGCCTGGGTTTGTTCCATTATTGCCTGCATATCTGACAATCTGTTATCTGGGCGCAGGATAACCTGCGCCGCATTCTGCATCATTTGGTTGCGTTATATGCGTTAACCGCCTCCACAACCACGTTGCTGTTGGCATCCAGGCCTGAAACCTGCGCCAGCGCAGCTTGCGGGCCTTCATCGCCAATCAGTTTCGCCAGCTCAAGCGCCTGCGGATCTTGCTCGCTGCGGTAGTGCATAGCAGCGGCAATCCCTTTCACCAGGTTGGCGTGCGGCAGGCCGTATTCCAGCGTGCCCAGCAGTGGCTTGATCAGGCGGTCGCCCGCGCTCAGTTTACGCAGTGGCTGACGGCCAACGCGCTCAACGTCATCTTTCAAATACGGGTTTTCAAAACGACCGAGGATTTTCTGGATGTATGCTGCATGTTTTTCAGCATCAAAACCGTAGCGTTTGATCAGCACCGCGCCGCTCTCTTCCATTGCACCTTTTACCACAGCGCGGATTTTCTCATCGAGAATCGCGTCACGGATGGTCTGATGACCGGCCAATTTTCCGAGGTACGCGGTTATAGCATGACCGGTGTTCAGCGTGAAGAGTTTACGTTCGACAAATGCCATCAGGTTATCAGTTAATTCCATCCCCGGGATGGTTGGCAGCGCGCCTTTAAACTGTGTTTTATCGACAATCCATTCGCTGAAGGTTTCAACGGTCACTTCCAGCGGGTCGTTGGTGGCGGATTCAGACGGCGGAACGATACGGTCAACGGCGGAATCAACAAAGCCAACGTGCGCTTCAACCCAGGCTTTATCTTCGTCGGCCACGGCGGCCAGAACGTGGCCTTTCAGCTGCGTGGTGCCGCGAACCATGTTTTCACAGGCGATGATGTTCAGCGGGGTATCAATACCCTGCGCTTTACGTTTTGCCAGACCTTTCGCCACCGCAGGGGCGATACGTTCAAGCACAACCGGGCCGACCGCCGTGGTCACCAGGTCAACGCTTGCGATCAGATCAACCACGTCATCACCGATGCTGCTTACCGCATTCACGCCAGAAACGGTTTCGACCTGCTCGTTTTCTCCCACGACGTGAACCTGATAGCTATGACGGGCATTCAGGGCGTCTAGCACCACCTGGTTCACATCGGCGAATGTCAGCGTAATGCCCGCGTCTGCCAGCAACTTGCCGATAAAGCCACGACCAATATTACCTGCGCCAAAATGTAATGCTTTCATAGTGTTAACCTTCATCAATGTTTTTACCCGAGAGGGCTGGGGTGAGGCATTTCCCTCACCCTAACCCTCTCCCAAAGGGAGAGGGGATAGTTTGGAACTTACTTGTTCAGCAGTGCCAGCACTTCTTCCACGCTGGTGGTGCTTGCCAGACGCTCGATGACTGATTCGTCATCCAGGGCGTTGGTCAGGCTGGTAATCACCTGAATGTGCTCGTTGTTGCGAGCGGCGATACCAATCACCAGACGGGCGATGTCGTCTTCTTCTTCACCGAAGCGTACACCCTGTGGATACTGACAGAACACCACGCCGGTTTTCAGTACGCGGTCTTTCGCTTCAACCGTACCGTGCGGAACCGCGATGGATTCACCCAGGTAGGTTGGGGTCAGTTTTTCACGTTCCAGCATGGCGTCAACATACTCAGGCTGAACGTAACCGCCTTTCACCAGCTGCTCGCCCGCAAAGCGAATGGCTTCTTCTTTGTGGGTCGCAGTACGGCCCAGGAAGATGTTTTCCGCACCCAGTTTGAACAGGTGGCTGTCGTTCGCATCGAAGCTGTCTTTCAGGCTATCGCGGACTTTCACTTCGTTGTCTTCGTGGCGTTGTGCCGCAACCAGACGTTCAGTCAGGTTGGTATACAGGCCGCTGTCGAGGAAGTTGGTCAGCGAAATATGCTGCGCCTGTGGCACCTGACGCATAGCGCGTTCGGTCAGATCGCGGTGCGTGATAACCAGGTCAACATCCGGTGGCAGGCTGTTAATCGCGCTGTTGGTCACAGAGATATTGCTCAGACCGGCATCCTGTACTTTCTTACGCAGCACGCCCGCACCCATTGCGCTGGAACCCATACCGGCGTCGCAGGCAACGATGATTTTACGTACGTGGCTCAGATCGTTAGACACATCACCCGCCGCCAGCGGGGTCGCGCCTTTGGATTCCGCTTTCATGTCGTGCATACGACGGGTTGCTGCTTCGATATCGTCTTCTTCTTTCACTTTGCTGGTTTTCAGCAGGATAGAAGAGACAACGAAGGAGACTGCCATTGCCGCACAGATAGCCGCGATGTTAGCGAAGTAAGCGCCTTTCGGGGTCATCGCCAGCACGGCCAGGATAGAGCCCGGAGAGGCTGGAGAAACCAGACCACCGCCCAGCACGCTCAGAGTGAACACGCCAGTCATACCGCCGAGGATAACGGCCAGGATCAGACGTGGGTTCATCAGCACGTATGGGAAGTAAATTTCGTGGATACCACCCAGGAAGTGAATGATAGCCGCACCGCCCGCAGACTGTTTTGCACTGCCACGGCCAAAGAAGATGTACGCCAGCAGAACACCCATACCCGGACCTGGGTTCGCTTCAATCAGGAAGAAGATAGACTTCCCGAGGTCATGAGACTGCTGAATACCCAGCGGTGAGAAGATACCGTGGTTGATGGCGTTGTTAAGGAACAGGATTTTCGCCGGTTCAACAAAGATAGACGCCAGCGGCAGCATGTCGTGCGCAACCATGAAGTTAACGCCTGCTGCCAGAATTTTGGACAGCACTTCAACTGCCGGGCCAATGCCGAGGAAGGCCAGAATCGCCAGGATCATACCGATGATGCCAGCGGAGAAGTTGTTCACCAGCATTTCGAAGCCGGATTTGATTTTACCATCAACCCAGACGTCGAATTTCTTGATTGCCCAACCGCCCAGAGGACCGGCAATCATCGCACCGAGGAACATCGGCATATCCGCACCGACAATCACACCCATGGTGGTGATAGCACCCACCACACCGCCACGATCACCGCCAACCAGACGACCACCGGTAAAACCGATGAGCAGCGGCAGCAGGTAAGTAATCATTGGGCCAACAAGCTTCGCCAGCGTTTCGTTAGGCAACCACCCTGTCGGAATGAACAATGCAGTGATGATACCCCACGCGATAAACGCGCCGATATTTGGCATCACCATGTTGCTGAGGAAACGACCAAAGCTTTGTACTTTGATCTTGAAATCGGATGACATAAAACACCCCTTCTTATGTTTACGCTTAGGCTTGCGGCCCGAGGTTTATCGTTAATGTGCGGCGGCAGAGGTAGCCGGGCCCTGTTCATGCTGTGAAATCTGGCACTGAATCGTTCAACTGTCCAGACAGCGAAATTTTGTGTGATCTTAGTCACGTAAATGTAGGGGGTGTGGTATTTAATGAAGTGATCTGCGTCACAAAAGCGATGTGCAAAAAAAACTCAACGCGTGTAAAAAGCGCAAAAAGCACAGTGTTTTGTGATGTTTGTCACATTTGATGTTCGCCAGTTTGTTTCTGTAATGTGATTGGATTCACAAAAAATTTTTATGCAGATTTCTCTGGATGTGATCAACGGCAAACTCTGTTTTTCAGTTCACAGCCAGGATGTAATAAAAGAGCATCTAAAGCGAAAAAATGCATGTGCGAGTGTGTTATGGCGAAAAGTGAAAACCTGGATTACGCTCATATGTAAGGTTAAGTTTATTATTATTCAGGATATATTTTGACACGCTTATAAACTTGCATGGAGATATAATAAAAAACCATACTCTGCGGCCCTGAAAATAATTTCAGGTATTGCGATTAAATTAATTTAATTTGTGTGCTTATTATTTTATTTATTTAATGAGTTATCGTTGCTTGAGTGAGGGGAATATGTTTCTCAACTACTTTGCGCTGGGCGTGTTAATTTTCGTGTTCCTGGTTCTGTTTTACGGAATCATCGCTATTCATGATATTCCCTATAATATGGCCAAAAAACGCAATCATCCCCATGCTGATGCAATCCATACCGCCGGGTGGATAAGCCTGTTTACGCTCCATGCCATTTGGCCGTTTTTATGGATTTGGGCAACGCTGTACCAGGAAGATCGTGGCTGGGGCATGCAGAACCATATCACAAAGCCTGATGAGGTCCCCGGCATGGATGCTCTGGCCAAACGCGTGGCCGAATTAGAACAAAAACTGGCTGTCGCTCAATCGCCAGCAGATAAGAATACGTCGGAGCACTGATCATGGATCTGTTGATTATTTTGACCTATGTGGCTTTTGCCTGGGCAATTTTTAAGATATTCCGTATTCCTGTAAACCAGTGGACGCTCGCCACCGCGACATTAGGTGGGGTGTTTATTGTTGCGGGACTCATTTTATTAATGAACTATAACCACCCATATACCTTTACGGCGCAAAAAGCGGTTATTTCGATTCCCATTACGCCGCAGGTTACGGGTATAGTGAGTGAGGTTACGGATAAAAATAACCAGCTCATTAAAAAAGGCGAAGTGTTATTTAAACTGGATCCAGGCCGCTACCAGGCACGCGTCGACCGACTGCAAGCAGACCTGGTGACCGCCACGCACAATATCGATAACCTGAAAGCACAGCTTTCGGAGGCCGTCGCCAATACCACGCGAGTGTCTGCTGAGCGTGACCGCCTGTATAAAGATTATCAGCGTTATCTGAAAGGCAGCCAGGCGAAGGTTAACCCATTCTCTGAAAGCGATATCGATAACGCACGCCAGAACTATCTGGCACAGGATGCGCTGGTGAAAGGCTCTGTGGCTGAACAGACGCAGATCCAGAGTCAGTTAGACAGCATGGTTAACGGAGAGCAATCTCAGGTAGCCTCCTTGCGCGCCCAGCTTGCTGAAGCCAAATACAACCTTGATCAAACCATCGTCCGTGCACCGAGTAACGGTTATGTCACGCAGGTTTTAATTCGCCCAGGGACATACGCAGCGGCGCTGCCGCTGCGACCGGTGATGGTGTTTATTCCTGAACAGAAACGGCAGATCGTTGCCCAGTTCCGTCAGAACTCGTTACTGCGTCTGAAACCGGGTGATGAAGCTGAAGTGGTATTCAATGCACTACCAGGACAGGTGTTCTCCGGTAAACTCACCAGCATTCTGCCAGTGGTTCCGGGCGGTTCTTATCAGGCCCAGGGTGCGTTGCAATCGCTGACGGTCGTTCCGGGTACGGACGGCGTGCTGGGCACGATTGAGCTTGACCCGAATGCTGATGTCGATGCATTACCAGACGGTATTTATGCTCAGGTGGCGGTTTATTCCGACCATTTCTCGCATGTTTCCGTCATGCGTAAAGTGTTGTTGCGTATGACCAGCTGGATGCACTACCTCTATCTCGATCACTAATCTCTCCAGGGCAGGAATGCGATATGCATACCTGCCTTTTTTCATTGCTTGATCCATACTGACCTCTTTGTGGGCATTCAGGATCAGGCAATGAAACTTATCGGCAGCTATACCAGTCCCTTCGTGCGTAAAATCTCGGTTCTTCTGCTGGAGAAAGGGATTGAATTTGAATTCGTCAATGAACAGCCCTATAACGCCGAAAATGGCGTTGCCCGGTTCAATCCGCTAGGGAAAGTCCCGGCGCTGGTAACTGATGATGGCGAGTACTGGTTTGACTCTCCCATCATTGCGCAATACATCGAACTGCTGGACGTGGCGCCAGCCATGCTTCCGGCCGATGCGAAAGCGGCACTGGCGGTGAAACAGATTGAAGCCCTGGCCGATGGCATTATGGATGCGGCGCTGGCTTCCGTACGTGAGCAGGCAAGACCCGCTGCACAGCAATCAGAAACGGAGCTGGTGCGTCAGCGCGAAAAAATCAGCCGTAGCCTGGATATGTGCGAGCAGCTAATCCGGGATGGCATCATCCAGAGTGATAGCCTGAACCTGGCGACGATCGCTATTGCCTGCGCCATCGGCTATCTCAATTTCCGTCGTGTTTCTCCTGGCTGGTGTGTAGAGCGCCCGCTGCTGGTGAAGCTTGCCGAAACGCTCTTCCAGCGTGAGAGTTTTGCCCAAACTGAACCGCCTAAGGCTTGATTCGGGTTATAACACTTCGGCTCGGGAGGTTGTACAATCCCTCTTCACATCGACTCCCTCTCCCGTCGGGAGGGGGGATGATAACCCATTGCCAGGCGCTTTCATGACTACTCATCTTTCTCTCTACAGCCGCATTCCCGCAACCGATCGTCTGCTTCGTGATCCTCACTTCCTGGTCGTTCTGGAAACGTTCGGCCATCGCGCAACGGTAGATATGCTGCGCACGTTACAGGAAGAAGCCCGGGAACATATTCGGGCAGAAAATGCGTTGCCAGACTGGGCTGTACACTGGGGGCTGGAGGTTGAAAAGCGGCTGGCAGCGAATACGCAAAACACGCTGCGCCCGGTTATTAATCTGACGGGGACCGTTTTGCATACCAATCTGGGCCGTGCCCAGCAGGCTGAAGAAGCCGTCAGCGCGGTGGCGCAGGCCATGCGCTCGCCCGTTACGCTGGAGTACGATCTCGACGGTGCCGGGCGCGGGCATCGCGACAGGGCGCTGGCGGACTTACTTTGCCAGCTAACAGGTGCGGAAGATGCCTGTATCGTGAATAACAATGCGGCGGCGGTGCTGCTGATGCTGGCGGCGACTGCAAGCGGCAAAGAGGTGGTGGTATCGCGTGGTGAGCTGGTAGAGATTGGCGGTGCGTTCCGCATCCCGGACGTGATGCGTCAGGCCGGGTGTACATTGCATGAAGTGGGCACCACCAACCGCACCCACGCGAAAGACTATCGCGCGGCAGTGAATGAAAACACCGCGTTGCTGATGAAAGTACATACCAGCAACTACCAGATTGAAGGCTTTACTCACACGGTTGAAGAAGCCGAACTTGCAGAGATTGGGCGCGAGCTAAACGTGCCGGTAGTGGCCGATCTTGGCAGCGGTTCGCTGGTGGATTTGAGCCATTACGGCCTGCCAAAAGAGCCGATGCCGCAGGAGATGATCGCGGCCGGCGTGAGCCTGGTGAGTTTTTCCGGTGATAAATTGCTGGGCGGGCCGCAGGCGGGGATTATTGTTGGGCGGCGCGAGCTGATTGCCCGTCTACAGCAACACCCACTGAAGCGGGCGCTGCGCGCGGATAAAATGACGCTCTCGGCGCTGGAAGCGACGCTTCGGCTCTACCTCCACCCGGAGAAGCTCGCCGAACGCCTGCCCACCCTGCGGTTACTGACGCGTGATGCGGCTTCGATTCGTGCCCAGGGAGAGTTGCTTCTGGCCCAGGTTGCACAGCATTACCCCGATTTTGACGTGCGTGTCGAATCCTGTCAGTCCCAGATTGGCAGTGGTTCGCTGCCGGTAGACAGGTTGCCCAGCGCAGCACTTACGTTCACCCCGCGCGACGGCAGAGGTAGCCAGCTTGAGGCGCTTTCTGCACGGTTACGCACCTTGCCAGTACCGGTAATTGGACGTATTTATGATGGCCGAATGTGGCTGGATCTACGCTGTCTTGAAGATGAAGAGCGGTTTCTGGAGATGATGTCGAAATGATTATTGCCACCGCCGGTCACGTTGACCACGGCAAAACCACCTTATTGCAGGCCATTACGGGCGTAAACGCCGATCGCCTGCCGGAAGAGAAAAAACGTGGGATGACCATCGATTTGGGTTATGCCTACTGGCCGCAACCCGATGGCCGCGTGCTGGGCTTTATTGATGTGCCTGGCCATGAAAAGTTTCTTTCCAACATGCTGGCGGGCGTAGGTGGTATTGACCATGCGCTGCTGGTGGTGGCGTGCGATGACGGCGTGATGGCACAAACGCGCGAACACCTGGCGATCCTGCAACTGACCGGCAATCCGCAACTGACGGTTGCGCTGACGAAAGCCGACCGCGTTGATGAAGCGCGCATCGATGCTGTGCGCAAAGAAGTGCAGGCCATCCTGCGTGAATACGGTTTTGCCGATGCTCCGTTATTTGTGACGGTCGCCACCCAGGGGAGCGGGATTGACGCTCTGCGTGACCACCTGCAACACCTTGCATCCCGCGAGCAGGCCAGCCATCACAGTTTTCGCCTGGCGCTCGACCGCGCATTCACTGTGAAAGGGGCGGGTCTGGTGGTGACGGGAACGGCGCTGAGCGGCGAAGTCAGCGTGGGCGATACCTTATGGCTGACAGGCGTTAACAAGCCAATGCGTGTACGTGCACTTCACGCGCAAAATCAGCCGGTTGAACATGCTCATGCCGGGCAACGCATCGCACTGAATATAGCGGGCGATGCCGAAAAAGAACAGCTGAAGCGTGGCGACTGGCTGCTCTCTGATGCACCGCCCGAGCCATCTGAGCGCGTCATTGTTGCGCTTCAGATGCATTCGCCTCTGACACAGTGGCAACCGCTGCATATCCACCATGCCGCCAGCCACGTGACCGGGCGCGTATCACTGCTGGAGAACGACCTGGCTGAGCTGGTGTTTGATACCCCGCTGTGGCTGGCGGATAACGACAGACTGGTGCTGCGGGACATTTCTGCTAAAACCACGCTTGCCGGGGCCCGCGTGGTCACACTAAACCCGCCACGCCGCGGAAAACGTAAGCCGGAATATCTGCAATGGCTTGCGGCACTGACACAAGCGAAAGGGGATGCTGACGCGCTGGCCGTGCATCTTGAGCGTGGTGCCGTGAATCTGGCGGATTTCGCCTGGGCTCGCCAGCTGAGCGGCGAGGGGTTGCGTCAGCTGACGCAAGAGCCGGGCTTTATCCAGGCCGGATACAGCTTGCTAAATGCACCGATTGCGGCGCGCTGGCAACGTAAGGTGCTCAGCACGCTCGCCACGTATCATGAACAGCATCAGGACGAACCCGGTCCGGGTCGCGAGCGCTTACGTCGCATGGCGCTGCCAATGGAAGACGACGCGCTGGTGCTGTTACTGATTGAAAAAATGCGCGAAAGCGGGGTGATCAACAGTCATCACGGCTGGCTGCATCTGCCGGATCATAAAGCGGGCTTTACGGCTGAACAGCAGGCGGTGTGGCAGAAAGTCGCGCCACTGTTTGCGGATGAACCCTGGTGGGTGCGCGATTTAGCCCATCATACCGGCACCGATGAAATGCTGATGCGCCAGGTGTTGCGCCATGCGGCTCAGCAGGGGCTGATTGTGGCGATCGTGAAAGATCGTTATTACCGCAACGATCGCATCGTGGCGTTCGCGAATTTGATCCGCGAACTGGATCAGGAGCGAGGCTCAACCTGTGCGGCCGATTTCCGCGATCGACTGAACGTGGGGCGCAAGCTGGCCATTCAGATCCTGGAATATTTCAACCGCATTGGTTTTACCCGTCGTCGTGGTAATGACCATTTATTACGCGATTCATTATTATTTCCTGAAACAAAACCAGGAATTAATACAGAAACAGAATAGATTGAAATAGATTTATATATTAATTAACACCCTCGCAGGCTTAAATATATTAAGCCTGCGAGAATGCACGCAAAAACAAGTTATTGATCATGTTTTTTAAATAATCTTTTCCGTATGCTGCCGATACTTTTTTATCTCTTCGAGGAAATATCATGGCTGCATCCGTATTTTATATTCCGTCCGTGAATATTATTGGTTCTGAATCATTAGGTAGCGCAATGGATACCATGCGCGACTACGGCTGGCGCCGGGCGCTGATTGTGACTGATGCCATGCTCAACAAGCTGGGTATGGCGACGGATATTCAAAATGCACTGAAAGAACGAAATATTGCCAGCGTGGTTTATGACGGGACACATCCTAATCCCACCACGGGAAATGTGGCCGCTGGTCTTAAAGTATTAAAGGACAATAACTGCGACTGCGTTATTTCTCTCGGTGGTGGTTCGCCGCATGACTGCGCAAAAGGTATTGCGCTGGTGGCCGCTAATGGCGGTGATATTCGCGATTATGAAGGCGTGGATCGTTCTGCAAAACCGCAATTACCGATGATTGCCATTAATACCACCGCGGGCACGGCCTCTGAAATGACGCGTTTTTGTATTATTACCGATGAAGCGCGTCATATTAAAATGGCGATTGTCGATAAACACGTTACCCCGGTGCTTTCTGTTAACGACTCATCGCTGATGGCGGGGATGCCGGCCTCACTGACGGCGGCGACAGGTATGGATGCTCTGACCCACGCCATTGAAGCTTATGTTTCCGTTGCCGCAACCCCCATCACGGATGCCTGCGCGTTGAAAGCAATCACCATGATTGCCGAAAACCTTGTCCATGCCGTTGAAGATGGCAGCAATACGGCGGCACGCGAGGCGATGGCCTACGCGCAGTTCCTTGCCGGGATGGCCTTTAACAATGCCTCGCTGGGTTATGTACATGCGATGGCGCACCAGCTTGGCGGCTTCTACGATCTGCCGCACGGCGTCTGCAATGCGGTGTTGCTGCCACACGTTCAGGTCTTCAACTCTCGGGTTGCCGCTGCCCGTCTGCGGGACTGCGCCAGCGCAATGGGGGCGGACGTCAGCAAAATGACCGACGAACAGGGTGCGCAGGCCTGTATCGTGGAAATTCGCGCCCTGGCGCGTAAGGTGAATATCCCGGCGGGTTTGCGCGAGCTGAACGTCAAAGAAGAGGATATTCCGGTGCTGGCAACCAACGCCCTGAAAGATGCTTGTGGGTTCACTAACCCTGTTCAGGCAACCCACGAAGAGATCATGGCGATTTACCGCGCTGCGATGTGACCCCTGTCGTAAACCCAGGATGGACTGGCGAGAAAATCGCCAGTCCGAACTACCCTTGTTGTACACCAACAGCAAGGAGACGGTCATGACAAACAATTCTCCCTCATCGCGTATTCAGCCTGGCGAGTATGGTTTCCCTCTCAAGTTAAAACCCCGTTATGACAACTTTATAGGCGGCGACTGGGTTGCGCCCGTCGACGGTGAGTACTATTCGAATCTGACCCCAGTTACCGGCCAGCCGCTGTGTGAAATTGCCAGTTCCGGGAAGAAGGATATCGATCTGGCGCTGGATGCAGCACACAAGGTGAAAGACAAATGGGGGCATACCTCTGTGCAGGACAGAGCCGCCATTTTGTTCAAAATTGCCGATCGAATGGAACAGAACCTGGAGCTGCTGGCAACGGCAGAAACCTGGGACAACGGCAAACCTATCCGTGAAACCATGGCGGCGGACGTCCCGCTGGCCATTGACCATTTCCGCTATTTTGCGTCCTGTATCCGTGCGCAGGAGGGGGGAATAAGTGAGGTGGATAGCGAAACGGTCGCTTACCATTTCCACGAACCGCTGGGTGTGGTCGGGCAAATTATTCCGTGGAACTTCCCGCTGCTGATGGCGAGCTGGAAAATGGCTCCGGCACTGGCGGCAGGCAACTGTGTTGTGCTCAAACCTGCGCGCTTAACGCCGCTGTCGGTGCTGTTGCTGATGGAAGTGATTGGCGATCTGTTGCCACCGGGGGTGGTCAACGTGGTGAACGGTGCCGGGGGCGAAATTGGTGAATATCTGGCGACCTCAAAACGTATTGCCAAAGTGGCCTTTACCGGGTCGACGGAAGTGGGCCAGCAGATCATGCAATACGCGACCCAGAACATTATTCCAGTAACGCTGGAGCTGGGTGGCAAGTCCCCGAATATCTTCTTTGCCGATGTGATGGATGAAGAAGATGCCTTCTTTGACAAAGCGCTGGAAGGCTTCGCGCTGTTTGCTTTCAACCAGGGTGAAGTGTGCACCTGCCCGAGCCGGGCGCTGGTTCAGGAATCTATTTACGAGCGCTTTATGGAGCGCGCGATCCGCCGCGTGGAGTCTATTCGTAGTGGTAACCCGCTGGATAGCGTCACCCAGATGGGGGCGCAGGTGTCGCATGGGCAGCTGGAGACCATCCTGAACTACATTGATATCGGTAAGAAAGAGGGGGCTGATGTTCTCACGGGTGGGCGACGTAAGGTGTTGGGCGGCGAGCTGAATGAAGGCTATTACCTGGAGCCTACAATCCTGTTCGGCAAGAACAACATGCGTGTCTTCCAGGAAGAGATTTTTGGCCCTGTGCTGGCGGTGACGACCTTCAAAACCATGGAGGAGGCGCTGGAGATCGCCAACGACACGCAATATGGCTTAGGGGCGGGTGTCTGGAGCCGTAACGGCAATCTGGCCTATAAGATGGGACGTGGCATTCAGGCTGGCCGCGTGTGGACAAACTGCTATCACGCTTATCCGGCACATGCGGCGTTTGGCGGGTACAAACAATCGGGGATTGGCCGCGAAACGCACAAGATGATGCTGGAACATTACCAGCAAACGAAATGCCTGCTGGTCAGCTACTCTGATAAACCGCTGGGACTGTTTTAATCACCCAGCTCAGGTCGCCCATGGGCGGCCTGAGCAATTTGCTGACGAAGGCAGTTCAGTACGCCGTCCAGGACGTATTGCACGCGCCAGGGCTGGTACTCGCGTTTGCGGAATATGGCCGTAAGATCGAGCCACCACTCCTCCTGATGCGGAAAACAGGGGACTAACATGCCATGAGTGAGCTCTTTTCTCAGGCTCTCTTTCGGGGCAAAAACAATGCCGAGGTTATTTCTCGCAAGCTCCAGTGCCGTCTGGGTATTATCACAAATATAATTTCCGGTGACTTTATAGTCGCGCGCGCCTTCACTGCCGTGCGCCCGGAAACGCCAAATGTTAGCATCGTCAACCAGCATCGAGTCTATTAATATACATGAGTGATTGATTAAATCGTCAGGGCCGCTGATAGGGTGGAGCTTTAAGTATTCTTTAGAGGCAAATGCCGTGACGGAATATTTTGTTAATATGCTTGCGACTAAATTTTCATCTTTCGGTTGAGCATAGGTGATTAAAATATCGCAATCGTCAGGAAATGAAACACCCTCGGAAAATTCGTTGCTATCAAGGTTATAGGTTTTTAGCGAAATATGAATATCGCCTGGATCTTCAATCTTGTGAATGACATAGCGAGCCAGATAGGTGACGATGCCCGTCGGGGCGTAGATCGTCACTTTTCCTCGTTTTTCATGCTTGTAATCAGCAATAAAATTAATGAGTTGGCTATTTTTATCCAGTGAAGCATTAACGTAGGGTAACAACGCCTCGCCGAACTGCGTGAGTGACAGCTGGCGAGTGGTGCGCTCAAATACTTTGAGTCCAACACGGGTTTCAAAATCAGATAGATATTTACTCACATTGGCTTGTGCCATCCCTAACAGAGCGGCGGCGTCACCAATACTGTGCGTTGCGGCGATGACAGAAATGATTTTTAACTCACGCGGCTTCAATTGCAGGTTACTCATCATGCGCACCCATCTATATGATTTTATATATAATATTATATAAACAGCAGCGTTGCATTGGTAAATTTGTAACCATTATTATTCGCCTCGCTTGTTTGGCGTTTAAATGGATTGCATGGAATGACTATTAATAAGAATTTACTCATCGCCGCCACGTTATTTGCAACATCATCCGCGATGGCCGGTGACTTTTCACTAGGGGCGGGAGCTGTATTTAATGAATCGCCTTACAAAGGGTATAACGAAAATACCACCGCAGTACCGTTAATTAGCTATGAAGGCGACCGGTTCTATGTGCGTCAGACCACGGGAGGATGGATCCTGTGGAAAGATGGCAAAAATGAACTGAGCCTGACGGCAACCTGGATGCCGCTGCATTTCGACCCAGATGATAACGACGACCATCAGATGAAAAACCTTGATGAGCGTAAAGCGTCGGCATTTCTGGGGGGGGCATACTATCGCCACGAAAGCTGGGGGAGCCTGAAATTCGCCGTTTCTGGTGATGCGATGGATGAAAGCGGTGGTGTGATGGGCGAAGTGTCCTATTTCCACCCGATTCGCATGGAGCGTCTGATTCTGACGCCGTCAGTGGGCATTTTCTATAGCGATGAGAGTTACAACGATTACTACTACGGCGTGTCCGGCAACGAATCTCGTCGCACCGGGCTGGATGAATACACGGCGGGTGACAGCTGGACACCGTACGTTGGCCTTGCCGCAAAATACCAACTGACCCAAAGCCTGTTCCTGAATGCCAGCGCGGTGTACACCGTATTGCCTGACGATGTGAAGAACAGCCCGATGATCGACCGTGACGACAGCTTCGCGTTGATGACGGGCATGACCTGGCGTTTCTGATGGCTTAACACTGTCCCCACGGAAGGGGGCAGCCTCTCTGATTGCCTGGTGCTGTTGCGTTTATCTGGTTTGTCAGCCTTATGTTTTGCCGGGTGGCGGCTCCGCCTTACCCGGCCTACGATACGGCTTCAGGCCCGCGCAAGCGTAGCGCCGCCAGGCATTTTATTGCGACATTCCCCGCATCTTCGTTAGTAACATCGTGTATTGCACTTTCTTTTCTCATCGTCTCTTCCTGTTCTGAAAACACATTGCTGCACTCAGATCATCTCTGCGCTAACGTGATCTCACTCGGTAAGTTTCGTGTGTATAATGTGTATAATCCTCGAAGGATCAGGATGTGAAAAGTGCGGACGTCATTACCATTCTGGTCGGTCATGGCTGGAAATGCATAAGAACGAAAGGAAGCCATCATCAGTTCCGCCATCCGGTATATAAAGGGCTGGTAACAGTTCCTCATCCTAAAAAAGACATTAAACCTGGAACTCTCGCGCAAATCTGGCGGCAGGCGGGCATCAAACATTGATATCAGGAGAAGTTATGTTTTATCCGGCTTATATTCATTCTGACCTCAACGGAAGCGCCAGTGGCTTTTTTCCTGATGTGCCAGGCTGTTTTTTTGCGGGAGATTCTCTGGATGACGCTTTTCAGGACGCTCGTGCGGCGTTGACTGCTCACTTTGAAACGCTGTTCGAAAGTGATGAAGAGCTCCCTTTGCCCGGTAATGTTGAGGCACATCTTGAGGCAACACCCGGTGATTTTATCGGTGGGCAGTGGCTGCTGGTGGACATTAATATGAAGCAGTTTGACGGTAGAGCTGAGCGTATTAATATCACCATGCCCCGTCGTTTGCTGGTTAAGATCGATTCCTTTGTCAACGAACATCCCCAGTTTAGCAACCGGAGTGCCTTCCTGGCAGAGGCAGCACGTCGAGTGCTGCCCTGATTATTGCCCTCTCCCGTGGGTGAGGGCAGCAGGCTATAAGGAATTACGCCTCATCCACCCAAATCCGCATTTCCCCTTCACCGCGGTTTGCCCAGCTAAACCATGGAATAAAGGTTAATGTCTGAGGCTGACGCTGCACCGGTGAGCGATCGTATTGCCACAACGCATCCGAATCAGTTGCAAGGCAACCGATGCCCTCCGCCTGAATCAGCATCTTATGGGCGAAAATCCCTTTTCCTTCAAAGACCCGGAATGTGCTCTCTTCAGGCAGGGAGAGGTTATGCAGATTCGCGCCGTTGTCGGCCTCTTCCAGACAATAAACCAGCGGGCCACGTTGCAGAGCGACTTTACCCGCCTGCTGGCGTACCTGTGGATTGCCGTACAGACGGCGAACCGGCATGGGTAGCGTTAGCGTAATGGCATCTCCCTCTTGCCAGCGACGGGTGAGATAGAGATACCCCCGGGTCACTTCCCCTGTTATCACTTCGCCGTTAAGGGCAATTTCCGGGTTAGCGCACCAGTCCGGCAGGCGCAGAGCCAGCGTGTGAGTCACTGGCACCGGAGAGGTAATGTCGATTTTCACCTGCTCATGCCACGGATAGTTGCCGCTGATACGCAGCTGTAGCTTGTGATCGCCAACCGGGATAGCGACGTCGTTCCCCACATACAGGTTGATAAACAGTGCGTCTTCACGAACGGTATAGATGTAATGACCGAGCGAGGTCAGCACCCGTGCGATGTTTGGTGGGCAACACGCGCAGCCAAACCAGCGCTGGCGAACCGGCTTAACGTGATCGTAGATATGGTTAAACGACAACGTTTTAGGGTGCACCTCAAGCGGATTCACATAGAAGAAATGCTTTCCGTCAAGCGCCATACCGCCTAATACCGTGTTGTATAACGCCCGTTCCATGACGTCGGCGTACTGGCTGTCTGCCTCCATCTCCAGCATCCGACGGGCAAACATCATCAGGCCAATCGAGGCGCAGCTTTCGGCATACACCGTGTCGTTGGGCAGATCGTAATCACTGCTGAAGGCTTCGCCGCTGCTCTGCGAGCCGATCCCACCGGTAATGTAGAGCTGACGCTGGGCCATGTTGTTCCACAACCGCAAACAATCCTGACGTTTACCTTCGTCATGACTCAGGCGTGCCAGATGTGCCATGCCTGCCATCAGATAGACAAAACGCACCGCATGGCCAATTGCCGTTTGTTGCTCCGCAAGCGGCTGGTGCGCCTGGCTATAGGCTTTGTCTTTCACCATCCACGCCGGGCCATAGGTGTTCCAGTGTGACGTTTTGCCGCGCTTTTCGTATTCGATATCGTAAAAATGCGGCTGTGCCCCGCGCTCTTCGATGAAGTATTTCACCAGCGCCAGGTAGCGTGGCTCCTGCGTGACGTCGTACAACCGCATCAACGCCAGTTCAATCTCCGGGTGACCGGGGTAACCGTGCAGCTGGTTAACGCCTGGACCAAACACCGTGTCGATGTGATCGGCAAGCTTGCACACCACTTCCAGCAAACGGCGCTTCCCCGTGCCCTGGAAATACGCCACGCCGGCTTCAATCATATGTCCGGCGCAGTAGAGTTCGTGGCACTCAGCCAGATTCGTCCAGCGCGCTTCGGGGGCTTTTACCGTGAAATAGGTGTTGAGATAGCCATCTTCGCATTGCGCCGCCGCGACCAGCTCAATCACCTCATCGGCGGTTTTTTCCAGTTCTGCGTCGGGCTTCTGGCACAGTGACCACGCCACGGCTTCGAGCCATTTCGCCACATCGCTGTCCTGAAACACCATGCCGTAGAATTCGCCTTTCTCCAGACCCGCAGCAATGCGGAAGTTGGTGATGGCATGGCTCGGTTCGGCCTCCGTCACGCGATCGTTGAGCGCATCCCACTGATAGGGAATGACCACATCGCGCACCAGCTGCTGATACTTGCCAAGAAAGGGATCGTTAATTTTAAGGGTGTGCAGGTCGGCTTCCATTATGGACATCTCGTTCTCCTCAGGACTGTACGTGACGCTGGCGCAAATCGGTGGAAATGCGCGACATCATTGGATTATTGAGTCTGCACCAGCGAATACTGACAGCCAGAAGCAGATGGAAAAGGGCAGGGAGCAATGTCTCCATGGCGGTGATGCCTTGCAGAGATGCAGGTGTCTGGTTACCGGCACCAGGCTGATAGGCCACGGCGATAAACACCAGGCTGATGATCCCGGCGCTGGAGGCCCATGCCAGCTTGATGAAAAACAGATTGAAGGCGAAGTTCATGCCAGATGAGCGCACGCCGGTTTTCCATTCGCCGTAGTCGTCGGCGAAGGCCATCAGTGAAAAGTGCAGCGGCAGCGTAAAGCCCAGGATGACACCGTTGCTCAGGATCACAACCAGCCACAACGTCTGGTAATTCGGCCCGCCGGGCAGGAACCACATTCCCGCTGCGAGCACGGCCAGCACCAGATTGGTGTAATAGTAGAGTTTGACCGTATCAAAACGGCGGGACAGCGGGTTAACGATCACCGCTCCAAGAATGGCCGCAAAGGTCACCATGGTGAAAAACAGTGAGGTGTAGGCGGTGCTGCCCTGGAGCACGTAGGTGATGAAGTACATGTATCCGCCGCCGCGAATGTTGAACACATTGATCAGCAGGAAGGACATTACCAGCATCAGCAGCAACTGGTCGTTTTTACGCAGGCCCGCCAGATGCTCGCGCAGGGTGAATTTGCCCATCAGCGCCAGCGGTACACGTTCACGCACCCAGAAGAAGCAGCACAGGAACATCACCACAGCGATGGCACACAGCACGCCTACCCCAAGCTGATAGCCTTTTGCAGCATTACCCTGACCTAATGCAGATACCAGCCACGGCAGGCCAACGGACACTAAAAATCCGGCAACGCCGCACAACACAAAGCGCCAGGACTGGCAGGAGATCACCTCGTTGTGGCGTGTGGTCATGGTGTTAATCAGCGCGCAGTACGGCACGTTGATGGCGGTATAGCCCACCGACAGGAGCAAGTATGTTCCGAACGCCCAGGCGATTTTCACCCCCATGCTGGCTTCCGGGACGGTGAAGGTCAGTACGCCGATGATCCCAATCGGGAATGCCACCCACAGCTGCCAGGGGCGAAAGCGTCCCCACCGGCTTTGCGTACGGTCTGCAATCACGCCCATCACCGGGTCGGAGATGGCGTCAAACACGCGAAGTGCAATAAACAATGTGCCGACAAGGGCAGGCGTCAGGCCAAAGATATCGGTATAGAAAAAGGTGAGAAAGTTCATGATAAGACAGGTAATGACCGTGCCGCCCGCGTCACCCAGGCCGTAGCCTATTTTTTCGCGAACCGACAGGCGGTCATCCATTACCTGTTGTGCAACGTCAGATTCAGTAATCGGTGTGGAAGTCATGAGGTAACTCCTCGG
This sequence comes from Enterobacter sp. Tr-810, assembly GCF_011752765.1. NCBI lineage: Bacteria > Pseudomonadati > Pseudomonadota > Gammaproteobacteria > Enterobacterales > Enterobacteriaceae > Enterobacter > Enterobacter sp. Tr-810. Next base: position 55,751 of record NZ_VWWW01000007.1, on the reverse strand, counting down.
TAATCGATTTTTATCGTATTTGTGCAAGGTACCCTATTCATTCTGCACTGAACGGAAAGGCCAACAAGGGAAGGGAAAAGTATAAAAAGATGACGATTCCGACCTGATGCCAAAAATGTGAGTTGGATCGGGCGAATAAGCTAATATTTATTAATAATCAATGGATAAACTCAATTATTACGATGATAAAAGCGGGAAAGTGAATACCGATGCTTGAATTATCCATAGCGCTTCCGATTAAAGTACAAAATGGCGGGTTATTTATTTCCCGGGGGGTGGGTCGCCATCCGGCGAGAAAACTGACGTCGTGGGAGATTATTTTTGTCGAAAAAGGGACATTAACGATCCTCGAGGAAAATACCCTTTTTGAGGTGAAGGCTGGAGAGAGCTTATTGCTTTGGCCGAATCGGCGACACGTTGGCGTGGAGGATTTCCCGGCAGATCTCAAATTCTACTGGCTGCACTTTGAAGTGGAAAACGTTGAAGTGCAAAACACTGCACAGAACGCCCCGCAGCTGGCAATAGAACAACATTGCAGCGTCAGGGATGCGCAATATGTCATTTCACTGTTCCGCCAGTTTCTGAGCGAGCAGGAAAAATTACAGCGCAGTATTGCGCTGGAACTCTTGTTGCTCCTGATTTTGCAGCAGGTTTCGCTCTCATCCGGATATGAAGACAAAATAGATGAGGCTGGCGCCTCGATGGCGTGGAAGGCGAAACAGCTTATTCGCACACAATTTCATTTACCCCTTTCCACGTCGCATCTTGCCAGGGAGTTGCACTGTAATGCCGACTATCTGGGGAGGGTGTTTCGACGCACTTTCCATTTAACCCTGACAGAGGCGATTCATCGCCAGCGTGTCAGGGCGGCAGAAAAACTGTTACTGAACGACTCCGCATCACTCACCGAGGTGGCAACCCGCTGCGGGTTTAATGACGTGGGCTATTTCCGGCAGATATTCACTAAGCACACGGGCTTAACACCCGCCGTCTGGAAACGGCGGTATTGTAAGGAACATATTAATTCCGGGTGATTACTGCCCGTAATAGGCATTAGCACCGTGCTTGCGCAGATAGTGTTTGTCCAGTAGCTCTTGCTGCATTACCGGTAGCTGGGGGGCCAGCTGGCGTGAGAACAGACCCATATAAGCACACTCTTCGAGGACCACCGCGTTATGTACGGCATCGGCGGCATTTTTTCCCCAGGCAAACGGGCCGTGGGAATGCACCAGCACCGCCGGGATCTGCATTGGGCTAAGGTCACGTTCCTCGAAGGTTTTGATGATCACTTCGCCGGTCTGATACTCATATTCCCCTGCAATTTCTGCCGTGGTCATCAGCCGCGTGCAGGGGATCGCCCCGTAGAAGTAATCAGCATGAGTGGTTCCCCAGGCCGGTAGATCTTGCCCCGCCTGTGACCAGATGGTTGCGTGGCGGGAATGGGTATGGACGATGCCGCCAATCTCAGGGTAACGGCGGTATAGTGCAAGATGCGTTGGCGTGTCGGACGAAGGTTTTTTGCTCCCTTCGACAACCGCACCGGTGGCGATATCCACCACCACCATATCTTGTGCGGTCATCACGTCATACTCCACGCCGGAAGGCTTGATCACCATCAGGCCGCGTTCACGATCGACTGCGCTCACGTTGCCCCAGGTAAACGTCACCAGCTGGTGGGCGGGAAGTGCAAGGTTTGCCGCCAGCACTTCGGCTTTGAGTTGTTCTAACATGCCATGCCTCCTTCCTGCATCCGGGCTTCAATCCAGCGACGTGCCTGGATAATTTCGAGTACGGGTTCTTTTGCTTTTTCAGTCCACATTTCAATGAGGAATGCCCCGCGATAGTTCAGCTGATTCAGCGTGTTAAACACGCCGACAAAATCAACGCAGCCTTCGCCAAATGGCACATCGCGGAACTGTCCCGGGCTTTGTTCAGTGACGGGTTGGGTATCTTTCAGGTGGATTGCCGCAATACGGTCAATGCCCAGCGTCAACTCGGCGGTGACATCGTTACCCCACGCGCTCAGGTTGCCGACATCCGGGTAAACGCTAAACCACGGTGAGGCGAGCATGTCGTCCCACTTTTTCCACTTGCTGATGGAGTTCATAAAGGCGGTGTCCATGATCTCCACCGCCAGCATCACCTGAGCAGCAGCGGCTTGTTCCACCGCCCAGGCCAGCCCTTCGGCGAAGCGTTGCTGCGTACCCTCGTCATGCTCTTCGTAATAAACGTCATAACCTGCAAGCTGAATGGTACGAATACCCAGATCACGCGCCAGCCTGATGGCTTTGGTCATGATCTCGCGAGCGCGTTCACGCACGGTTTCATCGCGGCTGCCAAACGGGAAGCGGCGGTGTGCGGACAAACACATCGACGGGATAGACACGCCCGTTTCCAGCATGGCTTCGACCAGAGACGCGCGCTGCGTGGTGCTCCACTCGAGGCGGGATAAGCGTTCATCGGTTTCATCGACCGACATTTCAACAAAATCGAACCCGCAGCTTTTTGCCAGAACCAGGCGTTCTGGCCAGGAGAGTGTTTTTGGCAGCGCTTTTTCATAAATACCTAACGGATGCTGACGCATGGTTACTCTCCCCAGATGTCGCGGATTTGCGAATGGAATGCCTGCGCCACCTGCGGTGGATTTTCTGCACCTGCCAGCGCCCGCCCGGCGATAAAGGCTTTAACGTTGATCTGCTTAAACAGCGGCAGGTCGGCAGGGGTGATCCCACCGGTGACAGAAAGCTGCAAACCGATATCGGACAGCGCTTTCATTCTGGCGAGGTCTGCTTCACCCCACTGCTGACCGCTGGCCTGGGCGTCACGCCCACGGTGGTAGATGGCTTGTCGTACGCCAGTGCGATACCACGCGCGGGCATCGTCCAGTGTCCAGTTGCCAAACAGCTCCATCTGGATTTCCCCACCGCAGCGCTGCGCGACGTCATGGCCTTTTTCAACGGTTGCCAGCGGTGCGGCGCAGATGATGGTCATCCAGTTGGCGCCTGCGCCAAATGCCTGTTCTGCCAGCGTTTCCCCGGCATCGGCCACTTTCCAGTCGGCCACGATGATTTTGTCCGGGCACTGCTCACGAAGCGCCCGCACGGCCTGTAAACCCTCGGTCAGGCACAGAATGGTGCCCGCTTCGACGATATCGACATGATCCGCCAGCAAAGCGACATCGCGCTGCGCGGCCTGAAGTGAGGTATGGTCGAGCGCCAGTTGAAGTAATGGACGGCTCATAGGTCGAACTCCTTAACACGGGCGTGATAGCCCTGTAGTGCGGTAATCAGTAACTGGTATCGGTGGTATTTGTGCTGGTAGGCCGCATGGGCGCGCATGTCGGGCTCAATAATTCGGATGTCATGGCGCAGGGCACGCTGCGCAGCGTGAAAATCGGTATAGATGCCCGTACCGACGAGTGCGGCCAGCGCGGCGCCGGAACATCCTGTCTCTTCAACCTGCGGCAGCTCTATCGCCAGGCCGCTGACATCTGCCAGCATTTGCATCCACACATCTGAATGGGTTGGGCCGCCCGTGACGCGCAGTGATGTCACTTGCGTAAAGCGTTCGAGCATCCGGTTCAGGTGGGTCATGTGGCTGAAGACCACACCCTCATAAACCGCCTGCAAAAGATGGGCCCGGGTGTGCAGTGCCTGCATTCCGTAAAAGCCACTGGTCATCTCCAGCCCGGCGTTGCTGCCATAAAGAAAAGGCAGGAAGAACACATCGCTTTCCGCTTTCGGTAAGCTGGCGACGGCGTGGTTAATCTCCGTGAACGACACGTTACCCCACTGTGCGGTCAGCCATTCCAGGTTGCCGGATGAGGTAGGGCTGGCTTCGTGCACGATGTACTGCTGCGGGTGAACATAGCGACCATACACATAGGGGAAGGGTTCGTTATCGCGAATGCCGTTGGCGATCCCGCTGGTTACGGCCCAGGTTCCCATCACCGCGTTAAGCGTGTATTCGTCATGTAATCCGGCGCAGATCGCGGTGGAAACCACATCAAACAGCCCGCCAACGACGGGAGTACCCGCCGCCAGACCGGTAAGCGAGGCTGCCTGAGCGGTGATTTCCCCGCAAATTTCTGCTGATCCGACAATCGGCGGAAGCGCGCCATCAATTTCGCCAATCCCGAGCCAGCGCGTCAGCTGCGGGTCGTACTGGCCGGTGTTCATGTTGTAGAGGTTGGATTCTGAGATGTTGCTCTCTTCGCAGCCTTTTACCCCCGTCAGACACCAGCGCAGGTAGTCGTGCGCCATCATCACGCAGCCAATCTGCTGATAACGCTGCGGTTCGTTCTCTTTGACCCAGCGCAGAAGCGATGCCGGATGCCCTGTCCACAGTGTCTGGCGCGTGTGCGGATAGAGTTTTTCGGGAATGCCGTCCTGCTGCCAGCGCTGCACTATCTCCAGCGCGCGACGGTCAGAAGAAAGCATGGCGTTGCCCAGCGGTTGATCTTGTTTATCAAGAAGAAACAACCCTTTGCCCTGAGCCGAAATACCAACGCCTTTGATCTGCTTGCCGTCGACACGAGCGTTTTTGAGCAGCAGCGCGACGGTTGCATGGCAGTGCTGCCAGAGCTGGTGCATATCGCGCTCGGCATAGCCAGGGCGCGGGCTGAGGGTGGCAACCGAACGGCGCTCAATACAGACTTCTTTTCCCTGGCTGTTGTATAAACCGGCTTTCAGATAAGTACCGCCACAATCGATACCCAGCCAGAAGGGCTCTTTTTCACTCATCTTCATCTCACTTATGGGCCGGGTGGCGCTGCGCTTACCCGGCCTACGGTTCGGTTTCAGCCCTCCCCAACAGGAGAGGGCTGAGGTAAGGGCATCAGGCCGCACGTTTATGCGGATTCACCGTGGGATTCGTTTCCGATCCGGCATCGCATTTCGCTGGTAACAGCAGGGCCAGCAGCGATGCCAGCGCCAGAGAAACCGCCAGGCAGTAAACCCCTGCGTCTTTGCTGTACAGCGTGATAAGTATGCCCACCGCATAAGGGCCGCAGAAACCACCGAGGTTACCCAGGGCGTTAATGACACCGCGCGCACCGCCTGCCATTTCGGCACTGAACAGACGCGCAGGAATGGTCCAGAACACGCCAGCAGCGGATTGCAGGAAGAAACCGCAGCCCACCAGAGCGGCATAGGCCAGCCAGGTGTTCTCTTTTAGCGCCACTGAAAGGAACATGCAGAGCGCGAAGCCAATCAGCGGCAGGGAGACAAACAGTTTGCGTTTACCGGTGCGGTCAGAGAGTGAAGAGAACAGGAACATGCCCGCAATCGCGCCGATGTAAGGCAGAATGGCGAGCATCCCCACCTGGCCGATGCTGGTGTGTGTCAGCTCTTTCAGGATGGTTGGCAGCCAGAGGGTGTAACCGTAAATCCCGGTCTGGTAGAAGAAGTTCAGGGCGATCAACTGCCACATGGTTTTGTCAGAGAGCACGGCACCCAGTGAGGCATTTTTCACCTCTTTACCGGCGATGGCTTGTTGTTCAGCCGCCAGGGTTTGCACCAGGTAGTTTTTTTCAGCCTCGGAAATCCAGCGTGCTTCCTGCGGGCGGTCGTAAACGGTGAGCGCCCACAGCACCAGAACTACAATCGACAGCAGGCCTTCAATGATGAACAGCCAGCGCCAGTCGAGTGCGGTGATGATCCAGCCTGACAGCGGCGCGGTGATAATCCCGGCGATGGGCACAAACATAATCACAATGGCGTTCGCGCGGCCACGTTCGGCATCCGGGAACCAGTTACTGATCATTGTGAGTACGACAGGCAGCATCCCGCCCTCTGCCACGCCGAGTAAGAAGCGTAGCGCCAGCAACTGATACTGGTTTGTGACGAGACCCGTCAGTACCGAGAGCACCGCCCAGGCGACCAGCGACCAGCCAATGAATTTCTTACCACTGCCGTGAACGGCAATTTTGCCGCCAGGCACCTGGAGGAACAGATAGCCCAGAAAGAAGATCCCACCCGCCAGGCCTGCCATGGTGGCAGAAATACCCAGCTCCTCGTCCATGCCGCCAGGCATCGCAAATGCGATATTCACACGGTCCATATATGAAATAATGCAGGCGATAAGAATAGGAGGAATGATCCTTAGCCAGCGCTGGTGTGGAATATCCGCATGTAGAGCATTAGAAGAAGTGTTCATATTTAATGTCTCAGTTAATGTAACCGATATAGGGATGTTTTTTTTATTGTTATTGCGTTGCTTTATTCATAGCGCTAATACCGTCGCGCAAAATGGCGATGCGATGGTTGACGTTAGCATTAGCATTTATTTCCAGTAATTTAATACCGGAGAATTTCAATGTTGCGGTGCTCGCCGCAGTAAACAGTGTTTTGGCGTGTTCAGTCGTCATTAAACTTTCGGCGCAGAACGAAGAAAACGGCGCGTGGAGATCTTGCCAGTCACCGTATTCACCGGTTGCTGTTGTCCCGGAGAACATCAGTGCCCCAAGCTTGCCAGCTCTGAGCGCCGCCTGAACATGCTCAGCGGGTAGCGTGGTATTTCGTCCTTCAATGGCCGAACGCGCCCAGTTAATGCACACGCTGATATCAGTGTCTTTTACGACATCCAGCACCTGCTCCAGGGGTAAAAATCCCTTACGCGGCGCGCAGCCGTTCATGGCATCGCAGTGTTCCAGAACCAGATCGCATGACCAGTCCCATCCGGCGATTTCGCGAACCGAGCGGGCGAACGCGTCAGTGGCCTGCTCAACAGAGGCATTGCCTGCCTGAGGCGCGGCCTGCATTTCCAGCGCGATCACTTTGCCCGGGAAACGCGTATTGACGGCATTAATCTTCTGGCGCAAATGGCGGTAAAAATTGATGCTGGCTTTTCGCTGCTCTTCATCCGCGGAGGCCAGGCCAAAGGCACCGTTTGTGCCACGCCGGCGCATGGTTTCCATTACCGCCGTGACCACGATTTGCCAGTCGCCAGGCGTATGCCGGAACAACCATTCATCGCCATAAGGATGCAGATCTTCAAGGCAGGGTTGTTCCAGCCCGCGAATGTACGGCGTGTCGGAAAGTTCTCGCCAGAAGGTTTGTTCTTCTTGTTCCCCTTTCTGGTGAAACGAGGGTGCGCAGGGGTACGCACCAATAATAAAACCGGTGTTGGTCATTTCGCGTTCCTGTATTTATCAGAAAATTACTGTAATTCGCTGATTGCCACTTTCACTACAATTTTACGAATTGCAGTTTCCTTGTTTTTAATACAGGCAGGACGATGAACATCCTGCGGGAAAAATATGGCGTAATTGCCCGGAGTCATTTCAATAAATGATTCGTTTTCACTGCCGTGATAAAAAATAATATCCCGTTGTTCCAGTAACGATTCACTTATTTCGTTATTACCCGTATCAATAGCGATACCTATTTTTTCTTCACCCCAGGCGAGAAACTGGATATCCAGGTAACGGCGATGGACTTCAGGACGGTTTTCGTGTTTTTCCTTCGTTTTCAGGTCGAGCACCTGGGCGAAGATGTTCCGTCCGTCGATTTCCACAACGCCAGGCTCTAGCGCGCTGAAGTCCGTGTTGCGCAGAAAATCGAGTGCTTTTTCAATTGCCTGCGGCAGACGGCACGGGTTTGGCTGCGAAATATGTCCGAATATCATGGCGTCACTCCTTACAGCGACTGGATCTTCGCCCATACGCTGTCGTCAACGGTGATACCGTCACGACGGTTCTCTTCCAGCAGGCGCGTGAATTCATGTCCCGGCAAGCGAACAGCAACGTTTTCGTCTGAGCGCTCGGCATTGGTGATGAAATCCATAATGCGCTGAAGTTTGGCATCGCGGGTTGGGCCGTCGATCAGTTTATCGACCTCAATGGCGATAAAGATCTGCGATACGCCGTACTCGTCGCTGTTGTCCTGGGTGACTTCCGCCACGGAGGAGCCGTTAGAGAGCAGAGTCGCAATCATATCCAGCACGATAGACAGGCCAGAACCTTTCCAGTAGCCCATTGGCAGAATACGGCGGTTTTTCTCAATCACGCCTGGTTCTTTGGTCAGGTTGCCTTCGTCGTCAAACCCTCCGTCAACCGGCAGCGTGCGCCCGGCAAGGCGGTTCACTTCCAGCATCCCGTAAGAGAACATCGACATCGACATATCTACCATGGTGATGGGGTTGGACGGGATGGCGACGATCAGTGGGTTTGTCCCGATGCAGCACTCTTTCGAGCCCCACGCGGGCATCACGGCGATGGAGTTTGTCCAGCAAATGCCAATATAGCCTTTCTCCGCAGCCTGCCAGCCGTAGCTGCCGCCGCGCATCCAGTGGTTAGCGTTACGCAATGCCACCAGGCCAATCCCGTGGTCGGAGGCCAACTCTGTGGCGCGATCCATCATCTTTTTCGCCGTCAGATTGCCAATAGAACGCTGGGCATCCCACTGTTCGATCGCCCCCAGCGTGGTCACGCGTTTTGGTAGCGCATCAGGAATGATGTCGCCTGCGTCAAGCTGCTGGATAAAACGTGGGAAGCGGTTCACGCCGTGTGAATAGACGCCTGATTCTGTGGTGCGGGCAAACATCTCCGCACAGGCATCTGCGGTATCTGCTTTGACGCCGCGATTGAGCAGAACGCGATTAAATGCCGCTTTCAACTCTTCGAATGTCACTTTCATCCCTGTTCTCCTGTTCTTTTTAGGGGCCGCTGTGAGTGCTTTTTTATCTCTAAATTTCACTATGCGAAATCTGATTTCAAATATAGCGATCAATTTTTGCCAGATCAACGACATTCATGATTTTCAAAATCGATTAAAATCAAGTGGTTGTGTTTTTTCTGTTGAGATCGTGAACTAAGCCACACTTTGCGCTACCATCAGGGCGCGATAAAAAGGAGCCATTTGATGAGCATGAAAGAGAGCGAAATGACGCAAGAAAAAGAGAGGCCAGCAGGTAGCCAGAGCTTGTTTCGCGGCCTGATGCTGATTGAGATCCTCAGTAACTACCCGAATGGGTGTCCGCTTGCGCATTTATCAGAACTTGCGGGGCTTAATAAGAGCACCGTGCACCGGCTGTTACAGGGGTTGCAGTCGTGTGGCTATGTCACACCAGCCCCGGCCGCGGGCAGCTATCGCCTGACCACCAAATTTATTGCCGTTGGGCAAAAGGCGCTGTCGTCTCTGAACATTATCCACGTGGCGGCACCGCATCTTGAGACGCTGAACATTGCCACGGGTGAGACGGTGAACTTCTCCAGTCGGGAAGATGACCATGCCATTCTGATTTACAAGCTGGAGCCGACGACCGGGATGCTGCGTACGCGCGCCTATATTGGCCAGCATATGCCGCTCTACTGTTCTGCAATGGGTAAGATTTACATGGCGTTTGGCCACCAGGATTATGTGGCGAGCTACTGGGAAAGCCATCAGGATCAGATCCAGCCCCTGACGCGTAACACCATTACTGAACTCAGCGCCATGTACGATGAGCTGGCAGAAATTCGCGAACACAGCCTGGCGATGGATAAAGAAGAGAATGAACTGGGCGTGTCGTGTATTGCCGTGCCGGTCTTTGATATTCATGGCCGCGTACCGTATGCCATCTCTATATCGCTTTCTACCTCGCGTATGAAGCAAGTGGGCGAGAAGAACCTGTTAAAACCCCTGCGTGAAACCGCAGAGGCAATTTCCCGCGAGCTGGGCTTTACCGTGCGCAGCTAAACGTCTGGCAAAAAGCCAGATCGGGTGGCAAATGCCACAAATCTGGCTCCTTTCCCCTGTTTGATCAAAGCGCTGGCGCGCACCTCTCTGGCACTCTGCGGTTTTAAGCGCGCAGGCGGAGTGAAGAGATGAACCGGTTTATTGTTGCTGATTCGGAAAAGTGCATTGGCTGTCGTACCTGCGAAGTGGCCTGCGTGGTTTCGCATCAGGACACGCAGGATTGCGCAGCCGTTACTGCCGTGGCGTTCTCTTCGCGTATCCGGGTGATAAAAGGCGGGGCATTTACTACTGCGGTGGCTTGTCATCAGTGCGAAGATGCGCCCTGTGCAAATGTTTGCCCAACCCAGGCAATTCGTTCTGAGGCGGGAGTCTGGCGGGTGGAACAGTCTCGCTGCATTGGTTGCAAGAGCTGTATGGTGGCTTGCCCGTTTGGGGCGATGCAGGTTGCCGTGGTCGCGGAGCACGCCCAGGCGCTGAAATGCGATTTGTGCGCACATCGCGCGGACGGGCCAGCCTGCGTTGCTGCTTGCCCGACACACGCGCTGAGCTGTGTTGATCCCGCCAGATTACGTACCGAACGTCTGCGTTATCTGGCGTAAGGCGTTACTGGCCGCCTTCGCGCCAGGCGATTTCAATCTCTTCTGCAAGGATTTTCACGCCAGCTTCAATTTTGTCCGGATCGGGAACGTAGTTCATACGCATACACTGGTGCGTGTGCGGCCATGGTTTATCCAGACCCGGGAAGAAGTAATCCCCTGGCACCATCAGGACGCCGCGTTTTTTCAGGCGCTGATAAAGCAGCTCCGTCGAAATCGGCAGATCCTTAAACCACAGCCACAGGAATATCGCCCCTTCCGGTTTATGGATCAGGCAGCGTTCTTCCGGTAAATAGCGGCGAAGGATCGCAATCGTCTCCTGAACGCGCTGGTAATAGAACGGTTTAATCACGTCGTTTGACAGGCGCAGCAGGTCGTTGCGTTTGATCATTTCGCACATCATCGCCGGGCCGATACCGCCAGGAGAAAGGCTGATAATGCCGTTCATGTTGGTGATGGCAGTGATGATTTTTTCGTTGGCAACGATGATGCCGCAGCGGCTACCCGGCAGGCCGAGCTTGGAAAGGCTCATGCACAGCACAATGTTGGGGTTCCAGAGCGGGCGCGCTTCGCTGAAGATGATGCCGGGGAAAGGCACGCCGTAGGCATTATCAATCACCAGCGGGATGCCGTGCTGATTTGCCAGCGCATCCAGCTTCATCAGTTCGTCATCGGTGATGACGTTGCCTGTCGGGTTGGTTGGGCGCGACACGCAGATCATGCCCGTCTCTTCGCCAATATGCAGATGCTCAAAATCGACGTGATATTTGAACTGGCCTTCCGGCAGCAGCTCGATATTCGGACGCGCAGAAACAAACAGGTCTTCTTCCAGGCCGGAATCGGCGTAGCCGATGTATTCCGGAGCCAGCGGGAACAGCACTTTTTTGGTGGTGCCGTCGGCGCGGCGCCCTGCAAAGAGGTTAAACAAGTAGAAAAATGCACTCTGACTGCCGTTTGTTAGTGCAATATTCTGTGGCTCGATATCCCAACCCAGCTCTTCACGCAGCATATCGGCAAGGAGGGTGAGCAGCTCTGTTTTACCCTGAGGGCCATCGTAATTGCAAAGCGCATCAGTCGCTTTACCGTTTTCCAGCATGTTGGCCAGCAGCGTCTGGAAATACTCATTCATCTCCGGGATTTGAGCCGGGTTTCCGCCGCCGAGCATGATTGCGCCCGGTGTGCGCAGCCCGTCGTTGAGATCCTCCATCAGGCGGGTAATGCCTGAATGGCGGGTAAATTTGTCGCCGAAAAGTGAAAACGTCATAGCAGGTGTTCTGTCGAGCTTATTATGAAAGTGGGTAACCATAACGCTAGCATCGGGCGGGTGCAAATCGAGTGAAACGATAGGGTTTATTGTTTTATGTGGTGACGGTGTGATTGTGTGGTGGATTGTTCTGCTGGTTTAACCCTCTCCCTTTCGGGAGAGGGTTACGGTGAGGGATTACTGGTTTCCCGCCCACACCACCATGGCTTTATCGCCATTATGCTCACGTACAAAACCATACCCTTGTTTTAGCGAAAGCGTGGTCTGCTTACCTTCGCCAATGGCCGGGTGGCGGGCGCGGAACTGCCCCAGGATCTGCCAGTGGGCCACGGTTAACGCCTCTTTGCCCGTGACATCCTGCCAGTTCATATCCGAACGTGTTCCCTGAAGTGGGTCAGATCCTGTAGGGCCAAATGGGCGTTCGGATTCATCCCCGTAGTAGATTTGCACGCTTCCTGGTGCCAGCAGGAGCAGCTCTGCGGCACGCTGCCCTCCTTCACGGAACAGGCGGGTATCGTGCGAAGAGAGATAGCTCAGGACGTTGAATCCCTGGAGTTTTTCCGCCATTTGCTGCCAGGTTAAGTCGATATCGGCCAGGCAATCCACCGCTTTCGCCGCCTGTTCCTGATAGTCGAAGTTGATCATTGCGTCGAAACCGTGGCGGTAATAGTCGCTTTGCATAACCCCGTGGCCCCAGGATTCGCCGGTCATCCAGAACGGGGCATCATCGAGCTTTTTGGTTGGGTTTTCTGCTTTCCACGCCTTTAACGCTGCGCTTGCCTGGTCTTTCAACTGCTGCCAGGCGGCAAGTTCGACATGTTTAGCCGTGTCGACACGGAAACCGTCGATGCCGTAATCACGTACCCACTGGCTGAGCCAGTGAGTCAGGTAATCCCGTGGCGTGTAGCCGGCAATCTCTTTGGCGCGCGTATCTGGCTTGTGTTGATAAAAGTTTGGCAGGCCGGAAGGGACGGTCGATTCCGTTTTCAGGTCAGGTAAAAACGCCAGCGACATGGTTAAGTCGTCATAACCTGGGCTGTCGTAATCACCGATATCGGTGCGTATCCATTTTTTGCCCCACCATTTTTCCCACGCGGCTTTATCACTGAAATTAATGTAGTCGTTAAAACTGTGCCAGCTCTGGCCCGCGCCCGGTTTCCAGTCAGTCCAGTGTTCGCCCAGGGTCTTTTTCAGTTCGTCGCCTTGCAGGTACAGTGCACCAAACTGGAATTCCTGCATATCGGCGAGCGTGGCGTAACCCGTGTGGTTCATTACGATATCGAACAGGATGCGGATACCGCGCTTATGGGCTTCATCAATCAGATGACGCAAGTCGTCTTCCGTGCCCATATTGGCATCCAGTTTTGTCCAGTCCTGCGTGTAGTAGCCGTGATAAGCGTAGTGAGGGAAGTCGCCTTTTGTTCCGCCGCCCACCCAGCCGTGGATCTGTTCCAGCGGGGAGCTTATCCAGAGCGCGTTAACACCCAACTGCTGTAAGTAATCGAGTTTACTCGCGAGGCCTTTGAGATCACCGCCGTGGAACGTGCCAATTTCCTGCATCCCGTCTTTATGGCGACCGTAGCTGTTGTCATTCGTCGGATCGCCATTAACGTAGCGGTCGGTCAGTACAAAGTAGACGGCAGCATTTTGCCAACTGAAGGGAGCGGGTTTGTCGGTTTCGGCGCGCTCCAGCAGCAACAACCCGTTGCTGTTAGCCGCGGGCTGAAGTGTGATTTTTCCGTTTTGCACGGTCGCGGTTTGCTTGCTGTAGAAATCGCGCACCACTGAGCCTTCCGGGAAGGTACTGCTCACGTCCAGAGTCAGCGGTTTTCCGTCCCATTTTGGGCACTGACGGATAACATTTGTCACCGGCTGTTCCGTCGCGCTCTGAATCGTCAGCATCAGGGTCGGCGTGCCAGAACGGGTATCGACACGCATCTGGTAGTCGCCATCACGGAACAGGCGCCACTGCGGCGGGGTACCTTCGCAAGGTTTAAGTGACAACATCTCGTTGAGTTTTATGGCATCAGTTGGCTGCCAGCACGTGTTGTCAAAACTCACCGTCAGAGGACGGGTACCCTTCGCGAGCTTTGCATGGCTGGTAAATATCCCGGTGCCTTCAGCGCTGAACGCGCCAAAACCCGCTGATGACCAGTCGGCGTGTGCCAGTGCGGGTAACATCAGAAAAGCTAATGCAGTGCGTTTCATTCCATTTTCCTGTCGCGGCATTTTTGACCAGTGTGCCACCAGGTAAAGTCGAGAAACTCATCCCTTTGCGCTTTCTGAGAGGGTGATGCGAAAGGATGAGTGATCCCGCGCAAAATTAAGCAGTTATCTGCGATAACGCACACAATTTTTCAGGAATGATGTTTTAGTGAGCAACTTTTAGGTGACATAGTTTCGGAATTGGACTATTTCTTTAGGTGCTCTGGAAGTCTATTTTTGATATGATTTGAGATTCCGCTCTCAAATTTGTGAAAAAAATAAGGTGTTGGAATGTTTAAATCCGACCAGGAGACCTAATGATATCGACTCCCATTCGACGATTTGGGGCTACGATACTCATGTTACTCACCGTGTCATTTTCAGGTGAGGTGCTTGCGAAAACGCACACGGATACATCGAGTCACAAAGCCCACGTCATAAAGACGACGAGTAAAAGTAAGGTCAGCAGTAAACAAGAGTATTCTCGCAATAGTGCAAAGAGTAGTTCACTTCCTGATTTGCGAAAATACCCTTCCGGGACACCAAGGAAAAAAGCGTTTCTCCGGACGGTAATGCCTTATATTACAAGTCAAAATGCCGCGATTACTGCGGATCGTAACTGGCTGACATCAAAGCAGTACGATAGCCGCTGGTCGCCATCTGAACGCACGCGTCTGAAAGAAATCGCACAACGCTACAAGGTCAGCTGGAACGGTAACACGCGTCGCGTGCCGTGGAATGCGTTGTTAGAGCGTGTGGATATCATCCCGGGCAGCATGGTAGCAACCATGGCCGCAGCCGAAAGTGGCTGGGGGACGTCAAAGCTGGCGCGTAGCAACAATAATCTCTTCGGTATGAAGTGTGTCAAAGGCCGTTGTAACAATGCGCCTGGTAAGGTGAAAGGGTATTCACAGTTTGAGTCTGTGAAAGACTCTGTGAACGCCTATGTGGTGAACCTGAACACGCACCCGGCATACTCCTCATTCCGTAAGTCACGCGCTCAGCTGCGTAAAGCGGATCAGGAAGTGACGGCAAGCACGATGATCCACAAGCTGAAAGGTTATTCCACCCAGGGACAGAGCTATAACAACTATCTGTTCGCGATGTACCAGGATAACCAGCGTTTAATCGCCGCACATATGTAATCCTCAAAAAAACGCCTTCCATTGGAAGGCGTTTTTCATTTCTGCATCAGGTTAAATCAACACTTCACTGTGACGCTCCCGATACTCCTTCGGCGTGGTGTCGTACTCTTTCTTGAATACCGAATAGAAGTATTGCAGCGATGGGTAACCACACATCTGCGATATCTCGTTGATCGACAGCGAGGTAGAGACAAGCAGGCTGCGTGCTTTTTCCAGTTTTTCGGCGTGAATAACTGCATGGATGGTTTCGCCAACCTCTTCCTTGAAGCGTTTTTCCAGGTTGGAGCGCGAGATGCCAACCGAATCCAGCACCTGATCGACCTTGATACCTTTGCAGGCATGGTTGCGAATGTAGTGCATGGCCTGGATCACGGCCGGGTCGTTGAGGGAGCGGTAATCGGTAGAACGCCGTTCCACCACGCGAACGGGAGGAACCAGTAAACGCTGGAGTGGCAAGGCTTCGTTATCCAGCAGCCGGTGGAGTAATTTTGCCGCCTGATACCCCATCTGGCGGGTTCCCTGTGCAACCGACGACAGCGCCACGCGTGACAGATAACGGGTAAGCTCTTCGTTATCAATACCGATAACGCACAGCTTTTCGGGAACGGGAATGTGTAAATGCTCGCAGACCTGTAGCACATGGCGGGCACGAGCATCGGTCACCGCGATAATGCCGGTTTGCGGAGGCAAGGTTTGCAGCCAGTCCGCAAGGCGGTTTTGCGCGTGCTGCCAGTTTTCAGGCGCAGTTTCCAGCCCCTGATACACCACCCCACGATACTTCTCCTGCGCAACCAGCTGGCAGAAGGCGTATTCACGCTCCATTGCCCAGCGCTTACCGCTTGAGGCGGGCAGGCCATAAAATGCAAAACGATGAACACCTTTCTCTTTTAAATGCAAAAAGGCACTTTCGACCAGCGCATGATTATCGGTCGCGATATAGTTAACTGGCGGGTAGTTTTCGGGTGAATGGTAAGAGCCGCCAACGCCCACAATCGGGACGTCGACGTCGGTAAGCAACTGTTCGATGACGGGATCGTCGTAATCAGCGATCACGCCATCGCCAAGCCAGTCTTTGATATTTTCAATGCGAGCCCTGAAATCCTCTTCGATGAAAATATCCCACTCCGATTGCGACGCCTGCAAATATTCGCCTACACCTTCAACCACCTGGCGGTCGTAGGCTTTGTTGGCATTGAATAACAACGTAATGCGGTGACGCTTCTCAAACATGGCTTACTTTCCCAAATAAGTAACAATGCTGTTATCAGGCCCGTCGCTTGGTTGCAGAGTCCATCCATACTGCCAACAACAGAATGGCCCCCTTGACGATATACTGCCAAAAGGTCGGGACGTCCATCATACTCATTCCGTTATCCAGCGAAGCCATAATAAATGCCCCCATCACTGCGCCCGCCACGCTGCCGACACCCCCGGCGAGGCTGGTGCCACCAATGACGCAGGCCGCGATGGCATCCAGTTCGGCGATGTTCCCTGCAGACGGCGAACCGGCACCCAGACGTGAACTGAGTATCAGCCCGGCGATCGCCACCATCAGGCCGTTAATGGCAAAGACGGCGAGCTTAGTGCGTTCGACATTAATACCCGACAGTCGCGCTGCCTCCAGGTTGCCGCCAATTGCATAAATACGGCGACCAAATGCGGTGCGCGTGGCCATAAACATGCCCGCCAGCAGCAGAAGTGCTAACAGCAACACCGGGGTCGGTACGCCACGATAGTCGTTCAGAAGCCAGATGGCACCCAGCACAATCACCGCAGTCAGCGCCTGACGCCCGACAACCGATGTCGGCGGAGCTGAGGCCAATCCCAGCGCCTGACGGCGCATACGCCCGCGCCACTGCCAGGCAACGAAGGCCATTAACCCTACCACACCGAGCGTGAAGCCTAAGCCACCAGAGAGATAGCTCTGCCCAATTTGTGACATGGATGCGCTGGTCGGCGACACGGTTGTGCCGTTAGTAATACCAATCAAAATGCCACGGAAGGCCAGCATCCCGGCAAGCGTGACAATAAACGAGGGCACTTTGCGATAGGCAACCCACCATCCATTCCATGCCCCGAGCACCAGGCCCATGATCAGCGTGACGGCGACAGTGAGCGGCAACGGCCAGCCTAACCAGACATCGAAAATGGCGGCTACACCGCCAAGCAGGCCCATCATTGAACCAACGGAGAGGTCTATCTCGGCGGAGATAATCACAAATACCATACCCACTGCCAGGATGCCTGTGATGGCCGTCTGGCGCAGCAGGTTGGAAACGTTACGTGCGCTCAGGTAAGAGCCATCGGTCATCCAGGTAAAAAACAGCATGATGACGATAATCGCGGCAATCATGACAAAGACTTGCAGGTTCAGTAGCTTAAGCCCCGCGAACGCGCCTGGCGTCGGTGCAGCGACTTTAAGATCAGACGGATTGCTTTTCGACATGGCGTTCGCTCCTTAATGCGGCTTCCATCACCTGCTCTTGTGTCAGGCTTTGGTTAATCAGGTTGGCTTTTAATTTCCCTTCATGCATGACCAGCACGCGGTCGCTCAGACCAAGCACTTCAGGGAGCTCAGAAGAAATGACAATGACCGCAATCCCTTGCTGCACAAGCTGATTAATCAGTTTGTAGATTTCGTATTTTGCACCGATGTCGATCCCGCGCGTCGGCTCATCCAGAATCAAAATGCGTGGATTGAGCAGCAGGCAGCGCGCCAGTATCGCTTTTTGTTGATTACCCCCACTCAGGCGACCAATGGCCAGTTCCGGGGAGGAGGTTTTTACCTTAAGCCTGGCGAGCGACTGGAGAATGCACTGCTGCTCGGCGGCATCGTCGAGGCTGCTGAGTGCACCAGAAAACTGATTAAGGGCGGCAAGAGTGATGTTTTTACCCACGGCCATAACCGGAACGATGCCGTCTTTTTTGCGGTCTTCCGGCACCATCGCGATGCCCTGAGCGATGGCCTGCTGGCAGCTGTCGATATGAACCGGCTGGCCATCAATATAAATACTGCCTTCCCAGCGCCCCGGCCAGACGCCGAACAGGCACTGTACGGCTTCGGTTCGCCCGGCGCCGACCAGCCCGGCGATGCCGAGGATCTCGCCGCGGTGAAGTGAGAAGGAGACATTGTTCACGCGCTTAATGTGGCGGTTAACGGGGTGCCATGCGGTCAGGTTTTCAACGCGCAAAACCTCATCCCCAATGCTGTGGGGTTCGTTCGGATACAGTGCGGTGAGCTCGCGCCCGACCATCATGGTAATGATGTCATCTTCGCTCATGCCTGCTGCTTCGCGAGTGCCGATGTGCTGACCATCGCGGATCACGCAGATGGTGTCCGAAATAGCTTTCACTTCATTGAGTTTGTGCGAAATGTAGATGCAGGCAATGCCGTGGTGTTGCAGGTCGCGGATGATGTTGAGCAGGACGGCCGTTTCCTGTTCGGTAAGTGATGCCGTCGGTTCATCGAGTATTAACAGCCGCACCTGCTTGTTCAGCGCTTTGGCAATTTCAACCAACTGCTGTTGGCCAAGCCCTAAATCCCCCACGCGGGTATTGGGTGAAATCGCAAGGCTCACCTGCGCCAGCAGCTTTTCACAGCGCAGCGTCATGGTGTCGTAATCCAGCACGCCGTGACGTGAAATCTCAGCGCCCAGGAAGATATTTTCCAGCACGGTGAGATGCTTAACCAGTGCCAGCTCCTGATGAATGATAGCGATGCCTTTGCGTTCGGTATCGCGGATGTGTGTGGCCTGAATCACCTCACCGGCAAAGACGATTTCGCCGTCGTAGCTGCCGTGAGGATAGATCCCGCACAACACTTTCATCAGCGTTGATTTACCCGAACCGTTTTCACCGCACAGTGAAACCACCTCTCCGGCGTTGAGCCGCAGGCTGACGTTATCGACAGCTTTCACCGCGCCGAAAGCTTTGGTGATGCTTTTCATTTCTAGTAAATAAGGCATAACTGCTCCACATGACCCGAAGTAAGAACAGCACAAGTCGATGCGCCCCCGCAGGGCAGGGGCAGCGCTGGATTACAGTTCACTCTTTTTGTGGAAACCGTCTTTAATCACGGTGGCGTCAATGTTCTCTTTATTGACTTCGATCGGGGTGAGCAGGCGAGACGGAACATCTTTCAGGCCGTTGTTCAGGCTAGTGTCTGCTTTAGGTTGTTGGTTACTGCCAAGCTCAACGGCAATTTCAGCTGCCGTGTTGGCGAGCTCGGTGATGGGTTTGTAAACAGTCATGGTTTGCGTGCCGGCGATAATACGTTTAACACCCGCGAGATCGGCATCCTGACCTGAAATCGCGACTTTACCGGCAAGGCCCTGCGCACTGAGTGCCTGAATGGCACCGCCTGCTGTTGCATCATTGGACGCAACAACAGCGTCAATTTTGTTGTTATTGGCGGTTAAGGCGTTTTCCATAATTTTCAGCGCATTTTCTGGAAGCCAGCCATCTGCCCATTGATCGCCAACCACTTTAATCTTGCCATCGTCAATATATGGCTTAAGTACTTTCATTTGTCCTTCACGGAACAGTTTGGCGTTGTTATCGACCGGTGAGCCGCCCATCAGGAAATAATTCCCCTGAGGCACTTTATCAACCAGACTTTTTGCCTGTAATTCACCCACTTTTTCATTATCGAATGAAATATAAAAATCAATATCCGCATTATTAATCATGCGATCGTAGGCTAAAACTTTTATACCTTCTTGTTTTGCTTCTTTAACTACGTTACTTAACACCTGGCCGTTATAGGGGATAATGACCAGAACATCTACGCCGCGGTTAATCATATTCTCGATTTGCGACATTTGGGTTTCTTCGTTGCCGTTAGCCGACTGAACAAACACCTGTGCGCCAAGCGATTCCGCTTTTTTCACAAAAATATCGCGATCTTTTTGCCAGCGTTCAAGGCGCAAATCGTCAATAGCCATGCCGATTTTTACCTCTTTTGCATGACCAGCAAAGCTTGCAAGCAGGAGAGTAGTGCAGAGAGTAAGGGACAGGTTCTTTATCTTCATAATTATAGGGCCTTTTTGTAGGTGATGTGCTGCTGAGATAAAAGAAACATTCACTGCTGTAGATGCAGCAAATTTTTAACGTGGAATGGCTGGCTGGCAATTACAGATTTTTATCTTCTCGTTATGATATTTGGTTTATTTCTGAATTTATGACCGCGATCTGATTTTAAAAAGCGTAACTTATTAATTACACGCAAATCTGGAATAAACGCCGAAAAAATAGTTTGCCTGCGCATTATTTTGCGAGCCAGCGCACAGTTGTGCATTCTCTCAATAGCAGTGTGAAATAACGTAATTGAGCAAGTCAGAATGTCTATTCACTATTACTCCAGTATCGACTACTCGCCGCATCCCTTGATTATGGAGCTCAATATGCAAGCTTATTTCGACCAACTCGATCGCGTTCGTTACGAAGGCCCGAAAACGTCCAATCCTTTAGCATTTCGTCACTACAACCCGGATGAGCTGGTGCTGGGTAAGCGCATGGAAGACCATTTGCGCTTTGCCGCCTGTTACTGGCACACCTTCTGCTGGAATGGCGCCGATATGTTCGGTGTGGGTTCCTTCGATCGCCCGTGGCAGCAACCCGGCGAGGCCATTGAGCTGGCGAAGCGTAAAGCGGATGTTGCGTTTGAATTCTTCCACAAGCTGAACGTGCCGTATTACTGCTTCCACGATGTGGATGTGTCACCGGAAGGCGCATCCCTGAAAGAGTATCTGAACAACTTTGCACAAATGGTTGACGTGCTGGCAGCGAAACAGCAGCAAAGTGGCGTGAAGCTGCTGTGGGGCACAGCAAACTGCTTCACTAACCCGCGTTATGGTGCCGGTGCGGCAACAAACCCTGACCCAGAAGTGTTCAGCTGGGCCGCCACCCAGGTGGTGACCGCAATGAACGCAACCCATCAGCTGGGTGGCGAGAACTACGTTCTCTGGGGTGGGCGCGAAGGTTATGAAACCCTGCTGAACACCGATTTGCGCCAGGAGCGTGAACAGATTGGTCGCTTTATGCAGATGGTTGTCGAGCATAAACACAAAATCGGTTTCCGCGGCACGTTGCTGATTGAGCCAAAACCGCAAGAGCCAACCAAGCATCAGTACGATTATGACGTTGCCACCGTGTATGGCTTCCTGAAGCAGTTTGGTCTGGAAAAAGAGATCAAAGTGAATATCGAAGCCAACCACGCCACGCTGGCGGGTCACTCTTTCCATCATGAAATCGCTTCTGCCATTGCGCTCGGTATCTTTGGTTCTGTTGATGCGAACCGTGGCGATGCACAGCTGGGCTGGGATACCGATCAGTTCCCGAACAGCGTTGAAGAAAATGCGCTGGTGATGTACGAAATCATCAAAGCAGGTGGCTTCACCACGGGTGGCCTGAACTTCGACGCCAAAGTGCGCCGTCAGAGCACTGACAAATATGACCTGTTCTACGGCCATATTGGCGCGATGGACACCATGGCGCTGGCGCTGAAAGTCGCGGCTCGTATGATTGAAGACGGTGAGCTGGATAAACGCGTTGCGAAGCGTTATAGCGGCTGGAACAGTGAGCTGGGCCAGCAAATTTTGAAAGGCCAGTTATCGCTTGCCGACATCGCGAAGTACGCTGAACAGCATCATCTGGCACCGCAGCATCAAAGCGGACATCAGGAATTGCTGGAAAACCTGGTGAATCACTACCTGTTCGATAAGTAACAGCGAGCTGAAGACGTGCATAGGCCCGGTAAGCGTAACGCCACCGGGCATTTCTGTTAAAGGAGTCACCGCAATGTATATCGGGATCGATCTTGGCACATCGGGTGTGAAAGCCATCCTGCTCAGCGAGCAGGGCGAAGTGTTAGCAACACAGACTGAAAAGCTTCAGGTTTCACGCCCGCATCCGCTGTGGTCGGAACAGGACCCGGAGCAATGGTGGCAGGCGACGGATCGTGCGATGAAGGCGCTGGATGAACAACACAGCCTGCGTGATGTAAAAGCGCTCGGCATTGCCGGGCAAATGCATGGCGCTACGCTGCTTGATAGCGAGCACCGCGTGTTGCGCCCGGCTATTCTCTGGAACGATGGCCGTTGCGGTGAAGAGTGCGCCATTCTGGAAGGCCGCGTGCCCACTTCCCGGGAGATAACGGGCAACCTGATGATGCCAGGTTTTACCGCACCAAAACTGCTGTGGGTGCAACGCCATGAACCTGAGGTGTTCCGTCAGGTCGCCAAAGTGCTGCTGCCGAAAGATTATCTGCGTTTTCGTATGACGGGTGATTTCGCCAGCGATATGTCCGACGCGGCGGGCACCATGTGGCTCGATGTGGCCAAACGCGACTGGAGTGAAGCTATGCTCGATGCCTGCCATCTGACGCGCGATCATATGCCGGCGCTTTTTGAAGGCAGCGAGATCACAGGGACATTACAGCCCGCCGTTGCTAAAAGCTGGAACATGCCGGCTGTGCCGGTGGTGGCCGGTGGTGGTGATAATGCGGCTGGTGCTGTGGGTGTCGGGATGGTTGATGCGGGGCAGGCGATGCTCTCGCTGGGGACATCCGGCGTCTATTTTGCGGTTAGCGATGGCTATCGCAGCAACCCTGAAAATGCCGTGCACAGTTTCTGCCATGCCCTTCCGGGTAAGTGGCATCTGATGTCGGTGATGCTGAGTGCGGCATCCTGCCTTGACTGGGCGGCAAAACTGACCGGATTGGCCGATGTCCCGACGCTGATTGCGGCGGCGCAGCAGGCGGATGAAAACGCAGGTACCGTCTGGTTTTTACCTTATCTTTCCGGCGAGCGTACGCCGCATAACAACCCTGAAGCCAAAGGCGTCTTTTTTGGGCTGACGCATCAGCATGGCCCGGCAGAGCTGGCGCGTGCGGTGCTCGAAGGCGTGGGTTATGCACTGGCTGACGGGATGGACGTCGTACACGACTGCGGACTAAAACCCGGCAGTATCACCCTGATTGGTGGAGGCGCCAGGAGCAGCTACTGGCGGCAGATGCTGTCTGATATCAGCGGGTTGCAGCTGGACTACCGGACGGGTGGTGATGTAGGCCCTGCGTTGGGGGCAGCGCGTCTGGCGCAGATTGCCCTGAATCCGGATACGCCGCTTGCACAGCTATTGCCGCAGCTTGCACTTGAACAGGCGCATGTGCCCGATGCTAAACGCCATGCACAGTACGCTGAAAGGCGCGATGTGTTTCGTAAAATCTACCAGCAGCTGCTGCCGTTAATGTCATAAAAGCGGTTGTCTGGAAGAGGCATGAGGATGTCCTTTTTTGGTCTGTTCGCGACCTCGTTTCCTCGCCAGGATAAGGTTACACCCACTGGCGAGGAGAACTATCATGTCACGTATTGCTTTACTTAATATCGATACTCAACAGTCTTTCCATCATCGTGATTACTGGCAGGAGAAGGATATTCCCGCTTTCCAGCAGGCGATGCTTGGGCTGATCGAAGGCTGCGAATCGCGCAACATTCCCGTTGTTGATATCTTTCATGTCGACGAAGACGGCCCCTTCTCACTGCAAAGTGGCTATGTCAAACCGATGGCCTTTTTACGTCATCGTCCTGCCGTAGTATTTCAGAAACACGTCCATAATGCCTTTACCGATACCGGTCTTGATCGCTGGCTGCGAGAGCGTGATATCAACCAGTTGATTATTTGCGGCATTCGCACCGAGCAGTGCTGTGAAACAACCGCCCGTGTGGCCTCCGATTTGGGCTATGCTGTGACCTTTGTTAGCGAGGCAACGCTCACGTTTCCGATGACGCATAAGGGGATCACCCTCAGCGCAGACGAACTGCGCCATCGCACCGAGACGGTGCTGGCTGGGCGATTTGCCGATATTAAAACCGTCGCGCAGGCGCTGGAGTCACTTTAATGAGCATCGACGTCTGGTTCGTCATGCTGCCAGGGGTGTTGTCATTAGACATGACCGGCCCTGCAGAAACCTTCGTGCTGGCAGGCGATGCATTTCGCCTGCATTACATTGGCCCGCAGCCCGAAGTCCCGACGTCGATTGGCCTGTCGATGGGGGGCATCCAGCCCTTGCCGGATACCCTGCCTGCGGGGAGTTTGCTGGTGCTGCCAGGCGTCAGCGACTCCCGCTATCAGTTTTCAACGCCGCAAGCGAAGGGTATTCAGAACTGGTTGATGCGCCTGCAACCGCAAATTCACCATCAGGACATTACTGTCATGTGCGTCTGTTCAGGGGCTTTGCTGGCGGCGAAATCCGGTTTGCTGAATGGCAGGCAGTGCACAACGCATCACGATGTCATTGACCGTTTGCGCAGTGCGGCACCGACGGCCGCGATCAAAGAGAATCGCATATTCGTTCAGGATGGAAGTATCTGGACCAGCGCCGGGATCACGTCGGGTATCGATCTGGCGCTGCACATGATCAACCGTCTTTGCGGGCCGGAAAAGGCGCTGGCCGTGGCGCGTGAGATGGTGGTCTGGTTCCGTCGCTCTGGCGACGACCCGCAGCTATCCCCCTGGTTACGCTATCGCAACCATATTCATCCTGCCATCCACCGTGCGCAAGATGCCCTCACCGCAGAGCCGCAAAAAGCGTGGAGCCTGCCGGATATCGCTGCCCTTGCGCACGTCAGCCCGCGCCATTTGACCCGGCTTTTTCAGGCCCATTTAGGGATAAGCGTTCGGGATTACCTGGAGCAATTGCGTCTGGCGGTGGCAGAGCAGTGGTTATTGCAGGGACGGGGAGTGGAGCAGGCGTCACTGGCGGCAGGGTTTTCCTCCCCGCGCCAGTATCGCCGCGCCAGGCAGCGCATCGTTAACTGACGAAACGGCGAGTATCGATCTTCTGTAGCAGCATCGACAACAACAAACTCACGGCCAGCGTGGCGGCAAAAATCCAGACAATATCCAGCAACGGCCAGCTTTTCAGCTCCACCCCTCGGGTCCGCAGGGCGTGGATCACCAGCGCATGAAAGCCGTAAATCCCCAGAGAATGCTGCGAGATAAACCCAAGCCAGGGAAGAGGGCGAGCATTCAGCGTATTTTTGACCAGCGTCAGCAGGGAAACGGCACAGATAAAGACCATCGGCCCGCAGTAGAGATACCACGTATCAGCGAAGTTACCGCGCCATTGCAGTTCGTACAGCGTCCCGCGGGAGATAATCACCACGCCGATGATAAAAATGGCGGCGCATAGCCCATTAAGCCCACGCTTTTGCGTGTCCATCATACCAATGGCGCGCCCCAACATGCCGTAGAGAATGTAGTAGAACGTATCACCACTGATATAGAGATTGACTGGCAACCATTCAAATCCCCCTATTTTTTGCGACACCGTATTGGGGTTGGCTACCACGCCAATCACCACCATTAGCGCCAGCAGCATTTTTCCACTCACTTTTTTTACCTGAATCAGCGGAGAAACCAGATAGATAACGATAATCGCGAAGAAGAACCACAGATGGTAGAACACCGGCTTTTGCAGCAGATACTTGAGTGAAAGCCCGGCGTTAATCGAGGTAAACAGCGTGATGTAGAGCAGCGCAATGGCGCTGTAAAACAGCAGACATGAGGCGATGCGCATGAAATGCTTCGGCTGCGCGCTGCGCTCACCAAAAAAGAGAAAGCCAGAAATCATAAAGAACAACGGCACGCTGACGCGGGACGCAGAGTTCAGAATATTGGCGATATCCCAGTTAACGTGACTGATACTGTGGGCGTTAGTGACATACCAGGTGGTGGTATGGATCATCACCACCATCAGACAGGCTATTCCTCGCAGGTTATCAATCCAGTTAATTTTCGACTGCATCAGTTCCTCTGTTGTCCTGTTAAAAAAAGTGTGACTGCCAATACGCGAAAGCCTCTCGTTGGAAAATTCTGAGTTTTATTATGCGGGCTTGTACGGAGGCCGCGAGATTCGCAGAATGCCAAACCTTAATCTATAAAAGCTTTGATACTAAAAATAACAGCCACAGACCAGGCCGGTAATAAAAATGATGATGAAGCGTGTGGCGTCACTCTTTCTGCTGCTTATGCTGGCAGGATGCAGTGCTTCGCAAGATGCCCCTGTGCAAAAAGCGCAGCAGGGTAAAATGAGTCCTGAACGTTCTTTGGATATGGAGCAGCTGTGCAAAGATCAGGCTGCCCACCGCTATAACACTGGCATGGAGAAAATCGATGTCACGGGCTTTGAACGGTTTCAGGGCAGTTTCGAGATGCGGGGACATACCTCTCGTAAAGAGGGCTTTGTCTGTTCTTTTGACGCAGACGGCCAGTTTTTACACCTCTCGATGCGCTAACATGTTCGTATAATCAGCAGCCAGACCGGGCAAGTCTTCTGGCTGAAAGGCTTATTTCCCAATTTTCCCTAAACAAACCCGTTTCGTACTGTATATCTTGCAGTCAGCGGGTATACTGATCCCTTCCATTAAAAACCACACGTATCCAGCACGACATACTATGCAAAAGTTTGATACCAAGACCTTCCAGGGCCTGATCCTGACCTTACAGGATTACTGGGCTCGTCAGGGCTGTACCATTGTTCAACCTTTGGACATGGAAGTAGGCGCAGGCACTTCACACCCGATGACCAGCTTACGCGCGTTGGGGCCAGAACCAATGGCAACGGCTTATGTGCAGCCATCCCGCCGCCCTACTGATGGCCGTTACGGCGAAAACCCGAACCGTTTACAGCACTACTATCAGTTCCAGGTTGTGATTAAGCCATCACCGGATAACATTCAGGAGCTGTACCTCGGGTCGCTGAAAGAGCTGGGTATGGATCCAACTATCCACGACATTCGTTTCGTGGAAGATAACTGGGAAAACCCAACGCTGGGTGCCTGGGGTCTGGGCTGGGAAGTGTGGCTGAACGGTATGGAAGTGACTCAGTTCACTTACTTCCAGCAGGTTGGTGGTCTGGAATGTAAACCGATTACCGGTGAAATCACCTACGGTCTGGAACGTCTGGCTATGTACATTCAGGGCGTAGACAGCGTTTACGACCTGGTCTGGAGCGACGGCCCACTGGGTAAAACCACGTACGGCGACGTGTTCCATCAGAACGAAGTGGAGCAATCCACCTATAACTTCGAATACGCAGATGTGGACTTCCTGTTCACGTGCTTCGAGCAGTATGAGAAAGAAGCCCAGCAGCTGCTGGCGCTGGAGACTCCGCTGCCGCTGCCTGCTTATGAGCGTATTCTGAAGGCCGCCCACAGTTTCAACCTGCTGGACGCCCGCAAGGCTATCTCCGTGACTGAACGTCAGCGCTACATTCTGCGTATTCGTACTCTGACCAAAGCCGTTGCAGAAGCTTACTACGCGTCCCGTGAAGCCCTTGGCTTCCCGATGTGCAATCGAAATAAATAAGAGGCGGCCATGTCTGAGAAAACTTTCCTGGTGGAAATCGGCACCGAAGAGCTGCCACCAAAAGCCCTGCGCAGCCTGGCTGAATCTTTTGCTGCGAACGTGACCGCCGAGCTGGATAACGCTGGCCTGGCGCACGGTAAAATTGAATGGTTTGCTGCACCGCGTCGTCTGGCGCTGAAAGTGGCCAACCTGGCGGCTTCTCAGCCCGATCGTGAAGTGGAAAAACGTGGCCCGGCGATTGCTCAGGCGTTCGACGCTGAAGGTAAACCAAGCAAGGCGGCGGAAGGCTGGGCGCGTGGTTGCGGTATCACCGTTGACCAGGCTGAGCGTCTGACCACTGACAAAGGCGAGTGGCTGCTGTATCGCGCCCATGTCAAAGGCGAAAGTGCAGAAGCACTGCTGCCAGACATGATTGCGACTTCTCTGGCGAAACTGCCGATTCCAAAACTGATGCGCTGGGGTGCGTCTGACGTGCACTTCGTGCGTCCGGTTCACACCGTGACCCTGCTGCTGGGTGACACCGTTGTTCCAGCCACCATTCTGGGTGTGGCATCCGATCGCGTGATCCGCGGCCACCGCTTTATGGGCGAGCCGGAGTTCACCATCGACAACGCCGATCAGTATCCTCAGATCCTGCTGGAGCGCGGTAAAGTCATTGCTGACTATGAGCTGCGTAAAGCGAAGATCAAAGCTGATGCAGAAGAAGCCGCGCGCAAGATTGGCGGTAACGCTGACCTGAGCGAAAGCCTGCTGGAAGAAGTCACCTCTCTGGTCGAGTGGCCGGTTGTGCTGACGGCTAAGTTCGAAGAGAAGTTCCTGGCGGTTCCGGCTGAAGCGCTGGTGTACACCATGAAGGGTGACCAGAAGTACTTCCCGGTCTATGCCAACGACGGCAAACTGCTGCCAAACTTCATCTTTGTGGCGAACATTGAGTCCAAAGATCCGGTCCAGATTATTTCCGGTAACGAGAAAGTGGTTCGCCCACGTCTGGCGGATGCGGAGTTCTTCTTTAATACTGACCGCAAAAAACGCCTGGAAGACCATCTGCCGCGCTTGCAGACCGTACTGTTCCAGCAACAGCTGGGTACGCTGCGTGACAAAACCGACCGTATTGCAGAGCTGTCCGGCTGGATCGCTCGTGAAATCGGTGCCGATGTGAACCACGCAACCCGCGCGGGCCTGCTGTCTAAATGCGACCTCATGACCAACATGGTGTTCGAATTTACCGACACCCAGGGCGTGATGGGGATGCACTACGCGCGTCACGATGGCGAAGCAGAAGATGTGGCGGTTGCTCTGAACGAGCAGTATCAGCCGCGCTTTGCGGGTGACGATCTGCCGTCCAACCCGGTTGCCTGCGCCGTCGCGATTGCCGACAAAATGGACACCCTGGCGGGTATCTTCGGCATCGGCCAGCATCCAAAAGGTGACAAAGACCCGTTTGCGCTGCGTCGTGCCGCACTGGGTGTGCTGCGTATCATCGTTGAGAAGAACCTGAACCTTGATCTGCAAACCCTGACCGAAGAAGCCGTTCGTCTGTACGGCGACAAGCTGACTAACGCGAAAGTGGTGGATGACGTTATCGACTTCATGCTCGGCCGTTTCCGCGCCTGGTATCAGGACGAAGGTTATACTGTCGACACCATTCAGGCGGTTCTGGCGCGTCGTCCAACCCGTCCGGCAGACTTCGATGCGCGTATGAAGGCGGTATCTCACTTCCGTACTCTGGAAGCAGCATCTGCGCTGGCTGCGGCTAACAAACGTGTATCCAATATCCTGGCAAAATCCGACGAAACGCTGAACGAGCGTGTAAACGCTGCGACGCTGAAAGAGCCGGAAGAGATCGCCCTGGCGATGCAGGTTGTGGTGCTGCGTGACAAGCTGGAGCCATTCTTCGCGGAAGGCCGTTATCAGGAAGCGCTGGTCGAACTGGCTGAACTGCGTGAGCCGGTTGATGCCTTCTTCGAGAAAGTGATGGTGAACGTAGAAGATAAAGATCTGCGTGTGAACCGTCTCTCTATGCTCGAAAAACTGCGTGAGCTGTTCCTGCGCGTGGCGGATATTTCGCTGCTCCAGTAATGTGCCCGTTGTTACAAACGCTAAAAACCCGCTTCGGCGGGTTTTTTTATGGCGCAGCGTTGTGTTAGCCGATGGCGGCAGGGAAGCGTTCATCAGCAACGGACTACCCCCTCTCCTCTTTGGGGAGAGGGCTGGGGTGAGGGGGAACATACAGCTGAGGCGGTCATTCCGTTCACTTTATGTTCCTTGCTACTCTGTCACCACATTACCGGTGAACGTGCCAGGGGGGCTCACCGCCACCACCCTGGCCTACAGGAAACGCTTCGGCGATTTTCAGCCGGACCATGGCGTCGCTGTAGATCTTTTATTTTAATGACGTCATTAATCGCTTCGGTAAGGACAAAAATTACAGAGGAACCCTCACCCCAAAGAGAGTGCGATTCTGTTTCGCCCAAAAATTAACCTTGAAACGGTTAACAAATTACCGTTATCCTTATGCCCGTTAACTTTTTCCCTCTGGAGCGCATCCCGAAAATGAACAAACACGACTGATGAATTTCGATCCTTGCTAAACGCCACCGCGTCGGCAGGGGATGTTTTGATTTCATTCAGGAGTGCTTATGGCTCATTTTGCGCAGTCCCCTTCTTTTATTTTGCATCAGGTCACCTGTCAGTTTGCGACGGGCGATACGCTTTTTGGTCCGCTGGATCTCGCTCTTGAGCCGTCGATGTGCGCGCTGGTTGGCCGTAACGGTAGCGGTAAAACGCGCCTGTTGCGTCTGCTGGCCGGGCTTGATGAACCTGCGAGTGGGCATATCGAGCGTTTCGGCACGCACGTCTATGTGGCGCAACACCATGATATTTCTCCACAAACGCCACTTGCTGAGCTACTCGGGTATGACGAGATTTTTGCAGCCCGCAAGCGTATCGAAAGCGGTGATTATCAGCCTGAGTGTCTGGAAATACTCGACGGACACTGGGATTTAGCGGAACGTCTGAGCGCGGCGTTTAGCCAGGCGAAACTCCCGCCATTTGATCCTGATAAACCTGCCGCAGAGCTTAGCGGGGGCGAACGTATTCGCGCCCTGTTGTGCGCAGCATTGACTGCCGGTGCTGATTATCTTCTGCTGGATGAGCCTACCAACCATCTCGACAGGCAAGGCCGGGAGTGGTTCTACGAACAACTTTCCCGCTATCAGGGGGGCGTGCTGGTCGCTTCTCATGATCGTGAACTGCTGGCGCAGGTTCCACGCATTCTGGAACTGAGCGCGTCGGGTCTGCGTAGTTACGGCGGGAATTATGCTGATTACCAGCGTCAGCGTGATGCCGAGCAGCAATCCGCCCGCGCAGCGCTTGAACACGCTGCCACAGAACGTAAGCGCACGCGTGAGCGGATGAAAAAAGAACATGACGACAGCCAGCGGCGTTCGGCAAAGACGCTGCGTACCGTCGATAGTCTTAATATCGCCTCGTTCGAGCGGATCAAATACAAAATGGCGGCGAAAGAGCGTATTGGATCGTGGAAAAAACAGCATAACGATCAAAATGATGCGCTGAATGATGCCGTCAACAAAGCGCGTGAGCGGGTGGAAGAAGATAACCCGGTGATGTTCACCCTGCCGGGAAGTCAGATTGCCGAGGGGAAACAGGTGCTGGTCCTTGAGGATCTGGTGCTGCCGTTTGTGGATATGCCGCCGATGAACTGGCGGATGGATGGCCCGATGCGCGTGGCGTTGCGGGGGCCAAACGGCTGTGGGAAATCAACGCTCCTGAAAACCATACTCGGGGAAACATTGTCGCACGCGGGCAGTTGCCGTGTGTCAGTAACCTGCGCTTATCTCGATCAACACCTGTCGCAGCTGGACCTGTCACTATCGGTGATGGCGCATCTCAACCTGAGCAACACGCCGCTGGAAGAAGGGGGGCTGCGCACCCGCTTAGCCCATCTTCAGCTGGGCGCTGATAAGGTGATGCTTCCGCTGGCGAAGTTGAGCGGCGGTGAACGTCTGAAAGCCGCGCTGGCCTGTGTGCTTTGGCGCGAAGAGGCCACACAGCTTCTGCTGCTTGATGAGCCGACCAACCATCTGGATCTGGCCTCCGTTCAGGCGATTGAAGCGGCGCTGGCGACGTTTCCCGGCGCGTTGCTGGTGGTGTCGCACGATGAGGCATTCCTGAACGGGCTGAACCTGACGCATGAGATGGTGTGGCATAGAGAGGGATGGCGCTGTGAGAGGCTTTAAAACACAAGCCCCCGCAAGGGCGGGGGCTGTCACAATCTGGTTTTACGCTATCTGTTTGCTGAGTGCAGGGTTTGCCTGAATCAGGCGCATCAGCTTTATCTCGGTGGCTGTGGGTCTTTCACGTTTTGACTCCCACTCCAGCACCATCGCTACGCTGACACCCATTGCTCTGGCGAATTCATCTGTTTTCAGTCCTGTCCCTTTGCGCAATTGCTCATATTCTGTAAAGGGATTGGATTTTTGTTGCAGGGTAATCGTCTGCGGTACATCTTTAAAAACAATCTGTTCCAGGCTGCTCAGCAGCTCAAACTCAGGATCTTTATATTCCATTGAGAACTCCTCTTAAATCACACAGCGGGATCGTGAACATCAGAGAGCCAGTTAAGAATAGTCCCTAAAACAGACGCAGGATCATCCGGGTTGTGATTAATCGTGCGGTAGGCGGAGCTTTACGCGTTTCAGCAGAAGGCTTATCCGCGCTAATCGACTGATTATTCATAAACAGCGCGGCAGCGTATTTTTTTGTAAATCGTCAGCAAGAAAACAGCAATAGTCGTTTTGCATGAAAAGAGTATCTTGCAAGGCTGACCTGGACTATCCTTGTCAGCGTCGGGCACGCGTGTGCCGGTGTGCGCTTTTTTGGGTGAAAGGAGTATTGAAATGGCGACAGGAAAGTCCTGCTCTCGCTGGTTTGCGCCTGTTGCGGCGTTATTGATGGTAGTTAGCCTGAGTGGGTGTTTCGATAAAGAAGGCGATCAGCGCAAAGCGTTTATCGATTTTCTACAGAATACGGTGATGCGCAGTGGCGAACGTTTACCAACGCTGACTGCGGATCAGAAAAAACAGTTCGGTCCTTTCGTGTCCGATTACGCCATTCTTTATGGTTATTCACAGCAGGTGAGCCAGGCGATGGACTCTGGTCTTCGTCCAGTGCTGGATAGCGTTAACGCCATCCGTGTGCCGCAGGATTATATGACCCAGCGTGAACCGCTGCGCCAGTCTAATGGTGCTCTGGGTGTGCTGAGCCAGCAATTGCAGAATGCAAAAATGCAGGCTGATGCTTCCCACTCTGCGCTGAAACAGGGCGACGATCTCAAGCCTGTCTTTGACAAGGTTTACGAGAAAGTGGTGACTAAGCCCGCTGACGCTATGCAACCGCTGATCCCAGCGGCGCAGATCTTCACTCAGCAGCTGGTACAGGTTGGGGATTACATCTCCCAGCAGGGGACCCAGGTGAGCTTTGTCTCTAATGGTATCCAGTTCCCGACCTCTCAGCAGGCCAGCCAGTATAACGCGCTGATAGGGCCGCTGGCGTCCCAGCACCAGGCCTTTAGCCAGGCGTGGAGCTCGGCAGTGACAGCCACTGAATAAGACAAAAAACCCCGCGAGCTGCGGGGTTTTTTTATGCGCGATGAAAATAACGCTTGTCATTCATGTACCACATAGGTATAACTGTTCCGTCGGTTTGTTACACAGACCTAAAGCAGTTTAGTAAAGCAGTCCAGATTGTTATCCATAGATACCCTTCGTTGTGACCCTTCCTTCATCGCTTAAAAATCTGTAACGCAACCTATCGCGCCGGAAGGCACAATATATTTGTTAATAAGGTAATTTCTATGTCTGCTAAAATGACTGGTCTGGTAAAATGGTTCAACGCTGATAAAGGTTTCGGTTTCATCACTCCTGATGATGGCTCTAAAGACGTGTTCGTACACTTCTCTGCTATCCAGAACGATGGCTACAAATCTCTGGACGAAGGTCAGAAAGTTTCCTTCACCATCGAAAGCGGCGCTAAAGGCCCAGCAGCTGGTAACGTTGTAAGCCTGTAAGCTTCCAACCCAGTAGCAAAGAATTTAAAAACCCGCCTTCTGGCGGGTTTTTTCGTTTCTACTGTTGTACCTGCGGGTTAACGCAGTTTTTCTCAACCCTTCCACCCAGCGCGGCGATAAGGTTGTCTACCGCGGTGGCCGCCATGTTGTAGCGGGTTTCGTGCGTTGCCGAGCCAATGTGGGGCAGGGCGACCACGTTTGGCAATGCCAGCAGCGGTGAACTGACCGGCAGCGGCTCTTGCTCAAACACATCCAGACCCGCGGCGTGGATCTCGCCGTTTTGCAGTGCTTCAATCAGCGCCTTTTCGTCCACCACCGGGCCGCGACCCGCATTGATGAAAATGGCTGATTTCTTCATTTTCGCGAACTCAGCTTTGCCAATCAGATGATGCGTTTCTTCCGACAGCGGCAGGATCAGGCAGACGTAATCGGCTTCCTGAAGCAAGGTATCCAGCTCGCAATAGCGCGCGTTAAAGCGCTCTTCAGCTTCAGTGTGATGGCGACGCGCGTTGTACAGCACCGGCATGTTAAAGCCGAAATGCGCGCGTTGCGCCAGCGCCATGCCAATACGGCCCATGCCGACAATCCCCAGCGTTTTGCCGTGAACATCCACACCGAACCAGTCCGGGCCGATGCTCTTTGTCCATTCACCCGCTTTCACGCGTTCGGCCACTTCCACCACCCGGCGGGCGGTGCTGAGCACCAGCGCCATCAGCGTGTCGGCCACGGTTTCTGTCAGAGCATACGGGGTATGCATCAGCAGAACTTTGCGGGTGTTCAGGGCCTCGACGTCGAAGTTGTCATACCCCACAGAAATCGTCGAGGTAGCACGAAGCTTCGGCATTTTCTCCAGCAATGCGACATCCACTTTTTCGCTTGAACCCAGCAGGCCTTCAGCGCTTGCGAACGCATCAGCGTGCTGCGCGACGGTGTCCGGGCTAAGGTTCTTCACCTGAGTTACGGTGAAGTGTCCTTCCAGGCGCTTTTGCAGATCTTCAGGCAGTGCTTTATACAAAATGACGGACGGCTTCATGCTAATCTCCGTTGATTTTAAAGGGGTCAGGCGTGACGTGCGCCGACGGGAAGCTGTTGATTATTAGCAGGCTTAACAATCAAAG
This sequence comes from Enterobacter sp. Tr-810, assembly GCF_011752765.1. Lineage (NCBI taxonomy): Bacteria > Pseudomonadati > Pseudomonadota > Gammaproteobacteria > Enterobacterales > Enterobacteriaceae > Enterobacter > Enterobacter sp. Tr-810. The sequence continues at coordinate 21,292 of NZ_VWWW01000007.1, read as the reverse complement.
TAAGCCACACTGAGGCGAAAAGTGCTACCCCCATAAATATGTACGAGGCTGACGGACTGCCGGTTGCACCGTTCAGGTAGCCCACAAACCAGGAGCCGCAGAACGAGCCCAGCGCACCCATACTGTTGATAAGCGCCATCGCGCCGCCTGCTACGTTGCGCGGCAGCATCTCCGGGATGATGGCGAAGAACGGGCCATACGGGGCATACATCGCTGCACCGGCAATCACCAGCAGGGTGTAAGATGCCCAGAAGTGGTTGGCACCCACGGCCCAGGAGCCGATAAAGGCAAAAGCAGCAATCAGCAGCAGTGGCCAGACAAACAGTTTACGGTTTTGCAGTTTGTCCGAGGCCCAGGAAGCGATAATCATGGCAATGGTTGCCGCCAGATAAGGCACGGATGACAGCCAGCCCACTTCCACCATGCCGAGGTTTTCGCCGCCGCTGCGGATAATCGACGGCAGCCACAGCACGAAACCGTAGACGCCAATGCTCCAGGTAAAGTACTGCGCGCACAGCAAAATGACGTTGCGGGAACGGAAGGCTTCACCGTAGTTACGTACCGCTTTCAGGCCCTGTTGCTCTTTATCCAACTGCGCCTGCAAAGCGGTTTTTTCATCTTCAGAGAGCCATTTCGCCTGTGAAGGTTTATCTTTTACCAGCACCCACCAGCAAAATGCCCAGATGACGGCAGGAACCCCTTCGATGATAAACATCTCGCGCCAGCCGAATGACTGGATCAGGTAGCCGGATACCACCGACATCCAGAGTACTGTGACCGGATTACCGAGGATCAGGAAGGTGTTAGCGCGGGAGCGCTCAGATTTAGTGAACCAGTTGCTGATGTAGATAAGCATCGCTGGCATGACTGCCGCCTCGACCACACCAAGAATAAAGCGAATGGCGGCCAGGGCAGGAATGTTGTTCACCACACCGGTCAGTGAAGCACAGCCACCCCAGAGGATCAGACAGATAAAGATAAGCTTACGAACACTGCGACGCTCGGCGTAAATCGCCCCGGGGATCTGGAAGAAGAAGTAGCCGAGGAAGAATAGGGCACCTAACAGGGAAGAGACACCTTTGGTGATCCCGAGGTCTTCAGTGATACCTGCGGCGGACGCGAAACTGAAGTTTGCACGATCAAGATACGCCAGGCTGTACGTGATAAACACGATTGGCATGATGTACCACCAGCGTTTTGCTGCATTGGTCGAACTGTTCATAGGCTTGCCTCTGTTGTTGAGGTTTGTACCGCCGTTGTATGTAGGGTACACGGTGGTTTGTTTTGTGTGGTGTGGCTCTCCCATGGGGAGAGGGAATTCAGGAACCGAGCTGCGCTCGTGTCGGTAATCCTTCGCTGTCGCCCTGCACCTGGATCGCCAGCGATCCAATTTTATTGCCGCGCGACACCGCCTGTTGCAGCGTTTTGCCTTCCAGCAGGGCGCTAATTACCCCCACGGCAAACCCGTCGCCAGCCCCAACGGTGTCGACAACGTTGTCGACTTTTACCGCGGCAACTGCGCCTTGTTCACCGTCTGCGGTTTTAAACCAGGCACCGTCGGCACCGGTTTTCAGCACCACGGCTTTTACCCCTTTGTTCAGGTAAAAATCGGCGATCCCTTCCGACGTTTTTTGGCCGGTGAGGATGATCCCCTCTTTCACACCGGGCAGTACCCAGTCGGCCTGGAAAGCCAGATGGTTAAGCTTTTCAACCATTTCTGCTTCGCTTTTCCACAGCACCGGACGCAGGTTAGGATCAAAAGAGATCGTTTTCCCTTGCGCTTTCATGGCCGCAGCCGCGTGATCCAGAAGCTCATAAGAGCTGGCGGAGAGCGCTGCCGCCACGCCGCTCAGGTGCAGATGACGTGCGGAGGTGAAATAGTGGGCGTGATAGTCATTTACCGACAGATGACTCGCTGCCGAGCCCTTACGGAAATACTCCACAATGGGATCGGTTCCATTTTCGACTTTAGATTTCAGCTGAAAACCGGTCGCGAAGCGCGCATCAAGGGTGACACCCGCGGCATCAATACCCTCTTTTTTCAGCGTATCCAGAACGAAATGGCCAAAGCTGTCATCACCCACGCGGCTTACCCAGCCGACGTTCAGCCCCAGGCGCGCCAGGCCGGTCGCGACGTTCAGCTCTGCTCCTGCCACGCGTTTGAAAAAGTGCTCTACTGCGCTAAGCTCGCCTGTTTGCGTGGCAACGAACATTGCCATGGCCTCGCCGATGGTGATCACATCCAGCGTCTTGTGCATGATTTACTCCTCGCGCAGCAGGTTAACGTAATGACGGGTGACGGCAGCCAGGTCCGGTCCTTCCAGCGGAAACTCGATCCCGCGCGGGGCGTCAGATGGCAGCTGATTAAGCAATTCCAGCCAGCGTGCGTCGGCGTGGTCTGGCGCTATGGCGCGAAACTGCTGATGATGTGGGACGGCGGCTTTGACATGGATATAACTTACGGCAGGCGCCAGATGGCGGGCAGCTTCTTCTGGTGAATCGCCCACCCACAGCCAGTTGCCCATATCAAATGTCAGCGTCACGGGCAGAGACAGCACCCGGCAAGCTGCCTTGAAGCGCTGCATCGGCGCAAGCTGGCCGCAGTCGGTTTGGTCGTTTTCGACCACCAGCGCCATGCCGCTTTCGTTCAGCAATGTACGCAGCTCCTCAAGCGGCTGCTTATCGCGGAAGTGACCCAGTGAAACTTTCAGCCACAGGGCATTGAGCGTGGTGGCTTCGGCCAGATACCACGAAAGGTCGGGGTTGAGGGTTCCGTCAGGCGTAAACAGGGGCACTGGCGCGGAATAACAGGCCAGTAAACCCAGCAGCTCAATGGATTCGCCCAGTGCGGGCAGCGCCAGTAACTCTTCGCTGCTGAACAGCTCACGGCGGATCTCAACGCCGTCGGCACCTGCGGCGGCAATCACCGGAAGCATCGCCCGTTGGCCACCTGCCTGTCGCACCTGATCCGCGCCATATGCGGCGGTGACCACCATTATTTTCCTGCCCATTGCCTGACTCCGTTACATCTCACATCGATAGTATTACGCTAGATGGAACCGGTTCCAAAGGAAAGGACAGGATGTTGAATTTATGATCGGCATCACGAAGGGGAAATTAACGGGCGGTAGAGCCCCGAACGATCAACTCGCCGGAGAAGACCTGCTCGTGAATGGCATCGCTGACGCCTTCAATACGGCGGACAACCTGCTCAACCGCGGCATAACCGATTTGCCACGTAGGTTGCTTGAGTGTGGTAATGCCCACGCCGGCCAGCTCGGCCCACTCCAGCTCATCGAACCCCAGCAGACCAATATCGCTGCCCCAGTGCAGGCCGATACGTTTGAGCGAACGGGCAACCTGTAGGGTCAGCGCACCGTTGGCGGAGATCACGGCTTTTCGCATCCCGCGATGACGGGTGTGGAACTGGCGCAGGATGTTGTCGATCTGGTCGGCTTCGTGCAGCGGGGTTTCGGCATTCTCGGCAATTACGCCCGGGTAGCGTGCCAGGGTCGCGCGGAATGCCGCCAGACGATCGCGGCGGGTATTGACCGTGCCCAGCGGTTCGCTCAGGAACAGGATAGCCTCGAAGCCCTGTTCGATGAGATGTTCGGTTGCGGTGGTGGCTGCCTGAGTGTTATCCAGGCCGACGACATCGCAGGCGAATTCCGGGATTTTTCGGTCGATAAGTACCATCGGCAGGGAGGATTGTTGCAGGCGATTGAGGCCTTCTTCGCGCATTCCCACGGCATTCACCACAATCCCTTCCACCTGGTAACTGCGCAGCAGATCAAGGTAATGCAGCTCCTGGTCAACCTCGTTGTTGGTGTTACACACCAGTGGGGTAAACCCTTTTTCACGGCAGGCCGCTTCAATACCGCTTAACACATTCACGGAGTAAGGGTTGGTGATGTCGGCGATGATAAGCCCGATAAGACGAGTTCGACCGCGCTTCAGGCCGCGGGCCATCAGGCTCGGGCGATAATCCAGATCGGCAATGGCTTGTTCAATTCGTGCCAGCAGGGCGTCAGACAACAGGTGTTTCTCGCCATTGAGATAGCGTGAAATACTGGTTTTTCCGGTTTTGGCGGCTTTGGCTACGTCGCTGATGGTGGCCCGTGCTGGTTTGCTCATCGCTGATTTCCCTGATTTGAGTGAGAACACCTTAGCGGGAAAATCTGACGAATCAAGTGATTTGCCCGGTGGCGCTGCGCTTACCGGGCCTACATGTCGAACGTAGGCCGGGTAAGGCGAAGCCGCCACCCGGCGCAATGATTACTGCACAGGGCTCAGAGTGATCTCTACGCGACGGTTCTGCGCTTTGCCTTCCGCGGTGCTGTTGCTGGCGATCGGATTGGCAGGGCCCATCCCTTTGCTGCTGATACGGCTAGCTTCAACGCCCTGGGTAATCAGCGAGCTGGATACGGCATCGGCACGCTGCTGCGACAGACGGTTGTTGAGATCCAGACTGCCCGTGTTGTCGGTAAAGCCGAACACGTTCACGGCTGTCTTGTTGTACTCTTTCAGCACCATCGCCACGCCGGTCAGGGTGTTTGCACCTGCTGGTTTTAAGGTGGCACTACTGGAGTCAAAGGTCACGTTGTTTGGCATGTTCAGGATGATATTGTCGCCATTACGCGTCACGCTCACGCCGGTTCCCTTCATTTTTTCGCGCAGTTTTGATTCCTGCACATCCATGTAGTAACCCGCACCGCCGCCCAGCGCTGCACCGGCCGCCGCACCAATCAGTGCGCCTTTGCCGCGGTCTTTCTTGGAAGAGGAGAGTGCGCCAATGCCCGCGCCTACCAGCGAACCGAGACCTGCGCCGATGCCCGCTTTTCCTGCTTCGCTCTCACCGGTATAAGGGTTTGTTGTGCAGCCTGAAACAGCCATTGCGCCGCTCACCAGAGCAGCAATTACGAGTACGCGTTTTTTCATCTTATTTCCTTAATCCTTTTTATTCTTTGCCACGACGAGCGTGGCGGTTGATTATGACGTCCAGATACGGAGAAAATTCCGGGTATTACTCTGAAATTTGTGTCAAACCATAAACAGCCTCAATAAGAAGGCCGTAAAACCTGCACGCAACCAGGAGCGCACGCTTGAGCACTTCAACAAAAACGATTCTGACCGCTGCCCACTGGGGCCCAATGCTGGTCGAAACCGATGGCGAAAACGTCTTGTCATCCCGCGGGGCATTGCCTTCGCAGCATCCCAACTCTCTTCAGACGGTTGTTCGCGATCAGGTACACAGTAAAACCCGCGTGCGCTGGCCGATGGTTCGCAAAGGATTTTTGATGTCACCGGATAAACCGCAAGGTATCCGTGGGCAGGATGAGTTTGTGCGTGTGAGCTGGGATGATGCGCTCGCACTGATCCACGCGCAGCATAAACGTATCCGCGAGAGCTACGGTCCGTCGTCCATTTTTGCGGGCTCTTATGGCTGGCGTTCAAACGGGGTACTGCACAAAGCCGCCACGCTTCTCCAGCGTTATATGAGCCTGGCCGGGGGGTATACCGGGCATCTGGGCGATTATTCGACCGGCGCGGCGCAGGCCATCATGCCGTACGTGGTGGGCGGGAACGAAGTTTACCAGCAGCAGACCAGCTGGCCGCTGGTGCTGGAACACACCGATGTGGTGGTGCTGTGGAGTGCTAACCCGCTAAATACCCTCAAGATTGCGTGGAATGCTACTGACGAACAAGGTATTCCCTACTTTGATGCGCTGCGTAAAAGCGGAAAACGTATTATTTGCATCGATCCGATGCGTTCTGAAACCATGGATTTCCTTGGCGACAGCGCCGAATGGATTGCCCCGCACATGGGAACCGATGTGGCGATGATGCTGGGTATCGCGCACACGCTGGTGGAAAATGGCTGGCAGGATGAAGCGTTTCTGGCGCGCTGTACCACCGGTTACGACAAATTTGCGGAGTACCTGACGGGCAAAACCGACGGTATCGCCAAGACGGCTGAATGGGCGGCAGCGATCTGCGGTGTAAATGCAGAGAAAATCCGCGAAATGGCGGCATTGTTCCACGAAAATTCCACCATGCTGATGTCAGGTTGGGGGATGCAGCGCCAGCAATACGGTGAGCAAAAACACTGGATGCTGGTGACACTGGCGGCGATGCTTGGGCAGATTGGTACGCCGGGCGGTGGTTTTGGCCTCTCTTATCACTTTGCGAACGGCGGAAACCCTACGCGTAAAGCCGCCGTGCTGGCGTCCATGCAGGGTACCGTTCACAACGGCACAGATGCCGTGGACAAAATTCCGGTGGCGCGCATTGTTGAGGCGCTGGAAAACCCTGGCGGGTTTTATCAGCACAACGGCATGGACCGGCATTTCCCGGATATTCGCTTTGTCTGGTGGGCGGGTGGTGCGAACTTTACCCATCATCAGGATACCAACCGTCTTATCCGCGCCTGGCAGAAACCGGAGCTGGTGGTGATTTCAGAATGCTTCTGGACTGCTGCCGCTAAACACGCAGATATCGTTCTGCCTGCCACGACCTCGTTTGAACGTAACGACCTCACCATGACCGGCGATTACAGCAATCAGCATATGGTCCCGATGAAGCGTGTTGTGGCACCGCGGGATGAAGCGCGCGACGACCTGAATGTCTTTGCCGAACTGAGCGAGCTTTGGGAAGAGGGGGGACGCGAGCGATTCACCGAGGGTAAAACCGATCTGGAATGGCTGGAAACGTTCTACCAGATAGCCGGGCAGCGGGGCGCGGCGCAGGGTGTCACACTGCCGCCGTTTGCCCAGTTCTGGGAAGCGAATGACATTTTCGAAATGCCAGAGAGCGAGCAGAACGCGCAATTTGTCCGTTTTGCCGATTTCCGCCGCGATCCGCAAAATCATCCGCTGAAAACCGAGAGCGGGAAAATTGAAATCTACAGCCAGCGTATTGCCAGCTTTGAGTATGCCGACTGTCCGCCGCATCCTGCATGGCTTGAGCCAGACGAATGGCACGGAAACGCGCAGCCGCAGCAGCTTCAGATATTGTCTGCTCACCCGGCGCACCGCTTACACAGCCAGCTGAACTATACCTCGCTGCGTGAACAGTACGCCGTAGCAGGACGCGAGCCGATCACGTTGCATAAAGACGATGCACAGGCGCGCGGGATTGTGGATGGCGATGTGGTGCGCGTCTGGAATCAGCGTGGACAAGTGCTGGCGGGTGCCGTGGTGAGTGACGGGATCAGACAAGGCGTTATCTGTATTCACCAGGGGGCATGGCCAGACCTTGAGCTGACCGAAGGCGGTATCTGTAAAAACGGGGCCGTCAACGTGCTGACCAAAGATCTCCCCAGCTCAAAGCTGGGGAATGGGTGTGCCGGAAACACGGCGCTGGCATGGGTCGAGAAATATCAGGGGCCGGAACTTACACTAACGGCGTTTGATCCGCCTGCCAGCTCATAATCCACGTCGGGTGTTGAGTATCATCCTGCCAGGCGCTGTCTTCGATGCGAAAGCCCTGGGAATGGTAGAAATTCACCGCCCGGACGTTTTTCTGATACACCTCAAGGCTTAAATGCGGGTAGCGCTGCTGAACATAGTTCAGCAGCGCGCGTCCGATGCCTTTCCCGATGAACGCCGGGGCGACAAACAGTGCGCCAACAAACTGTGTCTGCATCACGCTAATGAATCCGCACGGGTGCCCATCTTCTTCCCAGATCCAGGTTTCTGCGGACGGGAGATAGACTTCTCGCACCAGGATTTCATTCTCTTTCCAGTACCCTGGGTCGATAAACGGATGCGCCTCGGTGGTGCTTTCAAGCCATAAGCTCAGTAGCGGATCTGCATTCTCACTTTGCCATTTGCGGATCATCAACGCCCCCAGGGTGACAGAAACAGCCTGTGATATGGTCGTTCACCAGCCCACAGGCTTGCATGAAGGAATAACAGATAGTGGTGCCCACAAATTTAAACCCTCTTTTCTTCAGCGCTTTAGACAGTGCATCTGAAGCGGGGGTCGACGTGGGGATCTCCGCAAGCGTTGCGGCCAGCGTCACTTTCGGGGTGTTATCCACAAATGACCAGACAAAATCTGAGAATGGCTCGCCGTTTTGCGCCATGGCCAGGTACGCCCGCGCATTACCGATGATGGCCTGTATTTTGCCGCGATGACGGATAATTCCGGCGTCCAGTACCAGCTTTTCTACATCCTCATCGGTCATTGCGGCGACCTTTACGGGATCAAACTGATGGAAGGCCGCGCGGTAGTTTTCACGCTTCTTCAGAACGGTTATCCAGGAAAGACCGGCCTGCTGACCTTCCAGACAGATCATCTCAAAGAGTTTTTTGCCGTCTTTTTCCGGCACACCCCATTCCTGATCGTGATAGTCGATATAGAGCTGATCCTGGCTTACCCAGCCGCAACGTTGCATAGGTTATCTCCCTTATTGATACTGAAATCGCAAAAATTTCAATCTTTCAGGCTTGACGTGTCTGCTAAAGAGACAATAGTTAATACAGGGCTAAGCCCTGATACCTCTTCCTAAACAATGATAAATATCGCCGAATTCGGCTCTGTCTGGAGTCGCTTTGATGATGATAAAAAAAATCAGTGGCTGCCATGCAGTTTTTGGCCTGGCAGGTGTCTCAGTCTGTTTTTTTTCCTGTAACACTGCTTTGGCCTGGCAACAGGAATATATCGTTTCAGATACACAAAGCAATACGGCGGAACGCTATACATGGGACGCCGATCACCAACCGCGTTATGAAGATATTCTCGCAGAGCGTATTAAGACGTCGCAGAATGTGCCTGGGCTCGCCCTGACTCTGCCGTCTGACTCGACGTCTGAACTTCCCGGCTCGATGAGCCTTGGGTGGAATTTCCCTGTCACTCGCCATATCACCACCGGGCCCGTCGTGGCATGGCGTTACGATGGTTCGGCACCCAACATGTACAACGAGTTTGGTGATAGCGCGACAACGCAATCACTGACAGACCCGCTCTGGCACGCCAGCGTCAGTTCGCTGGGCTGGCGAGTGGATACGCAATATGGCGAACTGCGCCCCTGGGCACAGATTAGCTATAACCAGCAGTTTGGTGAAAATCAGTGGAAATCGCAGTTTGGCATGTCTCAGACACCCGCGCCGATGCAGTACGGTAGCTGGATGGATGTGACTGTCGGCGCCGATGTGCTGCTTAACCCACATATGGCAGCGTATGCCTCTTTATCCCAGGCGGATAACACCACTGCTGGCGAAGACTTTTTGTATACCCTGGGTGTCAGTGCAAAATTTTAGGGTTGTTACTTTTTTCAACGATGCGATAACATCTTTGGCGCAATAATGGTCGGGGTTGCAGCGATAGTATGCACTAACACACTTTCGCTCCTGACCCCGGCAAGGTCATTCATTCCTGATTCCAGGCATTTCATTCCGTTTCTCCTGCATTTCATGCCGTTTTCCCCCAGGTGTTTTAAGGTTTTGTTTATCGTTGTCCTCAGCGAATTCCCTTAATTTCTCTTGCAGGACAACTGCCATGAACACATCATCATACAACCGCACTCGCTGGCTGACCTTATTTGGCACCATCGTGACTCAGTTTGCGCTGGGTTCGGTCTATACCTGGAGCCTGTTTAACAGTGCTCTTTCCGATAAGCTCGGTGCGCCGGTGAGCCAGGTGGCGTTTTCCTTTGGCTTATTGAGTCTTGGCCTGGCGCTTTCCTCCTCGGTAGCGGGCAAGTTGCAGGAACGCTTTGGTGTTAAGCGTGTCACCATGGCATCCGGCGTTTTGTTGGGTGTGGGTTTTTTCCTGACGGCACACTCCAGCAACCTGATGATGCTGTGGCTGAGCGCCGGGGTGCTGGTGGGGCTGGCAGACGGCGCGGGTTATCTGCTGACGCTGTCAAACTGTGTGAAATGGTTCCCGGAACGCAAGGGGTTAATCTCCGCCCTTGCTATCGGCTCTTATGGCCTGGGCAGCCTCGGCTTCAAATTTATCGATTCGCACCTGCTGGCCTCCGTGGGTCTTGAGAAAACCTTCATGATCTGGGGCGTTATCGTGCTGGTGATGATTCTGTTCGGGGCAACGCTGATGAAAGATGCGCCTCAGCAGGAAGTAAAATCCGTGAATGGTGTGATGGAGAATGACTTCACCCTGGCGCAGTCCATGCGTAAACCACAGTACTGGATGCTGGCGGTTATGTTCCTGACGGCCTGCATGAGCGGTCTGTATGTGATTGGCGTGGCGAAAGATATTGCTCAGGGGATGGTGAAACTGGATGCGCTCACCGCTGCTAACGCGGTAACCGTTATCTCTATCGCGAACCTGTCCGGCCGCCTGGTGCTGGGTATTCTGTCCGATAAAATTGCCCGTATCCGCGTGATCACCATTGGTCAGGTGGTATCGCTGGTGGGGATGGCGGCGCTGCTCTTTGCGCCACTGAATGAAGCCACGTTCTTTGCCGCGATTGCCTGCGTTGCCTTCAATTTTGGCGGCACCATCACGGTATTCCCGTCACTGGTGAGTGAATTCTTTGGTCTGAATAACCTGGCGAAAAACTACGGTGTGATTTACTTAGGTTTTGGTATCGGCAGTATTTGCGGCTCGCTGATTGCCTCACTGTTTGGCGGGTTCTACGTGACCTTCTGTGTGATATTCGCGTTACTGATTATTTCGCTGGCACTGTCGACCACCATTCGCCAGCCTCAGCGCGAAGTGTTTAAAGAAGCGCATGCGTAATGGATGCAGCAAAAAGGCCGGGTTTCCGGCCTTTTTTGTTCGTAACATTGAAGCATGGCTTAAAACGTCCGAAATCGAATTTTCTTTTTTGTAAAAAACTGTCGCGATCACACTCTCTGCTGCCACTTTTCCCTTTCCCTGTGGTCTACTTACCACGCTTGTAGACGTTTCCGATAACGACTTCCATAGCGATTTTTTATTCTGTTCACTTTTGATTCAACGTGAACGGCGATCTCGTCCCTTTTTCCGGGTAGCTTGCATGAAATACATTAAATCGATGGCACAACAAAAGCTGAGTTTTTTGCTGGCGTTGTACATCGGCCTGTTTATGAATGGCGCAGTTTTCTTCCGTCGGTTTGATGGATACGCGCAAGATTTTACCGTCTGGAAAGGAATTGCAGCGGTTGTCGAATTAGTCGCTGCGGTATTGGCTACATTCTGTTTGCTTCGTGTGCTTTCACTGTTTGGTCGACGCCTGTGGCGCGTATTGGCCTCGTTTGTCGTGCTGTGTTCGGCGGGCGCCAGCTATTACATGACCTTTATGAACGTGGTGATTGGCTACGGCATTATTGCCTCTGTGATGACCACGGATATCGACCTGTCGAAAGAGGTGGTTGGCCTGCATTTTGTCCTCTGGGTGATTGCCGTCAGCGCCTTACCGTTGCTGCTTATCTGGAGTAACCGCTGCCGATATACGCTGGTGCATCAGCTTCGTACGCCAGGACAACGCATCCGAAGCGTTGCGCTGGTACTGCTGGCCGGGCTGATGGTCTGGGGGCCGATTCGTCTGCTGGAAGTGAAGCAAAAATATGACGAGCGTACTGCTGGTGTGGATATGCCAAGCTACGGCGGCGTTGTTGCTAACTCTTATCTGCCGTCTAACTGGATTTCTGCGCTGGGGCTGTATGCCTGGGCACAGGTGGATGAATCCTCTGATAACAAATCGCTGATGAACCCAGCGAAGAAGTTTACCTATGATGCGCCGAAAGATATCGATGACACCTATGTCGTCTTTATTATCGGTGAAACGACCCGCTGGGATCACATGGGTATCCTGGGTTATAACCGCGATACCACGCCGAAACTGGCTCAGGAGAAAAACCTGATCGCGTATCGTGGCTACTCTTGCGATACGGCAACAAAGCTTTCCCTGCGCTGCATGTTCGTGCGTGAGGGTGGGGCAAGCGATAACCCACAGCGTACGCTCAAGGAACAGAACGTTTTCTCAGTACTTCGCCAGCTTGGGTTCACGTCCGATCTCTATGCGATGCAAAGCGAGATGTGGTTCTACAGCAACACCATGGCGCAGAACATTGCCTATCGTGAGCAGATTGGTGCTGAGCCGCGTAACCGTGGCAAGAATGTTGATGACATGCTGCTTATCGACGAGATGAAAAACTCGCTGAACGGCAACCCTGATGGTAAGCACATGATTATTCTGCATACCAAGGGCTCGCACTTTAACTACACGCAGCGCTATCCACGTAATTTTGCAAAATGGACGCCAGAGTGTGTCGGGGTAGATAAAGACTGTACCAAAGAGCAGTTGATTAACTCCTTCGATAACTCGGTGACCTACGTTGACCACTTTATTGATACCGTGATTGACCAGGTGCGTGATAAGAAAGCGATTGTGTTCTATGCCGCTGACCATGGTGAATCCATCAATGAGTTCGAGCACCTGCACGGCACGCCGCGCAAGATGGCGCCACCGGAGCAGTTCCGCGTACCAATGATGGTGTGGATGTCGGACAAGTATCTGGAAGACCCGGAGAAAGCGAAGATGTTTGCCCATCTGAAGAAAGAGGCAGATATGAAGGTTCCGCGTCGTCACGTTGAACTGTACGACACCATTTTAGGCTGCCTGGGGTATACCTCACCGAACGGTGGCATTAACGAAAATAACAACTGGTGCAAACTCCCTGATAACACCGTAAAAGCCGCGCAATAGCTTGTCTGGCGAGTTTCTCGCCAGTTGAATGGCTTTTTTAATTTAAGGGATTGACGGGGGCGCACCTCAGCAGTAAGATGCGCTCCGCATTCGGCGAGTAGCGCAGCTTGGTAGCGCAACTGGTTTGGGACCAGTGGGTCGGAGGTTCGAATCCTCTCTCGCCGACCACATTCGAAACCCCTGCTCTTAGAGCAGGGGTTTTTTGCATCTCGCCGACCACATTCTGAAAAGGGCTAACCGCAAGGTTAGCCCTTTTTGCATTATGACTTTATCCCGCCAGAGTACCCAAAACGAACCTTAGCCCTGCTTCAACCTGCCTGTTAACGATTTTGTGACATAATCCATTGTATTTTTTTATATATAGATTGATCTTTTTTCGCGTTGCTTATGGATAACCTCAGCATTTTTCGCTGTGCGTTTTAACGTTCGCGGAATTTAGTGCTCAGATAATCACCATTCTGCAAGAAAATTTACCCAATCTGAATAAAAGTTAATCACTGAATGTTGCAGAATATGAAGATATTTGTGCTGCAACATGGTGAGTAGCATAAATTTCCCTGCTGAAAACTGGCGTCTAAAGTTTTTTTAATCTTTGTTTGCGGTTTCTCACACTCAGCGTAAATCCCCGTCACCTGTATTGACGTTTTCACATTCTGTTGACAGATTGTAGGGCACGAGGGGCATTTCAGGGAGGATCTGCGCTGCAACTCAAAGGCTCTTCTGAAAGGATTCTCCATCCCTTTAACGCCTTCGGGCATCACCGACCGGACCGGGTAAAAAATAAATAAAGGTCAGGCGGCGTAACACAACAAAGCAAAACATCACATTGGAGCAGAATAATGAGTATTTCCTTGAAGAAGTCGGGGATGCTGAAGCTTGGTCTGAGCCTGGTGGCTCTGACCGTCGCAGCAAGCGTACAGGCAAAAACCCTGGTTTACTGTTCTGAAGGCTCGCCGGAAGGCTTTAACCCACAGCTCTTTACCTCTGGTACAACGTACGACGCAAGCTCCGTACCAATCTATAACCGTCTGGTTGAATTCAAAACCGGGACTACGGAAGTTATTCCGGGTCTGGCTGAGAAGTGGGAAGTCAGCGAAGACGGCAAAACCTATACCTTCCATTTACGCCAGGGCGTGAAGTGGCAGGACAGCAAAGAATTTAAACCAACGCGCGACTTTAACGCCGATGACGTTGTGTTCTCTTTCGATCGTCAGAAAAACGCTCAGAACCCGTACCACAAAGTGTCTGGCGGCAGCTATGAATACTTCGAAGGGATGGGTCTGCCAGATCTGATCTCTGAAGTGAAAAAAGTTGACGATAAAACCGTTCAGTTCGTGCTGACCCGCCCTGAAGCCCCATTCCTGGCTGACCTGGCGATGGACTTCGCGTCTATTCTGTCTAAAGAATACGCGGACAACATGCTGAAAGCGGGCACCCCGGAGAAAGTGGACCTGGATCCAATCGGTACTGGCCCATTCCAGCTGCTGCAATACCAGAAAGATTCTCGCATTCTGTATAAAGCGTTCCCGGGTTACTGGGGTACTAAACCTCAGATCGACCGCCTGGTGTTCTCCATCACCCCAGACGCCTCTGTGCGTTATGCAAAACTGCAGAAAAACGAGTGCCAGGTTATGCCATACCCGAACCCGGCTGATATCGCGCGTATGAAGCAGGACAAAAACATCAACCTGCTGGAGCAGGCTGGCCTGAACGTGGGCTATCTCTCCTTCAACACCGAGAAGAAACCGTTTGATGACGTGAAAGTGCGTCAGGCGCTGACTTACGCGGTGAACAAAGAAGCGATCATCAAAGCGGTTTATCAGGGTGCAGGCGTTGCCGCTAAGAACCTGATCCCACCTACAATGTGGGGCTACAACGACGACGTTAAAGACTACACCTACGATCCTGAGAAAGCGAAAGCGCTGCTGAAAGAAGCAGGCCAGGATAAAGGCTTTACCGTTGAACTGTGGGCGATGCCAGTACAGCGTCCGTACAACCCGAACGCACGCCGTATGGCTGAAATGGTTCAGGCTGACTGGGCTAAGATCGGTGTTCAGGCCAAGATTGTGACTTACGAGTGGGGCGAGTATCTGAAACGCGCCAAAGCGGGTGAGCATCAGGCTGTGATGATGGGCTGGACCGGCGACAATGGGGATCCAGACAACTTCTTCGCAACCCTGTTCAGCTGTGCGGCTGCGAAAGACGGTTCCAACTACTCTCGCTGGTGCTATAAGCCGTTTGAAGACCTGATTCAGCCGGCGCGTGCAACCGACGATCACAACAAACGTATTGAACTCTACAAACAAGCTCAGGTTGTCATGCACGATCAGGCTCCGGCGCTGATTGTTGCTCACTCCACCGTGTACGAGCCAGTGCGTAAAGAGGTGAAAGGCTACGTGGTTGATCCACTGGGCAAACACCACTTCGAAAACGTATCTGTTGAATAATAAGTAGGGTGTTCTCCCTCTCCCTTAGGGAGAGGGCAGGGGTGAGGGGTGCGCATGTCGCCTCTCACCCTAACCCTCTCCCACAGGGAGAGGGAATTTACATTTGTGAGCAATACAGACGTCACGTTATTTGTCGTGCGTCATCAGAGAGAATCCGGGTTATGTTGCAGTTCATCCTCCGACGTCTGGGACTTGTTATCCCCACGTTTATCGGTATCACCCTTCTCACTTTTGCCTTCGTTCATATGATCCCCGGCGATCCGGTAATGATTATGGCGGGCGAGCGTGGTATCTCCCCTGAACGCCATGCACAGCTGCTGGCGGAGCTTGGTCTGAACAAGCCGCTGTGGCAGCAATACCTCAACTATATCTGGGGTGTGTTGCACGGTGACTTAGGTATTTCGCTGAAAAGCCGCCTTCCGGTGTGGGACGAGTTCGTGCCGCGTTTTAAAGCGACGCTGGAACTTGGTGTCTGCGCCATGATTTTTGCCACTGCGGTGGGTATTCCGGTCGGTGTACTGGCTGCCGTTAAGCGTGGTTCTATTTTCGATCATACTGCTGTTGGTCTGGCGCTGACCGGTTACTCCATGCCTATCTTCTGGTGGGGCATGATGCTGATTATGCTGGTGTCGGTGCAGTGGAACCTGACGCCGGTTTCCGGACGCGTCAGCGATATGGTCTTCCTTGATGACTCCAATCCGTTGACCGGCTTTATGCTGATCGATACGGCCATTTGGGGTGAGCCGGGTAACTTCATCGATGCAGTGGCCCACATGATCCTGCCTGCAATGGTGCTGGGCACCATTCCTCTGGCGGTTATCGTGCGTATGACCCGCTCATCCATGCTGGAAGTGCTGGGCGAGGACTACATCCGTACTGCCCGCGCGAAAGGCCTGACCCGGATGCGCGTCATCATCGTTCACGCGCTGCGTAACGCAATGCTGCCGGTCGTTACTGTTATCGGTTTGCAGGTGGGGACGTTGCTGGCAGGGGCGATCCTGACCGAGACCATCTTCTCCTGGCCGGGGCTTGGACGTTGGCTGATTGATGCGCTGCAACGCCGTGACTATCCGGTGGTGCAGGGCGGTGTGCTGCTGGTTGCGACGATGATTATCCTCGTCAACCTGCTGGTCGATTTGCTGTACGGCGTGGTGAACCCGCGTATTCGTCATAAGAAGTAAGGGGCCATCATGTCACAGGTTTCTGAAAACAAAGTTGTCGCTGCACCGGTTCCAATGACACCGTTGCAGGAGTTCTGGCACTACTTCAAACGCAACAAAGGCGCAGTGGTAGGGCTGGTGTATGTTTCTATCATGATTCTGATTGCTGTATTTGCGAACGTGCTTGCACCGTATAACCCGGCGGATCAGTTCCGTGATGCCTTGCTTGCCCCTCCTGCATGGCAGGATGGCGGTAGCCTGACACACCTGTTGGGTACTGACGATGTGGGCCGCGATGTGCTGTCGCGTCTGATGTACGGCGCACGCCTGTCGCTGCTGGTCGGCTGCCTGGTGGTGGTACTGTCGCTGATCATGGGTATCGTTCTGGGTCTGGTAGCAGGCTACTTCGGCGGTATTGTTGATAACATCATCATGCGTATTGTCGACATCATGCTGGCCCTGCCTAGCCTGCTTCTGGCACTGGTTCTGGTCGCGATATTCGGCCCGTCGATAGGCAACGCAGCGCTTGCGCTGACCTTCGTGGCACTGCCTCACTATGTGCGATTAACACGCGCGGCTGTGCTGGTGGAAGTGCATCGCGACTACGTTACCGCTTCTCGCGTGGCGGGTGCCGGTGCAATGCGTCAGATGTTCGTTAACATTTTCCCGAACTGCCTTGCGCCGCTGATTGTTCAGGCGTCGCTCGGTTTCTCTAACGCCATTCTCGATATGGCCGCTCTTGGCTTCCTTGGCATGGGTGCGCAGCCGCCTACACCGGAGTGGGGCACCATGCTCTCCGACGTGTTGCAGTTCGCGCAAAGCGCCTGGTGGGTCGTCACCTTCCCGGGTCTGGCGATTCTGCTGACGGTGCTGGCATTTAACCTGATGGGTGATGGTCTGCGTGATGCACTTGATCCCAAACTGAAGCAGTAAGAGGCACGAGATGGCGTTATTAAATGTAGATAAATTATCGGTGCACTTCGGTGACGAAGGCACACCGTTTCGCGCCGTGGACCGCATCAGCTACAGCGTAAATCAGGGCGAAGTGGTCGGCATTGTAGGGGAGTCAGGTTCCGGTAAATCGGTCAGCTCGCTGGCGATTATGGGGTTGATTGACTATCCGGGCCGCGTGATGGCGGAAAGCCTGGAGTTTAACGGACAGGATCTGAAGCGCATTTCCGAAAAACAGCGCCGCCAGCTGGTCGGTGCTGAAGTGGCGATGATCTTCCAGGACCCGATGACCAGCCTTAACCCATGCTACACCGTCGGTTTCCAGATTATGGAAGCGATTAAGGTGCATCAGGGGGGTAACAAGAAAACTCGTCGTCAGCGTGCCATCGACCTGCTGACGCAGGTGGGTATCCCTGACCCAGGTTCACGTCTGGACGTTTATCCGCACCAGCTTTCCGGTGGTATGAGTCAGCGCGTTATGATTGCGATGGCCATTGCCTGTCGACCGAAACTGCTGATTGCCGATGAACCGACAACGGCGCTGGACGTGACCATCCAGGCGCAAATCATCGAACTGCTGCTGGAGTTGCAGCAGAAAGAGAACATGGCGCTGGTACTGATCACTCACGACCTGGCGCTGGTGGCTGAAGCGGCACACAAAATTATTGTGATGTATGCCGGGCAGGTTGTGGAAACGGGCGCGGCGAACGACATCTTCCGTGCGCCACGTCATCCGTATACTCAGGCTCTGCTGCGTGCACTGCCGGAGTTTGCACAGGACAAAGCGCGTCTGGCGTCATTGCCGGGTGTTGTGCCGGGCAAATATGACCGTCCGCAGGGCTGCTTGCTGAACCCGCGCTGCCCGTACGCAACGGACAAATGCCGCGCCGAGGAGCCAGAGCTTGCCTTGCTGGGGGACGGCCGTCAGTCCAAATGTCACTACCCACTCGATGATGCCGGGAGGC
The DNA here is from genome assembly GCF_011752765.1 of Enterobacter sp. Tr-810. Taxonomy (NCBI): domain Bacteria; kingdom Pseudomonadati; phylum Pseudomonadota; class Gammaproteobacteria; order Enterobacterales; family Enterobacteriaceae; genus Enterobacter; species Enterobacter sp. Tr-810. Next base: position 3,114 of record NZ_VWWW01000007.1, on the reverse strand, counting down.
CAACACTATGAGTACGCAACAGGCCGCCACGCAACAACTGCTGTTGCAGGCCATCGACCTGAAAAAACACTACCCGGTGAAGAAGGGGCTGTTCGCGCCTGAGCGCCTGGTAAAAGCGCTTGATGGCGTATCGTTCACCCTGGAGCGCGGTAAAACGCTGGCGGTGGTGGGCGAGTCCGGCTGCGGGAAATCCACGCTGGGCCGCTTGCTGACGATGATCGAAACGCCTACCGGTGGTGAGCTTTACTACCAGGGGCAGGATCTGCTCAAGCACGATCCGCATGCGCAGAAGCTGCGTCGCCAGAAAATCCAGATTGTGTTCCAGAACCCGTACGGTTCATTGAACCCGCGTAAGAAAGTAGGGCAGATCCTCGAAGAGCCTCTGCTGATTAACACCAGCCTGAGCAAAGAACAGCGTCGTGAAAAAGCGCTGGCGATGATGGCGAAAGTCGGGCTTAAAACCGAGCACTACGACCGCTACCCGCATATGTTCTCTGGCGGCCAGCGTCAGCGTATCGCTATCGCCCGCGGTCTGATGCTTGACCCGGATGTGGTGATTGCTGATGAACCGGTTTCGGCGCTCGACGTTTCCGTTCGTGCTCAGGTGCTTAACCTGATGATGGACTTGCAGCAGGAGTTGGGGCTGTCGTACGTGTTTATTTCACACGACCTGTCTGTTGTTGAGCATATTGCGGATGAAGTGATGGTGATGTACCTGGGGCGGTGTGTCGAGAAGGGGACGAAAGATCAGATCTTTAATAATCCTCGTCATCCGTATACTCAGGCGCTGCTGTCTGCAACACCGCGTCTGAACCCGGACGACCGTCGTGAGCGCATTAAGCTGACCGGCGAGCTGCCAAGCCCGCTGAATCCGCCTCCGGGATGTGCGTTCAACGCCCGTTGCCGTCGTCGCTTCGGCCCTTGCACCCAGTTGCAGCCGCAGCTGAAAGACTACGGTGGTCAACTGGTGGCGTGCTTTGCCGTCGACCAGGATGAAAACGGCGAAAAGCCGCACGCGTAATGCGAAAACAAAAAACCGGCGATTATCGCCGGTTTTTTTATGTCTGCTTACCGCTTATTTCCGCAGGCGGATCTGGTCGACCGCGTGCTTCTCGCTCTTGGTGAGGATCAGGCTCGCGCGCTCGCGGGTCGGCAGAATGTTCTCTTTCAGGTTCACGTAGTTGATCTCATTCCACAGCCCGGTCGCTACATTGATGGCCTCTTCTTTAGAGAGCTGGGCGTAGTTGTGGAAGTAGGAGTCAGGATCGGTGAATGCCCCTTCGCGGAATTTCAGGAAGCGGTTGATATACCAGCTTTGCAGCAAATCTTCCGGTGCATCGACATAAATAGAGAAATCGACAAAGTCGGAGACAAACACGTGGTGTGGGTCGTGCGGATAGTCCATGCCGCTTTGCAGCACATTCAATCCTTCCAGAATCAGGATGTCTGGCTGAACCACCGTTTTGTCGCCATCCGGAATACGGTCATAAATCAGGTGTGAGTAAACCGGTGCGGTCACGTTTGGCGCGCCTGATTTCAGATCGGAGACGAATTTAACCAGCCGGTGCATATCATAAGAAAGAGGGAAACCCTTCTTCTTCATCAGACCCCGTTCTTTTAACACTTCATTCGGGTGCAAAAAGCCGTCTGTGGTGATCAGCTCTACGCTGCGATGCTCAGGCCAGCGGCTCAGCAGCGCCTGCAATACGCGCGCGGTGGTGCTTTTACCGACGGCAACGCTACCCGCAATACTGATGATATAAGGAATACGCTGGCCGTTAGTTCCAAGGAACTGTTCCAGCACTGCCTGGCGTCGTAAATTGGAACTGATATAGAAGTTAAGCAATCGAGATAATGGTAAATAGATTTCTGCCACCTCTTCCAGTGACAGGTCTTCATTTATCCCTTTTAACCGCGCTATCTCACCTTCCGTCAACGTCATAGGGACGGAATCGCGCAGGGCAGCCCACTGGCTGCGGTTAAAGTGAAGATAAGGCGTCATTAACGTTTGCTCTTTTTTGCTCATAAGCATGTTTCAGTGAACCAGCGACAAAACAGCCGGGTCGTGGCTCTTCACATAGTTAATTTTGGACAATGGGCAGGAGGTTAACACCAGATGACAGGAATAATAAGAAAAAATATAGGGAAGCGCTGCTTTACGCGGGAGTCATCACGGTACGCTATATACGGTGTAAATCATGTATTCATGCTGGATTTTTAACCGTGAGTGGGTGAATTTACAGCGTTTAGACCTTCTTTCGAATAAAATGTGAGCGAAAGAACGTTTTATGCAATTTTTTAGTTGCATGACTGCTCATGTCTCCATAGAATGCGCGCTACTTGATGCCGACTTAGCTCAGTAGGTAGAGCAACTGACTTGTAATCAGTAGGTCACCAGTTCGATTCCGGTAGTCGGCACCATCAAGTCCGGTGGGGTTCCCGAGCGGCCAAAGGGAGCAGACTGTAAATCTGCCGTCACAGACTTCGAAGGTTCGAATCCTTCCCCCACCACCACTTTCTGGCAGCGTAAATGCCGCCGGAGCTGGTTAGAAAAATTAATCAGCTCAAACATGAAAAGAGAGAAATCTCTTTTTTTGTTACAGAAAGAACTGGGTAGCCGAGTTTCAGGATGCGGGCATCGTATAATGGCTATTACCTCAGCCTTCCAAGCTGATGATGCGGGTTCGATTCCCGCTGCCCGCTCCAATACGTGCTGATATGGCTCAGTTGGTAGAGCGCACCCTTGGTAAGGGTGAGGTCCCCAGTTCGACTCTGGGTATCAGCACCACTTCACTTCTCCCTCCCGTTTCTCTCTGTTTCAATTTAAATGTATTCAACAGTTCAGGCATTTCGCCTGGTTGATGTGGTGATATCACCGATTTATCCGTGTCTTAGAGGGACAATCGATGTCTAAAGAAAAGTTTGAACGTACAAAACCGCACGTTAACGTCGGTACTATCGGCCACGTTGACCATGGTAAAACAACGCTGACCGCTGCAATCACTACCGTTCTGGCAAAAACCTACGGTGGTTCTGCTCGTGCATTCGACCAGATCGATAACGCACCAGAAGAAAAAGCTCGTGGTATCACCATCAACACTTCCCACGTTGAAT
>NZ_VWWW01000006.1:0-282338 GCF_011752765.1 Enterobacter sp. Tr-810 | reverse complement strand
TTGCCTGGCGGCTTTAGCGCGGTGGTCCCACCTGACCCCATGCCGAACTCAGAAGTGAAACGCCGTAGCGCCGATGGTAGTGTGGGGTCTCCCCATGTGAGAGTAGGGAACTGCCAGGCATCAAATTTAGCGTGCTGATATGGCTCAGTTGGTAGAGCGCACCCTTGGTAAGGGTGAGGTCCCCAGTTCGACTCTGGGTATCAGCACCACTTAATACGTAGGTTGAAGTTCGGCACATAGTAAAAGAATTTGTCTGGCGGCTTTAGCGCGGTGGTCCCACCTGACCCCATGCCGAACTCAGAAGTGAAACGCCGTAGCGCCGATGGTAGTGTGGGGTCTCCCCATGTGAGAGTAGGGAACTGCCAGACATCAAATAAAACAAAAAGCTCAGTCGAAAGACTGGGCTTTTTGTTTTACGTGTTGTTTGTCGGTGAGCGCTCTCCTGAGTAGGACAAATCCGCCGGGAGCGGATTTGCACAGCACGGAGTGCTGCCCGCAGGGTGCCGGGCAGGACACCTGGCATACAACTGCCAGACATCAAATAAGAAAAACCCCGTACCGAAAGGTACGGGGTTTTTTGCTTTGTGCCGTCTGAAAAAGTCGGGTAGCGACTTAGCCTTACCCGATCTGGATAGCCAATTAGCCCGGTAGACAAGACACCACCGGGCAGACTAACGACTAGTGAATCACCTGCGACAAGAATGCTCGTGTACGCTCTGACTTTGGATGAGCAAAGAACTCATCTGGCGGAGCCTGTTCCACAATCTCACCGCGATCCATAAAGATCACCCTGTCAGCTACGGTACGGGCAAACCCCATTTCATGCGTCACACACAGCATGGTCATCCCGGATTGCGCCAGACCAATCATGGTATCCAGAACTTCCTTCACCATTTCCGGATCGAGTGCGGATGTTGGCTCATCAAACAGCATTATTTTAGGTTTCATGCAAAGTGAACGGGCGATGGCCACGCGCTGCTGTTGCCCACCTGATATCTGTCCCGGAAACTTATTCGCATGTTCAGCAATACGCACGCGTTCCAGGTAATGCATTGCCAGCGCTTCCGCTTCCTTTTTCGGCATCTTTTGCACCCAAATTGGTGCAAGGGTGCAGTTCTGTAGAACCGTCAGGTGCGGGAAAAGGTTAAAGTGCTGAAATACCATTCCGACTTCCTGGCGCACACGTTCGATATTGCGAATATCTTCATTCAGCTCGATACCATCAACCACAATACGTCCCTGCTGATGTTCCTCCAGGTGGTTGATACAGCGAATGGTTGTGGATTTACCCGAGCCTGAAGGCCCACAGAGAACGATTCGCTCCCCCTGTTTAACCTTCAGGTTGATATCTTTCAGTACGTGAAACTGTCCGTACCATTTATTGACGTTTTCCAGCGTAATCATCGCGTCGGCAGGTGTCATAGTAATCTGGCTCATAATTTCCTCAGTGCGGTGTACGCCCGGTGTTAAAGCGCTTCTCCAGATGCTGGCTATAGCGCGACATGCTAAAACAGAAAATCCAGTAAATCAGAGCGGCAAAGACATAGCCCTCAGTAGACATACCAAGCCAGACAGGATCGACAGTGGCCTGCTGCACGCTGCTAAAGAGATCAAACAAGCCAATGATGATCACCAGACTGGTATCCTTAAAGAGTGCGATGATCGTGTTCACCAGCCCTGGAATAACCAACTTAAGTGCCTGAGGCAGTATCACCAGCCCCTGTGTTTTCCAGTATCCGAGAGCCAGAGATTCCGCAGCCTCGTACTGACCTTTTGGCAATGCCTGAAGACCGCCACGCACCACTTCGGCAACGTAAGCCGACTGGAATAAAATCACGCCTACCAGCGCGCGAATAAGCTTATCGATCTTCGTTCCTTCAGCCATAAAGAGTGGAAGCATGACCGATGACATAAACAGCACAGTAATCAACGGCACGCCGCGCCAGAACTCGATAAAGATAACGGAAAGCACACGCACGACCGGCATTCTGGAGCGCCGTCCAAGTGCCAGTAAAATCCCCCAGGGTAATGCACCGGCAATTCCCACGGAGGCGATAATCAGCGTCAGCGTCAGGCCACCCCACTGGCGAGTTTCGACACGTTCCAGTCCAAGGAAACCACCGTACAGCAATACCCAGACAACAATGGGATAGGCCACAGCCCAGCAGGCAATGTAACGCCCGCGATGCGGCAGCTTTTTCCAGAACATGACGGCGATGGAGAGCAAACCGATGACCAGAGCCAGGTTAATTCTCCAGCGTTGTTCGTGCGGATATAGCCCATACATAAACTGGCCAAAACGCTCGTGGATAAACACCCAACATGCGCCCGCTTTTGTACAGTCAGCGCGGGTAGAGCCTACCCAGTTAGCCTGCAAAAATGCCCAGTTCAGTAACGGTGGGATCAATTCCCACATCAACCACAGACAGACAACGGTCAGCAGGCTGTTACTCCAGCTGGAGAACAGGTTCTTGCGCGCCCAGTTGATATAGCGTCCGCCAGGTTTTCTGGATGGACGCGAAGAGTGAGACAATATCGCTTTTGTCATCATGGCTCCTTAACGCTCAACCAGTGCGATGCGACGGTTATAAAGGTTCATCAGCAACGAAATCACCAGGCTGATAATCAGATAGACGGACATTGTGATGGCAATAGTTTCAATCGCTTGCCCGGTCTGGTTGAGCACGGTTCCTGCAAACAGCGACACCATATCGGGATAGCCAATAGCGGCAGCCAGCGACGAGTTTTTGACAATATTGAGATACTGGCTGGTCAGCGGTGGAATGATGACCCGCAATGCTTGCGGAATAATGACCTGACGCAGTGTCACTGTGTTCGGCAGGCCGAGTGAGCGTGCAGCCTCGTGCTGACCGTAAGGCACGGCCTGGATCCCCGAACGGATGATCTCCGCGATAAATGCCGACGTATAAATAGATAGCGCCAGTGTCAGTGCCGCCAGCTCAGGGATTAAGACCATCCCTCCCTGGAAGTTAAAACCGCGCAAATGCGGAATATCCCAGTGCAGCGCAGCGCCAACGAACCAGTGTGCCAGCAGTGGCAAACCTACGATAAGGAGTGCGGCACCAGGCCAGGTTTTGCGCAGCTGACCGGTTTTAATCTGGTGTTTGCGGTTATAGCGGAACAACCCTACAGACAGGGCAATGGCGATAGCAATAGCAGCAATAAATGCATACAGCCCTTCACCCGCCAGAGGCGAGGGAATGTACAGCCCACGATTGCTCAGAAAAAGCAGGTCGAAGGCGTCCACTGCCTGGCGAGGCCCAGGGAGGTTACGCAGGACGGCAAAATACCAGAAGAAAATTTGCAGCAGTGGCGGGATATTACGGAACGTCTCGATATAAATCGTCGACAGTTTTCGCAGCAGCCAGTTTTCAGAAAGCCGCGCCAGGCCGATAAAGAACCCCAGTACGGAAGCGAAAACAATACAGAGCGCCGAAACCAGCAGCGTATTCAGCAGGCCGACCACGAACACGCGTCCGTAGGTGTCTCCTTCCTGATAATCAATAAGATGCTGAACAATGCCGAAACCCGCGCTGCGATCCAGAAATGCAAAGCCGGAGGTGATACCGCGGTTATTCAGGTTGGTAACGGTGTTATGGATTAAGTAAACGGCAATAACCACAACCACGACGATGGCGATAATCTGGAACAGCCAGGCGCGAACCGCGGGATGAGAAAAGGATAACGATCCTTTTACGGCTAAGCGGCGATGGGACATAAAGAAACCTCGGTAACCATGACTCTGGAGTGGGCACCGCAAGCGCGGTGCCCGTTACAGCAAATGCTTAACGAACTGGCGGAGCGTACTGAATACCGCCGTTGTTCCAGAGATTGTTCTGGCCGCGTTTGATCTTCAGCGGACTTTCCGATCCTACGTTGCGCTCGAAGATCTCAGAGTAGTTACCAACCTGCTTAACAATGTTGTAAGCCCATTTGTTGTCGAGCTTCAGGTCTTTACCGAAATCGCCTTCTTTCCCTAACAGGTGCGCCATATCCGGGTTAGTTGGGTTCGCTGCTTTCTCATCGACGTTCTTCGAGTTGATACCCATCTCTTCGGCGTTCAGCATGGCAAACAGCGTCCAGCGCACAATGGAGAACCAGTCTTCATCGCCACGGCGAACAACCGGTCCCAGAGGCTCTTTGGAGATCACTTCAGGTAATACGATCCACTCAGCAGGATTGCTCAGCTTGATACGCAGGGCGTACAGCTGCGACTGGTCAGAAGCCAGCGTATCGCAACGACCCGACTCCAGCGCTTTCGCTGATTCGTCAGAGCGGTCGAACGTCACTGGTGTATATTTCATCTTGTTCGCTTTAAAGTAATCTGCGACGTTCAGTTCGGTATCGGTACCGGCCTGAATACATACGGTTGCCCCATCCAGTTCTTTGGCGCTTTTCAGGCCCGCTTTATTATGGGTAAGGAAGCCGATACCGTCGTAATAGGTTACGCCAGTGAATGACATCCCCATGCCGGCATCGCGTGAAGAGGTCCAGGTGGTATTACGCGAGAGCATATCAACTTCGCCAGATTGCAGGGCGGTGAAGCGTTCTTTCGCCGTCAGCGGGGTATATTTTACTTTGCTGTCATCACCGAAAACGGCTGCGGCGACACCACGGCAGACATCAACGTCAATACCGGTAAATTTGCCGTTGGCATCGGCATAAGAGAAGCCAGGTAACCCGTCACTGATACCGCACTGTACAAAACCTTTCTTTTTTACGGCATCAAGCGTTGTGCCCGCATGGGCCTGGTTGGCTACAGCAAACAACACGCCCGCGGCGGCCAGGCTGGCTATCATCGTCTTTTTCATAATGCATCCTGTGTGGCGAAATTTATCGTTATAGAGGCGTTTTAAAACGCTTTGACCTGTCTGTGGCTTTGGCCAACGTTTATAAAGCAAACGTAATGCCAGGTTTGCGCTCGCGAAAATAAAGGACAACGGAACGCATAATGCTGAGTGTAGACAGGGTTAAATAAATCGAGCGCCCCGAAATGGTGCGAAATTACAACCTGCGCCACAAATTAGAGCAAAAGTTTGATTACATGTCGGATATAACAATAGATAGTTTCTGGCGTGAATATTGGCAGGATATTTAATGTAATTAATTTGTGAAAATCATCACTATGGAATATGAAATTTGAATAGATGCGCAAAAAAGATGTGATTAACGTCTGAATTAAAATAAGCTGATGGAAGAAACCAGGGCTAATATTTTACTTCTTTGAAAAAACTGCACTATTTCAAAGCAAAAGCGCGACCGGAGCCGCGCTTTCACAAGTGTACATTTATGCCTTAGCGATTACTTCGTCAAAGCAACGATACCCAGCGTCAGACCTGCTACTGCGGCAGCACCGCCAGCAATTGCACCGGCTGTTTCCCAGTTATCCTGGGTGGTGCCTTTCATACAGGTATTGGTATGAACCAGTCGCCCCTGATCGTCGTATACCGGTACACATGGAGAGTCGTGCGCGCAACCAGCAAGCAGCGCAGCGAGTAGTGCAACGGAAATGAACCTTTTCATGATGTTACCTCTGCATTCTTTTTAATTCGCCAGAAAGCCAGGAGGGCAATTAACGAATCGAGGTTATTTTACCATTGTGATAAGCCCAGGTTGCATGGGGAATAATCTCAAATTATGTGGTTTGTAAAAATCATGGAGAAAAGAGACTTACCCGGATGAATTAATGGAGAAATTGTGAAGCCACTGGCTGTTTTATTTTTACTTAATGCAAATAGCGCATTTTAAACGTTGTGATGTTTCCCTGGCCAATTCATTGTTTCCGTTAAAAATAAAAAGGCACCCAGGGTGCCTTTTGTTAAGCGTTACTCTTTATGACGGGTGAAACGTCGTCGGACAACCACAAAGAACACCGGCACGAAGAAGATGGCCAGAAGGGTGGCTGACAACATGCCGCCCATTACCCCTGTCCCCACGGCATTTTGAGCGCCGCTCCCGGCTCCGCTGCTAATCACCAGCGGCATCACACCCAGAATAAAGGCCAGAGAAGTCATCAAGATAGGGCGAAGACGCATTCTTGACGCTTCAAGCGTTGCTTCAATGATGCCTTTGCCTTCTTTTTCCATCAGGTCTTTTGCAAACTCAACAATCAGAATGGCGTTCTTGGCCGATAACCCTATCGTCGTGAGCAAGCCGACCTGGAAGTACACGTCATTGTTCAGACCGCGAAGGGAGGCTGCGAGAAGCGCGCCGATGACCCCCAGTGGCACAACCAGCATGACCGAGAACGGTATCGACCAGCTTTCATACAGTGCGGCGAGGCACAAGAAGACCACGATCAGAGAGATGGCATACAGCGCAGGCGCCTGATTACCCGACAGACGTTCCTGGAAGGACATTCCCGTCCAGTCGTAGCCGATACCCGCAGGCAATTTTGCGGCCAGGTTTTCCATCATTACCATTGCCTCACCGGTACTTTTACCCGGTGCGGATTCTCCGAGGATCTCCATTGATGGCATCCCGTTGTATCGCTCCAGGCGCGGTGAACCGTAAACCCAGTGAGAGCTGCTAAACGATGAGAAAGGAACCATCTCGCCGTTTGCACTGCGCACGTAAAGATTATTGATATCGCCCGGCAGCATTCGGAAACGGGCATCCGCCTGGACATAAACCTTTTTCACGCGGCCATGATCAATAAAGTCATTCACATAGGTCCCGCCAAGCGCGGTCGAAATGGTCTGGTTAACATCAGAGAGACTTATACCCAGCGCCTGTGCTTTTTCCTGATCCACATCCAGCTTGAACTGTGGCGTATCTTCAAGCCCGTTAGGACGCACGCGTACCAGCAGGTCAGGATGCTCTTTCACCATGCCGAGTAGCTGATTACGCGCCTGGGTCAGCTGAGTATGTCCAAGGTTGGCCTGGTCAATCAGCTCAAAATCGAAGCCGGTCGCCGTGCCTAACTCCAGAATGGCAGGCAAGTTAAACGGAAATACCAGACCATCTTTTATCTGGCTAAACGCTTTAGTGGCGCGTCCAACAATCGCCTCAACGTTGTTTTCGCTCCCCGGGCGATCTTCCCAGGGTTTCAGGCTTATGAACACCAGACCTGAGTTTTGCCCCTGACCGCTGAAGCTAAACCCGTTAACGGTAAACACCGATTCCACATTGGCTTTTTCCTTGTTCAGGTAATAGTTCTGAACCTGGTCAAGGACCTGCTGGGTACGCGTCTGCGTTGCACCGGCCGGCAGCTGAACCATTGTCATAAACACCCCCTGATCCTCTTCTGGCAGGAAGGAGGTTGGCAGGCGCAGGAACAGAACCGCCATGCCGCCGACGATAAGGACATAAACCAGCAGATAACGCCCGGTCTTGCGCAAAATACCGCTGACGCTGTTGGTGTAATGCTCCACGCTTTTATCAAAGAGGGCATTAAACCAGCCGAAGAACCCACCTCGTTTTTCATGGTGCTCGCTGGCTGGTTTGAGCAGCGTGGCACAGAGTGCGGGCGTTAAAATCAACGCTACCAGCACGGACAACGCCATCGCTGAAACAATGGTGAGTGAAAACTGTCGGTAAATGGCCCCCGTCGACCCGCCAAAAAAGGCCATCGGAATGAACACCGCGGAGAGCACCATGGCAATACCGACCAGTGCGCCCTGAATTTGTTCCATCGACTTCTGCGTGGCCTCTTTGGGCGGCAGTTTGTCTTCGACCATAACACGTTCGACGTTCTCCACCACCACGATGGCATCATCAACCAGCAGGCCGATGGCCAGCACCATACCGAACATCGTTAGCGTGTTTATAGAGAAGCCAAATGCGGCCAGTATGGCGAATGTCCCCAGCAGCACTACCGGAACCGCGATGGTAGGGATGAGGGTTGCCCGCAGGTTTTGCAGGAACAGATACATGACCAGGAAGACGAGAATGATTGCCTCAAACAGCGTCTTCACCACTTCATGAATAGAAATTTTTACGAACGGGGTGGTGTCGTACGGATAAACCACTTTCAGCCCTTGCGGGAAGAAAGGCTGCAACTGCGCAAGCTTGGTTTTGATCGCCGCGGCGGTATCCAGGGCGTTGGCGCCGGTGGCAAGCTTAATCCCCAACCCGGTTGCTGCCTGACCGTTGATCTTGGTCACCATGTTGTAGTTTTCGCCGCCCAGCTCAATACGGGCAACGTCTTTCAGATGCACCATTGAGCCATCCTGGTTCACCTTCAGCGTTACGCGGCCAAACTCTTCCGGCGTTTTCAGTCGGGTCTGCGCAATGATAGATGCGTTTAACTGCTGCCCCGGCACGGACGGTGTTCCACCCAACTGGCCCGCGGCAATCTGATTGTTCTGGGTTTTCAGCTGGTTGATAACATCCAGCGGTGTGAGCTGGTATTTGTTCATCGCATTGCTGTCGAGCCAGATACGCATGGCGTACTGGGCGCCAAACAGCTGAACATCGCCAACGCCGGAGGTTCGGCTAATGGCATCTTTTACGTTCGATGCGACATAGTCAGAGATGTCATCCTGGGTGAGGCTCTTATTGTCCGAAACAAAGCCCGCAACCAACAGGAAGCTGCTACTGGATTTCTCTACGCCAATACCCTGTTGCTGCACTTCTTGCGGCAACAATGGCATGGCGAGCTGGAGTTTATTTTGCACCTGTACCTGGGCGATGTCCGGGTCTGTACCCGACTGGAAGGTCAGGGTGATCGTTACGCTACCGGCAGAGTCGCTGGTGGAGGACATATACATCAGGTTATCGATACCGTTCATGTTCTGTTCGATAACCTGCGTAACGGTGTCCTGCACCGTCTGGGCATCCGCACCAGGGTAAGTTGCCGTGACCGCTACTGCGGGCGGCGCAATGGTAGGATACTGTGCGATGGGCAGTTTTAAGATGGCGAGCCCACCGGCAATCATCAGAATGATAGCGAGCACCCAGGCGAAAACAGGCCTCTGGATGAAGAAATTAGCCATGTTCTCTTCCCTTAGCTGGCTGTATTAGCAGTAGTATCGGGTGTAGCCACCACGGTGGTACCAGGATGGGCTTTCTGTAAACCGCTGACGATCACGCGATCACCGTTCTTTAACCCTTCGGTAATCAGCCAGCGATCGCCAATGGCTTGTGGCGCAACAACCGTACGCGATTCCACCTGATTTTTGTCATTAACGACCAGTACGGTCGCATCGCCACGGGGTGTGCGAGTGACCCCCTGCTGAGGCACCAGAATGGCGTCCGGCTGTACGCCTTCATCAATACGCGCCCGCACAAACATGCCCGGCAATAACAGGTGTTTAGGGTTCGGGAAAATAGCGCGAAGCGTAATCGAGCCGGTGCTTTCATCCACCGTCACGTCGGAGAATTGCAGCGTGCCTTTCAGGGGATAAGGCTGACCATTTTCCATCAGTAACTCGACGGTGCTGCTGCCATCTCCTTTTTGCAGGCTGGACTGCTTCAGACGCATAAAATCATTGCTGGGCTGGGTCACGTCGACATAAATGGGATCAAGCTGCTGGACGGTTGCCAGAGCCGTGGCCTGTCCATTGGTGACCAGCGCCCCTTCGGTCACGCTGGATTTACCAATCCGGCCCTCAATGGGCGATGTCACTTTGGTATACGCGAGATTAATGCGGGCGCTCTCAACACCTGCCTGCGCTGCGACCACGCTGGCATCAGCCTGCTGAGCTGTTGCTACGGCCTGATCGTACTCCTGCTTACTGACATATTGGGTGCCCACCAGTGGGACATAACGTTTGACCGTCAGATGCGCAATATTCGCCGCCGCCTGGGCCTTAGCCAGCTCACCTTTTGCGTTGTCGTATGCCGCCTGATAGGTTGCAGGATCTATCTGATAAAGGGAGTCTCCGGCTTTGACATCGCTTCCTTCCGTAAAGTTACGGCGCAGTATGATCCCGCTCACCTGAGGCCGCACTTCTGCAACGCGGAAAGCATCGGTTCTGCCCGGAAGCTCAGTGGTCACGGCCAGTGGCGCGCTTTTTACGGTATACACGCTGACTTGCGGCGACTGCGGATGCGGTTGTTGGTCACCCTGCCCATCGCAGCCCGCGAGCAGGGCTGCAGCAACAATTAAACCGGATAAGGGTAAGAGTCTGAAATGAAGTGTCATTACTGTTCCTTTAAATACCCATAACCGATGTTTGCCGTAAATCGGTGAGAGGGCTGAGGGCACAAAACAAAAAATGTAGCTGCGTATAATAATGAGGGTATTTAATGTTGTTTAATTTATAAGTGCTGAGGGAGATATGTGAGCATCATAATCAGAATCTGACACCCTATATGCAGGTTTATCATATCGGCAGTTTTTAATTTTGCCTTGGTTGATTCATATTATTAATGTATTTAATGAATGTGTTGCTATTGAATCATTTATCAAATATATGAATTAAATAAAGTGACTTTTTTTGTGCAAAATCAATTTCGGTTCTGGTGAATACTTCTGTTTTGCTGAACCCGCTTATTGGCTGCGGATGGCATATCAACCCTGCGAGTAATGAGTACTGTCTATGGCGCGTAAAACGAAAAAAGAGGCACAACAGACACGGCAACGACTGATCGAAGCGGCAATTGGGCAGTTCGCAACGCGCGGTGTGGCGAACACGACCCTGACGGATATTGCCGATGCTGCGCAGGTGACTCGTGGGGCGGTGTACTGGCATTTCTCCAGTAAATCAGAAATATTTAATGCTATCTGGGAACAGCAATTACCGCTGCGGGATATCATCAGGGAGCGTCTTTCACTTTCAGAGGATGATGATCCGTTGTTAATGCTTCGTGAGCAATTTATTACTGCATTGCAATATATCGCCAACGAACCCCGACAGTGCGCGCTATTGCAAATTCTTTATCATAAATGTGAATTTACTGACGAAGTTATTTCAGAATATGAAATTCGTAAGCGCATCGGCATAAATTACGAGTGTTTGCGCAAGACACTGGAGTTGTGTGTTTTAAAAAATACGATTTCACCAAACGTGAATATTGAACTCACCCTGATCGTTTTCCACGGTTTCTTTAGTGGACTTATTAAGAACTGGTTAATGAACAGAGAGAGCTTTAACCTTTATCAACAGGCTCCGGCTCTGGTCGATAACATTCTGGCGACACTGCATCGCACGCATGTGCCACCAGTGATGTATGACGTAGCCTTATGACTCGCTGGTGGGGAGTAACTCTCCATCCTGGCAAAGGGCTTCAATAGTTTGTGCGCTAACGGGTTTACCTAACAGATACCCCTGAAGCGTGTTGCAGCCCAGTTCCGTTAAAAATTCCTGCTGCGCCTGTGTTTCAACACCTTCGGCAACCACTTTCAGGTTAAGCGTTTTGGCCAGCGCCACAATAGCCGAGACAATCGTCGCGTCATCACTTTCGCCACTCAGCTCTTTTACAAATGCGCGGTCGATTTTCAGCTCACAGGCCGGTAAGCGTTTGAGGTAAAGCAGGCTTGAGTAGCCTGTGCCAAAGTCGTCTATGGAGGCTTTCACACCAGCATTGGTTAACTCGGTCAATACGCGCACACTTTCATCAGGGTTACTCATTGCCGTGGTCTCGGTCACTTCCAGAATCAGCATTTCAGGCGGCACATTATGGCGCTCCAGGCAGTCGAGCACGGTTTTAACCAGTGAAGGCTGCTCAAACTGAAGGGTTGAAAGGTTCACCGCCATCGACCAGCTCTGGTGCCCCTGAAGATGCCATTCCCGTAACTGACGGCAGGCTTCGTTAATCACCCAGTTACCGATAGGAATAATAAGCCCCGTTTTTTCAGCCAGCGGCAGGAACATGTCCGGTGTCAGCAGGCCCTGTTTCGGGTGTTGCCAGCGCAGTAGGGCTTCAAATCCGAGGACTGGCCCTGCTGGAGCGTGGAATTTAGGCTGATAAAGCAAACGTAACTCATCGCGGTCGATAGCCAGCCACAGGTCATTCATCAGCTGGAGATGCGTTTGCGCCAGGGTGTTCATTGATGGCTGGAAGAAGTGATAGCCATTTCGTCCCATATGTTTGGTGTGATACATCGCCGCATCAGCGTTAAACATCAGCTCACGATCGTTATGACCGTCGTGCGGGTACAGCGCAATGCCGATGCTGAGGGTCACGACCAGCTCATAGGGCTCCAGGGCAAAGGGGCTATCAATGGCACGAACCAGCGCACTTGCCAGTGAGGCGGCATCATCTGGCCCTTCCGTTTCTGCCAGCAGGACAAACTCATCCCCGCCGATACGGGCAAGGGTGTACTGGCCTTTCAGTGGCAGCAGCAGGCGCTTTGTGACGGCGACCAGCAGCTTATCGCCCACATCATGACCGTAGGCATCGTTGATGGCTTTAAAGCCATCGAGATCCATAAACATCAGCGCAAAATGGGAGCCTTCACGGTCAGCTTTACTGATGGCCTGATCAAGTCGGTCTTCCAGAAGAATACGATTGGGCAGGCGGGTTAGCGTATCGTGCAGCGCCAGTTGCGCCAGCTCGCGGTTAGCTTCCGCCAGAGAAGAGGCCAACAACGATGTGCGTGCCTGAAGGCGGGCATCCAGCATCGATACCAGCAGGGTGATCCCCAGAATTGAGAGCGCGACTACGCTCACCAGCACCGCCAGCCAACTGCCGTTAATGCCGTGGTGATGCACCATGGTCGACATCGGAAACTGTGCGGCTTTCATGCCGGCATAGTGCATCCCGGCGATGGCTATCCCCATGGTGATAGCCGCGCCCAGGCGCATCAGCGCCACCTGCGCGGCTTCGTGGCGTAAACGGAATGTCAGCCACAGAGCCGTGAGGGAGGCGGCGAGGGCAATGACGACGGAAATGGCCACCCAACTTTTGTCCCAGACGATGCCAGGCATAACCTCAAGCGCAGCCATGCCGGTGTAATGCATGGCGACAATACCGCTTCCCATCACTAACGCACCGGGCAACAGGCGGCGTAAACGCAGTTGCTCGCAGCTGACAAGCCACAACGCAAACATCGATGAGCCGATGGCAATCACCATCGATAGCACCGTGAGCGCCGCGTTGTAACTCATGCTCATGGAGAGATCCATGGCCAGCATCCCGATGAAATGCATCGCCCACACGCCAATACCCATTGCGATGCCACCGCCCGCTAGCCAGATGCGAGCCGACACTCCCTGGCTTCCGGCGACACGTGCAGCCATATTCAACGCGGTATAGGCAGCAAGGATGGCGACAACAAAGGAGGTGACTACGAGGATTTGGTTGTATTGGCTAACCAGCATGGTCTATTCAGCTCGTTGTGAGAGGTTTAGCAAGAGAGGTTGAGAAGGGCTGAGACATTATCACCGTCAGGTAATGACTCAAAGGGATTTAAATCCCTTCAATTATTGAGTGATAGCAAGGGGCGCAGCGTCAGAGGCTTAATCGAGATCGGAACAATTCACAAGCTTTAACGGGTTCACGGAATTCATATTGCGGCACTTATCGGTTTCGGTGCTCATCAGTTCAATCCACTGCATCAGCAGCGCATCGAAAATGAAAACGGAGACAGCAAAGACAACCAGCCACCAGTATTTACGAATCATTGTGTCATTCCGGGAGAAGTGAGGCCGTTAAGGTGGTGGAAATATACACGAAATGCAGACATTGAAAAGCAGGGAATGTGAAGGTTTACAAAGCGTTGACGCTAATTGTAAGCGGCAATAAAAAAGGCGCTTCCCCATGCCGAAGAGCGCCTTTTTAAACAAGCATTTAACTGATTAGTATCAGTTCATGCCGTATTTTTTCAGTTTCTTACGCAGAGTACCACGGTTGATACCCATCATCAGCGCAGCGCGGGTTTGGTTACCGCGGGTGTATTGCATCACCATGTCCAACAGTGGCTGTTCAACTTCAGCCAATACCAGCTCATACAGGTCATTAACATCCTGACCGTTCAGTTGAGCAAAATAGTTCTTCAGTGCCTGTTTAACCGAGTCACGCAGGGGCTTTTGAGTTACCTGATCCTGAGAGTTAACGGTGGAAACGGTCAGTACGTCAGAATTTACGCGTTGTTCGAACATAGTTCTGTCAGCTCTTTATTTCATTACGCAAGATTTTCGAAGTATGCCTCCAACGCCTCCAGCTGTACGCTGGCATCCTCTATGGCGTTGAATGTGCGCCGAAACTGGTCATTCGGAGCGTGCTCCTGGAGATACCAGGAGACGTGTTTACGCGCAATTCGGTACCCTTTTGCCTGACCATAAAAGTCATGCAATTCCCGAACATGCGAACAAAGCAAGCGCTTAATCTCTGCCAGAGGCAGTGGAGCAAGCAGCTCTCCAGTGTCCAGATAATGCTGGATTTCCCGAAAGATCCAGGGTCTTCCCTGAGCGGCACGTCCTATCATCAGAGCATCAGCTCCCGTATAGTCGAGCACAGCTCTGGCTTTAAGCGGGTCAGTTATGTCGCCATTCGCGATAATCGGAATGGAAACTTTCTGCTTAACTGCCCGAATGCTGTCGTATTCAGCTTCACCGTTGAACAAACAGGCGCGAGTGCGTCCATGAATGGTCAGGGCCTGAATGCCACAGTCTTCGGCCAGTTGGGCAATCTCTACACAGTTACGGTGATCCGGCGACCAACCCGTGCGAATCTTCAACGTAACAGGAACGTCCACCGCGCTGACAACCGCCTCCAGGATTGACTTCACCTGGTCGGGGTATTGCAGAAGGGCTGAACCTGCAAGCTTGCGATTCACCTTTTTGGCCGGGCAACCCATATTGATATCAATAATCTGGGCGCCACTTTCCACGTTAATACGCGCGGCATCTGCCATCTCTTCAGGCACGCTTCCGGCAATTTGCACGGTACGAATACCTGGTTCATCTATGTGCACCATCCGCAGGCGGGACTTATCGCTTTCCCACACTTGCGGGTTAGACGACATCATCTCGGAAACGGTTAAACCTGCTCCCATCTCATAGCACAGCGTCCTGAATGGTCGGTCGGTAATACCTGCCATAGGGGCTGCGATCAGGCGATTTCTGAGCTGGTGGTGTCCGATGCGCATGAGTTAAGAAATGACCATACTGTGACTGCAAGGCGGCGTATATTACGCATTTTTTGCACGAGATGAAAGGCCAAACTTTGAACAATCCACTGTTGTAGATCAATGAATCGCCGCTCAGGGCCAGTGGTGAAAATTATTCACTATTTAAATCATTGTGTTATGCGATAACGGTTATTTTATCGTCTCTTACAATTTCCCGTAACTTCTCATCATTTCTGAATAAAGGTATCACATAAGCGGGATAATCTGCTGTTTTTTGCAGCGGATTATCCCAGTTCTATGCGATCTGCGTCGCAATTTAGAACATGATCTTAGCGCAAAAAATGCACGTTATTCGACAACGACGCGTCCATGAAGTGACTGTACCGGGCGGTTATTATCGTGATGCATGGTATGGGTGAATTTCTCCAGTTGCGCGGCAGAAAGGGTGAGTGGTTGCTGAAGAACAATCCAGGTCACACCTTCGGAGCACGGTGGAGTGGTCAGAGAACCGCTAAAGCGCCAGTAGGTTTTATTTTTTGGCAGAAGCTTATTGAGATCAAGATCCTGCTTGATGGCGACGCTCTGCCCGGCTTGCTCGGGCATTACGCTCCACAGTTTTTCAAGCTCAGGAGCTGCGGCACCCTTATCGAACATCACCGCAACCACGACCAGCTCGCCATCGCTATTTTTATGTACCAAATGCATTTCCATCGCGTATTTTTTGCCGTGAATGGTGTTTTCACTCGGTGCGTGGAAATGGAATTGCTGTAGCGTCCAGGATTGCTTGTCGAGGGTGATGGTGTCGCGAGTTTCTGCTTTTTCAGTTGCCTGAATGGTATGGCCGTTATTTGTCAGGGTCACAAGGCCATCGGTGTAGTGTGTTTGCAGCGGGGAGAGATGCGCTTTGGCAGTTGAATCAATATTGACAGGTGATTGATTCATCCCGCTTTGGCAGGTCTTGTACGCGTCATCCAGTTCACCCCAGTGTTCCGGTGCGCCTTCTCCCTGGTAGCTCCAGTGCGATGCGTAAGCAGAAGCCGAGATAATGCTCAGCGCGAACAGCGCTGCCTTGCCAGTTAAGTGAGTCATAATATTCTTCCGGTGAATTTTTGTAATTCAACCATATATTAACAATATGATTGATAGGGTTATTTTACCGAAGAACATCTGGCGGCGAGAGAAAAATTCGAGGAAGGCAGGCGTGGTCAGATGACCACGCCAAATGCTTATTTTTTACGGCCGGTAATACGACACCACTCTTCTTTCTCAACCACAGGGTCGAGCGCAAAGAGATCGGCATAGGCTTCGCAAACGCTGTCTGCCTGGCTTGCCAGGATACCAGAAAGGCCCAGCAGACCACCCTCAACGGGCAGCACGCTGATTAACGGGGCCAGTTCGCGTAATGGGCCAGCCAGGATGTTAGCGACCACTACATCGGCTTTCATGACCTCTGGCTGGGCGTCTGGCAGATACAGTTCCAGACGATCGGATACGCCATTGCGTTCGGCGTTATCACGGCTGGCCTGAATCGCCTGCGGATCGATATCGATCCCGATGGCTTTTTTCGCGCCCAGTTTCAGTGCGGCAATCGCGAGGATCCCGGATCCGCAGCCGAAATCGATCACTGTTTTGCCTTCCAGATCCAGTCCATCCAGCCATTGCAGGCACAGTGACGTTGTCGGGTGTGTACCCGTACCAAACGCCAGACCCGGATCAAGCATCACGTTGACCGCGTTTTCATCCGGCACATCGCGCCAGCTTGGGCAGATCCAAAGACGTTTGCCGAACTGCATCGGGTGGAAATTATCCATCCACTCGCGTTCCCAGTCTTTGTCTTCCAGCTGTTCAATTTTATGCACAAAGCCAACACCCAGCAGCGGGTGGTTTTCCAGGGTCGCGACCACCTCTTTCATGTCGGTTTCTGCGTCGAACAGGCCGATAACGTCGGTGTCGCCCCACAGGCGTGTTTCGCCAGGCAGCGGCTCAAACACCGGGGTGTCATGCGTGTCCTGGAAGGTGATGGAAACCGAACCGGCTTCCATCAGCGCATCGCTCAGCTCTTCGGCGTTAGCGCCGGTTGTGTTCAGTTTTAGTTGGATCCACGGCATGGCAAAACTCTTTATTTATCAGTAGAAATTACGGCAGCCTGTGGCACGGGTTGGCCAAAACGGTTACCCACCACAAACGCCAGCAAACTTAACAGTAGCGAAGGCACAATCGGATGGAAGCCCAGATACTGAATTTTAAATGTCGCCAGGACGGCATACAGCACGCCACCGACAATCATGCCGCTTAAGGCACCAGCGGCATTTGCCCGCTCCCAGTACAGCCCCAGAACCAGTGGCCACAGGAACACGGCTTCCAGCCCGCCAAACGCAAGCAGGTTGAGCCAGATGATCATCTCTGGCGGACGCCATGCGGCTAACAACAACAGCGCTCCCAGCACCAGGGTTATCACGGCCGACATGCGTTTTAAGCGTGTTTCATTGGTGACCTGTTCAGGACGCACGTTCAGATAGAGATCTTTAATGATCGTAGCGGAACTTTGCAGCAGTTGGGCGTTGATCGTCGACATGATGGCGGCCATCGGTGCAGCAAGGAATATCCCGGCGGCAAACGGCGGCAGAACTTTGACCATTAATGTTGGGATCACCAGGTCCGGCACGGTGAGATCCGGGATCACGGCACGACCTAATGCGCCTGCCAGATGCATGCCAAACATCAGGATAGCAACCACAATGGTGCCAATGATGATGCCTTTATGAACCGCTTTGCTGTCCTTATAAGAGATACAACGCACGGCGGTATGCGGCAGGCCAATCACACCAAAGCAAACCAGCACCCAGAAGGAGGTCATAAATGTCGGGGAAAGGATATCATCCGCTCCCTGCGGCGAGACCAGTTTCGGATCAATCGCTTCGAGCGTTTCAACTGCATGGCTCAGGCCACCTGCGGCATGAACGATACCGACCAGCAGGACAATCGTACCAATGAGCATGACCATGCCCTGCATCGTATCGTTCAGCACGCTGGCGCGGAATCCGCCAAAGGCGGTATAGAGCGCAATGCTGACCCCGAAGATGATAAGCCCCGTTTCGTAAGGAATACCCGCTGCGGTTTCCAGCAGACGCGCCCCACCGATAAATTGCACCGTCATCGCGCCGATAAAGGCGACCAGCAGGCTTAGGCTCGCTAGCCATACCAACAGTCGGCTCTGGTAGCGGGCAAACAGCATATCGTTGAGCGTTACGGCATTATAGCGACGGGCCAAAATAGCAAATTTTTTACCCAGAATGCCCAGCGAGAGCCAGACGGCAGGAAGCTGAATCATCGCTAACAGCACCCAGCCTAACCCGTATTTATAGGCAGCGCCGGGCCCGCCGATAAACGAGCTGGCGCTGATGTAAGTTGCTGTGAGCGTCATGGCCAGCACGACTCCGCCCATCGAGCGACTACCGAGGAAATACTCGTTCAGGAAGGTGCCTGTCGTTCTTTTACGCATGGCATAAACTGACAGACCAAACACCACCAGCAGGTAAGCGATAAGGGGCAGAATGACTTCAAGCTGCATCATCGTCCTCCAGCGGAATATCACGATAGATAAATTTCACCATTGCCCAGCACAACACAATAAATACCAGCGGTACCAGCAGGCAGGCCATTTCAAACCAGTGTGGCAAGCCGGTGATGCCAATAGCGGAATCAGGTAAGTAAGCAGTTACTAACCATGCAGCTAGATAGAGAAGGGTCAGCCACAGCGCCCAGCGCGCTTCTTTATGGGCCTGAACAAAACGCGTGTCCATTTTTTGTCCCTTGTGGATGAAGAAAGCGGGGATTGTACATGATGGGGCTTTCTGATCCCCAGAAATAAAAAAGGCCGGAAAGTCCGGCCTTTTAGCGTCGATACAGTCTTACTTCTCGTGCATACCGAGTTTTTTCTCCAGATAGTGGATGTTAGTTCCACCATTCTGGAAGTGCTCGTCACTCATGATACGCATCTGCAGGTCAACGTTGGTTTTGATACCATCGATGATCAGTTCTTGCAGGGCGTTCTTCATGCGGGCAATAGCCACGTCACGGTTTTCGCCGTAGCAAATCAGCTTACCGATCATTGAGTCATAGTACGGCGGTACGGTGTAGCCGGCGTAGATATGAGACTCCCAACGCACACCAAAGCCACCCGGCGCGTGGAAACGCGTGATTTTACCCGGGCTTGGCAGGAAGGTATTCGGGTCTTCGGCGTTGATACGGCATTCTACCGCATGGCCTTTCACCACAACTTCTTCCTGCTTGATGGACAGAGGCTGACCGGCTGCAATACGCAGCTGCTCTTTGATCAGGTCAACGCCGGTGATCATTTCGGTAACCGGGTGTTCTACCTGAATACGGGTGTTCATTTCGATGAAATAGAACTCGCCGTTTTCGAACAGGAACTCAAAGGTACCTGCACCGCGATAGCCGATATCCACACAGGCTTTAGAGCAACGCTCGCCGATGTAGCGACGCAGTTCCGGGGTAATGCCCGGTGCTGGTGCTTCTTCAACAACTTTCTGGTGACGACGCTGCATAGAGCAGTCACGTTCTGCCAGATAGATAGCGTTACCCTGACCGTCTGCCAGCACCTGAATTTCGATGTGACGTGGGTTTTCCAGGTATTTTTCCATGTACACCATGTCATTGCTGAAAGCCGCTTTCGCTTCAGCTTTGGTCATGGAGATGGACTGCGCCAGTTCGGTGTCGCTGCGCACAACGCGCATCCCGCGACCGCCGCCACCGCCGGACGCCTTGATAATAACCGGGTAGCCAATGCGTTTAGCATGAGCACGGTTAGCATCCATGTCGTCGGTCAGAGGGCCGTCAGAACCTGGAACGGTTGGAACACCGGCTTTTTTCATCGCCGTGATTGCAGACACTTTGTCACCCATCAGGCGAATGGTGTCGGCTTTCGGGCCGATGAAGATAAAGCCAGAGCGTTCAACCTGCTCAGCAAAGTTGGCGTTCTCAGAGAGGAAGCCATAACCCGGATGAATTGCCACCGCGCCGGTGATTTCAGCGGCGCTGATGATAGCCGGGATGTTCAGATAGCTTTTTACGGACGGAGCCGGGCCAATACAGACCGTCTCATCCGCCAGCAATACGTGTTTTAAATCGCGATCCGCGCTTGAGTGCACCGCGACAGTCTTGATGCCCAGTTCTTTACAGGCACGAAGAATACGCAGAGCAATCTCGCCGCGGTTGGCGATAACAATTTTATCCAGCATGTGCGCCTCGTTACTCGATGACGACCAGCGGCTCGTCGAATTCAACCGGCTGACCACTTTCGACCAGAATCGCTTTCACAGTACCTGACTTGTCTGCTTCGATCTGGTTCATCATTTTCATGGCTTCAACGATGCACAGGGTATCGCCTACATTGACTTTCTGACCGATTTCGATGAACGCTTTCGCGTCCGGGCTCGGGGTGCGGTAGAAAGTACCAACCATTGGGGAACGTACGATGTGACCACTGATTTCTGCAGCTGCTGCAGGTGCGGCTTCTGCTGCTGGTGCAACGGCTGCGGCCAGCGCAGGCTGCTGCATCATCGGTGCAGCGTAAGCTTGCTGCATTACCGGGAAGCTAGCGGCTGGGGCTGCACGGCTGATGCGTACAGACTCTTCGCCTTCAGAAATTTCCAGTTCGGAGATGCCTGATTCTTCAACCAGCTCGATCAGTTTTTTAATCTTACGAATATCCATGAGTGGGTTCCGTACTCTTGTTTAGTGTGATTGTGACAAGCGTTTTACCGCTGTCTGTAAAGCGTATGAATAACCGTCCGCACCAAGTCCGCAGATAACGCCAGCGGCGATATCTGACAGATACGAATGGTGACGGAACGGCTCCCGCGCATGTACGTTGCTGAGGTGGATCTCGATGAACGGGATACTCACCGCAAGCAGCGCGTCACGGATAGCAACACTGGTGTGCGTAAACGCGGCCGGATTGATCAGGATATAGTCCACATTGTCTTTAGCCTGATGAATACGGTCGATGATTGCGTACTCCGCGTTTGACTGAAAATGATCCAAATCCACATTCAATGAGGCCGCTTCCGTCCCAAGACGGTTAACAATTTCACTCAATGTCAGGGTGCCGTACTTCTCTGGCTCACGGGTGCCGAGCATGTTTAAGTTCGGTCCGTTCAAAACTAAGATCTGGAACTTGTCAGCCATTGTGCTGCTATCTCCTGCGATTCTCCGGTAAAAAACAAAATATACCTTCGATGCGCGATTGTCACCTTTTCAGAGGCCTAAAACCCCTGTCAGGAAAACCAAGGTCGCACATTATAACGATTTCGTAGCATTTGGCAGCTAAATACTGGTCTTATCAGGGAAGATTATCAACCGCTATCCGAAAAAGAGTCGCGGCGGATAAGTAATCTGCGGGAAAACGCACAGTTTCGCGAACTATCTCATCCACTGGCGGAACTTCTTGTAACGCCACGCTAAAAGAGCCAGTGCGAGCAGGGCGTAGATGATGGGTTGCGGGGATAAAATCTTCACCGACCATAGGTAATGTATGGGAGCGAGGATCGCGACAAGATAGACGAAGTTGTGCAGCAGTTGCCAACGCCTGCCCAGTTTTCGCTGCGCAAATTGCGTCGAGGTCAGCGTCAGTGCCAGTAAAATCAGCCAGCTGACGATACCTAACGTCAGATAAGGACGCGTAACCAGCTCACGACCCAGCAATGCCAGATTGTTAATACCCAGCTCAAGCAGCGCATAGCTGGTGAGGTGCAGCGTCGCCCAGGCAAAACACCATAGCCCTAAAAGCCGACGGGTACGTATCAATAATGGCTGTTTAGCGTAGCGCGCTAAAGGCGAAACCAGCAAGGTGGCCAGCAGAAATTTCAGAGCCATCCTACCGGTAAAGTGTTGAATATCCTTTGCCGGGTCGGCGCTGAAGTATCCGTGACTGGCTGCCCAAAACAGCCAGATAAAAGGAAGCAATCCCGCTAAGTGCAAAATGACCTTGAGCCAGGTTATCTGTTTTACGCTTAACCGCACTTAAAAATTCTCCCGTAAATTCAGGCCGCGATACAGAGAAGCGACCTCATCAGCATAGCCGTTAAACAGCAGCGTTGGCTGACGCTTAACGTCCAGCGCGCCGCCTGAGCCGATAAAACGTTCTGTGGCCTGTGACCAGCGAGGGTGATCCACATGCGGATTCACATTGGCAAAAAAACCGTACTCATCGGGCGCGGCCAGATTCCAGGTGGTAGGAGGGCGTTCACGGGTGAGCTTAATACTGACAATCGATTTAATCCCTTTAAATCCGTATTTCCACGGTACGGTTAAGCGAATAGGTGCGCCGTTTTGTGGCGGGAGAGCTTTACCGTACACACCTACCGTAAGCAGGGTGAGCGGATGCATGGCTTCATCGAGGCGCAACCCTTCTACATAAGGATAATCCAGCCCACCGCCGATAAACCGGTCCTTCTGGCCGGGCATCTCATCAGGTGAGTAGAGCGTCTGAAAAGCGACATATTTTGCATTGCTGGTGGGCTCAACCATCTCCAGCAGCTTATGCAGCGGGAATCCCACCCAGGGTACGACCATCGACCAGGCTTCGACACAGCGCATCCGGTAAATGCGTTCTTCCAGCGGGAAACGGGTGGTCAGGTCGTGGTGATCCAGGGTCAGGGGCTTTGCGACCTCGCCGTCAATTTTCAACGTCCAGGGATCGGTTTTCATGCCGCCCGCGTTGGCTGCCGGGTCGGCCTTATCCAGACCAAACTCGTAGAAGTTGTTGTAACCGGTGACTTTGTCTTCAGGTGTTAACGTGAGTTTGTTTTGCCATTCCGCCGGTTTGGTAAAGGTGAGTGGCGCACCGGAAGGGGCTTTCGGGCGATCGTTGCCTTTAAACCAGTCAAGCAGGTCGGCATGGGCTGCCGGTGAGAGTGTCAGGGCGGTTGCGCTGATGCCAAGCATTTTCAGGATCTGGCGGCGCTGTAACATAAAGACAGACTCGGACGTTACGTCGGCTTCCGTCAGTTTTCTGGTTTTCATGGCATCCTCCGTCATGCGTTTTTCTAAGCATGACGGAGGAGAAGGGTTAGCGCGAATATGTCACGAAAATTTGAAGATTAGACAATTTTCACCAGCGCGCGGCCGTGGAACTGGTTATCCATGATCTTATTGGCATATTCCGGTGCCTGGCTAAGGCTGATTTCGGTTGCGCTCTGGGCGTAGAACGATTCTGGCAGGTCACGCGACAGGCGTTCCCAGGCTTCTGCACGACGCGCCGCAGGGGTCATGACGGAATCTACCCCCTGTAAACGCACATTGCGCAGAATAAATGGCATGACGGTGGTTGGCAGGGCAAATCCACCCGCCAGGCCGCAGGCCGCTACACAACCGCCGTAGTTCATTTGCGCCAGCACTTTTGCCAGCACTTTGTCGCCCACGGTATCGACCGCACCAGCCCAGATCTGTTTTTCCAGCGGACGGGTTTCGGCAAATTCGTCACGTCCCAGAATACGGTTTGCGCCCAGCTGGCGCAGGTAGTCGTGGGTGCTTTCACGTCCTGATACGGCAGCAACCTGGTAGCCTAATTTGTGCAGCAGCGTCACGGCCGTACTGCCCACGCCACCGCTGGCCCCGGTGACAACGATTTCACCTGATTCAGGACGAATACCGGCATCTTCCAGCGCCATCACGCAGAGCATGGCGGTAAAGCCTGCGGTGCCAATGATCATCGCTTTACGGCCATCCAGACCTGTCGGCATCGGCACCAGCCAGTCGCCTTTCACCCGGGCCTGCGCCGCAAGACCACCCCAGTGGTTTTCGCCAACGCCCCAGCCGGTGAGCAGCACCTGCTGCCCAGCATGGAAGCGAGGATCTTCGCTCGTATGCACACGGCCCGCGAAATCGATACCTGGAACCATCGGGAAATTACGGATGATTTTGCCTTTGCCGGTGATGGCCAGCGCATCCTTATAATTCAGGCTGGACCAGTCGATGTCGACGGTTACGTCACCTTCCGGCAGACGGTTCTCTTCAATGGTTTGCACCGAGGCAAGCGTTTTGCCGTCCTGCTGTTCTAAGATCAAAGCCTGCATACAGGGTCCTCACTACGTATGATGATTGGAAAAAATTTTCTGAAGACTATACTCGCTCATTGAAAGCCAATGCCGATTTAACGCAATAAATTGCCAGATACACCAGGTTTGGTAGTATGCCGCATTTGAAATGCAAGTTAGCGCTTACTCGCTACCCCATCAACCCACGGAGTAATCTCAAGGATGCGATTAACGACGAAATTCTCGGCTTTTATCACGCTGCTGACGGGGCTCACCATCTTTGTCACGCTTATCGGCTGTTCCCTGAGTTTTTATAACGCCATTCAGGACAAGCTGGTAAACCGTATCCAGTCTGTGGCATCAGTCATTGATACGCGTCTGGTGACCACGCCACTGCCGACCCTGTCGCGTGAGCTGGATGAAATTATGGTACCGGTTGATATCGTCCAGATAGACATCCGCCAGGGGAATTCGCTCGTCTTCAGCCATGCCCGACAGGGAAGCTACCGTCCGGCAGGCATGATGAATCAGTATCGTGAAGTGACAGTCCACTCGCTGAAAAATCCAGGTATGACCATCAAACTGGTTTACCAGGATCCGATGGCAAATTACTTCCGCTCTTTAATGACCACCGCGCCGCTCACGCTGGCGGTCGGGTTTATTGTGTTGCTGATTTTTCTGGCCGTGCGCTGGCAGCGTCGTCAGCTTTCAGGGCAGGAATTGCTGGAAAATCGCTCGGTACGCATTTTAAACGGTGAACGTGGTCCGCAGGTTCGCGGGTCAATCTACGAATGGCCGTCGCGCACCAGCAGCGCTCTGGACGTGCTGCTTTCGGAGATCCAGTTTGCCAGCGATCAGCGCAGTCGGATGGATACTCTGATTCGCTCTTACGCCGCGCAGGACAATAAAACCGGTCTGAATAACCGTCTCTTCTTTGATAATCAGCTGGCTACGCTGCTGGATGACCCTGAAAAAGTGGGTACGCACGGGGTCGTGATGATGATCCGCCTGCCCGATTTTGATCTGCTACGTGACAACTGGGGACGGGCCGTGGCGGAAGATAATCTCTTTGTCCTTATCAACCTGCTGTCGACCTTTATTATGCGCTATCCTGGCTCGCTGCTGGCGCGCTATCACCGCAGCGATTTTGCCGTGCTGTTGCCGCACCGCACGCTAAAAGAGTCGGAAAGTATTGCAGGTCAACTGCTTAAAGCTGTTGATGCCCTGCCGCAAAGTAAAATGCTCGACAGGGATGACATGGTCCATATTGGTATCTGCGCCTGGCGCGGCGGGCAATCGACTGAACAGGTCATGGAACATGCGGAAGCCGCTACCCGCAACGCTGTGTTGCAAGGAGCGAACGGGTGGGCCGTATATGATGATTCGCTGCCGGAAAAAGGGCGCGGGAATGTGCGCTGGCGGACGCTGATTGAGCAAATGCTGAGTCGCGGCGGGCCACGTATTTATCAAAAACCGGCGGTCATGAAAGACGGTCATGTACATCACCGTGAACTGATGTGCCGTATTTTCGACGGTACGGAAGAGGTGATTTCGGCAGAGTATCTGCCGATGGTGCTGCAATTTGGGTTATCAGAAGAGTACGACCGCCAGCAAATTACGCGGCTTATTCCTTTCTTAACGTTTTGGCCTGAGGAAAACCTGGCGTTACAGGTCACCGTCGAGTCTTTGATTCGCCCGCGTTTTCAGCGCTGGCTACGCGATGTATTAATGCAATGCGAAAAATCGCAACGCAAACGCATTATTTTTGAACTTGCTGAGGCGGATGTAGGTCAACACATCAGCCGGTTACGCCCGGTGGTACGTTTGATGAATGCGCTCGGCGCTCGTGTGGCGGTCACGCAGGCGGGCCTGACGCTGGTCAGCACCAGCTGGATCAAGGAACTGGATGTCGAATTATTGAAGCTTCATCCAGGGCTGGTAAGGAATATCGAAAAACGCACGGAAAATCAGCTTCTGGTTCAGAGCCTGGTTGAAGCGTGCAAAGGAACGCGAACACAAGTATTTGCCACCGGCGTGCGCTCCAGAGGCGAATGGCAGATGTTGACAGAGCGCGGTGTTGCGGGCGGTCAGGGCGATTTTTTTGCGTCCTCTCAGCCTCTTGACACCAATGTGAAAAAATATTTGCAAAGATACTCTGTTTGACCTGCCGTTTAATTTGTTTTCACGTAGAATATCGCGCCTGTAGCTTTGAGTATGACGAGCAAAAGCCAGTGAACGACCTTTGACTGGTTACAAATGAAAGTGAGGGACGCTACTGTTTACTCAGCCCTGATGGACTCAGGGGATGAATTTGTAACAAAGGAAACGTACTGCACTAATTTTCACCGTAGCAGACGATTTTTGCGCCTTGTCGCTGCTGCGTGTGGTTGGTAAAGTAAGCGGATTTTGTTTTCCGCCCCAGCTTTCAGGATTATCCCTTAGTATGTTGAAAAAATTTCGTGGCATGTTTTCCAATGACCTGTCCATTGACCTGGGTACCGCGAATACCCTTATTTATGTAAAAGGACAAGGCATCGTATTGAATGAGCCTTCCGTTGTGGCCATTCGTCAGGACCGTGCCGGCTCGCCAAAAAGCGTGGCTGCTGTGGGTCATGATGCGAAGCAGATGCTGGGTCGTACCCCAGGCAACATCGCCGCGATCCGCCCAATGAAAGACGGTGTTATTGCTGACTTCTTCGTGACTGAAAAAATGCTTCAGCACTTCATCAAGCAGGTTCACAGCAACAGCTTCATGCGTCCAAGCCCGCGTGTTCTGGTGTGTGTGCCCGTTGGTGCAACGCAGGTAGAACGTCGTGCGATCCGTGAATCCGCTCAGGGTGCTGGTGCGCGTGAAGTGTTCCTGATTGAAGAGCCAATGGCTGCGGCAATCGGTGCGGGTCTGCCTGTGTCTGAAGCGACCGGTTCTATGGTGGTTGATATCGGTGGTGGTACCACTGAAGTGGCCGTTATCTCCCTGAACGGTGTGGTTTACTCCTCTTCCGTACGTATCGGTGGTGACCGCTTCGACGAAGCCATTATTAATTATGTGCGCCGTAACTACGGCTCTCTGATCGGTGAAGCCACCGCAGAGCGTATCAAGCACGAAATCGGTTCTGCTTACCCAGGTGACGAAGTTCGCGAAATCGAAGTTCGTGGTCGTAACCTGGCTGAAGGCGTTCCACGTGGCTTTACCCTGAACTCCAACGAAATCCTCGAAGCGCTGCAAGAGCCGCTGACCGGTATCGTGAGCGCGGTAATGGTTGCCCTGGAACAGTGCCCACCAGAACTGGCTTCTGACATCTCAGAGCGCGGTATGGTGCTGACCGGTGGTGGTGCGCTGCTGCGTAACCTCGACCGCCTGTTAATGGAAGAGACAGGTATTCCTGTCGTAGTTGCAGAAGATCCACTGACTTGCGTCGCCCGTGGTGGTGGCAAGGCGCTGGAAATGATCGACATGCACGGCGGCGACTTGTTCAGCGAAGAGTAGTCGGTTGTGAAAGGGTAGCGAATGGCTACCCTTTCTCTCTGACGCGAGAATACGCATAGCCTATGAAGCCAATTTTTAGCCGTGGCCCATCGCTACAGTTTCGCCTGATCCTGGCGGTTCTGGTGGCGCTTGGTGTCATTATTGCCGATAGCCGCCTCGGTACGTTCAGCCAAATCAGAACGTACATGGATACCGCCGTCAGTCCTTTCTACTTTGTATCAAATGGTCCCCGTGAATTACTCGACTCCGTTTCTCAAACGCTGTCTTCACGTGACCAGCTCGAACTTGAAAACCGGGCGTTACGTCAGGAACTGCTGCTGAAAAATAGCGAGCTGCTGATGCTTGGGCAATATAAGCAGGAAAACGCGCGTCTGCGTGAACTGCTTGGCTCGCCGCTGCGTCAGGACGAGCAGAAAATGGTGACCCAGGTTATCTCCACCGTAAACGATCCTTACAGCGATCAGGTGGTGATCGACAAAGGTAGCGTCAACGGGGTTTATGAAGGCCAGCCTGTCATCAGTGATAAAGGTGTTGTCGGCCAGGTTGTGGCGGTCGCGAAACTGACCAGCCGCGTCCTGCTGATTTGCGATGCAACCCATGCACTGCCGATTCAGGTACTCCGTAACGACATCCGTGTGATCGCGGCCGGTAACGGCTGTACGGACGATCTGCAACTGGAACACCTGCCAGCCAACACGGATATTCGTGTGGGCGATGTGCTGGTGACATCCGGCCTTGGCGGACGCTTCCCTGAAGGCTATCCGGTTGGGGTTGTCTCGTCTGTGAAGCTGGATACTCAGCGTGCTTACACCGTGATTCAGGCTCGTCCAACGGCCGGTTTACAGCGTTTGCGCTATTTGCTGCTTCTGTGGGGCGCCGATCGTAACGGCACTAACCCGATGACCCCGGAAGAGGTTCACCGTGTTGCGAATGAACGCCTGATGCAAATGATGCCGCAGGTGCTTCCGCCAGCAGACTCTATGGGGCCACCTGCGCCAGTCCCTGCTCCTGCTACGGGATTAACGCAGCCTCCACCGGATGCGCCACCGCCACCACGACTCTCCCAGGGAGGGCAGTAGTGGCAAGTTATCGTAGCCAGGGACGCTGGGTTATCTGGCTCTCGTTTCTCATAGCACTGTTGCTGCAAATTATGCCCTGGCCGGACGACATCCTTGTCTTCCGGCCAAACTGGGTATTGCTCATTTTGCTCTACTGGATCCTGGCCCTGCCGCACCGCGTAAATGTCGGCACAGGTTTTGTGATGGGTGCCATACTGGATCTCATTAGTGGCTCTACGCTTGGCGTGCGCGCCTTATCCATGAGCATTATTGCGTACCTCGTCGCACTCAAATTCCAGCTCTTTCGTAACCTCGCGCTCTGGCAACAGGCGCTGGTGGTGATGTTGTTGTCGCTTGCTGCGGATATCGTTGTTTTCTGGGCAGAGTTTTTAGTGATCAATGTCTCTTTCCGACCGGAAGTGTTCTGGAGTAGTGTAGTGAATGGTGTGCTCTGGCCGTGGCTGTTCCTGCTGATGCGTAAAGTTCGTCAGCAGTTTGCCGTGCAATAAAAGGTTTCTATGACGTCTGTATATCTTGCCTCTGGTTCACCGCGTCGTCAGGAGTTGCTCACGCAATTGGGCGTCTCCTTTGAACGCATCGTTACCGGCATTGAAGAAAAACGTGCTGAGGGTGAAAGCGCCCAGCAGTATGTTTCCCGCCTTGCACGTGAAAAAGCGCGTGCTGGTGTGGCGCTTGTGCCGCGTGATTTACCGGTGCTGGGGGCAGATACCATCGTCATTCTAAACGGTGAAGTCCTTGAGAAACCCCGCGACGCAGAACATGCGGCGCGAATGCTGCGCAAGATGTCCGGACAAACTCATCAGGTGATGACCGCAGTGGCGCTGGCTGATAGCCAGGACGTACTGGATTGCCTGGTGGTCACGGACGTCACGTTCAGAGTGCTTACCGACGACGAGATCGCCGCGTATATCGCCAGCGGTGAACCAATGGATAAAGCAGGTGCATACGGTATTCAAGGGTTGGGTGGCTGTTTTGTCAGGAAGATTAATGGCAGCTATCACGCCGTAGTCGGCTTACCGCTGGTGGAAACGTATGAGTTGCTGAGCAATTTTAACTCACTGCGTGAGGGAAGGGATAATTATGACGGCTGAATTGTTGGTAAACGTAACGCCATCGGAAACCCGTGTGGCCTACATTGATGGTGGCATTCTTCAGGAAATTCATATTGAGCGTGAAGCGCGGCGCGGAATAGTAGGCAATATCTACAAA
Source organism: Enterobacter sp. Tr-810 (assembly GCF_011752765.1). NCBI lineage: Bacteria > Pseudomonadati > Pseudomonadota > Gammaproteobacteria > Enterobacterales > Enterobacteriaceae > Enterobacter > Enterobacter sp. Tr-810. The sequence continues at coordinate 252,524 of NZ_VWWW01000006.1, read as the reverse complement.
GGTCGTGTCAGTCGTGTACTACCGGGTATGCAGGCGGCTTTTGTAGATATTGGACTGGATAAGGCGGCATTTTTACATGCCTCCGATATCATGCCGCACACCGAGTGCGTTGCAGGCGAAGAGCAAAAACAGTTTGCCGTCCGCGATATCTCCGAGCTGGTACGTCAGGGTCAGGATCTGATGGTGCAGGTGGTGAAAGATCCTCTGGGCACCAAAGGCGCACGCCTGACGACCGACATCACGCTTCCTTCCCGTTATCTGGTCTTTATGCCGGGTGCTTCGCACGTTGGTGTCTCGCAGCGCATTGAGAGCGAAAGCGAACGCGAACGCCTGAAAAAAGTGGTGAGCGCCTACTGCGACGAACAGGGCGGATTTATCATCCGTACTGCGGCAGAAGGGATCAGCGAAGAGGATCTGGCGTCTGATGCGGCCTACCTGAAACGCGTCTGGACCAAGGTGATGGAGCGTAAAAAACGCAACCAGACCCGTTATCAGCTGTACGGCGAACTGGCGCTCGCTCAGCGCGTGTTGCGCGACTTTGCCGATGCGCAGCTCGACAGAATTCGTGTTGACTCCCGCCTGACGTATGAAGCGCTGCTGGAGTTTACCGCTGAATATATCCCGGAAATGCCCGGTCTGCTGGAGCACTACTCCGGCCGCCAGCCGATTTTCGATCTCTATGACGTAGAGAACGAAATCCAGCGCGCGCTTGAGCGCAAGGTTGAGCTGAAATCGGGCGGTTATCTGATTATCGATCAGACCGAAGCCATGACCACGGTGGATATCAACACCGGGGCCTTTGTTGGCCATCGTAATCTGGACGACACCATTTTCAATACCAACATCGAAGCGACGCAGGCTATCGCGCGCCAGCTTCGTCTGCGGAATCTGGGCGGCATTATCATCATCGACTTTATCGATATGAATAATGAAGATCACCGCCGCCGCGTACTGCACTCGCTGGAGCAGGCGCTGAGTAAAGATCGCGTGAAAACCAGTATCAACGGCTTCTCACAGCTGGGTCTGGTGGAAATGACGCGTAAGCGTACCCGCGAAAGCGTAGAGCACGTGCTGTGTAATGAATGCCCGACCTGTCACGGTCGCGGCACCGTAAAGACGGTGGAGACTGTCTGTTACGAAATCATGCGTGAAGTTGTACGTGTCCATCACGCCTACGACTCTGACCGTTTTCTGGTCTATGCTTCCCCTGCGGTGGCTGAGGCCCTCAAAGGTGAAGAGTCGCACGCGCTGGCGGAAGTGGAAATCTTTGTCGGCAAACAGGTTAAAGTGCAAATCGAGCCGCTCTATAACCAGGAGCAGTTTGACGTAGTCATGATGTAAGACGCAGTACGCTGCGAGACCAAAGGCTGACAAGGAGAGATGCGTGAGGCGATTGCCGGGGATTTTACTGCTTACAGGGGCAACGCTTGTCGTGATTGTCGCGTTGCTCGTGAGCGGGCTGCGCCTCGTTTTACCGCATCTTGACAGCTGGCGCCCGCAGGTGCTGGCGAAAATCGAATCCACCACCGGCGTGCCGGTGGACGTGAGCCAGGTTAGCGCCAACTGGCAAAACTTCGGCCCGACGCTCGATGTGCGGGATATCAATGCCAGCCTGAAAGATGGCGGCTATCTGAAAATCAAACGTGTGACTCTGGCGCTGGATGTCTGGCAAAGCTTGCTGCATCTTCGCTGGCAGTTTCGCGATCTCACCTTTTATCAGCTCCAGTTTCTGACCAACACCCCACTGCGCAGTGGTGACAGTAGCCAGGGTATCGAAACCAACCGGATAAGCGATCTCTTCCTGCGCCAGTTCGATCATTTCGATCTGCGCGACAGCGAAGTGAGCTTTATTACGCTCTCCGGCCAGCGCGCTGAGCTGGCCATTCCACAGCTGACCTGGCTTAACGGCAAAGACCGACATCGCGCCGAAGGGCAGGTTAACCTCTCCAGCCTGAACGGGCAGCATGGCGTGATGCAGGTGCGGATGGATCTGCGCGATGACAATGGTCTGCTGAACAATGGCAAGGTCTGGCTGCAAGCCGATGATGTGGATGTGAAGCCCTGGCTGGGCGACTGGTTACAGCAAAACATGCAGCTGGAAACCGCCCGTTTTAGTCTGGAAGGCTGGATGACTCTGACCAAAGGCGAATTCGCCAGCGGTGATATCTGGCTGAAACAAGGGGGCGGGAGCTGGAAAGGGGAAAACGAGCAGCATCAGCTATCCGTTGATAACCTGACCGCACACGTCACCAAAGTACAGAACGGCTGGCAATTCGTTATCCCGGATACACGCATCACCATGGACAGCAAACCCTGGCCGCGTGGCGCGCTGGCGCTGGCCTGGATACCCGAGCAGGATGTTGGCGGGACAAGCAGTAAACGTAGCGATGAGTTACGCATCCGCGCCAGCAATCTGGATCTGGCCGCAGTCGAAGGACTGCGCTCAATGGCGGCCAAACTCTCTCCTGATTTGGGTGACATCTGGCTGGCAACACAGCCAAGCGGGCAGATAGAGACGCTGGCGCTGGATATCCCCTTACAGGCCACAGAAAAAACCCGCTTCCAGGCGACATGGAAAGACCTGGCCTGGAAACAGTGGAAACTGCTGCCAGGCGCGCAGCACTTTAGCGGCAAGCTGGAAGGCAGCGTTGAGGACGGCAGGCTGACGGCTGAAATGGCCGACGCCAAAATGCCATACGAAACGGTATTCCGCGCCCCGCTGGAGATAGAAAAAGGCACCGCCACGCTTAACTGGCTCAAAAATGATAAAGGCTTCCAGCTGGATGGACGCAATATTGATGTGAAAGCCAAAGCGGTACATGCCCGCGGTGACTTCCGTTATTTGCAGCCGGAGGGCGATGAACCCTGGCTTGGCATCCTGGCCGGTATTAGCACTGACGATGGCTCTCAGGCCTGGCGCTATTTCCCGGAAAACCTGATGGGCAAAGAGCTGGTGGATTACCTGAGCGGCGCGATCCAGGGCGGCCAGGCCGATAACGCCACGCTGGTGTATGGCGGCAACCCGCATCTTTTCCCGTACAAACATAATGAAGGGCAGTTCCAGGTGCTGGTGCCTTTGCACAACGCCACCTTTGCCTTCCAGCCGAACTGGCCTGCGCTGAAAAACCTCGATATTGAGCTTAACTTCCTCAATGACGGGCTGTGGATGAAGTCGGCAAGCGTAGGGCTTGGAGGCGTGACCGCCAGCAACCTGACGGCGAACATCCCGGACTATTCGAAAGAAAAACTGCTCATTGATGCGGATATCAACGGTCCAGGTAAAGCCGTTGGTCCTTACTTTGAAGAGACGCCGCTGAAAGAGTCCCTGGCCGCTACCCTTCAGGAGTTGCAACTTGATGGCGATGTGAATGCTCGCTTACATCTGGACATCCCGCTGGACGGGAAGATGACCACCGCTAAAGGCGACGTCCGGCTTAATAACAACAGCCTGTTTATCAAACCGCTTAATAGCACCCTGAAAAACCTCACCGGGCAGTTCAGCTTTGAGAACGGCAATCTGAAGAGTGACCCGCTGAAGGCGAGCTGGTTCAATCAGCCGGTTAACATTGATTTTTCGACCACTGAGGGTGAAAAAGCCTATCAGGTGGCCGTCAATATGGACGCCAGCTGGCAGCCATCCCGCATGGACGTGTTACCAAAGCCGATTGCGGGCGCCATCAACGGCGCAGTGTCCTGGAAGGGTAAGGTTGGCATTGAGCTGCCGTATCACGCCAGCGCGCGGTATAACGTCGACATTACCGGCGACCTGAAAAACCTCAGCAGTGACCTTCCGGCGCCGCTGAATAAGAAAGCCGGCCAGTCGCTGCCGGTGAAACTTAACGTGGATGGCAACCTGAACAGCTTTGAGCTGACTGGCAATGCGAACGGCACGAACCACTTTAATAGCCGCTGGCTGCTGAACCGCAAGCTTACCCTTGATAAAGCCATCTGGACCACGGACAGCCGCACCATCCCGCCATTGCCGGAACAATCAGGCATCGAGCTGAATCTGCCACCGATGGATGGTGCTGAATGGCTGGCTCTGTTCCAGAAAGGTGTCGGGCAAAATGTCGACGACGCTGCGCAATTCCCGCAAACCATTACCCTGCGCACCCCGGCGCTGACGATGGCCGGGCAGCAGTGGAATAACCTCAGCATTGTTTCTCAGCCCACGGCGACGGGCTCGAAAGTCGAGGCGCAGGGCAGGGAGATCAACGGCACACTCACCCTGCGTAATAATGCGCCATGGCAAGCGGCGATCCGCTACCTCTACTACAACCCGGTGACTGCGTCCGGGAAAGATCAGTCAGCAAACTCGTCGCCGTTCAGCAGCACTGCGCGTGTGGATTTCAGCGGCTGGCCCGATCTGCAACTGCGCTGCGCCGAGTGCTGGTTGTGGGGACAAAAGTATGGCCGTATCGACGCTGATTTAGCGATTCAGGGAAATACGTTAAGTCTTTCCGGCGGTCTGGTGGATACCGGTTTTGGGCGCCTGACGGCAGAGGGCGAATGGGTGAATAACCCAGGCGAACAGCGTACATCCCTCAAAGGGCAAATTAAGGGGAACAAACTGGATGCGGCGGCCAACTTCTTTGGTATCAGCACTCCGCTGCGTGGTTCCTCGTTTGACGTGAACTACGATTTGCACTGGCGTGCAGCGCCGTGGAAACCAGACGAAGCTTCTCTGAACGGCATCCTGAAAACCAACTTTGGTAAAGGGGAGATCGCAGATGTCAGCACCGGCCATGCAGGGCAGATCCTGCGCCTGCTGAGCTTTGATGCCCTGCTGCGTAAGCTGCGTTTCGATTTCAGCGATACCTTCAGCGAAGGTTTCTACTATGATTCCATCCGCAGTACGGCCTGGATCAAAGATGGTGTGCTGCACACGGACGACACGCTGGTGGATGGCCTGGAAGCTGATATCGCCATGAAAGGTTCGGTGGATCTCGTTCGCCGCGAGCTGAATATGGAGGCCGTGGTTGCACCAGAGATCTCCGCAACCGTAGGCGTTGCGACGGCATTCGTGGTGAACCCTATTATCGGCGCGGCGGTGTTTGCAGCCAGTAAAGTGCTGGGGCCGCTGTGGAGTAAAGTCTCTATTCTGCGTTACCGTATTACGGGCCCGGTTGATAAGCCGCAGATTAATGAAGTGCTGCGCCAGCCGCGCAAAGATGCACAGCAATGATTTGACGAAGGCGCTTAATTGCCTCACTCTCAACTGATAAGAATTTATTTACCGCCTTTTGGCGGCAACGAACGAGTAGCAAAACGATGAGTCTGAACCTGGTAAGTGAACATCTGCTGGCAGCGAACGGCCTGAGCCATCAGGACCTGTTTTCCATTCTTGGTCAACTGACCGAACGCCGACTCGACTACGGCGATCTTTACTTTCAGTCGAGCTATCACGAATCCTGGGTTTTAGAAGACAGCATCATTAAAGATGGCTCTTATAACATCGACCAGGGCGTTGGTGTGCGTGCCGTCAGCGGTGAGAAGACCGGTTTTGCGTATGCGGATCAGATAAGCCTGGCTGCGCTGGAGCAAAGTGCGCAAGCCGCGCGTACCATCGTACGTGACACTGGCGATGGCCGGGTAAAAACGCTGGGTGAAGTACAGCACTCCCCGCTGTATACCAGCATCGATCCACTGCAAAGCATGAGCCGCGAAGAGAAGCTGGATATTCTGCGCCGCGTGGACAAAGTGGCTCGCGCCGCCGATAAACGTGTACAGGAAGTGTCTGCCAGCCTGAGCGGAGTCTATGAATTAATCCTGGTTGCTGCGACTGACGGCACCCTGGCAGCGGACGTGCGTCCGCTTGTGCGTCTTTCCATTAGCGTGCAGGTCGATGACGACGGCAAACGTGAGCGCGGCTCAAGCGGCGGCGGTGGTCGTTTCGGTTATGACTGGTTCCTGGGCGATGTTGACGGTGAAACACGCGCTGACGCATGGGCCAAAGAAGCCGTGCGCATGGCGCTGGTGAATCTGAATGCCGTTGCTGCGCCTGCCGGGACATTCCCGGTAGTGCTGGGGGCTGGCTGGCCGGGCGTGCTGCTGCATGAAGCCGTGGGTCACGGTCTGGAAGGCGACTTTAACCGCCGTGGCACTTCCGTATTCAGTGGCCAGATGGGGCAGCTCGTCTCGTCTGAGCTTTGCACCGTGGTCGATGACGGCACGATGCGCGATCGCCGCGGCTCTGTGGCTATCGACGATGAAGGTACGCCGGGCCAGTACAACGTGCTTATCGAAAACGGTGTGCTGAAAGGCTACATGCAGGACAAACTGAACGCGCGCCTGATGGGCGTTGCGCCAACCGGTAACGGTCGTCGCGAGTCTTATGCGCACCTGCCGATGCCGCGTATGACCAACACCTACATGCTGCCGGGCAAATCCACACCGCAGGAAATTATCGAATCTGTTGATTACGGTATCTTCGCGCCGAACTTTGGCGGCGGCCAGGTGGATATCACCTCCGGTAAATTTGTCTTCTCCACCTCAGAAGCGTATCTGATTGAGAAAGGTAAAGTGACCAAAGCCGTGAAGGGCGCAACCCTGATTGGCTCCGGCATTGAAGCCATGCAGCAGATTTCGATGGTGGGTAACGATCTGAAGCTGGATAACGGCGTGGGCGTCTGCGGTAAAGAAGGGCAGAGCCTGCCGGTTGGCGTAGGCCAGCCAACGCTGAAAGTGGACAGCCTGACGGTGGGCGGCACAGCCTGACCTGACCCGACATGAAAAATGGCGCTACTCTGTGGGTAGCGCCATTTTTTTAACGTAAGTTTCCGCGCGGGAACTCAGGGTCGGGCTCGTGAGTGATACGGTTACGTAAATCACGGCGAATAATTTCAATCGACCAGAACCAGATCAGATGCCCCACGATCTCCGAAACGTGCTCATACCAGGGGAGCTCGAAAAGCGGTGGTGTCAGCCCCATCAGCGGGAACGAGATCATGTGGACAAAAAGCTGCGCTAGGGCACCGGCGAGCAGGCCTTGCCAGAGTTTAATTTTTGGGAAGACTTCTGCAACTATGCAATAACCTACGGCGAAGACGATAGAGAAGATAATATGCGTGACGCCAACCCAGTTAAATATATGCCCGGCAAATGTGTAAACCGCCGCGTTAGGATCAACAACACCCAGCCAGTCGCGTAAAAATATATAAGGGGGATTTAAGAAGTTGCGAGAGCAATCAATCTGACTTGCTGCTCTTATTAATTGCTCTGGCCCACAGGCGCCGCTGAATAAATCGGTGGGGCTACGCGGGGGAAGGGGCACTTCGGCTCCCCATTTGACGAACGCGGAGACAATCCCTGCGATCAGCCCAATGAACGCAGCAAGCCCGTAGCGCCTGCGTGAAGGCGGTGTTTGTTCAAATAGATTCATTTCTGGTCCTTGTTTAAATAATCCTGAAAATTATATTTTTATTATTCATATTGGTAACAAAAAAATAACAGTCTGAATGTCAGACTGCTTACACGGTAAATGTCGGGTGGTGGCAGTGTCAATTAACTATTCTTGATAGGAGGGCGGGAAAATTCCTGAAATGCGGCTGGAGAATCCCGGAAATATTCATGCCAAATATTCTTTCCAGGATTTAATTATTACTCTTTGCGTCTTCCCCGCATTCCCTGAAACAGCTCCGCCACTTCCACAAAATACTCCGTCAGATAGTTAATACACACCTGCACTTTCAGCGGCAGCTTGTCTTTTTCGGTATACAGGGCATACACCGGACGCGGGTCGGACTGATAGCGCGGGAACAGGATCTCCAGCACTCCGCTGTTGATCTCGTTGATCACCCACATCAGGGGCACGTAGGCGATCCCGGCACCTGCAACCAGCCAGCGCGAGATGGTCATCGGATCGTTGGTGACAAACCGCCCTTCCGGCAGCAGTTTGGTTGAAAGGCCTTCCGGAGCAATCAACTCGAATTCGTTGTCCGGGCGAACGCTGTACTCCAGCCATGAATGGTTGCTGAGGTCGGCGGGTTTTTCCGGGACGCCATACTGCGCCAGATAGCTTTTTGAGGCGCAGACCACCATAGGCATACTTCCCAGGCGGCGGGAAAAGAGGCTGGAATCCTGCAACGCACCGACGCGGATCACCACATCAAGCCCGTCGGCGATAAGATCCGGCGCGGGGATCCCCGTGACCAGATTTACCGTTAATCCCGGGTACTCTTTGAGCATTTCAGCCGTCATGCCAGCGAGTACATTTTGTGCCATAGTTGAAGAACAACCGATGCGCAGCGTACCGATGGGCGTGTTGTTAAAGGCATAGAGCTGTTCGTGCACTTCCTGCACTTCCTGCAACATGCGACGGCAACCCTGGTAGTAAATTTTGCCCGCTTCCGTCAGCCCAATGCTGCGAGTGCTCCGGTTCAACAGTTTTACCTGTAGCTCATCTTCCAGTTTAGAAACCGTCTGGCTGATGGAAGAGACGCTCATCTGGAGCTGCCTGGCAGCGGCAGTAAAGGAGCCAAGTTCGACCACTTTGGCAAAGACCGACATGCGTTTTAAACGTTCCATTGTTCACTCTGGCTTAAAAGTGATTTAGATCACATATTATAGATAACAGCATAACAGTTACGTTAATATATTATTAATTACATAACGGCTACGCCACTCTCGCCCAGCTTTTCTTGCTCTCCTGCGGTGGCGTGTGCTTAAAAATTCTGTAGCCTGCACTCTCTCTAATCAAGGTCAACATGAGTCTGTTTCCCGTTATCGTGGTGTTCGGTTTGTCGTTCCCACCGATATTCTTCGAACTTCTTTTATCACTGGCGATCTTCTGGCTGGTGCGCAAGGTGCTGGTTCCTACCGGGATCTACGATTTCGTCTGGCATCCTGCATTGTTTAATACCGCGCTGTATTGCTGCCTGTTTTATCTAATATCGCGCATGTTTGTCTGAGGTCGATGTGAAAACGCTAACAAGAAAAATCTCCCGCACCGCCATCACCATGGCGCTGGTTATCCTCGCGTTCATCGCTATTTTTCGCGCCTGGGTCTATTACACCGAATCACCGTGGACGCGCGATGCGCGCTTTAGTGCCGATGTGGTGGCGATAGCGCCAGATGTCGCCGGTCTTATCACTGCGGTGAACGTACACGATAACCAGCTGGTGAAAAAGGATCAGGTGCTGTTCACCATCGACCAGCCACGTTATCAAAAAGCCTTAGAAGAGGCAGACGCCGACGTAGCCTACTACCAGGCGCTGGCGGCTGAAAAACGTCGTGAAGCCGGACGCCGCAACCAGTTAGGTGTTCAGGCTATGTCTCGTGAAGAGATTGACCAGTCCAATAACGTACTGCAAACCGTGCTGCATCAACTGGCCAAAGCTGAAGCAACGCGCGATCTGGCGAAGCTCGATCTGGAGCGTACCGTGATCCGTGCGCCCTCTGACGGCTGGGTGACAAACCTGAATGTTTATACCGGTGAGTTTATTACCCGGGGTTCCACCGCGGTCGCACTGGTGAAGCAAAACTCGTTCTACGTGCTCGCCTATATGGAAGAAACCAAGCTTGAGGGCGTCCGTCCGGGGTATCGTGCAGAAATTACTCCACTTGGCAGTAACCGCGTGCTGAAAGGCACGGTGGACAGCGTAGCAGCGGGTGTCACTAACTCCAGCAGCACCAACGACACGAAAGGCATGGCTACCGTTGATTCCAATCTTGAGTGGGTGCGTCTGGCGCAGCGTGTGCCGGTGCGTATTCATCTGGATGAGCAGCAGGGGAACCTGTGGCCTGCGGGGACAACCGCCACGGTGGTGATTACCGGCGAAAAAGATCGGGATGCCAGCCAGGATTCTATCTTCCGTAAAATCGCACATCGCCTGCGTGAGTTTGGTTAATCGCTATGGGCATCTTCTCCATCGCCAGCCAGCACATCCGCTTCGCCGTGAAGCTGGCATGTGCCATTGTGCTGGCGCTGTTTGTTGGCTTTCACTTCCAGCTGGAAACTCCCCGCTGGGCGGTGCTGACGGCGGCGATTGTGGCCGCCGGCCCGGCATTTGCTGCGGGCGGTGAACCCTACTCGGGCGCTATCCGCTACCGCGGGATGTTGCGTATTGTCGGGACGTTCATCGGTTGTATTGCGGCGCTAACAATCATCATTCTGATGATCCGCACGCCTCTGCTGATGCTGATGGTGTGTTGTATCTGGGCCGGTTTCTGTACCTGGATCTCTTCCCTTGTGAAGGTGGAAAACTCCTACGCCTGGGGGCTTTCGGGTTATACCGCGCTGATCATCATCATTACTATTCAGACCGATCCGCTGCTCGCGCCGCAATTCGCGGTGGAGCGTTGTAGTGAAATCGTCATTGGTATTGTCTGCGCTATTGTTGCCGACCTGCTTTTCTCGCCTCGTTCAATCAAACAAGAAGTCGATATTGAGCTGGATTCGCTGCTGGTTTCGCAGTATCAGCTGATGCAGCTGTGCATTAAGCACGGCGACAGCGAGGTGGTTGATAAAGCCTGGAGCGGGCTGGTGCGTCGCACTGCGGCTCTGGAAGGGATGCGCAGCAACCTGAACATGGAGTCATCCCGCTGGGCGCGTGCTAATCGCCGCCTGAAAGCCATCAATACGCTATCACTCACCCTGATAACCCAGGCGTGTGAAACCTATCTTATCCAGAACACGCGCCCGGAAGTGGTGACTGATACTTTCCGTGAGCTGTTTGATGAGCCGGTTGAAACGGTACAGGATGTCCACAAACAGCTTAAACGTATGCGCAGGGTCATCGCCTGGACGGGTGAACGCGATACGCCGGAGACAATCTATACCTGGGTTGGCGCGGCCACACGCTATCTGTTGCTCAAACGTGGCGTAATCAGCAACACCAAAATCAGCGCAACCGAAGAAGACGTCTTGCAAGGCGAAGTGGTTATCAAGCCGGAGTCCGCCGAGCGGCATCACGCGATGGTTAACTTCTGGCGTACAACGCTTGCCTGTATGCTTGGCACGCTGTTCTGGCTCTGGACGGGCTGGACTTCCGGTAGCGGTGCCATGGTGATGATTGCCGTTGTCACCTCGCTGGCAATGCGCCTGCCAAACCCACGGATGGTGGCGATTGATTTCCTGTACGGGACCATTGCCGCCTTGCCGATTGGCGCCTTCTATTTCCTGGTGATCATCCCTTCGACCCAGCAAAGTATGCTGCTGCTCTGTATTAGCCTGGCGGTACTGGCCTTCTTTATTGGTATTGAGGTACAGAAGCGCCGTATTGGTTCTCTGGGGGCGCTGGCGAGCACCATTAACATCATTGTGCTGGATAACCCAATGACCTTCCATTTCAGTCAGTTCCTCGACAGCGCGTTGGGTCAACTGGTGGGTTGTTTCCTGGCGATGATGGTGATTCTGCTGGTACGCGATAACTCACAGGCGCGCACCGGCCGCGTGTTGTTAAATCAGTTTGTTTCGGCTGCGGTATCGTCTATGACCACCAACGCCGCGCGGCGTAAAGAGAACCACTTGCCCGCGCTGTATCAGCAGCTGTTTTTACTGCTGAATAAATTCCCTGGCGACATCGCCAAGTTCCGCCTGGCATTAACGATGATCATCGCGCACCAGCGTTTGCGAAATGCGCCAGTGCCGATCAACGACGATCTCTCAGCGTTTCACCGCCAGCTGCGCCGCACCGCCGATCATGTCATTTCAGCCTCCAGTGATGACAAACGCCGCCGCTACTTTAAGCAGCTGCTGGAAGAGCTGGATATTTACCAGGAGAAGCTGCGCATCTGGGAAGCGCCACCGCAGGTCACAGAGCCGGTAGAGCGATTGGTGTTTATGCTTCATCGCTACCAGAACGCGCTAACAGACAACTGATTACCTTAAAAAACCGACGCCAAAAGCGTCGGTTTTTTTGTGGCTATACTTAGTCTTGCAAGTTCTTAAACTCAGAAAGGGAGGACACATGACTACCCAGGCACTTCAGGACAATGCACTCTTTCAGACCGGTTATCTGGTAAATGGCGAATGGATAACGCTGACAACCACCTTTGATGTGCTCAACCCGGCAACGGGTGAGGTGATCGCCAAAGTCGCAAAAGCAGGAAAAAAAGAAACCGAAGACGCCATTGCGGCGGCGACCCGTGCTTTCCCCGCCTGGCGGGCGAAAACAGCGAAGGAGCGTTCGACGATCCTGTATCGCTGGTATGAACTGATTATTGAAAACAAAAGCTGGCTCGGGCGGTTAATGACCACCGAGCAGGGTAAGCCCCTCAAAGAGGCCGAGGGCGAAGTTGAGTATGCAGCAAGTTTTATCCAGTGGTTTGCTGAACAGGCTAAACGGGCGAACGGTGAGATTATCCCGCCGATCAAACCCGGCTCGCGCATTCTGGCTACCCGTGAACCTGTCGGTGTGGTGGCGGCGATTACGCCCTGGAACTTCCCGATGGCGATGCTGACGCGTAAGCTGGGTCCGGCGCTGGCCGCGGGATGCACTGGCGTGATCAAACCGGCTAATAACACGCCGCTAAGCGCCTTTGCTCTGTTGACGCTGGCAAAACAGGCGGGTGTACCGGATGGCGTATTAAACGCCGTGGCTGGGAACACGCACGAAATCAGCGATGCGATTATGGCCAGCCACGATGTACGTAAAATTTCCTTCACCGGTTCGACTGCGGTGGGTAAAACGCTGGTACGCAACGCGGCCGAGACAATGAAAAAAGTCTCTATGGAGCTGGGGGGAAACGCGCCCTATATCGTCTTTGAAGATGCCGATATCGATGCCGCCGTGAAAGGTGCTATCGCCAACAAATTCCGTAATGCCGGGCAGGTTTGCGTCAGCGTAAACCGCTTCTATATTCAGGAAACCGTCTACGACCAGTTTGTGAACAAGCTTGCTGATGCCGTGAAAGCGCTGAAAGTCGGAAATGGGCTTGATGAGGGCGTTGTCGTGGGGCCGATGATTGAGCCTGCGGCGGTGAGTAAAGTGCGCGAGCATGTTGAAGATGCCGTTGCCAAAGGTGCAACCGTGCTGGCAGGCGGCAAGGCGCATCCTCTGGGCGGTAACTTCTGGACACCGACTGTTTTGGGTGATTGCCACGAAGATATGCTGCTTGCAGCAGAAGAGACATTTGGCCCGGTCGCTGCCTGCTTCCGCTTTACGTCAGAAGAGGAAGTCATTCAGCGCGCCAATAATACTCCCTTCGGCCTGGCAGCCTATTTCTATACCCAGAACCTGTCGCGCGTGTTCCGCGTTTCTCAGGCCATTGAAAGTGGCATGATCGGCATTAACGAATGCGCCGTCTCGACTGAGCTGGGACCTTTCGGCGGCGTTAAAGAGTCAGGGCTAGGCCGTGAAGGCTCTGTGTTGGGGCTGGAAGAGTTTCTGGAAGTCAAAACCCTGCATATTGGGGGATTATAATCGTCAGGGCGGCAACTGCCGCCCGCCTGGACCGGGTGGCTGGCAATGAAAACCTACACATTTGATTTTGACGAGATCGACAGTCAGGAAGACTTCTATCGTGAATTTATTCGGGTGTTTGATCTGGAGCGGGAAAGCGTTACCAATTTAGACACGCTGTGGGATGTGGTTACCGGCAATCAGTTGCCATTACCGCTGGAAATCGAATTTATCCATCTGCCGGAAAAACTGCGCAGGCGTTTTGGTGCGCTGGTGTTGTTGTTCGATGAGGCTGAAGAAGAGCTTGAAGGGCAGTTGCGTTTTAACGCCCGGTATTGAATCACAGATAAAAAAAAGCCCCTGACCGGAGTCAGGGGCAAGTCGTATGATGAGATACGACGAGGGTCTATTTGTACAGTTCAGCCGTTGCGTGCCAGTGGTCACCTTCGTTCAGTTCGGTGATCCTATAGCTGCTGGCGCCTGCTTTTTCAGCTTTAGCGGCCAATTCCTGACGGATATCCATCGGAGAACCCGCTACCGCTGCAACAGATACGCTACCCATGGATTGCAGATTTTCTGCTTGTTCGGCATTCACCTGGTGAACTGCGGCGCTTGCGCCAAAAGAGAGAACAGAGGCCAGGCCAAGGGTTGCGATGATTAATTTAGTGTTCATAGTCATTACTCCTGAATCGTGTTTGCTTAACGGCGAGAAGGGTTAAACTGCTTTTTTTATGCCTGGTGCCGTTAAGGGAAATTATGTCTTCAGATATCAGCAATTCTTATTTGTACAGTTCAGCTGTTGCGTGCCAGTGGTCGCCAGTGCGGGCTTCAATGATGCGATAAGATGACGCGCCTTGTTCTTCCGCTTTTTTGTTCAGCATCGCGTTCATATCCATAGGAGAAGTGCTGATAGCACCTACGGAAACCGTACCGATTGCCTGGCGGGATTGCGCCTGATCTGCGTTGATGGAGTCGGCTGCGAAAGCACCGAATGACAGGACAGACAGAACGCTCAGAGCCGCTACAGTAGTTTTGATTTTCATGATTCTTTACCTCGTCGAATTTTTTTATTGGGGTCTTGTTTCGTGACCCTCATCACAAAATCAAGTATACACTAATAACGACAAAAATTAATACCATGCTAATTGTTTCGGTGGTAATTAAGTGTTAACCAACGTATTTTTTATAACCAAAATGTATAAAAATGGTCATTTTCTCGTCACGTTGTTTGGTTATGTCTAAAAAAATCATATGGATATGAGATTTTGATTTTTTGTGCGATTTGTTGATTTAGCACTCACCAAATGAATGTTTGAACGCGGTAAAACGCACTATTTGTCAAAGTGAAGGGTGGTACAAAGTAGGGTGAAACGAGGCGGGAGCAGGATGATCCCCGCAGCCAGCGGCCACGGGGAGAAGGGTTACAGCTCTTGTTCGAACAGCACCAGAATGGCTTCGTAGAGATCTTTTACGGAGAAGCCATTTGCCGGAGTGGTAAAGATGGTGTCATCGCCGGCAATGGTACCGAGGATGCCTTCCGCTTTACCTAAGGAGTCCAGCAGACGGGCAATCAGCTGTGCAGCGCCCGGGCTTGTGTGGATAACCACAACGGCATCGTTGTAGTCGATATCCAGAACCAGGTTTTTCAGTGGACTTGAGGTTGTTGGTACGCCCAGCTCAGCAGGCAGGCAGTAGACCATTTCCATTTTGGCATTACGCGTACGTACTGCGCCAAATTTGGTTAACATGCGGGAGACTTTCGACTGGTTAATGTTATCGAAGCCTTGTTCTTGCAACGCCTGAACAATTTCTCCCTGAGAACTGAATTTCTCTTCTTTGAGTAGCGCTTTAAACGCCTTCACTAATTCTTCTTGCTTAGACGAGCTTCGCATAAGTCACCCGGAATATGACGGTAGAAACAACATTATTATGCATGTGGATGAATTTTTATGCAAACTATCTGCCAGGTGTAAGGCTGAAATAATGTTATGAAAGGGAGTGATTTTATCAGATTTCGTTATCAGAAAACATGCCTGGGTCACGCCGCGCAAATAAGGTTAAAAGTAAATTAAATGTTATCAAATTGATGTTGTTTTGGTGGCGGGGCAGGGTGTATTGTAACCACCTCTTAATTCGTTGCCGCCTGCTGCCTGATAGCATTCTGGCGTTGGCGAAAGGCGAGTGACCTCAAATTCTTTAGCTACGAAAATTGAAATTATTTACTTGCTGAATTATGGTCGCCGCAACGGAGTTTCAGATACTTAAGTTAACCATAATAAGGAGTTTAGGATGAAAGTCGCAGTCCTCGGCGCTGCTGGTGGTATCGGCCAGGCGCTTGCCCTACTACTGAAAACCCAACTGCCTTCAGGCTCAGAACTCTCCCTGTACGATATTGCTCCGGTAACCCCAGGTGTGGCGGTTGATCTGAGCCACATCCCGACAGCTGTGAAAATCAAAGGCTTCTCCGGTGAAGATGCGCGTCCTGCCCTGCAAGGTGCTGACGTTGTGCTGATCTCCGCAGGTGTGGCACGTAAGCCAGGCATGGATCGTTCAGACCTGTTTAACGTCAACGCTGGTATCGTGAAAAACCTGGTACAGCAGATCGCTGAAATCTGTCCGAAAGCGTGCGTAGGTATCATCACTAACCCAGTCAACACCACCGTGGCTATCGCGGCAGAAGTGCTGAAGAAAGCCGGTGTTTACGACAAGAACAAACTGTTCGGCGTGACTACGCTGGATATCATCCGTTCCAACACCTTTGTTGCTGAACTGAAAGGCAAACAGCCAACCGACATCGAAGTGCCGGTTATCGGTGGTCACTCAGGCGTGACGATTCTGCCTCTGCTGTCTCAGATCCCGGGTGTGAGCTTCACCGAGCAGGAAGTGGCTGACCTGACCAAACGTATTCAGAACGCAGGCACCGAAGTGGTGGAAGCGAAGGCGGGTGGCGGTTCTGCAACTCTGTCTATGGGCCAGGCGGCTGCACGTTTCGGTCTGTCTCTGGTTCGCGCTCTGCAAGGCGAGAAAAACGTGGTGGAATGCGCTTACGTTGAAGGCGACGGCGAACACGCACGCTTCTTCTCTCAGCCACTGCTGCTGGGCAAAAATGGTATCGAAGAACGTCAGTCTATTGGCAAACTGAGCGCGTTTGAGCAGAACGCGATGGAAGGAATGCTGGATACGCTGAAGAAAGATATCACCCTGGGCGAAGAGTTCGTTAACAAGTAATACGACCTCCCCCCTCGTAGGCCGGGTAAGCGTAAGCGCCACCCGGCAAAAAAAAACCGAAGCACAGGCTTCGGTTTTTTTATGCACATCAGTTTGTAGCCGGGTATTCCTGGATAGTCACCTGGATTGTCAGCTTCTTATCATTACGCATAACTTCTACCGGAATGATCGAGCCTGGACGGATTTCCGCAACCTGATCCATGGTCTCCAGCGCAGATACCGCCGGTGTGCCATTCACTGACACAATCACATCGTTGACCTGAATACCTGCATTGGCTGCCGGGCCGCCTGGTGACACCTCGTTGACCACGATCCCCTGGATCTGATCAATGCCGCCACCCTGGGTATGCATTGGGGCAATTTCACGTCCGCCAATACCAATGTAGCCACGGATCACGCGACCATCGCGGATCAGCTTGTCCATGATTTTGGTGGCCAACTGGAACGGGATTGCAAAACCGATCCCTTCAGGGGTTTCGCCGTCATTACTCTTATCGAAAGATAAGGTATTGATCCCCATCAGTTCACCCAGCGAGTTCACCAGCGCACCGCCGGAGTTACCGTGGTTGATAGAGGCATCTGTTTGCAGGAAGTTTTGTCTGCCAGATGGGTTCAGGCCAATTCGACCGGTGGCGCTGATAATTCCCTGAGTGATGGTTTGCCCCAGGTTGTAGGGGTTACCAATCGCCAGAACAACATCCCCGATATGCGGCGTACGTTTGCGGTTAATCGGGATAACCGGCAGGCCGCCGGTGGCGTTGATTTTCAGCACGGCAAGGTCGGTCAGGCTGTCAGAGCCAACCAGCAGTGCTTCAAACACGCGGCCATCCTGCAATGCGACGATTATCTGGTCGGCATCGTTGATAACGTGCTTGTTGGTAATGATATAGCCGCGTTCGTCCATAATCACACCGGATCCAAGGGTACGGATCTCCAGCTGGTTATGGCTCGAACTGTTAAGACCGCGGTTATAGACGTTAACCACGGCGGGGGCGGCACGGCGAACGGCCTGGTTGTAAGTGGCAGGCGTTTCATCCGTGCTGTCAAATTGCGGTGCCGTCAGCTTATTGAACTGACGTAAAGACGGCATAGCCACTAACAGCAGGCCTGCAACGATCAAACCGATGGCAATAGAACGAAAGAGCTTTAAAAGCATGATGCGCGTGTCGTTAAAAAAGGAACGGTTTGCAGCATAACATGAGTTCTCCGGACATCACACGCAGCGGCGATGTCCGGAGTCGCAAATGCTTAGCGCAGTAAAATATAGATAGACTCATTGCCACGCATAATTTGCAGGGCAATGACCGTTGGTTTACTTTCCAGCACCTTGCGCATTTCCGCGATGGACTGCACGCGGTTGCGGTTCACGCCGATGATCACATCATCCTGATGTAAACCCGCCTGAGCTGCAGGGCTGCTTTTTTCGACGCTATCGATAGTAATGCCTTTCGTGCCGTCTTTAAGCTGCCCGTCACTCAGGGTCGCGCCTTGCAGCGCAGGGGCGATAAGCTCTGCGCTGGCCGAAGAGGACGTGCTTTTATCCAGCGTGACTTCCACATCCAGCGGCTTGCCATCGCGAATCAGGCCGAGTTTTACTTTGGCACCCGGTTCGGTGGTGGCGATACGTGAACGAAGCTCGGCAAAACTGCTCAAAGGCTTATCATTCAGGCTCACAATGACGTCGCCTGATTTTACCCCCGCCTTAGCGGAGCCGGAGTTTGGTAGCACTTCGCTGACAAACGCGCCACGCTGCACGTTGATGTTGAACGCTTTAGCGATATCCGCGCTCATCTCCATCCCTTTAATGCCCAACAGCCCGCGTTTCACTTCGCCAAACTGCATCAGTTGTTGCGCCAGGGTTTTGGCCATATTACTCGGGATAGCAAAACCGATACCGATACTGCCGCCGCCAGGCGCCAGGATAGCGGTATTAATGCCAATCAGTTCGCCGTTCAGGTTAAGCAGCGCGCCGCCGGAGTTACCCCGGTTAATAGAGGCATCGGTCTGGATAAAGTTTTCCAGCCCTTCCAGATTCAGGCCGCTGCGCCCCAGCGCGGAAATGATGCCGGAGGTTGCCGTTTGCCCTAAACCAAACGGGTTACCGACCGCCACGGCGAAATCACCGACGCGAAGTTTGTCGGAGTCTGCGATGGCGATTTGCGTCAGATTACTGGGGTTTTGCACCTGCAACAGTGCGATATCACTCTGGTCATCACCGCCAATCAGTTTGGCATCAAACTCCCTGCCATCGTTCAGCTGCACGCTGATTTTATCGGCCTGGCTAATAACGTGATTGTTGGTCAGGATATAGCCTTTAGCGGCATCGATGATCACCCCGGAGCCCAGACCTTCAAAAGGCTGAGCCTGCTGGTCGGGGGATTCATCACCGAAATATTTTTTCAGTTCTTCAGGGACGCGCTGGTTTTGCAGCGCAGTACCTTCCACCTTTACGCTCACTACAGCAGGTAGCACTTTTTCCAGCATCGGTGCGAGGCTAGGAATGGCCGCCTGCCCTGGAACCAGCGCAGGCAGGCTTGCGGTTGCAGGGAAGGACGCCGAGAGAGATAACCCGACACTTAACGCGATAGCGCTTAAAAGCTGGTTTTTTTTCTTCATCGATGCTGACTCTCGTAACCTGAAATAAAGGAAGAACGGCCCCAAAAACATGTTGATGTTATTGAATTTTAAACCGCTGAACAATGAGGTGTTTGACTAAATAATAGCTGGGGTCAGAAAGAAAGGACGGGTGCAGCATGTGCACCCGTAAAATATATTCAGGTTGTGCGATTAATCGCGTTTTGCGCCACCGCGAAGCAGGCCGGATGCGCCGTCTGAATAGTCGCGTGGCATCTGCACCGGGGCTTGATCGTTACCGGCTTCGGAGTCAGCCAGACGATTGCGGAATGGGTTGGATTCCGCGGTCAATTCCGGCAGCAGGCTGCTGGAGCTTTTTGCCATGTGTTGATACAGCTGGCGATAATCAGTCGCCATGTTGTCCAGCAGCTCGGCGCTACGGGCAAAGTGGCTGACCAGCTCTTCGCGATACTCTTCCAGTTCAGCTTTATTCTTTTCCAGTTCGTACTGTAAGGACTGCTGCTGACGCAATTTGCGATTACCGAAACGCATGGCCACAGCACCGATCACGATGCCGACGACTAAACCAATTAGCGCATATTCCCAGGTCATGAACTTCTCCCGTTGTCTTGTGATTCCGTAGGGTGTTGGCTCGGCTCCTGCCTGTGCCTGATAATGCCACTATAACCGCTATTTCCGCAGAAGTGGAATCCTGACGTATCATCGCGTAGTGTAGAACGGCCTTTTTTTCATCAGTCATGCACACTGATGAGCATTAACTGAAGGAATAACAACAATATCATGCAAAGCCTTTCCCCCTCATCGCGATACCAACAGGCCCTGAATGAGGGCTCGCATCAGCCGGATGACGTTCAGCGTGAAGCGGTAAACCGACTGGATACGATTTACCAGGAGCTCACGGCAAAACCCGCAGACGTAGTGCAAAGCGGTGGGTTAAAAGCGGCATTTGGGCGGTTGCTCGGAAAAAAAGAGCCGCAGGTGAATGCACCAGTTCGTGGCTTATATATGTGGGGAGGCGTGGGGCGCGGTAAAACCTGGCTGATGGATATGTTCTACCAAAGCCTGCCGGGAACGCGTAAACAGCGCCTGCACTTCCACCGTTTTATGCTGCGTGTTCATGAAGAGCTGACGGCGCTACAGGGGCAGAGCGATCCGCTGGATATTGTTGCCGAGCGGTTCAAAGCCGAAACGGACGTACTGTGTTTCGATGAGTTTTTCGTTTCCGACATCACCGATGCCATGCTGCTGGGCGGCCTGATGAAAGCGCTGTTCGCGCGCGGGATTACGCTGGTGGCCACATCGAACATTCCCCCTGACGAGCTTTACCGAAACGGTTTGCAGCGGGCGCGTTTTCTGCCAGCCATTGATGCTATCAAGCAGCATTGCGACATCATGAACGTTGATGCGGGTGTGGATTATCGTCTGCGCACGCTGACCCAGGCACATTTGTGGCTGTCACCGTTAAACGCCGACACACAAAGCCAGATGGATAAGCTGTGGCTGGCGCTTGCGGGTACGGCGCGAACTAACATGCCGGTGCTGGACATTAACCACCGGCCACTGCAAACGCAGGGCGTTGAGAATCAAACGCTGGCGGTCTCTTTCACCACGCTTTGCGTGGATGCCCGCAGTCAACATGACTACATTGCGCTTTCACGCCTGTTCCACACGGTGATGCTGCTGGACGTGCCCGTCATGACGCCGCTGATGGAGAGCGAAGCGCGCCGTTTTATTGCGCTGGTGGATGAATTCTATGAGCGCCATGTGAAGCTGGTGGTGAGCGCAGAAGTGCCTTTATATGAGGTGTATCAGGGCGAACGGCTGAAGTTTGAGTTTCAGCGCTGCCTGTCGCGTTTGCAGGAGATGCAAAGCGAAGAGTACCTCAAGCGTGAGCATATGCCATAAATGCTACCTTCTCCCAGTGGGAGAGGCGCCGGGGGGCATCGACTTTATTACGCTACCCTCTCCCCGTGGGAGAGGGGCTGGGGGTGAGGGCATCAGGCCGCACAAAACTCACCCCCCGAAAAACCCGCTCCGAATCACATTTAAGGGTCGATCTTTGACCTCAACTTCTCTATAATCTTGCGACCCCACGTTACGAGAAGGTTTTTTTCCCGAAACTTTCTATGTGTCGGCATTTGCTATTCGAAGGGGTAGGTTTGCCGGACTTTGTCGTGTGAGCCTCAACTGACTAAACGTTTGGGTGTTCACCAACGTGTAACTTATTATTTGGGTAAGCTTTTAATGAAAACTTTTACAGCTAAACCAGAAACCGTACAGCGCGACTGGTATGTTGTTGACGCGACCGGTAAAACTCTGGGCCGTCTGGCTTCCGAACTGGCTCGTCGCCTGCGCGGTAAGCACAAAGCGGAATACACTCCGCACGTTGATACTGGTGACTACATCATCGTTCTGAACGCAGAAAAAGTTGCTGTAACCGGCAACAAGCGCGAAGACAAAATGTACTACCATCACACCGGCCACATCGGTGGTATCAAAGAAGCGACCTTTGAAGAGATGATTGCTCGCCGTCCTGAGCGTGTGATTGAAATCGCGGTTAAAGGCATGCTGCCAAAAGGCCCGCTGGGTCGTGCTATGTTCCGTAAACTGAAAGTTTACGCAGGTAACGAGCACAACCACGCGGCACAGCAACCGCAAGTTCTTGACATCTAATCGGGATTATAGGCAATGGCTGAAAATCAATACTACGGCACTGGTCGCCGCAAAAGTTCCGCAGCTCGCGTGTTCATCAAACCGGGCAGCGGTAAAATCGTAATCAACCAACGTTCTCTGGAACAGTACTTCGGTCGTGAAACTGCCCGCATGGTAGTTCGCCAGCCGCTGGAACTGGTTGATATGGTAGAAAAACTGGATCTGTACATCACCGTTAAAGGTGGTGGTATCTCCGGTCAGGCAGGTGCGATCCGTCACGGTATCACCCGCGCTCTGATGGAGTACGACGAATCCCTGCGTTCTGAACTGCGTAAAGCTGGCTTCGTTACTCGTGACGCTCGTCAGGTTGAACGTAAGAAAGTGGGTCTGCGTAAAGCACGTCGTCGTCCACAGTTCTCCAAACGTTAATCATTTTCTGCTCACGCAGAACGATTGGCGAAAAACCCGCTTCGGCGGGTTTTTTTATGGATAATGCTCAGGTTATCCACAAATTCAATGCATATATGTCCTCTTTTTCCACATTTCCAGAATCCCCTCACCACAATGGTCGTAAAATCTGGTAAACTATCATCCAATTTTCTGCCCAAATATCGGTGAATACTCGATTTTTGTTCGATTCTTGAACAATGTGTCTTCTCTGGGATGGGCGATATTTCATCTGGCTGGCCCTGGTGGGCTGGTAGCAGTAAAAATTCTGAATATACCTGGAGGTTTTCATGGCTGTCGCTGCCAACAAACGTTCGGTAATGACGCTGTTTTCTGGTCCTACTGACATTTATAGCCATCAGGTTCGTATCGTGCTGGCCGAGAAGGGTGTCAGTTTTGAGATCGAGCATGTGGAAAAGGATAACCCGCCTCAGGATCTGATCGATCTCAACCCGAGCCAAAGCGTGCCGACGCTGGTAGATCGTGAGCTGACCCTGTGGGAATCCCGCATCATTATGGAATATCTTGATGAGCGTTTCCCGCATCCGCCACTGATGCCGGTATACCCTGTTGCGCGTGGTGAAAGCCGCCTGTACATGCAGCGTATCGAGAAAGACTGGTACACGCTGATGAACGTTATCGTTAACGGTTCCTCGTCTGAAGCGGATGCTGCACGTAAACAACTGCGTGAAGAGCTGCTGGCGATTGCGCCAGTGTTTGGTCAGAAACCTTTCTTCCTGAGCGACGAGTTCAGCCTGGTAGACTGCTATCTGGCTCCGTTGCTGTGGCGCCTGCCTACGCTGGGTGTAGAGTTCAGCGGCCCGGGTGCGAAAGAGCTGAAAGGCTACATGACTCGCGTATTCGAACGCGACTCTTTCCTGGCTTCTCTGACAGAGCCGGAACGTGAAATGCGTCTCGGCCGAGGCTAATGACTGTGGAAATGTCACAACTTTCTCCACGCCGTCCTTATCTGCTGCGCGCCTTCTATGAATGGCTGCTGGATAACCAGCTCACGCCGCACCTGGTTGTGGATGTGACGTTGCCGGGTGTGCTGGTGCCAATGGAATACGCACGCGACGGACAGATAGTGCTGAACATCGCACCGCGTGCGGTAGGTAATCTGGAACTGGCCAACGACGAAGTGCGTTTTAACGCGCGCTTCGGCGGTGTACCGCGTCAGGTTTCTGTGCCGCTCGCTGCTGTACTGGCTATCTATGCGCGTGAAAACGGTGCAGGTACCATGTTCGAGCCGGAAGCGGCTTATGATGAAGACGGTGCCAGCCTGAATGATGACGACGTTTCTGACGATCGCGAAAGCGATACGGTGATGTCTATCATTGACGGTGACAAACCTGACCATCACAACGACCACGATCCTGATGACGATCCGCCGCCGCGCGGTGGCCGTCCGGCGCTGCGCGTTGTGAAATAATCAAACAGGCCCATCGGGCCTGTTTTGCTTTCTGCCCCTTTTCGCCACCTGTAATTTCCTGTGTTATGATGAATTTTTCTCCCTTTCCGGCACCGGACTGCAATGAAACCGACTGATCTTAAAGCTGAAAACTCTGATGAATCCATTGGCCGCAGCCTGCGACGTCGTCCGCTGGCGCGCAAAAAGCTGTCCGATATGGTGGAAGAAGAGCTGGAGCAGATGATCCGCCGCAAGGAGTTCGCTCAGGGAGAACAGTTGCCCTCCGAACGCGAGCTGATGGAGTTTTTTAACGTTGGGCGCCCGTCCGTGCGTGAGGCGCTTGCCGCGCTAAAGCGGAAAGGACTGGTGCAAATCAACAACGGAGAACGCGCCCGCGTCTCCATGCCTTCTGCCGATACCATCATCGGCGAGCTTTCCGGTATGGCGAAAGATTTCCTGACCCAGCCAGGCGGCATTGCTCACTTTGAACAATTACGCTTGTTCTTTGAATCCAGTCTTGTGCGCTTTGCTGCGGAATATGCCACAGACGAGCAACTGGAACGACTGACAAAAGCGCTGGAAATCAACAGCGAGTCGCTGGACGACAACACCCTGTTTATTCGGTCCGATGTCGATTTCCACCGAGTGCTGGCCGAAATCCCCGGCAACCCCATCTTCATGGCGATCCACGTTGCGTTGCTCGACTGGCTGATTGCCGCGCGGCCTAAAGTCGCAGATTCCGAACTCTATCAACACAATGAAATCAGCTATCGGCAGCATATTGCGATCGTTGATGCGATCCGCCGTCGCGATCCTGATGAAGCCGATCGTGCGCTACAGACCCACCTCAACAGCGTATCGGCCACCTGGCATGCCTTCGGGCAGAATTCCAAAGCCAAAAAATAACGATCCTTTAGTGAAGCAGATCGCAATATAAGCGTTCTGTATGCCACTGCTGCTAAATTGATCTGGTATAACAGGTATAAAGGTATATCGTTAAAACAAACCAGTCATTCATTGAGGTATCTATGGCAACGCAATTACGTGGCGTAATGGCCGCACTCCTGACCCCGTTTAACGCCCAGCAGGCACTGGATAAAGAGAGTCTGCGCCGTCTGGTGCAGTTCAATATTCAGCAGGGGATCGACGGGCTCTATGTTGGTGGTTCGACGGGGGAGGCCTTTGTACAAAGCCTGTCTGAACGTGAACAGGTTATGGAAATTGTGGCGGAAGAGGCGAAAGGAAAAATCACCTTAATTGCCCATGTCGGCTGTATCAGCACGGCAGAAAGCCAGCAACTCGCCAGCGCAGCGGCCCGTTTTGGCTTTGATGCCGTGTCCGCCGTCACACCGTTTTACTATCCCTTCAGCTTTGAAGAACATTGCGACCATTACCGTGCAATTATTGATTCGGCTGATGGTTTGCCGATGGTGGTGTACAACATCCCTGCGCTCAGCGGCGTGAGGTTGACGCTGGATCAGATAGACACGCTGGTCACCCTGCCGGGTGTTGGCGCACTGAAACAAACCTCAGGCGATCTCTTCCAGATGGAACAGATCCGCCGCGCGCATCCCGATCTGGTGCTTTACAACGGTTACGATGAGATCTTTGCATCAGGCTTACTGGCTGGTGCTGACGGCGGGATCGGCAGCACCTACAACATCATGGGCTGGCGTTACCAGGCGATCGCCAAAGCGATCCGCGAAGGGGATAACGTGACCGCTCAAAGGCTACAAAGCGAGTGTAACAAGGTCATCGACCTGCTGATAAAAGCGGGTGTCTTCCGCGGTCTGAAAACCGTGTTGCACTACATGGACGTGCTTTCTGTGCCGCTGTGCCGAAAACCGTTTGCACCAGTGGACGAACAATACGTGCCTGAGCTGAAAGCCCTGGCAGAACAATTGATGGCAGAGAAGCGCTAATCCATTGCCGGATGGCGCTTCGCGTATCCGGCCCACAAAAACACGCTACGTAGCCGCCATCCGGCTACGTAAACCGTTATCGGGAGAGTGTTATGAGTATGTCTACCCAAAGCATCCCGTGGTACCGCCATCTTAGTCGCCCCCAGTGGCGCGCATTCTCTGCCGCCTGGCTGGGATATCTGCTTGATGGCTTCGATTTTGTGTTAATTGCCTTAGTTCTGACAGAAGTAAAAAGTGAATTTGGATTAACCACGGTGGAAGCGGCCAGCCTGATTTCGGCAGCCTTTATTTCACGCTGGTTCGGCGGGTTACTGCTGGGTGCCATGGGCGATCGCTATGGGCGTAAACTGGCGATGATCACCAGTATCGTTCTCTTCTCTTGCGGCACACTGGCGTGTGGTTTCGCACCGGGTTACGTCACCATGTTTATCGCTCGTATGGTGATTGGTATGGGCATGGCGGGCGAATACGGTTCCAGCGCCACCTATGTCATTGAAAGCTGGCCGAAGCATCTGCGTAATAAGGCGAGCGGTTTTCTTATCTCCGGCTTTTCTGTTGGCGCGGTGATTGCGGCCCAGGTCTATAGCCTCGTGGTACCTGTTTGGGGCTGGCGGGCGCTGTTCTTTATTGGCATCTTGCCCATCGTGTTTGCTTTGTGGCTGCGGAAAAATATCCCGGAAGCCGAAGACTGGAAAGCGAAGTACCAGGATAAAGCGCCGGTACGTACGATGGTCGATATCCTGTATCGCGGCAAATATCGCGCGATCAACATCCTGATGACCCTGTTTGCCGGTACAGCGCTGTGGTTCTGTTTTGCCGGAGAGCTCAACAATGCGGGTCTGGTGGTCATTCTCGGCCTGCTATGTGCCACGGTGTTTATCAGCTTTATGGTGCAAAGCAGCGGTAAGCGCTGGCCTACTGGCGTCACGCTGATGGTCGTTGTTCTGTTCGCTTTTCTCTATTCCTGGCCGATTCAGGCGTTGTTGCCCACTTACCTGAAAACCGAGCTGGCGTATGACCCGTCGACAGTGGCGCGCGTGTTGTTCTTTAGTGGATTCGGTGCGGCGGTGGGGTGCTGCGTGGGCGGCTTCCTCGGTGACTGGCTGGGCACGCGCAAGGCCTACGTCTGTAGCCTGCTGGCCTCACAGCTGCTGATTATCCCGGTATTTGCGATCGGTGGCGCAAATGTCTGGGTTCTGGGCTTGCTACTCTTTTTCCAGCAGATGCTGGGGCAGGGGATTTCAGGGATCTTACCTAAACTCATCGGCGGCTATTTTGATACCGACCAACGTGCCGCCGGGCTGGGCTTTACCTACAACGTGGGGGCGCTGGGCGGGGCTATCGCGCCGGTGATTGGTGCCTTGCTGGCGCAGAATATGGAACTGGGTACGGCGCTGGGCTCGCTCTCCTTCGGCCTGACGTTTGTGGTTATCTTGCTCATCGGTCTGGATATGCCTTCTCGCGTTCAGCGCTGGGTAAGACCGGAAGCTCTGCGTACCCACGATGCCATTGATGGTAAACCGTTAAGCGGTGCAGTGCCTTTCGGGGCGGATAAAAGCAGCCTGATTAAACACAAGGGATAACGTGATGTCATTGATTGAAAAGCTTAATCAGAAGATAGCCGCAACCGGCGGGTTAATTGTCTCCTGCCAGCCCGTCCCGGAAAGCCCGCTGGACAGGCCAGACATCGTCGCGGCAATGGCGCTGGCGGCAGAACATGCCAGCGCTGTGGCTGTGCGAATTGAGGGTATTGCGAATCTGCGTGCTGCGCGTCCGCTGCTCTCAATCCCGGTGATTGGCATTGTTAAACGCGACCTGCCTGATTCTCCGGTGCGCATCACACCCTTTCTTGAGGATGTGGATGCCCTGGCGCAGGCGGGTGCTGACATCATTGCTTTTGACGGCACCGATCGCCTGCGCCCCGCCACACGTGAAGCCATCGTGGAGAGGATCCACCACCACGAACGGCTGGCGATGGCCGACTGCGCATCACTGGAGGATGGGCGTTATTGCCAGCAACTTGGCGCTGAATTGATTGGCTCGACACTCTCGGGCTACCTGACGCCGGACACGCCAAAAGACCCCGATCTTGCGCTGGTTCGCGCGCTAAGCGATGCGGGTTGCCGGGTGATTGCCGAAGGGCGCTATAACTCACCGGAGCTTGCGGCGCAGGCGATGCAGCACGGGGCGTGGGCGGTGACGGTTGGCTCGGCAATCACCCGTCTTGAGCATATCTGCCAGTGGTTTAATGACGCCATGCGCGAGGTGCGAAATGTCGACACTGGCCATTGATATCGGCGGCACCAAGCTCGCCGCCGCGCTTGTGGATGGGCAAACCATTACCGCACGTCGGGAACGGCCGACACCTGCCAGCCAGACACCGCAGGCGTTGCAGGAGGCACTCCAGGTGCTAATCGCACCCTTACTCATATCGGCAGAGCGGGTGGCGGTGGCCTCGACCGGGATCATCCACAATGGTGTTCTGACGTCCATCAATCCGGCGAACCTGGGCGGGCTGGCGCAGTTTCCGCTGGTTGGGTTTCTTTCGGGGATCTCCGATCTCCCGGTAATGGCAATCAACGATGCGCAGGCCGCTGCCTGGGCAGAGTTCTGCACGTTACCTGGCGGTGACGATATGGTGTTCCTGACGGTTTCAACCGGCGTGGGCGGCGGTGTGGTTCTCAATGGGAAATTGCAGACGGGCAGCGGTGGGCTGGCGGGGCATCTCGGACACACGCTGGCCGATCCCGGCGGGCCGCTTTGCGGTTGCGGGCGCAGAGGCTGCGTCGAGGCCATTGCGTCGGGGCGCGGGATTGCGGCTCAGGCGCAGGCGGAACTTGCTGGGCTGGACGCAAAAGCGATATTCGTGCAGGCCGCGCAGGGCGTTCCCCAGGCGCGAAGTCTGGTTGCACGCTCTGCACAAACGCTGGCACGGCTCATTGCTGATGTTAAAGCTGTCACCGATTGCCGGAATGTTGTCATCGGGGGCAGCGTCGGTCTGGCCGACGGGTATTTACCGCAGGTTGCGGAATATCTGTCGCAAGAGCCGGAGATTTATCAGGTCGCGCTCCGGGCCGCACATTATCGTCATGATGCCGGGCTATTGGGCGCGGCGTTATTAGCACAAGGATACGCGTCATGATTCTGGGAACATTGTCGTCACTGACTTCATCAGGCCTGCCTTCTGCCTGGGTCAATGCGTTAACGCTGGCGCTTAGCGCACGTCCGCAGGAGAAAGCACCCGGACACTATGCACTTCAGGGGGATGACGTCTTTATGAACGTCATGCAATTTGCCACGCAACGGCCGGAACAAAAGAAGGCAGAGCTGCACGAGCAATATATTGATATCCAGCTTCTGTTAGCCGGAGAAGAACGCATTCTGTTTGGCACGGAGGGCTCTGCGCGGGAGTGCGAGGAAAAGCATGTCGCTGAAGATTATCAGCTTTGTTGCCACATTGAAGAGGAACAATCACTGGTACTAAAACCGGGAATGTTTGTGGTGTTTATGCCCGGAGAGCCGCATAAACCGGGATGTGTGGTGGGCACAACAGGAGAGATTAAAAAGGTGGTGGTAAAAGTTCGCGCCAGCCTGTTGGCAGCATAAAAAAAGCCGGATGGTGTTGCCATCCGGCTTATGTCTTACACTTCCAGGTAGTTCAGAATACCGTCTGCCGCTTTACGACCTTCGGCAATCGCGGTGACCACCAGGTCAGAGCCGCGCACGATATCACCACCGGCGAAGATTTTCGGGTTGCTGGTCTGGAATGCGTTATCGCTGCCTTCCGGTGCAATCACGCGGCCCTGAGAATCCAGCTCCACGCTGTGCTTCGCCAGCCACTCCATGCTGTGAGGACGGAAACCAAACGCCATCACTACCGCGTCTGCCGGGATCACATGCTCGGAGCCTGCCACGATTTCAGCGCGACGACGGCCTTTTGCATCCGGTGCGCCCATTTCAGTGCGCGCCATTTTCACCCCGCTCACTTTACCGTTGGCATTCACTTCAACACCCAGAGGCTGGATGTTGAACTGGAACTCCACGCCCTCTTCACGCGCGTTTTTCACTTCGCGTTTGGAGCCTGGCATGTTCTCTTCGTCACGGCGATAAGCACAGATAACGTGAGTCGCATTCTGACGAATGGAGGTACGCACGCAGTCCATCGCGGTATCACCACCGCCCAGTACGACCACGCGTTTGCCTTCCATGCTGACGTAAGGCTCATCGGCCGTTTCGCCGTAACCCATAATCTGCTTGGTGTTAGCAATCAGGAACGGCAGGGCGTCGTAAACGCCTGGCGCTTCTTCGTTCTCCAGACCACCGCGCATAGACTGATAAGTGCCCACGCCCAGGAACACGGCATCGTAATCTTTCAGCAGATCGTCGAGCTGCACATCGCGACCCACTTCCACATTCAGTTTGAACTCGATACCCATGCCGGTGAAGATTTCACGGCGGCGGGTCATCACCTCTTTTTCCAGCTTGAAGGCCGGGATACCGAAGGTCAGCAGACCACCGATTTCCGGGTGACGGTCAAAGACCACCGCCTTCACGCCGTTACGGGTCAGGACGTCCGCACAGGCGAGGCCCGCCGGACCTGCACCGATGATCGCCACGCGTTTGTCGGTTTGCTTCACGCCGGTCATATCCGGGCGCCAGCCCATCTCGAACGCTTTATCGTTGATATAGCGCTCGATGTTACCGATGGTCACCGCACCAAACTCGTCGTTCAGCGTACAGGAACCTTCACACAGACGGTCCTGAGGACACACGCGGCCGCAGACTTCCGGCAGGGTGTTAGTCTGGTGAGACAGCTCGGCGGCTTCAAAAATACGCCCCTCGTTGGCCAGTTTCAGCCAGTTCGGGATGTAGTTGTGTACCGGACATTTCCATTCGCAGTAAGGGTTACCGCAGGACAGGCAGCGGTCTGCCTGTGCTTTGGCCTGGCCTTCTGAAAATGGCTCATAGATTTCAACAAATTCAATTTTACGGATCTTCAGCGGTTTCTTTGGCGGATCAACACGCTGCAAGTCGATAAACTGGTATACGTTCTGGCTCATCTGAATTCCTTACTGCGCCTGCACACGCAGCTCTGCTGCGCTACGACTACGGTGACCCAACAGTGCTTTAACATCGCTGGACTTCGGTTTAACCAGCGCGAATTTCGCAGAGAACGCCGGCCAGTTCGCCAGGATCTCTTCGCCGCGCGAAGAACCGGTATGCTGCACGTGTTCGGTAATCAAACCGCGCAGGTGTTCTTCGTGGATGGCCAGCGTATCAACGTCCAGCACTTCCACCAGTTCCGGGTTCACGCGTTTGCGGAACTCACCGTCTTCATCCAGGACGTAAGCAAAACCGCCCGTCATGCCTGCGCCGAAGTTCACGCCGGTTTTACCCAGTACGCAAACAATCCCGCCTGTCATGTATTCACATCCGTTATCGCCAATGCCTTCCACGACGGTGATAGCACCGGAGTTACGCACGGCAAAACGTTCACCTGCACGGCCTGCTGCGAACAGACGACCACCGGTTGCCCCGTACAGACAGGTGTTACCGATGATGCTCGCATCACAGCTGCGGAAGGCTGAACCCACCGGAGGACGAACCGCCAGCAGACCACCCGCCATGCCTTTACCCACATAGTCGTTAGCATCGCCGGTCAGGTACAGCTCAACGCCGCCTGCGTTCCACACACCGAAGCTCTGACCCGCAGTACCGCTGAAGTGAGCGGTAATTGGATCGGCAGCCAGACCCTGGTCGCCATGCGTTTGCGCGATGTAACCAGAGAGTGATGCGCCAACAGAACGGTCGGTGTTGCGGATATCGAACCAGAACGTTTTGCTCTGTTTGTCATCCACGTAGGCTTTTGCCTGTTGCAGCAGCTGCGCGTTCAGCACACCGTTATCGAACGGCGGGTTGTTCTCGGTGCAGTACACCGCTTTACCTGGATGTGGCTCGGCCGTTTCCAGAAGCTTAGACAGCTCCAGTTTCTGCTGTTTGGCAGTGAAACCTTCCAGCTCTTTCAGCAGGTCGGTACGGCCAATCAGGTCGACCAGGCGTTTCACGCCCAGCTGCGCCATCAGCTCGCGGGTTTCGCGGGCGATAAAGTCAAAGTAGTTGGTCACTTTGAACGGCAGACCATGGTAATGGTTCTTACGCAGCTTCTCGTCCTGAGTCGCAACACCGGTTGCGCAGTTGTTCAGGTGACAAATTCGCAGATATTTACAGCCCAGCGCGACCATTGGACCGGTACCGAAGCCGAAGCTTTCAGCGCCCAGAATCGCCGCTTTGATGATATCCAGACCGGTTTTCAGACCGCCATCCACTTGCAGACGGATCTTGTGACGCAGGCCGTTTGCCACCAGAGCCTGTTGGGTTTCCACCAGACCCAGTTCCCACGGGCAACCCGCATATTTCACGGAGGAGAGTGGGCTTGCGCCTGTACCACCGTCGTAACCGGCAATGGTAATCAGGTCGGCATAGGCTTTTGCCACACCGGTAGCGATGGTGCCGACGCCCGGTTCGGAAACCAGCTTCACGGAGATCATCGCTTTCGGGTTAACCTGTTTCAGGTCGAAAATCAGCTGCGCTAAGTCCTCGATAGAGTAAATATCGTGGTGCGGTGGCGGGGAGATCAGCGTCACGCCCGGCACGGAATAGCGCAGTTTGGCGATGTACGGCGTGACTTTATCACCCGGTAACTGACCGCCTTCGCCCGGTTTAGCGCCTTGAGCGACTTTAATCTGAATGACGTCGGCGTTGACCAGATACGCTGGCGTAACGCCAAAGCGACCGGATGCCACCTGCTTAATACGGGACACTTTGTTGGTGCCGTAACGGGCAGGATCTTCACCACCTTCGCCGGAGTTTGAGTTCCCGCCGATGCTGTTCATGGCTTCCGCCAGGGCTTCGTGGGCTTCCGGGCTGAGAGCACCGATAGACATTGCTGCGGTATCAAAGCGCTTGAACAGCTCAGTCGCAGGCTCAACCTCGTTGATGCTGACGGCTTCATCACCTGGATTCACTGCCAGCAGGTCGCGAAGCGTCGCCGCAGGGCGGTTGTTAACCAGCTCAGCGTACTGCTGATAATCACTGTACTCGCCGCTCTGTACGGCCTGTTGCAGGGTGCGCACCACGTCCGGGTTGTAGGCGTGATATTCACCACCGTGGACGTATTTCAGCAGGCCACCCTGATCCAGCGGCTTACGTGCCAGCCAGGCGCGTTTTGACAGGTTCACCAGGTCCTGTTCGAAGTCGGTGAAACCGGCCCCGCCGATACGGCTGATCACGCCCTGGAAGCACAGTGACGCCACGTCATCGTGCAGGCCAACGGCTTCGAACAGCTTCGAGCAGCGGTAAGAGGCAATCGTCGAGATGCCCATTTTGGACATGATCTTGTACAGGCCTTTGTTGATGCCGTTACGGTAGTTCAGCATCACAGCACGGTACTCTTTGTCGATAGCGCGGGTATCAACCAGACGCGCCAGCGTTTCGTAGGCCAGGTACGGATAGATTGCGGTCGCACCGAAGCCTAACAGCACGGCAAAGTGGTGCGGGTCGCGTGCGCTTGCGGTTTCAACAATAATGTTGGCGTCGCAGCGCAGGCTCTTGTCGACCAGACGCGTCTGGATAGCACCCACGGCCATTGGCGCAGGTACCGGCAGGCGGTCTTTCGCGATATTACGGTCGGACAACACCAGCAGAACGGTACCATTGCGCACCATCTGTTCGGCTTTGTCACACAGCGCATTCACCGTCTCTTCGAGGCTCGCTTTGGTCACGTCGAACGTGATATCGAGCGTGTCGGCGCGGTAGTGCTCCTCTTTCATGGTGGTGAGCTGTTTGAAATCGGAGTACAGCAGGATCGGCGATTTAAAGGTCAGACGGTGCGCCTGGCCTTCGGCTTCGCAGAAGACGTTCATCTCGCGGCCGATGCTGGTGGCCAGTGACATGACGTGTGCTTCACGCAGCGGATCGATTGGCGGGTTGGTTACCTGTGCAAACTGCTGACGGAAGTAATCGTAAATGATACGTGGCTGGCTGGAGAGCACGGCAAACGGGGTGTCATCGCCCATGGAGCCAACGGCTTCCTGGCCGTTTTCACCCAGCACGCGGATAACGGAATCCAGCTCTTCAGCGCTGTAGTTAAACTGTTTCTGGAAGCTTGCCAGCGTATCGTCGTCCATTTCGCGACTGCCGACATCTTCATCAGACAGGTCTTCGAATGGCACAAGGCGACGCACGTTTTTCTCCATCCACTCTTTGTACGGATGGCGGCTTTTCAGGTCGTGATCGGTTTCAGCGGAGTGCAGGATACGCCCACCGCGGGTGTCGATAACCATCAGCTCACCCGGGCCAACGCGGCCTTTTTCGACCACTTCGTCAGGCTGGTAATCCCAGATACCGACTTCAGAAGCACAGGTGATGAGTTTGTCTTTGGTGATGACGTAGCGCGCCGGACGCAGACCGTTACGGTCCAGGTTACAGGCAGCAAAACGACCGTCGGACATGACGATGCCCGCCGGGCCATCCCACGGCTCCATGTGCATGGAGTTAAAGTCAAAGAATGCGCGCAGCTCCGGATCCATATCCGGGTTGTTCTGCCAGGCTGGTGGCACAAGCAGACGCATGGCGCGAACGATATCCATCCCGCCTGCCAGCAGCAGTTCCAGCATGTTATCCATTGAGCTGGAGTCGGAGCCGGTTTCGTTGACGAACGGCGCTGCATCGTGCAGGTCAGGGATCAGCGGGGTCTGGAACTTATAGGTACGGGCGCGTGCCCACTGGCGGTTACCGGTAATGGTGTTGATCTCGCCGTTGTGCGCCAGATAGCGGAACGGCTGAGCCAGCGGCCAGCGTGGAACGGTGTTGGTGGAGAAGCGCTGGTGGAACAGGCAAATGGCCGATTCCAGACGCAGGTCCGCCAGGTCCAGGTAGAAGCGCGGCAGGTCAGCCGGCATACACAGACCTTTATAGATGTTCACCAGGTTAGAGAGGCTACAGACGTAAAACTCTTTATCTTCCTGGAGACGCTTTTCAATGCGGCGACGGGCGATAAACAGACGGCGTTCCATATCACGTGGACGCCAGCCCGCAGGCGCGTTAACAAAAATCTGTTCGATACGAGGCAGCGAGGAGAGGGCGATTTCACCGAGCACCCCTTCGTTGGTTGGCACATTGCGCCAGCCGACAATCGACAGGGTTTCACGTTGAAGTTCTTCTTCGACGATGCGGCGTGAGGCAGCCGCTTTTTCAGGATCCTGATTCAGGAACAGCATCCCGACAGCGTAGTTTTTGGCTAAACGCCAGCCGCGTTCTTCCGCAACGATACGGAAGAAACGATCGGGTTTTTGCAGCAGCAGGCCGCAACCATCACCGGTTTTACCATCGGCAAGGATTGCACCACGGTGCTGCATCCGGGCCAGTGCGTGAATGGCAGTACGCACTACCTTGTGGCTAGGTTCGCCTTCTATGTGGGCGATCAGGCCGAAACCACAGTTATCCTTCTCAAGGGATTTATCGTACAACATATCAGTGAACCTCCCCAGGCTCGTCGGGCTTCCCACTGAACTTTACCGTGGCGCACAGGCACAGAAAGAGC
This sequence comes from Enterobacter sp. Tr-810, assembly GCF_011752765.1. NCBI lineage: Bacteria > Pseudomonadati > Pseudomonadota > Gammaproteobacteria > Enterobacterales > Enterobacteriaceae > Enterobacter > Enterobacter sp. Tr-810. The sequence continues at coordinate 217,324 of NZ_VWWW01000006.1, read as the reverse complement.
ATGGCGACGGGGTTTGCGTTTCATACGCGTACCTCGCATTCGCCCTCTTTTCATCCTTTCGCGCAGGTAAACAAGTTTGAGGACTTGCTTCAGAGGGAATCTCAATTACTGCATAAATATGATGAGCAGGCCGCTCATCCAGAAAGCTTCCAGCGGATTTCCAACTTATCGGGAATTGGTACACAGGTCAAATGGCAATCTTATTTATACAAAAATGTGCTAAAGAGGTGTTAATCAATTGAATATAAAAGATATTTAACTATTTTTACATCTGCTAAACGTCCTGGGAAGTCACTGCGGAGTGTGATCTGACTCACTATATGAAAGCGGTATTATCAATGCAGCGTGCTGAATAGCGGTTTTTTGGCAGGATTTTAATCTGGTACTGGCTTTAAACCCGCATAAAGCCACTGTTTTTCAGTGTTGATAGCATTAATGAAAAAAACAGTCAGAACATAAGGAAAAGTAATTACGTCATCCGTGAATGAAATTGCAGTAATCTTGATTATTTATTCAAATAGATAAAGGCCGTCCAGGGCGATTGATCCAGGTCATCGCCGACAGAGGCTAAAAATGGCAGGCTTGTCCCCTTTCTCCGGGACGGTCTATCAGATTATGCAGTTACAGAAATTAGTCAATATGTTTGGTGGGGATCTTTTGCAACGCTATGGGCAAAAGGTTCATAAGCTGACGCTGCACGGGGGTTTTAGCTGCCCGAATCGCGATGGCACCATTGGGCGTGGTGGCTGCACGTTCTGTAACGTGGCCTCCTTTGCCGACGAAGCCCAGCAGCATCAATCCATTGCCGAGCAGCTTTCACATCAGGCAAGCCTGGTGAACCGCGCAAAGCAATATCTGGCCTATTTCCAGGCCTACACCAGCACCTGGGCGGAAGTGCAGGTGTTACGCTCGATGTATCAGCAGGCCGTAAGCCAGGCCAGCATTGTGGGGTTGTGTGTGGGGACGCGTCCGGACTGCGTACCGGAAGCCGTGCTCGATTTGCTCTGCGAATACAAAGATCAGGGTTATGAAATCTGGCTGGAGCTGGGGTTACAAACCGCAAATGATAAAACGCTGCACCGGATTAATCGCGGGCATGATTTCGCCTGCTATCAAAAAACCACGCGCCTTGCCCGCGAGCGCGGGCTGAAAGTCTGCTCGCATCTGATTGTCGGTTTACCAGGGGAAGGGCAGCAGCACGGGCTGGAGACGCTGGAAAAGGTGGTTGAGACGGGCGTGGACGGTATCAAACTGCATCCACTGCATATCGTGAAGGGCAGTATTATGGCGAAAGCCTGGGAAGCGGGGCGGTTAAACGGCATCGAGCTGGAGGAATATACGGTCACTGCAGGGGAGATGATCCGCCACACGCCGCCGGAAATTATTTATCACCGCATTTCCGCCAGCGCCCGCCGTCCAACGCTTCTGGCACCGCTCTGGTGTGAGAACCGCTGGACGGGGATGGTGGAAATCGACCGCTATCTGCATGAGCAGGGTGTACAGGGATCGGCACTTGGCCGCCCGTGGATTCCCCGTCTACCGGCGGCGACCGCCTAACAAGCTCCCTAACATGCCGCGGACAATCTGGTTGGTGACCTGTCGCGCGGCGCTTTTTGCCATCGTCTGGACTACGCCATCACGTTTACCCCCACGCGGCCCGGTGCTGCCAAACAGAATATCCTTCAGCCCACCCAAAATACCGTCATCCACGGCAGAAGGCTGGCCGCTGGTGGTCGTGGGGGCATTCTGCGCCTGCGTGGTTGCCTGTACCCCTTTTTGCAGCATTTCGAACGCTGATTCACGATCCACTTCGTCTTCATACTTGCCGTAAACCGGCGAGTTGTTAATCAGGCCGTTGCGCTCATCGTCGGTGACTGGCCCCATGCGTGAGCAAGGAGCGATCACCATCGCGCGCTCCACCACCGACGGGCTGCCTTTTGCATCCAGAAATGAGATTAACGCTTCGCCGGTACCTAATGCCTGAATCGCGGCCTCAGTATCAAATGCCGGATTGGCCCGCATGGTCTGGGCAGCCGCTTTGACCGCTTTCTGGTCTTTCGGCGTAAAGGCGCGCAGAGCGTGCTGGACGCGGTTACCAAGCTGTCCAAGCACGTTATCGGGGATATCGGACGGGTTTTGCGAAACAAACCACACGCCAACGCCTTTAGAACGGATCAGGCGGATGACCTGCTCAATTTTGTCCAGCAGCACCTGCGGCGCATCGTTAAACAGCAGGTGCGCCTCGTCGAAGAAGAACACCAGTTTTGGCTTGTCGAGATCGCCCGCTTCCGGCAGTTGCTCGTAAAGCTCTGAAAGCATCCACAGCAGGCTGGCGGCATAGAGTTTCGGCATCTGATACAGCTTTTCTGCACTCAGAATATTGATGATGCCTTTGCCGTTGCTGTCGGTACGCATCCAGTCTTTGATATCCAGCATTGGCTCTCCGAAGAAATGCTCAGCGCCCTGTTGCTCAAGGGTCAGTAACCCGCGCTGGATGGCTCCGACGGAAGCGCTGCTGATATTACCGTACTGGTTCTGGAACGATTTGGCGTTGTCGCCGATGTACTGGGTAATGGCGCGCAGGTCTTTGAAATCAAGAAGCAGCAGCCCCTGGTCATCGGCAATACGGAAGATGATATTCAGTACACCAGACTGCACATCGTTCAGATTAAGCAGGCGAGCCAGCAGTAAAGGGCCAAGGTCGGATACCGTCGCCCTTACCGGATGGCCTTTCTCGCCGAAGATGTCCCACACGACGACCGGGTTTTTATGTGGCTCCCAGTCAGTGATGCCAATATTTTTCAGCCGCTCGATGAGCTTTTCTGACGCCGTACCTTCCTGAGCTACCCCGGTTAAATCGCCTTTTACATCGGCCATAAAGACCGGAACGCCAATGTCTGAAAGGGACTCAGCCAGCTTTTGCAGGGTAACGGTTTTACCCGTCCCGGTGGCGCCGGTGATCAAGCCGTGGCGGTTCGCCATTGCAGGCAGCAAAAACAGCTCGTTATCCAGCGTCCGGGCAATTAACAGTGGTGTACTCATGATGAACGTCCTCTCTTTGTCCTGGGTGGAGTATAGGCAACCTGGCGGCACTATGACTCAGTAAATTCCTTACTTTGCGGCGTATTATCCAGTGCGGACTATGCTTTTGCATACGGTTCACAACATTTCAGGAAATTATGTCCAGATTCTTCTTTAACGACCGCAAACAGCTGGTCAACGACGCCATTGAAGGCATTTTGATTTCTGCTCCGCACGGCAACCTCGTCAAACTCGATATCGACCCGGCCATCCGTGTGGTGGCACGCAGTGACTGGGATAAGAGCCGTGTGGCGGTTATTTCTGGCGGCGGTTCAGGGCATGAACCGGCTCATGCCGGGTTTGTCGGAAAAGGGATGCTGACGGCGGCGGTTTGTGGCGACCTGTTTGCTTCACCCAGCGTGGATGCGGTGCTGAATGCTATTGTGGCAGTGACGGGCGACCGGGGCTGCCTGCTGATTGTCAAAAACTACACCGGGGATCGCCTTAACTTTGGCCTGGCAGCGGAAAAAGCCAAACGCTATGGCCTGAAGGTCGAAATGGTTATTGTCGCAGATGACATCGCCCTGCCGGATAACAAGCAGCCACGCGGCATTGCGGGCACGGCGCTGGTTCACAAGATTGCGGGTTACGCCGCCGAGCACGGCAAATCGCTGGGTGAGGTGCGGGACATTGCGCAACAGGCCTGTGACAACCTCTGGAGTCTGGGGGTGGCAATGCAGACCTGCAACCTGCCGGGCAGCGACGATGAAGAGGGGCGCATCAGAAAAGGGCATGTTGAGCTGGGGCTGGGTATTCACGGTGAACCGGGGGCAACGGTTGTTGATACGCAAAACAGCAAAGAGATTATCGACACGCTGGTCAATGCGCTAAAAGCGCAGGCTGGTGAGGGGCGATTTGCGGTACTGATCAATAACCTCGGTGGCGTGTCGGCACTGGAGATGGCGCTGCTGACCAAAGAGCTGGCGCATTCCGCGCTGAAAGAGCAGATAGCCTGGCTGATTGGCCCGGCGCTGCTGGTGAGCTCGCTGGATATGAAAGGTTTTTCTCTGTCGTTGTTGAAGCTTAACGACCTGTTCGAAAAAGCGCTCCATGAAGACGTCGAGACGCTGGGCTGGCAGAAGCCGGTGGCGTTTGCGCCATTGCGTACCGTTGCGCACAGCGCCATTCATGACCGCGTGGAATATACCCCGTCGGAAAATCCGCAGGTGGCGGGCTATGTGTCGGCGGCTACGGACACGCTTTCCGGGCTGGAAAACCGGCTGAATGCCCTCGATGCAAAAGTCGGTGATGGTGATACCGGTTCGACCTTTGCGCAAGGCGCGCGGGATATTGCGCAGTATCTGGAGGCGGGGAAACTCCCGCTTAACGATCTACCGACGCTGTTGTTGCTGGTGGGGGAGCGGCTGGCAACGGTAATGGGCGGATCGAGTGGCGTATTAATGTCGATCTTCTTCACGGCCGCCGGGCAAAAGCTTCACGATGGTCAGCCGCTACCCGAGGCATTGCTCAGCGGGCTGGCGCAGATGAAGCAGTACGGCGGGGCCGACCTCGGCGATCGCACGCTGATCGACGCGCTGCAGCCGGCGCTTGAGGCGCTGCAAAAAGGCGATCTTAAGGCTGCGGCACAGGCGGCACAGGCAGGTGCTGACGTGACGGCGAAGATGGTAAAAGCGGGAGCTGGGCGTTCGTCGTACGTGAATAAAGAGAATCTGGACGGAGTGACCGATCCGGGGGCGGTTGCAGTGGCAGAAGTGTTTAAGGCCATGGTAGAAGCAAAACGGTAACAACCGTTACCGTTTTTAGTGTTTGCGCCCTCTCCCCGTGGGAGAGGGTTGGGGTGAGGGCATCAGGCCGCACATTCCCCGGCATTGTCACATCAGAAATCCGCTTTCAACACCACACGGTAACGGGCTTTGCCGTCACGAACGTGCTGGATAGCTTCATTGATTTTCGACATCGGATACAGCTCGGTTGTTGGCGCTACTTTGGTGCGTCCGGCAAACTTCATCAGCTTGCGCAACTCGAATGGTGTGCCGGTGGCCGAGCCAGACACGCTACGATCCCCGCCGATCAGCGTAAACGCCGGAACTGGCAGTGGCTTCATCACGGCGCCGACGGTGTGGAAGTTACCGCCGTAGGCCAGCGCTTCAAAGTACGGCTGCCAGTCAAGATCGACGTTGACGGTGTTGATGATCAAATCAAACTGACCCGCGAGCGCGTTCAATGCTTCCGGATCGCGGCTGTTCACCACTTTATCCGCACCCATCGCCAGCACTTCTTTCTCTTTCGCCGGATTAGAGCTAAATGCCGTAACCTCGCAGCCCATTGCGTGCAGCAGCTTGATGGCGATATGGCCCAGACCGCCAATACCGATCACGCCAACGCGGCTGGTGGCGGTGATATGGTGCATCAGCAGTGGTTTGAACACCGTAATACCGCCGCACAGCAGCGGGCCTGCGGATTCGATATCGATGCTGTCCGGCAGCGGAATAACCCATTGCCAGTCGGCACGCAGTTTATCGGCGAAACCGCCTTTGTTCAGGATAGTCGGCGTAGCGCCTTCCAGGCAGTTGATCTGATTGCCGCTGATGCAGGCATCACAGTGACCACAGCTGCGTGCCGTCCAGCCGATTCCCACGCGCTGGCCGATCTTCAGGCCTTTATCCTGCGCAGCGGTTCCGAGGGCGACGACGCGTCCGATCACTTCGTGTCCGGCAACCAGCGGATAGCTGGAGAAGCCCCATTCATTGTCGATCATGGAGAGATCTGAATGGCAGATCCCGCAGTAATCAACCTGCACTTCGACGTCTTCAGCTTTTAAATCGCCCGCATCGTACTCGTACAGTTCAAGTTCTGCACCCGCCTGCGGTGCGGCGTAGCTTTTTATCTTCGACATCGTTTTTCCCCCGTTATGGTGTGAACTGAGAGTGTAGAGCATTCAGTTTACAGTCGCTTAACAGAAGACGGCAGGAACGAAATTTACAGATTTTTCAGCATTCTGACTTCGCAATCAACATGGCCGGTACAGCCAAGCGGCGCATCAATATGCTCGAAGCCCAGATGTTCATACAGGGCGATAGCTTCTTTGAGGAAGGCGGTTGTTTCGAGGTAGCAGCGTTTAAAACCTTGAGCACGCGCGTGTTCAAAGGCCAGCAGCGCCAGTTTCTTCGCCAGGCCTTGCCCACGAACCGTAGGCAGAAAATACATTTTCTGGAGTTCGCAAATATCCGGTTCACTACAGCTGAGTGGCGCAACACCGCCACCGCCCACGACCTTGCCGTCCTGCTCGATAACCCAGTAGGCATGGCCCGGCTGGCTGTATAGCTGGAACAGCTCATCCAGGTTGGGGTCGGCAACCGTATAGCCTTTATCGGCCGAGAGGCCATACTCTGCTGAAACCGTACGGATGACGGAGGCGATAGCCGGGTTGTCGTTGGCGGATATCCGGCGGAGTGTAGGGAGGGACTGCTTGGAACTCATTTTGTTACTCAATCGAAAAACAATTCATCATAGTGATATTTGATACCACCCTCTTTTCTATCATGCAAGGTAGATATTACCACTGAGAATTTTTTTCATCATTAATTGGCGAATTTCGTCGTGTGGCTCAATTTTTATTAATTGTATTTAGATTAATTTTTCCACCTTGATTTTAAGCTTCATTATATTATTTGTCAGGGTGATGAATTATGAATAGGGATATGCATTTAGTTATGTCTCTGCCACGAGAGATATTTTCCACACTCCATCGCTTTGAGGATTATCATATTGATGATATGAAGTATGGTGATTTGAACGATTGGGACTTTCAACAACTGGGGCTGCAGGATATTTCTGCTCGTGTCGACCCATTCAGGTTTTTGCAATTTGATATGGAAGCTACTTTTAACATCCATGCTTTGAGTTTTGGCCATCAACAACCGCAAGGGAGGCTGATTAGTCGCCAACATTGTGCAGATATCATGTTTGATGAGATGAAAGAACTGTCAGCACAATTCGCGAAAGGGTTATATTCCCCTATTATTGGGGAATTGATTGATCATTTTCATTACGGTAATGGGCTACCATGGTCTGGTGGACTTCTGAATTGTGCGTATAAGGAGGTCATAAGGGGCGTTGGAACGAATGATATGTTGATGAAAATTCGGGATGAGGTCAATAAACAATTGCATACTAAACGGGACGCGCGCCTGGATGATTTCTTCTTTGTAAAACTTAACTCAGAAATGAAAAATTCTAAACTGCCAAAATTCAACCGTTATATCGACAGAGTAAATGGTTTGGGGGTAAGCGTACATGATATTTATGCGCAACAAATCAAACTGGTGCGTTTCCAGCGCTATGCCATGTCATGGGAGGGATTACTTTCTTTTCAAGGGCAGGATCATTTTGGCTTGGGCAGAGAGGATATTGCTAACGAACTCTATAAAAATTTTCGCTTCTTCCGCATCTGGTTTTTCCTGCAGAGGCATCGTGATTATGCATACAAACCCTTTATGACTAATTTAACTGCCCATGTGCATATTCAAGGGAGCGTATGAAGCCGAAACGTAATGTCATTATCGGTGGCCTGGTGTTGCTGATATGCGGTTATCTCCTCTGGGCTCAACGACCTGTGACAATCCTTCGGGCTGGTGAGAGATTTGAGTATGATCCTACCTTTTTTCATGGGCTTTATCCCAGTAGTAAACGTGGTTTTATTGATTTTGAGGCCTATGATATTGCAGTTAACCATTTTGCATTAACCGAGTGGGGGCGGATACACTGGTATCTGCAGCACAAAAATGAGCTGAAGGTAAAATACCATATACCAACAAGTGCCTCTTACTATATTGTTTTTTGGGATGTTGGTGGCGGGTTTATTGATGGTGAGAAATCGGGAGATGGTGATCTGTTTTGTTTTCCGCCACAAAAAAACACAAAAGAAAATTGTATTGAAAAAAATGTACTGCTAGTCGTGGAATTCGATGCGGGATCTTACGAAAGATTTTCTTTCAGCAATATAGAGTATTACTGGATAACTATGCCAGACGGGAAGCCGGTACGAATAAAAAATGCCTTATAAAAGAAAACGCCGAAGAGGGCCTCCGGCGTTTTCATAATATTACAGCGCTGCGATAATAGCCTGCTGCTCAATCAGCTTGGTCTTCGCATCAGCAAAGGCAACCAGACGTTCACGCTCTTTGGCGATGACCGCTTCCGGCGCGCGGGCCACAAAGCCTTCGTTCGCCAGTTTGCTTTCGATTTTGCCAATTTCCACATCGACTTTTGCCACTTCTTTCGCCAGACGGGCCAGCTCAGCGTCTTTGTCGATAAGGCCAGCCATCGGGATCAGCAGTTCTGCGCCATCGATGATTTTGGTCACGGATACCGGACCTTTGTCATCAGCAGGCAGCACGGTGATGTTCTCCAGACGTGCCATGGTTTGCAGGAAGGTGTTGTTCTCGGTGACACGACGAACGGCAGCTTCGCTGCAACCGCGCAGCAGCAGCTCAAGCGGTTTACCTGGCGCGATGTTCATTTCTGCACGGATGTTACGCACTGCAACGATCGCCTGTTTCAGCCATTCGGTATCGGCCGCTGCGGCTTCATCAACACGGGCTGCATCGAATTCCGGGAATGGCTGGAGCATGATGGTGTCTGCGTTGATGCCCGCAATAACCTTCACACGCTGCCAGATGGTTTCGGTGATGAATGGAATGACCGGATGCGCAAGACGCAGCAGACCTTCCAGCACGGTAATCAGCGTATTACGCGTACCGCGCAGTTCCGCTTCTGAACCGCCGTTCATGACCGGCTTAGCCAGTTCCAGATACCAGTCACAGAACTGGTTCCAGGTGAATTCGTACAGGATGCCCGCAGCAATATCGAAGCGATAGCTGTCCAGCGCGTCGCGGAACGCTTTCACCGTCTGGTTGAACTCGGCCAGGATCCAGCGATCGGCCAGAGACAGAGTCATCTCGCCGCCGTTGAAACCGCAATCCTGATCTTCGGTGTTCATCAGCACGAAGCGGCTGGCGTTCCACAGCTTGTTACAGAAGTTACGGTAACCTTCCAGACGCTTCATGTCCCAGTTAATGTCACGGCCGGTTGAGGCCAGTGCCGCCAGGGTGAAACGCAGGGCGTCAGTACCGTGAGGTTCAATCCCGTTCGGGAATTGCTTCTCGGTGCGCTTGCGGATTTTCTCAGCCAGCTGTGGCTGCATCATGTTGCCGGTACGTTTTTCCAGCAGGTCTTCCAGAGAGATACCGTCAACCATATCCAGCGGATCAATAACGTTACCCTTGGATTTGGACATTTTCTGGCCTTCATCGTCACGAATCAGACCGGTCATGTAGACGGTATGGAACGGAACCTGAGGTTTGCCATCTTCGTCTTTGATGAAGTGCATGGTCATCATGATCATGCGGGCAATCCAGAAGAAGATGATGTCGAAGCCGGAAACCATCACGCTGGTTGGGTGGAACTGACGCAGCGCATCGGTGTTTTCTGGCCAGCCGAGCGTGGAGAAGGTCCACAGCGCGGAGGAGAACCAGGTATCCAGCACGTCTTCGTCCTGACGCAGGGCAACGTCGGCACTCAGGTTGTTTTCCTGACGCACTTCGTCTTCAGTACGGCCAACGTAGACATTGCCTTCGTTGTCATACCAGGCCGGGATACGATGACCCCACCACAGCTGACGGGAGATACACCAGTCCTGAATATCACGCATCCAGGAGAAGTACATGTTTTCGTATTGCTTCGGCACGAACTGGATGCTGCCGTTTTCAACCGCTTCAACAGCCGGTTTCGCCAGCACGTCGGCACGCACGTACCACTGGTCGGTCAGCATTGGCTCGATAACCACACCACCACGGTCGCCGTACGGCACGGTCAGATCGTGAGGTTTGATTTCTTCCAGCAGGCCCAGTGCGTCAACAGCAGCAACGATGGCTTTACGTGCAGCAAAACGTTCCAGTTTCTGGAACTCTGCCGGGATATCGCTTGAGTAAACGTCAGTTTCTTCGCCTTTGGTATCGTACACTTCTGCGCTTTCACGGATATCACCGTCGAAGGTCAGAATGTTGATCATTGGCAGGGCGTGACGACGACCGACTTCATAGTCGTTAAAGTCGTGCGCCGGGGTGATTTTTACGCAGCCGGTGCCTTTTTCCATGTCGGCGTGTTCGTCGCCCACAATCGGAATACGGCGGTTAACCAGCGGCAGCACCACGAATTTACCGATCAGATCTTTATAGCGCGGATCTTCCGGGTTAACGGCCACGCCGGTATCGCCCAGCAGGGTTTCCGGACGGGTCGTTGCCACAACCAGGTAGTCTTTACCGTCTGCGGTTTTCGCGCCGTCAGCCAGCGGATAGCGGATATGCCACATGGAGCCTTTAGACTCGCGGTTTTCCACTTCCAGGTCAGAGATTGCGGTGCGCAGTTTCGGGTCCCAGTTTACCAGGCGTTTGCCACGGTAAATCAGGTCTTCTTTGTACAGACGGACGAACACTTCTTTAACGGCGTTGGAAAGACCTTCGTCCATGGTGAAGCGCTCGCGCTCCCAGTCCACGGAGTTGCCGAGACGGCGCATCTGACGGGTGATGGTGCCGCCAGATTCCGCTTTCCACTGCCAGATTTTGTCGATGAAGGCATCGCGACCGTAGTCATGGCGAGTTTTACCTTCTTCAGCGGCAATTTTACGTTCAACAACCATCTGGGTCGCGATACCCGCGTGGTCAGTCCCCGCCTGCCACAGGGTGTTTTTACCCTGCATACGCTGGTAGCGGATCATGGTGTCCATGATGGTCTGCTGGAAAGCATGACCCATATGCAAACTGCCGGTGACGTTCGGCGGCGGGATCATGATGCAGAAGGACTCTTTGCTTTCATCGCCGTTAGGCTTGAAATAGCCCTGCTGTTCCCAGTGCTCGTAAAGCGGCTGTTCGATATCGCGTGGGTTATATGTCTTTTCCATTATTTCCAGGTTGCCGTATTCAGGTTAAAACCAGCCAGGCGGTACGCTTTGTAGCGTTCGCGGGCAAGTTGTTTCAAAGTTTCTTCGTAGGGGACAAAGTCTACCACTTCTGTGAAAGCGGTGGCAAAATCTGCAAAATCGATGCGCAAGCTAATCAGCACATCACGCGCGCTACTGTTGCGCTTCTGCGGCCAGGCAATTTCGACCGGTGCGCCACCGCGCGGCCCTTCGCCAGACAAATTATGCGGAACAAAACTCTCCGGCGGGCGCGCCCATAGCGCTTCATCAAGGCGGATCGCCTGCTGCTCATCTTCGCAGGCAATCAGAACACGTTTGCCCGCGCGCCAACGTTCTGCGGCAATTTCACACACCAGTTGTTCAACGGCGTTCAGGCCATCCTGATGGGTGTCGTTGTCCAGAAGGTAGAACGTTGCATTCTTCATATATGGGGTTTCTTGTCGTGGATTTAAATGCAAAGCCGGGTGGCGCTACGCTTACCCGGCCTACGGTTGAGTGACGTTGTAGGCCGGGTAAGGCGAAACCGCCACCCGGCGTTTTACATCACTCTTCGCCGTTAAAACCCGCACGATTGAGCAGGAACTGCGACAGCAGAGCGACCGGACGGCCGGTTGCGCCTTTGGCTTTACCGGAGCGCCATGCGGTGCCCGCGATATCGAGATGTGCCCAGTTATACTTGCGAGTAAAGCGCGACAGGAAGCAGCCTGCGGTGATAGCACCACCAGGACGACCGCCGATGTTCGCCATATCCGCAAAGTTGGACTCCAGCTGTTCCTGGTACTCATCACCCAGTGGCAGACGCCACGCGCGGTCACCGGCTTGTTCGGACGCGCCGATAAGCTCGTGTGCCAGCGGGTTGTGGTTCGACATCAGGCCGGTAATGTGGTGACCCAGTGCAATCACGCAGGCGCCGGTCAGCGTCGCGACGTCGATAACAGCTTCTGGCTCGAAGCGCTCAACGTAGGTCAGCACATCGCACAGCACCAGACGGCCTTCTGCATCGGTATTTAGCACTTCAACAGTCTGGCCAGACATGGTGGTCAGTACGTCACCCGGACGGTACGCGCGACCGCCAGGCATGTTTTCACAGCCAGCCAGCACGCCAATGACGTTAATGGGCAGCTGAAGCTCAGCGACCATTCGCATCACGCCGTACACTGCTGCCGCGCCGCACATGTCGTACTTCATCTCGTCCATGCCTTCGGCAGGCTTGATGGAGATACCGCCAGAGTCGAAGGTCAGGCCTTTACCGACCAGCACAATCGGACGTGTTTCTTCGGACGGGTTGCCCTTGTACTCGATGACCGACATCAGCGATTCGTTCTGAGAACCGTTGCCGACCGCGAGGTAAGAGTGCATCCCCAGCTCTTTCATCTGCTGTTCGCCAATCACGCGGGTGATGACGTTCTTGCTGTACGAGTCCGCCAGCTGGCGTGCCTGGGAAGCCAGGTATGCCGCGTTACAGATGTTCGGTGGCATGTTGCCAAGATCTTTTGCGGCTTTAATCCCCGCGGCAATCGCCAGACCGTGCTGGATGGCGCGCTCGCCGCTGGTCAGTTCGCGACGGGTAGGGACGTTAAAGACCATTTTACGCAGCGGGCGACGTGGCTCGCTCTTGTTGGTCTTCAGCTGATCAAAGCTGTACAGGCTCTCTTTGGCCGTCTCAACGGCCTGACGCACTTTCCAGTAGGTGTTACGCCCTTTGACGTGCAGTTCGGTCAGGAAGCATACCGCTTCCATTGAGCCGGTATCATTCAGCGTGTTAATGGTTTTCTGAATAACCTGCTTGTACTGGCGTTCATCCAGTTCGCGCTCTTTGCCACAACCAATCAGCAAAATGCGCTCGGACAGCACGTTCGGAACATGGTGCAGTAACAGCGTCTGCCCAGGTTTGCCTTCCAGTTCGCCACGGCGCAGCAGGGCGCTGATATAGCCGTCACTGATTTTATCGAGTTGTTCGGCGATCGGGGAGAGTCGGCGTGGTTCAAAGACGCCCACAACGATGCAGGCACTCCGCTGTTTCTCCGGGCTACCGCTTTTTACACTGAACTCCATGCACTACGCTCCTGAATCTTAAAGACAACGGCGGCTGCTACGGATAGAATTGAAACCTTTCGTAACTCATGTCCGCTGTTGTGGTGACTTCGTGTTAATCTTACGTTATTACGGTTTCGACACGTCAGAAAATATCCTGAAGCGTGAATCCGCCGGGTTTTTTAATCTTAGCGATGATTTCGACGACTCAAGAGAATAAATGACGTTTAAGCCATGAAACAAGCGATTTTCCAGCAAAAAGACGGGTTTTTACGGGCGTATTTAAAGTGATAATCATAAGATATCTGGTGCGGGAAACGCTCAAAAGCCAACTGGCGATCCTGTTCATCCTGCTGCTGATCTTCTTCTGTCAGAAGCTGGTGAAGATCCTCGGCGCGGCCGTTGACGGCGAAATCCCAACAAATCTGGTGCTTTCCCTGCTAGGGCTGGGGATCCCGGAGATGGCGCAGCTCATTCTGCCGCTGAGTCTTTTCCTCGGTTTGCTCATGACGCTGGGCAGACTCTATACCGAAAGTGAAATCACGGTCATGCACGCCTGCGGCCTGAGTAAAGCCGTGCTGGTGAAGGCCGCCATGATACTGGCGCTGTTTACCGGGATTGTTGCTGCGGTGAATGTCATGTGGGCGGGCCCGATGTCCTCTCGTCATCAGGATGAAGTGCTGGCCGAAGCCAAAGCCAACCCGGGTATGGCGGCGTTAGCGCAAGGGCAGTTCCAGCAGGCCACCGACGGTAACTCTGTGCTGTTCATCGAAAGCGTTGATGGCAGCAAATTCAATGACGTATTCCTCGCGCAGCTGCGCACGAAGGGCAATGCTCGCCCGTCAGTTGTGGTGGCTGATTCAGGCCAGCTGGCGCAGCGTAAAGATGGTTCCCAGATTGTTACGCTGAATAAAGGCACCCGTTTTGAAGGCACCGCGATGCTTCGCGATTTCCGTATTACGGACTTCGAGAACTACCAGGCCATTATTGGTCACCAGGCGGTTGCGCTTGATCCAGGCGATACCGAACAGATGGATATGCGCACGCTCTGGAATACCGATACCGACAGGGCGCGCGCAGAGTTCCACTGGCGTATTACTCTCGTATTCACCGTGTTTATGATGGCGCTGATTGTCGTTCCGCTGAGCGTGGTTAACCCGCGTCAGGGCCGCGTGCTCTCAATGCTGCCGGCGATGCTGCTGTATCTGGTCTACTTCCTGCTGCAAACCTCGATTCGTTCGAATGGTGCGAAGGGTAAACTTGATCCAATGGTCTGGACGTGGGCGGTTAACAGTTTGTATATCCTGCTGGCGCTGGGATTAAACCTGTGGGATACGGTGCCGGTGCGCCGCATTCGTGCCCGATTCTCGCGTAAAGGAGCGTTGTAATGCAGGCGTTTGGCGTTCTCGACCGCTACATCGGTAAAACCATTTTCTCCACCATCATGATGACGTTGTTCATGCTGGTGTCGCTCTCCGGCATTATTAAATTTGTCGACCAGTTGAAAAAAGCCGGGCAGGGTAGCTACGACGCGTTGGGCGCCGGGATGTATACCCTTCTCAGCGTGCCAAAAGATGTCCAGATCTTCTTCCCTATGGCCGCTTTGTTAGGCGCACTGCTTGGCCTGGGAATGCTGGCGCAGCGCAGTGAGCTGGTGGTAATGCAAGCCTCCGGGTTTACCCGTTTGCAGGTTGCCCTCTCTGTGATGAAAACCGCTATTCCGCTGGTACTGCTGACCATGGCGATCGGCGAGTGGGTGGCGCCACAGGGTGAGCAGATGGCGCGTAACTATCGTGCGCAGGCCATGTACGGTGGCTCATTGCTCTCGACCCAGCAAGGACTGTGGGCAAAAGATGGCAATAACTTTGTCTACATTGAACGGGTGAAAGGCGATGATGAACTGGGGGGCGTGAGTATTTACGCTTTCAACGACCAGCGTCGTTTACAGTCTGTGCGTCACGCGTCCTCTGCGAAGTTTGATCCCGAGCATAAGCAATGGCGCTTATCACAGGTTGATGAATCAGACCTCAAAGACCCGAAACAGATCACCGGCTCTCAGACGGTTTCTGGTACATGGAAGACCAACCTTACCCCGGACAAACTGGGTGTGGTGGCGTTAGATCCTGATGCGCTGTCCATTAGCGGTCTGCATAACTACGTGAAATATCTGAAATCGAGCGGCCAGGACGCCGGGCGTTATCAGCTCAATATGTGGAGCAAGATTTTCCAGCCGATGTCCGTTGCGGTCATGATGCTGATGGCGCTGTCGTTTATCTTCGGGCCGTTGCGTAGCGTGCCGATGGGGGTTCGCGTCGTAACCGGTATCAGCTGCGGGTTCGTGTTCTACGTTCTCGACCAGATTTTTGGTCCGCTGACGTTGGTTTATGGCATCCCGCCGATTATCGGTGCGCTGTTGCCAAGCGCCAGTTTCCTGCTGATCAGCCTCTGGCTGCTTCTGAAACGTTCCTGATAAATCCTTTTCCTCGCTCCCGGCCCGTCGGGAGCGAGGCTAATCTCCTGTTTCACCCCGCACTTTTTCTCACAACCTCCACCGCCACGCCCTGAATTTGAGTATTATTGGGCGATAAAGTCGTGAAGGGATCCTCTATGAAGCAAATTCGAATGCTGGCCCAGTACTATGTCGACCTGATGATGAAGCTCGGCCTGGTACGTTTCTCCATGCTGCTGGCTCTGGCGCTGGTGGTTCTGGCGATTGTTGTGCAGATGGCTGTCACCATGGTCTTGCATGGTCAGGTCGAAAGTATCGACGTGATCCGCTCTATCTTCTTCGGATTGCTGATTACGCCCTGGGCGGTCTATTTCCTCTCCGTGGTGGTGGAGCAGCTTGAAGAGTCCCGTCAGCGTTTATCAAAACTGGTTGATAAGCTGGAAGAGATGCGCGAGCGCGATCTCAAACTTAACGTCCAGCTCAAGGACAATATTGCTCAGCTCAACCAGGAGATTTCAGATCGTGAGAAAGCTGAAGCCGAACGTCAGGCCACGCTTGAGCAGCTGAAAATTGAAATGAAAGAGCGTGAGGTGACGCAAATCCAGCTCGAGCAGCAATCCTCTTTCCTGCGCTCCTTCCTTGATGCCTCACCGGATTTGGTTTTCTACCGTAACGAAGATAAAGAGTTTTCCGGCTGTAACCGGGCGATGGAGTTGCTCACCGGTAAGAGTGAGAAACAGCTCGTTAACCTTAAGCCACAGGATGTCTATTCTGAAGAGGCGGCGGCGAAGGTAATGGAAACGGATGAAAAGGTCTTCCGTCATAATGTTTCTCTCACCTATGAGCAGTGGCTGGACTACCCGGACGGACGGAAAGCCTGCTTTGAAATCCGTAAGGTGCCTTACTACGACCGCGTGGGGAAACGCCACGGCCTGATGGGCTTTGGCCGTGATATCACCGAGCGTAAGCGTTATCAGGATGCTCTGGAGCGCGCCAGCCGAGACAAAACCACCTTTATCTCCACCATCAGCCATGAACTGCGCACGCCGTTGAACGGGATTGTTGGCCTGAGCCGCATTCTGCTGGATACGGAATTAACGGGTGAACAGGAAAAATACCTGAAAACGATCCATGTCTCTGCGGTGACGCTGGGCAATATCTTCAACGATATTATCGACATGGATAAGATGGAGCGCCGTAAAGTTCAGCTCGACAACCAGCCGGTGGATTTTACCAGCTTCCTGGCCGACCTGGAAAACCTGTCCGGCTTACAGGCTCAGCAAAAGGGGCTGAGCTTTGTGATGGAGCCAACGTTGCCGCTGCCGCATAAAGTGACCACTGACGGCACGCGTCTGCGCCAGATCCTGTGGAACCTGATCAGCAACGCGGTGAAATTTACCCAGAAAGGCCGGGTGGCAGTGCGTATCCGCTATGACGAAGGGGACATGCTGCATTTCGAGGTTGAAGATTCCGGTATCGGCATTCCGCAGGAAGAGCAGGATAAAATCTTCGCAATGTATTACCAGGTGAAAGACAGCCACGGCGGTAAACCGGCAACGGGTACCGGGATTGGCCTGGCCGTCTCTAAGCGTCTGGCCAGAAGCATGGGTGGGGATATTACCGTCGCCAGCCAGCCGGGAAAAGGTTCTGTCTTTACGCTGACAGTTCATGCTCCGGCCGTTGCAGAAGAGGTTGAAGACACCTTTGATAACGACGAAATGCCGCTGCCTGCACTGCATGTTCTGCTGGTGGAAGACATTGAGCTGAACGTGATTGTGGCGCGCTCAGTGCTGGAAAAATTGGGTAACAGCGTGGATGTGGCGATGACCGGCCAGGCCGCTCTGGATATGTTCACGCCAGGCGAGTACGACCTGGTGCTGCTGGACATTCAGCTCCCGGACATGACCGGGCTGGATATCTCCCGTGAGCTGACGCGTAAATACGCCGCCGATGAGCTGCCGCCGCTGGTAGCGTTGACAGCGAACGTGCTGAAGGACAAAAAAGAGTATCTCGATGCCGGTATGGACGATGTGCTCAGCAAGCCGCTGGCGGTTCCTGCATTAACCGCCATGATTAAGAAGTTCTGGGATACCTGTGATGAAGAGGAGAGCACCATGACGTCTGTTGATAGCGCGAAGACACAAGCGATTCTGGATACTGCCATGCTTGAGCAATACATCGATTTGGTTGGCCCGAAACTGATTACCGATGGTCTGGCCGTATTTGAAAAAATGATGCCGGGATATTTAAGTGTGCTGGAATCGAACCTGACCGCGCGCGATCAAAAAGGGATCGTTGAAGAGGGCCATAAAATTAAAGGCGCAGCCGGTTCGGTTGGTTTGCGTCACCTGCAACAGCTCGGTCAACAGATTCAATCCCCGGATTTACCTGCATGGGAAGATAACGTGGGTGAATGGGTTGAAGAGATGAAACAAGAGTGGCAGAACGATGTGGCGGTACTGAAAGCCTGGGTGGACGCCAGAAAAAAATGACCCCGGCTTAACCGGGGTGCGCGAATACTGCGCCAACACCAGGGAAATCGTGGCTGCGCCTGATTTTTTGTGTTGTTTTCGCATGGACGCCGCCTGAAAATTTAGGCCGCACGCAGATAAGATAGCAAATCTTAAATAGTTTGTTACATGAATCAGTGAAATGTGTGAAGCATAGCGTTTTAATCAGAATTATTAATATGCTTCAGCGATTTGCAAAGAAGGAACGTCATGATGAAAAAGATTGGTGTCGTGCTCAGTGGATGTGGTGTTTACGACGGTTCTGAGATACACGAATCGGTAATAACGCTGCTGGCATTAGCCAGACGTGGCGCTGAAGTTATCTGCTTCGCCCCGGATAAAAATCAGGTGGACGTGGTAAATCATCTGACTGGCGAAGCCATGCCGGAAACCCGTAACGTGCTGATTGAGGCGGCCAGAATTGCGCGGGGTGACATTCATCCCCTGGCGCAGGCCAATGCCGCTGAACTTGACGCGCTTATTGTTCCGGGGGGCTTTGGCGCGGCCAAAAATTTAAGCACCTTTGCAGCACAGGGCAGTGAATGCCTGGTCGACAGGGATCTTAGCGTACTGGCCCAGGCGATGCATTCCGCCGGTAAGCCGCTGGGCTTTATCTGTATTGCCCCTGCCATGCTGCCAAAAATTTTCGATTTCCCGCTTCGCCTGACCATCGGGACAGATATCGATACCGCAGAAGTGATTGAAGATATGGGGGGCGAACATGTGCCTTGCCCGGTCGATGACATCGTGGTGGATGAGGACAATAAGATTGTCACAACACCTGCCTACATGCTGGCGCAAAACATCGCTGAGGCGGCTGCCGGTATCGAGAAGCTGGTGGACAGAGTGTTGGTTTTGACTGAATGATCCGAAAATTTAAGGCTGGCGCATGGGTTAAACGGATCCTGTTGCGTATTGTCATCGTCCTGGCTGTTTTCTGGGGCGGTGGTATCGCTCTGTTTAGCATCATGCCTGTCCCTTTTTCTGCCGTGATGGTTGAGCGCCAGATTAGCGCCTGGTTATCCGGTGATTTCGGCTACGTGGCACACTCTGACTGGGTGAGCATGGATCAGATCTCTCCGTTTATGGGGCTGGCGGTGATTGCCGCAGAAGATCAGAAATTCCCGGATCATTGGGGGTTTGACGTGGCGGCTATCCAGAAAGCGCTGGCGCATAACGAGAGACATGAAGATCGTGTCCGTGGTGCATCCACGCTTTCTCAGCAGACGGCAAAAAACCTGTTTTTATGGGATGGACGCAGCTGGCTGCGAAAAGGTCTTGAAGCGGGTCTGACGCTTGGCATGGAAACGGTCTGGAGCAAAAAACGTATTCTGACCGTCTATCTGAATATCGCTGAGTTTGGTGAGGGGGTGTTTGGTGTCGAAGCCGCTGCACAGCGTTATTTCCATAAACCTGCCAGTCGTCTGACGATGTCAGAAGCCGCTCTGTTAGCAGCCGTATTGCCCAATCCTGTACGCTTTAAGGCCAGTGCCCCGTCGGGGTATGTTCGTGGTCGTCAGGCGTGGATTATGCGGCAAATGCGCCAACTAGGCGGGGAAGGGTTTATGACGGGGAATAAGCTGTATTAATGACCCTCTCCGGGAAGGAGAGGGCGGGTGCATCAGTCTTCATCAAATCCGGCATTAAACAGTGCAATCACTGCTGCCAGAGCTTCTTCTTCCTGTGGGCCTGTTGCCTCAACTTCAATTTGTCTGCCTTTGGCAGAATCCAGCATCAGTAGCGCGATGACGCTATTGGCTTCAGCCTCTGTACCTTCATCGTTACGCAGCAGAACCTCCGCATCAAAACCCTGCATCAGTTCAAACAGTTTCATCGCCGGGCGGGCGTGCATACCCAGCTTATTCGTGATTTCAACAGTTTGTTTTACGGTCATGTTTTACGTTTTTCCAGCGTGCGATGACGGGACTGAACGTTCTTCCCGCGTGAGCGGAAGTAATCGGCCAGTTGTTCGGCAATGTACACCGAACGATGTTTACCACCGGTACAGCCAATTGCCACCGTCAGGTAGCTGCGATTGTTTGTTTCCAGCATAGGTAACCATAGCTCAAGGTAGCTGCGCGTCTGGTAGATAAAATTGTGAACTTCTGTGTGCCTGTCGAGGAACGCCGCCACGGGTTTATCAAGACCGGTCATTGGACGCAGTTTTGGATCCCAGTGGGGGTTCGGCAGGAAGCGCACGTCGAAAACATAATCCGCATCGATAGGAATGCCGTGCTTAAAGCCGAAGGATTCGAACACCATGGTCAGTTCGCGCTCGCGTTTACCCAGCAGACGGGTGCGCAACATTTCAGCCAGCTCGTGAACGGACATTTCAGAGGTGTCGACAATGAGGTCTGCACGGGAGCGCAGCGGCTCCAGCAGGTCGCTCTCTTCGTCGATGGCGCTTTCCAGAGAGAGATTCTTGCTGGAGAGCGGATGCAAACGGCGGGTATCGCTGTAACGACGAATCAGCGTGTTACGGTCAGCATCAAGGAACAGCAGCTGAGGCGAAAACGAGTCAGGCAGGTTGTTCATCGCCTGTTCAAAGACTTCCGGTGATTCTGGCATGTTACGGACGTCGATACTGACGGCAGCAGACGTTTGTCGGTCTGCAAGCGTCCGGGCCAGGTCGGGCAGCAGCACAACCGGCAGGTTATCGACACAGTAAAAGCCCATATCTTCAAGCGCGCGGAGGGCGACGGATTTCCCCGACCCTGAACGACCGCTGACGATCATCAGCACCATGTTCCGTTTCTCCTCAGGACAACAGATGTGAAGGCCATCTCCCGGTTATGCATCATCCTGATTGCCTTCTGCTTCAGTGATAATTTGATATAACTCTTCATCACTTTGGGCTGAGCGCAGTCGACGGCAAATGGTTTTATCGGCCAGACGTTTGGCGACCAGCGAAAGCGTATGCAGGTGGGTTTTGGTCTGGTCAGCAGGAACCAGCAGCGCGAAGAGGAGATCGACTGGCTGATTATCGATGGCGTCGAAGGCGATCGGCGTTTCGAGCTGCACAAAAACACCAACGGCACGCAGGGTGTCTTCTTCCAGCTTGCCATGCGGGATAGCAATGCCGTTGCCAATGCCAGTACTGCCCATTTTTTCGCGGGTCAGAATAGCTTCGAACACCACCTGAGACGGCAGGCCCAGCTGTTTTGCGGCCAGTTCACTGATGATTTCCAGCGCACGTTTTTTGCTCTGGCAGTGAACGCCACTGCGGGTACATTCCTGGTTAAGGACATTGCTCAGTTGAAGAGCGGAATCGTTGTTCATCATAATTTCACCTAAGCGCTAACTGTACAAATGGCCTGTTGTGTTTCACAACAGGCCTTCCTGCACCCGTTAACTGCCCGGACAATTAGTGTTGTTTCAGTTTATCTTTATGTTTATTGAGCTGTCGTGCAAGCTTGTCAATCAAGCCGTCGATAGCAGCATACATGTCTTGCCCTTCCGCACTGGCATGGAGTTCACCCCCGTTCACGTGCAGGGTTGCATCCGAGATATGAGTCACTTTCTCCACTTTCAACACAATATAGACCTGGTTGATCCTTTCGAAATACTGCTCAAGTTTCGCGAACTTAGCGTTCACAAAATCGCGTAAAGCCTCAGTAATTTCGACGTTGTGTCCTGTGATGTTGAGCTGCATAGTGTCTTCCTTATCGGTTGTGTCAGACCAGTTGTTTACGCTGGTTAGACGGCGGAATGGATAAAGACTCTCGATACTTTGCAACAGTACGGCGTGCCACCATGATACCCTGATCGGACAGCATGGTGGTTAACTTACTGTCACTCAGTGGCTTCGCGGGATTCTCCGCGGCGATCAACTTCTTCACCAGTGCACGAATGGCCGTCGACGAGGCTTCGCCGCCGCCTTCGGTATTCACATGGCTGGAGAAGAAATACTTAAGCTCAAAAATACCGCGCGGACTGTGCAGATACTTCTGCGTTGTTACGCGGGAAATGGTTGATTCATGCATTTCGACGGCCTGGGCGATATCTGCCAGCACCATCGGTTTCATATACTCTTCGCCCTGCTCAAAGAACGCCTGCTGCTGCTCGACAATACAGCGGCTTACACGGAGCAGCGTATCATTTCTGCTCTCCAGACTTTTGATCAGCCATCGCGCTTCCTGAAGATTGCTACGAATGTACTGGTTGTCGGAGTCGTTGCGTGCGTTGGTGCACATGGAGGCGTACTGCTGGTTGATTTGCAGGCGAGGAATGCTGTCAGAGTTCAGTTCGACAACCCAGCGGCCGTTATGCTTTCTGACCAGCACATCCGGGATAACGTATTCGGGTTCGCTGGTCTGGATGGATTGGCCAGGGCGAGGATCGAGCGACTGGATCAGGTTGACGGCTTCTTTCAACACCTCTTCTTTGAGGCGGGTGACGCGCATCAGGGTACGGAAGTCATGGTTCGCCAGCAGATCCAGATGATCGCTGATGATTAACCGGGCTTCTTCAATCCACGGTGTCTCTTTGGCGAACTGAGAAAGCTGGATCAGCAGGCAGTCTCGCAGATCTTTCGCGGCCACGCCAACCGGGTCGAAGCGCTGAATACGCTTCAGAACCGCTTCAATTTCCTCAAGTTCGATCTCATCATCGCCGATGCTTTCAAGAATATCGTCCAGGGAAACGGTCAAATACCCGGTGTCATCAACGGCATCGACAATGGAGGTTGCAATCGCACGATCGGTATCAGTGAAGGGCGTTAACTCCACCTGCCACATCAGGTAATCCTGAAGCGACTGGGTGGTTTCACCCTGATAGACCGGTAGCTCATCGTCCTGGTAGTCTGCACGCGTCCCGGATGGGGTTCCTGCGGTGTAGATTTCATCCCAGCTGGCATCCAGAGGCAGCTCGTCCGGCATCTCTTTTTGTTCGAGAGCATCAACGGTGTCGAGCGTTTCGGTGTCTTGCGTTTGCTGAGTGTCTACCTCGTCATGAAGATCGGTTTGCTCCAGCAACGGGTTGCTGTCCAGCGCTTGCTGGAGTTCCTGCTGGAGTTCTAACGTGGACAGCTGCAACAGGCGGATAGCTTGTTGTAGCTGCGGCGTCATCGCCAGTTGTTGGCTGAGCCTTAATTGCAAACCTTGCTTCATGTTCAGAGCATTTTTCTCCGGTTCGGCGTTACGTTACCTCTACCCTATCAGAGTCTGAAGTCTTCCCCAAGGTACACGCGCTTAACATGCTCATCTTCGAGGATCTGCTGCGGCGTACCGTGGGCAATCAGATGGCCCTGGCTCACAATATAGGCGCGTTCACACACGGCCAGCGTTTCACGGACGTTGTGGTCAGTGATCAGTACGCCAAGCCCGCTGTCACGCAGATGCTCAATAATACGTTTGATATCGATGACGGAAATAGGGTCAACGCCCGCGAAGGGTTCATCCAGCAGGATGAATTTCGGGTTTGCAGCCAGCGCGCGTGCAATCTCGACACGACGACGTTCACCGCCTGACAGCGCCTGGCCTAAGCTATCGCGCAGGTGTTCAATATGGAACTCTTCCATCAGTTCGTTAGCGCGATCCTGACGCTGCTCGCTCGACAGATCGTCACGGATCTGCAACACGGCCATCAGGTTATCGAAAACGCTTAAACGGCGGAAAATGGACGCTTCCTGTGGAAGATAGCCGATACCACGGCGCGCACGGGCGTGCAGCGGCAGCAGGCTGATGTCTTCATCATCAATGACAATGTTGCCTGCATCGCGCGGCACAATACCTACCACCATGTAGAAGGTAGTAGTTTTACCCGCACCGTTAGGGCCTAAAAGGCCAACAATTTCGCCGGAGTTGACGGTCAGACTGACATCTTCCACGACGCGGCGGCCTTTATAGGCCTTAGCGAGATTTTTTGCAGTTAATGTTGCCATAACGAATTAGTTACTCTTCTTCTGTGCCGGGGCCTGGCCTTTGCCTTTATCTTGCAGCTGTGAAGGAACAAGCACGGTGGTGACGCGTTTGCCTTTCTCGCTGGAAGCCTGCATTTTCTGCTCTTTCACCAGATAGGTGATCTTGTCGCCGGTGATATTGCTGTCCAGCTGTTCCAGGTAGGCATTACCAGTCAGGATGACAAGATCCTTCGCCAGTTCATAGTGCATATGGGTGGCGTGGCCTTTAACCGGTTTACCGTTGTCCTGCATCTGGTAGAAGGTTGCCGGGTTGCCATAGCCATCAATAATTTCTTTGCCTTGCTCGCCGCCCGGACGGGTAACGACAACTTTGTCGGCGTTAATTTTGATGGTGCCCTGAGTCATGACGACGTTGCCGGTAAAGGTGACGACATTACCCTGCATATCGAGAGACTGGGTGTCAGATTCAATATGAATCGGCTGTTCTGTATCGCCAGTCACAGCAAGTGCGGGAAGACTGGCTGCCAGCAGCGCGCTGGCGATAACAAAATTAAGGCTGAGTTTGTTTGTTTTGAATTTCATAAGAGGATCTAACCTTTTCAATCAGCTCGGCGTTTTTGCTGCGTAAGTTCCCGCGCATTCTCAGACCGCTGGAATTAAATGTTGTGCCATACAGTGTAACCAGATCCTGCGAAGTCACATCCTGGGTCACCAGGTTAATCTGGGCATTATCTGTTGTAATTTTACGCAGTTGAGAGTCAGCGGTCAGGGCGTTGACTTCAACATGACCATACAGATAAAGCATACGGTCATTTGTTAATTTTGCTCTGTCAGACTTGATCGACCATGTTGGCACTTTATCGGTATCAAATGTGGTCATTACCGGTTGGGTAAACCACGAGATACCATCATCTGAAAAATACTCAACATGCTTTGCGATCAGGCGATAGTTCAGCGCGCCTTCCGGGCTGTAAACCACCGTGTCACTATGATCGCTTTTGTATGTTGGATCGCTATTGTTGATCACTTCCGTTTGGGTATCGTCACGGTCAGCGAGGTTTACGCCAATCAGTACCAGTGCGACAAGCGTTAGCAGAATGATAACCCAACGTCTGGTTTTACTCATATTGATTGCCCTTTGGCCTCTTCAAGCTTGCCCTGCGCCAGCAGAAGCAGATCGCAGACTTCACGTACGGCACCGCGACCGCCGTTGATGTGGGTGACATAGTCAGCACGCGGTATCAACAGCGGATGGGCATCGGCTACCGCGATGCTCAGGCCCACTTCGGCCATCACCGGCCAGTCGATCAGATCGTCGCCCACATAGGCAACATGCTCGGGCGCGATGGACAGTTTCGCAAGCAAATCGTTGAATGCCAACATCTTGTCGGATTGTCCCTGATACAGATGGGTAATGCCCAACGTTTCGCAGCGGTCTTCTACAAGTTTAGCTTTTCGCCCGGTGATGATAGCAACTTCGATGCCGGATGTGAGCGCGCAGCGAATGCCGTAACCGTCGCGAACATTGAATGCTTTTAGTTCTTCGCCATTATTGCCCATGTAAATCAGGCCATCGGAGAGTACGCCATCTACATCCAGGATCAGCAGACGGATGTTTTCCGCCTTCGCCATCATGGCTGTACTCACCGGACCATAACAGGTTGCAAGGGATGCACCCGCATTACTCATTGTCTTATCCTTCATTACACTACGCCAGCGCGTAGAAGATCATGCATATGTACCACACCCAGCAGTTGGTCGCCATCGGCAACCATCACTGAGGTTATGTGGCGGGACTGCATCAGGTTCAGCACATCCACCGCCAGGGTGCCGGGACGAACGCGGATCCCGCCAGGCGTCATGACATCGGCGATGCCTAATGTGCGGACATCCACGCCCATATCGAATACGCGACGTAAGTCGCCGTCGGTGAAGATCCCCTGAATCTTCATCAGATCGTCGCAAACGACCGTCATGCCAAGATTTTTGCGGGTGATTTCCAGTAATGCATCGCGCAGCGACGCAGCTTTGCTTACGTGCGGGATCTCATCGCCCGTATGCATAATGTCGTTTACCCGAAGCAGCAACTTGCGCCCCAGCGCACCGCCAGGATGAGAAAGCGCGAAATCCTCCGGCGTAAAACCACGGGCTTCAAGCAATGCCACTGCAAGCGCATCGCCCATGACCAGCGCAGCAGTGGTGCTGGACGTCGGAGCAAGGCCTAACGGGCACGCTTCTTTTGGCACTTTGACGCACAGGTGAATATCCGCGGCGCGGGCCATGCTGCTTTCCGGGCGGCTGGTCATGCAAATCAGCGGGACGTGCAGCCGTTTCAACACCGGGATCAGCGCCAGGATCTCGTTCGATTCACCGGAATTTGACAGCGCAATGACCACATCCTGCGGCGTGACCATGCCCAGGTCGCCGTGTGCCGCTTCACCTGGGTGAACAAAGAATGAAGAGGTCCCGGTACTGGCGAACGTGGCGGCCATTTTGCGCCCGATATGTCCAGACTTGCCCATCCCCATCACAACGACTTTGCCGGCACAGTAGAACATCTTCTCACATGCCAGACTAAAATCCTGATTAATGTACTGATCTAACTGCGCCAGACCTTCACGTTCAATCTCCAGAACTTCTTTGCCTGCTTTCTGAAAGTCAAAACCCGGCTGCAATTCTATTTGCGACATAATGCGTTTCCGTTTACCCAGAGAGAAGAGGCGAAAGCCAGTACAGCATCGCCATCCATACGATAAATCCACCTGTCAGCAGCGCGCCTGCGCCTTTGCCAATCTGACGTTTTCGCCGCCAGCAGAGCAGGGCGAAAATAACGCTGACCAGCAACATCACACCGTAATCGCGCGAAAATGCCAGCGGATTAAACGGCCCTGGCGATATCAATGCCGGCAAGCCGGTCACGATCGCGATATTGAAAATGTTCGAGCCGATGATATTGCCAATCGCGATATCATCCTCACCCTTACGCGCGCCCGCAATGGCGGTAGCCAGTTCCGGCAGGCTGGTACCGATGGCAATCACGGTCAGGCCGATGGTTAATTCGCTCATGGCGAAGGCGTTCGCCAGCACGGTGGCATTGTCCACTACCATGCGGGTAGCCATTGGCATAATAATGAGCGCCACGCCAAGCCAAAGAAGCGCGACCGGTAACGTTCCTTCCCGCGGCAGTTCTGCCACCTGCTCACGCGTGAGGCTATCATTGCCCTGTTTTTCTGCCTGACGGGCGATTTTAACGATAAACAGCAGCCAAATTACCGCCAGCGCCAGTAAGAAAATGCCGTCGCTGTAGCTCAGCACCCCATCATAGAGCACACAGCCCGCCAACAGGCTTACGATTAACATTAGCGGCAATTCACGGCGCAGAACATCAGAATGCACGCGAAATGGGTGCAACAGTGCAGCCAGGCCAAGAATCAGCAGGATATTGACGATGTTGGAACCTATGGCCGTGCCAATAGCGAGATCGACCTGGCCATGAAGCGATGCCGAGACAGACACGATTATTTCAGGAAGAGAAGTCCCGACGCTGACGACCGTCATCCCGATGATGATAGGCGGCACGCCAATCAGTCGGCACAATATTGATGCAGCGAATACCAAACGGTCAGCACTGTAGACCACCAAAAGTAAACCAATTATTAACAGTGCTGTTGCTAAAAGCATCAAAAGTCCTTTCTTCAGGTATACTCGCCGGTCCACTGCGCGTGAATTTTGGTGCTGCATACAGTCTAAGACGTAACGAATTCCTAATTTTGACTTTATGCGCCGGAAAAGTAAAACAAATGCCAGCTTTCGCTAACCTCAACGGCTATTATTCTGTAAAAATGTTGAGTTTAGGGCTGATTTAAGCGTCATGCTTAATGTGAATCAGGGTAAGAAAGGAAACATAAATGAGCCCCAATTTGGCGAATTTAGTCGATGTCCGTGGTGTCAGCTTTTCTCGCGGCAACCGATTGATATTTGATGATATTTCACTGACCGTACCCCGTGGTAAGATCACTGCCATTATGGGGCCGTCGGGAATTGGTAAAACGACCCTGTTGCGTCTTATCGGTGGGCAAATTCCGCCGGATAGCGGCGAAATCCTCTTTGACGGAGAGAACGTCCCGGAGATGTCGCGTTCGCGCTTGTATACTGTCCGCAAGCGCATGAGTATGCTCTTTCAGTCAGGGGCATTATTCACCGATATGAATGTCTTTGATAACGTGGCCTACCCGCTGCGCGAGCACACCCATTTGCCGTATGAATTATTGAAAAGTACGGTCATGATGAAACTCGAGGCCGTTGGCCTTCGTGGGGCGGCTAAATTGATGCCGTCAGAGCTTTCTGGTGGGATGGCGCGCCGTGCCGCACTGGCACGTGCCATTGCGTTAGAACCCGATTTAATCATGTTCGACGAACCCTTTGTCGGGCAGGACCCTATCACCATGGGCGTTCTGGTGAAGTTAATCTCTGAACTGAACAGTGCGCTCGGCGTCACCTGTATCGTGGTTTCTCACGATGTTCCAGAAGTGCTGAGCATCGCTGATTACGCCTATATTGTGGCAGACAAAAGGATCGTCGCGCACGGTGGTGCTCAGGCACTACAGGATAATTGCGATCCGCGAGTACGGCAGTTCCTGGATGGTATCGCAGACGGCCCGGTGCCGTTCCGCTATCCATCGGGCGACTATCGTGACGATTTATTGGGAATAGGGAGTTAAGCCACTCATGCTGTTAAATGCGTTGGCCGCTCTGGGACACCGTGGCGTAAAAACCATCAGGACGTTCGGGCGTGCCGGATTGATGTTATTCAATGCGCTGGTTGGCAAACCGGAATTCCGTAAGCACGCACCTTTGCTGGTGCGACAGCTCTATAATGTCGGCGTTTTGTCGATGGTCATTATCATCGTTTCTGGCCTGTTTATTGGCATGGTGCTTGGGTTGCAGGGCTATCTTGTGCTCACAACCTACAGTGCAGAAACCAGTCTCGGGATGCTGGTGGCGCTCTCGCTGCTGCGCGAATTGGGCCCGGTTGTTGCCGCGCTCCTGTTTGCCGGGCGTGCCGGGTCAGCGTTAACCGCTGAAATTGGCCTGATGCGTGCCACCGAGCAGTTATCCAGTATGGAGATGATGGCGGTCGATCCTCTGCGCCGTGTGATTTCCCCACGTTTCTGGGCGGGCGTGATTTCACTGCCGCTGCTCACTATCCTGTTCGTCGCGGTCGGGATCTGGGGGGGCTCGCTGGTGGGCGTACACTGGAAAGGGATTGATGCCGGGTTCTTTTGGTCTGCCATGCAGGATGCTATCGACCTGCGGATGGACCTGGTTAACTGTCTGATTAAGAGCGTGGTATTTGCTATTACGGTCACCTGGATTGCGTTGTTCAACGGTTACGATGCCATCCCGACGTCGGCGGGCATTAGCCGTGCAACTACACGTACTGTCGTACATTCGTCGCTGGCCGTACTGGGTCTGGATTTTGTGCTCACCGCACTGATGTTTGGGAATTGAGTTCATGCAAACGAGAAAAAATGAAATTTGGGTCGGCGTGTTTCTGTTGCTGGCACTGCTGGCTGCGCTGTTCATCTGTCTGAGAGCTGCGGATATCACCTCTATCCGCACCGAACCGACATATCGCATCTATGCAACCTTCGATAACATCGGTGGCCTGAAAGCGCGCTCACCGGTGCGTGTTGGCGGTGTGGTTATTGGCCGCGTGGCGGATATCACTCTGGACGAGAAAACCTATCTGCCGCGTGTCGCGATGGATATCGAAGAGCGTTACAACCATATCCCGGATACCAGTTCACTGTCGATTCGCACCTCCGGCCTGTTAGGTGAACAATACCTGGCACTTAACATTGGCTTTGAAGATCCTGAGCTGGGAACGACTATCCTTAAAGACGGTAGCGTAATTCAGGATACGAAATCAGCCATGGTGCTGGAAGATATGATTGGTCAGTTCCTTTACAGCAGTAAAGGCGGTGACGATAAGAAAACTGACGGTGCGCCAGCACAGAGTGAAGGCCATACTGACGCCGCGCCAGCCCCAGACGCGACGAATTCATCTCAGGAGAAGTAATTCATGTTTAAACGACTGTTAATGGTTGCCATGCTGGTGATTGCCCCTCTGACCGCAGCACATGCTGCCGATATGAGTAATCCGTACAAACAGATGGATGAGGCCGCGAAAAAGACCTTCGATCGTCTTAAAAACGAACAATCTAAAATTCGTGCTAACCCGGATTATCTGCGTGACGTGGTTGATCAGGAACTGCTGCCTTATGTGCAGATTAAATATGCGGGCGCCCTTGTGCTGGGTCGTTACTACAAAGATGCGACGCCTGCGCAGCGTGATGCGTACTTTGCTGCCTTCCGTGAGTACCTGAAACAGGCTTACGGTCAGGCGCTGGCAATGTATCACGGCCAAACCTATCAAATCGCGCCAGAACAGCCTCTGGGCGATGCGACCATTGTGCCAATTCGTGTGACCATTCTTGATCCTAATGGTCGCCCACCGGTTCGCCTGGACTTCCAGTGGCGTAAAAACTCCCAGACAGGTAACTGGCAGGCGTATGACATGATTGCGGAAGGGGTGAGCATGATCACCACCAAGCAAAACGAATGGAGCGACCTGCTGCGTACCAAAGGCATCGATGGCCTGACTGCGCAGTTGCAGTCCATCTCGCGTCAGAAAATTTCCCTGGACGAGAAAAAGTAATGCAACAGCAACTGAGCTGGTCGCGCGAAGGTGAGACGTTGTTGTTGTCTGGCGAGCTTGATCAGGATTTGCTGAACCCGTTATGGGATGCTCGCAACGAGGCCATGAAAGGTGTGACGCTGATTGATTTGAGCGGAGTTTCACGCGTGGATACGGCAGGTATCGCCCTGTTAGTGCATCTTGTCGCGGCAGGCAAAAAGCAGGGGAACACGGTTGCACTGGCGGGTGCCAGCGATAATGTGATGACCCTTGCGCAGCTCTACAATTTGCCGGAAGACGTATTACCTCGTTAATATTTTCAAAGCGTTAATTCTGAAAGCCCCGACTGTTTCATCGTTGGGGCTTTTTGCTTGTTTAAGACAACGTCACTTTGCTCTAAGATGTTGGGCTTGTTTTCACTATCAGATGATGTAGAACCCATGGAAAATAATGAAATCCAGGCAGTGCTGATGAATGCACTCTCCCTTCAGGAAGCCCACGTCTCTGGCGATGGCAGTCACTTCCAGGTTATTGCTGTGGGTGAGATCTTCGACGGAATGAGCCGCGTGAAGAAACAGCAGGCTGTGTACGCGCCGCTGATGGAATACATTGCGGATAACCGCATCCACGCCCTGTCGATTAAAGCGTTCACCCCACAAGAGTGGGCTCGCGATCGCAAACTAAACGGTTTTTGAGCTGAGGGCCACAGGCCCGCGGCACGGTTGAATTTATAAGAGAGCAAAATCATGGATAAATTTCGTGTGCAGGGGCCGACGCGCCTCCAGGGCGAAGTCACAATTTCTGGCGCAAAAAACGCTGCACTGCCAATCCTCTTTGCAGCGCTGCTCGCAGAAGAGCCGGTAGAGATCCAGAACGTACCGAAGCTGAAAGATATCGACACGACCATGAAGCTGCTCGGCCAGCTGGGCACTAAAGTTGAGCGTAACGGCTCCGTCTGGATTGATGCCAGCAACGTAAATAACTTTTCTGCACCGTACGACCTGGTAAAAACCATGCGTGCATCCATCTGGGCGTTAGGCCCGCTGGTGGCGCGTTTTGGTCAGGGTCAGGTTTCTCTGCCGGGTGGTTGCGCAATCGGCGCACGTCCGGTTGACCTGCACATCTTTGGCCTGGAAAAACTGGGTGCAGAGATCAAGCTGGAAGAAGGTTACGTCAAAGCTTCTGTAAACGGTCGCCTGAAGGGCGCGCACATTGTCATGGACAAAGTGAGTGTCGGCGCAACGGTGACCATTATGTCTGCGGCCACGCTGGCAGAAGGCACCACTATCATCGAAAACGCCGCGCGTGAGCCGGAAATCGTTGATACCGCAAACTTCCTCGTCGCACTGGGTGCGAAAATCACGGGGCAGGGTACTGACCGCATCACCATCGAAGGCGTTGAGCGTCTGGGCGGCGGTGTTTACCGCGTGCTGCCAGACCGTATCGAAACAGGTACTTTCCTGGTCGCAGCAGCCATTTCTGGCGGCAAAATTGTTTGCCGTAACGCTCAGCCTGATACGCTGGATGCCGTGCTGGCGAAGCTGCGTGAAGCAGGTGCTGACATCGAAGTGGGTGAAGACTGGATTAGCCTGGACATGCACGGTAAGCGTCCTAAAGCCGTTACCGTTCGCACTGCTCCACATCCGGCATTCCCGACCGATATGCAGGCGCAGTTCACCCTGCTGAACCTGGTGGCTGAAGGGACAGGTGTTATCACCGAAACTATCTTCGAAAACCGCTTTATGCACGTACCGGAACTGATCCGTATGGGCGCACATGCAGAAATCGAAAGCAACACCGTGATTTGCCATGGCGTTGAGAAACTGTCTGGTGCACAGGTGATGGCAACCGATCTTCGCGCGTCTGCGAGCCTGGTTCTGGCGGGTTGTATTGCTGAAGGTACAACGGTTGTCGATCGTATTTATCACATCGATCGTGGCTATGAGCGTATCGAAGACAAACTGCGCGCGCTGGGTGCCAACATCGAGCGTGTGAAGGGCGAGTAATCGTTCCGGCAGCCCCCTGCCAGAGATGGCCGGGGGGTTGCTGTTCCTGTCAAAACCAGAGCGTCAGTTCTGATCCTCTTGCTTGCATTTTTTCTGGCGCATCATGCGTGTTCTGTCGATAAATTCGTGTGTGATGGGATCGTGGTAACGCGATGGCCAGATTATCCACGGATCGGTTTCCAGAGCGGTTGCAATGATTAACTCCCCCTTTGGCCATGGGCGGGTCAGTGCATTTGCCAGCGTAGAGGAGCTCAATCCGCTGCGACGCGATTCTGCTGCCAGCGATGTCCCTTTTTTGCGGAGTGCCGCAATAATATCGGCCGAGTGCCAGTCGATAAATTTCATATCCATAGTGCTGTCCTTGTATGCGTATTCGTCCGAGTCAGTTCTCTTGAAATGACTGCGTTACTATACCTTCTTCAAACATTCGTTCTAAAAGGTTCGCATTACCGGAAGCAACATTCAGAATAAGACATAGCTTTATTCATGCGGCCTGTAAGCTGGTTTTTTAACATGAACATGGAGTTTACAGGCGCTTATTGGAATATCCCCGTGAAGTGCACGGGGAAAGATGACGTATTAACGATCGCGCTGGACAGCGATGTGGGCAAGGCCGATTAGGGCATCACGCCATGGGCTGTCTGGGATGACCTGAAGCGCTTCAATGGCTTTATCCGCCTCTTCCTCTGCACGCTGGCGCGTCCAGTCAAGGGAACCGCAGATAGCCATTGTTTCCAGTACAGGTTCCAGAAGATGTCGACCATTTCCCTGCTCGATCGCTTCACGGATCATTTGGGCCTGCTCCGGAGAACCATTGCGCATAGCATGGAGCAGCGGCAGGGTTGGTTTGCCTTCGTTCAGGTCATCGCCGACATTTTTACCGAGCGTTTCGCCATCTGCGCTGTAGTCCAGTAAATCGTCAATCAGCTGAAATGCAGTGCCAAGATAGCGGCCATAGTCCTGTAATCCGCGCTCCTGAGCCTCTGAACATCCTGCCAGAATGCCAGAACACTGTGCTGCCGCTTCAAACAAACGCGCCGTTTTACTGTAAATCACGCGCATGTAGTTTTCTTCGGTGATGTCAGGATCGTTGACGTTCATCAGTTGCAGCACTTCACCTTCGGCAATGACGTTCACGGCTTCAGACATCACTTCCAGCACTTTCAGCGATCCCAGGTGGGTCATCATCTGGAAGGCGCGGGTATAGATAAAATCCCCCACCAGAACGCTGGCAGCGTTACCAAATGCGGCGTTTGCCGTGGCTTTACCACGACGCATGTCTGATTCGTCCACGACGTCGTCATGAAGTAGGGTCGCAGTGTGAATAAACTCGATCAGTGCCGCGATGGAGACGTGCGCATTTCCCTGATAGCCAACGGCTCTCGCCGCCAGAATGGCTATCATCGGGCGAATACGTTTGCCGCCGCCACTGACGATGTAATAGCCCAACTGATTGATCAGCTGAACGTCAGAGTTGAGTTGCTCCAGGATTGCTGCATTCACACCCGCCATATCTTGCGCGGTTAACTCATTGATTTTTTCTAAATTCATCGCAAAAGCCGGGCTTTTTATCCTGTTTATCCCACATCAAATGGGTTAACGAAGGGTTTCGGTTTATCAAAAGTAATGCTGATTGTACTGAAAAAACGGCTCAGATAAACGTTACCGTACGTGTTGTGTTTTTTTTCTTCATGTATTGACGGTAGCACTTGTCAAAGGCTCGCGTTTTGCGTAATATTCGCGCCCTATTGTGAATATTTATAGCGCACTCTGATTCATACGAGGACGTGCGCGGAAGCGGAGTTTATATGTACGCGGTTTTCCAAAGTGGTGGTAAACAACACCGAGTAAGCGAAGGTCAGACCGTTCGCCTGGAAAAGCTGGACATCGCAACTGGCGAATCTGTTGAATTCGCTGAAGTTCTGATGATCGCAAACGGTGAAGAAGTCAAAATCGGCGTTCCTTTCGTTGATGGCGGCGTTATCAAAGCTGAAGTTGTTGCACACGGTCGTGGCGAGAAAGTTAAAATCGTTAAGTTTCGTCGTCGTAAGCACTACCGTAAGCAGCAGGGCCACCGTCAGTGGTTCACTGATGTGAAAATTACTGGCATCAGCGCCTAAGACCTGAGGAGAGATTTAAATGGCACATAAAAAGGCTGGCGGCTCCACACGTAACGGTCGCGATTCAGAAGCTAAACGCCTGGGCGTTAAGCGTTTCGGTGGCGAATCCGTTCTGGCGGGTAGCATCATCGTTCGTCAACGTGGTACCAAATTCCACGCTGGCAACAACGTAGGTTGCGGTCGTGACCACACTCTGTTTGCTAAAGCAGACGGTAAAGTGAAATTTGAAGTTAAAGGCCCGAACAACCGTAAATACATCAGCATCGTTGCTGAGTAAGGTTTTCTCGGTCCGGTAACGGATTAAAGCCCCGCACCCTGTTGCGGGGCTTTTTACATTGGAAACCCGGTAATTTTTCTGTAGGGAAAACGGGCATGAAGCAGCAGGCCGGCATTGGTATTCTTTTGGCGCTCACCACCGCAATGTGTTGGGGTGCATTGCCAATTGCAATGAAGCAGGTACTGGAGGTCATGGAACCGCCCACGGTGGTGTTCTATCGCTTCCTGATGGCAAGCATTGGCCTTGGTGCAATCCTTGCGATTAAAGGTAAACTCCCGCCTCTGCGCATCTTCCGTAAACCGCGTTGGTTGGTGTTGCTGGCTATCGCGACGGGAGGCTTGTTCGGTAACTTCATCCTGTTCAGCTCTTCTCTGCAATATCTTAGCCCCACGGCATCGCAGGTGATTGGTCAACTTTCACCGGTAGGCATGATGGTCGCCAGCGTCTTTATCCTGAAAGAGAAGATGCGTGGTACGCAGATTATCGGGGCGAGTATGCTGCTGTGCGGTCTGGTGATGTTTTTCAACACCAACCTGATTGAGATTTTTACCCGGCTGACGGATTACACCTGGGGTGTCATTTTTGGCGTGGGTGCAGCAACGGTCTGGGTGAGCTACGGCGTCGCGCAAAAGGTGTTATTGCGTCGTCTTGCCTCACAGCAGATCCTCCTTTTGCTGTACACTTTGTGTACAATAGCATTGCTGCCGTTAGCAAAGCCGGGTGTGATCACCCAGCTTAGTGACTGGCAACTGGCGTGCCTCATTTTTTGTGGCTTGAATACGCTGGTCGGTTATGGCGCGCTCGCCGAAGCGATGGCGCGTTGGCAGGCAGCACAGGTGAGCGCGTTGATCACGCTGACCCCGCTGTTTACGCTGTTATTTTCAGATTTGTTATCAATGGCCTGGCCCGATGTCTTCGTCAAGCCGATGCTCAACTTGTTGGGTTATCTCGGTGCGTTTGTCGTGGTTGCGGGCGCGATGTATTCCGCCATTGGTCATCGTCTTTGGGGACGTTGGCGCAAAAATGAAGCGGTAGTAGTAGAAGTCCCCCGCTCAGGCGAATGAGTTACGGAGAGTAAAATGAAGTTTGTTGATGAAGCTACGATTCTGGTCGTGGCAGGTGATGGCGGTAACGGTTGTGT
Source organism: Enterobacter sp. Tr-810 (assembly GCF_011752765.1). NCBI lineage: Bacteria > Pseudomonadati > Pseudomonadota > Gammaproteobacteria > Enterobacterales > Enterobacteriaceae > Enterobacter > Enterobacter sp. Tr-810. Next base: position 181,207 of record NZ_VWWW01000006.1, on the reverse strand, counting down.
AAGCTTCCGCCGTGAAAAATATATTCCACGTGGCGGCCCTGATGGCGGCGACGGTGGTGATGGTGGTGACGTGTGGTTAGAGGCAGATGAGAACCTCAACACGCTGATCGACTACCGTTTCGAAAAATCTTTCCGCGCAGAGCGTGGCCAGAATGGCCAGAGCCGTGACTGTACCGGTAAGCGTGGTAAAGACGTCAACATTAAGGTTCCAGTCGGTACGCGTGTTATCGATCAGGGCACGGGTGAAACCATGGGCGACATGACCAAACACGGTCAGCGCCTGCTGGTTGCGAAAGGTGGTTGGCACGGTCTGGGTAACAGCCGTTTTAAATCATCTGTTAACCGTGCGCCACGTCAGAAAACCATGGGTACACCGGGTGATACGCGTGAACTGCAGCTGGAACTGATGCTGCTGGCAGACGTAGGGATGCTGGGGATGCCGAACGCCGGTAAATCGACCTTCATCCGTGCGGTGTCTGCCGCCAAGCCAAAAGTGGCGGATTATCCGTTTACCACGCTGGTACCAAGCCTGGGCGTTGTCCGCATGGACCACGAGAAGAGCTTCGTGGTTGCCGATATCCCGGGGTTGATTGAGGGTGCTGCAGAAGGCGCTGGACTGGGCATTCGCTTCCTGAAACACCTTGAGCGCTGCCGTGTACTGCTGCACATTGTTGATATTAACCCTATCGATGAATCCGATCCGGTTGAAAACGCCCGTATCATCGTCGGCGAACTGGAAAAATACAGCGAAAAACTCGCAGGTAAGCCGCGCTGGCTGGTCTTCAACAAGGTCGACCTGATGGATAAAGCGGAAGCTGAAGCGAAAGCCAAAGCGATCGCAGAAGCGATGGGTTGGGAAGATAAATACTACCTGATCTCTGCTGCAAGCCAGGTTGGCGTGAAAGATCTCTGCTGGGATGTGATGACCTTTATCATCGAAAACCCAATTGCTCCTGCGGAAGAAATGAAGCAGCCTGAAAAAGTCGAATTCATGTGGGATGACTACCACCGTCAACAGCTCGAAGAGCTGGAAGCGGAAGACGATGATGAAGACTGGGACGATGACTGGGATGAAGACGACGAAGAAGGCGTCGAGTTCATCTACAAGCACTAATCTCTGTAACAAGCCCCCTGCAAAGGGGGCTTTTTTTTAGCTCAGCACTGAAGGTAACCAGCAGCTGGCGATCAAGCCGCCTTCCGGACCATTCTCAAGCGTCAGTTTGCCGTGGTGGAGCTGAACAATACGCTGGACGATGCTCAGCCCCAGGCCACTTCCTCCGTAACGCTGATCAAGACGGCGGAAAGGTTCGGTGATCGATTGCCGGTGTGCCTCATCGATACCCGGTCCCTGATCGATAACGCTTACCTCAGTACCATCGTCTTGCTGCGTGACTCTGACCGTAATCGTCGTTCCTGTTGGGCTATAGCGCGCAGCATTCTCCAGCAGGTTTCTGAGCATCAGACGCAACAGAACGGCATCGCCCTGCACGGTCAGAGGACTTTTCTCCGGCCAAATCACCTTATGTTCTTTGGCTTCATGCTCAAGCCCGAGTGGCGCGATTATATTCTCCGTCCAGACGAGGGTGTCGTAGTGTCCACTGGCCATCGCCTGCCCGGCCCGGGCCAGCATCAGCAATTGCTCTACCGTGTGCATCAGTTGATCGATGCGGCTAATTAAGGTCTTCGCCTGTGCAGAGCCCGCCTGAGCCATCAGCTCCAGGTGCAACCTTATCCCTGCAAGCGGGGTACGTAACTCATGGGCCGCGTCTGCGGTGAATAGCCGCTCCTGCTGAATGGTATGGTCCAGACGGGCGAGCAGTTGATTGAGTGATGTGGTGACCGCGCCAATCTCTTCCATATCGGAATACATAGGCAGTGGTGTGAGATTATCCGCCGAGCGGTTGGCCAGGCTGTCGCGCAGCTGATTCAGCGGCCGTGTTATCCAGGTCACTGCCCAGAAAGAGAAAAGCAGAGTAAAGCTGACCATGACCAGAGATGGCACCAGCAGCGAGGCAATGGCTTCACGGATCTCTTTTTCAACATGGTTGTTTCGCGCTTTAGCAGATAACGTCTCACTGACCAGAAAGCTAATCTGTTCACGGCTCTCATGCCACAGCCAGACCACGCTTATCAGCTGGAAAAATAACAAAATAACCGCCAGCAGTATCATCAGTCGCCGACGCATACTGTTCATTTCTGGCTCTCCAGCCGATAGCCCACGCCGCGCACGGTTTTGATCCTGTCTTTACCAAGCTTACGGCGCAAATTATGGATATGCACTTCAAGCGTGTTTGAACCAGGATCATCCTGCCAGGAGTAGATGTCTTGCTGGAGCGTTTCCCGGTGTACTGTCTGGCCGCTTCGCATAATAAGGCGCGTCAGCAGCGCAAACTCTTTAGGCGTGACCTCAACGGGCTGTGCACTACGCAGTACCTGTTGTGTTTGCAGGTTCAGCGTTATGTCGCCATCCGTCAGCAGGTTATCGCTGTGACCCTGATAGCGGCGGATAAGCGCCCGCGCCCGCGCCTGAAGTTCGGCGAGGGCAAAAGGTTTAACCAGATAATCATCTGCGCCAGAGTCGAGACCGTTGATCCTGTCTTCCAGGGAATCACGGGCGGTGAGGATCAGGACCGGGTTTGAAATACCCCGGCGGCGCCACTGACTCAGCAGCGTTGCGCCGTCTTTATCGGGTAACCCTAAATCGAGGATCACCAGGCTGTATTCACCACTTTGGATCAAGGAATCCGCTTCAGCTGCGGTCGCTGCGCAGTCCAGCGCATAGCCTTCGTTAGCCAGCGCCAGTGACAGTCCTTCCTGCAATAACAGATCGTCTTCAACAATAAGTAATTTCATCACTAATTATTCTGGTAGATGTCTTTGTAAAGCCGGCTCTCAAACCGAACCAGCGGAATACGACGATTGCGCTGATCGGCCGGTTCAACAGCGTAGCCGGAGAGGTACTGCACGAATGCCATGCGTTGTCCGCTGGCGGTGGTGATAAAACCGGCAAGGTTGTATACCCCTTGCAGTGAACCTGTTTTGGCTGAGACTTTGCCATCTACGCCAGCGGCGTGAAGCCCGGCGCGGTACTGAAGTGAACCATCGTGCCCGGCGAGGGGCAGCATCGAAATAAAGTTTAGCTCAGAGTCATGTTGTGCAATGTACTGAAGTACTTGCATCATTGTTGCAGGGGAGATCAAGTTATGGCGTGATAACCCGGAACCGTCGACGGCGATGGTATTACCCAGATCAACACCGGCCTGTTGACGCAAGATCTGACGAACCGCATCGGAACCCGCACGCCAGGTGCCTGGAACGCCGAAACGGGCATGACCAATCATTCTGAAAACGGTATCAGCAATCATGTTGTCTGATTTTTTCAGCATGATTTTCAGTAAGTCGTGAAGCGGCGCAGACTGCTTGCTGGCGATCACCGTGCCGGGCTGATTGACCTGCGTCTGGCGCAGCAGCGTTCCGGTGTAGGTAATTCCTGCCTGCTTCAGCTCGTCTTTGATAATGGCTCCGGCATAGCTGGCACCATCCTGAATCGCGAAAGCCAGCGGAAGAGGGTCTGCACGTTGCGTCAGGCAGCCGGTAAGCGTGAAGCGGTTAAGATCCCCTGGTACAACGTCGAGCTCGCAATACTGCGCATCCGGCGAGCCTTTTGCCAGCGTGCGAACCTGGCTAAACATTGTCACCGGGTAATATGACGCCACGCGGATAAACGCTAAATCGTCTGGTTTTGGGGCGCTATAGAGCGACACAGAGAAGCAGTTACGATCAACAATGGCCGCCGCTGGCGGGGCGCTAAAGCACTGCGTCATGTCGTTCCAGGGCCAGCCTGGGGCTTTATCATGGCTGGCAAAAATGGAGGTGTCGATCAGTACGTTGCCTTCAATCTTCTGGACGCCGGATTTCTTGAGCACCGCAACCATGTTGCGAATATCCTGGCGTTTCAGCGTAGGATCGCCGCCAAATCGGGCGATCAGGTCACCTTTCAGCACGCCGCCATCGACATTACCTTTGCTTTCAAGCGTTGTGGTAAAGCGAAAGTCAGGGCCAAGCTGAAGTAGGGCGGCAAGTCCAGTGATAACCTTCTGGGTACTGGCAGGCAGCGCCATTTGCTGACTGTGATAGTCAATATCAGGCGTCTGAGCCCCGACCTTTTGCACGATCAGTGCAAGGTTAGCACCTGCGGGCAGCTGATTAATGTACTCATCAACATTCGCGGCCTGGACGGCGAACGTTAAACTGGTAGTCAATCCGATGATAAATCTGGAAAATCGCATAATCTCGCGCTAACAACCCGGAAACAAACCGCCATACTACGGCGCAACCCCCTGCAAAGTAAACGATGACCCATAGTGAACTTCGCGGTAAAATACGTATCAAATTGAAAAATTGCTGCTGACCTGGGCTTTGCTTCCGGGTCGGTTTTCTTTTTGCTTCTGGCCCGCTCATGGTCATGACTAACGTGGGCACAGGGGCGGGGCGGGTAATGTCGCTCCCAACAGGAATGTTTAAGAGGTATAACAAATGCAAGCTATTCCGATGACCTTACGTGGTGCCGAAAAACTGCGCGAAGAGCTGGATTTCCTGAAATCTGTCCGTCGCCCTGAAATCATCGCCGCTATCGCGGATGCGCGTGAGCATGGCGACCTGAAAGAGAATGCTGAATACCACGCCGCGCGTGAGCAGCAGGGCTTCTGTGAAGGGCGTATTAAAGATATCGAAGCTAAGCTGTCTAATGCGCAGGTTATCGATATCACTAAGATGCCAAACAATGGCCGCGTTATCTTTGGTGCTACCGTCAATGTACTGAACCTGGACACCGAAGAAGAACAGACTTATCGCATAGTGGGTGATGATGAGGCTGATTTTAAACAGAACCTGATCTCTGTGAACTCGCCGATTGCGCGTGGCCTGATCGGTAAAGAGCAGGATGATGTTGTTAACATCCGTACGCCGGGTGGCGAAGTGGAATACGAAATTATCAAGGTTGAGTACCTGTAATTCGCATCTCCGCTAAGATGTTGATACATTGTAAAGAAAGGAAAAAGGCCGCATAGCGGCCTTTTATCAACTCAAGGAGCGTGGCATTTTGCTCACCTGCTGACAGAAATCCCTCGTTTTACACAGAAAATGTGTTCGATTCAGGATATTCTTAGCGTGGCAGCGAGATTTTACGCTCTTTAGATGGGCGATAGAGCACCAGCGTTTTACCGATGACCTGTACATTACAGGCGCCGGTTTCGCGCACGATGGCTTCCACGATCAGGTTTTTAGTGTCTCTGTCTTCAGAGGCGATTTTCACCTTGATCAGCTCGTGGTGTTCCAGCGCTTGTTCAATCTCGGCAAGCACCCCTTCGGTCAAACCATTGTTGCCAAGCATGACTACAGGCTTGAGCGGATGTGCCAGACCTTTAAGGTGCTGTTTTTGTTTAGTACTCAGATTCATCGTATATTTTTGCTTACGTTGGGATTGAAAACGGTTCATTCTACCGCCATCTCCCTAATATCGCCAAATAGCTGCGTAGAAATTTACGTCACAGGCAAGCAACGATGAACCAAGACGGAAATGTTAAATGACAGGTAAAAAGCGTTCTGCCAGTTCCAGCCGCTGGCTTCAGGAACACTTTAGCGATAAATATGTTCTTCAGGCGCAGAAAAAGGGGTTGCGATCCCGCGCCTGGTTTAAACTTGATGAAATACAGCAAAGTGACAAACTTTTTAAACCGGGAATGACGGTTGTCGACCTCGGTGCGGCACCTGGCGGATGGTCCCAGTATGCGGTAACGCAGATAGGCGGTACGGGCCGAATCATCGCATGTGATCTTTTACCAATGGATCCAATTGTCGGTGTGGACTTCCTTCAGGGCGACTTTCGTGATGAATTAGTGCTGAAAGCGTTACTTGATCGTGTAGGTGATAGTAAGGTCCAGGTTGTCATGTCCGATATGGCACCAAATATGTGCGGAACACCGGCGGTGGATATCCCCCGTGCCATGTATCTGGTGGAGCTAGCGTTAGAAATGTGTCGTGATGTTCTAGCGCCTGGTGGTAGTTTTGTTGTGAAGGTGTTTCAGGGCGAAGGTTTCGAGGAGTACCTTAAGGAAATTCGCTCCCTGTTTGCGAAGGTCAAAGTTCGTAAGCCGGACTCTTCCCGGGCTCGCTCCCGAGAAGTGTATATTGTAGCGACCGGGCGAAAATGATAACCGGTGGATTTCAAACGAAAGTTTGAATGAAGCTGAATATTGAGTATCCTGACGCTGTTTTTAACACAGTTGTAATGTGAGGTTAATCCCTTGAGTGACATGGCGAAAAACCTAATACTCTGGCTGGTCATTGCCGTTGTGCTGATGTCAGTATTCCAGAGCTTTGGGCCCAGCGAGTCGAATGGCCGCAAGGTGGATTATTCTACCTTCCTGCAAGAGGTCAATCAGGACCAGGTTCGCGAAGCGCGTATCAACGGACGTGAGATCAACGTTACCAAGAAAGATAGTAACCGTTACACGACCTACATCCCGGTGAACGATCCTAAGCTGCTTGATAACCTTCTGACCAAAAACGTCAAGGTGGTAGGCGAGCCGCCAGAAGAACCAAGCCTGCTGGCTTCTATCTTCATCTCCTGGTTCCCGATGCTGCTTCTTATTGGCGTCTGGATCTTCTTTATGCGCCAGATGCAGGGCGGCGGTGGCAAAGGTGCCATGTCGTTCGGTAAGAGCAAGGCGCGTATGCTAACGGAAGACCAGATCAAGACCACGTTTGCGGATGTCGCTGGTTGTGACGAAGCGAAAGAAGAGGTGGGTGAGCTGGTAGAATACCTTCGTGAGCCGAGCCGTTTCCAGAAACTGGGCGGTAAGATCCCGAAAGGCGTTCTGATGGTGGGGCCTCCTGGTACCGGTAAAACCCTGCTGGCAAAAGCCATTGCGGGTGAAGCGAAGGTGCCGTTCTTTACTATTTCAGGTTCTGACTTCGTTGAAATGTTCGTGGGTGTTGGTGCATCTCGTGTGCGTGACATGTTCGAGCAGGCCAAGAAGGCAGCGCCGTGCATTATCTTCATCGATGAAATCGACGCCGTAGGCCGCCAGCGTGGCGCAGGCCTGGGTGGCGGTCACGATGAACGTGAACAGACGCTGAACCAGATGCTGGTTGAGATGGACGGCTTTGAAGGTAACGAAGGTATTATCGTTATCGCAGCAACTAACCGCCCAGACGTACTTGACCCAGCGCTGCTGCGTCCAGGCCGTTTCGACCGTCAGGTTGTGGTTGGTCTGCCGGATGTTCGCGGCCGTGAACAGATTCTGAAAGTTCACATGCGTCGCGTACCGCTGGCGCCAGATATCGACGCAGCAATCATTGCGCGTGGTACTCCGGGCTTCTCCGGTGCGGATCTGGCGAACCTGGTCAACGAAGCTGCACTGTTTGCTGCTCGCGGCAACAAGCGCGTGGTGTCCATGGTGGAATTCGAAAAAGCGAAAGACAAAATCATGATGGGTGCGGAACGCCGCTCCATGGTGATGACGGAAGCGCAGAAAGAGTCCACGGCATACCACGAAGCAGGCCATGCGATTATCGGTCGCCTGGTACCGGAACACGATCCGGTGCATAAAGTGACGATTATTCCTCGTGGTCGCGCTCTGGGCGTAACATTCTTCCTGCCGGAAGGTGATGCGATCAGCGCCAGCCGTCAGAAACTGGAAAGCCAGATTTCGACCCTGTACGGCGGTCGTCTGGCAGAAGAGATTATCTACGGTGCAGAACATGTTTCTACCGGTGCGTCTAACGACATTAAAGTCGCGACTAACCTGGCGCGTAACATGGTGACTCAGTGGGGCTTCTCCGACAAACTCGGTCCGCTGCTGTATGCAGAGGAAGAGGGTGAAGTATTCCTGGGCCGCTCGGTTGCGAAAGCGAAACATATGTCCGATGAGACTGCACGTATCATCGATCAGGAAGTGAAAGCACTGATTGAACGCAACTACGGTCGTGCTCGTGAAATCCTGAACGACAATCTGGATATTCTGCATTCGATGAAAGACGCGCTCATGAAATATGAGACTATCGATGCTCCGCAGATTGACGACCTGATGGCTCGCCGCGAAGTGCGTCCGCCAGCAGGCTGGGAAGACCCAGGCGCTTCCAACAATTCTGACAACAATGGCACCCCACGTGCTCCGCGTCCGGTTGATGAACCGCGTACGCCGAACCCGGGCAACACCATGTCAGAACAGTTGGGCGACAAGTAAGCCTCTGCTGTTGATGATATTGTTTGTACCTGAAACCCTGGAGCTTGCTCCGGGGTTTTTCTTTTTTGTTAAACCATTTTAATACCAGGGATTTCGCCATGAAACTTTTCGCCCAGGACTCGCATCTCGATCTTTCACATCCGCATGTGATGGGGATCCTGAATGTCACCCCTGATTCCTTCTCTGACGGTGGCACGCATAACACGCTTATCGAGGCCGTTAAACACGCTAACTTGATGATTAATGCGGGTGCGACCATCATTGATGTCGGTGGGGAGTCTACACGTCCTGGTGCGGCAGATGTTTCGGTTGAAGAAGAGCTGGCGCGCGTAGTCCCTGTGGTTGAAGCCATTGCGCAGCGTTTTGAAGTGTGGATCTCTGTCGATACCTCTAAACCGGAGGTTATCCGTGAAGTGGCGAGAGTGGGTGCTCACATTATTAATGATATTCGTTCGCTCACAGAACCAGGTGCGCTGGAAGCCGCCGCAGAAACCGGCCTACCGGTTTGCCTGATGCATATGCAGGGGCAGCCGAAAACCATGCAGGAAGCACCTAAATACGATGATGTGTTTGCTGATGTGAATCGCTTCTTTATTGAACATATTGCACGGTGTGAACGTGCGGGTATCGCAAAAGAGAAATTGATACTCGACCCGGGCTTCGGTTTCGGTAAAAATCTCTCCCATAATTATGAGCTGCTTTCACGCTTATCCGCGTTTCATCAGTACGGACTGCCGCTGCTGGTCGGAATGTCGAGAAAATCGATGATTGGGCAGTTACTGAATGTAGGGCCGAGCGAACGTCTGAGTGGCAGCCTGGCTTGCGCGGTGATTGCAGCGATGCAAGGCGCGCACATTATTCGCGTCCATGACGTCAAAGAGACAGTAGAAGCCATGCGTGTGGTTGAAGCCACACTGGCGGCGAAGGAAAATAAACGCTATGAGTAATCGTAAATATTTTGGTACCGATGGCATCCGTGGGCGCGTAGGCGATGCTCCAATCACTCCCGACTTTGTTCTGAAACTGGGCTGGGCGGCAGGCAAGGTGCTGGCGCGTCATGGTTCCCGTAAAATCATTATCGGTAAAGATACCCGTATTTCAGGCTACATGCTGGAATCAGCCCTGGAAGCCGGCCTGGCTGCTGCGGGGTTGTCCGCGTCTTTCACGGGGCCAATGCCAACGCCTGCCGTTGCATACCTGACGCGCGCCTTCCGTGCTGAAGCCGGAATTGTTATTTCTGCCTCCCACAATCCGTTTTATGACAACGGCATCAAATTCTTCTCCATCGACGGCACTAAGCTCCCGGACGAAGTTGAAGAAGCGATCGAAGCTGAAATGGAAAAAGAGATCACCTGCGTCGACTCTGCTGAGCTGGGTAAAGCCAGCCGCATCGTTGATGCTGCCGGTCGCTATATTGAGTTCTGCAAAGGCACATTTCCGAATGAACTGAGCCTGGGCCATCTGAAGATTGTTGTGGACTGCGCAAACGGTGCGACCTACCACATTGCGCCGAATGTTTTCCGCGAGCTGGGTGCGAAAGTGATCACCATTGGTTGTGAACCCGATGGTCTGAATATTAACGAAGAAGTCGGTGCAACGGATGTTCGCGCCCTCCAGGCTCGTGTTCTGGCAGAAAAAGCGGATCTCGGTATCGCGCTGGACGGTGATGGCGACCGTGTCATTATGGTCGACCACGAAGGGAATAAGGTCGATGGCGATCAGATCCTCTATATCATTGCGCGTGAAGCGCTGCGTCAGGGCCAGTTACGCGGTGGCGCAGTAGGAACGCTGATGAGCAACATGGGCCTTGAGCTGGCACTGAAACAGCTGGGTATTCCGTTTGTTCGCGCCAAAGTGGGCGACCGCTATGTGCTGGAAAAACTCCAGGAGAAAGGCTGGCGTATCGGGGCTGAAAACTCAGGTCACGTTATTCTGCTCGACAAAACAACGACCGGTGACGGTATTGTCGCGGGGCTCCAGATTGTTGCGGCAATGGTGCGTAACCATATGAGCCTGCACGATCTGTGCAGCGGTATGAAAATGTTCCCGCAGATCCTGGTAAACGTACGTTTCACTGCTGGCAAAGGCGACCCGCTGGAAAATGAAAATGTGAAAGCGGTGATGGCGGATGTTGAAGCGGCTCTGGGCAGCCGTGGACGCGTACTGCTGCGTAAGTCCGGAACTGAACCTTTGATTCGCGTGATGGTAGAAGGTGAGGACGAAGCGCAGGTGACCGAATTTGCGCACCGTATTGCGGATGCCGTAAAAGCTGCATAGCCTATCATGTTAAGTGTTTAAAAAGGCGGCGCTTGCCGCCCTTGTTTTGTGCAATTAATGGTGTTTTGCTGTTTTTTTCCGCAGTTGATACAATGCGTCGAAAATGCCCTTGCGAAGGTCATTCGCTTTGGTTAGTATTCACACCCGCTTCAGTGGGAAACAAAATCCTGCTAATTGGTCGAAGCATTGGTATGCGGCAAATCCGCAAGGAACAGGTTGATTATGTACGAAGCTCTTTTAGTTATTTTCCTTATTGTAGCCATCGCTCTCGTAGCGCTGATCATGCTGCAGCAAGGTAAAGGCGCTGATATGGGAGCCTCCTTCGGAGCAGGCGCTTCCGGTACGCTGTTTGGTTCAAGTGGTTCTGCGAACTTCATGACCCGTACAACGGCGATTCTGGCTACGCTGTTCTTCATCATCAGTCTGGCGCTGGGCAATATCAACAGCAACAAGACCAGTAAAGGAAGCGAGTGGGAAAATCTGAGTGCGCCAGCGAAAACTGAGCAGACTACTCAGCCAGCTGAACCGGCTAAGCCGACCAGCGATATCCCGCACTAACAGCAGTATCCGTACCGAGGTGGTGGAATTGGTAGACACGCTACCTTGAGGTGGTAGTGCCCTAACGGGCTTGTGGGTTCGAGTCCCATCCTCGGTACCAATATTCCAGAAGAAAGACGTCGAAAGACGTCTTTTTTTCGTCTGTACATTCTGTGTCTCCGATCTTTTGTAGGGCGGGTAAGCGAAGGCCATAAAAAAGGCGCCCATCGGGCGCCTTTTGCAATTCTGGTCAGCGATTACTTCTTGTCGCTGTGTTCCAGGTTCTCAACCTGCGGCAGGCCGTTACCGGAGTTTGCGGAAAGCAGGCCATTTTCAATATAGTTGAACAGCTTCTCGCGGGTATCTGTAATGTCCAGATTACGCATGGTCAGCTGGCCAATACGGTCATCAGGAGAGAACACAGACTCGCCTTTTTCCATGGTCAGACGTTCAGCTTTGTAAGTCAGGTTGTCAGACACGGTGTTCAGGATTGAGTAGTCGTTACCACGACGCAGTTCCAGCGTAACTTCACCGGTGATTGCGCTTGCCACCCAACGTTGCAGGGAATCACGCAGCATCAGTGCCTGTGGATCGAACCAGCGACCCTGATACAGCAGTTTACCCAGCTGACGGCCATGAGAGTGATACTGCTCGATGGTATCTTCGTTATGAATACCGGTAAGCAGACGTTCGTAAGCGATATGCAACAGCGCCATTCCCGGGGCTTCGTAGATGCCACGGCTTTTCGCTTCAATGATACGGTTTTCAATCTGATCGCTCATACCCAGACCGTGACGGCCGCCAATGCGGTTAGCTTCCAGCATCAGTTCCACATCATCAGCAAAGGTCTGGCCGTTCAGCGCTACCGGGTGGCCGCGCTCAAAGCGTACGGTCACTTCTTCTGACTGGATTTTTACATTCTCATCCCAGAATTTCACGCCCATGATTGGGTTAACGATTTTTACGCTGGAGTTCAGGAATTCCAGGTCTTTCGCTTCGTGCGTCGCGCCCAGCATGTTGGAGTCGGTGGAGTAGGCTTTCTCGACAGACATTTTGTAGTCAAAGCCGCAGGCGATCATAAACTCGGACATTTCATGACGACCGCCCAGTTCATCGATAAAGTCAGTATCCAGCCACGGCTTATAAATTTGCAGTTCGGCGTTGGTCAGCAGGCCATAACGATAGAAACGCTCAATATCGTTGCCTTTATAGGTGCTGCCATCACCCCAGATGTTCACGCCATCTTCTTTCATCGCCGCAACCAGCATGGTGCCGGTAACAGCACGACCCAGCGGAGTGGTGTTGAAATAGGTCAGGCCGCCAGTGGTGTTATGGAATGCGCCGCACTGAATAGCTGCAATACCTTCAGCGACCAGTTGCTTACGGCAGTCAATCAGACGTGCGTTCTCTGCGCCATACTCCATGGCACGACGAGGGATCGCATCATAATCTTCCTCATCTGGCTGACCGAGGTTCGCAGTATATGCATAAGGAACCGCTCCCTTTTGGCGCATCCACAGCAGTGCAGCGCTGGTATCCAGACCGCCGGAGAAGGCGATGCCTATACGTTGTCCTACCGGAAGATGCTTGAGAATCGTCGTCATAAAATAAAACCCTGCTTGATTGACTGATTAGAGACCGCTTTCGCTCTCATTGCATGATTATGCAAAATAAGTGAGTTTTCATTTAATCATCTTTTGCCGATGACCGGAAGAGATTCATGTGCTTTTTGTAAAAATTTCCCTCGCTGCAAGCCAGTTGTCGCTAGGATGCCAGAACAGAATAGTGCGCAATGGCGTATTCAGCAAAACGCATAGCGAGCAGGGTTGACAGGCAGGGTTAACTATCAATATACTGAACGCCGATTTTACGTCCCGTCTTCGGTACCAAATCCCAGCATTATTTGCATTTTCTACCTAAAACGCGTAGAATTTGCCACGTTTCAGGCGCGGGGTGGAGCAGCCTGGTAGCTCGTCGGGCTCATAACCCGAAGGTCGTCGGTTCAAATCCGGCCCCCGCAACCACTTTCCCATAAAGTCCTTTTTCAAATATACTGTGAAGACTTAGAGCCTTCGTAGCTGGATTTGAAAAAATTCTTTCAGAAAGTGCTCCAGGCCGCAGTTGCGGCTATAGGGTTCAGTTATCTAAAACCCCGATTTATCGGGGTTTTTTGTTATCTGACTACAGAATAACTGGGCTTTACGCCCTTTTTTTATGTCTTGGGGGTGGGCTTGTCCACATTAGAGCAAAAATTAACAGAGATGATTACTGCACCGGTCGAAGCACTGGGCTACGAACTGGTCGGCATCGAATTCGTTCGCGGCCGTACATCGACGCTGCGCATCTATATTGATAGTGAAGATGGCATCAATGTTGATGATTGTGCTGATGTTAGCCACCAGGTCAGTGCGGTGATGGATGTTGAAGACCCGATTACCGTCGCATACAACCTGGAAGTTTCCTCACCTGGCCTCGATCGCCCGATGTTCACGTCCGAGCACTACGTGCGCTTTACCGGTGAAGAAGTGGCTCTCGTTCTGCGTATGGCCGTACAGAACCGCCGCAAATGGCAGGGTATTATCAAAGCCGTTGATGGTGAAATGATCACGGTGACAGTCGAAGGCAAAGATGAAGTGTTCGCGCTGAGTAATATCCAGAAGGCGAACCTGGTTCCCCACTTTTAACAGTCTGGATTGAGGTGAAAAGCCCGCGATGAACAAAGAAATTTTGGCTGTTGTTGAAGCCGTTTCCAACGAGAAATCACTGCCGCGTGAGAAAATTTTCGAAGCGCTGGAAAGTGCACTGGCTACAGCAACCAAGAAAAAATACGAACAAGAGATCGATGTTCGCGTAGAAATCGATCGTAAAAGCGGTGACTTCGATACATTCCGTCGTTGGGTGATTGTTGAAGAAGTGACCCAGCCGACCAAAGAAATCACGCTGGAAGCTGCGCGTTTCGAAGACGAAAGCCTGAACGTTGGCGAGTACGTTGAAGATCAGATTGAATCTGTGACCTTTGACCGTATCACTACTCAGACCGCGAAACAGGTTATCGTACAGAAAGTACGTGAAGCTGAGCGCGCAATGGTTGTCGATCAGTTCCGCGACCAGGAAGGTGAAATCATTACTGGCGTGGTGAAGAAAGTTAACCGCGATAACATCTCTCTGGAAGTCAAATCCGAAGGGCTGGCGGGTAACGCTGAAGCCGTTATCATGCGTGAAGACATGCTGCCGCGTGAAAACTTCCGTCCTGGCGACCGTATCCGTGGCGTTCTGTATGCCGTTCGCCCTGAAGCACGTGGTGCGCAGCTGTTCGTGACCCGTTCTAAACCAGAAATGCTGGTTGAACTGTTCCGTATCGAAGTGCCGGAAATCGGCGAAGAAGTTATCGAAATTAAAGCCGCTGCACGTGATCCGGGTTCTCGCGCGAAAATCGCTGTGAAAACCAACGACAAGCGTATCGACCCTGTGGGTGCATGTGTGGGTATGCGCGGTGCGCGTGTTCAGGCAGTTTCTACTGAGCTGGGCGGCGAGCGTATCGATATCGTTCTGTGGGACGACAACCCGGCGCAGTTCGTTATCAACGCAATGGCACCGGCTGATGTGGCGTCTATCGTTGTTGACGAAGACAAGCACACCATGGATATCGCCGTTGAAGCGGGTAACCTGGCGCAGGCTATCGGTCGTAATGGTCAGAACGTTCGTCTGGCTTCACAGCTGAGCGGCTGGGAACTCAACGTGATGACCGTTGATGACCTGCAAGCTAAGCATCAGGCTGAAGCCCATGCAGCGATTGATACCTTCACTAAATACCTGGACATTGACGAAGATTTCGCCACCGTTCTGGTTGAAGAAGGCTTCTCAACGCTTGAAGAACTGGCCTATGTGCCAATGAAAGAGCTGCTGGAAATTGACGGTCTGGATGAGCCAACCGTTGAAGCCCTGCGTGAACGCGCTAAAAACGCACTGACCACCCTGGCACTGGCTCAGGAAGAAAGCCTTGGTGATAACAAGCCGGCTGATGACCTGCTGAATCTGGAAGGTCTTGATCGTGCGATTGCGTTCAAGCTGGCTGCCCGTGGTGTTTGTACGCTGGAAGATCTCGCTGAGCAAGGCGTTGATGACCTGGCTGATATCGAAGGTTTAACCGACGAGAAAGCCGGCGAACTCATCATGGCCGCACGTAATATTTGCTGGTTCGGCGACGAAGCGTAATAAACTGTAGCAGGAAGGAACAGCATGACTGATGTAACTGTAAAATCGCTGGCTGCCGAGATTCAGACCTCTGTGGACCGCCTGGTACAGCAATTTGCTGATGCAGGGATCCCAAAGTCCGCTGATGACTCGGTGACTGCGACTGAAAAACAAACCTTGTTAGCGCATTTGAACCGTGAACACGGTTCTACGCCTGACAAGCTGACGTTGCAGCGCAAAACGCGCAGCACGTTGAATATCCCTGGTACCGGTGGTAAAAGCAAATCGGTACAAATTGAAGTCCGCAAGACGCGCACCTTTGTAAAACGTGATCCGCAAGAGGCAGAACGCCTTGCCGCGGAAGAGCAGGCACAGCGTGAAGCGGAAGAACAAGCTCAGCGTGAGGCAGAAGCAACTGCCAAACGCGAGGCAGAATTAAAAGCTGAACGTGAGGCCGCAGAAAAAGCGAAACGCGACGCAAGTGATAAAGTGAAGCGTGACGCTGCGGAAAAAGACAAAGTGAGCAATCAACAGACCGACGAAATGACCAAAACTGCCCAGGCTGAAAAAGCCCGCCGTGAAAATGAAGCAGCCGATCTGAAGCGTAAAGCGGAAGAAGAAGCACGCCGTAAGCTGGAAGAAGAAGCTCGTCGCGTGGCTGAAGAAGCGCGCCGCATGGCAGAAGAAAATGAGAAGAACGGTGTGAATACCGCTGAACCTACTGAAGACAACAGCGATTATCACGTGACCACTTCTCAGCACGCGCGTCAGGCTGAAGACGACAACGACCGTGAAGTTGAAGGTGGTCGTGGCCGTGGTCGTAGCACTAAAGCTGCGCGTCCGGCGAAAAAAGGCAACAAACACGCAGAATCCAAAGCTGACCGTGAAGAAGCTCGTGCCGCCGTTCGCGGTGGTAAAGGCGGCAAGCAGCGTAAAGGTTCCACTCTGCAACAGGGCTTCCAGAAGCCAGCGCAGGCTGTTAACCGCGACGTTGTGATTGGTGAAACCATCACTGTTGGCGATCTGGCTAACAAAATGGCGGTTAAAGGTTCTCAGGTCATCAAAGCGATGATGAAACTGGGCGCCATGGCTACCATCAACCAGGTTATCGACCAGGAAACTGCACAGCTGGTTGCCGAAGAGATGGGCCACAAAGTTATCCTGCGTCGTGAAAACGAGCTGGAAGAAGCAGTAATGAGCGACCGTGACACTGGCGCAGCGGCTGAACCGCGTGCACCGGTTGTGACCATCATGGGTCACGTTGACCACGGTAAAACCTCTCTGCTCGACTACATTCGTTCTACGAAGGTTGCCTCTGGTGAAGCGGGTGGTATTACCCAGCACATCGGTGCATACCACGTAGAAACCGAAAACGGCATGATCACCTTCCTGGATACCCCAGGCCACGCCGCGTTTACCTCAATGCGTGCTCGTGGTGCTCAGGCAACGGATATCGTTGTTCTGGTTGTTGCAGCAGACGATGGCGTGATGCCACAGACCATTGAAGCTATCCAGCACGCGAAAGCGGCGCAGGTGCCTCTGGTTGTTGCAGTGAACAAAATTGATAAGCCAGAAGCCGACCTGGACCGCGTTAAGAACGAACTGTCTCAGTACGGTGTTATGCCAGAAGAGTGGGGCGGTGAAGCGCAGTTCATTCCTGTATCGGCAAAAGCGGGTACCGGTATCGACGACCTGCTGAACGCTATCCTGCTGCAGGCTGAAGTTCTGGAGCTGAAAGCGGTGCGTAAAGGCATGGCAAGCGGCGCGGTAATCGAATCCTTCCTGGATAAAGGTCGTGGTCCGGTTGCGACTGTTCTGGTTCGCGAAGGTACCCTGAACAAAGGCGACATCGTTCTGTGCGGCTTCGAATACGGCCGTGTGCGTGCGATGCGTAACGAACTGGGTCAGGAAGTGCTGGAAGCGGGTCCATCCATTCCAGTGGAAATCCTGGGTCTGTCCGGTGTTCCGGCTGCCGGTGACGAAGTGACCGTGGTTCGTGACGAGAAGAAAGCGCGTGAAGTTGCACTGTACCGTCAGGGTAAATTCCGTGAAGTTAAACTGGCTCGTCAGCAGAAATCTAAACTCGAGAACATGTTTGCTAACATGACCGAAGGCGAAGTTCACGAAGTGAACATCGTTCTGAAAGCAGACGTTCAGGGTTCTGTGGAAGCGATCTCCGATTCCTTGCTGAAACTGTCTACCGACGAAGTGAAAGTGAAGATCATCGGTTCTGGCGTAGGTGGTATCACCGAAACCGACGCGACCCTGGCTGCTGCGTCCAACGCGATTCTGGTTGGCTTCAACGTTCGTGCTGATGCATCTGCACGTAAAGTGATTGAATCTGAAAGCCTGGATCTGCGCTACTACTCCGTCATCTATAACCTGATCGACGAAGTGAAAGCAGCAATGAGCGGCATGTTGTCGCCAGAGCTGAAACAGCAGATCATTGGTTTGGCTGAAGTACGTGACGTGTTCAAATCGCCGAAATTCGGTGCGATCGCGGGCTGTATGGTTACCGAAGGTAACATCAAGCGTCACAACCCAATCCGCGTTCTGCGTGACAACGTGGTTATCTATGAAGGCGAGCTGGAATCCCTGCGCCGCTTCAAAGATGACGTTAACGAAGTCCGTAACGGTATGGAATGTGGTATCGGCGTGAAGAACTACAACGACGTTCGCGTTGGCGATATGATCGAAGTGTTCGAGATCATCGAAATTCAGCGTACCATTGCGTAACGATCGAGAGTAAGCCGGGATCGCCTCGCGCCACCCGGCAATAATTTTAAAAAGGGGCTTTAGCCCCTTTTTTGTCTGGAGAATTTATTATGGCGAAAGAATTTGGTCGCCCACAGCGCGTCGCGCAAGAAATGCAGAAAGAGATCGCACTCATTCTGCAACGTGAAATTAAAGACCCACGCGTGGGTATGATGACCACCGTTTCTGGTGTGGAAATGTCTCGCGACCTGGCCTACGCCAAGGTGTTCGTGACCTTCCTGAACGACCAGGACGAAGCCGCAGTTAAAAACGGCATTAAAGCGCTACAGGAAGCTTCTGGTTTCATCCGCTCTCTGCTCGGCAAAGCAATGCGCCTGCGCATCGTGCCGGAACTGACCTTCTTCTACGACAACTCACTGGTCGAAGGGATGCGTATGTCCAACCTGGTGACCAGCGTGGTGAAGCATGACGATGAACGTCGTGTGAACCCTGCGGACGACAGCAAGGAGGACTGATGAGTCGTCCTCGTCGTCGCGGTCGCGATGTGCATGGTGTGTTACTGCTGGATAAACCGCAAGGTGCCTCCAGCAACGACGTATTGCAAAAGGTGAAGCGTATTTTTAACGCTAACCGTGCAGGGCACACCGGTGCGCTAGATCCTCTGGCGACCGGAATGCTGCCGGTTTGCCTGGGAGAAGCAACCAAGTTTTCCCAGTACCTGCTTGATTCCGATAAGCGCTATCGCGTGATTGCAAAGCTTGGCCAGCGTACGGACACATCCGATGCGGATGGTCAGGTTGTTGAAGAGCGTCCTGTGACCTTCAGCGCAGAGCAACTCGATGCCGCGCTGGAGAGTTTCCGTGGTGATACGATGCAGGTGCCGTCGATGTATTCGGCGCTGAAGTATCAGGGCAAGAAGCTCTACGAATATGCGCGCCAGGGCATTGACGTTCCGCGTGAAGCTCGCCCGATTACCGTGTATGAACTGCTCTTCATTCGCCACGAAGGTGACGAACTGGAGCTGGAAGTTCACTGCTCGAAAGGCACCTATATTCGTACCATCATCGACGATCTGGGCGAAAAACTGGGTTGTGGCGCGCACGTGATTTACCTGCGCCGTCTGGCCGTCAGCAAATACCCTGTTGAGCGGATGGTGACCCTTGAGCATCTTCATGCACTGGTTGAGCAGGCACAAGCGCAGGGAATTTCTCCTGCGGAGTTGCTTGATCCACTGTTAATGCCGATGGACAGCCCGGCGGCTGACTTCCCGATCGTTAATCTTCCTTTAACATCGTCCGTTTACTTTAAAAACGGAAATCCGGTTCGCACCACCGATGCACCACTGGAAGGCCTGGTCCGTGTGACCGAAGGCGATGACGGTAAGTTTATCGGCATGGGCGAAATGGATGGCGAAGGGCGCGTTGCGCCGCGCCGTCTGGTGGTTGAATACCCGGTCGAAGGCTAACGGCGATAATGTCTCACCTTGCGATAAACAGGGGAGACGAGTAGAATATCGCCGCTTAACGTCCTGCAAATTGTTTAACAATCTGCGGGACGTATACTGGGATTGCTGAATTAGAGATCGGCATCCTTACATTCTTTATATTCTGGAGTTTGAAAATGTCTCTAAGCGTTGAAGCTAAAGCTAAAATCGTTTCTGAGTTTGGTCGTGGTACTAACGACAGCGGTTCTACCGAAGTTCAGGTTGCACTGCTGACTGCACAGATTAACCACCTGCAGGGTCACTTTGCAGAGCACAAAAAAGATCACCACAGCCGTCGTGGTCTGCTGCGCATGGTTTCTCAGCGTCGTAAACTGCTCGACTACCTGAAACGTAAAGATGTTGCACGCTACACCGCGCTGATCGAGCGTCTGGGTCTGCGTCGCTAAGTCTTGCGAGTTTCAGAAAAGGGGGCCTGATGGCCCCTTTTTTCAACCAGACGGCAGCAATTGACTGGAAACTATTGTATTGTTGCTATAAATGATCTTCATTGCAGAGGTTCGCGCGGCTAATGAGAGGCTTCACCCATGAGGGTGTCGGTTGTCATTAGTCGCGAGGATGCGAAGAAGGTCCGGTTAAATCGACAGCACGCCGTGGGTGTGCTGTCAAACATTTGAGAAAGGACAGAATTTTGCTGAATCCGATCGTTCGTAAGTTCCAGTATGGTCAGCATACCGTCACGCTGGAAACCGGCATGATGGCACGTCAGGCTACTGCTGCCGTAATGGTAAGCATGGATGACACTGCGGTATTCGTGACCGTAGTTGGCCAGAAAAAAGCAAAACCAGGTCAGGACTTCTTCCCACTGACTGTTAACTACCAGGAGCGTACTTACGCTGCCGGTAAAATCCCAGGCGGTTTCTTCCGTCGTGAAGGCCGTCCAAGCGAAGGCGAAACCCTGATTGCGCGTCTGATTGACCGCCCGGTTCGTCCGCTGTTCCCGGAAGGCTTCGTAAACGAAGTTCAGGTTATTGCGACCGTTGTTTCCGTTAACCCACAGGTTAACCCGGATATCGTTGCGATGATCGGTGCTTCTGCTGCACTGTCTCTGTCTGGTATTCCATTCAATGGTCCAATCGGTGCTGCGCGCGTAGGTTACATCAACGACCAGTACGTACTGAACCCAACTCAGGAAGAGCTGAAAGAAAGTAAGCTGGACCTGGTTGTTGCAGGTACTGAAGCGGCGGTTCTGATGGTTGAATCCGAAGCTGAACTGCTGAGCGAAGACCAGATGCTGGGTGCTGTGGTATTTGGCCACGACCAGCAGCAGGTTGTTATCCAGAACATCAACGACCTGGTGAAAGAAGCCGGTAAACCACGTTGGGACTGGCAGCCAGAAGCGGTTAACGATGTGCTGAATGCGCGCGTTGCTGCACTGGCAGAATCTCGTCTGAGCGATGCTTACCGCATCACTGACAAACAAGAGCGTTATGCTCAGGTTGACGTGATCAAGTCTGAAACTATCGCGACTCTGGTTGCAGAAGACGAAACCCTGGACGCTAACGAACTGGGTGAAATTCTGCACGCTATCGAGAAAAACGTTGTTCGTAGCCGCGTACTGGCAGGCGAGCCGCGTATCGATGGCCGTGAAAAAGACATGATCCGTGGTCTGGACGTTCGTACTGGCGTTCTGCCACGTACTCACGGTTCTGCACTGTTCACCCGTGGTGAAACTCAGGCGCTGGTTACCGCGACTCTGGGTACTGCCCGTGATGCTCAGAACATCGATGAACTGATGGGCGAGCGTACTGACAGCTTCCTGTTCCACTACAACTTCCCTCCGTACTCCGTAGGTGAAACTGGTATGGTTGGCTCGCCTAAGCGTCGTGAAATTGGTCACGGTCGTCTGGCGAAGCGCGGCGTGCTGGCTGTGATGCCAGAAGCTGATAAATTCCCGTACACCGTTCGTGTGGTTTCTGAAATCACCGAATCTAACGGTTCTTCTTCCATGGCTTCCGTGTGTGGCGCATCTCTGGCGCTGATGGATGCAGGCGTGCCAATCAAAGCCGCTGTTGCGGGTATCGCAATGGGTCTGGTGAAAGAAGGCGACAACTTTGTTGTTCTGTCTGACATTCTGGGCGACGAAGACCACCTGGGCGATATGGACTTCAAAGTAGCGGGTTCCCGCGAAGGTATCTCTGCATTGCAGATGGATATCAAAATTGAAGGTATCACCAAAGAGATCATGCAGGTTGCTCTGAACCAGGCTAAAGGTGCACGTCTGCACATCCTGGGCGTGATGGAACAGGCGATCAACGCGCCACGTGGCGACATTTCTCAGTTCGCTCCACGTATCCACACTATCAAGATCAATCCAGACAAGATCAAAGATGTTATCGGTAAGGGCGGTTCTGTTATCCGCGCTCTGACCGAAGAAACTGGCACCACCATCGAAATCGAAGATGACGGTACTGTGAAGATCGCAGCAACCGACGGCGAGAAAGCGAAATTCGCGATTCGTCGTATCGAAGAGATCACCGCCGAAATCGAAGTGGGCCGTATCTACGCTGGTAAAGTGACCCGTATCGTTGACTTTGGCGCATTCGTTGCCATCGGTGGCGGTAAAGAAGGTCTGGTTCACATCTCTCAGATCGCTGACAAGCGCGTTGAGAAAGTGACTGATTACCTGCAAATGGGTCAGGAAGTACCGGTTAAAGTTCTGGAAGTTGACCGCCAGGGCCGTATCCGTCTGAGCATTAAAGAAGCAACCGAGCAGTCTCAGCCAGCTGCCGCGCCGGAAGCACCGGCCGCAGAACAGCAAGGCGAGTAAGGTTGCCATTTGCCCTCCGCTTAGCGGAGGGCCTATTATCAGGCAGGACGCCTTGTTGAGCCGCCGGGGGACAGGACGTTCATCCAATAGTTGTCTTCGGGAGTGGGAAATGAAGCCTTTTTTGCGCTGGTGTTTCGTTGCGACAGCTTTAACGCTGGCAGGATGCAGCAACTCTGCCTGGCGTAAGAGCGAAGTCCTCGCAGTGCCATTGCAACCGACTTTGCAACAGGAAGTGATTCTGGCACGCATGGAACAAATTCTTGCCAGTCGGGCTTTAACCGATGACGAACGCGCACAGCTTTTATATGAGCGCGGAGTGTTGTATGATAGTCTCGGTCTGAGGGCATTAGCGCGAAATGATTTTTCACAAGCGCTGGCAATCCGACCTGATATGCCTGAAGTATTCAATTACTTAGGCATTTATTTAACGCAGGCAGGCAATTTTGATGCTGCCTATGAAGCGTTTGATTCTGTACTTGAGCTTGATCCAACTTACAACTACGCGCACTTGAATCGCGGTATCGCATTGTACTACGGCGGTCGTGATAAGTTAGCGCAAGATGATCTGCTGGCGTTTTATCATGACGATCCTAATGATCCTTTCCGCAGCCTGTGGCTTTATATCGTTGAGCTGAAGCTCAATGAGAAGCAGGCAAAAGATGCGTTACAACAACGCTTCGACAAATCGGACAAGGAACAATGGGGATGGAATATTGTCGAGTTCTACCTGGGTAACATTAGCGAAGCAACGCTGATGGAAAGACTCAAGGCAGACGCAACGGATAACACCTCGCTCGCTGAGCATCTCAGTGAAACCAACTTCTATTTAGGTAAGTACTACCTAAGTCTGGGGGATAAGGACAGCGCTACGGCACTGTTCAAATTAGCGGTTGCTAACAACGTACACAACTTCGTTGAGCACCGTTATGCATTGTTGGAATTATCGCTCTTGGGCCAGGAGCAAGACGACCTGGCAGAATCGGACCAGCAATAGCTGACGACATAAACATCAGCCCGTAATCTTTTGATTGCCATCACCTTCACTGGTGAGGGCGTTGTTGTTCGTCAATACACCTAATTTGAGCCGGTTCACACTTTTCAATGAAAATTGCAGATCATTTTCACGATGAGCTAAGTAGACTGGCCGCCATTAATATCGAGGCACTTGTACTACATGGCTGAATTCGAAACCACTTTTGCAGATCTGGGCCTGAAGGCTCCTATCCTTGAAGCCCTTACCGATCTGGGTTACGAAAAACCATCTCCGATCCAGGCAGAGTGTATCCCACATCTGCTCTCTGGTCGTGACGTGCTGGGCATGGCCCAGACTGGTAGCGGTAAAACTGCGGCGTTCTCGCTGCCGCTGCTGAACAACATCGATCCGGACCTGCGTGCACCGCAGATCCTCGTCCTGGCTCCGACCCGTGAACTGGCTGTTCAGGTGGCGGAAGCGATGACTGAATTCTCTAAACATATGCGCGGCGTGAACGTGGTTGCCCTGTACGGCGGCCAGCGTTATGACGTGCAGTTACGTGCCCTGCGCCAGGGTCCACAGATTGTTGTCGGTACGCCGGGCCGTCTGCTGGATCACCTGAAGCGCGGTACTCTGGACCTCTCTAAACTGAGCGGCCTGGTACTGGATGAAGCAGATGAAATGCTGCGTATGGGCTTCATCGAAGACGTAGAAACCATTATGGCGCAGATCCCGGAAGGTCATCAGACCGCTCTGTTCTCTGCAACCATGCCAGAAGCTATTCGTCGCATTACCCGTCGCTTTATGAAAGAGCCGCAGGAAGTGCGTATTCAGTCCAGCGTCACCACTCGTCCTGACATCAGCCAGAGCTACTGGTCTGTGTACGGGATGCGTAAAAACGAAGCGCTGGTTCGTTTCCTGGAAGCAGAAGATTTTGATGCGGCGATTATCTTCGTTCGTACCAAAAACGCGACCCTGGAAGTGGCTGAAGCCCTGGAGCGTAGCGGCTACAACAGCGCAGCGCTGAACGGCGACATGAACCAGGCTCTGCGTGAGCAGACTCTGGAGCGTCTGAAAGACGGTCGTCTGGATATCCTGATTGCAACCGACGTGGCAGCACGTGGTCTGGACGTTGAGCGTATCAGCCTGGTTGTAAACTACGATATCCCAATGGATTCCGAGTCTTACGTTCACCGTATCGGCCGTACCGGTCGTGCAGGTCGTGCGGGTCGTGCGCTGCTGTTCGTTGAGAACCGTGAGCGTCGTCTGCTGCGTAACATCGAACGCACCATGAAGCTGACCATTCCAGAAGCTGATCTGCCAAACGCAGACCTGCTGGGCAAACGCCGCCTGGAAAAATTCGCCGCGAAAGTACAGCAGCAGCTGGAAAGCAGCGATCTGGATCAGTACCGTGCGCTGCTGGCGCAGATCCAGCCTACCGCTGAAGGCGAAGAGCTGGATATGGAAACTCTGGCCGCAGCACTGCTGAAAATGGCTCAGGGCGAACGTAGCCTGATCGTGCCACCAGATGCACCGATGCGTCCTAAGCGTGAATTCCGTGACCGTGACGATCGTTTCGAACGTCGTGGCGATCGCAATGACCGTGGTCCACGTGGTGACCGTCCAGAGCGTGGCGGCGAAGACCGTCCACGTCGTGAGCGTCGTGACGCTGGCGAAATGGAACTGTACCGCATTGAAGTGGGCCGTGATGACGGTGTTGAAGTTCGTCACATCGTTGGCGCGATCGCGAACGAAGGCGACATCAGCAGCCGTTACATCGGTAACATCAAGCTGTTCGGTTCTCACTCTACTATCGAGCTGCCAAAAGGTATGCCGGGCGAAGTATTGCAGCACTTTACTCGCACTCGCATCCTGAACAAGCCGATGAACATGCAGCTGCTGGGTGATGCTCAGCCGCGTGAGCGCAGCGAACGTCGTGGTGGCGATCGTCCATCTGGCGAACGTCGTAGCTTCGGTGGCGGTGAGCGTCGTGAAGGCGGTCGTGGTCCTCGTCGTGAAGGCGGCGCGCCAGGCGCAGGTCGCTTCAGCGGCGAACGTCGTGAAAGCCGTGGTCCACGTCGCGATGAAGGCTCAAGCCGTCGCCGTGACGCGTAAACCTTACGTTTCTGACGTAAAGTAATATATACAGCCCCGATAACATCTATCGGGGCTTTTTTTATTCCCTTTGTACTCCTGTACTGGTACAGTGCAGCACATTAAAATGCAGGACCAATATTTTTAACTGGAGACATGGCTGTATGGCGACACTAACCACCACACAAACATCACCTTCGCTGTTAGGCGGCGTGGTGATCATCGGCGGAACCATCATTGGTGCGGGGATGTTCTCCCTGCCGGTGGTCATGTCCGGTGCGTGGTTCTTCTGGTCGCTGGCGGCGCTGGTCTTCACCTGGTTCTGTATGTTGCACTCCGGGCTGATGATCCTCGAAGCCAACCTGAATTACCGTATTGGCTCCAGCTTCGATACCATCACCAAAGACCTGCTCGGGAAAGGCTGGAACGTGGTGAATGGTATTTCCATTGCGTTCGTGCTCTATATCCTGACTTACGCGTACATCTCTGCCAGTGGTTCGATTCTGCATCACACCTTCTCGGAGATGTCCCTGAACGTCCCTGCACGTCTGGTAGGGCTGTGCTTTGCACTGGGCGTGGCGTTTATTGTCTGGTTAAGCACCAAAGCGGTCAGCCGTATGACGGCGATTGTGCTGGGCGCCAAGGTGATTACCTTCTTCCTGACCTTCGGCAGCCTGCTGGGGCACGTTACCCCGACCACGCTCTTTAACGTGGCGGAAGCGAATACCTCCTATACGCCGTACCTGCTGATGACCCTGCCGTTCTGTCTGGCATCGTTTGGCTACCACGGTAACGTGCCGAGCCTGATGAAGTACTACGGTAAAGATCCGCGCACCATTGTGAAGTGCCTGGTCTACGGCACGCTGCTGGCGCTGGGGCTGTATGTGATTTGGCTGCTGGGGACGATGGGGAACATCCCGCGTCCGGAATTTGTTGGTATCGCGCAGAAGGGCGGTAACATTGATGTGCTGGTGCAAGCGCTGAGCGGTGTACTGAACAGTCGCAGTCTGGATCTGCTGCTGGTGGTGTTCTCCAACTTTGCGGTAGCGAGCTCTTTCCTCGGCGTGACGTTAGGCCTGTTCGATTATCTGGCGGATCTGTTTGGCTTTGATGATTCTGCGATGGGGCGCTTCAAAACCGCATTGCTGACCTTCCTGCCGCCGATTGTAGGTGGCCTGCTGTGGCCGAACGGTTTCCTGTACGCCATTGGCTATGCAGGACTGGCAGCTACCATCTGGGCGGCGATTGTGCCGGCTCTGCTGGCGCGTAAATCACGTAAGCGTTTTGGAAGCCCGAAATTCCGCGTCTGGGGCGGCAAGCCGATGATTGCGCTGATTCTGGTGTTCGGTGTTGGCAACGCGCTGGTGCATGTGTTGTCGAGCTTTAATCTGTTGCCGGTGTATCAGTAAACGCCTCTTTTCACCCTCTCCCTGTGGGAGAGGGCTGGGGTGAGGGCAGCAAACCGCACTACACTACAACTCCTCTTTCACCTGCATTGCCAGCTCAAACGAGTGCAAACGTGCCTGGTGGTCGAAAATCTGCCCGTTAACCATAATCTCATCCGCCTGCGTCTCGCGCAGCACGGCTTCCAGACCGTGACGCACCTTCGCTTTATCACCCACCAGAGACATGCTCAGCGCTTGCTGCACGCCATACTGCTCGGAAGCAGACCACAGCTGGTGCATATTCTCCACCGGTGGCGGCAACTGGCCCGTTTCGCCGCGACGCAGTTTCACAAACGCCTGCTGCATAGAGGTAAACAGGAATTCCGCATCGCGATTGCTGTCGGCGGCAATGATGTTGATACATACCATCGCGTATGGTTTTTCCAGCCGTTCGGACGGTTTGAAATTCGTGCGGTAAAGATGCAGCGCCTGATGCAGCATGTCTGGCGCAAAGTGCGAGGCAAATGCAAACGGCAGGCCGAGCTGCGCGGCCAACTGAGCGCTATACAGGCTCGAACCCAGCAGCCAAACGGGGATCTTCTCACCGTATCCCGGCACAGGGCGCACGTGCGGGTTTGGATCGCGCGCATCGAACCAGTCCACCAGTTCAGCCACATCGCGAGGGAAGTTATCGATATCGCCACTCATATGGCGGCGCAGGGCGCGCATTGTCGGCTGATCGCTACCCGGTGCCCGGCCAAGACCCAAATCAATACGACCCGGATAGAGAGTATTCAATGTGCCAAACTGCTCGGCTATCACCAGTGGGGCATGGTTTGGCAACATAACGCCGCCAGAGCCCAGGTGCAGCGTGGTGGTGTTTGCCGCCAGGTAGCCAATCAGTACCGATGTCGCAGCGCTGGCGATGCCTACCATGTTGTGGTGTTCAGCCAGCCAGTAGCGGTGGTAACCACGCTTTTCGGCTAATTGAGCAAGATCGAGCGAGTGCGAAAAGGCTTCTCTTGCTGAGGCGCCTTGTGGGATCGGTGCCAGATCCAGCACCGAAAACGGAATGGTTTTATTAGTCATAACAGCTCACTTTGTCGACGGTGAATCTTTTAATAGTGCATTAAATATTACTAACCGTTGTTAACAAAGTGAGCTTTTACACTTCATCCTTCACGCTGCCTCTGTGTTGGCTGCGTCTGTTCACCCCAGTCACTTACTTGAGTAAGCTCCTGGGGATTCTCAGACTTGCCGCCTTGATGCAACGTGAATGATGTAGTGTAAATTTACGCCTGAAGCTCCAGCCCGGCGAGGCGTTTCCAGTAGCCGTTACAGTCGCTGTTTGCCGTCAGCGCCAGCGGAGAGGCACCGTTTTCATTGGCACGGAAGGCATCCAGCATTGCGAAGACGTCCGTATCCAGCGGTGACAGGCGCACCACGTCTACCAGCCCTTGCATCGACGCCAGTTCGTTGCCGAGGTTGTAGACATAGCCACTCATGGTCTGAATACCGTTGAGGACAAAGACCTGCTGATTTTCCTGCGACAGCATACTGCGTCCGTTTGGATATTTGATGCAGCAGGTTTCGCATTCGTCTTTCGGGCGGTCTTCAGAGCGAGCGGTAAAACAGCGCGCGGAGTAGGCCAGCGGCAGGTGGCCATAGCTCAACACTTCCACGTCGAACTGGTTACGGATGCCCAGTTCTTCACACTGGTTCAGCAGATTCACCAGCCAGTCGCGGGAGAGTTCGACCGGCATACACCAGCGCGTCATACCTTGTTTCAGCAGCAGACGTAGCGTGACGGCGTTATAGCAGTTCAGGGCATGTCCGGCGACAAACGGCAGTTTACGTTCGGCGCACATGTTCACTACGCCAAGATCGCTTGCCTCTATCAGAAAATCACCGTTTTCCACATAGCGTTTCAGCTCGCCCAGTTCGGATGAAGCCTGAACCAGCGCCAGGGTAGAGAGCACAACCTGCTTGCCGCTTCCCGCCAGGTTTTTGGCCATATCCAGCCAGTCACCTACTTTTGTTGCCCGGCGCTTGCTGCATACCGCCTCACCGAGATAAATCACATCGGCGCTGCTTGTCGCCGCCTGCTGGTAGAAATCTTCCAGCGTCTCTTTTGACCAGTAGTACAGCACTGGCCCTAATGAATATTTCATGGTCTTCTCACTGCCATTTACGGTGATACGCGCCAAGCGTGGTTTGCGTGCCTTCGGACATTGAACCGAGCGTGTCCATCCAGGCGGCTTGCGGCGCATAGTTTTGTGGGTCTGCCATGCAGCGGTCGATGGCCTGACGCCAGACTTTCGCCACCTGGCTCACATAGGCAGGGCTACGCTGGCGACCTTCGATTTTCACGGACGCAATGTTCGCCGCCAGTAATTCTGGCAGCAGCTCCAGGGTGTTGAGGCTGGTGGGCTCTTCCAGCGCATGATAGCGCTCGCCATCGACCAGATAGCGGCCTTTGCACAGCGTCGGGTAGCCGGCGTTTTCGCCATCCTGGTAACGGTCGATCAGCACTTCATTCAGGCGGGATTCCAGCCCTTGCGGCGTTTGCTGCCAGCGCACAAAGCGGGCAGGGGAACAGGCCCCCACGGTGTTCGGGGATTCACCGGTTAAATAAGAGGAGAGATAGCAACGCCCTTCCGCCATGATGCACAGGCTGCCGAACGCAAAAACTTCCAGCGGAACTGGCGTGACGCGGGCGAGTTGCTTAACCTGATGAATAGAGAGCACGCGCGGCAGCACCACGCGGGCCACGTCAAAGTGGCGATGGTAGAAGCGAACGGCTTCTTCGTTGGTGGCGGATGCCTGAACAGAGACATGACGCTCAATATGCGGATAACGTTCTGCTGCATACTCAAGCATGGCGAGGTCGGCCAGGATCAGCGCATCGGCCCCCAGCTGTGCCGCCATGTCCACCGCGCGTTGCCAGCGGGCGTAGCCATCAGGATGGGCGAAGGTATTGATAGCAATATGCAGCTTGCGGCGGTGCTGGTGGACGAAGTTAACGGCTTCCTGAAGCTTTTTCTCCGTAAAGTTGAGGCCAGCAAAATGGCGGGCGTTGGTATCATCTTTCAGCCCGATATATACCGCATCGGCACCATTTTCGATGGCCGCCTTAAGCGCCGGAAGGTTTCCGGCAGGGCAGAGCAGCTCCATAATTTATCCTGATAATCTCGATCTCAGCGATCGCAAAATTGTTAACGAACTGGGATTTTAATTAACCCATACGCGACAATTTTTGATTTAAGGCAGCTAATGGCGTATTGATGGCACCAATAATGGGTCACACCGGACGACGGTTTGTTGATTTACGCCGCTATGTTGGCCTCAGGTTATGGCAAAATAACAGGACTATAGATATCAGGGAGTAAAGCTCGTGCTGGATAAACTGCGTTCACGACTCGTACAATTTGGTCCATCAATGCTGAGCGTGCCGGTAAAACTGACGCCTTTCGCGCTGAAACGCCAGGTTCTGGAGCAAGTGCTGAGCTGGCAATTCCGCCAGGCGTTACAGGAAGGTGAGCTGGAATTCCTTGATGGCCGCTGGCTGAGTATTGAAGTCCGCGATATCGGGCTGCGCTGGTTTACTTCGGTAGAGAATGATCAGCTGATTGTTCGTGAATCTGCTGAGGCAGACGTAAGCTTTAGCGCTAATGCCAGCGATCTGCTGATGATCGCCGCGCGTAAGCAAGATCCCGACACACTCTTCTTCCAGCGTCGTCTGGTTATCGAAGGGGACACGGAGCTTGGCTTGTACGTGAAAAATTTGATGGATGCCATTGAGCTGGAGCAGATGCCGAAAGCGCTGCGCGTGGTTCTGCTGCAAATGGCTGATTTTGTAGAGGCTGGGCTGAAAACCCCGCCTGAAAGTAAACACACTTCAGTAGGTGAGCCATGCTGATTCGAGTTGAAATTGGGATTGATGCACCGGGTATCGATGCATTATTACGCCGTTCTTTTGCGAGCGATGCCGAAGCCGAACTGGTCCACGATCTCCGCGAAGATGGCCTGATCACCCTGGGTCTGGTTGCCACCGATGACGAAGGTCAGGTTGTCGGTTATGTGGCGTTCAGCCCGGTGACGGTTCAGGGTGAGGAGCTTCAGTGGGTGGGAATGGCGCCGCTGGCGGTAGACGAAAGCTACCGTGGCCAGGGCGTTGCCCGTCAGCTGGTCTATGAAGGACTGGATTCGCTGAATGAGTTCGGTTATGCCGCCGTTGTTACGCTGGGTGATCCTGCGTTCTACGGCCGTTTAGGCTTTGAACAGGCGGCACATTACGATCTGCGCTGTCGCTGGCCGGGCACCGAGTCTGCCTTCCAGTTGCATCGCCTGGCAGATGATGCCCTGAACGGCGTAAACGGTTTGGTGGAATACCACGACCACTTCAATCGCTTTTAATCAGGCTCTCGCGTAGCGCCTCAAACGACCCGTCTCCGGCGACGAGGCGCTCTTTCTGGCGCTTCGTCAGTTGTTTGATGCGGTATTCCAGCCTGAGCGCCAGCGAACGGTCGCCCACGTGAGCCGAAAAGGCCAGCCGCAATTCCCCTTTCCCGCGTAGCGCTTTTGCTCCTTTCCCCGTTTGATGTTCCACGAAACGCCGCTCCACATCGGTGGTAATCCCGGTATAGAGTGCATTATCAGCGGTACGGACAAGATAAAGAAACCAGGACACGGTAAACAGATTCAGTATGTTAAGGTGAACGCACCTTAGCATGAGAGACAAGAAAAATGGAAACACTGACGGCCATTAACCGCTGGCTGGCGAAACAACATGTCGTCACCTGGTGTGTTTATGATGAAGGTGAAATGTGGTGTGCGAACGCGTTCTATTACTACGATCCTGAGCGCGTGGCGTTCTACGTCTTAAGTGAAGATAAAACACGTCATGCGCAGATGACAGGCCAGCAGGCGAAGGTGGCCGGTACGGTTAACGGCCAGCCGAAAACGGTCGCCTTGATCCGGGGCGTCCAGTTCAAAGGTGAGATCCGCCGTCTGGACGGTGAAGAGAGTGACGCACAACGCAGACACTACAATCGCCGTTTTCCGGTTGCCATTGCGCTTAAAGCGCCGGTGTGGGAAATCCGCCTCGATGAACTAAAATTTACAGATAACACACTGGGGTTTGGTAAAAAGATCCACTGGCTGCGTCAGGAGTAGGGTATGAGTCAGGTACTAATTACAGGTGCGACCGGGCTGGTGGGTGGGTATCTGCTGCGTATGCTGATTCAGGAGCGAAAGGTGAACTACATCGCTGCCCCCACGCGTCGCCCCCTTGCCTCCATGCCTGGTGTGTTTAATCCTCATGCGCCGAAACTGAGCGATGCCCTGGCTCAGGTGTGCGACCCCATTGATATCGTCTTTTGTTGTCTGGGTACGACCCGCCGCGAAGCGGGCAGTAAGGAGGCGTTTGTCCACGCCGACTACGCGCTGGTTGTGGATACCGCGCTCAGGGCGAAAAAGCTCGGGGCCAAACATCTGGTGGTGGTCAGTTCGATGGGGGCAAACGCAAGCTCGCCGTTCTTTTACAACAAAGTGAAAGGAAAGATGGAGGCCGCGCTGATTGCGCAGAAATGGGAACATCTGACGATTGTTCGCCCCTCTATGCTGCTGGGGCACCGTGATAAACGCCGTTTTAACGAATCGATTTTTGCGCCGTTGTTTCGCATTTTTCCCGGTAACTGGAAATCAATTCATGCGCGTGATGTCGCGCGTGCAATGCTGAAAGAGGCGCTGTCGCCATCGCAGGAGGGCGTTAACATCATCCCATCGGCAAAATTACGTGAACTTGCGCGAGGTGAGGCGTAGTATCTTCGGGCTTATTAACACTCCCTGGGGAATGCTATGACTGGTCAGTCTTCATCTCAGGCGGCAACGCCATTTCAATGGTGGAAACCCGCTCTCTTCTTTCTCGTTGTTATCGTTGGTCTTTGGTATGTGAAGTGGCAGCCCTATTACGGAAAAGCCTTCACTGCCGCCGAAACGCACAGTATCGGCAAATCCATTCTTGCTCAGGCTGATTCCAGCCCGCTTCAGGCGGCGTGGGATTATGCGATGGTCTATTTCCTTGCCGTCTGGAAAGCTGCCGTGTTGGGTGTGCTGTTAGGCTCGCTGATTCAGGTGCTTATTCCGCGTAACTGGCTGGTGAAAACCTTAGGGCAGCCCCGTTTTCAGGGCACGCTTCTGGGAACGATATTCTCTTTGCCAGGCATGATGTGCTCTTGCTGTGCAGCACCTGTTGCCGCCGGAATGCGCCGTCAAAGCGTTTCAATGGGCGGTGCGTTGGCATTCTGGATGGGCAACCCACTGCTGAACCCGGCCACACTGGTGTTCATGGGGTTTGTCCTCGGCTGGCATTTTGCGTTCATCCGCCTTGTTGCTGGGTTATTGACGGTGCTGGTGGTCGCAACGCTTGTGCAGAACCTGGTGAAAGACAAAACGGTCGAACCTGTGTCTGTGGACGTGACGTTCGCCGAGCCACAGGGCAGTTTCTTTGCGCGTTGGGGTAAAGCGCTTTGGCAGCTTTTCTGGAGCACTATCCCGGTGTATATCCTGGCGGTCCTGGTGCTTGGGGCTGCGCGCGTATGGCTGTTCCCTCATGCGGATGGCGCTATCGATAACTCGATGCTGTGGGTCATTGCGATGGCGGTTGCAGGCTGCCTGTTCGTTATCCCGACGGCCGCTGAAATCCCGATTGTTCAGACGATGATGCTGGCTGGCATGGGAACGGCTCCGGCGCTGGCGCTGCTTATCACCTTGCCTGCGATCAGCCTGCCGTCACTTATCATGCTGCGTAAGTCATTCCCGGCAAAAGCGCTGTGGCTGACTGCGGGTCTGGTGACGTTGAGTGGCGTGATTGTGGGGAGTATTGCGCTGATATAAAAAAGCCCGGTGGCGCAAGCGCTTACCGGGCTTACAGTCAGGTTTGGGTTACTTGATGTAAGTAAACGCGGTGGTGACGTGTTTCACGCCGCTTACCCGGCTGGCAATATCGGCAGCGGCTTTCCCTTCACGGTCGGTGACCAGGCCCAGCAGGAACACTTCGCCGTTCTCGGTGGTGACTTTCACGTTAGAGGATTTCACCTGGTCACTGCCCAGTAACTGAGAGCGAACTTTGGTGGTGATCCAGGTATCGGACGATGCGTCTCCCAGACCAATCGGCTGACCCTGACGTACTTCGTTAAAGACTTCCGTCGTGCCCTCTACACCCATCGCAATTTGTTTGGCGCGGGAGGCGAGCTCCATATTTGGCGCCTGGCCTGCCAGCAGCACTTTGCCCTGATACGCCGTTACGTTGATGCGCGCTTCTTTCTTAATTTGTTCGTCTTTCGACAGTGCGCTGTTTACGCGCAGTTCCAGTGTACCGTCATCAACCTGAGTGCCCACGGAGCGAGGATCGGTTGCTGCTTTTGTACCAACGGCTGCGGTACCCACAACGGCCGCAGCAATACATCCCTGAAGTAGCAGTGCAGACATCAGGACTGCGAGGGTCGATAAAGCCTTCATGAATACTCCTTAATCATCCTGGTGAGGGAAAAGCGTGTTATCGATCAGATCGCATAAGCAATTCACCGTAAGCATGTGCATTTCCTGAATGCGTGCGCTGCGATGAGAAGGAATGCGAATTTCCACATCCTGCGGCCCCAGAAGGCCCGCCAGCTCACCGCCGTCATAACCCGTTAACGCCACGATAGTCATATCGCGGGTGACGGCCGCTTCAACGGCTTTGACGATGTCGCGACTGTTACCCCGCGTGGAGATAGCCAACAGAACATCTCCTGCGTGACCCAGGGCGCGCACTTGCTTCGCGTAAATCTCGTCATGCAGACGATCGTTAGCAATCGCTGTTAAGACCACATTATCGGTGTTTAGTGCAATGGCAGGTAAACTAGGTCGTTCTGTTTCAAAGCGATTTATCATGCTGGCAGCAAAATGCTGTGCGTTGGCGGCCGAGGTGCCATTGCCACAACAGAGGATTTTGTTGCCATTAAGCAGGGACTGCACCAGCGTCATCGCTGCGCGAGAAATCGCGTCCGGGAGGGCTTCCGCCGCTGCAATCTGAGTCTGAATGCTTTCTGTGAAGCACACTTTAATTCTTTCGAGCACGTTATCCCTTTAAATCGTATTCAGGTGTCTTCGCCAAACGCGTTTTTCAGCCACTCAATGTTGTTTCCGGTGAAGGCTACCACATCGAACCGGCAATCCACAGTATCAAAGCTCCCATTATGGCGGGCAAGCCACAAGAGGGCTGTCTGTAATAATTTTTGTTGTTTGGCGGGCGTCACGCTGGCGGCAGCGCCACCAAATTGCGATGACTGCCTGAAGCGTACTTCGACAAACACGGTCGTTTGACCGTCTTTCATAATGAGATCGATTTCGCCGCCTCGTCCACGAACGTTGGCGGCGATAAAGCGCAGTCCCTTGCCTTCAAGCCAGCGACGCGCTTTAACTTCCCACGCGTCACCGGTTTGTTTACGGCTTAACTGGCCGGGACGATCTGCCCCTGCTGGTATTTGAGCCATGATAACTTCCTGTTAATCACGCAGTCCTGAGTGGCGGTCAAATCACCGGTGTTGCCGTTGAGTTCGAACCCTGGCACCTGGCGCATCTGAGTAAAGTGGTTTGCCAGCGCCCATGCATCAACACCCATGGCATACAAGCGAGCCAGAGAGTAGTCGTTACGCACGGCGCCCAGCGCCTGCTGCATCAGTGCCGGGTTGCTGCCCGCCAGCATTGGAATTTCGCTGTATTGCAGGCCTTCCATTTCCAGACGGAAATCCGGGCCAGCCGTGCCTTGCGCGCTGCGAGAGCTGGCGTACAGTGTTGCACCGCTCTGGCTACCGTTACGCATGGCGATCATCGGTTTGATGAACGCGATCTCTTCCGGGGTTGCGACGATGTAAGCGGCATCAACTTTACCGCCACCGCTGATTTGGGCGTCGGTCGGTGGGGCAGGGATATTCAGGCCGCCAATGGTGACACCCTGTTGTTGTGGCAGGCTTGCTGAAACCGGGCTGCCGCTGAGCGAAATGCCCGCGCCGCCGTTGACACCGCCTCTCAGCTCAGACACTGAGCCAAATTTCTGCTGTAAAACAATGCCGCCGCCCAGCTTCTGCCACTCTTGTGCAAATGCTGTCGCCACGCGGTCACCCAGCGTGCTGCGCGGAATGAGCAGCAGTGGCGCTTGTTTACCCTGCTCGTGGATATGGCGCGCCGCGTCGCGGGCTTCATCTTCCGGGGAGAGTGCGAAGTAGCAGATATTCGCGCGGTTCTGAACTTGCTCTGGCTGGTTAAGCGCCAGGACGTTCAGGGTGGTGTTGCTTTTCATCAGCTCATCGACGTTGTTTTTCAGCAGTGGGCCAACCACGATGCTGGCGCCGTCCTGCTGAACCTGCGCCAGAACCTGATCGAGCGGCTGTGAGCTGGTGTCGTAGATTTTCAGCTCTGCACCCGGGTTCGCACCGGTTGTCGCCACAGCCTGAGGCTGTGCTGCCGGTTGTTGCGCCGGGGTCTGAGGTTGTTCAGTCACCTGCGGCTGTGTAGTTGTCGCAGGTGCTGCCTGGGTTGCAGGTGCAGCCGGCGTTGCCGCTGGTGTCTGTACCGGGGCCGCTGCTGGTGCAGTCGCGGCTGGCGTTGTTGGCGCCGTGACTGGGTTTTGCATCGTACCCTGGGCAGGCGTTTGTGCCGTTGTCAGGTCGCTGGTTTCCGCAGCTGAAGGGCTGACCACGGTGTTGACGTTAGCGGCCTGAGCAGCCTGCTCTGGCACGGCATTGCCTGCAACGGCCGTTGTGCCGTTTTTCGCCGCTTCAAAACCCTGCTGGATCGCACGACTAAACACCGCTGCCTGGCCGTTTAACGGCAGCAGCAAGGCGATTTTGCTGGTGGAAGCAGGTTTAAAGTTCTGCACGTTAACCAGCTGGGTTGGCAGCATTTTCGCGCCAGGGTTTTGCGGGTAGCGGGTTTGCCAGTCGGTAATACCGGCTTTCAGCATGTTTGGATCGTTGCGGTTGTTAAACCACATTTGTTGCAGATCCAGCCAGCCCTGCAAGACGTTTTCGTCCGCGTTGATCACTAGCTGTTGCGCTTGTTCCTGCGTCATTGAGGAGAGCGCCAGCCAGGTGGCATCGATATTTTTCTGCTTGTCGGCACCGCTCAGCAGCGGCTCCTGGGCGATCAGAGCGCGCAGCAGCGGCAGGGAAGCACGCCCCTGTTCAGCGGTGATACCGGCCTGCCAGAAACGCGCCTGCTGGTTTTTATCCAGCGCGCTGACGTCAATGTCGCCGAGGATCTTTTTGGCGGCCGCATAATCTTTCAGCGCCACTTTCAGCTCAGCTGAAAGCAATACCTGTTCACGACGCTGTGTGTCGTTAAGATCTTGCGGAAGCTGGTTGAACAGTTCGGCTGCCTGCTGGGTTTTACCTTCTTTCAGCAGTGCACGAATGGCGAGTAATTGCCAGTTGGTCTTGGTATCATTTGAGCTCTGCGACATTTGTTGCAGATAAAAGCCAGAATCAGCCTGCGCGGATCCCTGCATATGGGCAGCGCTTTGATCGGGCGCCTGGGTGCCACAGCCGGCAAAGATCAGGGCTGCCAGCAGCAGAGGCACGCTGCGCGCGGCTTTTGTTCGAAGAAACGTTAACGGTACCATACTGTATCCAGTGATTTTTTTTACGCAATGCTCAATATTAAATCGGCAATACGGACTAAACAATGAAACAACACGAAACGGCAGATAATTCTCAAGGCCAGCTTTATATTGTACCTACTCCTATCGGGAATTTGTCTGATATTACCCAACGTGCCCTCACTGTATTGCAAGCCGTTGATTTAATTGCTGCTGAAGATACCCGCCATACCGGTTTACTGCTGCAACACTTCGCCATTAACGCCCGAATGTTTGCCCTGCACGATCACAATGAGCAACAAAAAGCTGACACGCTGGTGGCGAAATTGAAGGAAGGGCAGAACATCGCCCTGGTGTCCGATGCCGGAACGCCGCTGATTAACGATCCTGGCTACCATCTGGTGCGTACCTGCCGCGAGGCAGGCATTCGCGTTGTGCCATTGCCGGGGCCGTGCGCCGCGATTGCCGCATTGAGCGCGGCGGGGTTGCCGTCCGATCGTTTCTGCTATGAAGGCTTCCTGCCGGCGAAATCAAAAGGCCGCCGCGACGTATTAAAAGACCTGGAAACCGAACCGCGTACGCTGATTTTCTATGAATCAACCCACCGTTTGCTGGAAAGCCTGGAAGATATGGTCACCGTCTGGGGTGAAGCCCGCTACGTGGTGCTGGCGCGTGAGCTGACGAAAACCTGGGAAACCATCCACGGCGCGCCGGTCGGCGAACTGCTGGCATGGGTAAAAGAAGACGAAAACCGTCGTAAAGGTGAGATGGTACTGATTGTTGAAGGCCACAAAGCGGAAGAAGACGCACTGCCTGCCGATGCCATCCGCACCCTGACGCTGCTGCAAAGCGAGTTGCCACTCAAGAAAGCGGCTGCGCTGGCGGCGGAAATTCACGGCGTGAAGAAAAATGCGTTGTATAAGTACG
Organism: Enterobacter sp. Tr-810; assembly: GCF_011752765.1. Lineage (NCBI taxonomy): Bacteria > Pseudomonadati > Pseudomonadota > Gammaproteobacteria > Enterobacterales > Enterobacteriaceae > Enterobacter > Enterobacter sp. Tr-810. The sequence continues at coordinate 142,946 of NZ_VWWW01000006.1, read as the reverse complement.
CGCTGGAGCAGCAGGGGGAGTAAGGCCCCTGCGCCTGTTTTCGCCGGGTGACGCTATGTTGACCCGGCATGCAAACCGACATCCCTGTTTTAGTTCCCTGGCGTCGCCTCAAACACCAGCGTTTCCAGCGGCTGCAGCGTAATCACCACCGCATTCTTATACTCACCCGGTACGGTAGCGTTACTGCCGTAAACCGCTTTCAACGTAAACTGTGTTGCACTGCCTGCCGGGATTTCAAAGTCTTTTGCCAGATCCAGATAGTAGCTTTGCGGTTTATCCGACGGGTTACGCAAACCCAGGATCGCTTTGGCTTTGCTCCAGGATGCCCAGCCGTAAGCCTGAAGCGCTGTTGGATCCCCGCCAATCCAGTGCGTATCCACCAGCACGCTGGCGTTATCACGTGACCATTTCGCTGCCTGCGCAAGGGTATCCCACTTCACCTTGTTCAGCATTGATGGGGTGATATACAGCTCCTGTAGCTGGGTTCCGGTGGCGAAGTAGCTCCAGACCTGGTCGGCAAAATCGCTGTCCGTTTGCACTTTCTCAAGGCCGTAATAGGCATTCTCCGCACTGACGATGCCGTGATACATCAGCGAGTTGAGCGGGAACAGCGGACCTTTGCGCACAATGGAGCGGTAGGTTTCGGCATCGCGATAGGTCATCCACTGCTGAACAGGTGTGCCGGGGCCATACAGGTTGATGTCATCGCCCTGACGCCAGATGGAGTCAGCGTATAACAGCCAGGACGGGCTGGCGTCAGTGCCGGTGGTCAGGTTGATAAACAGATTCGGGTTCGCACTGCGCATATTATGCAGCAGGGCGATTGAGGCATCAAAATCTGAGGCGAACTGGCTGCCCTTGATATGCGAGTTAGCGTTGCCCATTCCGTCGAGCTTAAACGAGGTAATGTGCTCGTTTTTAATCAGCTTAATGATCTGCTCGTTGAAATTTTTATAGTAGTTCGGGCCTGACAAGGCCAGTTTCCCGTCCACGGTTTCGAAGCCGTATTCCTTCGCATGTGAAACGCGAATGTCGCGTGGTTTGTTGTAGCCGCCCCACGGTGAAAGCCACAGTCCGATTGAGCTGTGCAGGCTATCGGCTTTTTCCCGGACTTTGCCAAAGCCGTGGCTGAACGCCGGGCCAAAAAGCCAGCGTCCGGTGCGGTCGTCCCAGCCGTCATCCAGCAGGAACGCATCCAGCTTCACGCCGCGACCGGTAATGAATTCTTTATTCCACTCGTTCATGCGGCCCAGCACATCCTGCTCCGTGTACGGATTAAAGAAACCTATATCCATCCAGCTGTTGTAGTGCAGGTAAGGTTTGTACGGACGGGGACGCACTGCATCGATAAACAGGTTTACGCTGCGGCGCAGCTGGGTGGTTTCCGGGAAAGTACCGAAGTAGGTGGTGTAACTGACCGGCGTCTCCGGCTGAATTGGCGTTTTCAACTCGACGTTGAGATTGGTCGTCGCTTCATAGGCGTAGGTATTCACAATGGGCTTATCCGGCAGGATAAAGAATGAATCAGCAACGATCGGCGAGCTGTTGATTCCCCCGTCAACGTAAGGTGCCTGCGACTGCTTTTTGGTAGGGAAGAAGGTGATTTTCGCCACGTCTCGCGGCTGACCGACTGCCGCAATGGTGTAGTCGATGCTGGCATATTTTCCCTTCACCAGATTCAGCTTCACCGTTACGTTAAAATCCGGATGGGTAAAGTCGATGACAATCGCATTGTCCTGTTTCTCTACGTGCTTGATTTTAAAATCCGCGGTGTGGATTTTGGTCTCATCCGGCAACGTTAAAAAGAATAGCTCCTGTGGCGAGAGCTGGTGATGGGTGTTTTTGTCTTTCACCACTACCACTGAACTGGAGTCATCAAATGAGAGGGCGATGTTGTCATTATCCAGCGCGTAGTTCGCCGCCAGCGCGCCATGAGAAACACACAGGGCAAGCATCGAGAGTGTGAGCACTTTTTTCATTAGGGTAAGATTCCTTATTAGTAATGCTTCAGCATTCGGTTGATGGATTGTTCCAGCCAGTAGCGCTGAGTGCCGAAGTTGATACGCAGGTAGTTCTCGCCGTTTTGCACGTAGTGGCTGCCGTCTTCAATGACGACACCGGCCTGTTGGGCAAAATGTTGGGTCAACTCTGTGGCGCTACGGTCGTCTGCGCTGACGTCTATCCAGGCCAGATACGAGGATTCCGGGTTCATCATTTTCCAGGCCGGGAAGTGGGTCTGTATGGCATCCGCAAGGTAGCGGGCGTTACCGCGCAGATACCCGTTTAGCGCGTCGAGCCACGGCAGACCGTGCTGGTAAGCCAGGATAATTCCCCACACGCCAAACATGTTGGGTGAGGTAATGGAATTCCTCTCAAGCTGTTTGCGGAAACGCTGGCGCAGCGAAGCATCCGGGATCATCGAGTAGGAGGTTTTCAGCCCGCCGAGATTGAACGCTTTGTTAGGGGACGTCAGTACAATTAGGTTGTCCTGTGCGGCACAGCCAGGGGTCAGACAGCTGACGAATTTGCCGTCGAGCAGGTGCTCGGCATGAACTTCGTCGACTACCAGAATGGTGCCGTAGCGCTTACAGAGATCGGATACCTGGCGTATCTCATCCGCACGCCAGATCCGGCCCGAAGGATTATGCGGCGAGCAGAAGAGCCACAGCTTTGGACGGTGGGTTTTGAGCTGCGCTTCGACCAGATTAAAATCGAGCTGGTAGCGGTTTTCCTCCACACTAAGCGGGTTAGCAAGTACCTGCACGCCCTGGCGCTGCGTCGCCATTGCAAAAGGATCGTAGACCGGCGTGTTCATCATCACGCTGTCGCCAGGCTCACAGAACGCCTGCACCGTGTAGTGCAGCGTGGAAACGGTGCCGTAGGTCAGCGTGATCCACGACTTCTCCACCTCAACCTGATGGCGGGTACGCTGGAAGGCGATAACCGCGTCGTAGAATTCGTCGAAGCACCAGGTATAGCCGAAGGTGCCATGTTCCACGATGCGCTGGAAACCCTCAATGACGGTGGGCGGTGAGGTGAAATCCATGTCTGCGATCCACAGCGGGATAAATCCCTCCGGGACGTCACCGAAGCGCGAGCAGACAAACGCATGATCCCACTTGCGGCACTTATCGCTTTTACGCTCGATGATTTTGTCGAAATCAAACACAACTACCCCCTGTTAAATTAAGGCTTCAATGCCGGTTTTGACGCTCTGGACCTGCGGGCCGATGATCACCTGAACGCTATGGGCATCAAGCACCACCACCGACAGCGCACCAGCCTCTTTCAATGCCTGCTGGTCGAGAAGGCCCATCTCTTTCACCACCAGACGCAACCGGGTGATGCAGTTATCGAGCGACTCAATGTTCTCTTTGCCACCGAGCGCACGCAGAATAAGCCCATGATCGTATTTCGATTTTCCGCGCGCGCGGGTGTTAGCCTCCACGGCCTGTAGCGCGCCCTGAGTATCCACTTCACGACCAGGCGTTTTGATATCGTGCTTGAGGATGTACCAGCGGAAGACGAAGAAGTAGATGGCAAACCAGGCAATACCGACCGGGAACAGCAGGTACCATTTGGTCGACATTCCCTGCATCACGCCGAAGATCAGCAGATCCAGAATTCCACCGTCGGTGTTGCCGATGGTGACGCCCAACAGGGCCATCACCATCAGGGCCAGGCCAGACATCACGATGTGGAAGGCGTACAGCGCAGGGGCAATAAACAGGAACAGGAATTCAATCGGTTCAGAAATACCGGTGACGACGGAAACCAGCACGCCGGAAAGCAGCAGCCCTTTAATCACTGGGCGGTTCTCCGGACGAGCGGTGCGATAGATGGCGTAAGCCACCGCTGGTAAGCCGAAGATAAAGGTCGGCATAAAGCCCTGCGACAGGAATGCGGTGACGTGCGGGCTAAACGGCAGACCGGCTTTCAACTCGGCGTAGAAGATATTCAGCGCACCGGCGACCTCATGACCATTCACCATCTCAATGCCGCCCGCCGGGGTGAAACGCACCATCGCCAGCAGGATGTGGTGCAGGCCAAAAGGTTTAAGCAACAGCACGCCGACGCCATACAGAAATGGCCCAAAAACGCTGGTGCTTTGGATGACATGACCGATTCCGGCAATCCCCAGCGCCACGTATTCCCACAACAGGGGAATGGCCAGACCGACTAACGAAAGGGTGAGGGCGGTGATAATTGGCACGAAGCGAATGCCGCTAAAGAAAGCGAAAGCATCGTGTAAGACCGTATCCTGAAAACGCTCGTGCAAGAAATAGGTGATGACGCCAACCACGATGCCGCCCAGCACGCCCATCTCCAGGGTTTGGATCCCCAAAACGATCGATTGCCCAACCTGTCTCATTGTCGCGGCATCAGCAAGTTGGTGGGTTGCGGTCAGGTAATAGTTGATGCTCATGTTCATCAGCATATAGCCAACAAACCCGGCAAACGCGCCCACGGCCTTGTTGCGTTTCGCAAGGCCCATCGGAATCGCCATGGCAAACATTAGCGGCAGGTAGGTAAAGGCAAAGCCGCCGACCATGGCAATAAAACCAAAGGTGAGCTGCGTTAATTCGCCGCCCAGAAAGGGAAAACTCTTGATGGTGGAAGGGCTGGTAACAGAGCTACCGATACCTAACAGCAGACCCATAAAGGCCAGCAGGGAGACCGGGAACATAAAGGTCTTTCCCAGGCTTTGAAAAAACTCCCACGCTTTCGATTTAAACGACTTTTCCTGTGTCATGTAGGGACTCCTCGGATTTTTAGGATAAAGGAAGGCGCTGTCCGGCTTAAGGAGGCGCCTTCATATTTGCGAGGCTTATAGTTATTTTTTAGGTATTGATGTAATGGGCGATGGGATCAGGCTTCAGCCGGAAGCAGTAACCGGTTTGCGGAACCACAAACGGTGATTTTGCTTCTGACCACTTCTTTCATGGCGTCCATGCCAACCCGCATGTAGAAGCGTGGATCGTTGCCCTGCGGATTTTCGGCAAACCAGGCTTTGACCGCGTCAGAGAAGGCGATTTTCAGCTCGGTTGCTACGTTGACTTTGCAAACGCCCAACTCGATGGTGCGGCGAACAAACTCATCGGGGACATCGCTCGCGCCGTGCAGCACCAGCGGCACAGTGACGACTTCGCGGATTTCAGCCAGCCGCTGAAAGTCGATTTTTGGGCGTTTGGTATAGAGGCCGTGCGCGGTGCCGATGGCAACGGCAAGGCTATCTACACCGGTCAGTTCGACAAAGCGTTTCGCTTCCTGCGGGTCGGTCAGGAAGGCGCTTTCAGCGTCCACGCTCATGTCATCTTCCACACCGCCCAGACGGCCCAGTTCGGCTTCGACGCTACAGTCGTTGAGATGGCAGAAATCGACGACGGATTTCACCAGCTTCACGTTCTGTTCAAACGGATAGTGGCTACCGTCGATCATCGCGCTGCGCACACCGGCGTTGACCTTGCGACGAATATCGTCCAGCGATTCGTGATGGTCGAGATGCAACGCCAGCGGCATGTCGTAAGTGAGGGAGTAAGCGCTGCACAGGGCGTAGATCTCTTCGAGCGCAATATGCTTAAAGGTGCCCGGCGTGCCCGCGAGGATCACTGGAGATCGCATTTCGCTGCACACTTCGAGGATCGCCTGGATCGTCTCTGCGTTATGAATATTGAACGCCGGAACGGCATAGCCTTTTGCCTGTGCATCCTGCAGAAGATATTTCGTCGAGATGATACTCATAATCAGATCCTCATTAAGCCTGCCATGGATGAATAACAACGCCCTGCACCACACGGTTAACCGTACCGCTGGCGGATGGTGTATCTGGCGTGTTGCCTACGCTGAGCGACTGCGTGAGCGCAAAGACCTGGGCGTACATCAGGAAGCAGAACGCCTGTTCCATATCGATAAACGGACGGGAAGGTGGCAGCAGGATATGGGGGCCCGCTTCAATCACTGGATCCGTAACGGCGGCAATGGCCACGACGCGCATGGCCTGGCGATCGCGACGCAGTTCGGCCAGCAGATCCAGATCGTACTGACGCGTGTACGGATGGCTGGAGACATACACCACCACCAGCGTTTCGTGGTCTACCAGCGACTTAGGCCCGTGACGGAAGCCGGTTGGGGAGTCGTAGAATGCCGCCAGCTTGCCTGCAGTCAGCTCCAGCACCTTCAGCGCTGATTCGCGCGCAGCACCTTGTAATCCTCCGCTTCCCAGATAAACGATCCTTTTCCAGGGCTCGTTGCCAAAGACGCCGTGGCTAAAATCGCCGAGCGAGACGAGGATCGCCTGGCAGCGATCGGCGACGTCGCGGAAGGTTTTGCTGTTGATCGTTTCCGGCGCGAAGACCGCCAGACAGCTCGCCATCATGGTGGTTATGCTGCTGGTCATGGCAAACCCGCGATCGTGCGTTTCGGCAGGCATCAGCAGGGCAAACGCGTTCTCGCTGTCGACGGCGTTCTGGTACAGGTTGCCCGCCTCATTGCAGGTGATCGACAGGTGGTAGCACTCCGGCACAAACTGGTTTGCCAGCTCAACCGCCGCCACGCTTTCCGGGCTGTTACCGGAGCGCGCAAAAGAGACCAGCAGCAGCGGATGCGTCGCGCTAAGGTAATCCATCGGGTTCGTGACCAGATCGGTTGTGGGTACGGCGGTGATGTTTTTCCCGGTTTGGCTTGCGAGCCACGGTGCAATGATGTCGCCGATAAAGGCCGAAGTGCCTGCGCCGGTCAGGACGATCCGCAGATCGTTCTTGTTTAGCAGCGGCGTCAGGAAGCTGTCGATCGCTGAACGCAGGCTATCGATATTCGTGAGGGAGCGGATCCAGCAGGAGGGCTGTTGACGGATCTCTTCTTCAGTCCATGTGCCTGTTGTGGCGGAGGTGGGGGTGTACGTTTCTTGCATAACTCAGTCCTTAGTCGCGTGAATTCCACATCAGATGCCTGGCAAATATGTCGCTATCTTTCGTTTCGTTTCACTTGTTCACTTAAGCAGTTAAATAAAATCTATAGAAAAGAAATCGAAAGTTCAATGAAAGAAAAGAAATAAACCGAAAAGTGTGATCGTGAAAGAAAAGGCTGAATAGAAGGAAAGGAAAAGAAAGGCCTTACGATTGGGTTTCGTAAGGCCAACAGGAGACACAATGAAAGGGCTAAAGGGGAAGAGCCTGACCCTGAATCCAGATCTGCTGAAGGTGTAAACCACCGTCCAGAGCAATAAGATTTGCACGTTTACCCGGTGCTAGCGATCCGAGCTGGTTAGCGATACCCAGAAGCCGGGCAGGGTGCAGCGATGCCATATGGATAGCATTTTCAGCAGTGATGTCCGCGTGTTCCACCATATTGCGTACGGCAGCATCCAGCGAGAGCGTACTCCCCGCCAGGCCACCGGCGGCAGTACGCACGACACCGTTTTGCATGCTGACCTCTTCCCCACACAGGGTGTAGTGCCCGTCCGGCATTCCTGCAGCCTGCATCGCATCAGTAATCAGCACTATTCGATCTTTTGCACAGCAGCAGCACAGGCGCATGGCACCCGGATGGACGTGATGTCCGTCGCCTATAAGCTCCAGCCAGGCTCGTGTGTCCGTAAGCCCTGCGCCAACCATCCCGGGCTCCCGGTGATGTAGCCCGGTCATGCCGTTATAACAGTGCACCAGGCCATCCGCGCCCGCGTCAAAAGCCGCAAGAGTTTCCGCGTAGGTGGCCCCACTGTGACCTAACATGACGCGTATACCGCGTTGTTTCAGGTGCTGAATTGCCTGCAACGCGCCGGGTTTTTCTGGCGCAAGCGCCACCACGCGTAGCGTGTTTTGCGAAACGTCGGACAGGGCGTTCAGCTCAGCAATATCCAGTTCCCGAAATAGCGCCGGCGGGTGCGCCCCTTTGTTTAGCGGCGTAAAATACGGGCCTTCCAGATAGCTGCCCAGTACTTCCGCGCCAGGCCCTCCGGACAGAGTGCGCCGGGCAATTCGCCGGAGTGCGCCATGGATAGCCTCAAGCGGCGCGGTGACGGTTGTGGGCAGAAATGCGCCCACCCCTTCACGCGCTTTATGCTTCGCCAGGGTATCCAGTACGTCAGGTGCATCATCCATCACGTCCACGCCCGCGCCGCCGTGAACGTGAATATCGATATACGCGGGGCAAAGCAGTTCGGCATCCCGCACCGCTATGCCCGTAGGGATGGGCTCAATCATGGTGATGACGCCATCGTTAATGCGTAGCTGGTGGTCGTCGAGCCAGCCCTGCTCGGTGAGCACACGACGAGCGCGTAACAGCTGGCTCATATCCCTTCCTCTGCCGGGGCTTCTTCGCGGCAGCGTCCAAGCTCATCTACCAGGCTGGTCAGCCCGCGGTGCCCACACTCCAGCGCCTGTAAACGAAACGCTTCACTGCTTAATCCGTCACGCTCCAGCACCATCTCCAGAAGGAGTTGCAGGTTAGTGCCGGTTATCACTTCGCGGCCCGGTTTCTGCATGGCCAGAATTGAAGCCACGCGGAACGGCGTGCCGCCCAGCAGGTCAGTGAGAAACACAATATCGTGCTGCTCGTCGAGCCCGTTTACCGCCTGTTCCAGCTGCTCAGTCAGTCGAGCGGTGGTGGAGGTTTCAGGAAAATCGATGGCGATAAACTGCGGTTGCTCGCCAAGGATCTGCTTCATCGCCTGCTCAAGCCCGCTGGCAAAACCACCGTGACCCGTCAAAATAATGCCTAACATCGCAACCTCTTTGCTTTTACAGGAAGTGACAGAATTTACCCACAACGCCCAGCAGCACGGTGATACCAATCAGACGCAGTGGACTCCAGCCGCGGCGTACCAGCCAGAACATGGTCAGGGTGTAGACCAGCGGCAGGAACGCGGGCATGAGCTTGTCGATAACGTCAGCCTGTAGTTTGACAACGGCATCACCCGCCTTGATTTCGAGCGTCGTATTGAGGCGGACATAGGTTGCCACCAGCGCGCCAATCACCGTCATCCCGACAATGGAGGCAGCATGGCCAACCTTTTTGGTGTTGGCTTTGATCAGCGGTATTGCCGCTACACCCATTCGATATGCGTAATGTGCCAGGCCAAAACGCAGGCCGAGGTGTACAACGTTAAACAGCACGATAAAGACCACTGCACCCAGAATAGATCCTTGTAGCGCCAGGCTGGCACCAATACCGCCGCAGATGGGCAGAAGGGTTAACCAGAACATGGCGTCACCAATGCCGCCGAGCGGTGCACCGACGGCAATTTTGGTGCTCTGAATGCTGTTCACATCCTGCTTGGAGCGTTCCATCGCCAGGATGATGCCGATAACAAAGGTGACCAGGAACGGATGGGTGTTGAAGAAGCCCATGTGCCCTTTCATGGCGCGCGCCAGATCCCGTTTGTTGGTATGGATCTTTTTCAGCGCTGGGAGCAACCCGTACAGCCAGCCGGATGCCTGCATACGTTCATAGTTGAACGAGGCTTGCAGCAGCATGGAACGCCAGGCCACGCGGTTAATATCCTTTTTCGTCAGTTCAGCACCGATGCTTTGGTCTTCGTAGACGTTTTCGTTAACGCCAGTCAGCAGGGTCTCTTCACTTTCAGACACGCCCGGTAACGTTGTTTGATTAGATGCCATCTTCGAATTCCTCTTTCTGGGCAGCAGGTGCCGTCGGTTCAGGTGATTTACGCATAAGATCGATCAGCGCCATTGCCAGGGCCGCAGCCGCGATCGCCAGTACCGGAAGCTTGAGCCAGGCCGCAGCCACAAAGCCGATGATGAAGTAAGGGATGTAGACGTTTTTCATCATGATCTTCAGCAGCACGGCGAAGCCGATCGCTGGCATGATGCCGCCCGCCACGCCGAGGCCGTCAATCAATCGAGCTGGCAGAACGTCAATGGCGGTTTTTGCATGTTCCGCGCCGAAGTAGATCGGCAGGAAAGCACACAGAAAGTAGAAGATACCGAGAGCCAGCAACGCCAGATAGTTGACCCGTTCAATGCCGTTGGTGTCGGCGTTTGCTGCCATGCGATCGCAGCGGGACATCACGCCGGACATAACGGAAAACAGGAAGGTGATCCCCATCTGTACCGCGACGGCAAACGGGACGGCAACGCCAACGGCGACTTCTGGCTTCACGCCGGTGCTAATGGCAAACGCGGTGCCCACGATCGTGCCGATAATTACGTTAGGTGGCTGTGCGCCCGCCAGTGGGGCCAGCCCCATCCAGACCAGTTCCAGCGTACCGCCGGTTAGAATGCCGGTGTGCAAATCGCCGAGAATCAGGCCAATCAGCGGCCCAAGCACCACTGGGCGGTGCATATGCGTTAAGCCGTTAAACATATCCAGACCGGCGATAAAGGCGAGAACACCAAGCGCCAGAGCCTGCAATAAACTGATTTCCATTGTGAATCCCTCAGAGCAGTTTAAAGAGATCCAAAGCAGTTTCTGTTGGAACGCCCTGAACGAAGCACTCCACTCCGGCCGCTTTCAGGCCGTTGAACGCAGTGATATCGCTTGCGTCGACAGATACCGTTTTGGCAATTTGTTGTTTGCCATTGGCGTAGTGCATGTTTCCAACATTGATACGGGTGATAGGCACGCCGCCCTCAACCAGCGTCAAAAAGTCGGCGGGTGATTTACAGACCAGCAGAATTTTCTGGCGCTCGGCGGCACGGTGAATGTTGTCGATCACTTTTTGCAGCGACCAGAAACGCACGGCAATCCCTTCCGCGAGCACCATTTCCATCAGGTTTTGCTGAACCGGATCTTCAGCCACCTCGTTATTTGCCACCAGCACCAGGTTCGCCCCCGCAAACCCCACCCATTGCACGCCTACCTGACCGTGGATCAGGCGTTCATCGATGCGGCATAAGACAATGTTTGGCATAGCGTTTTCCTCATTTTTATTTATGCGTTTTGAGTTGTTACGCCTTCGCAGGCGGCGTGGTACTGCTGAAGTATGTCCTGAATGTGGTTGATGATGAGTTCCCGCGGTGTCGACTTGAGAGCACCCTCGCGAACTTTGCTGTACTGCAACGGCAGGTACTGGCTGATGAGCGGCAGCGGTATGGGGTCGTCTGCAAGGTTGCGCACCAGTTGTTCAAAAGCGACGTCAATTTGGCTGTCAGGCCAGTAATAGCGCACGCGGTCAGAGTAGCTATAGCCGCGCGCCAGGCGTCGGGCGTTGCTGTCACCGTGGTAATGGCTCTGCCAGTATTCCGGCCGGTCTAGCATCACGTTTTCCAGAACATGGCGCAGGCCAGAGCTGGCTTTTGCTGGCAGCAGTTCCTCTTCAATCGCGGCCAGAGAGAAGAGGGCTTCACGCAGGGCGAAGGTGAGGGCTGGGCCAACTTTCAAAATCGCGAAGTGATCGTTTACCAGCTGGCGCAGCGCCTGCGGGGTCTGGTAGTCAGTGGAGTGCGCTTCAAATACCAGCGTGTCGTAGGTTTCAACCATTTTGCTTAGCGCGACGGCTTTCTGCGGTTGATAGTCGCAGACGTGCGCATGATCGAATTCCACGCCAGGCTGAACCACCAGACCAATAATGCGTGGCCAGATGTCGTTTAATCCTTCCTTTTCGAAGGCGTGACGATGCGCTTCAAGCGTCGCGCGTGCCGCGTCCGGCGTGGTGACTTCAAGCTCGGTGAGCGTTTCATGGGCGCCTCCTGGAACCGGAACTTCTGTGCCGATAACGTAAACCAGATCGGCTACACCAAACTGTGCACGGCAGGTCTCTTCGGCAATTTTCGCCAGACGTGCGGCGCGCCCGGCGACGATCGCATCGGTCAGGGGAACCGGATCGTCCTCGCAGGACATGCTGCAGTCGAGATGGATCTTTTTGAATCCGGCTGAAACATAGCTTTTGATCAGAGCGTCGGCATTTACCATCGCCTGCTGCGCAGGCAAATTTTGCCAGCGGTTGGGACCCAAATGGTCTCCACCGAGGATGAGGTGTGACGTCGGGAAACCAAGAGATTCTGCCAGCTTGCAGACAAACCCGTGAAAATCAGCAGGTGTCATGCCGGTATAACCACCAAACTGATCCACCTGGTTGGAGGTGGCTTCAATCAGAAGTGGTGTTTGATGCGAATGCGCATAACGAATTGCAGCTTCAAGTACCAGTGGATGTGCGGAACAGACGGCATAGATCCCGTTTGCATTCCCCCGTTTATGTTGTTCCACCATTTCTGTCAGATGTTTCACTTTCCTCTCCGTTTCGGATGTTTATGGTTCTTGTCTTTCGTTTTGTTTCATTTAATCCTGCATCATGGTGGTATAAAAATAAAACGAAAGATAATAGTTTTCCGATCTGTTTCACAAAAGAAACATAATGAAAGGTTTCAGCGCCAGGCTATCTTGCGTCTACGCGCCTGACAGGGCTTGCATTCCCGTAAAAGAAAGGCCTTAATAGTCAAAACGAAATGAAACGAAAGTTTATTTATTAAGGAGCTCGTATGAGCAGCACCGATTCATCCGCGGAAAAGCGTGTCACCGGCACCAGTGAAAGGCGAGAGCAGATCATTCAGCGGTTGCGGGCGCAGGGTAGCGTGCAGGTTAACGATCTTTCTCATCTTTACGGCGTTTCGACGGTGACGATCCGCAACGACCTGGCTTTTCTTGAGAAGCAGGGCATTGCTGTTCGCGCTTATGGCGGCGCGTTGATTTGCGAAGGCAATATCCCGGGCGTTGAACCTTCCGTGGAGGATAAAAGCTCGCTGAATACGGCGGTGAAGCGCAGTATCGCGCAGGCCGCTGCTGCGCTGGTGAAGCCTGGGCATCGCATCATTCTGGATTCCGGTACCACGACGTTTGAGATCGCGCGGATGTTGCGTCAGCACACGGACGTGATTGCCATGACCAACGGGATGAACGTGGCGAATGCGCTTCTGGAAGCGGAAGGGGTGGAACTGCTGATGACCGGTGGGCATCTGCGGCGTCAGTCGCAGTCATTTTATGGCGACCAGGCGGAGCAGTCCTTACAGAATTACCATTTTGACCTGCTGTTTCTGGGCGTAGACGCCATCGATCTCGACCGCGGTGTGAGCACGCATAATGAAGACGAAGCCCGTCTGAATCGCAAAATGTGTGAGGTCGCCGAGCGCATTATCGTTGTCACTGACTCCAGCAAATTTAACCGCTCAAGCCTGCATAAAATCATTGATACACAACGGATTGATATGATTATTGTCGATGAAGGTATTCCGGCGGAAAGTCTGGAAGGGTTGCGTAAAAGCGGGATTGACGTGGTGCTGGTTTAAGGGGTTAGGGTAATCCTCTCCCGTGAGGGAGAGGATTTGAGTTTATCAGGTCACCGGCGCCGGGTTAAACACCGCCAGCTGGTTATGTAATCCCCATTGGTCAGAGAAGGTTTTCTTGCGACCACTCGCCACATCCAGAATGAAATGGAACAGCTTCCAGCCCACATCCTCAATACTCTCTTCCCCGGTGGCGATGGTCCCGGCGTTAATGTCCATTAAGTCATACCAACGATTAGCCAGCTCGGTACGGGTCGCCATTTTAATGACAGGCACTGCCATCAGGCCGTACGGCGTGCCGCGCCCGGTGGTAAAGACCTGCACCGTAATGCCGGATGCCACCTGCTGCGTGCCGCAGACAAAATCGCTGGCCGGTGTTGCGGCGTAGATCAGGCCGCGTTTAGTTGGGCGCTGGCCCGGAGAGAGCACTTCCACAATGGCGCTCTGGCCGGATTTAGCAATCGACCCCAGGGCTTTTTCCACCACGTTCGCCAGGCCGCCTTTTTTGTTACCCGGAGACGGGTTGGCGCTGCGGTCGGTTTGGCCCATATCAAGATAATTATCGTACCAGGCCATCTCTTCCAGCAGGCGTTTGCCCACCTCCTCGTTGATGGCGCGTGGCGTCAGCAGATGGATGGCGTCACGTACTTCGGTGACTTCAGAGAACATCACCGTTGCGCCACAGCGTACAAACAGGTCAGAGGCATAGCCGACCGCCGGGTTCGCGGTTACGCCGGAAAACGCATCGCTGCCGCCGCACTGCGTGCCGACTACCAGCTCAGAGGCCGGGCAGGTTTCACGCTGGCGATTGTTCAGTTTATCCAGATGGCGTTCTGCAACCTGAAGAATATCGTCGACCATCGATTTGAAACCGACATGGTGCTCATCCTGCAAACGCACAATACTGGCATCGTCCACCGGAATGGCTTTTACGTCTTCAGTGCCTTGCAGCAGGCGCTCGGGTTGCAGCTTCTCGCAGCCCAGACCAATCACCATCACTTCGCCGCCAAAGTTCGGGTTCAGGGCGATATTGTGAATGGTACGGATAGGCACAACAGCCGCCGGTGCGTTGATGGCCACACCGCAACCGTAAAGATGGTTCAGGCCCACCACGCCGTCTACGTTCGGGTATTTTGGCAGCAGATCGCGTTCGATGATTTTCACCACATAGTCCACCACGCCCGCCACGCAGTGTACGCTGGTGGTAATGCCGAGCAGGTTTTTGGTGCCAACGCTGCCGTCTGCATTGCGATAACCTTCGAAAGTATAACCTTCCAGCGGTGGCAGCGGTTCAGGAACGCGGGTCGCCAGCGGCAGCGTGTTCAGCGGCGGCGCTTTTGGCAGCTCAACCAGAGATTCTTCAATCCAGCTTCCTTGCGGGATAGCACGAACCGCGTAGCCAATGACTTCGCCATAACGAACGATTTCGCCATGAACAGGGATATCCACCAGGGCAACTTTATGTCCTTGTGGAATATGCTCAATCAGTTCCAGCCCGTCCGGGAATCGGGTTCCGGCTTTTAAACCGTTGTCGTTGACAATAATCGCCACATTATCTGTGTCGTGTACTTTTATATAGAACGCCGTCGGCGACGCTTGTCGAATTTCAATGTCGGCCATTGTTCAGTATTCTCCAGCAAAGTGTCTGATAATAAATGCAGCAGATTGGGTATTTATTTTCTTATTATCGAAATAAAGACGCTGCTTTCTTAAATAAAGAATGTCAGGACTTAAGGGATAAGAATGTGATCCAGATCACTCAACAAAACCAGAGATAGCGCGTCCTGGTCAGTAATGCGTGATTCTGTGCATCAGCGCCCAGTGCTTTGTGCATATGCTCAATATATTGTTGAAATGGGAAGTGATAATTGAGCATTAAAACAATGTGCAGCCACCGGGTGATGATTATACTGAATCACGATTTCATTGCATCTGGTTAATTACCTGATATTGCCTGCTATCGATAAATAATCAGGAAATATTCTTTCTAAAAATTATAAATATAAATCTATCGATGTGCCCGAGGAAATAAACATGATACTGGATACTACTGTAGAAGCTAAAAAGGGTGTGCCCACCCGCTATTTAATTCTACTGATTATATTTATCGTTACGGCCATCAACTACGCTGACCGTGCGACGCTGTCAATTGCTGGTACTGAAGTGGCGAAGGAGCTGCAACTGAGTGCCGTATCAATGGGATACATCTTCTCTGCGTTTGGCTGGGCGTACCTGCTGATGCAAATCCCCGGCGGCTGGCTGCTGGATAAGTTTGGCTCCAAAAAGGTCTATACCTATAGCCTGTTTTTCTGGTCGCTGTTCACCTTCCTGCAAGGTTTTGTCGATGTCTTCCCGCTGGCCTGGGCAGGCGTGTCGATGTTTATCATGCGTTTTATGCTTGGCTTCTCGGAAGCACCGTCTTTCCCGGCAAACGCCCGTATTGTGGCCGCCTGGTTCCCGACCAAAGAGCGCGGCACGGCGTCTGCCATCTTTAACGCCGCGCAGTATTTCTCGCTGGCGATCTTCTCACCGCTGCTCGGCTGGCTAACCTTCGCCTGGGGCTGGGAACATGTCTTTACCGTAATGGGTGTGATTGGCTTCGTGCTGACCGGTATGTGGGTGAAGTTCATCCATAATCCAACCGATCATCCACGGATGTCTGAGCAGGAGCTGAAGTTTATCTCCGAAGGCGGCGCAGTGGTTGATATGGACCATAAAAAGCCGGGCGCACAGGCAGCGAGCGGGCCTAAGCTCCATTACATCAAACAGTTATTGACTAACCGCATGATGCTGGGCGTATTTTTTGGTCAATACTTTATCAACACCATCACCTGGTTCTTCCTCACCTGGTTCCCGATTTATCTGGTGCAGGAAAAGGGCATGTCGATTCTGAAGGTGGGTCTGGTGGCCTCTATTCCGGCGCTGTGCGGGTTTGCCGGTGGCGTGCTCGGCGGGGTGTTCTCGGATCGTCTGATTAAGCAAGGCAAGTCGATTACCCTGGCGCGTAAGCTGCCGATTGTACTGGGAATGCTGCTGGCCTCTTCAATCATCCTGTGCAACTACACCAATAACACCGCGCTGGTGGTGGCCCTGATGGCGCTGGCGTTCTTCGGCAAAGGGTTTGGTGCGCTGGGCTGGCCGGTAATTTCCGACACGGCACCAAAAGAGATTGTGGGCCTGTGCGGTGGTGTGTTTAACGTCTTTGGTAACGTGGCGTCCATCGTGACTCCACTGGTAATTGGTTATCTGGTCAGTGAACTGCATTCGTTCAACGCGGCACTGGTATTCGTTGGCTGTTCAGCGTTGATGGCGATGGTCTGCTACCTGTTCGTAGTCGGCGACATCAAACGTATGGAATTGCAGAAATAAGCAAAGGTATAAGCGATGAGTAACGATATCTTCCCGAATAAGTTTAAAGCGGCCCTCGCGGCACACCAGATTCAGATTGGCTGCTGGTCAGCTCTGGCAAGCCCAATCAGCACGGAAGTGCTCGGCCTGGCGGGGTTTGACTGGCTGGTACTGGACGGCGAACATGCGCCGAACGATATCAGCACCTTTATCCCGCAGCTGATGGCGCTGAAAGGCAGTAGCAGCGCGCCGGTCGTTCGCGTCCCGACTAACGAGCCGGTGATCATCAAGCGTTTGCTGGATATCGGTTTCTACAATTTCCTGATCCCGTTTGTGGAGAACGTTGAGGAAGCGGTACAGGCCGTGGCGTCTACACGCTATCCGCCAGAAGGTATTCGCGGCGTGTCTGTTTCTCACCGTGCCAACATGTTTGGCACCGTGCCGGACTACTTTGCGCAGTCCAACAAGAACATCACCATCCTGGTGCAGATTGAGAGCCAGCAGGGTGTCGATAACGTCGATGCCATCGCAGCGACCGAGGGTGTTGACGGTATCTTCGTTGGCCCAAGCGATCTGGCTGCCGCCTTCGGACACCTTGGCAATGCGTCTCACCCGGAAGTACAACGCGCTATCCAGCATATTTTTGCCCGCGCCAAAGCACACGGCAAACCATGCGGCATTCTGGCCCCGGTTGAAGCCGATGCCCGCCGCTACCTGGAATGGGGCGCGACGTTTGTCGCTGTCGGCAGTGACCTCGGCGTATTCCGCTCTGCCACGCAAAAACTGGCTGATTCCTTTAAGAAATAACCACCCCTGAGAGAAAGAGAGAGACGCAATTATGACACTGAAAGTTGGTTTTATTGGCCTGGGTATCATGGGTAAACCAATGAGTAAAAACCTCATTAAAGCAGGTTACTCACTGGTGGTTTCTGACCGTAATCCAGAGGCGGTTGCTGAAGTGATTGCCGCAGGGGCAGAAACGGCAACTACCGCCAAAGCTATTGCCGAGCAGTGCGACGTGATCATCACCATGCTGCCAAACTCACCGCATGTGAAAGAGGTGGCTCTGGGTGAGAACGGCATTATTGAAGGCGCGAAACCGGGCCTGGTAGTGATTGATATGAGTTCTATCGCCCCGCTGGCGAGCCGTGAAATCAGTGAAGCGCTGAAAGTGAAAGGCGTGGATATGCTGGATGCTCCGGTCAGCGGCGGTGAACCTAAAGCGATAGACGGCACGCTGTCAGTGATGGTGGGCGGCGATAAAGCGATTTTCGACAAATACTATGACCTGCTGAAAGCGATGGCGGGCTCTGTTGTCCACACCGGTGAAATCGGTGCAGGTAACGTGACCAAGCTGGCAAACCAGGTGATTGTGGCGCTGAACATTGCCGCCATGTCCGAAGCGCTGACGCTGGCGACCAAAGCAGGGGTCAACCCGGATCTGGTGTATCAGGCAATCCGTGGTGGCCTGGCAGGCAGCACCGTGCTGGATGCGAAAGCGCCAATGGTGATGGATCGTAACTTCAAGCCAGGTTTCCGTATCGACCTGCACATTAAAGATCTGGCGAATGCGCTGGATACCTCTCACGGCGTGGGTGCGCAGCTGCCGCTGACCGCGGCGGTAATGGAAATGATGCAGGCGCTGCGTGCCGATGGTCTGGGCACCGCCGACCACAGCGCGATTGCGTGCTACTACGAAAAACTGGCGAAGGTAGAAGTCTCTCGCTAATAAAAAACGGGCGCGGGAACGCGCCCGGTATTTTTGCCGAGTGCAGTAACAGGCTACAACTATGAAAATCGTAATCGCTCCAGACTCTTATAAAGAAAGCCTTTCTGCCACCGAGGTAGCTCAGGCGATAGAAAAAGGATTTCGGGAGATCTTCCCCGATGCACTTTATGTTTCTGTTCCTGTTGCCGATGGCGGGGAAGGTACAGTCGAAGCGATGATTGCCGCAACCCAGGGCACGGAGCATCATGCCGTGGTGACCGGGCCACTGGGCGAAAAGGTGAATGCCTGCTGGGGCATGTCCGGTGACGGTAAAACTGCATTTATTGAGATGGCGGCGGCAAGTGGCCTGGCTCTTGTGCCTCCCGCGTTGCGTAACCCACTTGTCACTACATCGCGCGGCACCGGAGAGCTTATCCTCAGCGCGCTGGATAAAGGTGCGCGCAATATCATTATCGGTATTGGCGGTAGCTCAACGAACGACGGTGGTGCTGGCATGGTGCAGGCGCTGGGTGCAAAACTCTGCGATGCCAACGGCAAAGAGATTGGTTACGGTGGTGGGAGCCTGATGGCACTCAACAGCATTGATTTATCGGGTCTTGATCCGCGCCTGAAGAGTTGCACTCTTCGCGTGGCGTGTGATGTGACAAATCCGCTGGTGGGGGAAAAGGGCGCATCCCGTATCTTTGGCCCGCAGAAAGGGGCGGATGAAGGGATGATCCTGGAGCTGGATGCCAATCTTAGCCACTATGCGGACGTGATTAGAACGTCTCTGCGCATCGACGTGAAGCATGTTCCGGGTGCGGGGGCGGCAGGTGGGATGGGGGCGGCGCTGATGGCATTTCTCGGTGCAGAGCTGCGTAGCGGTATTGAGATAGTCACGCAGGCGCTTAACCTGGAAGAACATATTCACGACTGCACCTGGGTTGTGACGGGAGAAGGGCGGCTCGACAGCCAGAGTATTCATGGCAAAGTCCCTGTCGGCGTAGCGAATGTTGCCAAAAAATACCACAAGCCGGTGATTGGTATCGCCGGTAGCCTGACCAAAGACGTGGGCGTTGTGCACCAGTACGGTATCGATGCGGTGTTCAGCGTACTGACCAGCATTGGCTCTCTGGAAGAGGCGTTCCGGGGAGCATTCGACAACATTTACCGCGCATCACGCAATATCGCGGCGACTTTGCAGATGGGGATGCGCACGCAAGGGTGACAGCGGCGTGCAAACCCTCTATACTGCGCGCCGAAGCTGACCAGACAGTCGCCGCTTCGTCGTCGTCCTCCTTCGGGTGGAGACGGGCGAAGGGGAGGAAAGTCCGGGCTCCATAGGGCAGGGTGCCAGGTAACGCCTGGGGGGGAAACCCACGACCAGTGCAACAGAGAGCAAACCGCCGATGGCCCACGCAAGTGGGATCAGGTAAGGGTGAAAGGGTGCGGTAAGAGCGCACCGCGCGGCTGGTAACAGTCCGTGGCACGGTAAACTCCACCCGGAGCAAGGCCAAATAGGGGTTCACATGGTACGGCCCGTACTGAACCCGGGTAGGCTGCTTGAGCCAGTGAGCGATTGCTGGCCTAGATGAATGACTGTCCAACGACAGAACCCGGCTTATCGGTCAGCTTCAACTTCTTAAAAAACCCCGCTTCGGCGGGGTTTTTGCTTTTGGTTGGATGCCAGCGGGTAAGCGCAGCGCTATCCGGCAATGCCTGCAAACGACATCAATTCTCAAATTTGCGACCATAAGCACATTTCACTATTTCTGTGAGCAATGCTTACATTCATCATCCGTGGATGGCCTGGTGCGCAAAATTTCACGCTAAAAAACCGTCATTTTCCAGTGTTGGCAAATTGTTATAGTTGTTGTCGTGATGGTGCTCATTTTTTTCTTATTTGATATGCAGATATTGAATCTAAAAACATTTACCCCGTGAATGTGTGATGTGTTCCACTCTTTCCGGTAAGTCAGAAAAATGATTATTAATATATTTGATAAGTCACAAAAATGTTTGAAAGAAATAATGGCTATTTATTCGCCTTTAATTGCTTGAAAGATAGTCTTTATTGATATTTAAAAATAGACAAAATCCACCTCGGTTATTGGCATAAAATAAAGTTATTACTCCCTGTTTTGTTGATCAATATCAGCGGAATGGTGTGTTTTTAATTTGGTAACTAGTTGATTTTAAAGTTTTTTAATGGGTTTTTACAGCCGGTGGTAATGGTGTGAAAAGGCAAATTGTGAGTAACAGCACATACCCTTCTTATTGATATTGAGTAGAATCCTTCCCCGTCATAGGGAAATAAGCGCAGAATATTATGAACACTATTATTCTACCGAAAACACAGCACCTCGTGGTATTTCAGGAAGTCATTAAAAGTGGCTCCATAGGTTCTGCTGCAAGACAACTGGGCCTGACGCAACCCGCTGTCAGCAAAATTATCAGCGATATCGAGTCCTACTTCGGTGTTGAAGTGATGGTTCGCAAAAATACCGGCGTAAAACTGACTGCCGCAGGCCAGGTGCTGCTGTCCTACTCTGAGTCGATCACCCGCGAAATGAAAAACATGGTGAGCGAAATTAACAGCCTCAGTTTCAGCACCGTTATGGATGTTTCCTTTGGCTACCCGTCGCTGATTGGTTTCACCTTCCTGTCGGAAATGATCAAAAAATTCAAGGAAGTGTTCCCAAAAGCGCGAGTCTCTATGTATGAAGCGCAGCTCTCCTCTTTCCTGCCAGCTATCCGCGATGGGCGCCTCGATTTCGCGATTGGTACGCTGAGCGATGAAATGTTGCTCCAGGATCTGCATGTTGAGCCGCTGTTTGAATCCGAATTTGTGCTGGTGGCCAGCAAATCCCGAACGTGCACCGGATCGACTACACTGGCATCGCTCACGGATGAACAGTGGGTGATGCCGCAAACCGACATGGGCTACTACAAAGAACTCCTGACCACCCTGCAAGACAACCACATCAGCATTGAAAACATCGTCCAGACCGATTCCGTCGTCACCATCTACAACCTGGTACTGAATGCCGATTACCTGACGGTAATCCCGCGCGACATGATTGCGCCTTTTGGTTCAGACCAGTTTATTGTGCTGCCGGTTGAAGATGAATTACCCGTAGCGCGTTATGCCGCGGTGTGGTCGAAAAATTACAGTATTAAAAAATCGGCGTCAGTATTAGTCGAACTGGCAAAACAGTATTCTTCGCTGAACAGTGAACGACGACGATGATTCATTAATAACGTTAACAACAATACGTTTAACCCTTTTTAAAAACACCCAGAGTTTATCTTGTTAAAACTCTGACACCCTGATCTTGCCTGAAGAAAATGAATTATTATAACGAGGATATTATGCACATTACCTACGATCTCCCGGTGACAATTGAAGATATTCAGGACGCCAGAAAACGACTGGCAGGAAAAATATATAAAACCGGAATGCCACGCTCAAACTATCTCAGTGAACGTTGTAAAGGTGAGATATTTCTGAAGTTTGAAAACATGCAGCGTACCGGCTCCTTTAAAATTCGCGGTGCGTTTAATAAATTAAGCTCGTTGACCGATGCCGAAAAACGTAAAGGCGTGGTGGCATGTTCAGCGGGCAACCATGCGCAAGGCGTGTCGCTATCCTGCGCTATGCTCGGGATCGACGGCAAGGTAGTGATGCCGATGGGCGCCCCTAAATCCAAAGTCGCAGCAACACGCGACTACTCGGCTGAAGTGGTGCTGCACGGTGAGAACTTCAACGACACCATTGCCAAAGTGAGTGAAATTGTTGAGATGGAAGGGCGCATTTTTATCCCGCCTTATGATGACCCTAAAGTCATTGCCGGACAGGGCACCATTGGTCTGGAAATCCTCGAAGATTTATACGATGTCGATAATGTGATTGTACCGATTGGCGGCGGTGGTTTAATTGCCGGGATTGCAACAGCCATTAAATCCATTAACCCAACCATTAATATTATTGGCGTACAGTCTGAAAATGTTCACGGTATGGCGGCATCCTATTATGCCGGAGAAATAATGAATCACCGTGTCACCGGTACATTAGCCGACGGTTGTGATGTTTCTCGTCCGGGTAATTTAACCTTCGAAATTGTTCGTGAATTAGTTGATGACATTGTGCTGGTCAGTGAAGACGATATTCGCAACAGCATGATTGCCCTCATCCAGCGAAATAAAGTGGTCACTGAAGGTGCTGGCGCACTGGCGTGTGCGGCGTTATTAAGCGGCAAGCTTGATCATTATATTCAGGGCCGTAAAACCGTGAGCATTATTTCCGGCGGCAATATTGACCTCTCCCGCGTTTCCCAAATTACCGGCTTTGTTGACGCATAAAAGGATGACCTATGAGCAACACTGAAAGCATTATCGTTGGCCAGACAAAAACGTCCACCTGGCGTAAGTCTGATACCACCTGGACGCTCGGCCTGTTTGGCACCGCAATCGGCGCAGGCGTGCTGTTCTTCCCAATCCGCGCAGGCTTTGGCGGCCTGATCCCTATCCTGCTCATGCTGCTTCTCGCCTTCCCGATTGCGTTTTATTGCCACCGTGCGTTGGCGCGTTTATGCCTGTCCGGCAGCAATGTCTCCGGCAACATCACCGAGACGGTGGAAGAGCACTTCGGCAAAACCGGCGGGGTGGTGATCACCTTCCTCTACTTCTTTGCCATTTGCCCGCTGCTGTGGATTTACGGCGTCACCATTACCAACACATTCATGACTTTCTGGGAAAACCAGCTCCAGCTGCCTGCGCTGAACCGCGGCTTTGTGGCGCTGTTCCTGTTGCTGCTGATGGCCTTTGTTATCTGGTTTGGTAAAGACCTGATGGTGAAGGTAATGAGCTTCCTGGTGTTCCCGTTTATCGCAAGCCTGGTGCTGATTTCCCTGTCGCTGATCCCTTACTGGAACTCTGCTGTTATCGACCAGGTCAACCTGAGCGATATCGCCTTTACCGGGCATGACGGCATTCTGGTTACCGTCTGGCTGGGGATTTCCATCATGGTCTTCTCCTTTAACTTCTCACCGATTGTCTCTTCGTTCGTGGTGTCGAAACGCGAAGAGTACGAACCGGAGTTCGGCAAAGAATTCACCGAGCAGAAATGTTCCAAAATCATCGGCCGCGCCAGCCTGCTGATGGTGGCCGTGGTGATGTTCTTCGCCTTTAGCTGCCTGTTCACGCTCTCTCCGCAGAACATGGCGGAAGCCAAAGCGCAGAACATTCCGGTGCTTTCTTACCTGGCAAACCACTTTGCTTCACTGTCCGGAACCAAATCCACCTTTGCAACGGTTCTGGAATACGGTGCGTCAATCATTGCGCTGGTCGCTATCTTCAAATCCTTCTTCGGCCACTACCTCGGCACGCTGGAAGGGCTGAACGGCCTTGTTCTGAAGTTTGGTTATAAGGGCGATAAGAAGAAAGTCTCGGTGGGCAAACTGAACACCATCAGCATGGTCTTCATCATGGGCTCTACCTGGATTGTGGCCTACGCCAACCCGAACATTCTCGACCTTATCGAAGCTATGGGTGCGCCGATCATCGCCTCTCTGCTGTGTCTGCTGCCGATGTATGCCATCCGCAAGACTCCGGCGCTGGCGAAATACAAAGGCAGAACGGAGAACATTTTCGTCACCGTTGTCGGCCTGCTGACCATTCTGAATATCGTTTACAAACTGTTCTAAATCAAAGCTCAGGATGAGCGGAGCCACACCATGATTGAATTTCCGGTTGTACTGGTTATTAACTGCGGATCGTCCTCTGTTAAGTTTTCAGTACTGGACGCCAACAGCTGCGATGCCCTGGTGACGGGCATTGCAGATGGTATCAATACTGAAAAAGCCTTTATTTCCGTGAATGGGGGGGAGCCAGCCAGACTGGCTCACCATGACTACGAAGGGGCGCTGGCTGCCATCGCCCTCGAGCTGGAAAAACGCGACCTGATGAGCAGCGTGGCCTTAATTGGCCACCGCATTGCTCACGGTGGCGAACTCTTCAGCGAGTCGACCCTTATCACCGAACAGGTTATTGAGCAGATCCGCCAGGTTTCCCCACTCGCGCCCCTGCATAACTACGCCAACTTAAGCGGCGTGGAAGCCGCACAGCAGTTATTCCCGGGCGTGCAGCAGGTGGCTGTGTTTGATACCAGCTTCCACCAGACCCTGCCGCCGCAGGCGTATCTGTACGGTTTGCCTTATCACTATTTCGAAGAGCTGGGCGTGCGTCGCTACGGTTTCCATGGCACCTCCCACCGCTATGTTTCCGGGCAGGCGCATCAGTTGCTGGCGTTATCAGAAAATGACAGCGGCCTGGTCATCGCTCATCTCGGCAATGGCGCCTCCATCTGCGCGGTGTGTAACGGCGAAAGCGTGGATACCTCCATGGGGATGACGCCGCTGGAAGGGCTGGTGATGGGCACGCGCTGCGGTGATGTCGATTTTGGCGCGATGGCGTGGATTGGCCAGCAAACGGGGCAATCCTTCGAGGATCTGGAGCGCGTTGTGAATAAGGAATCTGGCCTGCTGGGGATCTCCGGGTTGTCGTCCGATTTACGCACCCTGGAAAAGGCCTGGCATAACGGACATCAGCGCGCACAGCTGGCGATAAACACCTTTGTTCATCGCATCGCGCGGCATATCGCTGGCCACGCCGCGTCGCTGCATCGTCTGGATGGCGTGGTCTTTACCGGAGGCATTGGCGAGAACTCAACCCTCATTCGTGCCCTGGTGGCTGAGCACCTGAAGGTCTTCGGCATCATCCTGGATGAAGCCAAAAACGCGCTGCCGGGCAGTGCGGGTGAGCGCGTGATTTCTACAGATTTATCCCGCGTGGCCTGCGCGGTGATCCCAACTAATGAAGAAAAAATGATCGCGCTGGACGCCCTCCGTCTTGGAAAGGTGACTCCGGCTGCGGCTTACGCCTGATAAAGCGAGAATGTCATGAAAGTAACAATCGATACGAGCGTTGCACCCTACAGTGATGCATGGGCCGGGTTTCGCGGTGAAGAATGGAAAGACGCCGTTAACGTGCGCGATTTTATTCAGCATAACTACACCCCTTATGAAGGCGATGAAGCTTTCCTCGCGCAGGCGACGCCTGCAACGACGGCGCTGTGGCAGAAGGTGATGGTCGGTATTCGTCAGGAGAATACCACCCACGCCCCGGTGGATTTTGATACCAATATTGCCACCACTATTACCGCCCACGGGCCGGGCTACATCGACGAAGATCTGGAGACGATCGTCGGCCTGCAAACCGATAAACCGCTCAAGCGCGCACTGCATCCGTATGGCGGGATCAACATGATCCGCAGTTCCTTCGAGGCCTACGGTCGCGAGATGGATCCGCAGTTTGAATACCTGTTTACCGACCTGCGTAAAACCCATAACCAGGGCGTGTTTGATGTTTACTCACCGGAGATGATGCGTTGTCGCAAATCGGGCGTGCTGACGGGCCTGCCGGACGGTTACGGACGCGGGCGCATCATTGGTGACTATCGCCGTGTGGCACTGTACGGCATTAGCTATCTGGTGCGCGAACGTGAACTCCAGTTTGCGGATCTTCAGCCAAAACTGGAGCGTGGCGAAGATCTGGAAGCCACGATCCGTCTGCGCGAAGAGCTGGCTGAACATAAGCGCGCATTGCTGCAAATTCAGCAGATGGCGTCGAACTATGGCTTTGATATTTCTCGTCCGGCGATGAATGCGCAGGAAGCAGTGCAGTGGGTCTATTTTGCCTACCTGGCGGCAGTGAAATCGCAGAACGGCGGGGCGATGTCGCTCGGGCGTACGGCCAGCTTCCTCGATATCTATATTGAACGTGATATGCATGCCGGGCGGATAAATGAGGTGCAGGCGCAGGAGTTGATTGATCACTTCATCATGAAGATCCGTATGGTACGCTTCCTGCGCACCCCGGAATTCGACACTCTCTTCTCAGGCGATCCTATCTGGGCCACAGAAGTGATCGGCGGTATGGGGCTGGATGGCCGCACTCTGGTAACCAAAAACAGCTTCCGCTATCTGCACACGCTGCACACCATGGGGCCTGCGCCAGAGCCAAACCTGACCATTCTCTGGTCTGAACAACTCCCGATTGCTTTCAAAAAATATGCCGCGCAGGTGTCGATTGTTACCTCATCACTTCAGTATGAGAACGACGATCTGATGCGTGCCGACTTCAACAGCGATGACTACGCCATTGCCTGCTGCGTTAGCCCGATGGTGATCGGCAAGCAGATGCAGTTCTTTGGTGCGCGCGCCAACCTTGCCAAAACGCTGCTGTACGCAATCAACGGCGGGGTGGATGAGAAGCTGAAAATCCAGGTTGGGCCGAAAACCGAGCCGCTGTTGGATGACGTGCTGGAATACGACACCGTGATGGCGAGCCTTGATCACTTTATGGACTGGCTGGCGGTGCAGTACATCAGCGCGCTGAATCTTATTCACTACATGCATGACAAGTACAGCTATGAAGCCTCGCTGATGGCGCTGCATGACCGGGATGTACATCGCACGATGGCGTGCGGGATTGCGGGGCTGTCGGTCGCGGCAGATTCCTTGTCGGCCATTAAATACGCCACGGTGAAACCGGTGCGTGACCACACCGGCCTGGCGGTCGATTTCGTAATAGAAGGCGATTACCCGCAGTACGGCAACAATGATGACCGTGTGGACAGCATTGCCTGCGACCTGGTTGAACGTTTTATGAAGAAAATTCAGGCGTTGCCAACCTACCGCAACGCGGTGCCGACCCAGTCTATTCTGACCATTACCTCTAACGTGGTTTACGGCCAGAAGACCGGTAACACACCGGACGGACGCCGCGGCGGCACGCCGTTCGCCCCGGGCGCAAACCCGATGCACGGCCGCGACCGGAAAGGTGCAGTGGCATCATTGACCTCAGTGGCGAAGCTGCCGTTCACCTACGCGAAAGATGGCATCTCTTATACCTTCTCGATTGTGCCGCAGGCACTGGGTAAAGATGAGATGGTGCGCAAAACCAACCTGGTAGGGCTGCTGGACGGATACTTCCACCACGAAGCCGCCATCGAAGGCGGGCAGCACCTGAACGTGAACGTCATGAACCGGGAAATGCTGATGGATGCTATCGAACATCCAGAGAATTATCCGAACCTCACGATCCGCGTTTCAGGCTATGCAGTGCGTTTTAATGCCCTGACGCGTGAGCAGCAGCAGGATGTGATTTCAAGGACGTTTACGCAGGCGATCTGACGTAATCCAGCCTCCATGCCCCCTTTCTTCAGGGGGCATTTTTTTGCCCGCTGAACATACAAAATTGTTTATATAATTATTCACACATATTCATCCGCTCTTGAAAAACAATGCACCTGTTTTCCACGTAAACAGTTTTTAAGGAAAGTAAGATGATGAAAATGACCCGTATTGCTTTGGTTGCTGCATCACTGACCGTGTGCAGTTTTGCGGCCCAGGCTGCCAATGTTGAAGCCGCTCCATCCCCATCGCAGGATCCGCTGGTACAGCATCTGAAACTCAGTAACGAGCAGGTGAAGAAGATCGAAGATCTCCACCAGAAGCTGGAGCAAAACGTCGCTAAAATCCCAATGACCGGCGTGAAAGACGGTGCGCTGATCGACATGTTCCAGGCAGGAAAATGGGATGAAAGCACGGTGAGAAACCAGCTTGCTGCCTTCAGCAAAGTTGAAGAGCAGACTCGCTACTACCGGGTGAAATACTACTTCGACGTAAGCCAGGTACTGACGGCGGAACAGCGTAAGCAGATTCGAACCGATATGGCGAATGCGCTGGCTGAATGATTTCGGACCCGCGCGTGGCGCGGGTTTTTATTTCTTGATCGTCATCACTTTTAGAAAAAATACGTCCTTTCATCTCACAAAGAAGTAAATTTTCCTCCCGTAACAGAAAATCCCTATAAAACTTGTGACTTTTTTCTCCCTCTCTCCAGGTATGATCTTTTCACTCTAATAACAAGCACCTGCAACAATCTGGCTCATTATCGCTGGTGGGCAGAACCTTATAAAAACAACTGTTTACCCTACAAAATAAGCGAGTGCCTTATGGATACGGCAACAAATAGCAGTGTGATTGTGAACGATTCTCCCGCGGCAAGACGGGCAGGAATGAGTGAAAGTGAATGGCGCGAGGCCATTAAATTCGACAGCTCCGACACGGGCTGGGTCATTATGAGTATCGGGATGGCTATCGGCGCGGGGATTGTTTTTCTCCCGGTACAGGTGGGATTGATGGGGCTGTGGGTATTTTTGCTCTCGTCAATTATTGGCTATCCAGCCATGTATTTATTCCAGCGCCTGTTTATTAATACGCTGGCGGAATCGCCGGAGTGCAAAGATTACCCGAGCGTCATCAGCGGTTATCTGGGGAAAAACTGGGGGGTTTTATTAGGGGCACTTTATTTTGTGATGCTGGTGATCTGGATGTTTGTCTATTCCACCGCCATCACTAACGACAGCGCCTCGTATCTGCACACCTTCGGCATCACCGACGGTTTGCTTTCCGAAAACCCGTTCTACGGTTTATTTTTGATTTGTATTCTGGTGGCGATTTCATCACGCGGTGAAAAACTGCTGTTTAAAGTTTCCAGCCTGATGGTGCTCACCAAGCTGTTTGTGGTTGCAGCACTGGGCTTGTCGATGATTGGTCTCTGGCATTTAGCTAATGTGGGCATGTTGCCACCGATGGGGCTATTAATTAAAAACGCCATTATTACGCTGCCTTTCACCTTAACCTCGATTCTGTTTATCCAGACCTTAAGCCCGATGGTTATCTCTTATCGTTCACGGGAAAAATCAGTTGAAGTGGCGCGACACAAAGCATTGCGGGCGATGAACATTGCTTTCGGCGTGCTGTTTGTGACGGTCTTCTTCTATGCCGTCTCCTTCACGCTGGCGATGGGCCACGATGAAGCGGTAAAAGCCTATGAGCAAAATATTTCGGCTCTGGCGATCGCCGCGCAGTTTATTAGCGGCGACGGTGCGGGCTGGGTCAAAATCGTCAGCGTGATCCTGAATATTTTCGCCGTGATGACCGCCTTCTTCGGTGTCTATCTCGGTTTTCGCGAAGCCACGCAGGGCATTGTGATGAATATTCTGCGCCGCAGAATGCCGGCAGAGAATATCAATGAA
The DNA here is from genome assembly GCF_011752765.1 of Enterobacter sp. Tr-810. NCBI lineage: Bacteria > Pseudomonadati > Pseudomonadota > Gammaproteobacteria > Enterobacterales > Enterobacteriaceae > Enterobacter > Enterobacter sp. Tr-810. Next base: position 113,488 of record NZ_VWWW01000006.1, on the reverse strand, counting down.
CGTACCGTTCAGCGTGGGATCATGCTGTTCGCCATCCTGCTTGCCTGGAGCGCCATTGTCTTAAACGCACCGGTCCTGAGCTTCACTTCTATTTGTAGCCCTATCTTTGGAATGGTTGGCTGCCTGATCCCGGCGTGGCTGGTCTACAAAGTCCCCGCGCTGCATAAATATAAAGGCGCATCGCTGGTGATTATTATCATCACCGGGCTGCTGCTTTGTGTTTCTCCTTTCCTCGCGTTCTCCTGAGGAGCAATAAAGGTCGTAACGATGTCTGAGCAAATCAATCCTTTATGGAACCATTTTATTCGAGCCGTGCAGGAAGAAGTTAAACCTGCGCTGGGGTGTACAGAGCCTGTCTCACTGGCGCTGGCTTGTGCCATTGCCGCGGAACAACTTCCCGGTGAGGTCACGCAGATAGATGCGTGGGTGTCGCCAAACCTGATGAAAAACGGGCTTGGCGTTACGGTACCGGGAACAGGTATGGTCGGGCTACCCATTGCCGCAGCACTGGGTGCCATTGGCGGTAACGCGCAGGCCGGGCTGGAGGTGTTGAAAGATGCCTCAGGCGACGCGTTGGCAAAGGCAAAAGCACTGCTGCAAGCCGGACGGGTACAGGTGAAGCTGCAAGAACCTTGCGATGAGATCCTTTATTCCCGTGCCTGCGTTCATGCTGGCAACACATCGGCAATGGTCACCATTGCCGGTGGGCATACCCGCGTCGTGGAGATCGTTTGTCAGGGTGAAACGCGCTTTGTCCTTAACGAGCAGCCCGGTGAGATGGGCGGTGATCCACTAGTGGTGTTCTCACACACTACGCTGTCGCAGATCGTCGAATTTGTGGAGCAGGTACCGTTCGATGCGATCCGCTTTATCATGGAAGCGGCACGTCTGAACGATGCGCTTTCTCGCGAAGGATTAAGCGGAAAGTGGGGGCTGCACATCGGCGCCACGCTGCATAAACAGCGCGCGCGTGGATGGATGGCGCAGGATATAGGTTCAGACATTGTAATCCGCACCAGTGCAGCCTCTGATGCCAGAATGGGTGGCGCAACGCTGCCGGCCATGAGCAACTCCGGTTCGGGCAATCAGGGGATCACCGCAACGATGCCGGTTGTAGTGGTGGCTGAGTATGTTCAGGCAGATGATGAACGTCTTGCCCGGGCATTGATGTTGTCGCATCTGGCGGCCATCTATATCCATTACCAGCTTCCTCGCTTGTCGGCGCTGTGCGCTGCAACAACGGCGGCCATGGGCGCGGCGGCAGGAATGGCGTGGCTAATGGGCGGAAATTACCAGACGATCGCAATGGCTATCGGCAGCATGATCGGCGATGTCAGCGGGATTATCTGCGACGGAGCGTCTAACAGTTGCGCGATGAAGGTATCAACCAGCGTGGGAAGTGCCTGGAAGGCGGTCATGATGGCGCTGGATGATTCAGCTGTAACGGGCAATGAAGGGATTGTCGCGCACGATGTTGAGCAGTCTATCGCTAATCTGTGCTCACTGGCGTGCCGCTCGATGCAGGCAACAGACCGGCAGATCATTGAGATAATGGCGAGTAAGGTGTCGTGAATTGCCTCTCACCCCTCACCCTAGCCCTCTCCCCAAAGGGGAGAGGGAACCAATCGAGCCCCTCGCCCCTTTGGGGAGAGGGGTTGGGGTGAGGGGGATTTTTACACCGGCAAATCAATCAACAGCGCACGCAGCGGCGTATCGGCAACCAGCGTAATATTCGCTTCATCACGAATAAACGCTCCGTCACCGCAGGTGAGCGCTTCTTTTTCTTCCGTGTGCGTCACCGCATGTACCGTGCCATGAATCGACTGCAAATAGGCGCGCGGGCCGTGAAGCTGGAAACTTGCCTGCTCACCTTTTTTCAGTTCGATATGGTGCAGCCACACTTGCTGGCGCAGTTGCAGGCTGCCGTTGCTGCCATCAGGCGATGCAAGCAACTGCTGTTTTTCGCCCTTCAAATCTATCTTCTGTACCAGCGAATTTTCCCGCTCTGGGCAGGCATCCAGCCACAGCTGCATTCGGGTCAGCGTCTTGTCTTTGCTGAGGTTATGCTCGCTGTAACTAATGCCCGGCTGCGTTGAAATCAGCAACGCTTCGCCAGCCTTCGCCTGGACATGATTGCCCTCGCTGTCGCGGTATTCTGCCTCGCCTTCCAGGATCAGGTTCAGGATATCGACTTTCGGATACGTGCGCGGCTGGAAGGACGCGCCTGGGGCGAGCACTTCCTGATTCAATACGCGCAGTGATGCGTAACCGAGGAGTTTTGGGTCAAAGTAGTGTCCAAAGGAAAAGGTGTAGCGGGCCTGTAGCCAACCGAAATCAGCTTGTCCGCACTGTTTAGCTGTTCTTGTCGTAATCATAAACTTGACCTCTCTTTACACTAAAACAATGGTAAAGGTATGGACGCTTCATTGTTAGCCAGATATTCTGCCTGGTATGTTCAAATTTCCTGAATGAGAACGAGATGGCAAAAGAGAGAGCATTGACGCTTGAGGCGCTTCGCGTCATGGACGCGATTGACAGGCGTGGCAGCTTTGCCGCTGCGGCAGATGAACTGGGGCGCGTTCCGTCTGCGCTGAGCTACACCATGCAGAAGCTTGAAGAAGAGCTGGACGTGGTGTTATTCGATCGTTCCGGTCATAGAACAAAATTCACCAACGTTGGGCGGATGCTGCTGGAGCGTGGGCGCGTGCTGCTGGAAGCGGCCGATAAACTAACCACCGACGCCGAAGCGCTGGCGCGCGGCTGGGAAACGCATCTGACGCTGGTCACGGAAGCGTTAGTGCCAACTGAGGCGCTGTTCCCGCTGGTGGACCGCCTGGCGGATAAAGCCAACACCCAGCTGTCGATCATTACCGAAGTGCTGGCAGGGGCGTGGGAGCGTCTGGAAACGGGCAGGGCGGATATCGTGATTGCACCAGATATGCACTTCCGTTCGTCGTCTGAAATCAACTCCCGTAAGCTCTACAGCGTGATGAATGTGTATGTGGCCGCACCCGACCACCCGATCCATCAGGAGCCCGAGCCACTGTCTGAAGTGACGCGTGTGAAATATCGCGGTGTGGCGGTAGCGGATACCGCGCGTGAACGCCCGGTATTAACGGTACAGCTGCTGGATAAACAGCCGCGTCTGACGGTGACATCGCTGGAAGATAAGCGCCAGGCACTGCTGGCCGGCCTCGGGATGGCGACCATGCCTTATCCCTTCGTCGAAAAAGATATCGCCGAAGGACGGCTGCGCGTGGTGAGCCCGGAATACACCAGTGAGGTCGATATTATTATGGCGTGGCGTCGTGACAGTATGGGGGAAGCGAAGTCGTGGTGTTTGCGAGAAATACCGAAGCTGTTTGCCCACTACAATAAATAGGTTCGTACGCCCGGTAATCGTAAGCTACCGGGCAACGAATCAGGCGTTGAGTTTAGGGTCGGCACCAAAGCGGTTTTCACCCGGTGTGCCGCTCTGACAGTTAAAGATCAGAATCACCAGCCAGCCGATTATCGGGATCAACAGCAGCAGTAGCCACCATGCCGAACGGTCGGTGTCATGCAGCCGACGAAACAGCACGGCCCAGGATGGCAGCAAAACCAGCAGACCATAAATTGTCGTGAGAACGCCTTCACCACCAGCCCGTTCCCAGCCGAGAATTTTATCGACAATGCCCAGCACCATGATCAGGATGAAGTTCACCAGAACGAACATCCAGTACTCTTTGCGGCGGGCACGGCCACCAAATCCAATGTAGTTGCGCAGTACTTTTAAATACCAGTCCATTTTTCCTTGCCTCAATAATCGGTCAATCACTTGTTTTCCTGGCGATCGAGGTAAGGATAGATTGATATTATGAATTAAAAAAGGGCATCTATTGATGCCCTTAATATTTATCCAAATCGAACGTCGCGCCCGTGCGGCTCATCCAGATCCTGCCACGGGCCAATCGAGATAATGCCTGTCGGGTTAATGGTCTTGTGGCTGCGGTAGTAGTGGGTGCGGATATGGCCAAAATCGACCGTTTCAGCGATGCCTGGCATCTGGTAGATATCACGCAGGAACCCGTACAGGTTCAGATAGTCGCTGATACGATGTTTATCGCACTTAAAGTGAGTGACGTAGACCGGATCAAAACGCACCAGCGTGGTCCACAGACGGATGTCTGCTTCCGTCAGGCGATCGCCCGTCAGGTAGCGATGCTGACCGAGGATCTGCTCCAGACGCTCCAGCGATGTGAAGACGTTAGCGACCGCTTCGTCATAGGCTTCCTGGCTTGTGGCAAAACCGGCTTTGTAGACACCGTTGTTCACGTTGTCGTAGATCCAGCTGTTCAGTTCATCAATTTTATCGCGCAGCTCAACCGGGTAGTAATCACCGGCGCGGGCGCCGTGCGCATCAAACGCGGTGTTGAACATACGGATGATTTCGGCCGACTCATTGCTGACAATCGTCTGGTTTTTCTTGTCCCAGAGCACCGGTACGGTGACGCGGCCGGTATAGTGCGGATCTGCACGCAGATACAGTTGGTACAGGAAATCGTGATGGTAAAGGTCGTCACCTGTCGCGGCAGGGAAATCGCTGTCGAATGTCCAGCCGTTTTCCAGCATCAGCGGATTGACAACTGAGACAGGCAGTAATGATTCCAGGCCTTTGAGTTTACGCACAATCAGCGTGCGGTGTGCCCACGGGCAGGCGAGTGAAACGTAGAGATGATAACGGTCTTTCTCGGCTGCAAAGCCCCCTTCGCCACTGGGGCCTGGCGCGCCATCTGCGGTCAGCCAGTTACGGAAGGCCGAAACAGAGCGTTTGAAACGTCCTCCGGTGGATTTAGTGTCATACCAGACATCCTGCCAGACGCCGTCTACGAGTTGTCCCATTTTTTCCTCCTCCGTCAGATAGCAAAAGCGAGGAGATATCTCCTCGCTTTTTTAAGTCAGTATAGCGTGCTTACCACTTCTTATTTAGAACACGGTCGATGCTGAATGCGCCTGGACCGGTCACAGCCAACAGCAGGAAGCCGCCAGCGATAGTCAGGTTTTTCATGAACATCAGGGAGTTCACGCCTTCCGCAAAGTTGCTGTGGAAGATAAATGCTGTCAGCAATGTGAAGCCCGCAGTAAACAGTGCAGTGGTACGGGTCAGGAAGCCGAACAGTACTGCCAGGCCGCCGCCGAACTCAAGCAGAATGGTCAGTGGCAGCAGGAACCCCGGCACGCCCATAGCTTCCATATACTGTTGTGTACCCGCATAACCGGTGATTTTGCCCCAACCTGCGGTGATGAACAGAATTGGCATCAGGATACGCGCTACCAGTACACCAACATCTTCTAATTTTTTCATTTTACTCTCCAGGAAACCACATGAGCGGCTGATCTTTATTTGTGTGCAAATTCGGGCAGATACCGCGTCTTTGCTGTCGATGGAGAGAATCATAAACGTGACGAATGACAATTGTTAGCAAGGAAAACTGTCAATCTTTATCAAAGATATTGAGCAAGGAGGGACAAGAAAGAGAAATGGGAAATGTAGGCCGGGTAAGGCGTAGCCGCCACCCGGCACCACACAGACTAGCGCAGTTGCTGCTGACGAAGGGTTGCTTTCACCAGACGCCATGCGCTCCAGACACCAAAGCCGCGACGCGTCCAGCGAATCAGCTTACTGGGATGGCGGACACCCCAGATTGCCATCACGCTGCTGCCAACCAGCACCCATGAACGCAGGTTCAGGAAGGTATTCCAGCTACGATCCAGCGGGCGCGTTGCATCCACCCAGTCACGACGACTGGCTGCCAGATCCAGCCGTTGTTGCTGGATCTGGCTTAACAGGAACGCTTTTCGCTGCCTGAGCTCGGTTTTGCTGCTCATGGTTTGTCGTCCTCCAGCAGCGTGCGGTCGGCTGCAAGCTCCTGGCGGGTATGGCGCAGCAACGTGGATTTGCGCGCTTTTCGCAGCGTCCAGATACCGCCTATCACAGCACCCAGCAGCAACACCACGGTGGTCGCAATCATGGCGTTAAGACGATACTGCGGATCGACAACCCAGATAACCAGCACCAGCAGGCTCATCAGGCCAAATGCGGCAAAGAGAAGGGTAAGACCAAGCATCAGCAGGATCTGGAAGATATTGGCTTTCTCTTCTTCCAGTTCAACCACGGCCAGACGAATGCGCGTTTCAGCGATACCGACGAGGGTGGTTAAAATCCGCTGTCCGATGCCAATGATGTTCTTTGCCGGACCTTCAGTATGACGATTGTCTTCCATAATCAACGACGCGTGAGCAGGACACCCAGAACCACACCAACAGCGGCACCAATGCCTACACCAGTCCATGGATTATCGCGAACGTATTCGTCAGCGCGTGCAGCCGCTTCGCGGGTCTGCTTCGCCAGAGCATCACCGGTTTCACCCAGGCGGGTACGGCTCTCTTTCAATGCTTGCTCAGCTTTGCTGCGCAGCTTGCTGACCTCTTCCTTTGATTTATCGGTAGAGGAGTTCAGCACTTCTTCCAGGGTATCCGCCAGGGATTTCAACTCAGCGCGCAGGTTTTCTGACGTAGTATCTTTTGACATGATTTTCTCCTGTGAGACTTCCGTTAACTCAATAATCGCGGGATTCCAGCGCTTTCAGTTCTTCTTGCGCTTCTTTCAGTTTCTTCTCGCGTTTGGCAATTTTATCCGCATCTCCTTTCTCTTTCGCTTCCTGAAGATCGTGACGGCGCTCTGCTACTTCTTCCTTTTGCTCCGTGATTTTCTTCTGGTGGCTTGCGCGAAGCTCCTTGTCGGAACAGTTAGCTTTCACTTCGCTAAGCGCTTTTTTCAAGCCATTGATCCGGTTCTGATTGTTATGCTTTTCGGCATAACTGATTTCACGCTGAATGTCTTTCTCCTTCTCCTGACACAGAGAAGTGGCGAAAGAGGCTGTGCTTAATGAAAAAAGGGCCAGAGCCAGGGCGATGTGGTATTTCATTATTGGAACCTTCCATTGTTTGCAGCACGTCCGGGGAGTGTGCTGATGTCCAAAGTCATGCGGAGAGCATAGATATGATGCTCCGCGTACTTAAGCATAGTAAGTAAACGGGGTAATCACCAAAGTAAGTGAAAAGATTCAGAATCCTGGAAGTTATCCAAACCGGTGCGATGTGTCGCGCAGAAGTGACAACCAGGCCGCTGGCTGGCTGTTATCTTCCTGCTGAGCAATGATGTATCCGTGCGGCAACGTTCTGTCGAGCACGACTTTGGCTGCTGCACTTTGTGCACTGGAGTCAAATTTAATCAGTAAAACATCATCTTGTGGCGTGATGCTCTTGAAGCGGATCCCGTTTGCATCCAGGTGGTGCCAGATGGAAAAACCGTCTGGCACGCTGGTTCCCTGATTCACCGGCCGGATTGCCAGTGTGGATTCCTGGTGCTGGAGCGCCGTCCATATCAGCAGCATCGCGCTGAAGAACACCAGCACAATCAATGCGTAAGACAAGCGGCGCAGGGATAACGGTGAAATGACCATTGTTAGCCCTTGGCCCCGTATTTTTTCTTCCACAGGACAACCAGTGAACCGACCAGACCAAAGACCAGCAGCACAACTGGCAACAGCATCAGGCAGGACATTAACTGGTCTTCATACTTCATGAACACTGGCGTTTTGCCAAGTGCATAGCCTAACGTTGTCAGGATCAGTACCCACAGCAGGCCACTCATCCAGTTAAAGAACTGGAAGCGTGCGCTACTCAGGCCGGAAAGCCCTGCAATGGTTGGCAGCAAAGTGCGTACAAAAGCGATGAAACGGCCAATCAGCAACGCCGAAAGCCCATGTTTGTGGAACAGGTGGTGCGCCCGCTGGTGGTAATGCGCCGGCAGATGCGAAAGCCAGTTTTGCACGATGCGCGTATTACCCAGCCATCGTCCCTGGATATAGCTCACCCAGCAGCCGAGGCTTGCAGCAATAGTTAATAGCAGGATGGTCTGGGGGAATGCCATTGCGCCTTTGGCACAAAGCACGCCGACCAACACTAACAGACTGTCGCCAGGCAGGAAGGCGGCAGGAAGCAATCCATTCTCAAGAAACAGGATCATAAACAAAACGAAATAGAGCATCCCAATCATGGACGGATTGGCCAGCGTTTCGAAGTCCTGGGCCCATAAGGCATGTAGTAGTTGGGTCAAAAGTTCCATTCAGTGTTCCTGGAAATCGGTTAACGTCACGCCTGTTATCCGGGAAAAACAGTACGGCGACATTTTTATGATTTCATTATGGTCGCTCGCGGACACATTGTGGTGGCCAGAACTGTTCCCTGTTAAATGGCTAGTTGGCAAGCACTAACTTACAAGAAAGCAAATTGAATCCAATTGTAACAAAGCCCAACGTTCTGCGTCACAGATTTTGCATGGGGCGGAATGATTTTGGCTTAAGCCATGAAGGTGAGCGAGGGGATTTACAAAGGCTGACACTATATATGTTTTGCTTACCCACCGCGCCGAAAGGCGCAACGAAGCGCCTGCCAGCGGAAAGGGAAACTATTTTGCGAGATTGGCTGCCGTATCCAGGTGAACGACAGGATTATCCGCAAAAAGATAGCGATCGGCGTTAAATTCGAAGTCATCACTGGTTTCGTTAAACAGCATCTGCTTGGTATTTTCCAGGTGCTGCCACATGGCCAGTTTTGCCGCGTTTGGGTCTTTACGAATCAGCGCTTTAAGAATTTGGTCGTGGTCGTCACACCAGTTATCCACGGTGCGCAAATCGATGTGATCGTGCAGTTTCTTCCAGTACGGGTTATGAACGCGCTGAGTCCACATTTTTTCAACAATTGCCGCCAGAGCGGTGTTTTGCGTTGCCAGCGCAACCTGAACATGGAATTGCAAATCCCATTCGGAATCGCGGAAGCATTTTTCCTTGCGCGCATTCTCCTGGATTTCCATCAGCTTCATGATGTCCTGCTTGGTCACCTGCGTCGCAGCAAATTCGGCAATGTTACTTTCGATCAGCTGACGCGCCTGAAGCAGCTCAAACGGCCCATAGCTGGCGAACTCCAGACTTTCGTCCGGCACCGGGGAGTGTTTTGGCTGGTTGGAAATCACATGAATGCCGGAGCCTTTGCGTACTTCAACATAGCCTTCGACTTCCAGCATGATGATGGCTTCACGCACCACCGTGCGGCTCACGCTTTTTTCATCAGCAATAAAGCGCTCAGCGGGGAGTTTATCACCGACAAGATAGACACCTTGCTCGATGCGATCTTTCAGCTCGGCAGCAAGTTGCTGATATAAACGACGTGATTCGGTGATTTCCATATGCGCTCCAGGCAGGGTACGACGGATTATTTGTTATACCACTTTTGCGAGCCAGTCTCCAGATTTCGCCATTAAAAAAGCCGCCCTACGGCGGCTTTCTTGTTGTATTTGCCAGGTTGCCCCGGCCTGCGGTTTTATTGGGTTTTGTAGGCCGGGTAAGGCGAAACCGCCACCCGGCACAACAGCATCACCGCTAACTTTGTGTTGCGGGTCCACCGACGGACTCTTTTTGTAGCTCTTCTGCCGATTTGCTTTTCAGCACCGTCCAGATAACCACCGCACCCAGCAGGTCGAAGATAGCCAGCACAGCGAACAGTGGGCTAAAGCCGATGGTGTCAGCCAGGGCACCAACCACCAGAGCAAACATGGTACTTGCAGTCCAGGCGGCCATACCGGTCAGGCCGTTTGCGGTAGCAACCTCGTTACGACCAAAGACGTCAGATGAGAGCGTGATCAGTGCGCCAGACAGGGACTGGTGAGCAAAACCACCAATACACAGCAGGGCGATAGCAATGTAAGGGCTGGTGAACAGGCCGATCATACCTGGGCCAATCATCAGCAGCGCACCCATGGTAACCACCATTTTACGAGAGACAATCAGGTTCACACCAAACCAGCGCTGGAACAGTGGTGGCAGGTAACCCCCCACGATACAACCCAGGTCAGCGAACAGCATTGGCATCCAGGCGAACATCGCGATCTCTTTCAGGTTAAAGCCATACACTTTAAACATGAACAGTGGGATCCAGGCGTTAAACGTACCCCAGGCTGGTTCTGCCAGGAAGCGTGGCAGTGCGATACCCCAGAACTGACGGGTGCCCAGAATCTGCCAGACAGACATTTTTTTGCCGTTGTTAGTCTGGTGCTGAGATTCCTGACCGCCAATGATGTAATCACGTTCTTCAGTAGACAGTTTTTTCTGGTCACGTGGGTGTTTATAGAAAATCAGCCACGCCATTGCCCATGCAAAGCTCAGTACACCAGAGATGATGAACGCCATCTGCCAGCTGTGCATCACAATAGCCCAGACCACCAGTGGCGGAGCAATCATCGCACCAATAGAAGAACCGACGTTAAAGTAACCGACAGCAATAGAACGTTCTTTCGCCGGGAACCACTCGGAGCTGGCTTTCAGGCCTGCCGGGATCATGGCGGCTTCTGCTGCACCTACCGCACCGCGCGCCAGTGCCAGACCGCCCCAGCTGCCTGCCAGTGCTGTTGCACCGCAGAAAATGGCCCATGCGACAGCGAAGAATGCATAACCGATTTTAGTACCCAGAATATCAAGAACATAACCTGCTACAGGCTGCATTACGGTGTAAGCCGCGGAGTAAGCAGCAATGATGTAAGAGTATTGCTGTGTGGAGATATGCAATTCTTCCATCAACGTAGGAGCCGCTGCTGCCACGGTGTTACGTGTCAGGTAGCCCAGCACGGTGCCCAACGTCACCAGTGCAATCATGTACCAACGTAACCCTTTAATTTTACGCATGTAAAACCTCATCGTTATGTTATTTCCGTGCCGGAGCACGGCAACCTCTCAACCGTTGCCGGGAGCTGTTGTTAACGGGAGGGGCGTAACCGGGATAATTTCCCGGAACGGCCCGAACCTTGCCATAAGTAATCGTGCATAAGTCGGTATCCGTACCGTTAAATCCGATGTTTTTCACACCAGTAATGCATTCCGTCGGCTAATTGTTTGCGACGGCGAAAAGATAACTTGTCATACAACTTTAAAAGGTGAGTGACATCACAAAAGTGTGATTCTTTGTAGGGACATTATCTTCTGCACGCAAAGCCAGATATGGCGCGGGCTGCGAGAGGGTTTACTCCGTTGAGGGTATTTTATTTGTTGACGTTTATTGATCTAACTCACGAAAAAAACTTCGGCCTCTGGAAATTGGTGTGATAACTTTGCAGCATCTGAACATAAGCTTTTTGACGCACTCGTTAAGAGGAAGACGATAAATGACTCCGTTTATGACTGAAGATTTTCTGCTAGATACTGAATTTGCTCGCCAGCTGTACCACGACTACGCAAAAGACCAGCCAATTTTCGACTATCACTGCCATTTACCGCCGCAGCAGGTTGCCGAAAATTATCGTTTCAAAAACCTGTATGACATCTGGCTGAAGGGTGACCACTACAAATGGCGCGCAATGCGCACCAACGGTGTGGCTGAGCGCCTGTGTACCGGCGACGCAACTGACCGCGAGAAGTTTGACGCCTGGGCAGCGACCGTGCCGCACACTATCGGCAACCCGTTATACCACTGGACGCACCTCGAACTGCGTCGTCCGTTTGGTATCACCGGCAAACTGCTTTCTCCAACCACGGCGGATGAGATCTGGAACCAGTGTAACGAACTGCTGGCGCAGGATAAGTTTTCCGCACGCGGCATCATGAAACAGATGAACGTGAAGATGGTCGGTACAACCGACGATCCAATCGATTCACTGGAGCATCACGCGGTTGTCGCGAAAGACACCTCCTTTGATATCAAAGTGCTGCCAAGCTGGCGCCCGGATAAGGCGTTCAACATCGAGCTGGCAACATTCAACGACTACATGGCGAAGCTGGCGGAAGTGTCTGATACCGACATTCGTCGTTTCACCGACCTGCAAACCGCCCTGACCAAACGTCTGGATCACTTTGCTGCGCACGGTTGTAAGGTGTCTGACCACGCGCTTGATGTGGTGCTGTTCGCGGAGTCAAACGAAGCCGAGCTGGATAGCATTCTGGCGCGTCGCCTGTCCGGTGAGACATTAAGCGAGCACGAAGTGGCTCAGTTTAAAACAGCGGTACTGGTGTTCCTCGGCGCAGAATATGCCCGTCGCGGTTGGGTTCAGCAGTATCACATTGGCGCGCTGCGTAATAACAACCAGCGTCAGTTCAAACTGCTGGGTGCGGATGTGGGCTTTGACTCCATCAACGACCGTCCGCTGGCGGAAGAGCTGTCCAAACTGCTGAGCAAACAGAACGAACAAAATCTGCTGCCTAAAACCATCCTGTACTGCCTGAACCCACGCGATAACGAAGTGCTGGGCACCATGATCGGTAACTTCCAGGGCGAAGGGATGCCAGGCAAGATGCAGTTCGGTTCCGGCTGGTGGTTCAACGACCAGAAAGACGGCATGGAGCGTCAGATGACGCAGCTGGCACAATTGGGCCTGTTAAGCCGCTTTGTCGGGATGCTGACCGATAGCCGCAGCTTCCTGTCTTATACCCGTCACGAATATTTCCGCCGCATTCTGTGCCAGATGATTGGCCGTTGGGTGGCTGCGGGTGAAGCACCGGCGGATATTCAGCTGCTGGGCGAAATGGTGAAAAACATCTGCTTTAACAATGCGCGTGACTACTTCGCCATTGAACTGAACTAAGGCCGTTTGAGGTTGATATGCAATACATCAAAATCCATTCGCTGGATAACGTTGTCGTAGCGCTGGCGGATCTGACCGAAGGTACCAACGTGACTGTTGAAAATGAGACAGTCACACTGCGTCAGGCGATTTCGCGTGGGCACAAATTTGCCATACGTCCTATCGCCAAAGGTGAAAACGTCGTGAAGTACGGTTTGCCTATTGGTCATGCGCTGGCGGATATTGCGCCGGGTGAACATATTCATTCCCACAATACCCGCACCAATCTGAGCGATCTGGACGAGTATAGCTATCAACCTGAATCCCCGGCGGACATCGGGCAGGCGGCAGATCGCGACGTACAGATTTACCGCCGTGCCAACGGTGAAGTGGGGATCCGCAATGAATTGTGGATCCTCCCGACGGTGGGCTGTGTTAATGGGATCGCGCGTCAAATCCAGACGCGTTTCCTGAAAGAGACCAACAATGCCGAAGGCACAGACGGTGTGCACCTGTTCAGCCACACTTATGGTTGTTCACAGTTAGGCGATGACCATATTAATACCCGTACCATGCTGCAAAATATGGTGCGCCACCCGAATGCGGGCGCGGTACTGGTGATTGGCCTGGGTTGTGAAAACAACCAGGTTGATGCCTTCCGCGAAACGCTGGGCGAGTTTGATCCTGAGCGTGTGCACTTTATGGTGTGCCAGCATCAGGACGATGAAGTGGAAGCCGGTCTTGAGCAACTGCATCAGCTGTATGACGTGATGCGCCACGACAAACGTGAACCAGGCAAGCTGAGCGAGCTGAAATTCGGGCTTGAGTGCGGCGGGTCTGATGGCCTGTCCGGCATCACCGCGAACCCAATGCTGGGCCGCTTCTCGGATTACATGATCGTTAACGGCGGTACCACCGTGCTGACCGAAGTACCAGAAATGTTTGGTGCTGAACGTATTCTGATGAGCCATTGCCGTGACGAAGAGACGTTTGAGAAAACCGTCACCATGGTGAATGACTTCAAACAGTACTTCATTGCGCACAACCAGCCGATTTACGAGAACCCATCGCCGGGTAACAAAGCGGGCGGGATCACGACGCTGGAAGAGAAATCGCTCGGCTGTACCCAGAAAGCAGGGGCAAGCCAGGTGGTTGACGTGCTGCGCTATGGCGAACGCCTGAAAACTCACGGTCTGAACCTGCTCAGCGCACCGGGTAACGATGCGGTAGCAACCAGCGCGCTGGCCGGAGCAGGCTGCCACATGGTGCTGTTCAGTACTGGCCGCGGTACACCGTACGGTGGCTTTGTGCCAACGGTGAAAATTGCCACCAACAGCGAGCTGGCGGCGAAGAAAAAACACTGGATCGACTTCGATGCCGGCCAGCTGATCCACGGCAAAGCAATGCCGCAGCTGCTGAACGAATTCGTCGATACCATCGTGGACTTCGCTAACGGCAAGCAGACCTGTAACGAGAAAAACGACTTCCGCGAGCTGGCGATATTCAAAAGCGGCGTCACGCTGTAAGTCATCATGCTTTAAATCCGAAACGGCGTTTCATATAATGAAGCGCCGTTTCTTTTTGCCTGAACACAGGACTCCTTCATGAGCGCGTATTGGCTGGCCCAGGGCGTTGGCGTCATCGCCTTTCTGATTGGTATCACCACTTTTATCAATCGCGACGAGCGGAAATTCAAAATCCAGCTTTCGGTTTACAGCGCCGTTATCGGCGTGCACTTCTTCCTGATGGGCGCATTTCCGGCAGGCTCAAGCGCCATGCTCAACACCGTGCGTACGCTCATTACTCTGCGCACCCGCAGCCTGTGGGTGATGGCGGTATTTATTGTGCTGACCGGGGGAATTGGGCTGGCGAAGTTTCACCATCCGATAGAGCTGCTACCAGTGATTGGCACCATTGTCAGTACCTGGGCGCTGTTTCGCAGTAAAGGCCTGACGATGCGCTGTGTGATCTGGTGTTCAACCTGCTGCTGGGTGATCCACAACTTCTGGCTGGGGTCGATTGGCGGGACATTAATTGAAGGCAGTTTTCTCATCATGAACGGGCTGAACATCATTCGTTTCTGGCGAATGCAGAAGCGCGGTATCGATCCGTTTAAAGTGGAAAACCAGGTACAGGAAGAGAGCCCCTCCGTCCGCTGACGGAAGGGCTAACAGATTAGCTACGCAGGGCGTTTTTCGCTAAGCGCGCGTCTTCCGCCTGACATACGGCCGCGGTAAACATCACATCGGTGGAAGAGTTGATCGCGGTTTCGCAGGAGTCCTGCAACACGCCAATGATGAAACCAACGGCGACAACCTGCATGGCAATCTCGTTCGGAATGCCAAACATATTACAGGCCAGCGGGATCAGCAGCAGCGAACCACCCGCCACACCAGAAGCCCCACAAGCGCAAAGTGCAGCCACCACGCTCAACAGCAGTGCCGTCGGTAAATCTACCGGAATACCCAGCGTATGGACTGCCGCCAGCGTCAGAACCGTAATGGTGATTGCCGCGCCCGCCATATTAACGGTCGCACCCAGGGGGATCGACACAGAGTAAGTATCACGGTCCAGATTCAGTTTTTCACACAGCGACATGTTTACCGGAATATTCGCGGCTGAGCTGCGGGTAAAGAAGGCGGTTACGCCGCTCTCACGCAGGCACATCAACACCAGCGGATAAGGGTTACGGCGCGTCTGTAAGAACACCAGCAGCGGGTTAATCACCAGCGCCACCACGGCCATACAGCCAATCAATACCAGCAGCAGTTGGGCATAACCCCACAGTGCGCCAAAACCGGTGGTTGCAAGCGTTGAGGATACCAGGCCAAAAATACCAATTGGTGCAAAGCGGATCACCAGCGTCACGATGAAGGTCACGGCATTGGATACATCGTTAATCAGGTTTTTGGTGGTATCATTGCTGTGGCGCAGGGCAAATCCAAGACCGACAGCCCACACCAGAATGCCGATGTAGTTAGCGTTAATCAGGGCATGGATAGGGTTAGCCACGACGCTCATCAACAGACCATGCATCACCTCAACGATACCCGCAGGCGGCGTAATGTCGGTTGCGCCGGTAGTTAACTGAAGCGTTGAAGGGAAGATGAAACTGACGACAACCGCAGTCAGTGCCGCCGAGAAAGTCCCTAACAGGTACATCCACAGGATTGGGCGGATATTGGTTTTTTGTCCCTGCTGATGGTTGGCGATAGACGCCATCACCAGAGTCAGGACCAGAATCGGGGCAACGGCTTTCAACGCGCCAACGAACAGGGTACCGAGCAGGCCGGTGGCCTCTGCGGCGGGTTTAGATATCAGTGCCAGCGCAACACCCAGCACCAGGCCAACCAGTATTTGCTTAACAAGGCTGCCGCGCGACAGGCGCGCAAACAGTCCAGATGATGATGTGGTCATGGAGATTCCTTAAGTGAAATTGCGTTCCATCCCGGATGTGCTCTAAGTCACATTTATGTCCGGATGTAAGTAAATGTTTGCCTGGTCGAGTATAGGGAAAGTGGCAGGGGAGGGAAGCGTAAAATGCTGGATTTTACGTGTTGCGTCATGTTTTTTAACTATTTATTAACGAAAGTGCCGGGTGGCGCTGTACCACCCGGCAAAACCCACTACACCTGCTGCTTCTTATCGTGCTGGCGATTAACCCAGGTATTGATAATCAGCGTTACGATCAGGATGCCAAACACCACCCCGAGCGAAATGGCGATCGGGATATGATAGAAATCGACAATCAGCATCTTGATACCGATAAACACCAGGATCACCGACAGGCCGTATTTCAGCATTGAGAAACGTTCCGCCGCGCCTGCCAGCAGGAAGTACATCGCACGCAGGCCAAGGATCGCGAACAGGTTAGAGGTCAGCACAATGAACGGGTCAGTGGTCACCGCGAAGATAGCCGGAATACTGTCTACCGCGAAGATAACGTCGCTCAGCTCAACCAGAATCAGCACCAGCAGTAGCGGAGTGGCAAACATCAGGCCATTTTTACGCACGAAGAAGTGCTCGCTCTCGATCTTGTCCGTCATGCGCAGATGTCCACGGATCCACTTCACCAGCGGACGATCGCCAATAGCGGAGCCGTCTTCTTTCGCCAGCGCCATTTTGATCCCGGTGAACAGCAGGAAGGCGCCGAAGACATACAGCAGCCATTCGAACTGGGTTATCAGCCAGCTACCGGCAAAGATCATGATGGTACGCAGAACGATCGCCCCCAGCACGCCGTATACCAGTACGCGGCGTTGCAGTGCGGCAGGTACGGCGAAGTAACTGAACAGCATCAGCCAGACGAAGACGTTATCCACCGCCAGGGCTTTTTCGATCAAATAACCGGTGAGGAACGCCAGTGCCTGAGGGTCGGCAACCGCGCGGCCTTCGGTTGAGGCCAGATACCACCAGAAGGCGGCACAGAAGAGCAGGGACAGGGTTACCCACACCAGCGACCAGACGGCGGCTTGTTTCATGGACATGCCATGCGCGCCACGACGGCCCTGCAAAAAGAGGTCGACAGCCAGCATGATGAGGACCACGACTGCGAATCCGCCCCACAGCAGCGGAGTACCGACAGTATTCATATTTCTTCCTTACGCATAAAAACAAAAACGGCTATGGTCAGAAGACGATAGCCGTTACGCTTTTTATGCATAGACCTCGCCTTCCGGCAAGGTCTCACTTACAACCAAAAAGACGCTTTTGATTGCCCGGCGACCGGATGCGATTTTCACGCATCGTAATGACGATCCACCGGCAAGGAAGTTACTCCCCTTTGCGGGTAACAAAATATGTCAGACCATCGATTTCGTCAATGGTGTGCATGATTTCATTACACAGCTTTACGCGATCGCTTTTGCGCTCACGTCGTCTGCCGGGAACACCACGCCAGTCTGACGGCGGATCTCCGTTTGCAGCTTCGCCGTAGTGCGGCTGACCGAAAGCCCAGGGTGATTCACTTCATTGTTTTCTACCAGGCGTGCGAAGACCTCTGCCTCATAGAGCATAGTGTTAATATGCTGTGGCTGCGTCAGCTCTTGCGCTTTCCCGCCGCGCGGTACGAAGCTCAGTTTCTGACACTCGGAGATTTTCTCAATCACCAGCGATCCGGCTTCGCCCTGAATTTCGCTCGGCAGCACTGAATCACTGACTTTAGAGTGTTGCAGCGTAACGCTGAAATCACCGTAATCCAGCACCACGACACCGTGTGCATCCACGCCGCTATCCAGCAGGCTGGCGGTGGCCGTCACGCCGTGCGGCTCGCCCCACAACGCCACCGCCGAGGCCAGACAGTAAAAGCCGATATCCATAATCGACCCGTTCGAGAAGGCCGGATTAAAGGTGTTCGGGTTCTCACCGTCCAGATAACGCTGGTAGCGTGAAGAGTACTGGCAGTAGTTGATGAAAGCCTTACGCACGTTGCCAAGCTTCGGCAGAGACTGCTGTAACAGCAGGAAGTTTGGCAGGCTGGCGGTTTTGAATGCTTCGAACAGCACCACCTGATTTTCACGCGCCAGGGCGATGGCGGCTTCCACTTCCTGAATGTTGGAGGCAAGCGGCTTCTCGCAAATCACATGTTTTTTATGGCTGAGGAACAGCTTCGTTTGCGGGAAGTGCAGGGAGTTCGGGCTAGCGATATACACCGCGTCAATGGCGTCGCTTTGCGCCATCTCATCGAGCGAGGTGAACAGATGTTCGACCAGGTAGTCGTTCGCGAAGCTCTGCGCCTGCTCAAGGCTGCGGGAATAGACTGCGGTGAGCTTATATTTGCCGGTTTCGTGGGCGGCGTCGACGAACTGGCGTGTGATCCAGTTCGTACCAATGACTGCGAAACGTATCATAAACGTTTACGTACTCCGTAGCTGGGAACCTTCAGCCACTGTAGCACGGGATTATTGCAAAACCAGTGCGCTATTCCGCATTACCTTTTAACGATAAATGCGTAAGCCACAGTCGGGTATCAAACTCGAGCTGGTGGTACTGCGGCTCCATATGGCAGCACAGGGAATAGAACGCCTTGTCGTGCTCTTTCTCTTTCAGGTGCGCCAGCTCATGCACTACGATCATTCGCAGGAACGCTTCCGGCGCGTTACGGAACACGGTCGCCACGCGGATCTCGGCTTTCGCCTTCAGCTTGCCGCCCTGAACGCGAGAGATAGCGGTATGCAGGCCGAGCGCGTTTTTCAGCACGTGGATCTTATTGTCGTACATCACCTTATTGATCGGCGGTGCGCTCTTCAGGTACCGGCTTTTCAGATCCTGCGTATACTGCCAGAGGGCCTTATCGGTCGCGAAATCATGCGTGCCCGGGTAGCGTTTTTCCAGCACCGTGCCCAGCTTTTGCTCGGCAATTAAGCTACGAACCTGGGAAAGTAAGTGCTCCGGGTAGCCCTGGAGATAAGTTAGTTGGTTCATCAAAAGCCCAAATTAATGCGAAAACGGGTATACTCACGCACCCTTTTCAGGGATACGCCGAAATTTTACCATTCAGGAGGGCCGATGAGCCACTTAGACAACGGTTTCCGTTCACTCAACCTTAAACGTTTCCCGGAAACGGACGACGTCAACCCGCTTATGGCGTGGGAAGCGGCGGATGAATATCTGCTGCAACAGTTGGATGACACTGAAATCAGCGGCCCGGTTCTGATCCTGAATGATGCGTTTGGCGCGCTGGGCTGTGCTCTGGCGGAACACACCCCTTACAGCATCGGTGATTCCTACTTAAGCGAGCTGGCGACGCGTGAAAACCTGCGCCACAACGACCTCGAAGAATCCAGCGTGAAGTTCCTGGACAGCACTGCGGATTACCCGCAGGCGCCGGGTGTGGTGCTGATCAAAGTGCCGAAAACCATGGCGTTGCTGGAACAACAGCTGCGCGCGCTGCGTAAAGTCGTTACCCCAGAAACACGCATTATCGCGGGTGCAAAAGCGCGTGATATTCACACCTCGACGCTGGAATTGTTCGAGAAAGTGCTCGGCCCAACCACCACCACGCTGGCATGGAAAAAAGCGCGTCTCATTAACTGTACCTTCAGTGCGCCGGAACTGGCTGACGCGCCAGAAACGCTGAGCTGGAAACTGGAAGGGACCGACTGGACCATCCATAACCATGCGAACGTTTTCTCCCGTACTGGTCTGGATATCGGGGCGCGTTTCTTTATTGAGCATCTGCCGGAAAATCTGGAAGGTGAGATTGTCGACCTGGGCTGTGGTAACGGTGTGATTGGTCTGACTTTGCTGGCGAAGAACCCGGAAGCCAGCGTGGTGTTTAGCGATGAATCGCCGATGGCGGTGGCTTCCAGTCGTCTTAACGTGGAAACCAACATGCCAGAGGCGCTGGATCGCTGTGAATTTATGATCAACAACGCGCTGTCAGGTGTGGAGCCTTTCCGCTTCAACGCTGTACTGTGTAACCCGCCGTTCCACCAGAAACATGCCCTGACGGATAACGTGGCCTGGGAGATGTTCCACCATGCGCGCCGTTGCCTGAAAATTAACGGTGAGCTGTATATCGTGGCGAACCGCCACCTGGACTACTTCCACAAGCTGAAGAAGATTTTCGGTAACTGCACCACCATCGCCACCAACAACAAGTTCGTGGTGCTGAAAGCGGTTAAGCTGGGTCGTCGTCGTTAAGATTTTGTATGTGCGGCCTGATGCCCTCACCCCAACCCTCTCCCACAGGGAGAGGGAGCAAACACTAAAAACGGCAACTGGGTTGCCGTTTTGCTTTTACCTTGCCCTAGATCGCCAGAGCTAATTTCGTCCCCTGCGCAATCGCGCGCCGCGCATCCAGCTCCATCGCCACATCACACCCACCAATTAAATGTACCGTTTTACCTGCCTCACGCAGCGGATCGGCCAGATCGCGTTTCGGCTCCTGTCCGGCGCATAAAATGATGTTGTCCACGCGCAGCAGCTGCGGTTCACCGCCGATCAGCACGTGTAGCCCCTCGTCGTCGATCTTCTGATAACTGACCGCCGGGATCATTTTCACGCCGCGCGACAACAGCGTGGCACGGTGGATCCAGCCCGTCGTTTTGCCCAGCCCTTCGCCTGGTTTACTGGCTTTACGCTGCAACATCACAATCTGGCGTGGGCTTTTTGGCAGCTGAGGGCCTTCAGGACGTAAACCGCCAGACTGATTCAGGCTGGTATCGATACCCCATTCCACACAAAACTCGGCAATGTTCTGGCTGGTGGCTTCACCCGGCTGGCTTAAATACATCGCCGTATCAAAGCCGATCCCGCCGCAGCCGATAATGGCAACGCTCTCCCCAACCGGGGTTTTATCGCGCAATACGTCGAGGTAGCTCAGCACTTTAGGGTGATCAATCCCTTCGATCGCCGGCAGGCGCGGGGCGATCCCGCTTGCCAGGATCACCTCATCGAAATCAGCCAGATCCGCAGCATTCACAAACTGATTTAATCGCAGATCCACTCCGGTCAGGGCGATCATCCGACGGTAATAACGCAGGGTTTCGTAGAACTCCTCTTTGCCGGGGATCTGTTTGGCGATATTAAACTGCCCGCCAATTTCACTTGCCGCATCAAACAGTGTCACGCTGTGCCCGCGTGAAGCGGCATTGACGGCAAATGCCAGCCCCGCAGGGCCTGCGCCAACCACCGCCAGACGCTTCTTATTGCTCGTCGGGATCACCGGCATTTTGGTTTCGTGGCAGGCGCGCGGGTTGACCAGGCACGAGGTGACTTTGCCGACAAAGATCTGATCAAGACAGGCCTGGTTACAGCCGATACAGGTGTTGATCTCATCCGCGCGGCCACTTTGCGCTTTGGACAGCAGTTCGGCATCAGCCAGGAACGGGCGCGCCATCGATACCATATCGGCATCGCCCCGTGATATCACATCGTCCGCCACCTGAGGATCGTTAATGCGGTTGGTGGTTACCAGTGGGATCGACACTTTGCCTTTCAGCTTGCGTGTCACCCAACTGAATGCTGCGCGGGGTACCGGCGTGGCGATGGTGGGAATACGCGCCTCGTGCCAGCCGATCCCGGTGTTGATGATGGTTGCGCCTGCTGTTTCAATGGCCTGGGCCAGCTGTACGGTTTCGTCAAACGTCCCGCCGCCTTCCACCAGGTCGAGCATCGACAGGCGGAAGACGATGATAAAATCAGCGCCCGCACGTTCGCGCACGGCGCGTACCACTTCGATGGCAAAACGCATCCGGCGCGCGTAATCACCACCCCATTCGTCGTCGCGCTGGTTAGTGCGGGCCGCCAGGAATTCGTTAATCAGATACCCTTCAGAGCCCATCACTTCCACGCCGTCGTAGCCTGCTTCCCGCGCCAGTGCGGCACAGCGGGCGAAGTAGTCAATCAGCGTCAGGATCTCGTCGTGGCTAAGGGCGTGCGGTTTGAAACGGTTGATGGGGGCCTGAATGGCCGAGGGTGCCACCAGTTTCGGCTGGTAGCTGTAACGGCCCGTATGCAGAATTTGCAGGGCGATTTTCCCCCCCTCTTTGTGAACCGCATCGGTCACAATTCGGTGATGTGGCAGCTGGCTGGCATCGTTCAGCACGGCTCCGCCTTCCATACCTACACCTGATGGAGCGGGGGCTACGCCTCCGGTGACAATCAATGCTACACCATGACGCGCACGTTCGGCGTAGAACGCAGCCAGACGCTCAGCACCGTCGGGGTGTTCTTCCAGACCGGTATGCATCGAGCCCATCAACACGCGGTTTTTGAGCGTTGTGAACCCCAGATCGAGGGGGGCGAATAACGACGGGTAGCGGCTCATACTCTCTTCCAGTGTAAAATTATTGTTATGTGGTCGGATGAGTTACTAATTTAGCCAGCGGGGAGTAAAAGGGAAAAGGGGAATGCGGTGATTGTGATGGAATTCAAATATTGGTGCGGCCTGATGCCCCTCACCCTAACCCTCTCCCACGGGGAGAGGGGACAAAACCTCTCTCTCCCTCAGGGTGAGGGTGATACCCGCACCAGACCTGGTGCTTGCCACATCGACGTGGTCAGCCCGCTGTCCACCAGCCCAAGCTGGTCGGCGTAGACTGCCTGCCATTTTTGCATCATGCCGTCGTACAGCTCGCGGTGTTCTGGGTTTGGCGTAAATTCCCGGCTCCATTTCACCAACCATTCTCCGGTGGATGCCATATCTGCAAACAGGCCCGCGCCTGTTCCGGCGGCGATTGCACAGCCCAACGCGGTGGCCTCTTTGACCTCAGGCACACGCACCGGCAACCCGGTCACATCGCTTAAGATCTGGCTCCACAAGGCGCCTTTGGCCCCGCCGCCCGCAAACACCAGGCTTTCAAACGTCACGCCGGAAAAATGCGAAATCTGCGCCAGGTTGCAGGCCGAGACAATCGCGGCGTTTTCTTCCAGCGCACGGAAAAGCGTGGCTTTGTTGCATTTTTCCGGATCGATGGAGAGGTTAATAAACGACGGCGCAGCGTGATACCACTGCTTAAAATGCATCGCATCGGAGAAAATCGGCATCACGCCGTGCGAACCCGCCGGAACGCGAGCCGCCATCTCTTCCAGCAGGGAGTAAGTATCCATGCCCATTCGCTCGGCAATCAGCTTCTCTTCTGCACAGAAAGCATCACGGAACCAGCGCATGGTTAATCCGGTGAAGAAACTGATGGATTCGGCCTGTGCCATGCCGGGGATGACGTGGGGATTAACCCGGATATTCATATCGGGATCGGTACGCACCTGCGGCAAATTCACCACCTGCTGCCAGAAGGTACCGCCCAGCACCGCCGTTTGCCCGGCGCGCACCACGCCCAAACCCAGGCACCCAAGCTGCACATCGCCACCGCCCATCACTACCGGCGTGCCTTCGCGCAGGCCGCTTTGCTGAGCCGCCGCCCCGGTAACCGCACCCAGCAGCGTGCCTGTTTCTTTCACCGGGGAGAGGATATCGGCGCGTAATCCGGCCATATCCAGCAACGTTGGGCGCCAGTCGCGGCTGAAGAGATCGAGCATCCCGGTGGTGCCCGCATTGGAGGGATCGACCGCCAGTTCTCCGGAGAGCTTCGCCGCCAGCCAGTCGCTGATCATGGTGATGGTGGCAGCCTTACGGTAAATATCCGGACGATGGTGGGCCAGCCACAGCAGGCGCGGCATGGCACTGAGTGCCAGCGTCTGCCCGGAAACGCCGTACACTTCGGATTCAAAACGGTAGTCGTGGATCTCTTTGAGTTCGGCCACCTCGCGGCTGGCGCGGGCGTCGACGTTGGCGCAGGCCCAGATGGCCTCGCCATTGCGGTCATACAACACAATGCCTTCACGCATTGAGCAGCAGGCGACCGACTGGATATCGGCGGCGCTCAGGTGTGCGCGCTCCAGCGCCTGATGGATGCACTGGCAGGCCAGCCGCCAGTTGGTGTCGAGGTCAAACTCCATCGACCCCGGCACGTTCTCCACGCTCAGGTGTTTCCACTCGGCCTGGCCGACAGCAATCTGGTTGCCCTGTAAATCGAAAATAACGGCGCGAACGCTGCCTGTCCCTGCATCTAACGCTAAAAGGTAACTCATGAGTTTGCCTCGTTGTTAGCGCGGGAAAGGCAGGCTCTCAGTTGGCCAGAGCCAGCACCGCGCGGGCTGTCGTCTCTTCCGTCACCAGGCCATTGATACGGCGACCTTTGAGTGCGGCATAAATCGCATCGGCTTTCTCTTCACCTCCGGCCACGCCAACGATGGTGGGTAACTGCGCCAGTTCATCGAGCGTTACGCCCAGTAATTCGCGGTGGATCTCCAGTTCGTCTACGCATTCCCCTTCGGCATTGAGGAAATAACCCAGGATATCGCCCACGGCGCCCTTGCGGGCATACATCAGCTGTTCGCCCTCACTGATATAGCCGGAACGTAAAATCGTGGCATCGCGGCGCTGGTTCACCGCACCAATTCCCACCACGGCAACATCGGCTGCGGTAGCGGCGAGGATCACATCTCGCACGCTGGTTTCGCGTTTTAAAATTCCGGCGACTTCAGCGGAGGAAACGCGAAGCGGCGCCGGGATCATGCTGACGCTACAGGCCGCATCCAGCTGACCGATGCCGGTCATATATGGCCCCACGCCGCCCGAAAGCGTGACCAGGCGGATCTGCTGTGAGCTAATAAAGCCGCTTAAGTGTTGCAGGCTGCTCATGGTGGTTTCACCAAATCCCACTGCCAGCAACTGTCCGGGTTCCAGTACGCCCATCAGAGACTGCGCCGCGCCAATGCCTAACCGCACGTTCATCGGTGGGGTATTCAGGGCAGGCAACACCCGCACCAGCTTCAGGCCAAATCGCCGCTGTAGCTCGGTTTCCAGCGCCAGACATCCTTCATAGCGGGAATTTATCTGGACGCGAATCACCCCCGACTGACGCCCCTTTTCCAGCAGGCGCGAAATCTTCAGACGGGGCAGTCCAAGTCGCTCGCCAATATCGTTCTGGGTCAGGCCGTCGTGGTAATAGCACCAGGCGACGCGCGCCACCAGTTCCTCTTCCGCCAGTGCAAGCCCTGCAAACCGACCTTCTTCAGCAATGCGTTTATCGCCCATATTTGAACTCTTATAAAAATTTAGATCATATGTTCGTGATGGCGCGGGTGGAAAGTGTGAGCCACGCGGCAAAACGGATCTTTTAGATTGTTTCTGGTTTATCTGGATCTTAATCGATAAAACTGTGATCCCTGCACGGTTGCAAATATAGTTCACCGTCTACGCTTTTGAACATTATTAATTCTAAAAATCATTTGTTCAATAGCGGAGCGATGATGACCCCACTTATCGAAGCACGTGATATCTGCAAACAGTTTTCTGGCGTACCGGTGCTAAAAGGCATTGATTTCACGCTACTTGCGGGCCAGGTTCATGCGCTGATGGGGGGAAACGGCGCGGGAAAATCGACGCTAATGAAAATCATCGCCGGGGTCGAGACGCCTGACAGCGGTGAACTTTCAGTCGCCGGGCAGTCATTTGCGCGTTTGAAGCCCGGGCAGGCGCATAAGCTCGGGATCTACCTTGTCCCGCAGGAGCCGATGCTGTTTCCGAATCTGACGGTGCGGGAAAACATCCTTTTCCGTCTGCCCCGCGAAAACGGTCTGGATAAAAAGCTGACGGATAAACTCCGGCAGCTCCAGTGCCAGATCAACCTGGATGCCACCGCCAGCACGCTGGAAGTGGCGGATCAACAGATGGTGGAGATCCTGCGCGGGTTAATGCGCAATGCAACGATCCTGATCCTGGATGAGCCAACGGCTTCGCTAACGCCAGGGGAAACCGATCGCCTGTTTCGCCAGATCCGGGCATTGCAGGATCAGGGCGTTGGTATTGTGTTTATCTCGCATAAATTGCCGGAAATCCGCCAGCTGGCGAGCCATGTTTCGGTCATGCGCGACGGCGCCATCGTACTTAGCGGTGAAACGGCGCAATACGACGATAACGCCCTCATTGGCGCGATGACGCCGGTCAGCCGCGATCAAGTCTTAAGCGATACCCAAAAGCTGTGGCTGGCGCTGCCGGGTAACCGGCGCACCCAGGCGCAGGATTTTCCGGTGCTGCGGGTTGAAACGCTGACCGGGGAAGGGTTTATCGATCTCAGTCTTGAGATTTACGCCGGTGAGATTGTCGGCCTTGCCGGGCTGGTGGGCTCCGGGCGTACTGAGTTCGCCGAAACACTCTATGGCCTGCGCCCGGTACGTGCGGGGCGCGTCTGGCTGGAAAACCAGGATATCAGCAGCGATTCGGTATTTTCGCGGCTGGATAAGGGGCTGGTGTATCTGCCGGAAGACCGGCAGGTTTCAGGGTTGTTCCTGGATGCGCCAGTTCGCTGGAACACGGTCGCCCTGAATGAGCCGTCCATCTGGCAGCAGCGCAAGCGCGAGGCGGCGGTGGTGGAGCGTTATCACCGGGCGCTGGGGATCAAACTCAACGATGCAGACCAGACCGTGCGGACGCTCTCCGGTGGCAATCAGCAAAAGGTCTTGCTGGCGCGCTGCCTGGAGGCCAATCCGCTGCTGCTGATTGTGGATGAACCCACGCGCGGCGTGGATGTATCGGCGCGGGCAGACATCTATCAGCTGATAAAAAGCGTGGCGGCGCAAAACGTCGCGGTGCTGATGATTTCAAGCGATCTCGACGAATTCCCCGGTCTTGCTGACCGCGTACTGGTGATGCATCAGGGGATGCTCAGCGGGGAACTGCCACGCCACGCCGTCAGCCTCGACAAAATGATGTCGCTGGCCTTCGGAGGACAATCATGAAGATGTTACTGAGAAACCGCGAGCTCAGCGCGCTGCTGGCGATCCTGGCGCTGTTTGCCGTGCTGGTGGCCCTTAACCCGGCCTATTTCAGTTTTCAGACCCTGGGAATGATCTTCGCCAGCTCGCAAATTCTGATCCTGCTGGCGCTGGGCGCGGCGATGGTAATGCTGACCCGTAATATTGATGTCTCTGTGGGATCAACGGTGGGTCTGTGCGCCATTGCCGTGGGGGTCGCGCTCAACAGCGGTTACAGCCTGCCGGTGGCGATGCTGTTTGCGCTGACCATTGGCGCACTGGCGGGGGCATTTAACGGTTTTCTGGTGGTCGGGCTACGTATCCCGGCGATTGTTGCCACCCTCGGTACGCTGGGGTTGTATCGCGGCGGGATGCTGCTCTGGACGGGTGGCAAGTGGATAGAAGGGTTGCCGTCGAGCCTGAAATCACTCTCAGAGCCGGTGGTTATTGGGATCTCACCGATAGGGTTTGGCGTGCTGATTCTGGCAGGCATTGGGGCATGGATCTTCTCGCGTACCCTGTTTGGCCGGGATTTCTACGCTGTAGGCGATAACCTTGCCGCCGCGCGCCAGCTTGGCGTGGCGGTGAACCGCACCAGGATGATTGCCTTCACCCTGAACGGCGTACTGGCGGCCTGTGCGGGGATCGTCTTTGCCTCGCAAATTGGTTTTGTACCGAACCAGACCGGCAGTGGGCTGGAGATGAAGGCCATCGCGGCCTGCGTGCTTGGGGGCATTTCGCTGTTGGGCGGCACCGGCACGCTGGTGGGCGCGTTTCTCGGCGCCTTCTTCCTGACCCAAATCGACACCGTGCTGGTGCTGTTCAAACTTCCGGCCTGGTGGAATGATTTTATCGCCGGGCTGGTGCTGCTGGGAGTACTGGTGCTCGACGGGCGTCTGCGTCAGGCCCTGGCGCGTCATCAGCGGGCACTGAAATACAGCCGCTTCCAGCCGGGTAACCGGGGGGGAAAGCACGTCACCCCGTTCCCAAAACGCAAAAAAGAGGTGGCGTAGATGAAGCTTAACTGGGAAAGCGCGCTGCTGATCCTTCTGGTGCTCGAAATCCTGCTTTTCGGTGCCATCAACCCACGGATGCTGGATATCAACATGCTGCTGTTCAGCACCAGCGATTTTATCTGCATCGGCATTGTGGCCCTTCCGCTGACGCTGGTGATTATCAGCGGCGGTATCGATATTTCGCTCGGCTCGACCATTGGCCTGTGCGCCATTGCGCTGGGGGTGATGATGCAGGCCGGCTGGCCGATGGCGGTGGCGATTCCGCTGACCCTGCTGCTGGGTCTGTTGTGCGGCCTGGTTAACGCCGCACTCATTCACTACACCGGCATCAGTCCGCTGGTGATCACCCTCGGCACGCTGTACCTCTACGGCGGCGGGGCGCTACTGCTTTCCGGTATGGCGGGGGCAACGGGTTATGAAGGCATTGGCGGTTTCCCGGACAGCTTTACCGCCTTCGCCAACCTGACGCTGATAGGGCTGCCGGTTCCGCTGGTGCTGTTCGCGCTGATTACCGTCTTTTTCTGGCTTATCACCCACCGGGGGCGCTTTGGCCGTCACCTGTTTCTGATTGGGCAAAACCCGCGAGCGGCGCGTTATGCGGCGCTATCGGTCAACGGGATGCCTTATGCGCTGTATGGCCTGGTGGGCGTGGCCTCGGCGATTGCCGCCCTGGTGATGGTTTCTTACTTTGGCTCGGCGCGCTCGGATTTGGGGCGCGATTTGTTAATGCCTGCTCTCACCGCCGCTGTGCTCGGCGGGGCCAATATCTACGGGGGATCAGGTTCGGTTTTGGGTACAGCACTGGCGGCGCTGCTGGTGGGGTATCTGCAACAGGGTTTACAGATGGTCGGCATCCCCAACCAGGTGTCGAGCGCGCTGTCAGGGGCGCTGTTGGTTGTGGTGGTGATGGGACGTTCGTTGAGTCTGCACCGTGAATGGGTGCGATCTCTCTTCACAAAACTACCCGGAGCGTAAGATGAAAACAAAACTGATAGTCCTGGCGATAGCGCTTAGCGTGGCGTCTGCGCAGGCGGCAGACCGCATTGCCTTTATTCCTAAGCTGGTGGGCGTAGGCTTCTTTACCAGCGGGGGGAATGGTGCAAAAGAGGCGGGCAAGCAACTCGGTGCAGACGTCACCTATGACGGCCCAACCGAGCCAAGCGTCTCCGGGCAGGTGCAGCTTATCAATAACTTCGTCAACCAGGGCTATAACGCCATTATCGTCTCTGCCGTGTCGCCAGACGGGCTTTGCCCGGCGCTCAAGCGCGCAATGCAGCGCGGCGTTAAGGTCCTGACCTGGGATTCCGACACCAAACCCGAGTGCCGCAGTATTTACATCAACCAGGGAACCCCGGAACAGCTCGGCGGCCTGCTGGTAGATATGGCTGGCAAGCAGGTCACCAAACCGAATGCCAAAGTCGCATTCTTCTACTCAAGCCCGACCGTTACCGACCAGAACCAGTGGGTAAAAGAGGCCAAAGCCAAAATCGAGAAAGAGCACCCTCAGTGGCAAATCGTGACCACTCAGTTTGGCTATAACGATGCCACCAAATCCCTGCAAACCGCAGAAGGGATCTTAAAAGCCTACCCGGATCTGGATGCGATCATCGCCCCGGACGCCAACGCGCTGCCAGCGGCGGCGCAGGCGGCGGAAAACCTCAAACGTGAAGGGGTAGCAATTGTCGGGTTCAGCACCCCGAACGTGATGCGTCCGTACGTGGAACGCGGCACGGTGAAAGCCTTCGGTCTGTGGGATGTGGTTCAGCAGGGCAAAATTGCGGTCAATGTCGCCGATCATTTACTGAAAAAGGGCGATCTTAACGTGGGCGACAGCGTGGATGTCAAAGACATCGGGACGCTGAAGGTCGAGCCGAACAGCGTGCAGGGCTATCAGTATGAGGCGAAAGGCAACGGCATCGTGCTGCTGCCAGAACGCGTGGTATTCACCAAAGAGAACATCAACAAATACGATTTCTGACGGGGGAGCACATGGCTGATTTAGACGACATCAAAGACGGCAAGGATTTTGGCATCGGCACACCGCAGCAGAACGTGCCATTCACCCTGAAGGGTTGCGGCTCGCTGGACTGGGGAATGCAGTCGAGGCTGGCGCGGATCTTTAACCCGAAAAGCAATCGCACGGTGATGCTGGCCTTTGACCACGGCTATTTCCAGGGGCCGACCACCGGCCTTGAGCGTATCGATCTCTCTATTGCGCCGTTGTTTGGTGAAACCGATGTGCTGATGTGTACGCGGGGTATTCTGCGCAGTCAGGTGCCTGCCGCCACTAACAAGCCGGTGGTGCTGCGGGCGTCTGGCGGTAACTCGATTCTGGGTGAGCTGTCCAACGAGTGTGTGGCGGTGGCGATGGAAGACGCCCTGCGCCTGAACGTCTGCGCGGTGGCGGCGCAGGTCTACATCGGCAGTGAGTTTGAGCATCAGTCGATCAACAACATCATCAAGCTGGTGGATGCCGGAGCGCGTTACGGCGTGCCGACGCTGGCGGTGACGGGAGTCGGCAAAGAGATGGCGCGTGACGCGCGGTATTTCTCGCTTGCCAGCCGTATCGCCGCCGAAATGGGGGCGCAGTTCGTCAAAACCTATTACGTGGATGAAGGCTTTGAAAAAGTGACCGCCAGTTGCCCGGTGCCGATCGTCATCGCGGGGGGCAAAAAACTGCCGGAGCACGAGGCGCTGGAAATGTGCTGGCGGGCAATTGACCAGGGCGCATCAGGCGTGGACATGGGGCGCAACATCTTCCAGTCCAGCGCGCCGCTGGCCATGCTGAAAGCGGTGAAGAAAGTGGTACATGAGAACATGAACGCGCGGGAAGCGTTCCAGTTCTGGCAGGAAGAAAAACAGGGAGAAGCAAAATGAACGTGACGTTAGTGGAGATCAACATCAAGCCTGAACGGGTGGACGAATTTCTGGAGGTCTTTCGTGCCAACCACGAAGGGGCGATTCAGGAGCCGGGGAACCTGCGTTTTGATGTATTGCAGGACCCACGCGTGAAAACCCGGTTCTTTATCTACGAGGCCTATAAGGACGAAGAAGCGGTGCTGGCCCATAAGAAAACGCCGCACTACCTGGCGTGCGTGGATAAGCTCGAGGCACTGATGTCAGAGCCGCGCAAGAAACGCAGTTTTGTCGGGTTATTACCGGCGTAGACATGAGCGCGTATCTTCCCCCTCCGTCAGGAGGGGGAAGGGTTATTACGCTTCTTCCACACTGACCCGCATCGCGGCCAGCGCTTTACGCGCCGCTTTCAGCACCAGCTCACACTGTTCGATGGTGAGCGTCAGCGGTGGTTCAACACGGATGGTTTTTGAGTTGTTGAGCGTACCGGCCACCAGTACCCGCTGGCGGAACATCTCGCTTGCGAAGCTGTAGCCGATTTCGTTATCGACAAACTCAATGGCCATCAGCATCCCTTTGCCGCGTGCTTCCTGCACCAGGTCAGGATATTCACGCCCCAATTGACGGAAGCCATCCAGCAGCATGTCGCCTTTCTGCTCGGCCTGCGCAGGCAGGTTTTGCTCCAGCAGCACGTTGATGGTGGCCAGTGCCGCCGCACAGGAGAGCGGGTTACCGCCGAAGGTAGTGGTGTGCAGGAACGGGTTGTCAAACAACACCGAGAACACCTCTTCGGTCGCGACCGTCGCACCAATCGGCATCACACCGCCGCCGAGCGCTTTCGCCAGGCACAGGATATCTGGCTGCACGTTTTCGTGCTCGCAGGCAAACATCTTGCCGGTGCGTCCCATGCCGGTCTGCACTTCGTCAAGGATAAGCAGCGCGCCAAACTCATCGCACAGCTGACGCACGGCAGGCAGATAGCCTGGCGGTGGCAGGATCACGCCACCTTCGCCCTGAATCGGCTCCAGGATCACCGCCGCCACATCGTCGCCGGTTTTACGGCACTCGCTCAGCATAGTGCGCATAGCGCTAATATCGCCAAATGGCACATGGCGGAAGCCAGGCAGCAGCGGCATAAACGGCTTGCGGAAGGTGGATTTCGCGGTCGCAGACAGTGAGCCTAACGACTTACCGTGGAACGCGCCACTGGTGGCTATAAAGGTGAATTTCCCGCGCGGCGACTGGTACGCTTTGGCGAGTTTCAGCGCCGCTTCGACCGATTCCGTGCCGCTGTTACTAAAGAAGCTGTATTTCAGTTTGCCCGGCGTTAACGCCGCCAGCGTTTTCGCCAGCATGGCGCGAAGCGGGTCGAGCAGTTCCTGGCTATGAAGAGGTTGTTTCGCGAGTTGATTCTGTACGGCGGAAACCACAACTGGATTACGGTGCCCCACGTTGAAAATGCCAAAACCACCCAGGCAATCTATAAATTCCTGTCCCTGGGTGTCGACAAGCGTGTTCAGACTTCCCGCTTGCCGCTCTACGGCTCCGTAATCCCCGCCGGCGGTAACAGATTTGCGATACTCCAAAAACCCAGGATTGACATGCTCTTTAAAGTAATCGATGACCTCTCGGTTAAGTTGTTTCATCTCCTCATGATCAAGCGTTCGCTTCTCAATGAGATTCAGTGCGTGCGCGGTACAGGCAAGAGCCGAGGCGCTGGAAGGTAACCTGTTCAAAATGTGCTCCCGGGGATCGCGTATCACATGATACTGGTTTAAGTATTGCAGGGATTACGCCACTTCAGCTGACTTAACGAAAATCGGGATAAACGCCAGGTTAAATTTATGTTGCTCAGTATTTAATCATGCCGAAATAAGCGGGACGGGATTAAGCGACAGAGAAAGAGGTGATGTTTTAGCGGCCGGTTTCGTCAATTGCACCTGCGTGGTGCAGGGCGTGCTTCTTTAGTGGGCATTAACAGGTCATGCTTTGTGAGTAATTTCTCAACGAAAGTATTTTAAATCAATTAATTAGAAAAACATACAGAAAGTGCGGTTTAACCGGAATTTGCGATCCCAGTCAAATTTAACAACTAAAGATAAACTGTTTACCGCCGAAAAAAGATTAAGCCACAAAATTAACATTCAAATAACCTGCAAGGGATGCTCATAATGTCCTCTCCATCCTATGTCACCCAGAACGAATATCCTCTGGACGATGACACCACCTTAATGTCGACCACCGACCTGCACAGCTACATGACCCACACCAACGACACCTTTGTGCAGGTGAGTGGGTATACACTCAATGAACTGCTGGGACAGCCGCATAATCTGGTGCGCCACCCGGACATGCCCAAAGCGGCCTTTGCCGATATGTGGTACACGCTACAAAAGGGTGAACCGTGGAGCGGCATTGTCAAAAACCGCCGTAAAAATGGCGACTACTATTGGGTGCGCGCAAACGCGGTGCCGATGGTGCGTCACGGCCAGGTCACGGGGTATATGTCGATTCGTACCAAAGCGACGGCTGAAGAGATTGCCACCGTGGAGCCTTTATATCAGGCGCTGAATGACGGGCGCTGCAACAAACGGATCCACAAAGGGCTGGTGGTACGCAAAAGCTGGCTCGGCAAACTGCCGGCAATGCCGCTGCGCTGGCGGGTACGCAGCGTGATGGCTGTGCTGTTTGCGGTGATGGCGGCAACGCTTTGGGCAACGTCCGCAGGCTGGGCTTCGTTTGTGGCGGCGGCTGTTGTCATGTTGCTGGGAACCCTGCTGTTTGAGCAGCAAATTGTCCGCCCGGTGGAAAATGTGGCGCGCCAGGCGCTGAAGGTCGCCACCGGCGATCGCAACACCGTGCAGCACCTCAACCGCAGCGACGAGCTGGGGCTGACTTTACGAGCTGTCGGGCAACTGGGGCTGATGTGCCGCTGGCTGATTAATGACGTTTCAAGTCAGGTGGTCAGCGTGCGCGATGGCAGCGACAGGCTGGCGCAGGGCAATGAGGATCTCAACGACCGCACGCGTCAGACCGTTACGAACGTACAGCAGACCGTGGCGACAATGAACCAGATGGCGGCCTCGGTACAAAGCAACTCTGAAACGGCCGCCGAAGTAGATAAGCTTTCTATGGCCGCCAGCAGCGCGGCAACCGAAGGCGGAAATGCGATGCAGACCGTGGTGAAAACCATGGACGATATTGCCGACAGCACTCAGCGGATTGGCTCGATTACCTCGCTTATCAACGACATTGCATTCCAGACGAATATTCTGGCGCTGAACGCGGCGGTAGAGGCGGCAAGAGCGGGTGAGCAGGGTAAAGGCTTTGCGGTAGTGGCAGGCGAGGTTCGCCACCTGGCCAGCCGCAGCGCCAATGCGGCCAACGATATCCGTAAGCTTATTGATGCCAGCGCCAGTAAAGTGCAGTCGGGCTCCGACCAGGTTCACGCCGCAGGCCGCACGATGGACGACATCGTAGAGCAGGTGAAAAACGTGACCCAGCTTATCGCGCAGATTAGCCACTCGACTTCTGAGCAGGCAACCGGGTTATCGGAGCTGACCCGCGCAGTCGCCGAGTTGGACAGCATCACCCAGAAAAATGCCGACCTGGTAGAAGAGAGCGCGCAGATCTCCGCCATGGTTAAACACCGTGCCGGGCGTCTGGAAGACGCGGTGACAGTGCTGCATTGAGTCAGTAAAGTTCCAGAAAGCCGTTTATTTCGTCCGGAATAAACGGCTTTATTATTTCCGCTATTTGTAATTACTATTACCATTTAATGTTAAATATATATTAAATAACTAAATAAATTACCTCAGCTATTTATTCCTGCCTAAGTCAGTTTTCCCCGATACTGTTTCAGAAATCGTCATTCCGTTGGTTGTATAACGATCAATGCGCCAATATTAATAGTTAGTGCCTATCCATTATGGTAGTTATTGAATAAAAAAACGATCAAAGTCATAAAGTTAGATGATGAGTTACCGATAACGGTGAACGACTGGGAAATAATCACATCGATGGAGTAAATATGTTCTTACATGACGTAAAGATCGGCACGAAATTATTTCTGGCGTTTGGATTCTTTATTGTACTGATGGTGGTCAGTGCAACCTTGTCTCTGCTGAGTCTGAACCGGGCCAACAACGGGATGCAAACCATCATCACCAATGATTATCCGACCACGGTAAAAGCAAACGAGTTAATCGATAACTTCCAGGAATTTATTAGCACTCAGCAGCTCATGTTGCTGGATGAGCAGGGCAAGTACACCGCACAGTCCCAGCAGCATCTGAAAGAGATCAGCGAACATATCACCGTTATCCTGGGTGACCTGAATAACGAACTGCACGATCGAAAATCTCAGCAGGTTCTGGCTGATATTCGCGGGGTGCGCCAGCAGTATCTCGACTCCCGCTACCGCATTTTGCAGGCCGTACAGAACAACGATCGCGCAGGGGCGATTCAGGAGATGATGACCAACACGCTCAACCTGCAAAAGGCCTACAAGGATAAAGTGAAGGAGCTTATCAGCGTTCAGAACGGTCAGATGCAAAGCGCTGGCGCGCAGGTGGATGGTGATTTCAAAAACAACCGCCTGTGGTTGATTGTTATCACGCTGTTTAGCGTGGGCGCTGGCAGCCTGATTGGCTGGTACATTGTGCGTTCGATTACCCGCCCACTGGGTACCGCAGTGGCCTTTGCCGAAGCGATTGCACAAGGTGACCTGACACGCAATATCACCTCCCACGGTAAGGATGAAACCGGCCATCTGCTCAATGCGTTGATGGAGATGAAAACCCGCTTGCTGGAGATTGTGCAGCAGGTGCAGACCGGCTCAGAAAACATTTCCAGCGCCGCCGCGCAGATTGTCGCCGGTAACCAGGATTTAGCTGCGCGCACGGAAGAGCAGGCCAGCTCTGTTGAACAGACTGCGGCATCGATGGAACAAATCACGGCAACGGTAAAAAACACCGCATCACATACCGGGGAAGCGACCAACCTCTCTGCCGATGCGGCCACGGTGGTAAAAAACAACGGCGAGATGATGAAGCAGGTGACCAGCAAAATGCGCCTGATTAACGAAACATCAAACCGGATGTCCGACATCATCGACCTGATCGACGCCATTGCCTTCCAGACCAATATTCTGGCACTGAATGCGGCAGTGGAAGCGGCGCGTGCGGGTGAACACGGTCGTGGCTTTGCTGTGGTGGCAGGTGAAGTGCGCCAGCTGGCACAGAAGAGTGCGTCTTCTGCCAGTGAGATCCGCCAGCTGATTGAAAGCTCAACCAGCCAGACTCAGGACGGGATGAACCTGGTCGAGAAAGCCAGTGGGCTTATCAACGGCATGGTCGGCAACGTGGAAGAGATGGATGTCATCCTGCGGGAGATCCGTCAGGCCAGCCATGAGCAGACTGAAGGTATCTCGCAGATTAACAGTGCGATTGGCCTGATCGACGCCACCACTCAGCAGAACTCGGCGCTGGTGGAGGAGTCTGTTGCGGCGGCTGCATCGCTTAACGAGCAAGCGACGCAGCTGAAAGAGCTGGTAAAAGTCTTCCGCGTGAACGAGTACGCACCGGCTTAATCCAGCTGGGAGATCTCCAGCGCCGCGCGGTCGATAACGCCGATGATCTGCTTAAGCTGCGCATCGCTGAGCTCTCCCTGATTGACCCTGAGGTCGAGCACGGCCTTGAAGTTATCCAGAGCCCGCTTCATCTGCGGGTTTTTTCGCAACTGGAAGCCCACGCAGCGGGCTTTGATCCGCAGCTGAATGTTCTCCAGATGTTCCAGATTTTCATCCAGCCAATGTTGCCCGGCCAGGGTAATGGCAATTTTTTTGCGCCCGGTTTCTTCTTCTGTGATGGTGATAAAGGTCTGATCCTGCAAGAAATCGAGGGTCGGGTAGATGACACCTGGACTCGGGGTGTAGTTTCCCTGAGTCATGTTCTCAATCTCTTTGATCAGTTCGTAACCGTGGCTCGCATTGCGGGTCAGAATATCCAGAATTACCAGCCGGAGCTCGCCGTGGCCGAAAAATCGCTGGCGGCGTCCACCGCCTTCGTGTGCGTGTCGCATCGTATCTCCTAAAAATGATATATCTAATTTATATCTAAATATGTCTTAATAGCAATATAGTCGTCGCGTAATTAGTTAATTACATGATTATGTTGTTATTTTTATTGTGCGGTTTGTCTGGTGTTAACTATATCAAAAAATATCTTGCAATCCTGATTGTTAGCAATCATTATCATTTGCAGTTTAATTTAGATATATCGTATTCACATCAGGAAGGCATAAAAATGACATCGACCCGCTACCCACAACGCGTCCGTAACGACCTGCGCTTTCGCGAGCTGACTGTGCTCCGCGTTGAGCGAGTCGCGGCTGGCTTCCAGCGCATCGTCTTAGGCGGAGATGCCCTGGAGGGCTTTAGCTCCAGAGGCTTCGACGACCACAGCAAAGTCTTTTTCCCGGAGCCAGGGGCGACGTTTGTCCCGCCAGTGGTTACCGATGAAGGGATCAACTGGGGCGAAGGCGTGCGCCCACAGGCGCGTGACTACACACCGCTGTACGATGAAGCGCGTCATGAACTGGTCTTCGATTTCTTTGTCCATGATGGCGGCGTTGCCAGCAACTGGGCGCTACAGGCGAAAGTGGGTGACACACTCACCATCGGCGGCCCGCGCGGTTCACTGGTGGTCGCGGAGGATTACGCCTGGCAGTTGTACGTGTGCGATGAGTCCGGGATGCCTGCGCTGCGTCGTCGTTTAGAAGCGATAGCAAAACTGCCAGTACGCCCTGAAATTCATGCTGTTGTGACCATTGGCGATGCATCTTACAAGGATTATCTGGCGCATCTGAGTGAGTTCAACATCACCTGGGTGGTCGGGCATAGCGAGCAGGCGGTGGCTGACCAACTGGCGGCGTTTAACGTACCCGCCGAGGATTACTTTATCTGGTTAACCGGGGAAGGGAAGGTGGTGAAAAGCCTGAGCCGTCAGTTTGAAAATGACGAGATTGATCAGCAATTAGTGCGTGCCAGCGCGTACTGGCACGCCAAATAATTACGCTGCGGTATCCAGCTGCGCTTCGCTCACCTGATGTTCGAGCGAGGCGCGGACGTCATGCAGGGCTTTCTCCTGCTGGACAAAGTAAGCTTCCATATTGCTAAGAGACGAGACCAGCAGCCAGGACTCTTCTTTTTCCAGCTCGGCCAGCTCGTTCACTAAGGTGTCGATTTGCTCGCGTACCTGCGCCATTTTTTTGCGGATACGCTCCAGATCGTTCAGCCGGTCGCTTGCCATCAGTGGCTCAAAGCCCTGTTGCAGACGAGCAACCAGAGAGCGAATGGCTTTCACGTCTCCACGTTGTTTGGCCTGATTCAGCTGCACCATCATGGTGTTGGCTTCTTCTTTCAGATCGTCTGCCACCAGATCCGGGTGGCACAGCTTGCTCGCCTGACGCCAGAGCCGTTTTAGCTCGTTCTGATCCTCTTCGGAGAGGTTTTTCCCTTTTCGCAGACGAACCTCGGCATCGTGGTGCTGCTCACGGTATTTTTCATACTCGTCATTGGCATCATCCCGCGCCTGACGTGCGGGCTCTTCTTCACGCGTTAACCCGCTTTCCAGCTCCAGTGCTTCGGCCAGCAAATTAGCAATCAGGTTGCTTTGCTGCTGAAGCTGCTTGCGTGCTTCCGCAGCCTGCACTGAATCCGCTGGCAGCTCACGCCAGCGCTGGGTCAGTGTTGCTAACACCTCTACCGCCTGCGCCATATACTGCTGGCAGCGGCGATAGTCCTCTTCGCGACGACGCGCTTCTGCCTGCTGACGACGAAGATTCAGCTCGGCAAGTGTTTTGCGCAGGGCGAGGATCTGCTGCATCAGCGGCCCCAGGCGGGAGAAATAGAGATCGTTGAACTCATCAAGCTGCTGTACGCGAGCATTGCGACGATCGATAAGATCCCGCAGGCGTTCTTCCAGCGCTTTCAGCTCCAGCTTGCTGGCCGCCACCTGCGGATCGCGCCACTGGGTAATTGCCCGCTGGCTTTGTAACCAGGCGGTAATAGCTGCGATGGCGGCGGTGTAATTCTTCTGCTCAAGCGCCACGACGATTGCCTGTAGCTCATCGCCAAACGCTTCATTTTTCAGGCGTGCCAGCTGGCTAATGATGATGTCGTCATCTTCCAGTTCAATGGCATTTTTAATGATTTCTAGCCGTTTGATCGGTGTGCTCATGATGCCTTTCGCTTTGGGGCTTAAGTATTTGAGTTAAGGTTAGTTGTTGTAAACGCTACAGGAAATAATACACACGGATGATGATCGGCGCGATGGGGGATTTCTTTAGTTTTTCGGGTTTTTGACGATGAGTGAGAGGTTTGTTGTGTTCCTGGCGCAGGGAGCGCTGCGTATAGGATCAGCAATAGAGGTGTTCAGCTGTTTGATAACGAAAACTAACCGCAGACAATCGCTTTACCCGAAAGTCACGCAACTGGAGCCCTGGAAAGCACTGTAGCTGCCAGTGGTCTCAAGAAAAACAAAAGGGCCGGAGATTTCTCTCCAGCCCTTGCTGTATTTGGTGGCCCCTGCTGGACTTGAACCAGCGACCAAGCGATTATGAGTCGCCTGCTCTAACCACTGAGCTAAGGGGCCGTGGCGGTGAATTATAAAGTAACTCCCCGCAGCGATCCAGCCATTCACACCTGCCTGCTGTTTTTATAAACAATGCATAATCAATCCTTTATACTTCCCGGATGATGTATCGATCGGAGTAAACATGATCAACGATATTCTTGCCCCGGGCCTGCGGGTGGTGTTCTGCGGTATCAACCCCGGTAAGTCCTCTGCGCACACCGGTTTTCACTTTGCTCATCCGGGAAATCGCTTCTGGAAGGTTATCCATCAGGCAGGGTTTACCGACAGGTTACTGAAGCCCGAAGAGGAACAGCATCTGCTGGATACACGCTGCGGGATCACTATGCTGGTCGAGCGGCCAACGGTACAGGCAACCGAAGTCAATCTGCACGAACTGCGCAGTGGCGGGCGTGAGCTGATTAAAAAGATGGAAGACTACCAGCCAGCGGCGCTGGCGATCCTCGGGAAGCAGGCCTACGAGCAGGCGTTTAGTCAGCGCGGAACGCAGTGGGGTAAACAACGAATCACTATCGGCGTCACGCAGGTGTGGGTACTGCCAAACCCGAGCGGGCTGAACAGGGCGACGCTGGATAAGCTGGTTGAGGCGTATCGCGAACTCGACGAAGCTTTAGTCGTTCGCGGGCTGTAACCGCCGGAGCCTGAGGCTCCGGCAGTACTATCAGAACTCGAATCGAGCGCCCATGTTGTAGCGGCGTCCTTCCAGGATGGAAGACTGGTTATAGGACGTTTTGTAAATCGGGTTCACGTCGAACAGGTTATAAACTCCCGCCATCAGCGTGATGTTCTTATTGAGATGGTAGCGGGCGCCTAAATCGACCAGTGCATAGGCCTCGGTTGAGGTCGATTTGCCGGTGTTTGGCGTATTACTGCGCCAGCTGCTTGTAGTCCACAGCTCCAGGTCATTGAGCGCATTCCACGTCAGTGACAGGTTGGCCATACTGCTCGGGAATTCGTTCAGCGCCTCTCCCTTATACTGACCGCTTTTTTGCTCGCTGTGAGTGTAGGTATAGTTTGCGTTAGCCTTCAGAGCTGGAGTGACCTGCCAGTCGGCATTCAGCTCCAGACCATAGATTTCCGCATCGCTGACGTTGAAATACTGGGACACTTCTTCAGCTTCATAACCGTTGTAAATACACTTCTGCGTGGCAGTTGCGGTGCAGATGGTGTAGTCGCTGATCTTGTCTTTAAATTTGGTGAAGAACGCGGTGGCATCCAGCGCCAGTGTATCCTGTTGCCAGTAGACGCCCAGCTCGGTGTTGACGCTCTGCTCTGGCTTCAGGTCATCGTTACCGATCCCGATATATGAATAAGGATAGGAGCCGTAGACGCTGGTAAAACCTTCATTGTTCTCACGCAGGTCTGGCTTTTTATAGCCCGCCGATACGCCACCTTTCAGCGCCCAGCTTTCATCAATCGTCCAGTTCCCGTAGAGTTTCGGCGTCACGTGGTAGCCAAAGTAGCTGTCATGGTCGAGACGTGCCGACGTGGTCAGCGTGAAGTCCGGTACCATCATCCATGCGTCTTCGGCAAACACGGCCCAGCCGTTACGGCTGATCTCGCTGACCGGCGTGATCCCCGGAACCTCTTTGTCGGCAATACCGAACGTATCATCCAGCTCATTGCGGGTGAAGTTGATCCCGAGGGTCAGCTTATGATCGCCAAGATTAAAGGTGTTTGCGCTGTTGGCTTCATAGTTTTTCTGCTTGATAAACTGCGAGCTCATGCCCGGTATGCGGTATTCGGTTTTGGCGTTCTCGTAACTGATGAAGTTCTTCACTTCCACCAGGTCGTCGCCGTACCACGCGTGCTGGGATAATGATGCAGCGTCTCTGTCGAAGTCCCATTGCCAGGCTTTATCGTTGTGTGATTTTACCTGATGTCCTTTGACGACGTTCAAATCCCACAGTTGGGTGTCGGTTGGCGACATGTTGATGGTGGCATCCAGGTTGCCAGCCTGGTGCTTAACAAAACGCTCATCGTTCTGGCTGTCGTCGTCACGGCGATCAAGGTAATCCGCCGCCACGCTCACGCCGAGTTTGCCTGGAATGACCGGCCCCATCAAAAAGGCATTGGTCTGGTTGGTGTTGCCGTACTCGCTTTTTTCCTGAAGGAAGTAGTTATCCTCCAGCACCCCGGTCCATTTATCCAGGTTGTAGCCTTTTTTGGTGATGACGTTCACCACGCCGCCAATGGAGTCTGAACCATACAGGGAGGACATTGGCCCACGGATCACCTCGATACGTTCGATAGCCGCAAGCGGTGGCAGGAATGCCGCTTCGGTGCCGATATGGTGGCCGTAAGGGCGGGACTCGCGGGTTCCTTGTTTGATGCCGTTGACCATGTAGGAGGTATACGTGGAGTCCATGCCGCGCATCTGCACATCGCCGGTGGCAAGGCTCCCGTTGCCGTTCCCCACTAATACACCGGGCATTTCACGCAACGCTTCGGTCACGTTCTGGTTCGAACGGGTGTTCAGCTCTTTCTCGCCGACCACGGAGATGGTTGCCGGTGCTTCGCGGCGCTCCTGGGCGAAACCGGTGGCGGTGACCACCATCTGATCTTCATTAGCGGGTGTTGTCTCCTCGGCAAAAACGGCCGCAGGAAGGCTGGCGAGGGCGAGCGAAATCGCCAGCGCCGTACGTGTCTGGTTAATCACAAAGCAATCCTCAGAATTGGGTTAAATCGAGTTTGAGCACATAGTCAGCCTGGGTGGCTTTTTCATCCTGCTTCACGCTGACAAAGAGCGTTTTGCTGTCCGGAGAAAGCACCATGCTGTTGGGCATGGCGGCCGTTTTAATGGTGTGTTTCAGGCTGTAGGTGTTGGCATCGATAACGCTTATCTGACGGGCATTGCGATGGGTAACGTACACTTCGTTGCGCGCCGGGTTGTAGACGGCGGCAATGGAGTTCGGCGTGGGAACGCGGTGAACTAACTTACCGGAATCGAGCTGTACAACCAGCACATCGGCGGTGTTGGTATCGGCGATAAACCCGACGCCTTTGGCGGTGTTCAGGGCGATATTCAGGAAGTAATGTTTTGGCTCGGATGGGTCAACCTTCACGCGAGAAGTCACCTGGGACGTTTTGCCATCCAGCGTTACCAGTTCGCCTTTGCCGGTGACGGCATACACTTTGTCCCCGGATTCGTTGACGGCAAAACCGACCGGATCCATTCCTTTCAGGGTATGCGCAAGCGTCTGGTTTTTAGTGTCGACAACCCACAGCACGCCTTTGCCTTCACTGCCAATCCCGGAGACGTAGAGTCGCTGGTGTTTCTTATCGAGTACCACTTCGCGGACGTGCGCTTTGTTTTCATCATCCGCGAGCTGGAGCGTCTTCACTTCTTTGTTGGTGCGGGTATCCAGCAGGGTTAATGAGCCATCCAGCGCATTGCCTAACCAGAGAATGTGGTTGGCTTCATCCAGTGAAACGGCGAAGGGGCGGCGTTGGGTCGCGATTCGCTTATCAACCTTCAGCGAGTCAGCTGAAAGCAGGAACATTTCGCCGGCGGTTTTATCTTTATCGAAAGAGGGGGCGGACGCCGCATAGACCGCATTTTGTCCGGCATCATAAGCCAGTTCGTAAACGCCGTGACCTAGCGGTTGGGAAGAAAACTGATCCTCGGAGAAGTCCTTTGCACAGGCAGAACCCGCGTGAAGGGCCAGAGAAATCGCGAGCGCGCAGAGAGATTGATTTTTTAATATTTTGAAATTCATGTAATTTTTCTTTACAGTAGTTTACGAAAAGAAAAATGATAATGAAAGTAAATATCATTTACAATTGCATCTATTGCGGGGGGTACCTACTAATTTTTGTACTCTACGGAAAATCCCAAAAAAAAAAGCTCCCCGAAGGGAGCTTTTTCATCGCGGACGGATTAGTCGTCCAGGAAGCTACGCAGCACTTCAGAGCGGCTCGGGTGGCGCAATTTACGCAGCGCCTTCGCTTCGATCTGACGGATACGTTCGCGGGTAACGTCGAACTGTTTACCCACTTCTTCCAGCGTGTGGTCGGTATTCATGTCGATACCGAAACGCATACGCAGAACTTTTGCTTCACGGGCGGTCAGGCCAGCCAGAACGTCGTGCGTTGCGGCACGCAGGCTCTCGGTGGTGGCAGAGTCCAGCGGCAGCTCGAGGGTGGTATCCTCGATGAAATCACCCAGATGCGAATCTTCATCGTCGCCGATTGGCGTTTCCATGGAGATAGGCTCTTTGGCAATCTTCAGCACTTTACGGATCTTGTCTTCCGGCATCAGCATACGTTCAGCCAGCTCTTCTGGCGTTGGCTCGCGGCCCATCTCTTGCAGCATCTGGCGGGAGATACGGTTGAGTTTGTTAATCGTCTCAATCATATGCACCGGAATACGGATGGTGCGCGCCTGATCCGCGATAGAGCGGGTGATAGCCTGACGGATCCACCAGGTTGCGTAGGTGGAGAACTTGTAACCACGACGGTATTCAAATTTATCTACCGCTTTCATCAGACCGATGTTGCCTTCCTGAATAAGATCCAGGAATTGCAGACCACGGTTGGTGTATTTCTTGGCGATAGAGATAACCAGACGTAAGTTCGCTTCAACCATCTCTTTTTTCGCACGGCGGGCTTTCGCTTCACCGATAGACATACGACGGTTGATATCCTTCACTTGCTCGATGGTCAGGCCGGTTTCTTCTTCAATCTGCTGGAGTTTCTGCAGCCCGCGATGCACGTCTTCTTTCACGTCATGCAGTTTTTCAGACCACGGCTTGTTCATCGCGATAGCGGCGTTGAACCAGGTTTCGCTGGTTTCGTTGCCAGTGAAGAGCGTGATGAAGTTCTTCTTCGGCATCTTGCACTGTTCAACACACAGTTTCATGATGATACGTTCCTGGGTACGCACGCGGTCCATCATGACGCGCATACTGTTTACCAGGTAGTCGAACTGTTTTGGCACCAGGCGGAACTGTTTGAAGACTTCAGACAGTTTCAGAATCTCTTCCTGAGCAGCGGCGTGGCTACGGCCTTTTGCTTTGATGGTGTCACGGGTCAGTTCGTACTGCGTACGCAGTTCGCCGAACTTCTCGCGGGCCAGCTCAGGGTCGATGCTGTTGTCGTCGTCGCTGTCGTCGTCGCTGTCTTCTTCATCTTCGTCTTCGTCGTCATCCATCTCTTCCTGGGACAACTCAGAACCGACGTGAGTAGCAGTCGGCGCCAAATCTTCTTCAGCGTTCGGATCAACAAAACCGGTGATCAGGTCAGACAGACGCGCTTCTTCAGCTTCAACGCGGTCGTACTGTTCCAGCAGATAAGTGATTGCTTCCGGGTATTCGGCAACGGAACACTGAACCTGGTTGATCCCGTCTTCGATGCGCTT
Source organism: Enterobacter sp. Tr-810 (assembly GCF_011752765.1). Lineage (NCBI taxonomy): Bacteria > Pseudomonadati > Pseudomonadota > Gammaproteobacteria > Enterobacterales > Enterobacteriaceae > Enterobacter > Enterobacter sp. Tr-810. The sequence goes on along the minus strand of NZ_VWWW01000006.1, from coordinate 68,692 downwards.
AGCGATGTCGATTTCGCCTTCGCGGGTCAACAGTTCAACGGTGCCCATTTCGCGCATGTACATGCGGACCGGGTCGGTGGTGCGCCCGATTTCAGATTCCACGCTGGACAGTACCTGTGCAGCAGCTTCTTCCGCATCTTCGTCAGTGTTGTTGGAGGTTTCAGCCAGCAACAGATCATCGGCATCCGGTGCTTCTTCCATCACCTGAATACCCATGTCATTGATCATTTGGATGATGTCTTCGATCTGATCTGAATCGACGATATCTTCCGGCAGATGGTCATTGACCTCGGCATAGGTCAGATAGCCTTGCTCCTTACCACGTTGGACAAGAAGTTTCAGCTGTGACTGCGGGTTTTGCTCCATAAGACGGTATCCACACTTAATTCGTTTGATTGGTGTTGGCGATAGGGCTGCCAACCTTTAAAGCGAGGGCGTACTTATATTTTTGCCGCTGCCTCTCAGTGCGGCTGCCGGGGGCTCCCCGATCGATATTCGGCACTTAAGCCGTTAAATACTTTTGTCTTTAACTTATTTTTTCGCCAGTTCCTGGTTCAACATCCAGAGTTCCCGGCGTTCTTCGCTGCTTAAACCGTGTGTGCGCTCGCGAGCAATCAACTCTTCCTGGCGCAGCTCAAGCATCGAATCAAACATATGGTTGAGTGAGTCGGTGAACGTTTTTTCTGCAATATCCTTATCTGCTATATCGTCCCACATCGACAGTTTTTCAAGGGTTGCGGACTCTTTTGTGCCGCGATAATGCTCTAAAAGTTGTCCGGTGGTCAGACCTGGCTGCGACAAACAAGTGTTGACCAATTCTGAAAATAAGCCAAGTCCGGGCAATTTTTCGTGGTTCAAACCCGCCAGCGACGGCACTTGCGGAGCAAGTTCGGGGTTTTGCACCAGTAACCCTATCAGTATACGCATGGTTGTGCGTTTTAGCTGTGGCGCAGGGCGAACCGCCCCGGTTTCAGCCAGTTTTGGCATTAAACGTTCAAGCTGGCTGTCATCCAGAATGCCGAGCTTATTGCCTAACTCCTGACGCAAATAAATACGCAGCGTTTCGCCAGGCACCTGGCTGATTAACGGCAGTGCCAGCGTGCTCAACTGAGCGCGGCCATCGGGCGTACTCAAATCGACCTGCGGCATCAGGCTGTTAAACAAAAACGTGGAGAGCGGCTGTGCCTGCTCCATCCGCGCTTCAAACGCCGCTTTACCCTCTTTACGCACCAGCGTATCCGGGTCTTCGCCGTCAGGCAGAAACATAAAGCGCAACTGGCGACCGTCGGTCATGTACGGCAGCGCCGTTTCCAGTGCTCGCCAGGCGGCATCGCGTCCGGCACGGTCACCGTCGTAACAGCAGATGACGTTGTTGGTCACCCTGAACAGCAGCTGGATATGGTCGGCAGTTGTCGATGTCCCCAGCGAAGCAACGGCATAGTTGATGTCATACTGTGCCAGTGCGACAACATCCATATACCCTTCGACGACGAGAAGACGCTGAGGTTCCGCGTTATCCTGTTGCGCTTCATAAAGACCGTAAAGCTGGCGGCCCTTATGGAAAATATCGGTTTCCGGGGAGTTGAGGTATTTCGGCAGGGCATCGCCCAGCACACGACCACCAAAACCAATCACCCGGCCACGCTTATCGCGAATCGGGAACATCACCCGTTCACGGAAGCGATCGTAGCTTCGTCCCTGGTCGTTGGTGACCAGCATTCCTGCATCAATCAGTGACTTACGATCTTCGCTATTGCCGCCAAAACGCTTTAACACGTTGTCCCAACCGGGCGGGGCGTAACCAATAGCGAAACGCGCAATGACATCGTCGCTCAGTCCGCGCTGAGTCAGATACTGACGCGCAGGCTCAGCAGCAGTGTGCTTAAGTGACTGTTGGTAAAACGAGTTCAGGCCGTCCATCAGTTGATACAGCGTCTGGCGTTGATGGCGCTCTATCTGAGTGGGCCCGCTGCCTGCTTCATACGGCACTTCAAGGTTGTGCATCGCCGCCAGTTCTTCGACGGTTTCAACGAACTCGAGCTTGTCGTAATTCATTAAAAAATCGACGGCATTACCGTGAGCGCCACAGCCGAAGCAGTGGTAAAACTGTTTTTCACCGTTTACGGTGAAAGAGGGGGTTTTTTCGTTATGGAACGGACAGCACGCATGGTAGTTCTTGCCCTGCTTTTTGAGCTTTACCCGCGCGTCGATGAGATCGACGATGTCGGTTCTGGCAAGCAGGTCATTGATGAAAACGCGTGGGATTCTTCCGGCCATATGCCCCAAAAAATTAAGCGACTTATAAACGAAAACAAGCCGCGCATTCCTTACGGAAGCACGGCCTTACGACTACTACTCTGTCTGTCAATTGAGGGCTGTTACCCTCAACAGATTAGTACAGACGAGTACGGCGTGCGTTTTCGCGAGCCAGTTTCTTCGCGTGACGTTTCACAGCAGAAGCTTTAGCGCGTTTACGTTCGGTCGTTGGTTTTTCATAGAACTCACGACGACGAACTTCCGCCAGAACACCTGCTTTTTCGCATGAACGTTTGAAGCGACGCAGTGCTACGTCGAACGGCTCGTTTTCACGTACTTTAATTACCGGCATGTAACTCTCACCTTTAATAAATTCGGTTTGCCGCTGGCATCAACGCCAGCTTATTTCAAAATGGTGCGGAATTTTACTGCAAATGCTGCTGCTTTGTAAAGCACCGATGCGATTTTGAAAGGGACTTTAATAAGGGTGAGGAGTATACACGAGCCTTCTTCCTGGGGCGAACAAAGTTTTACATCAACCCGCCCAGGCTCTACACTGCGCGGTATTGAAATGAGGTAAAACAAGCCATGCGTGTACTGGGTATAGAAACATCCTGCGATGAAACCGGCATCGCGATTTACGACGACGAAAAAGGGCTGCTCGCCAACCAACTGTATAGTCAGGTGAAACTCCATGCTGATTACGGCGGCGTTGTCCCTGAACTGGCCTCTCGTGACCACGTACGTAAAACGGTTCCTTTGATTCAGGCGGCGTTGAAAGAAGCCGGATTGAGCGCAAAAGATATCGATGCAGTTGCTTATACCGCAGGCCCAGGTCTGGTCGGCGCGCTGCTGGTTGGGGCAACGGTCGGGCGTTCGCTGGCGTTCGCGTGGGATGTTCCGGCGATACCGGTGCACCATATGGAAGGGCATCTGCTGGCGCCAATGCTGGAAGATAACCCACCAGAATTCCCGTTTGTGGCACTGCTGGTTTCTGGCGGCCATACCCAGCTGATTAGCGTGACGGGCATTGGCAAGTACGAACTGCTGGGCGAGTCTATTGACGATGCGGCTGGTGAAGCCTTCGACAAAACCGCCAAACTGCTGGGGCTGGATTATCCGGGCGGCCCGATGCTGTCGAAAATGGCATCTCAGGGTACGGAAGGGCGTTTTGTCTTCCCGCGTCCGATGACCGATCGCCCGGGGCTGGACTTCAGCTTCTCTGGCCTGAAAACTTTCGCGGCCAATACCATTCGCAATAACGAAAACGACGATCAGACTCGTGCGGACATCGCCCGCGCATTTGAAGATGCGGTGGTGGATACGCTGATGATCAAGTGTAAGCGTGCGCTGGATCAGACCGGCTTTAAGCGTCTGGTGATGGCGGGGGGCGTGAGCGCTAACCGTACCCTGCGCGCGAAGCTCGCAGAGATGATGCAAAAACGTCGAGGCGAAGTGTTCTACGCGCGCCCGGAGTTTTGTACCGACAACGGCGCGATGATTGCTTACGCGGGGATGGTGCGTCTGAACGCCGGGGCAACCTCTGACCTGAGCGTGTCCGTGCGTCCGCGCTGGCCGCTGGCAGAATTGCCAGAAGCGTAATGGTTTTGCCCGGTGGCGCTGCGCTTACCGGGCCTACAAAACCGTAGGCCGGGTCAGGCGAAGTCGCCACCCGGCAATAAACCGCACTACACCCGCAGCATCCCTTTCTCTTCTAAAAATCCAATGATCGTTGCCAGACCATCACCCGCTTTCAGGTTGGTAAAGGTCCACGGACGTTCGCCGCGCATCCGGTTGGTGTCACGCTCCATGACCTCCAGCGAGGCACCAACGTACGGCGCGAGATCGGTTTTATTGATCACCAGAAAATCGGATTTCGTGATCCCTGGCCCGCCTTTGCGCGGGATCTTCTCGCCTTCGGCAACGTCGATCACATAGATGGTCAGATCCGCCAGCTCCGGGCTAAAGGTGGCACTCAGGTTGTCACCGCCGCTTTCGACAAAGATCAAATCCAGGTTGCCGAATTTCTCGCTTAATGCCTCTACGGCCGCAAGGTTCATCGACGCATCTTCACGAATGGCAGTATGCGGACACCCGCCGGTTTCCACACCCACGATGCGCTCTGGCTCCAGCGCGCCCGCTTCGGTCAGGATACGCTGATCCTCTTTGGTGTAGATATCGTTGGTCACTACCGCCAAATGATACGTGTCGCGCATTGCCTTGCAGAGCGCTTCCAGCAGTGCAGTTTTGCCCGACCCCACCGGGCCGCCCACGCCAACGCGCAGGGGATGTTTGTAATCAGTCATGTTGCATCCTCAGGAACGGAATAACCGTGAATATTGTGTTTCGTGTCGTGCAGAGGCGATGGCGGAAAGTGGCGTAGCCGCCCCCAGCGCCTCATCACCCCGTAAAAATGCTGCATCCAGCCCATTCGCAAAATGATCGCTCAGCTCGATAATCAGCTGTTGTGCGGCCTGTTGCCCGAACGGGACGAGCTTAACGCCCGCCATCACGGCGCTCTCAATCCAGCTATAGCCCAGGCTCAGGGCCAGCTCGCGTGCGCCGATTCCCCAGCGCACGCCCAGCCATGCCATACCGCAGAGCTGGCTTTGTGCAAGTAATGCCAGCCAGTCTGCCAGGCAGTCTGGCTCCCAGCTTTTAATCAACCGCGTAAAGGCAGCGCCGCGATTGCGCTCTTCTTCGCGCAGCTCTCGCGTTTCCCGGCAGGCGAGCAGGTACGCCGTCCAGCGTTTGACGGCGGCCAGTTCCTGTTGCTCGCAGGCCCGATACAGGCGGATAAACAGCGGCAGGTCGACGCAGAAAAAACTCTGCTCCATCTGCTGAATTTGCCAGCGCTTAAATGCATCGGCACTGGTTATCCATCCGGCCTCAACGGCCCATTCCAGCCCCTGCGACCAGGTAAATGACCCGACCGGCAGGCTGCTACTGGAAAGCTGCATCAGGCGCAGCCACTGGCGGGAGTGCTCCATTAGCTCATCAGCGCCAGCAGGGCAGAGACAATCAGGCCGCCGCCGAAGATTTTACGCAGGCCGTCGTGGCGGCGCAGCAGTAATCCCGCCGCAAAACTGGCGCACAACACCGTGGCGCTGGCGAACATAAACCCGCTGGTGAAGAGCCAGAAGTTATGGCCAGCCATTTCCACGCCGTGCGCCCAGCCGTGGAACATCGCCAGCGCAGGTACTGCCAGCAACAGGCGATTTTCCGTTTTAAACATCATTACGCCGCATACCGCCAGCGAGGCAATAATCAGCATCTCCATCCCGCTAAAGCCGCCGAGCAGGCTGCCCGCAATTGCGCCGGTCAGCATCATCCCGAGGGTGGCAAAAGGCAGCAGCAGCTTGCGGCCGCTCAGTGCCGACAGCACACCTGCGCCTGCCAGCATCAGCAGATGATCAAGCCCGGTCAGCGGATGGATAAACCCCGCCTGAAAGCTGTCAGCGCCGTGGCCTGGATGAGCCAGCGCCGGAAGGGAAAACGCCAGCAGTAACAGAGGTAAATACTTACGCATGATTAATCCTTAATGTGAGTGAGCGTGCGAGTGGCTATGGCTGTGGGCATCGCTGGTGTAAGCGCCTGCTTCCGGTTCAAAGGGGAGGCTGGCATAGGCCACTTCCAGCCCGAACTGACGCAACATATCGTCGAGGACGTGATCGTGGTGATAGCGCAATTCGCCAGGCATGATTTGCAGCGGAACATGGCGGTTACCCAGGTGATAACAGGCGCGGGCCAGCAGGAACGGATCGGCGCAGCGCACCACTGACACGGATTCTGGCGCTGCGATCACTTCAATCACTTCGCTGCCGTCTTCACTGGCCAGCAGGTCGCCGCCGCGCAGCAGTAAGCCACGGGGTAGCATCAGTCCGGCTTCGCGACCGTCGTTTAGCGCCACTCGGGCGCGGCTTTTCACCCGCACATCAATCGGCAGCGTGACGCTGGCGGTAACGCGGTGCGCGTGGTCGAGGCGTTGGGTTAAGTAGATCATTGTCGCTCCTCAAAACAGGAAATAGCGTTGTGCCATTGGCAAAACGTCAGCCGGTTCGCTGGTGATCAGTTCGCCGTCAACACGCACTTCATACGTCTGCGCATCAACGGTGATATTCGGTTGCAGGCCGTTGTGGATCATGTCGGCCTTTTTCACGCTACGGCAGCCTTTCACCACGGCGGTGGCGCTTTGCAGGTTGAGTTGCCCGGCAAGGTTGCCGGATGCGGCGGCCTGCGAGATGAACGTCAGCCGGGTTGCATGTCTTGCGGCACCCAGAGAGCCAAACATCGGGCGATAGTGCACAGGCTGTGGTGTGGGGATCGAGGCATTGATGTCGCCCATCGGTGCGCAGGCGATCATCCCGCCTTTGACGATGGTGGCCGGTTTTACGCCAAAGAAGGCCGGTGACCAGACCACCAGGTCAGCCAGTTTTCCCGCCTCAATTGAACCCACTTCATGCGCGATACCGTGAGTCAATGCCGGGTTAATGGTGTATTTGGCGATAAAGCGTTTAACGCGAAAGTTATCGTTATCGCCGCTTTCTTCCGGCAGGGCACCGCGTTGCACCTTCATGCGGTGAGCCACCTGCCAGGTACGGACAATCACTTCACCCACGCGGCCCATGGCCTGAGAATCGGACGAGGTCAGCGAGAAGGCACCTATATCGTGCAGTACATCTTCGGCGGCAATGGTTTCCCGGCGAATGCGGGATTCGGCAAACGCCACGTCCTCGGCGATATCCGGGTCGAGATGGTGGCAGACCATCAGCATGTCGAGATGCTCATCGATGGTGTTGACCGTGTAGGGCAGCGTCGGGTTGGTGGAAGAGGGCAAAATATTCGGGTGTGCGCAGGCGGTAATGATATCCGGCGCGTGTCCACCGCCCGCGCCCTCAGTATGGAAGGTGTGGATGGTGCGTCCGCCAATTGCCGCCAGCGTGTCTTCAACAAACCCTGATTCGTTCAGCGTATCGCTGTGCAACGCCACCTGAATATCCATCTCGTCGGCCACCGTCAGCGAGCAGTTAATAGCAGCAGGCGTTGCGCCCCAGTCTTCATGAATTTTCAGGCCGATGGCTCCGGCGGCGATTTGCTCGCGCAGGGCGTCAGGGTTCGAGCCATTTCCCTTACCCAGTAAACCGATATTGACGGGAAGTGTGTCTGCGGCCTGCAACATACGGGCGATATTCCACGGTCCTGGCGTACAGGTGGTGGCGTTGGTGCCTGCCGCTGGCCCAGTTCCGCCGCCGATCATGGTGGTCACACCGGAGACCAACGCCTCTTCTGCCTGCTGCGGGCAGATCCAGTGAATATGGGTGTCGATCCCACCGGCGGTGACGATCTTCCCTTCGGCGGCGATCACTTCCGTTGCGGCGCCAATCGGGATCGTCACGTCGGGCTGGATATCCGGATTTCCGGCTTTCCCGACGGCAAAGATCCTACCATTTTTGACGCCGATATCAGCTTTCACGATCCCCCAGTGATCGACAATCAACGCGTTGGTGAGCACCAGATCCACGCATTCCTGAGAGGTCATCTGCCCCTGACCCATGCCGTCGCGGATCACCTTTCCGCCACCGAATTTAACCTCTTCACCGTAGATCGTGAAATCGTCTTCTACTTCGATCCACAGTTCGGTATCCGCCAGCCGCACCTTGTCCCCCGTGGTGGGGCCGAACATGTCGGCATAAGCCTGACGTGATATTTCAGCCATTTTTCACCTCTCCCATCACGTCGCCGCGAAAACCGAAAATGCGCTGTGCGCCCGCCCCCCGTACCAGCGTGACCTCGCGTTTCTGACCGGGTTCAAAGCGCACCGCAGTGCCTGCCGGGATATTGAGCCGATAGCCTTTCGCGGTTTCACGATCGAATTTCAGCGCCGGATTTACCTCATAAAAATGGTAATGCGATCCCACCTGGATCGGCCTGTCGCCATGGTTTTCAACGATCACACTCACTGTTTTACGCCCGACATTAAGGGCGATGCTGCCGGGTTTAACCTGATATTCGCCTGGGATCATCAGTAGCTCCTTACACGATCGGGTTATGAACGGTGACGAGCTTGGATCCGTCCGGGAAGGTGGCTTCCACCTGAATATCGGGGATCATCTCCGGTACACCTTCCATCACTTGTGCGCGCGTCAGGACATGGCGGCCTGCTTCCATCAGTGAGGCTACGGTTTCGCCATCGCGTGCGCCTTCCATAATAAAGGCGCTGATCAGCGCGACTGATTCTGGGTAATTGAGCTTCACCCCGCGCGCAAGGCGGCGTTCGGCGACCAGCGCGGCGGTGAACAACAACAGCTTGTCTTTCTCTCTGGGGGTCAGTTCCATAACGTTTCTCTTATGTCTGCCAGATACGCGGCGAACAGGCGGTTTTGGGGGTTAAAAGCGGGCGAAGCGACTGCCAGATATCGCGCATTACCCGCTGGCAAATCAGGTTGTCATGCGACAGAAAACGCACCGACAGCAGGCCGTCGGTGAGGGTGGCGCCGGCAAAATAGTCCAGCGGGCCGAGCTGCTCGCGTACCGTTTCGAGGTGATTTTCGCTGGCGGGATAAAACAGTAACGTGCCGATCCACGGATGCCCGGCGACGGGCGTCAGGTCGCCATTGCTGAGATGCTGGCGCTCAACCAGGCGTGGCTCGTCGTCGACCCATACCTCAAGGCGGCTCTCAAGCGCGCCGTGGCTAAACGTTTCGTTGATGACCGGGCGGCCCAGACAGTACAGCTCCCAGGCCAGCAGGGTACTGGATGCCCGCAGGTGAAAGACGGATCGCAATGCGGCATTCGCGCCGGGGAAGATAATGGTGTCCTGCGGTAGCCACTCCAGCGTTGCATTTTCATCAAGGTAAAAGTGCTGGTTCAGGTAAGCCTGTGGGCCGCTACTGCGATAGAACTTACTGGCGCCAGGCATGGTGATAAGCGTGTGGCTTTTGGCGTCCAGCCGCACGGTGATATCCAGCGAATCACCGCCGACGATCCCGCCAGGCGGGTGCAGCAGATAGAGATGGCAGGTTTCACCTTCGGGATAAAATGGCCGCTGAACGGTGAGCGGCCCGACATGATGAGCGGAGTGCAGGAGGGTTTTCTCAGGGGTGTGACAAAATTGCAGCGCAAGCGATGCCTGCCAGCCTTTGTAAGAGTTATCAGTGACCTGAGTTGCTAACATGCTGCATCCATCTGCTCACCATCGGGTTACGTTTCAGTATGCCCTGGCGGAAATGAAGGCTGTCATATGAGTCGCTTATGGATAAGTATTGAGGTTTGTTCCGTTCACCGCAGCGGGCGTTTCAGATAGCAGAGGTGCTGTAGTGAACGGAACCATTCCACAATTCAGTTAAAGAAGAAACTACCGATAATCCTCCGCATCCACATCATACCCGGACGGTTCCCAGCGGATCGCCAGCAGTGAGGCCAGCCCGATAAACGGCGCCAGGGCAATCACCCAGAACACCGCGGTATCCAGAGAGGCGACCAGCAGCGGGAACAGGAACAGCGAGAGCGTTGAACTGCTGCGCATCAGCGTCTGGTTAAGGCCTACGCCCACGCCACGCAGCGAGGTCGGGTAGCTCAGGGAAGCAAACGTCATGGTATGTGCGCCCGGTCCAAAGCCCTGACCAAACAGGAACAGTGCCAGCATCGCAACGGCGGCAACACCTTCAGTTGCGCCTTCAGGGCGACCAATCAGGGCCAGCCCGAGCAGGGCAACAAGCTGGCAGGCGTAACCTGCAAGCGACATCCTCCATGCGCCAAAACGTGGGACATAGCGCACGGCCAGCAGCCCGCCAACGAATGCAAACAGCAGATTAAGCACCAGCGAAATCAAAATTGTGGTCAGCATCGACTGCACGAAGAAACTGGAAATAATGACCGGCAGACCAAAGGCGACCGCGTTATACGCGAACGAGGAAACCACCGACAGCAGTGTGGCGAGTGTGGTGCGTCGTAAATAGATACCGCGGAACAGGTTCAGATAGTTTGACCACTTCGCCTTATTGACCACTGGCGCAGGCTGGTCGAGCGCATCCTGCGGCACGTGGGCGTTAATGTTATACGACTGGCGTAAAATAGACGCCGCCTCCTTCAGGTTCCCCTGGTTCGCCGCCCAGACCGGAGACTCGCTCATATAGCGGCTGCGGATTGCGATAATGACCAGCGCCGGTACTGCGCCAAAGCCGAGAATCAAACGCCACAACCAGTCGCTGTGGCTTTCCGGCAGTACGGTGTAGAAAAAGAGCACCAGCAGGTAAGAGATACTGATGGCGGCATACCAGGTCGGACACCACATGGCGACGCTGGAGGCCTTATTCCCAGGCCCTTTCAGTCTGGCGAACTCGCTCAGGAACGCCATCGCCACCGGGAGGTCAATCCCCACGCCAAGACCCATCACAAAGCGTGCGCCTGCCAGTACATATTCGTTTGGCGCCAGCGCACAGGCGATGGCCGCGACCACAAAGAACACCATGTCGGCCATAAAGACGCGATAGCGCCCGATTTTGTCGGTGAGATAACCGCCGAGAAGTGCCCCGACAATGGCACCGAAGGTAATGGCCGACGCCACCATACCGGTGCCCGCAGGGGTAAGACTGAATTCGCGGGTAATGTCTTTGATCCCGAACGCCAGCGCGCCCAGATCGTAGGCATCGAGGAAAATACCGCCCAGCGCGATACCGATGACGATACGGGCATTGGCCCGGCCCTGAGAGCCGTCGTTGACCAGGCGTGAAACGTCTGATGCGTTACGCACCCACTTGATGTCGCCATCAGGGGCGTTTCCTGCCGTGGAAAGGGGAGTTGTTTCTGTGATTTCTGCCATTTTCTTTTTGTGTGGTTGTGTTGTGTCTCTAACAGTTACCACAGGCAGAAGGTGACCTAAATCACATTTGGTTATAAGACATAACCTGAAGGGGACAATGTCGCTGTAGGCCCGCGCAAGCGAAGTGATGCCGGGCATGACGATTACTCAGATTCTTTCTTTTTCCGCTTCAGCTTCGTCCAGATTTTTGTTTCCTGACGCCGCCACAGACGCTGAATATTATCGTGATGACGCAGCAGGATCAGACACGAGAGCATCGATACCGGGAAGGTAAATTGCGGCTTGAACCACCAGACATAGAATGGCGCGATCAGTGCGCTGACAATGGCACCTAGCGATGAATAGCCGCTCAGTAAAATCGTCAGCAACCAGGTACCGGCCATGACGCCGGTTAAATCCCAGCCGATGGGCGCAATAGCACCAAAGGCGGTTGCGACGCCTTTGCCACCTTTAAAGCCGAAGAATACGGGCCAGATATGACCAACACAGGCGGCGATGGCGATGAGGCCAAGCCAAAACGGGGTGATGCCCAGAGCATACGCGCCCCAGACGGGTAGCATTCCTTTCAGTACATCAAAAACCAAAACCGCTACGGCTGCTCCCTTGCCGCCAATTCGTAGTACATTGGTCGCCCCGGGGTTCCCGGAACCACTGACGCGAGGGTCAGGTAACCCGGCGATTCGGCAGACCAGAATGGCGCTGGAGATTGAGCCGCAAAGGTAGGCGAGGAGGATCATTCCAGGCGCGATTGCACTCATAACGCTGTTCCGTTTTGAAAATGTATCTGTATTCTCAACATCTGTGGATAATACGCATAATTCGCCGGAAGTGGTATCCGGTTTAGCCAAAAAGCAGGCAGGTCGTGATGGATATTGTATTTATAGAGCAACTTTCGGTAATCACCACTATTGGTGTTTACGACTGGGAACAGACCATTGAGCAGAAACTGGTGTTCGATATCGAAATGGGCTGGGATAACCGCAAGTCGGCAAAAAGTGATGACGTCAATGACTGCCTCAGCTATGCCGATATCAGTGAAACGGTCATTAACCACGTTGAAGGACAACGTTTTGCGCTGGTAGAACGCGTGGCGGAAGAGGTCGCTGAACTGCTGCTGAACAAATTCAACTCTCCCTGGGTGCGCATCAAACTGAGTAAGCCTGGTGCGGTTGCTCGCGCGACAAATGTTGGCGTTATTATTGAGCGTGGCCATAATCTGAAAGGACGTCATTAACGTCATAATTGCTAAACCTTTTTCTGTTATATCGGTCTTAACGCTGTAACTTTCACGGTTGCCTGATGGGTGAACCGTTTTTTTATATCTTTTTAGGGGTTTATAGATGAGCGATATACACTCGCTGCTGGTGGCGGCAATACTGGGTGTGGTCGAAGGATTGACGGAGTTTTTGCCTGTTTCCAGTACCGGTCACATGATTATCGTTGGCCATCTGCTGGGCTTTGAAGGCGATACCGCAAAGACATTTGAAGTGGTTATTCAGCTCGGCTCCATTCTGGCCGTGGTCGTGATGTTCTGGCGTCGTCTGTTTGGTTTGATTGGTATTCACTTCGGCCGTCCGCCGGAGCACGAAGGTGTAGGTAAAGGCCGTCTGACACTTATCCATATCCTGTTGGGGATGATCCCGGCGGTGATTCTGGGGCTGGTGTTCCACGATGCGATCAAATCGCTCTTCAACCCTATTAATGTGATGTACGCGCTGGTGGTCGGCGGCTTCCTGTTGATTGCAGCAGAAGTGCTGAAGCCGAAAACGCCACGTGCAGAAGGTCTGGACGATATGACCTATCGCCAGGCGTTTATGATCGGTTGCTTCCAGTGTCTGGCGCTGTGGCCGGGCTTTTCCCGTTCAGGGGCGACCATTTCCGGCGGGATGCTGATGGGCGTTAGCCGCTATGCGGCATCGGAGTTTTCGTTCCTGCTGGCGGTACCAATGATGATGGGTGCGACCGTGCTCGACGTCTATAAGAGCTACCACTTCCTGACCGCAGGTGATATTCCGATGTTCGCGGTGGGCTTTATCACAGCCTTTATCGTGGCGCTGATTGCGATCAAAACCTTCCTGCAACTGATTAAGCGTATTTCGTTTATTCCGTTCGCTATCTACCGCTTTATCGTGGCGGCTGCCGTCTACGTGGTCTTCTTCTGACCCATTGCCCTCAGTCTTTGGGCTGAGGGCAACGTTGTTCCTTCCACGCGGTTACCGCGTCAATCCGGCGCTTTGTCAGCTCTGCACGAATGTCCGGGCCTCTGAATCCGGCGTCGACGACATCTTTTGTCGGCACTGCTCTGGCGACATCCCACGCTTCACGCAGCAAACGCCCTTGCGGGTAATCACAGGCTTCAAACCCGGTGCGCCCGCGCACGTCGGCTTCGCTGGTTAAGGCGATTTGCTCCACGCGCTGCGGTTTGCGCCAGGCGTCGATGTTATCGAATAGCTTCACGATGGTGGCCGGTTTCAGGATCGGGAAGGTGTGGATCAGGTCATGGAACTCTGCCACCAGTTTTGCCAGGTCACGGATATCGTTAGGCACGCGCAGGCGCTGGCAAATTCCTTCAACCAGCTTCACGCCTGCCGGACCGTGCCCGTGGTGGCGCGGCCAGAACTCTTTTGGCGTTAACCCCTTACCCAGATCGTGGCACAGTGTGGAAAAACGTACGTCCACTTCCGGGCTCAGCATCGCAGCCATACTCAGCGTCATCAGCGTGTGAACGCCGGTGTCAATTTCCGGATGCCATTTTGCCGGAGCCGGGACGCCAAACAGATTATCCACTTCCGGGAAGAGCACTTTCAGCGCGCCGCAATCGCGCAGCACCTGGAAAAAGACCTGCGGGTTGCGGGTCGTCAGGGCGTTTTCCGTCTCTTTCCAGACGCGCTCTGGCGTAAGGTGTTCCAGTTCACCCGCATCCGTCATGGCGGTCATCAGCGCCATCGTTTCATCTGCGATACGGAAGCTCAGGTGGGCGTAACGGGCAGCAAAACGCGCCACACGCAGCACGCGCAGCGGATCTTCAGAAAAGGCAGGGGAGACGTGGCGCAGAATGCGATTACGCAGATCGTCCTTGCCGCCGTAGGCGTCAATGATGTTGCCCTGGTCGTCCTGCGCCAGAGCGTTAATCGTGAGATCGCGGCGCAGTAAATCTTGCTCCAGGGTCACGTCCGGCGCGGCATAGCAGGTAAAGCCGGTATAACCAGAACCCGATTTTCGTTCCGTGCGCGCCAGGGCGTACTCTTCGCGGCTTTGTGGATGCAGAAAAACAGGAAAATCGCGGCCTACCTGCTGGTAGCCCGCGCTGAGCATCTCTTCTGGTGTGGCGCCGACCACCACCCAGTCTTTATCTTTGACCGGCAGACCTAACAACGCATCACGAACCGCACCACCGACCAGATAACTCTTCACGCCCAACACTCCCGTTTTCTCTTTTCGCAAGATAGTACGTAAGTCTGGCATCGAAGACGAATTAATTCATCCAGCGGTCTTTACGCTTACGGCTAGGGATAAGGAGTGGCAGAACCAGACCCAGCACCAGACCGACGCCCAGTACTCCGCCGCCATACATAAACCACTGCATGATGATGGTGCGTTGTTTGTCATCGAGCTGGAGGTTGGCGGCATTGACTTTCTTCTGCGCGACAATCAGCTCGTTTTTCAGCTTCTGGTTTTCGTCCTTCAGACCGCTTATCACACTGTCGCTTTGCGCTACTTTCTGCTGCATTTCTGCGGTGCGCTGGTTCCAGGTGCCGTCAATATTGTTCAGCTTGTCGGTCAGGGTTTTTACCTGATTTTCCAGATCGGGCACTCGGGTGCGCAGGCTTGGCACATTGCTCAGCTCTTTCAGTGGGATCCAGGAAGTACGACCGGTGCTGTCGCGAACCTGACCATAGTTGGTGTCAGTATTGGTCTGTAAAAGCGACACTTCCTCGCCGGCATTAACTGTGCCCACGAGGCGATAATTATCCCCAGGGCCGCTGCGCACCCAGGTGTTCAGTTCGTCAGAAACGTAACGTTTCTCTTCAGCGTGTACCGCTGTCGCGGCGCTAAAAGCAAGTAAAGTGAGTCCAATCAGGCGTAATTTAAGCATATCAGTCGTTATTTTCATAAAAAGTGGAACGATAGTAGTGGCATCAGTGTCTCTACGCAAAGGATTCATCATCAATCAGAATCATCTGTGTCCTGTTAACCACTGCTTCAAACTTTTACGCCCGTCAAATTGCTCATTGCGTGGCAATTTGGCGCAAAATACTATGTACTGACAAGAAACTGGCGAGTAAGTTCGCCTTAATTGATTCAGCTGTGACACAACCGTAAGTACAAGGCTATGGCTCAAGAGATCGAATTAAAATTTATAGTAGAAAAAGATAGCGTTGACGCAATCCGTCAGCACCTGCATCAGCTGACTGGCGAGCATCATGAACCGGTTCAACTGCTCAACATCTATTACGAAACGCCGGACAACTGGCTGCGCCGTCATGACATGGGGCTGCGTATTCGTGGTGCCAGCGGGCGCTACGAAATGACGATGAAAATCGCCGGCCGTGTGGTGGGCGGTTTACATCAGCGTCCTGAATATAATATCGACATCAGCAAGCCCGAACTTGAACTGGATCGTTTCCCGGCCGAAGTCTGGCCAGAAGGTGAACTGCCGTCAACACTCGCACAGCAGGTGCAACCGTTGTTCAGCACCGATTTCTGGCGCGAAAAATGGCTGGTGAACGAAGGTAAAAGTCGTATCGAAATCGCTCTGGATTTGGGTGAGGTCAAAGCGGGTGAATTCCAGGAGCCAATCTGCGAACTGGAGCTTGAGCTGCTCGAAGGCGATGCCGACGACGTGCTGAAGCTGGCGCGCAAACTGGTGAATCAGTCCGGTTTACGTCAGGGCAGCCTGAGCAAAGCTGCGCGCGGATACCATCTGGCGGCCGGCAATGCGCCACGCGCACTGAAGCCGACCACTATTTTGCGCGTCGCGCCGAAAGCCTCTGTAGAGCAAGGGCTGGAAGCGTCTCTGGAGCTGGCGCTTTCGCAATGGCAATACCATGAAGAGCTGTGGTCACGCGGTGTTAAAGGGGCAAAAGTTCATGTGCTGGCGGCGATTGGCCTGGTGCGCCATACCTTAGCGCTTTTTGGCGGTATTGTTCCTCGTAAAGCGAGCGCTCACTTACGTGATTTACTGACGCAAACCGAAGCGGTGATGCTCTCGGATGTGTCGGCGCAGACGGCCATCTACAGCCCGCAAACCGCAACGGCCAAACTGGCGCTGACAGAGTTCCTGCTGTCGCACGGCTGGCGCACATTCCTGGACGCGAAGGCGCAGGCTAAAATCGCCGAATCGTTCAAACGTTTTGCCGATATCCACCTTTCTCGCCATGCCGCTGAACTGAAAACCACCTTTGCGTACCCGCTGGGCGATCAGTATGGCGATCAGCTTCCCCGTCTGGCGCGCAACATCGACAGCATTCTGCTGCTGGCGGGTGCGTACGATGATGCCAAAGCGCAGGGCTGGCTGGATTACTGGCAGGGGCTGAAGCACGCGATTGAAACCCGGCAGCACATAGAAATAGAGCATTTCCGCAACGAGGCCATTTCGCAGGAGCCATTCTGGCTGCACAGCGGAAAACGTTAACTCTGGCAAGGAACCCCCAATAATGCCGCTCTCTTCGCAATTACAGCAGCAGTGGCAGACCGTTTGCGAACGTCTGCCTGAGTCATTACCGGCGTCATCATTAAGCGAGCAGGCTAAAAGCGTGCTCACCTTCAGTGATTTTGTGCAGGCAAGCGTAACCGCTAACCCTGACTGGCTGGCTGAGCTTGAGAGCTCGCCGCCGCAGGCTGACGAGTGGCAACAGTATGCCGGCTGGCTACAAACCGCGCTCAGTGGCGTGACAGATGAAGCAACGCTGATGCGCGAGCTGCGTCTGTTCCGCCGTCGGGTGATGGTGCGTATCGCCTGGGCGCAGGCACTGGAGCTGGTCAGCGAAGAGAGCACGTTACAACAGCTGAGCGAGCTGGCGCAGACGCTGATTGTGGCGGCAAGAGACTGGCTGTACGACGCCTGCTGCAAAGAGTGGGGCACGCCGTGCAGCGAAGAGGGGGTTCCTCAGCCGTTGCTGATCCTGGGTATGGGCAAGCTCGGCGGTGGAGAGCTGAATTTCTCTTCTGATATCGATCTGATCTTTGCCTGGCCGGAGAAAGGGACGACGCGCGGCGGTCGGCGTGAGCTGGACAACGCGCAATTCTTTACCCGCCTGGGGCAACGTCTGATCAAAGCGCTGGATCAACCCACTCAGGATGGCTTCGTCTATCGCGTGGATATGCGTTTGCGTCCGTTTGGCGACAGCGGCCCGCTGGTGTTGAGCTTTGCAGCGCTGGAAGATTATTACCAGGAGCAAGGGCGCGACTGGGAACGTTATGCGATGGTCAAAGCGCGGATCATGGGCGATAACGGCGATGTCTACGCCAACGAGCTGCGCGCCATGTTGCGCCCGTTTGTGTTCCGCCGCTATATCGATTTCAGCGTGATCCAGTCTCTGCGTAACATGAAAGGGATGATTGCCCGCGAAGTGCGTCGTCGTGGCCTGAAAGACAACATCAAACTCGGCGCGGGCGGTATTCGTGAAATCGAGTTTATCGTGCAGGTCTTCCAGCTTATTCGCGGCGGGCGTGAGCCTTCACTGCAATCCCGTTCGCTGTTACCGACCCTGACCGCTATTGAGCAGCTTCACCTTCTGCCGGAAGGGGATGCCAGCACGCTTCACGACGCCTATTTGTTCCTGCGCCGTCTGGAAAACCTGCTGCAAAGCATCAACGATGAGCAAACGCAAACCCTGCCGGGCGATGACCTTAATCGTGCGCGTCTGGCCTGGGGAATGCGTGTGGACGACTGGGCGGCACTGACCGAAAAGCTGGAAGCCCACATGGCGGGCGTACGCCGGATCTTTAACGACCTTATCGGTGATGATGAAAGCGAATCGCAGGACGATACGCTCTCTGAGCACTGGCGCGAGCTGTGGCAGGATGCGTTGCAGGAAGACGACACTACGCCGGTACTGGCGCACTTAAGTGACGATGACCGTCACCGCGTGGTGGTGCTGATTGCCGATTTCCGTGGCGAGCTGAACAAGCGCGCAATCGGCCCGCGTGGCCGCCAGGTGCTGGATCATCTGATGCCGCATCTGCTGAGTGATGTCTGCTCCCGTGCGGATGCCCCTGTGCCATTGTCGCGTATGATGCCGCTGCTGAGCGGGATCATCACGCGAACAACCTACCTTGAGCTGTTGAGCGAGTTCCCTGGCGCGCTGAAACACCTGATTACGCTGTGTGCCGCATCGCCGATGGTCGCCAATAAGCTTGCACGCTACCCGTTGCTGCTTGACGAGTTGCTCGACCCGAACACGCTTTATCAGCCGACGGCAACCGATGCTTACCGGGATGAACTGCGTCAGTATTTGCTGCGCGTGCCGGAAGAGGATGAAGAGCAACAGCTGGAGGCACTGCGTCAGTTTAAACAGGCGCAGATGCTGCGTGTGGCCGCGGCTGATATCGCCGGAACGCTGCCGGTAATGAAAGTGAGCGATCACTTAACCTGGCTTGCCGAAGCCATCATCGATGCGGTGGTACAACAGGCGTGGATGCAAATGGTGGCGCGTTACGGGCAACCGAAACATCTGGCCGACCGTGAGGGCCGCGGTTTTGCCGTGGTGGGTTACGGGAAGCTTGGCGGCTGGGAGTTGGGCTATAGCTCTGACCTTGATTTGATCTTCCTGCATGACTGTCCGGTGGATGTGATGACCGACGGCGAACGTGAGATCGACGGGCGTCAGTTCTATCTGCGTCTGGCGCAGCGCATTATGCACCTGTTCAGTACCCGCACCTCATCGGGCATTTTGTATGAAGTGGATGCGCGTCTGCGCCCATCGGGTGCTGCGGGGATGCTGGTGACATCCACGGAGTCGTTCGCCGATTATCAGCAAAACGAAGCCTGGACGTGGGAGCATCAGGCGCTGGTGCGCGCGCGCGTCGTCTATGGCGATCCGCAGCTTAAAACCCAATTTGATAGCATCCGCCGTGACGTGATGACCAAAACGCGTGACGGCAGCACGCTGCAAACCGAAGTGCGTGAAATGCGTGAAAAAATGCGCGCCCACTTAGGCAATAAACATCGCGATCGCTTTGATATTAAAGCCGATGAAGGCGGTATTACGGATATCGAGTTTATTACGCAGTATCTGGTGCTGCGCCATGCAAACGAGAAGCCGAAGCTTATCCGCTGGTCGGACAATGTGCGCATTCTGGAACTGCTGGCGCAAAACGACATTATGGATGAGCAGGAAGCGCAGGCGTTAACGCGCGCCTACACTACGCTGCGGGATGAGCTGCATCATCTGGCATTACAGGAACAGCCCGGCAATGTGGCGCTGGACTGTTTTACGCAGGAACGCGCGCAGGTCACCGCCAGCTGGCAGAAGTGGTTGGTGGAACCGTGCGTAACAAAACAAGTGTGATATTATCGCGCGCAAATTGTGAATCTTTCTGGAGTCAGGAATGAAAGTAACACTGCCAGAGTTTGAACGTGCTGGGGTTATGGTTGTCGGTGATGTGATGCTGGATCGCTACTGGTATGGGCCAACCAGCCGCATCTCCCCGGAAGCACCTGTTCCGGTGGTCAAGGTCGACACCATTGAAGAGCGTCCTGGCGGCGCGGCAAACGTGGCGATGAACATTGCTTCTCTGGGCGCGCATTCGCGTCTGGTAGGGCTGACCGGTATCGACGATGCGGCGCGTGCGCTGAGCAAGTCGCTGGCGGACGTGAACGTGAAGTGTGACTTCGTTTCTGTTCCGACACACCCGACGATTACCAAACTGCGTGTGCTTTCCCGTAACCAGCAGCTGATCCGCCTCGACTTTGAAGAAGGTTTTGAAGGTGTTGATCCGGAGCCGCTGCACGAGCGCATCAATCAGGCGCTGGGGAATATCGGTGCGCTGGTACTTTCCGACTACGCCAAAGGCGCGCTGGCAAGCGTCCAGAAGATGATCCAGCTGGCGCGTAAAGCGAATGTTCCTGTGCTTATCGACCCGAAAGGGACCGATTTTGAACGCTATCGCGGTGCAACGCTTCTGACGCCAAACCTCTCTGAGTTTGAAGCGGTGGCGGGTAAGTGCAAAACGGAAGCTGAAATTGTCGAACGCGGCATGAAGATCATTGCTGATTTTGAGCTGTCTGCACTGCTGGTGACCCGTTCAGAACAAGGCATGACCCTGATTCAGCCGGGCAAAGCGCCCCTGCATATGCCAACCCAGGCGCAGGAAGTGTATGACGTGACCGGTGCTGGCGATACGGTGATTGGCGTACTGGCGGCAACGCTTGCGGCGGGTAACTCGCTTGAAGAAGCCTGCTATTTTGCCAACGCGGCGGCGGGAGTGGTTGTCGGCAAGCTGGGGACATCAACCGTTTCGCCTATCGAGCTGGAAAACGCCGTGCGTGGCCGTGCAGATACCGGTTTCGGTGTGATGAGCGAAGACGAACTGAAAGCCGCTGTTGCCGCAGCGCGTAAACGCGGCGAGAAAGTGGTTATGACTAACGGTGTGTTCGATATTCTGCACGCCGGGCATGTCTCGTATCTGGCGAATGCGCGTAAGCTGGGCGATCGCCTGATTGTGGCGGTGAACAGCGATGCGTCAACGAAACGCCTGAAAGGCGAAACACGTCCGGTGAACCCACTGGAACAACGAATGATTGTACTTGGTGCGCTGGAAGCGGTGGACTGGGTTGTCTCCTTTGAAGAAGATACCCCGCAGCGCCTGATCGCAGGCATTTTGCCGGATCTGCTGGTAAAAGGCGGTGATTACAAGCCAGAGCAAATCGCAGGTAGCGAAGAGGTCTGGGCGAACGGCGGTGAAGTGATGGTGCTCAACTTTGAGGACGGGTGTTCAACCACCAATATCATTAAGAAGATCCAGAAAGACAGTCAGTAATCTGTGCGGGCTGGTGCCCTCACCCCAACCCTCTCCCACGGGGAGAGGGCGCAAACACTAAAAACGGCAACCGAGGTTGCCGTTTTGCATTTACCTTACTCCTGGTCCTTCACCGGCGGAATAGCCGGGGCTGGCTTCACTTCTTCCGGTGCATTACGGTTTTCCAGCTCGGTTAAACGCTGTTCCAGCAACGCCAGTTTTTCGCGGGTGCGCAACAGTACCTGTGTCTGCACGTCAAACTCTTCACGGCTGACCAAATCAAGGCGAACCAGCTGCGCCTGCAACGTCTGGCGGATTTTCTTCTCAACGTCATCACCAAATTCACGAATGCCTTTCGGCATGGACTCATGGACCTGGCGCGCAATTTGCTCAATTTTTTTCGGGTCAATCATTGTGGCTTCCCTTGATGAAACGGTGTTGATGACCATTGTAGCGCGTCATGCTCCAGGATAAACCAATATTGTTTGAAGCTTATGCATTGCCCAGGTTAATCAATAGCGTTATAGTTACTTCGCTTATTCTCAGGGCGGGGCGAAATTCCCCACCGGCGGTAAATCAGCGTGACGCTGAAAGCCCGCGAGCGCTTTGGGTGAAAACTCAAAGGTCAGCAGATCCGGTGTAATTCCGGGGCCGACGGTTAGAGTCCGGATGGGAGAGAGTAACGATCAAGTCGGGCATGGGCCCGCTCACGTTATTTTTTTGCCACTTATGTGGCGCTCCTAAGACTGCCCTGATTCTGGTAACCATAATTTTAATGAGGTTTTTTTACCATGAATCAGACGCTACTTTCCTCTTTTGGCACTTCAACTCAGCGTGTTGAACATGCACTGGATGCACTGCGCGAAGGCCGCGGTGTGATGGTGCTTGACGATGAAAACCGTGAAAACGAAGGCGACATGATTTTCGCCGCCGAAAACATGTCCGTTGAACAGATGGCGCTGACCATCCGTCACGGTAGTGGCATCGTTTGCCTGTGTATCACCGAAGATCGTCGTAAGCAGCTTGAGCTGCCGATGATGGTCGAAAACAACACCAGCGCGTTTGGTACCGGTTTTACTGTGACCATTGAAGCGGCGCATGGCGTCACCACCGGTGTGTCTGCTGCCGACCGTCTGACTACGGTACGTGCGGCCATTGCTGATGGCGCAAAACCATCTGACCTGAACCGTCCGGGCCATGTGTTCCCGCTGCGTGCTCAGGCTGGTGGCGTGCTGACTCGTGGCGGTCACACCGAAGCGACTATCGATCTGGTAACTCTGGCTGGCTTCAAACCAGCAGGCGTTCTGTGTGAACTGACCAACGATGACGGCACCATGGCGCGTGCGCCAGAATGCATCACCTTTGCGCGTCTGCACAACATGCCGGTTGTGACCATCGAAGATTTGGTGGAATATCGCCAGGCGCACGAGCGTAAAGCCAGCTGAAAATTTCTGAAATGAAAAAAGCCGGGATAATCCCGGCTTTTTTGTATCTCTTTATTGATAGTTTATCTTAAGGATAAGATCTTTACTGAAGGGGCCTATCTCAATCCCTCTGTTCGGATTTTTGGTTAACTTCGCCATGTAATTATGGGTGATCGTCGAGGCACCTCTATCTGGATAGTAGGTGGCGAAGGGATAATAGGTATTCATTAAAATATC
Organism: Enterobacter sp. Tr-810; assembly: GCF_011752765.1. NCBI lineage: Bacteria > Pseudomonadati > Pseudomonadota > Gammaproteobacteria > Enterobacterales > Enterobacteriaceae > Enterobacter > Enterobacter sp. Tr-810. Next base: position 45,991 of record NZ_VWWW01000006.1, on the reverse strand, counting down.
CTGTCCTAACGTCTCGTCGCGTAACTGCATTAATAAGCCGTTACCCATATCAACATGGCTGGTGTCATACAGATCGTCGGTATTGAAACTCAGTGTGACATCAAACTGTTGTGAGCATGCCGCAGTGGCGTCGCGTATTGTTGAAACGCTAAATGGGGCTTTTTGTGTCTTCACGTCGATGTTATTGACCTGGCCAAAATCGACAATTTGGTTTTCAGGGAATATCTGTATATCAACACCACAGTCCAGAAAGTGAACATGATCGAGACCATCAATATTATATTTCAGGTTTTTTGCATTAGGACTGAGGTTCGCCCCACCCTCGCCGTCAAATTGAAGGACGTTGACGCTGCCAAAGTTATAAACGGTATCCGGCTCGTCAGGGAATGCCTTCAGTTTTACATATAAGCGGAAACGTGCAGGAAACGTGATGCTTTTCTGCAACGTGACGCCATTACATACCGGGTTATGCCAGATACCATCATAGTATGGTTCGAATTTATCAAGACAGGCCCCGGTATCAATACCTTCATCATTCATCTCATGGTCTGCGCCGTTATAGGTAACGCCAAAAGTGAAATAGGGGTTATTTAATACATCCGCACTGTTCTTTGCAGATAGTTTTATCCATGCGAAGAGGTCTTCGGTCTGGTTGGTTTTGCTCCAGCCTGATGCATTATCACAATAAACGGTCACGTTAACGTCAGAGCTTTCCCATATTTTGCTTCCGATGACCGCATTTGAAGGGACGGTAAAGCTTGGAAGGTTAGCGGTGTAAACCGTGGCACCACCTTTCTGATTTTGGTAGCAGTCTACCGCCCATGACGACGATGAAAAAAGTAGCAGCAATAAGCCCAGCAGCGAAGCGATATTTTTCATATTTAGCCCTTTTTCACTATTTCGCTATGGCACACTGGCTGCACGGAAGTGCAGCTAATACTGAACATATTCAAACCGCCGTAATCGCCGATATAGCCAATCTGGAATTTGGACGGAAGGTTTTTAATGTCAGACGTATTTTCACTGAAAGGGGCTACCATAAACCCACTTGCGCCGGGTAAGAGGGTTTTACCGTCTGTACCGATGTAACCCACCGAGACATGATAAGGTGTTCTGTTTTTGATCGTTATGCCTGCTGCGGTTCGGATGATATCCACTTTATCCATAGGCACGGCTTGCCCTTCTTTAAGCACAATCGCCTTAGGACGCCAGAAAAGCTTCAGGCGGCTTTGCATCGCCAGCTGCATGACATTTTTCGCGTCTGAACGAGGGGGGATTTCGCGCATGTTGTAATAGAACAGGCTCTCTCTGTCTTTAGGCAACTGAGCAAGCGTGGGTTGTCCCATCAGACGGATTTGGCTCTGCTCGCCAGCCTCCAGGCGAAGTAACGGAGGTAGGGGCGTAATGTATTCACGCGTCTTGACGCTGTTTTTGTCTTCAATCCATGACTGAGCCAGGTAAGGCATGGTTTTACTCTGGTTAGTCAGTTTGACCGTGGCGCTCTTGTCCGTCTCATTAAAAATTATCCTCGTTCTGTCCGGTGAAACGGTGGCATGGGCGAGCGTGCTGAGACTGAGTAAACACAAAAATCCTTTTGCAATTAACGTTAATTTCATTTCATTCATCCTGAATTAGTTTACTGATTTACAAGGTAAAATAATGGCTTTTCCATCGGCATTACTTTTATTAGGCGCTGAAATTTCGCAGCTGTTGCTACCCCACGTAAGTGTGAGTTCACTGTCGTCCTGAAGACCGCTGAGGTAGACATAGCCGTCTTCAGCCACCAGGCCCGCATCTCTGCCTGTTGTTTTATCCACAACGTTGACGCCTAACGGCGGGAAATGACCGTCTTGCAGACGGATAACACCCCAAATTTGATAACCTTTAGTGGCATTCATTTTGGCGTAACCAATTGCACCTTCAGTGAGCGTGGTACTGATCACTGAATTATTCACATCTACACCTTCCGGGAGATCGGTACTTTTCACGCGAACTGTAGAGGTGATGTAGTCGCTGACGGCGTTGGTAACCGCAATACCGTATCTGTTGGTGACAGTGCGGTTATCGCTTAACGGGATATCTGCAATGCCGTCGGTATCAACCATCATGCGTGCATTGTTGCCGTTGCTGTAATCATGCAGGGCCATACCGTGACGCGTTGCGGTTAAGGAGCCATTCCAGCCTGCCGTGAAAGAGTTGTAATAGTTGGGCTGAATACTCCCCGTCACATTCAGACGGCCGTAAGGAGAATAATGCTGGTAGCCACCACGAACGGTCGGCTCAGCGTGACTAAAATCACTATCCTTGCCGGATGCGGAAATATTCCAGGTATTGCTCCGGTCTGAAGAATCGTAGTACGAGGCTGTTTGTGTGAGGCTGCTATCGCCCGTTTTTTGCATACTCCATGAGGCGCTGCGACTCTGCTCTAGCGGTATAGAGAAGGAAAGATAATATTGTGTCTCATCTTCTCCGTCCCACCTGGAGCGGCTAACGGAGAGCGACGCCGAAATACCCTGAAGGTTGCCGATATCAAAGTTACGGTTGACCGATACCGTGTAGTTTGTACTGGCGGTGTCATCCCAATAGGTATTGCGCGTCAGGTTGAGATAGGCGTTCATTCCCAGCGAAGAGAAAAACTGGTTTAAAGAGAGCACATAGCTCTCTTTTTCATTACTGAGCGAATCATCACCGCTTCGCGACATTAAATACTCGTTCATGGTGACGTATTCTTTGTCAGAAAAACGATAGCCAGCAAACGTTACCTGGCTGCCGGTTTCTTCAAAGCGTTTAGAATAGTTTGCTCGATAGCTGTAGCCTCGCTGTTTGCCGCTATCCTCATTGTGCAACGTTGCTTCAGCACGTGTGACATCAAACGACAGTGCGCCAAAGCTGTTCATGTTATAACCGATACCCGTTGTTACTGCCTGGTAATCATCGGCCGTCAGCAATGCTCCGCTGTAAAGCGAAATGTCACTCTTCCATCCCCACGAAAATTCCCCAGTCCAGAAGTAAGGATTGTTAACGTCGCTTTGGCCAACGCTTGTAGGCTTACCTGTCGAGGTTTTATATCGTACCTGACCTTTACGAGTCAGGAAGGGGATTGAAGACGAGCCTACCTGGAAGGTGTTTTTACGCCCATCTTCTTCTTCAACGGTAACATCGAGTTGACCCTGGAAAGTGTCGCCCAGGTCGGTGATGTTAAATGGACCAGGCGCGACGGTGGTCTGGTAAACCATTCGCCCATTTTGGGTCACGGTTACTTTGGCATTGGTCTGCGCGATACCGGTAATCTGAGGGGCATACCCTTGCAAATCCGGGGGCAGCATATTTTCATCACTCTCCAGAGAGAGGCCCGTGAAGTGAAACGTGTCGAAAATATCGGAGTTAAGATCGTACTGACCCAAGGTTAATTTGGCAGACATTGATGGTATAGGGCGGAACAAATAGGTGCGATCCAGACCACTGTCACTGCTGTTGGTATGCCCATTAGTATATGATTTATCGTACTGGTAATCTGAGCGCAAACGCCACGCGCCCAGGTTGAACCCGAGTGTGCCGTAAGAGCTGATGTTTTGGTTTTTTTCCCCACCGTCAGGATCGTACTGACTTGCATAGACGTTGTAATCGAGTAAGGCACCCGCCACACCATCGTCCCAGAATTCTGGAGGCGTCCAGTTTTTTGCCTGATACTTCATCCATGCCTGGGGCGCAGTAATGGACACAACCATATCCGCTTTATTCAGACCGATGATTAATTCAGGTTTTGCGCTGAGATCGAGACAACCCTGCGTATTAACAGGTTGAAGTTGTTGAATAAACTCATCAGCAAAACCAAATGAGCGTAAATCGCTCTGTGTAAGGCAGACCTGAGAGCCGCTTTCATTGCCGGCTTTAATCCAGTCAAATGACCATAAGTTGGGGAGACTTTTTTTGTTGATCTCAACGCGAGCGATGTACTGCCCTACAGGGATGTAACCTTTCTTTTCAAACTGGCTGAGGTCAATATTGCTTTTATCTTCAGTGTCAATCATGTCGGTGTTGAACTCTACCGACCAGGCAGGGGATACGATTACACCTGCGACAATAATAGGGTGAATAATCTGTTTTATTAAAAGAGATAATACAGATATGGCTGGGTTTTTAATGTTGCGCATAAAATCCTTTTCTTTTAATAAAATAGACTAAAAAAGTCGGTGATTCCTTCACCGACTTATATTGTCCTAACGCTATTCGTTAACGATTACTCGTAAGCAAGAATATAGTTAGCCTGGGTATAAACATCACCCGCAGTTGCAGTTTTGGTTGGTGATTCCATGCGTGCTTTGAAGTTCAGTTCCTGATACGCATTATCTGCAACCAGGTTGAATACCTGCGCTACACCCATGTCTACGTTAGCTTTACCTTCGGTCAGGATACGTACGCCAACGTTTGATGCAGCACCGTAGTTACCTTCATAGGTATTTTTCAGCAGTTTAGTGGTCGCATCTTCGTTTGCAGAGTTGAAGGTTACTTTCGCTTTGCTGATAGTGGTTGGGGCTTCAGTGGTTCCGCCGGTCAGCGTACAGTCCTGCAGATGGATAGTAAAATCAACTGGCAGAGAGAACTTGCCACCGTTCAGCGCTGAATCTGCAACTTCACCCAGGTTAACCTGCAGGTCTTCATCGCCAGGCGCGATTGAGCAAGGTGCAGAGATAACTTCACCTTTAAACGTCACTTTACCATGACCTGCATCAGCAGCAGATGCATTGAAAGCAACACCAGACAGCAGGGAAGCAGTAACAACGGCTAACAGTGTTTTGTTCAACATTTAATATATTCCTTTATAGTGAAGCTTGCTTTAGAAACAAGCAGTATGATTATCAATTTTAATTAATTTTGTACAACGGGGATAAATATATCACTAGTATTTGTGATTTCACTTTTAGAAAATTTAAATAGAACATTTAGGTGAATTTTTTATATTCATCATGGTGATGATTGGTTCTGGGGTGAACGTGTCAGTGGGGCAAGGGGAAGAAAGCTTCCTTAAGACTGTTATAAGAGAAGTGCCGCAATATGATGTCCGTCAAGATATTATAACTACTAAAATTACTTATACTTTTTTTTGTAACATGAATTATTGAATAAATAATTATATTTTCACTGAATGCAATTGTATGAAACAAGTGGTTGCAAGTTGCATTATAGTTTGGGGTTATCAATCAATGCGAGGCGTGAAGAAAATTGACATAAAAATTTACACCTTCGTGTCTGAAGGTGCACTCTGTTTTAGCCGATACACACGGGTTGTCATGCCATCAGACTCATTCCCCTTATCGACATGACGCATAACACGCCATAGTTTGGGTTATGGTTGGGGTCGCTTTGGCAAACGGCATCAGATCGTCCACGGCAAACGTGATGCCTAATCCCAACTCAGGGTTGTTGTTTGCGGTGAATGAATGGCGCTTATTTATGCAAAAATAGTGATCGAAATGTCTTGAAAAGGAGTTGATTATTCAAATAATCAAGAGCATGTGACATTATATGTTAAATGGTATTTATTATATTAATATACGCCTCCGTTTTACGAAGGCGTATAACGTATTAACCAATACCTGCTGCCTGCAATAATACCAGGCTCAGCCCCATCACTGACATCCCGCACAGTACGCCATAACTGGGGTTGTTGTTCGGGTCGATCTCTTTCGCCAGCGGCATCAGTTCGTCAACAGACAAGGCAACCATAATGCCCGCAACGGCTGCCATGATGGCCGCCATTACCACCGGTGAAACCAGGCTACCGAGAATCAGCCATGCCAGCACGCCACCCAAAATTTCGGCCATCCCTGAAATCCCGGCCCAAAAAATGGCGGTTCGTTTTGATCCGGTTGCCGCATACACCGGCCCGGCAACCGCCAGTCCTTCAGGAATATTGTGCAATGCAACGGCCAGTGCAATGCCCAACCCCATCTCCAGGTTGCTGCTGGCCGTCACATAGGTGGCAACACCTTCCGGGAAGTTATGCAGGCTGATCCCGAGCGTCAGTAAAATAGCGGTACGCTTGATATTGCGTGGGATGGGCGTTACGTTTTTCTGCATTAAGTCCTGCGGATGCGCATGAGGCAACATGCGGTCGAGGGCAAAGTAACCCAGCAATCCCAGCACAAACATGCCATAGCCCAGCACTGGCGACATACCTTCCGTGCCAAGTGCAGCGGGTAGCATCTCCATCAGGGAGATAAGCAGCATGATCCCTGCGGCAAAACCTAATGAAAAGGCCAGCACACGATTAGACGGCTTTTGGCCGAGAACGCCGAGAATTGCACCAATAAAGGTGGCTGCGCCCGCAAGTATGGTCAGGATCAAAGGTACTGACATGCACTGCTCCTTATGATAATGATTCTCATTAATATTAATGATTCATTGTTGGCAAAGCGAGAGGGCGGCCTCTGCTTTACACATTCCTTACATTCAAATTTCCTGATGATGATCTTCACGCTTATCTGCGTTCATCTTTGCCAGATTACGCGTAATGTAGAACCATCAAATTGACACCTTCTGTAAGGATATCACCATGACTTCTTCTCGTATGCCAGCACTGTTTTTAGGCCACGGCAGCCCAATGAACGTTCTGGAAGATAACGTCTACACCCGCGCCTGGCGTCATCTGGGAGAGACGTTGCCACGCCCGAAAGCAATTGTGGTGGTTTCTGCGCACTGGTTTACTCGTGGCACAGGCGTGACTGCGATGGAAGCACCGAAAACCATCCATGATTTTGGTGGCTTCCCTCAGGCACTTTATGACACGCATTATCCGGCGCCTGGCTCGCCTGCGCTGGCACAACAGCTGGTGGATCTGCTGGCACCTGTCCCGGTCGCCCTGGATAAAGAAGCCTGGGGTTTTGACCATGGCTCATGGGGCGTGCTCATTAAAATGTATCCTGATGCGGATATCCCAATGGTGCAGCTGAGTATCGACAGCACCAAACCAGCGGCCTGGCATCTGGAGATTGGCCGTAAGCTGGCCTCACTGCGTGATGAGGGCATCATGCTGGTGGCGAGCGGTAACGTGGTGCATAACCTGCGTACTGCACGCTGGCACGGGGAGAATACGCCGTACCCATGGGCAACATCTTTCAACGATTTTGTAAAAGCGAACCTGACCTGGCAAGGCCCGGTTGAGCAGCACCCTCTGGTGAACTATCTGGAACACGAAGGCGGTTCGCTCTCTAACCCAACGCCGGATCACTTCCTGCCGCTGCTGTATGTATTAGGCGCGTGGGATGGCCAGGAGCCGATTACGATCCCGGTTGATGGTATTGAGATGGGTAGCCTGAGTATGTTGTCGGTGCAGGTGGGGTAATAAACGCAAAACGGCAACCCTGGTTGCCGTTTTTAGTGTTTGCACCCTCTCCCCGTGGGAGAGGGATGGGGTGAGGGCATCAGGCCGCAATTTACTCTACGAAAACATGCGGATAGAACCGTGACAGATCCTGAGTGATCAGCGCGCGATCTTCGCGGATACCGATCCCGGCTGGCTGATCGTTGATGAGCCAGCTCCCAATCAGCGTATAGCTGTCGCCAAACTTCGGCAGTTGATAAAATGCCTGGACGATCATCCCTTCTTCGCCGTAAGGCCCTTCAACCGCTTCCAGCGTTTTGCCGTTTTCGATGATGGACACGTTCGCCCCTTCGCGAGAGAAAATGGGCTTCACGACGTATTTATCCATCGGCGGGAAATCATCTTCAGCGAAGTAAGCGGGCAGCAGGTTCGGGTGGTTCGGGAACATCTCCCATAGCATCGGCAGCAGTGCCTTGTTGGAGATAATGCTCTTCCAGGCAGGCTCCAGCCAGCGGACACCGGCATCTTCCAGCTTGGTAGAGAACATCTCGCGCAGCATATATTCCCACGGGTAGAGCTTAAACAGGTTACTGATCACCTGATCCTGCAAATCCGTGAACTGACCTTTTTCTCCCAGGCCGATGTCTTCAATATAAAGGAACTCGGTAGCCACTTCGGCTTCGGCCGCGCAGTCCTGTAAATACTGCACTGTGCCGCGATCTTCTTCTGTATCGCGACAGCAGGCGAGATGCAGCAGGTTAAAGCCATGCTGCTCACGCAGTTCGCCAAAGCGTTCAATCAGCTTTTCCTGAAGGCTGTTGAACTGGTCACTGCCTTCCGGCAGGTTTCCGGCGTTCACCTGGTCTTCGAGCCAAATCCACTGGAAGAACGCAGCCTCATACAAAGAGGTTGGCGTGTCGGCGTTGTTTTCTAAAAGCTTAGGTTCGCCTACACCATCCCAGGCCAGGTCGAGGCGCGAGTAAAGCGATGGCTGGCTGGTTTTCCATGACTGGCGAACGAAGCTCCAGGTGTGTTTTGGAATGCGGAATTTAGCCATCAGCTCGTCGCTGTCGATGACTTTATCAACCACTTTCAGGCACATCTGGTGCAGCTCAGCGGTTACCTCTTCCAGTTTCTCTACCTGGGCGAGGGTAAGCTTGTAATAGGCGTCTTCACACCAGTACGGCTCACCGTACATGGTGTGAAAGTTAAAGCCGTATTCGGTCGCTTTTTCGCGCCAGTCCGGGCGCTCGGTGATACTGACTCGTTCCATGATTAGCCGCCCATTGAACGGGTAGAAGAACCGGTTGCGCTACGCTGCATGGAGGTTTGTTTTGCAACTGACTCACCAAAACCGCCGCGGGTAATGGTACTGGTGGTCGCAGGTTTTGGCGCCATTGCGGTTTTCGGCACGGTCATTGTGCGGCCGGGTTGCGCTGCACCGTAACCTTTACCGCTGGCATCGGTGTATTGGCCGTACGCCGGGCTTGCCGGGTTTTTCGAGCTAAACAGCGGCTGCTGCTGGTAGCCAGCACCGCCGCCCATCAGACGACCCATCATGTAACCGGCCATCAGCGGCATCCAGAAGCTGCCGCTGGATTGTGCCTGAGCCTGGTTTTCAGGTGCCGTGCCTGCCTGAGCAGGGGCCTGCTGGCACTGGCCTTCGCCAAATTCAGCAACGCAGTCTTCACGTGAGGCATATTTCGGTGCGGTACGCTCTGCTTCTTTCAGCGCGGTGTTGTACGCAGTGGTACATTCTGCGGCTTTGCCGGTGGCGGCTGAACAGTCGTCCGCGTTCTGATACAGCGATACCGTTTCGTCGGTTTTCTCACAGCCCGCCAGCATAAAGACGGCGGTGATCGCCAGCGCGACAGGAGTGAGATGGCGCGCGTTCCAGCTTTTGCGGAACGATGCGTGATTAATCGATTTTGTCCGTTTCATTTTTGTCTTCCAGGACCCAGTGGTAGAACGAAGTAAATAAGGCTCAGGATAGAGGATGAGTGGTCGAAAATGAAGCTAAGAGGGGCGGAAACAGGGAGATCTTTACGTTGACTTACGTTCGGATGTGATTTTGCGCCGGGTGGCGCTGCGCTTACCCGGCCTACGATTATGTAGGCCCGATAAGCGAAGCGCCATCGGGCAATGCTTAGTTACGGAACGGATTGCTGCCGGTGTTGGTACGTGCTGACGCTGGCTGTGCAGCAGGCGCGCTGCCTTCAGCGTTGAAGTTATCCACCGCGGCAACCTGCTGTGGATTTTCAGGCGCAACGCTATCTGGCGATGTCGAAACTGGTTTGCCGAGTGCAGCGTTCAGCCCTTGCAGATCCTGCTCATTCAACGTACCCAGCGCTGATTTGATGTTCAGCTGGTTAATCAGGTAAGTGTAACGTGCACTGGAGAGCTGTTGTTTTGCGTTATACAGCGTGGTGGTCGCGTCCAGCACGTCAACGATGGTACGAGTACCCACCGAGTAGCCTGCTTCCATCGCATCCAGGGAGCTTTGTGCAGAAACAACGGCTTGTTTATAGGCGTTGATGCTGCTGATAGAGGCGTTGACGTTGTTGAAGGAGGAACGCACGGTCTGAACAACGTTGCGGTGTGCACTTTCCAGCTGCTCGCTGGCACCCACAAAGTTGTACTGCGCTTGTTTCACCTGCGAGTTCACCATCCCGCCCTGATACAGCGGCAGAGAGAAGCTCAGGCCGACTTTGTTCTGGCCGATGTTGCTGTCATCATACTGGGTGTTGTTAGTCTTAGAACCACTGTAGGTGGTGTCAGACACGCCAGTCGACGCGCTCAGACTCAGGGTTGGCAGATGGCCATCCTGTGCCTGACGAATCTGTTCACGCGCCAGATCCTGGCTCAGGCGTGCCTGAAGCAAGGTCAGGTTGCGGTTTTCTGCTTCTTTCAGCAGCGCATTTACCGTCTGTGGTTTGTCCGTTTTGAAATGGTCCACGTTCAGCGAGGCCAGTTCAGGGTAGTAGTTACCGGTGACCTGACGCAGTGATTCCAGCGCATTATCAAGGTTATTACGCGCGGTCACTTCGTTTGCCAGTACGCTATCGTATTGTGAACGGGCGTTTTGTACGTCAGTGATGGCAACCAGGCCCACGTTGAAACGCTGGGTCGTTTGGTCTAACTGGCGATAAATTGCCTGTTTTTGCGCTTCGGTGTAGGAGAGCGAGTCAATCGCGCTCAGCACGTTGAAGTACGCCGTTGCGGTATTCAGTATCAGCGTCTGCTGGTCGGTCTGATAGGTGACGTCCTGGATGCCCGCGCTTTTTTCCTGCAAGGTCAACGCACGCCATTTGGACATATCAAACAGAGTTTGCGTTAATTGCAGTGATGCGCTGGTCGCATTGGAGTTAACGCCGTTAGAATCGCGGAAACCGTTGCTGTAGGTGTAATCTGCACCTAAGCCCAGTTGTGGCAGCAGCGGGCTACGCGCTTCGTTAATTTTCTCAAACGCAGCATCACGGTCGGCCGCTGACTTACGCAGATCAGGGTTGCCCAGACGTGCCTGCTGATAAACCTGTAACAGATTCTCTGCCTGGCTCATTGCGCTGAAGCCCGTCAGGCTCAGGCCGATAAGGATGGGGAGCAATTTCTTCATTTGCATTCCTTGTTGTGAAGCAGTATTAGCGCTGATCTAATTAAAAAATAATTGTCGATTCTAACAGAATCTTCCACACCTAAAGGTTGGCGTTACGTGCCATCCGGCTGTAATTTGCACCAATCTATCATATAGCCTTATAAACAGCCTTGAAATTAATGATTTCAACACTATTGCTACAAGGGTATGACTCATGCAAAAACCAGATAAGTTGCCAGTGACATTCGCCAAAAACGATGTAGAAATTATTGCACGAGAAACGCTATATAGCGGTTTTTTTTCGATGGATCTTTACCGTTTCAGGCATCGCCTGTTTAACGGGCAGATGAGCGGCGAGATCAGACGTGAAATTTTTGAGCGCGGTCATGCGGCAGTCTTGCTACCCTTTGACCCAGTGCGTGATGAAGTGGTACTGATTGAGCAGATCCGAATTGCGGCGTATGACGTTAGCCCAAGTCCGTGGTTGCTGGAGATGGTCGCCGGGATGATAGAAGAGGGTGAGACGGTTGAAGATGTTGCCCGCCGCGAAGCGCAGGAAGAAGCAGGGCTGATCGTTGGCCGCACCAAACCGGTGCTCAGCTACCTGGCAAGCCCTGGCGGCACCAGCGAGCGCTTGTCTATTATGGTCGGCGAAGTGGACGCCACGACGGCGGAAGGGATTCACGGTCTGGCAGATGAAAACGAAGATATTCGGGTTCATGTGGTGAGTCGGGAGCAGGCTTACCAGTGGGTTGAAGAGGGGAAAATCGACAACGCAGCGTCTGTCATCGCTCTGCAATGGCTGCAACTGCATTATCAGACATTACGAAACGAGTGGAAAAAATGAAGCGTTATACACCTGACTTCCCAGAAATGATGCGCTTGTGCGAAACCAATTTTGCACAATTGCGCCGCCTGCTGCCGCGAAACGACGCACCCGGCGAAACGGTGAGCTATCAGGTGAGCAACGCGCAGTATCGGTTAACGATTACAGAATCAACGCGCTACACTACGCTTGTGGAAATCGAGCAAACGGCCCCCAGCATTAGTTACTGGAGCCTGCCGTCAATGACAGTGCGCCTGTATCACGACGCGATGGTCGCTGAAGTGTGTTCAAGCCAGCAGATCTTTCGCTTCAAGGCGCGGTATGATTATCCGAATAAAAAGTTGCATCAACGCGACGAAAAGCATCAAATTAACCAGTTTTTAGCTGACTGGCTAAGATATTGTTTAGCACATGGAGCAATGGCGATTCCGGTTTGTTAGCGTCATAAACCTACCTAAGGACACCATTTGGAAAGCCTGTTGAACCTGACTGTTGCTGGTGGGGCGCCAGTCAGGATATTACAAATTACCGATACTCACCTGTTTGCCGAAAAGCATGAGACTCTGCTGGGAGTGAACACCTGGGAGAGTTATCAGGCAGTACTTGGCGCGATTCACGCGGAAAACCGTCCTTGCGATTTAATTGTCGCGACAGGCGACCTCGCGCAGGATCAATCCTCCGCGGCCTATCAGCATTTTGCTGAGGGTATCGCGAGTTTTAACGTGCCTTGCGTCTGGTTGCCGGGCAACCATGACTTCCAGCCTGCTATGTACAGCGCGCTTCAGGAAGCAGGTATCTCTCCGGCCAAAACCGTCATCGTGGGCGACCAGTGGCAAATTCTGCTGCTCGACAGCCAGGTATTTGGTGTGCCGCACGGCGAGCTAAGCGAGTTCCAGCTCGAATGGCTGGAGAAAAAACTTGCCGCCGAGCCAGAACGCCATACGTTACTGTTGCTCCATCATCATCCGTTACCGGCTGGCTGTAGCTGGCTTGATCAGCACAGCTTACGCAACTCTGCGGCGCTGGACCGTGTTCTGGTCAAATTCCCACGGGTGAAAAATCTGCTTTGCGGACACATCCATCAGGAACAGGATCTCGACTGGAACGGCCGCCGGATGCTGGCTACACCTTCTACCTGCGTGCAGTTTAAACCGCATTGCGCCAACTTTACCCTGGATACCATAGCTCCGGGCTGGCGCTGGCTGGAACTCCACGCCGATGGCGTGCTGACCACTGAAGTGTGCCGTCTGTCAGGGTTAAAATTCCGTCCAGATACCGCTTCAGAAGGCTATTGATGTCTACGCTCCTTTACCTGCATGGATTTAACAGTTCGCCGCGTTCCGCGAAAGCGACACAGTTTCGCGCGTGGTTGAGCGAACATCATCCGCATGTTGAGATGATTATCCCGCAGTTGCCGCCATACCCGGCTGACGCCGCAGAAATGCTGGAATCTATCGTGCTGGAGCACGGTGGTGAATCCCTGGGTGTCGTCGGCTCCTCACTGGGCGGTTATTACGCCACCTGGCTATCGCAATGCTTCATGCTGCCAGCGGTAGTGGTCAACCCGGCGGTGCGGCCATTTGAGCTGTTACGGGACTTTCTTGGTCAAAACGAGAACCCCTACACCGGACAGCAATATGTGCTAGAGTCTCGCCATATTTACGATCTCAAAGTTATGCAGGTAGACCCGCTTGAAGCGCCCGATCTTATCTGGCTGCTGCAACAAACGGGAGATGAAGTGCTGGATTACCGCCAGGCAGTGGCGTATTACGCATCCTGCCGCCAGACTATAGAAGAGGGCGGAAACCATGCTTTCACGGGCTTTGAAGATCATTTCACCCAGATTGTCGATTTTCTTGGACTGCACAGCCTCTGACAATCAATGCGAATTGCTAGTTTAAATCATGACGCAAACCTATAACGCTGATGCCATTGAGGTACTCACCGGGCTTGAGCCGGTTCGCCGCCGCCCGGGGATGTACACCGATACGACGCGCCCAAACCACCTGGGCCAGGAAGTTATTGATAACAGTGTGGACGAAGCGCTGGCAGGCCATGCCAAACGCGTAGACGTGATCCTGCACGCCGATCAGTCGCTGGAAGTTATCGACGATGGTCGCGGGATGCCGGTCGACATCCACCCGGAAGAGGGTGTTCCTGCTGTTGAGCTGATCCTCTGTCGTCTGCACGCGGGCGGTAAGTTCTCTAACAAGAACTACCAGTTCTCGGGCGGCTTGCACGGCGTGGGGATCTCCGTGGTTAACGCCCTGTCTAAGCGCGTCGAAGTGAACGTTCGCCGTGACGGTCAGGTGTACAACATCGCGTTCGAAAACGGCGAGAAGGTGCAGGAACTCCAGGTTGTTGGCACATGCGGTAAACGCAATACCGGCACCAGCGTCCACTTCTGGCCGGACGAAAGCTTCTTCGACAGCCCACGTTTTTCCGTTTCTCGCCTGACGCACCTGCTGAAAGCCAAAGCCGTGCTGTGCCCGGGCGTGGAAATCACCTTTAAAGACCACGTTAACAATACCGAGCAAACCTGGTGCTACGCCGATGGTCTGAACGACTATCTGTGCGAAGCGGTAAACGGCCTGCCTACGCTGCCGGAAAAACCGTTTGTCGGTAATTTTAACGGTGACACCGAAGCCGTGGATTGGGCGCTGCTGTGGCTGCCGGAAGGCGGCGAGCTGCTGACGGAAAGCTACGTCAACCTGATCCCAACCATGCTTGGCGGTACGCACGTCAACGGCCTGCGTCAGGGCTTGCTGGACGCGATGCGCGAGTTCTGCGAATACCGCAACATTCTGCCACGTGGCGTGAAGTTGTCGGCGGAAGATATCTGGGATCGCTGCGCATACGTTCTGTCCGTGAAGATGCAAGACCCGCAGTTTGCCGGTCAGACCAAAGAACGCCTGTCATCGCGCCAGTGCGCGGCCTTCGTTTCTGGCGTGGTCAAAGATGCCTTTACCCTGTGGCTGAACCAGAACGTTCAGGCGGCAGAGATGCTGGCCGAAATGGCCATTTCCAGCGCGCAGCGTCGTCTGCGTGCGGCGAAGAAAGTGGTGCGTAAAAAGCTGACCAGTGGCCCTGCGCTGCCGGGCAAACTGGCCGACTGCACCGCACAGGACCTCAACCGCACCGAACTGTTCCTTGTGGAAGGGGATTCGGCAGGCGGATCCGCCAAACAGGCGCGCGATCGTGAATATCAGGCGATCATGCCGCTCAAGGGTAAGATCCTGAATACCTGGGAGGTTTCTTCCGATGAAGTGCTGGCCTCGCAGGAAGTGCACGATATCTCTGTGGCGATCGGCATCGATCCTGACAGCGACGATCTGAGCCAGCTGCGTTACGGTAAGATCTGTATCCTTGCGGATGCGGACTCCGATGGTCTGCACATCGCCACGCTGCTCTGCGCGCTGTTTGTGAAGCACTTCAGAACGCTGGTGAAAAACGGTCACGTCCACGTGGCGCTGCCGCCGCTGTACCGTATCGACCTCGGCAAAGAGGTGTACTACGCGCTGACGGAAGAAGAGAAAGCGGGCGTTCTGGAACAGCTCAAGCGCAAGAAGGGCAAACCAAACGTTCAGCGCTTTAAAGGGCTGGGCGAGATGAACCCGATGCAGCTGCGTGAAACCACGCTTGATCCGAACACGCGCCGTCTGGTGCAGCTGACGATCAGCGATGAAGACGAGCAGCAAACCAATGCCATGATGGATATGCTCCTTGCCAAGAAGCGTTCGGAAGACCGACGTAACTGGTTACAGGAGAAAGGCGATATGGCGGATATTGAGGCCTGATGCCCTCACCCTGACCCTCTCCCACAGGGAGAGGGAATGGGATAGTAGGCCCGGTAAGCGTTAGCGCCACCGGGCTTTTTTACATCAAAACTCCATCTTCACCGTGAACTGCACTTCACGCGGGTCGCCAATCTGGTTGCCCAGGTTATTGGTCGCGATAGAGGAGGTGTAGTAGGTCTTATCAAACAGGTTCTTCACGTTCACCTGCAACGTCACCGGGTATTGCAGCTTCATTTTATACGCCGCAAACGCATCTGCAACGACGTAGCCCGGCAGATAGTAATCCGCACCGTTGGTGGCTGAACGACGGCTTACACCGTGCCCGCCGCCGCCGAGCGTCAGGGTATTCCCGCCAATCACGTTATGAATATCGTAGGTCAGGAACAGCGAGCCGGTGTGACGTGGCACGTTTGGCAGCGGCTTGCCCGCGTAATCAGGATCTTCCAGCACTTTCGCATCGGTATAACCGTAGCTGGCGATGATGTTGGTGTTCTCGGTAAGCGATCCGGCGAGATCCACTTCCACACCCTGCGAGCGCACGCGACCCGCGGTTTTGGCAATGGTTTCATCCCCCACGCTTTCGGTATACAGCACGTTGCGCTTATGAATATCAAACAGCGCGATATTGGCGGTAATACCGTTGAACAGGTCAAACTTCGCACCCACTTCGTAGGCATTTGACGTTTCTGGTGGCAGGTCGCCGATATAGCTCGCAATAGAGGATTGCGGCATAAACGTCTGCGAGTAGTTGGCAAACAGCGACACGTTCGGCGTCAGCTTGTAAACCAGACCCAGCTTCGGCGTCCACTGATCGTCGCTACTGTCGGTGTTAACGTTAAACGGACGGCCTTTACCCGCATACTGGGTGTAGTATTGATAACGCAGCCCGGCGACGGCGATCCATTTATCGGTCAGGTACAACGCGTCCTGCGCATAGGCGGAGTAACTCTCCTGCTTGATCGTCTGGTCGCTATCGGATGCCGAAACGGTCGTACATTTGCCGAGATTGCCGTAGGACGGATTATAGATATTGAAATCTTTCACGTTCTTACAGCGGATCATATCCGTGCGCAGCAGATCGTAATTCTCATAGGAGATGCCGGTCAGGATCTCGTTGTAGAAGCCGGCGATATCCACGTTCCCCTGCAAATCGGCACGGGTGGTGTGCATTCGCTGGGTGGAGCCTTGCGTTGCATCCACACGGCGCGTCAGGTTGCCGGTGGCGGAGTCATACGCCATCACACGCGCCTGGTTATCGCTGTATTTATCCTGGCTGTAGCTATAGTCGAACTTCGCGGTCCACTGGCTGTTCAGGCGGTATTCGGCGTTGAGCTGTGCCAGGTCTGATTGCCCGTCAGTAATATTGAACGGCTCATCAAAGCGGGTTTTTCGGTCAACCTTTACGGCCTGCTTGGTATTGAGGTCGAAGATTGTTCCACGGTCGAACGGTGTCTTATAGTCGCGATGGGAATAGAGCACCGTGACGGTGGCATCATCGCCGAACCAGGTCAGGGAGGGCGCGATAAAGGTGCTGCGTTCCGTCCCAAAGTTACGCCAGTAATCTTCGTCCTGATATTCACCCGTCAGGCGATATGCCAGACGCGTCCCTTCAATCGGCCCGGTCACATCAAATTGCCCGGTGCCACCGCCAAAGCTGGAAGAGGTGGCAGAAATTGAGCCGCCGAACGTCGTTTCCGGGCGTTTGGTGACCACGTTAATCAGGCCGCCAGGATCGAGGATGCCGTACAAGGTCGAGGCCGGGCCTTTCAGCACTTCCACGCGCTCGGTTGATGCGTTAAAGCTGCGCGGCAGTACGGTACGCAGGCCGTTGGTCATGATCGATCCGTCGCGGTTGGCGCCAAAGCCCCGGCGCACAAACGCGTCCTGGGTGCCGCCCAGAGTGTTGGTTTGCACAACGTTGCTGACGTTATACAGCGCTTCGTCGAGCGTGGTAGCGTGCTGATCTTCCAGCACCTTATCGCTGACGGTATTCACCACCTGTGGGATGTCCAGCATTGGCATGTTGGTCAGCGTAGCGGTGGAGGTGTTCAGCGGCTGATAGCCGTTTGTGGCATCGGTGGTGGCATTTGGATCGGCGGTCACGGTCAGCGTTTCGCCATCTTTAGCCGCTGTGGTATCAGCGGCCTGCACCAGCGGTGTGATGAATAACAGTGAAAAGAGCGCGCGCCCTTTTACCCCAGAGAGTGAAGGTGTGAACTTAGCCATTACATCTGTTTTCCCGAAATATCCCGCGCATGAATGTTCGCGGAAGAATGTGTGATTCATTGCCCTTAACGGTCTGTCCGTTCGCCTGTTCAGGCCTCGAACATGTAATTGATAATCATTCAATCATGCAAAAATGTAGTAGTAAATGGAAAATAGAAAAAATCGACTACAAAATAAAAAGACCAATGCGCATCCGATTTTTTCTTGTTTAACAATATGAAAATAAAAGAATTAATAAATGTGTTGTTAGCGTAGTAGCCTGTTATTACCCCTGGCTTTTTCGGGGTGTTTATTCGCTTGACTACTACATGGCGCAGCGGCAAACTCCCAAAAGAGAATGAGTTTTATTTTTATTTGTTTGTCATTTTATTAAGTTGGCGTTCACGTGGCTCATAACACGAAAAAGCAGGGGTTGGTGCTTGAAAACCTCTCTGCTGGCTATCAGAAAAAAATCATCGTTGATGATATTTCCCTTGCGATCCCCCAGCAGAAAATGACTGTCCTGGTTGGGGCAAACGGCTGCGGAAAATCCACTCTGCTCAGTACCATTGCGCGCCTGCTTCAGCCGCTTGGCGGTAGCGCGTTTCTGGACGGGAAAGCCATCCATGAACAGCCCACCAAAGCGGTCGCACGCAGCCTGGGCATTCTTCCGCAATCGCCAATACTGCCGGAAGGGTTAACTGTATTCGAGCTGGTGTCGCGCGGGCGCTTTCCCTGGCAAAACTTTATGCGCCAGTGGAGCGATGAAGATGAGCTCGCGGTTGAAGAGGCCCTGCGTCTGACCGGCACCACGGAATTTGCTCACCTGCCAGTCGAAAGCCTGTCCGGCGGCCAGCGTCAGCGCTGCTGGATAGCTATGGCGCTGGCGCAGCAAACTCCGTATATCCTGCTGGATGAGCCAACGACGTATCTCGACCTTCGCTATCAGGTCGAGATCCTCGAACTGCTTCACACGCTGACCCGCCATCACGGGCGTACCGTCGTGGTGGTGCTCCATGATCTCAATTTCGCCGTTAACTATGGCGATTCGCTGGTCTTTCTGCGGCAAGGAAAAGTGCAGGGAGTGCTTCATGAGGGTGATGTCTGTACGCCTGAACTGATCAAAGCGGTTTTTGATGTCGACGTGCATATGTCGGTGAACCCATTGACCGGAAAGCCATTCTTTATGCCTTTTCGTCAGGGAACCGCAAAGCCATGATGCGTACATCCCTGGCATTCATTCTTTTTGCGCTATTGCTGGTGGCAGGTGGCATTGCCCATCTGGGGATCGGCGCGCGCTTTATCGCCCCGCAAACGGTGGTGCAGGCGTTCTTTCATTTCGACCCGCGCAATTTCGAGCATAACGTCATCGTTAAGCTGCGGTTGTTGCGCCTGTTCGCCGCGCTGACCACCGGTGCGGCGCTTGGCGTGGCGGGCGTGTTGCTGCAATCCGTTATCCGCAACCCTCTGGGGGAACCGCATATTCTGGGGCTGAATGCCGGGGCGGCGCTGGCGGTGGTGTTAACCAGTGCTCTGGGACTTAGCCTGCCGTTTGGTCGCCCACTGATTGCTGCGGCCGGTGCAGGGGCGCTGTTTCTGCTGGTGCTGATGTTCTCATCCGCCGGGCGCAGCGGGTTAACCCCGATGAAAGTGACCCTGTGTGGCGTGGCGTTGTCGGCATTCGCATCGTCTATTACCGCCGCTGTGCTGATCCTGGATGAACAGACGCTGCTCGCCATGCGAACCTGGCTGGCAGGGGATTTGGCCGGATTAAACGGCGAGATAGTTCGCACCGCCTCCTGGGTGGCTGGCGCAGGTTTTGCGCTGGCGCTGTGGTTGTCGCCATCGCTGAATATGCTGGCGCTGGGCGACCGTATGGCGCAGGGCTTAGGCGTTTCGCTGCTGAAAACCCGCCTGTTTGCGCTACTGGCAATTGCGCTGTTGTGCGGTGCGGCAGTCTCCATTGCCGGGCCCATTGGGTTTATCGGCCTTGTGGTTCCACAGCTTATTCGCCGTCTGGTGTCGGCAGATATACGCGTGATGGTACCGCTTTCTGCCCTGTGCGGTGCGCTGGTCTTACTGATTGCCGATCTGGCCGCCCGCACGTTATTCACGCCTTATGAGCTGGCCACCGGCGTGATGACGGCGCTGGTTGGCGCGCCGGTCTTTATCGTTATGGCCTCGAGGATGTTCAAATGAGGCGGGTGGTTTTGCGTGCCGGACTGCGGCCGTTACGCATCGGCGCATATTCTGCGCTCGTGCGTCCGCGTGCGCTGGCGTGCCTGTCGCTGTTCCTGCTGATGACGGTGCTGCTGCTCAGTTTTGGCCTGACGCACGGTTCACTGCCTATACCCACTTCCGCGATCGGTCGGGCGCTGTTTTACCCTGAAAGCCTGCCTGCGGATGCGCGTTACATCGTGATGGATATTCGTCTGCCGCGTCTGCTGATGGCCGTCCTCTGTGGTGCCATGCTGGGGATGGCGGGGGCGGCAATGCAGTCCATTACCCGTAATGGCCTGGCCGACCCGGGGCTGATTGGTGTGAAAGAGGGCTGTAGTGCGACGGTGCTGCTGCTGATTTTTCAGTTCCCGGCGCTGAGCCTGTTCTGGCGTCCGGCAGTGGGTATGGTCGGTGGACTGCTGACGGCATTACTCGTGGTGGCACTGGCGCGTGATATTTCGCGGCCACGTTTTATTCTTACCGGGATTGGCGTTTCCTGGGCTTTTGCGGCGGCAATGGGCGTCTTTATGACCACGGCTAATGTGCGTGATGTGCAGACCGCGATGCTGTGGCTGGCGGGGAGCCTGCATACGGCAAACTGGGCGCTGGTGGGCGTGGCGGCTGGGTGGGCTGTGCCTGCATGTGCCTTACTGCTTTTCACCGCTCGTGCGGCCGACGTGGCCCTGCTCGGCAATCAGGCCGCCACGGGGCTGGGGGTTCGTACGTCACGGCTGGCGCTGCTGCGCCTTCTCGCCCCGGTGGTGCTGACCGCAGCCTGCGTTTCCTGCGTGGGCAGTATCGGGTTTGTCGGATTGATTGCTCCGCATATGGCACGTGCCTTGTTACGCGGCGGGCAAACTGCATTGCTTTTGGGGAGTGCGGTGCTGGGCGCACTGCTGGTGCTGATGGCCGATAACGTCGGCCGTCTGGCATTTTTACCGCTGCAACTCCCCGCAGGCATTGTGATTTCTTTGATTGGTGGGCCGTTTTTCCTGTTGCTGCTGTGGCAGCGGCGGGACAGATTTTAATGGGGATACTGATGCGCTTTCTTTTTTCGATATTGTTGCTGGTTGGGTTTTCGGTGAGTGCGGCAGAGCCGACTCAGGTGTTCACGGACGATCTGGGGCGCAAGGTTACTGTGCCCGTTCATCCGCGGCGGATTGTTTCGCTGCACGATCTGGATATCACCATCCCCTTAATTGAGCTTGGTGTGCCTCCGGTTGCCAGCCACGGCCGCACGCGACCGGACGGCAGCCATTTTATTCGCTCCAGTGGCATGTTAACGGGCGTTGATTTTGATAACTCCTCCATCCGGTTTATCGGCACCGCGGATATTGATATCGAAGCCATTGCGGCCGCAAAACCGGATCTGATCATCACCGAACCGACCCGCAACACGCCAGTGGAGCAACTGGAAAAAATCGCTCCCACGGTGAGCATCGATCACCTCGATGGCGGTGCGCCGGAAATCTACCGCAAGCTGGCGCAACTGACGGGAACGCAGGCGCGGCTGAAGATCCTTGAGCGTCGCTATCAGGAGCAAATCAACGCGCTGAAAGCGACCATCGATACTCGCAAGGTCACCGTGTCGGTGATTCAGGCTAATCAGGGCAAAATCACCGCCATGCACAGCTATCACTCCCTGGGACGCGTGCTGCGTGATGCCGGATTCACCTTCCCGCCGCTTATCGAGAATATCCCGGATGGCGGGCGTATTGACGTCAGTGCCGAGCGTCTGCCAGAACTGGACGCCGATTTTGTATTTGCCACCTGGCGTGGCGATACGGGGGGAAAACCGCAGGATGAGCTGGCGGCGATGGACGCGGTAATGCCCGGCTGGTGCCAGTTCCTGAATGCCTGTCGTACCGGGCATTACATCCTGATCTCCCGTGAAGAGGCGATTTCAAACTCATTTGCTTCACTGGGGCTGATGGCCGCGCAGGTGCAGTCTCAGATAGCGGGGCGGCCGCTGCCGGAGGCCTCCAGGTGATCAGAAAAGATAAAGCGCGGGTGGATGTTTATGGTGAACGCTTTCGATCCCGCGGGCATCAGTTGACGCCGCGCCTGCTGCTGGTGGCGCGGTATATCAATGAGAACCGTGAAGCGGTAATGGAACAGACGGCAATGGAAATCGCTACGTTGCTAAAAACCTCCGATGCGACCGTGGTCCGTGCCATTCAGGCGTTGGGCTTTGCCGGGCTGCGTGATTTGAAACAGACGCTGGAGCAGTGGTTCGGCCCGGTGGTGAGCTCCAGCGAAAAGATGTCCACCACGGTGAATACCCTCACCAGCGATGTTAACGCGAGCATCGATTTTGTACTCGAAGGGCATCAGCACACCTGCGATGTGTTGTCTGAACCGGGTAACCGTTATGCAATGGCGCAGGCAGTATCGCTGCTGGCGCAGGCGCGACAGGTCGCTATTTTTGGTATTGGTGCATCGGGCATTCTGGCCGAGTATACAGCCCGGCTGTTCAGCCGTATTGGTTTACCTGCCACACCGCTTAACCGCACCGGCATTGGCCTGGCCGAACAGCTGATTGCGCTCCAGCGCGGTGACGTGCTGGTGATGATGGCGCAAAAATCTGCCCATCGGGAAGGACAAACCACGCTTCGTGAAGCTAAACGCCTGGGCATCCCAACCATCTTGCTGACTAACGCGCTGGAGTCGCGCTTCAGCAAAGAGGCCAGCGTGGTCATCCATGTGCCACGTGGCGGCGAGAAAGGCAAAATTCCGCTGCATGGCACCGTACTGTTGTGTCTGGAGATGATTATTTTGTCCGTGGCATCCACCGAGCCGCAGCGCACCATTAAGTCGATGAAGCGCATCAACGAATTTCATCGCGGGTTAAAGCCGGGGAAGAAGAGCAGCTGATAGGTACGGTTTTGTTGTTTTGTAGGCCGGGTAAGGCGTAGCCGCCACCCGGCAATAACCCCGCTCAGCGGTCAGCATGGTTCTTGCGGTACTGCAACGGCGTCTCGCCAATCCCTTTTCTGAATGCGCTGATAAACCAGGTCACGTCGGAAAAGCCCACCTGTTCGGCTATTTCACGCACGCTGGCATCCGTGTGCAGCAGGCATTCGCACGCTTTCCGCAGCCTGATGGTGTTCAGATAGTCGTGGATCTTCTCGCCCGTTTCGGCATGGAATTTTCGCGACACATAGCTGCGTGATTTCCCCAGTTCTTCAGCCAGCGCATCCAGCCTGAATTTATCCCGATAGTGTTCATCGAGCCAGAACATCACCTGGCTTGCGATCCCGTGGCTGCTGCCGGGCGCGCCGTCATCGTCACCGGGTAACATGGCAAACAGGCTAATCAGCAGGCTGGCGATATTTTCGCTGTTAAGGGGCTGGACGCTGGCGCGCTTTGCATAGCACCCCAGCAGGTGATCAATGTGCGCGTGGCTGGCTGAAACATCCGCCACCCAGGCTTCCCCGCCACGGCGTGAGAGCTTTTGTAATCGTTGCAGGGTCTGCGGGAAATCACGCAGCACCTTCAGCACCGCATGGGGATCGAGATGAATGATGGTGCGCCGATAAATGGCCTCTGCCTGCTCATCCACCATCACTTTATGCAGAGTAAAGGGTGGGAAGAAAAACAGCCGCCCGGGGCGCATGGTGTAGTGGCGGTTATCAACAATCGCCACGCCGAATCCTTCCTCCACATACAGAATTTCCAGACACTGATGCCAGTGGTGATAACGCACGGTATTGGCAAAGAGCCGGCTAAACGACGCAATGGCATCGTTTAAGGTGATCAGCTCCAGATGATCGGATTTTAGTGTGTCGCGCATAGTGCAATAAAACTCAACTTTTCCCCGTCTGATTGTCTTTATAAACCACCTTTTTAAATTTTCTCAACTGCGAGTTTATTCATCGCGCTCTCCTGTGACATGGCTAACATTTCTGCACGGTGAGGATTCACTATGCTTTGCCGCAGTTGATGACGAGGACAAGCCTATGTCTGCGGTAAATAAAGAAAAATCAAATCCATTGTCTTCCCGCAAGGATGTCGTGGCGGCGTTAAATACCCTGCTGGGTGCGCTGGATACGCAGTTTCCGGCAGGCTATTCGCGCTTTTCTCTGGGGGATACCTGTGCGCATTACGCCACGGATATCGCGCAGATGGAGGGGCTTTCCCGCGCGTTGTGGGGGCTATTTCCACTGATGGCATCCGGTGAAACCACCGCGTTTAGCGACAAGTACATCGCAGCTATCCGGGCTGGCACCGATCCGCACAGCGAAGGTTACTGGGGGGAAACTGCGCCTTACGATCAGCGTCTGGTAGAAATGGCGGCGTACGGGTTGGGGCTGTCGCTGTTGCAGGACTCACTCACGTCGCAGTTCACCGAGCGCGAGCTGATGAACCTGCACACCTGGCTGAACCAGATAACAGACGCGCAGATGCCGGACAGCAACTGGAACTACTTTGCCATTATGGTTCAGCTTGGGTTTAAACGCGCCGGGCTGCCGTACAACCAGCGCGCCATCGACGACCGCTTTGCGATGATGGAAGCCTACTACCTGGGCGATGGCTGGTATTCCGACGGCCCGGGCCGCCCGAAAGATTATTACATCTCTATGGCGTTCCACTTCTACGGTCTGATTTACGCCACCCTGAGTGGTGATGAACCGAGGGCGACCATTCTGCGCGAACGCTCGCGTCTGTTTGCCGCAGACTTTATCTATATGTCTGCCGCTGATGGCGCATCGGTACCGTTTGGCCGCAGCCTGACCTACCGCTTTGCGATGGTTGCCTTCTGGAGCGCGGTAGCCTTTTCCGGGCTGGAGGTGTTCACGCCGGGTATCGTCAAAGGGATTATTCTGCGCCATCTGCGCTGGTGGCAACAGCAGCCCATTACTGATCGTGACGGCATTCTGACACTCGGTTTTGCCTATCCCAACCTGGCGATGTGTGAAGACTACAATTCGCCTGGCTCACCCTACTGGGCACTGAAAACGTACCTGATCCTGGCTCTGCCAGAGACTCACCCGTTCTGGCAGGCCGAAGAGCAGCCGTTGCCCGCGCTTGCTGAAAAACAGGTGATCCCCCATGCCCAACAGATCCTGATGCACGCGGAGGCGTCGCAGCATGTCACGTTGCTCACCGCCGGGCAGCTTGAGCTGAATAACTACGTCAATACCGAAGCCAAATACACTAAATTTGCCTACTCCAGCCGTTTTGGTTTCACCATTGAACGCGGGCGTTATGGCCTGAAACACGCCGCCTGTGACTCCATGCTGTTGCTGGCCGACGGGGATAATTACTTCCGCGGTCGTCGCGAGTGTGACGAGGTGAGGGTGGATGAAAATTACCTCTATTCACGCTGGTCGCCGTGGCACGACGTCCATATCGAAACCTGGCAGGTCCCGTTCGGGGAGTGGCATTTGCGCCTGCACCGTATTAACAGCGCCCGCGTCCTGCAAACAGTGGAAGGGGGCTTTGCCGTGATGAAAACCGAACACCAGCTCCGCGAGCACGGTTGTTACCTGGACGCGCAAAACGGCAGTAGCGCTATTGTTTGTTTGTCGCCAGAACTGATGCGCCAGCCGGACAGCATCGTGACGCCGCCGAACAGCAGCATTATGTTCCCGGAGTGCGCCTCTGTCCCGCTGCTGAAAACCGATATCCCGCAAGGGGAGAGCTGGCTGTGCTGTGCCGTCATCGCCAGTGAAAAACAACAACACTACGCGGCAGTGCCGCAACTGAATATGACTCATCACCAGGTCGTGATCCGCGAACCTGGAGGCGAACGTCAGCTGTCGTTCACATTATAAAAACTCTGGCCCTACATGTCGGCGAGGATGATATGAAAAATACATCTACGAATAACAGAACCGAATATTACAAAATAAGCAGTTTTATCTTTCTCTACTTTTTTACCTGGTCGGCCAGTATTGGCCTGCTGGCTATCTGGCTCGGACAAAAAGCCAATCTCAGCGGTACGGTTATCGGGACGGTATTTGCGGTTAACGGTGTGTTCTCCGTTATTCTGAAGCCCATCTACGGTTATATTCTCGATAAGATAGGGATGAGCAAATACCTGCTCTATTTTGTGGTGGCGATGTCTGCCCTGATGGCGCCGTTCTTTATTTATGTTTACCAGCCGCTGTTAATGTCCAACACCCTGCTGGGGATTATTCTCGGTGCGCTCTATTTAAGCTTTGCCTGGTATGCAGGGGTGGCGGCGTGCGAATCCTATTCTGACCGTTTCAGCCGCTTAAACGGTATGGAGTTTGGGCAAATTCGGATGTGGGGTTCGCTTGGCTGGGCGGTGGCGTCCTCTTTCTCTGGCCTGCTGTTTAACCTCTCTCCGGCCTATAACTTTATCATGGGCAGCGTGGCCTCGGTCATTATGCTGGTGGTGTTGCTTAGCCTGAAAGTGAACACTAACTCCGTTCATGCTGGCGAGGTGTTAACCAAAGAAAAAATCGCCCCGGCGGATGTCTACGCCTTGCTGCGTAACCGTAAATTCTGGGCCTTCTGCCTGTATGTGGCAGGCGTGGCGTGGATGATGTTTATTGCCGAGCAGCAATTCTCGCGCTATTTCGTCACCTTCTTTGATGATATTCATCAGGGTAACGCGGTGTTTGGCTATCTGGGGACGGTGCAGTCAGGGATGGAGTTCATCATGTATATGGTGATCCCGCTGTTTGTGAATTTCATCGGTGCCAAGCGCGGGTTATTAATTGTCGGGCTGATTGTTGGCGCGCGACTGATTATTTCCGGCCTGTGCGATTCCCATTTATTAATTTCCGTCCTGAAGCCGCTCTACGGTCTGGAAATCTGTCTGTTGCTGGTTTCAGTATTTAAATATATCGCCGAGCATTTCGATAAACGCGTTAATGCCACCATGTATTTACTGGGGTATCAGGCGATGCTGTATGTCGGCAATGTGGTGGTCTCTTCACCGGCAGGCTTACTGTATGACCGCATCGGTTTTGAACAGACCTATATCATCATGGGCGCTACGGCGCTGACCTTTACTCTTATTTCTGCTTTTACGTTATCTGCCTGCCAGAGCAAATGGCGCAGCGCACAAGCGCTGAACGTTGCAGAACAACATCCAACTCGCTAATGAAGCCGTCAAAGAAGGAACCGAAATATGTTAAGTCGTATCACTGAGGAGCGCCTGCCCGCTATTCCTGCACCCGTTGATCCGCGTGCGTTTGGTGATGAACTGAGTTCGGCGCGCAGCCATATCCTCGACCTGATTGGCCGTCACTTAACGGCGTTCGGTGAACGCTTCCCGGCGGAAACCTGCCAGAAGGGGTTTTATCCACTGACGGACAACGTGGAGTGGACGACCAGCTTCTGGACCGGGCAGCTTTGGCTGGCGTGGGAGATGAGCGGGGACGAGAAATTCCGCGCGATGGCGGAAAAGCATGTGCGTTCCTTTGGCCTGCGCATCGCCGGGCGTAACGACACCAACACCCACGATTTAGGTTTTTTGTATACGCTTTCCTGTGTGGCGGCCTGGCGACTGACCGGCAACCGTGAAGCGCGTGGTTTCTCTCTGCTGGCGGCAGAAGCACTGCTGGAGCGCTTCCACGAGAAGGCGAAAATTATCCAGGCGTGGGGCGATCTGGCCGATCCGGAACAGGCCGGGCGGATGATAATCGACTGCAACATGAATCTGCCGCTGCTCTACTGGGCAACTGAACAGACGGGCGATCCCCGTTTTGCCGATGCGGCGAAAGCCCACGTAATGCAGGCGGCAACCTATCTTATCCGCGAAGATGCCTCGACGTTCCACACTTACTATATGGATGTGGTCACCGGCGCGCCGCGTTATGGCAACACTCAGCAGGGCTACGCCGATGACTCCTGCTGGTCGCGCGGGCAGGCGTGGGGAATTTACGGTTTTCTGCTGAGCTACATCTATACCGGCGATGAGACGATGATCGCCCTGTCCAAACGGCTGGCGAATTATTTCCTTAACCGCCTGCCGGAAGATTACGTCTGCCACTGGGATCTGGCGCTGGTGGGAACCGATGCGCTGCGCGATTCGTCATCGGCGGCCATTGCGGTGTGCGGGTTGCTGGAACTGGTGAAGCATCTGCCGGTAACCGATCCGGACAGAGAACATTATCTGGCGTGGGCGAAAGGCATCATGTCGTCGCTGACGAAGCACTACCTGATGGGCAAAGACGAGAAGGGCAACGGGCTGCTGAAGCACTCGGTCTATCATCTGGCGAGCAACAAAGGGGTGGATGAGTGCGCAAGCTGGGGGGATTACTTCTACGTTGAGGCGCTGGTGCGGTTTACCCAGAGCTGGAAGCTGTACTGGTAGCGGATAAAACAAAGCCCGGTGGCGCTAACGCTTACCGGGCCTACGGTTCAGGGTCAGCTGAACTTAAACCCCTTGCTCCAGAATACGGATATGGGTTTCCAGTACGTCACCTTTCACCGCATCGCTCCACGCTTTCATGTGCGCTGTTTGCAGGTGTGCTTCAAGGTGCGCTACTGTTTCCCACAGTTCAACCATAATGATTGAATCGGGCGCAGTGGCCTGGAAGCTGGCGTTTGTCGCGGCATCAATCATCGGCGCGTAGCCGTGGCAGCCTTCTTCTTTCAGTACGGTCGGGATAATCTTCGCGAACTGATCCAGCACCGCCTGGCGGTGATGTTGACCTGGACGAGTACGGATTTCAGCAATAACGGTAAGCATGGTTAACTCCTTCTAATTCCAGGCTACCAGTTAAGCAAAAATCTCGCCGAGATGCTTGCGATATTCTGCGATATAGCGCGGGACGTCCGGCATTTTAATCACGTCATTGACGATAAAGGTCGGCAGTGGCTCCATCCCCAGGAACTGGTTGGCTTTGTGGAATGGCAGATATGCACCGTCTACGCCCACGCCTTCAAAGAACTGGTCTTGTTCGGTGAAGGCTTCGATTGGTGCATTCCAGGTCAGCGACAGCATGTATTTTTTGCCCTGAATCAGGCCGCCAGAACCGTATTTTTTGGACGCATCTGAACGGGTACGACCGTCGCTGGCGTACAGTGAACCGTGTCCTTCGGTGAACACATCATCAATGTACTTTTTCACCGTCCACGGCGCGCCCATCCACCAGCCTGGCATCTGCCAGACAATCACATCTGCCCACAGGAAATTCTGTACTTCTGCTTTGATGTCATAGTCGCTATCCGCGCGCACAACTTTAACATCATGCCCGGCGTCGCGCAGGAAACCGTCCGCGACCTCGGTCAGGGTGTCATTCAGCTGGCCTTTAGAGTGCGCGAACTCTTTCGCGCCGTTGATAATCAGGATGTTGCTCATTATGTGTCCTCGTTAATGCGATTTTGGCAAC
Organism: Enterobacter sp. Tr-810; assembly: GCF_011752765.1. Lineage (NCBI taxonomy): Bacteria > Pseudomonadati > Pseudomonadota > Gammaproteobacteria > Enterobacterales > Enterobacteriaceae > Enterobacter > Enterobacter sp. Tr-810. The sequence goes on along the minus strand of NZ_VWWW01000006.1, from coordinate 16,713 downwards.
AATTCTACGCGCGAGAGCGAAACGATAAAATGAGCAAAATGTGCAAAGTCTTTTGCCTGAGAAGCAATAATGCGGTTACCAGCTGACTTTTACCTCACATCCACCTTCCGGCGCATTACCCAGAGTAACGTGCATCCCGTGCAGTGCAGCAATGCGCTTCACGATAGATAATCCCAGACCGCTGCCCGTTTCTGTCTGCCCTGGCGGGCGGTAAAAACGCTCGCCGAGCCGTGCCAGCGCATCGGGTGCAATCCCTGGCCCGTTATCACGTACGGTAAAACTATGGGCGTCGAGCGTAACGTCCACCACACTGCCGCGCGGGCTGTAACGCACGGCGTTGTCCAGCAGATTACGTACCAGCAGGCTGAGCAGAAGCTGCTGCCCGGTGTGGGTGGTTTGCGGGGCATTGATGTGAAGGCGCACGTCGATACCTGCCTGCTGCGCAGGGTGATAACAATCCATCACGGCTGATTGCAGCACATCGGCCATCGGCAGGGGTTCAACGTCATCCAGGTTTTCCAGCGAATCCAGACGCGACAGCGTCAGAAGCTGATCCACCAGGCGAGATGCCCGGTCGATTCCCGCGTGCAGTTGTGCCAGGGCATTGGCCTGCAACTGCGGGTCATCCTGGGAAAGCTGGGCCACATCGGTGTGGACTTTCAGCGCGGTGAGCGGGCTACGCAGCTCGTGAGCGGCATCCGATGTAAAACGACGTTCACGGCTCATCATCTCCTGGGTACGCGTGAACAGATGATTGAGCGCATCCAGCAGAGGACGCACTTCCGTCGGCACGCCGCCGGTCGGCAGCTTGTCGGTGGCGTCTGGCGATCGCGAGCGCAGGGTTTGCGCCAGATTTTTCAGCGGCTTCAGTTCCCGGCTAAGCAACACAATAAGCAACAGCAGCATGACGGGTAGCGCCACCATCCACGGCATAAGTTGCGAGCTGACAATATCCAGTGCCATCTCCTGACGGTACTCCCGCTCCTGGCCGACCACCACCCGGTATTTACCGTCTGGCGCGGTGAGCCATAAAAAACGCCACTCGTCGTTGTCGTCTTTCAGTTGCCCGTTGTCGAACCCCTCGCGGCGATAGTGATACGGGATATCACGGCCGTTTTCACCGTCATTCAGCAGCATTTTTCCGTCGGGGGAGTAGATAGCAAAAGCCAGAGCGTCATCGTCCAGGCGGCCATGTTTGGCCTTTTTCGGGATCTCGCGCATCCGTTGTGGCGCATGGATCTCGTCCAGATCCATGGTTAACAGCCGTTTGGCAAACAGCATTTGTTGCGTATCGAACAGTTTATCGAGCTTGTGCGAGGTCTGCTGCCAGGCCACCACGCTGGCGGCAAACCATGCCGTCAGCGACAGCACTAAAAAGAGGAGCGTCAGGCGCAGTTTCAGGCTCAGGCGTTGAGTCAGTTTCATGCGTCACCCAGGGTGTAACCGATGCCGTGCACCGTGCGGATAAAATCAGTGCCGAGCTTGCGGCGCAGATGATGAACGTGAACTTCGATGGCATTGCTGGAGACATCATCGTCCCAGTTGTAGAGCTTCTCTTCGATAAGTTTGCGCGGCAGCACGCGCCCGGCGTTGCGCATCAGCAGTTCCAGCAGCGCGAACTCTTTGGGTTTGAGCGCCAGGTTTTCGCCGTTGCGTGTGGCAATCAGGCTTGTAGGGTCAAGCACCACGCTACCGTGGCGCAGTTCACTGCGCGCCTGGCCGTGGCTGCGGCGCACCAGCGCTTCAAGTCGTGCAGCCACTTCAATCAGGGCGAAGGGTTTGCAGAGATAGTCATCTGCGCCAAGACGCAGGCCTTCAACCCGCTGGTTGAGCGCATCCCGCGCCGTTAAAATCAGCACCGGATCGCTGCGGCCGTTTTCACGCCATTCACGCAGGATATCAAGACCGTCGATTTCCGGCAGCGTCAGGTCGAGCACCACGGCATCGTACGGGGCTGCGTACAGCGCGGCTTTGCCCGTTTTACCCTCGGTAAACCAGTCCACGCTAAAGCCCATTTTCGTCAGCCCGGCTTTAAGTCCATCGCCAATCAGCCTGTCGTCTTCTACCAGTAAAATGCGCATATTCCCTCCTTGATAACGCCAGTAAACCCTCTGGACAAGCCTGCTGTACAGCAATAATAAATAAATTTTTCCCTTAAGAAGTTGTTAAGGATTACCCTGTTTAATGGACTGCGAACCGACATTAAAGGGAGAGATAAAATGAAAAAATTCGCTGCTATTGCTGCCATCATGATGATGACCACAGCTCCGCTCTTTGCGGCAGAAGGGGGCTTTACTGGCCCAACGGCTACCACCGCGAAGACGCAAACTCAGCAGGGCGGTTTTATTGATAACGACGCCAACCTCACCACTGCGCTGAAAGTCAAAGAGATGAAAGACGATAGCTGGGTGAAACTGCGCGGCAATATCACGCAACGCCTGTCGGATGACCGCTATACCTTCCGCGATGAAACCGGCACCGTAAATGTGGAAATAGACCACAAACGCTGGAACGGCGTGACGGTCAGCCCGCAGGATAAAGTGGAGATCCAGGGTAAGGTCGATAAAGAGTGGAACGATTTCGAAATCGACGTGAAGCAGGTGACCAGACTGAATAAATAACCCAAAAAGGGCCACATACCTGGCCCTTTTTCTTTGTGACTCAACACGCCAGATAGGGTAGTATCTGCGGCAATATTGCCTGAAACCGGCAGGTTTCTGAGTTGAGGAATCACATTTAATGAGCGATATGGCAGAGCGCCTCGCGCTACATGAATTCACGGAAAACGCCTACCTGAACTACTCCATGTACGTCATCATGGACAGGGCGTTGCCGTTTATCGGTGATGGCCTGAAACCCGTTCAGCGCCGCATCGTCTATGCAATGTCTGAACTGGGCCTGAGTGCCAGCGCTAAGTTCAAAAAATCCGCCCGTACCGTGGGTGACGTACTCGGTAAATACCATCCGCACGGCGACAGCGCCTGTTACGAAGCGATGGTGCTGATGGCGCAGCCGTTCTCTTACCGCTACCCGCTGGTAGACGGCCAGGGGAACTGGGGTGCACCGGACGATCCGAAGTCATTCGCTGCGATGCGTTATACCGAATCCCGCCTGTCTAAATACGCTGAAGTGCTGTTGGGTGAGCTGGGTCAGGGAACCGTTGACTGGGTGCCAAACTTTGACGGTACGATGCAGGAGCCGAAAATGCTGCCTGCGCGCCTGCCGAACATCCTGCTGAACGGCACCACCGGTATCGCCGTGGGTATGGCGACGGACATCCCGCCGCATAACCTGCGCGAAGTGGCAAAAGCCGCCATCACCCTGATTGAACAACCGAAAACCACGCTGGATGAGGTGCTGGATATCGTGCAGGGGCCGGACTACCCGACCGAAGCCGAAATCATCACCTCACGTGCGGAAATCCGCAAAATCTATCAGAACGGCCGCGGCTCCGTGCGTATGCGTGCGGTGTGGACGAAAGAAGATGGCGCGGTGGTGATTACCGCGCTGCCTCACCAGGTGTCCGGGGCGAAAGTGCTGGAGCAGATTGCGGCTCAGATGCGCAATAAAAAGCTGCCGATGGTGGACGACCTGCGCGATGAATCCGACCACGAAAACCCGACCCGTCTGGTGATCGTACCGCGTTCTAACCGCGTGGACATGGAGCAGGTCATGCACCACCTGTTCGCCACCACCGATCTGGAAAAAAGCTACCGTATCAACCTGAACATGATTGGCCTGGACGGGCGTCCGGCGGTGAAAAACCTGCTGGAGATCCTCACCGAATGGCTGACATTCCGCCGCGATACGGTACGCCGCCGTCTGAATCATCGTCTGGAGAAAGTGCTCAAGCGCCTGCACATCCTCGAAGGTTTGCTGGTGGCGTTCCTCAACATCGACGAAGTGATTGAGATCATTCGTACTGAGGACGAACCGAAATCTGCGCTGATGTCGCGCTTTGGGATCAGCGAAACCCAGGCCGAAGCCATTCTCGAACTGAAACTGCGCCATCTCGCCAAACTGGAAGAGATGAAAATTCGCGGCGAGCAGAACGAGCTGGAAAAAGAGCGCGATCAGTTGCAGGCGATCCTGGCGTCCGAACGCAAGATGAACAACCTGCTGAAGAAAGAGCTTCAGGCCGATGCCGAGGCTTTTGGCGATGATCGTCGTTCTCCGCTGCACGAGCGTGAAGAAGCGAAGGCCATGAACGAGCATGACATGCAGCCGTCCGAGCCTGTCACCATTGTTCTCTCTCAGAGTGGCTGGGTGCGTAGCGCCAAAGGTCACGATATTGATGCGCCGGGGCTGAGCTACAAAGCGGGCGACAGCTTTAAAGCGGCCGTGAAAGGTAAGAGCAACCAGCCGGTCGCCTTTATCGACTCCACGGGCCGCAGCTACGCTATCGACCCGATTACGCTGCCGTCTGCGCGCGGGCAGGGCGAACCGTTAACCGGCAAGCTGACGCTGCCGCCGGGTGCCACGGTTGACCATATGCTGATGGAAGCCGACGAGCAGAAATTGCTGATGGCCTCTGACGCGGGTTACGGTTTTATCTGTACCTTTAACGACCTTGTGGCGCGCAACCGTGCCGGTAAAGCGCTCATCAGTTTGCCGGATAACGCCCACGTTATGCCGCCGCTGGTGATTGAAAACGAAAGCGACATGCTGCTGGCAATTACTACCGCGGGCCGAATGCTGATGTTCCCGGTCAGCGACCTGCCGGAGTTGTCGAAAGGGAAGGGCAATAAGATCATTAACATCCCGTCGGCGGAAGCGGCAAAAGGCGAAGATGGCCTGGCGCACCTGTTCATTCTGCCGCCGCAGAGCACGCTCACCATCCATGTGGGCAAACGTAAAATTAAGCTCCGTCCGGAAGAGTTGCAGAAAGTGGTGGGTGAGCGCGGTCGCCGCGGCTCGCTGATGCGCGGACTACAGCGTATCGATCGCGTGGAGATTGACTCTCCGACGCGAAGCCACGCGGGCGACAGCGAAGAGTAACCCGTACTCATCCCCCTCCGTTCCGGAGGGGGTATTTCATTAAAATTTCCAGTAAAAACGTTGTTAATTCGTGCGTTGCGATTAACAATACGCGCTCGTAATAAAGTCCTTACCTGGCCACAGGTGAAGTATAATTGTCAGCTGTTGGGGCTTCAGAGGTCGCTATGCTATTCATTGTTCGTTTAATTCTTACCGTTATCTACTGCATTCTGGTCTGTATTTTCGGCTCTATTTACTGCCTGTTCAGCCCGCGTAACCCGAAGCATGTTGCGACCTTTGGTCACATGTTCGGTCGCCTTGCGCCGCTGTTTGGCCTGAAAGTGGAAAAACGCCTGCCGGAAGGCGCAGAAAACTTCGGTAACGCCATTTATATCGCTAACCATCAGAACAACTACGATATGGTGACGGCTGCTAACATCGTTCTGCCGCCGACGGTGACAGTGGGTAAAAAGAGCCTGCTGTGGATCCCGTTTTTCGGCCAGCTGTACTGGCTGACCGGTAACCTACTCATCGACCGCAACAACCGTGCGAAAGCGCACAGCACCATTGCGGAAGTGGTAAACCACTTTAAAAAACGCAAAATCTCTATCTGGATGTTCCCGGAAGGGACGCGTAGCCGTGGTCGCGGCCTGCTGCCGTTTAAAACGGGTGCGTTTCATGCTGCAATTGCGGCAGGCGTTCCAATTATTCCTGTGTGTGTTTCCAATACATCGAATAAGATTAATCTTAACCGCCTGAATAATGGGCTGGTGATTGTCGAAATGCTGCCGCCAGTCGATACCAGCAAATACGGTAAAGATCAGGTACGCGAGCTGGCGGCACACTGCCGCGAACTGATGGCTCAGCATATTGCGCAGCTCGACAAAGAAGTCGCAGAGAGAGAAGCCGCCGGTAAAATTTAATCCGGCGTGAAAGGGAAAACGAATTCCCGCGTTGTTAGTCGTTTCAGATGGAGCTTATATGTCACTCAGTCGGCGTCAGTTTATTCAGGCTTCGGGGATCGCCCTTTGTGCGGGTGCGATTCCGCTGACAGCCAACGCCGCCGGGCAGCAACCACCGCTGCCCATTCCCCCGTTACTGGAATCCCGTCGCGGGCAACCGCTATTCCTGACGCTACAGCGTAGCCACTGGTCTTTCACCCAGGGCACGCGCGCGCCGGTCTGGGGGATCAACGGGCGCTATCTTGGGCCAACCATTCGCGTGTGGAATGGTGATGACGTTAAGCTGATCTACAGCAACCGCACGACTGAAAAGGTGGCGATGACCATCAGCGGATTGCAGGTGCCAGGGCCCCTGATTGGCGGTGCGGCACGTATGATGTCGCCTAACGCTGACTGGGCACCGGTGCTGCCGATCCGTCAAAGCGCGGCAACGCTGTGGTATCACGCCAACACCCCTAACCGCACCGCGCAGCAGGTCTACAACGGCCTGGCCGGGATGTGGCTGGTGGAAGATGACATCAGCAAATCGCTGCCGATCCCGAACCATTACGGTGTGGATGATTTCCCGGTCATTATCCAGGATAAACGCCTGGATAACTTCGGCACGCCTGAATACAGCGAGCCGGGCAGCGGTGGCTTTGTCGGCGATACCTTGCTGGTGAATGGCGCGCAAAGTCCGTTTGTTGAAGTGTCTCGCGGTTGGGTGCGCCTGCGTTTGCTGAATGCCTCGAACTCACGCCGCTATCAGCTGCAAATGAGCGATGGCCGGGCGTTGCATGTGATTTCGGGCGATCAGGGCTTTTTACCTGCGCCGGTTGCGGTCAAGCAGCTGGCGCTGTCGCCTGGCGAACGTCGTGAAATCCTCGTTGATATGACTAACGGGGATGAAGTGTCGCTCACCTGTGGTGAAGCGGCGAGCATTGTGGATCGCATCCGTGGATTCTTTGAACCTTCCAGCATTCTGGTGTCGACCCTGGTGTTGACCCTGCGTCCTACCGGCCTGCTGCCGCTGGTGACCGATACCCTGCCAATGCGTTTACTGCCGCAGGAGATCATGAGTGGTTCGCCTGTTCGTAGCCGTGATATCAGCCTGGGTAGCGATCCGGGCATCAACGGCGCGCTGTGGGATGTTAACCGCATTGATATCACTGCCCAGCAGGGAACATGGGAACGATGGACCGTGCGTTCAGACATGCCACAGTCGTTCCATATTGAAGGGGTGAACTTCCTGATCCGCAACGTGAATGGCGCGATGCCGTTCCCGGAAGACAGGGGCTGGAAGGATACCGTCTGGGTGGATGGCCAGGTTGAACTGTTGGTCTATTACGGTCAGCCCTCTTGGCCGCACTTCCCGTTCCTGTTCCACAGCCAGACGCTGGAGATGATGGACAGGGGCTCTGTGGGGCAGATGCTAGTGAATCCGGCACCGTAAATTTTCCCCCTCACCCCGACCCTCTCCCCAGAGGGGCGAGGGTGAAAGACCGCATCGAGCAGTCCCCTCTCCCCTTTGGGGAGAGGGTTAGGGGGAGGGGATAACAGCCCGCACAATACCCCTTCATTTCCCACAATGTTCCAGCGTATAATCCCCGCCCTTTGTTTATTTTTTCTTCGGAAGCATTATGAGCGCAATATCCCTGATCCAGCCGGATCGTGACCTCTTCTCCTGGCCCCAGTACTGGGCAGCCTGTTTTGGACCGGCGCCATTTCTGCCGATGTCCCGCGAAGAGATGGACCAACTGGGCTGGGACAGCTGCGATATCATTCTGGTCACGGGCGATGCCTACGTCGACCACCCGAGCTTTGGGATGGCCATCTGTGGCCGAATGCTCGAAGCCCAGGGCTTCCGTGTCGGGATCATCTCCCAGCCTGACTGGCACAGCAAAGACGCGTTTATGTCGCTCGGCAAACCGAACCTGTTCTTCGGCGTCACCGCCGGCAACATGGACTCGATGATCAACCGCTATACCGCCGACCGTAAACTGCGTCATGACGACGCCTATACCGCCGATAACGTGGCGGGCAAACGCCCGGATCGCGCGACGATGGTGTACACCCAACGATGCAAAGAAGCATGGAAAGACGTGCCGGTCATCCTGGGTGGCATCGAAGCAAGCCTGCGCCGTACCGCACACTACGACTACTGGTCTGATACCGTGCGTCGTTCAGTGCTGGTGGATTCCAAAGCCGACATGCTTATCTTCGGTAACGGTGAACGTCCATTGGTCGAAGTGGCGCACCGTCTGGCGCAGGGCGAGCCGGTCAGTGAGATCCGCGACGTGCGTAACACCGCGATCATGGTGAAAGAAGCGCTGCCAGGCTGGAGCGGTGTGGATTCCCGCATCATCGATATGCCAGGCAAAATCGACCCTATCCCGCATCCGTACGGCGACGATCTGCCGTGCGCGGATAACAAACCGGTCGAGCCGAAAAAAGCCGAAGCCAAAGCCGTTGTGGTGCAGCCGCCGCGTCCAAAGCCATGGGAAAAGACCTATGTGCTGCTGCCGTCCTTTGAGAAGGTCAAAAGCGACAAGGTGCTCTACGCGCACGCTTCCCGTATTCTGCACCATGAAACCAACCCGGGCTGTGCCCGTGCGCTGATGCAAAAGCACGGCGAGCGTTACATCTGGGTTAACCCTCCAGCTATCCCGTTGTCGACCGAAGAGATGGACAGCGTCTTTGCGCTGCCGTACAAGCGAGTTCCGCATCCGGCGTACGGCAACAGCCGTATCCCGGCGTATGAGATGATCCGCTTCTCGATCAACATCATGCGCGGCTGCTTCGGTGGCTGTTCCTTCTGCTCCATCACCGAGCACGAAGGCCGCATTATTCAGAGCCGCTCAGAAGATTCTATAGTCAACGAGATCGAAGCTATTCGTGACACTGTGCCAGGCTTTACCGGGGTTATCTCCGATCTGGGCGGCCCGACGGCCAACATGTATATGCTGCGCTGTAAGTCCCCGCGTGCGGAGCAAACCTGCCGCCGTTTGTCGTGCGTCTATCCGAGCATTTGCGAACATATGGACACCAACCACGAGCCGACGATCAATCTCTATCGCCGCGCCCGTGATCTGAAAGGCATCAAGAAGATCCTGATCGCTTCCGGTGTGCGCTACGACATCGCGGTGGAAGATCCGCGTTATATCAAAGAGCTGGCAACGCACCACGTTGGCGGTTACCTGAAGATTGCCCCGGAGCACACCGAAGAAGGCCCGCTGTCGAAAATGATGAAGCCGGGCATGGGCAGCTATGACCGCTTTAAAGAGCTATTTGACACCTACTCAAAGCAGGCAGGGAAAGAGCAGTATCTGATCCCATATTTCATCTCTGCGCATCCGGGGACGCGTGATGAAGACATGGTGAACCTTGCGCTGTGGCTGAAACAACGCCGCTTCCGTCTGGATCAGGTGCAGAACTTCTACCCGTCACCGCTCGCGAACTCGACCACCATGTATTACACCGGGAAGAACCCGCTGAGTAAGATTGGCTATAAGAGTGAAGACGTGGTGGTGCCGAGAGGGGATAAACAGCGTCGCCTGCATAAAGCACTGCTGCGTTACCACGATCCGAAAAACTGGCCGCTGATCCGCCAGGCGCTGGAAGATATGGGTAAAAAACACCTGATCGGCTCGCGTCGCGACTGTCTGGTGCCTGCCCCCACGCTGGATGAAATGCGTGAAGCTCGTCGCCAGAACCGCAACACGCGCCCGGCGCTGACCAAGCACACGCCAATTGTGCATCAGCGTTCGAACGGTAGTGCTGCGGGGACGAAAAAAACGGGTAAACGTAAGATCGGATAACGATGATGCCCTCACCCCGGCCCTCTCCCACAGGGAGAGGGTGGAAAGGGTCCCCTCTCCCTGTGGGAGAGGGTTAGGGTGAGGGAAAACTACCCGCCAAACTGATCCGGGTCTGGCCCAAGCCGCTTGCCCTGATCCAGCTTTGCAATTTCACCCAGTTCATCTTTGTCCAGACGGAAATCCCAGACGTCGAAGTTCTCGGCGATACGCGCTGGCGTGACCGATTTCGGAATAACCACCAGACCACTGTCCAGATGCCAGCGGATGACAATTTGCGCAGGGCTCTTGCCATATTTATCCGCCAGCTCACGGATGATTTTCTGATCGAAAACCCCTTCGCCGCCCTGAGCCAGTGGGCTCCAGGACTCGGTCTGGATTTTGTGCGTGGCATTCCAGGCGTGGAGCTGACGCTGCTGCATCAGCGGGTGCAACTCAATCTGGTTAATGACCGGCGCCACTCCCGTTTCGTCAATAAGACGTTGCAGATGGTGAACCTGGAAATTACAGACCCCGATGCTTTTCACCAGGCCAATTTTTTGCAGCTCAATCATCCCTTCCCAGGCTTCAACATAGTGGTCGATAGCCGGGACGGGCCAGTGCATCAAATACAGATCGACGAAATCCAGCCGTAGCTTATCCAGGCTTTCCTGCAACGCTTCACGCGGGCGCTTTTGGTCGTCGTTCCACAGTTTAGTGGTGATGAAAAGGTCGTCGCGGGAGACGCCTGCGGTGGCAAGCGCTTTACCCACGCCGTCTTCATTCTTGTACGCGGCGGCGGTATCGATAGAGCGATAGCCGACTTCCAGTGCTTTATGAATGGCGGATACGACCTCGTCGTTACCGGCTTTCCATACACCGAGCCCCAACTGGGGCATCACGTTGCCGTCCTGAAGCTTGATTACGGTTTGGTTTGCCATTTTTCCTCCTTCATTTGCTCATCCATCGGGGGTGAACCCCCGATGGCGTGTGTGCATTAAGTCTGGACGAAATGTCAAAAAACGAAAGGCGGGATGATAAAAACGCTTAGCGCGCCGCTTCGTAGATACGACGGCTCACGTCCAGCGTGATGTCGCCATGTTCGCCCAGTTGCGTCATGCCGTGTTCTTCCAGTTTTGCCAGCAGGGCAGGGATAGAGCTGCCGTCCAGGCCGTAACCAGAAAGACGCGTCGGAACGCCCAGCCCTTCAAAGAAGTTGCGGGTCGCTTCGATTGCGGCATCGATACGAGCATCTTCTGAGCCTTCGGTGATGTTCCACACGCGCTCAGCGTATTGCAGCAGTTTGGCGCGCTTGGTATCACGTTTTTCGTTCCACAGTGCAGGCAGAACAACCGCCAGCGTCTGTGCGTGATCCAGGCCGTGCATCGCCGTCAGTTCGTGGCCCAGCATGTGGGTTGCCCAGTCCTGCGGAACGCCTGCACCGATCAGGCCGTTCAGTGCCTGAGTTGCGGCCCACATTACGTTGGCACGTACGTTGTAGTTTTCAGACTCTTTCAGCGCTTTCGGGCCATCTTCTACCAGCGTCAGCAGAATGCCTTCCGCGAAGCGATCCTGAATTTTGCCGTCAACCGGGTAAGTCACGTACTGTTCAACGGTGTGAACAAACGCATCCACAACACCGTTAGCCACCTGACGCGCAGGCAGGGTGTAGGTGTAAACCGGGTCGAGGATCGCGAACACAGGCTGTACGTGATCGTTCATAAAGGCCTGTTTGTCGCCCGTGGTTTTACGGGAGATAACGGCACCTTTGTTGGATTCAGAGCCGGTCGCTGGCAGGGTCAGGACCGAGCCCATTGGGATAGCGCTTTTCACGTCGCTGCCACGGGTTTCCAGGATATGCCACGGGTCAACGCCGTCTGCGTAATGTGCCGCAGCCGCGATGAACTTAGTGCCGTCGAGTACGGAGCCGCCGCCAACAGCCAGCAGGAAGGTGATGTTCTCTTCGCGGGCAATTTTGACCGCGTTCATCAGGGTTTCATAAGATGGGTTTGGCTCAATACCGCCGAACTCACGCACGTCCAGACCTTCCAGAGCGCTGTAAACCTGATCCAGCACGCCGGTTTTCTTCACGCTACCGCCGCCGTAAGTGATGAGTACGCGGGCGTCAGCCGGGATTTGTGCACGCAGGTCGGCGATAGCGCCTTTACCAAACAGAATGCGGGTTGGGGTGTGGAGATTAAAATTGTTCATTGCTCGTTCCCTATCGTGGGTGAAAAATCGTGGTGGCGCGTTGGCTACCTGATGCTGCACATTGTGGCGGGCACGCGCCATCCTCTCAATGCACATTCCTGCCGATGTCTTGCCCATTTCTACAGAGCGCTGGAGAAACAGCGAAAAACTGCGCACACTGTTAAGGTCGGAAACCGTACCCGGAGTAACTCAAAATGAACCGCGAAGAGATTTGCCTTCAGTTAACCTCTCAGATTAACCATCTGATAAAAAAAGAAAATAATGCAGGTGAACTGCTGCCGGATATTCGCCTGCTCTACGGCACCCAGCCGGGTACGCGTACACCGGTGATGTACCAGCCGGGCATCGTTTTTCTCTTCTCTGGCCATAAAATTGGCTATATCAATGAGCGCGTGTTCCGTTACGACACTAATGAATATCTGCTCCTGACAGTACCTTTACCCTTTGAATGTGAAACCTTCGCGACAGAAGCTGTTCCGCTGGCCGGTATTCGTTTAAATGTCGATATCCTTCAGTTGCAGGAACTGCTGATGGAGATCGGCGAGGACGAGCTGTTCCAGCCGTCGATGGCGGCAAGCGGGATTAACTCAGCCACGTTATCGGACGAGATCCTCTGTGCTATTGAGCGCTTGCTGGATGTGATGGCAAGGCCGCTGGATGCCCGCATCCTGGGCAAACAGATTATCCGCGAAATTCTGTATCACGTGCTGCTGGGGCCCGGTGGCGGGGCGTTGCTGGCGCTGGTGAGCCGCCAGACGCACTTTAGCCTGATAAGCCGCGTGCTTAAGCGCATAGAAAGCCAGTACACGGAAAACCTCAGCGTTGACCAGCTGGCGGCGGAAGCAAACATGAGCGTTTCGGCGTTTCATCATAATTTTAAATCAGTGACCAGCACCTCGCCGCTGCAATACCTGAAAACATACCGTCTGCATAAGGCGCGCATGATGATGATCCACGACGGCATGAAGGCCAGCGCGGCGGCAATGCGGGTGGGTTATGAAAGTGCGTCGCAGTTCAGTCGGGAGTTTAAGCGCTACTTCGGCGTGACGCCGGGGGAAGATGCCTCACGCATCAGAATGATGCAGGGAGCCTGACGGGAAATGTAGGCCGGGTCAGCGCAGCGCTACCCGGCTTTATTCATTTACGCACTGCAATACTTCTTTTTAATCACCACAATCAACGTACCCACCAGGCCCGCGACCAGCAGGAACATCGGCAGGATCATCAGGAAGGTCATCACCTGATCTTCATGGTGTTTCACAAACGGGATCATGTTCAGTGCATAGCCGAGTGAGGTCACCACGCCGACCCACAGCAGTCCACTCAACCAGTTAAAGAACTGGAAGCGGCGATTCGATAGACCTGAAATACCGGCCATTGTTGGCAACAGCGTGCGGACAAACGCCAGGAAGCGCCCGGCGAGCAGCGCCAGCAGGCCGTGTCGGTCAAACATGCAGGTCGCACGCTGATGATACTTATGAGGTAACTGCGACAGCCAGCTCTTCACCATGCGCGTATTGCCGAGCCAGCGGCCCTGCAAATAGCTTAACCAGCAGCCCAGGCTGGCGGCGGAGGTGAGAATGACCATTGTTGGGGTGAAGTCCATCACACCCTTTCCGATTAACGCGCCGGCCAGCAGAAGCAGGCTGTCACCGGGCAAAAACGAGGCTGGCAGTAATCCATTTTCCAGAAACAGGGTCGCGAACATCACGAAATAGACAACCCCCACGACATGTGGGTCTGCCAGCGCGGCAAAATCGTGTTGCCAGAGTGCCGCGATAATATCTTGAATAACAGCCATGGACTTTCCTGTGGTACAGCAGATATAGCGCTATTGTACACCCTGATTTGCCCGCTGGGTTTGATCGCGGGCGCAACTAATGCAGACTTTTCTGGTGGTGGTGTTCACAAAAGAGTCCAGGAGTACATTTTCAGCCAGCACTCTACACGATACGCTCAAACCCTGCCGCTAAATCCGCAATTAAATCGTCCACATTTTCTAAACCGATATGCAGGCGGATCAGGGTGCCGCTGAAGTCCACCTCGCCGCCCGGGCGCAGGTCTGCTATCTGCTCTGGCTGGTTTGGCAGGATCAGAGATTCAAAGCCGCCCCAGGAGTAGGCCATGCTGAAGAGGGCAAAATTATCCAGATAGCTTGCCAGCTCATCGTTATTCAGCCGTTTTTTAAGAACGAATGAGAACAAACCGCTGCTACCTGTAAAGTCACGTTGCCAGAACTCATGGCCTCTGCTGCCCGGCAGCGCAGGGTGGTTGACGCGTTCAACCTGCGGATGCTGCGCCAGCCATTCAGCGATTTTCAGGCTGCTTTCGTGATGCTGACGCAGACGCACGCCCAGCGTACGGATCCCGCGGCTGGTCATGTAGGCGGTATCGGCATCCACCATTTGCCCCATCAGGTAGGCATTTTCACGTAGCTGATCCCAGCAGCGGGCATTGGACACGGCGGTGCCAATCATGCCGTCCGAGTGGCCAATCAGGTATTTGGTGGCGGCCTGAATGGAGATATCAATGTCAAAATCCAGCGCCTTAAACAGCACGCCCGCAGCCCAGGTGTTGTCGATCATGATGATGGCGTCCGGCGCTTTGCTGCGCACGGCTTTCACAATGGCAGGCACATCATGCACTTCCATGGTGATAGAGCCCGGAGATTCCAGGAACACGATGCGCGTGTTTGGCTGAATAAGTTCGGCGATGCCTTCACCAATCAGTGGATCAAACCAGCCGGTGGTGACACCGAGCTTGCTGAGAATTTTGGTGCAGAAGTCCTGACTTGGTTCATAGGCGGTGTTGGTCATCAGAATGTGGTCGCCCTGTTCCACAAACGCCAGAATGGTATTGGCAACTGCCGCAGCTCCACACGGGAACAGTGCGCAGCCCGCGCCACCCTCCAGTTCGCACATGGCTTCCTGAAGTGAAAAATGGGTCAGCGTCCCGCGACGACCGTAAAACAGCCCGCCTTTGGCACGATTACGCGTTGCGATTTTTTTGTCCTCAACGGTATCAAATACCAGTGAGGAGGCCCGCTGAATCACGCTGTTCACCGATCCCAGTGTGTATTTCTTGCTGCGTCCTGCCTGCACAAGCGTGGTATCAAGCTGCTTCTTAGTCATGTTCGCCAACCCTGTTTTTATACGTCTGGACGTCCAGACTACCACGATTGAAAAAATGTGCACCCGGATGCTTATCGAATAAGCAGAAAATTTTATGAAAAATACGCATAAGAAATTTTTACTGCGTAAGCGCAAGGAAAGTGAGCGAAAATTACGGCAATATGTAAATACTAATGAGAACTACTATCAATTCGACGTCGTTTTGATATTATTACGCTCAGATTTTGTGATTTGCGTCCTGGAGATACAGAGTGGGTAATAATTTGATGCAGACGGATCTCTCCGTCTGGGGCATGTATCATCATGCTGACATCGTGGTTAAGATTGTGATGATCGGCCTGATTCTGGCGTCCGTTGTCACCTGGGCTATTTTCTTCAGTAAAAGCGTTGAGCTCATTTCGCAGAAGCGTCGCCTCAAGCGCGAACAGCAGCAGCTGGCAGAAGCCCGCTCGCTGGATCAGGCTTCTGATATGACCTCTTCCTTCCACACGAAAAGCCTGACCACCCTGTTAGTAAACGAAGCTCAGAACGAGCTTGAACTCTCCGCAGGCAGTGAAGATAACGAAGGCATTAAAGAACGTACCGGCTTCCGCCTGGAGCGTCGCGTTGCCGCAGTTGGCCGTCATATGGGCCGCGGTAATGGTTATCTGGCCACTATCGGTGCGATTTCCCCGTTCGTGGGTCTGTTTGGTACGGTGTGGGGCATCATGAACAGCTTCATCGGTATTGCCCAGACGCAAACCACCAACCTGGCGGTTGTGGCGCCGGGTATCGCAGAAGCGCTGCTGGCAACGGCAATCGGCCTGGTTGCGGCAATTCCTGCGGTGGTTATCTATAACGTCTTCGCGCGTATGATTGGCAGCTACAAAGCTACTCTGGGCGACGTGGCAGCGCAGGTTCTGCTGCTGCAAAGCCGTGATCTTGACCTTAACGCCAGCTCCGTAAAACCGGTACACGCGGCGTCGAAACTGCGTGCAGGTTGATTAGCTATGGCAATGCGTCTTAATGAAAATCTGGACGATAACGGCGAAATGCATGAAATCAACGTGACGCCGTTTATCGACGTCATGCTGGTTCTGTTGATTATCTTCATGGTGGCGGCGCCTCTGGCGACGGTTGACGTGAAGGTGAATCTGCCAGCCTCTTCCAGCCAGCCGCAGCCGCGCCCGGAAAAGCCTATTTATCTGTCGGTGAAGGCCGATAAATCCATGTTCCTGGGCAATGACCCGGTGACGGATGAATCAGTTATCCCGGCACTGGAGCAGCTTACCGGCGGGAAGAAAGACACCACCGTCTTCTTCCGTGCGGACAAAACGGTTGATTACGAAACCATGATGAGGGTAATGGACACGCTGCATCAGGCGGGTTACCTGAAGATTGGTCTGGTCGGCGAAGAAAAAGCCGCCGTCAAATAAAAGAGAGCTGGCGAAAGCCTAATGCTTGTCAGTTAAGCACGGTGGAGTGTTCCGTTCACCTTAATAGCCGCAGAAAATAATTCGTTCAGAACACGTGAACGGGATAAGGGAGCCGCCGTGTATGAACCGGTCACATGGGTTACAGATCTGACCGGTCACATAGGTAACACTTTTTGACTTAATCGGCCCGGATTATACGATGATTTCTTCTGTCGTACCGGGCCAGTATCAGTTCACCAAAACC
>NZ_VWWW01000005.1:0-385940 GCF_011752765.1 Enterobacter sp. Tr-810 | reverse complement strand
TAAACTTCGTAATGAATTACGTGTTCACTCGTTGAGACTTGGTATTCATTTATTGTCCGAAGACATTAAGAATCCATGTCACTTTGAGTGCCCACACAGATTGTCTGATAAATTGTTAAAGAGCAGTTGCAACGCGGCTTTCGCTCACCGTTGCGAGGTGGCGTATATTACGCTTTCCTCTTTCAGAGTCAACCCGTTATTTCAGGATTTTTTCTCTTCAACCGACCGGGTTGTTTGTGAAGTGATTCACATCCGCCGTGTCGATGGAGGCGCATTATAGGGAGCTTCCGAGGAATGACAAGCGGAAAAATACAATTTTATTTCAACCGCTCACCTTTTAGCCAAAACGCCTATTTTTGGTGCTTTTTAATCTCTTTTGGCAGCTCTGCCAGGCTATTAATCACCCAATCCGCTGCATTCTCTGCTTCTGGCGTCACTGGTTTGCCAGTGCGAACTAATATCCTGGTACCTACGCCAGCTGCGGTTGCGGCCTGCATATCTTCCAGTTTATCGCCCACCATATAAGAAGCAGCCATATCAATGTGCAGAAATTCCTGTGCAGAGATAAACATCCCCGGATGAGGCTTACGGCAGTCGCAGGTCTGACGGTACTCTTCTACTGTTCCTTGAGGGTGATGCGGACAATAATAGATACCGTCGAGATCGACACCGCGATCGGCTAACGACCAGTCCATCCACTCAGTCAGGGTTTCAAACTGCGCCTCGGTGAATTTACCGCGAGCAATACCAGACTGGTTGGTGACAACCACCAGCGCATAGCCCATCTCTTTCAGCTGGCGCATTGCATCTATTACGCCTTCGATAAATTCGAACTCATCTATCTCATGGACATAACCGTGATCCACATTAATGGTGCCATCACGATCGAGAAAAATTGCGGGTACTGATTTTGCCACCGGTTTGCTCCTGAAAAAGGCGTGTCCGGCTAGTATCTCATGAATCGCAGTGCAATAAAGTGCTCATCGCACAGAGTTGGATTGATTTAGACGTCTGGATGCCTTAACATCCATTTTGTTTACGGTCATCACCCGTATCTGGCAGAACAAAATGCCACGGCTAACTTACATACGATAAAAATAATCTAATGATTAAACTTTCCAATATCACCAAAGTGTTCCAGCAGGGAAACCGAACCATTCAGGCGCTGAACAACGTCAGCCTGCATGTTCCTGCTGGTCAAATTTATGGCGTCATTGGCGCATCGGGTGCAGGTAAAAGTACGCTAATCCGTTGTGTTAACCTGCTTGAGCGCCCAACCCAGGGCAGCGTAGAAGTTGGCGGACAAGAACTTACCGCCCTATCAGAGAAAGAATTAACGAAAGCGCGTCGCCAGATTGGCATGATCTTCCAGCACTTTAACCTGCTGGCATCCCGCACCGTGTTCGGCAACGTCGCTTTGCCGCTGGAGCTGGACACCACGCCTAAAGAAGAAGTTAAGCGTCGCGTGACCGAACTGCTGGACCTGGTTGGTCTGGCTGATAAACACGACAGCTATCCGGCAAACCTGTCCGGTGGTCAGAAACAGCGTGTCGCAATCGCCCGTGCGCTGGCCAGTAATCCAAAAGTGCTGCTGTGCGATGAAGCCACCAGCGCATTAGACCCGGCAACCACACGTTCTATTCTGGAACTACTGAAAGACATTAACCGTCGTCTGGGCCTGACTATTCTTCTTATTACCCATGAGATGGACGTTGTAAAACGTATCTGTGACTGCGTAGCCGTGATCAGCAACGGTGAACTGATTGAACAAGACACCGTAAGTGAAGTGTTCTCACATCCGAAAACGCCGCTCGCGCAGCAGTTTATTCAATCCACGCTGCATCTGGATATTCCTGAAGATTATCTGGCGCGTTTAAAAGCAGAGCCAACTGCCGACAGCGTTCCAATGCTGCGTATGGAGTTCACCGGTCAGTCTGTGGATGCGCCACTGCTTTCCGAAACCGCGCGTCGCTTTAACGTGAACAACAACATTATTAGCGCGCAGATGGATTACGCCGGCGGCGTGAAGTTCGGCATCATGCTGACAGAAATGCACGGCACACAAGAAGAAACGCAAGGCGCGATCGCCTGGCTGCAAGAACACCATGTAAAAGTAGAGGTATTGGGTTATGTCTGAACCGATGATGTGGCTGCTGGTTCGCGGCGTTTGGGAAACGCTGGCAATGACCTTTGTATCGGGCTTTTTTGGTTTCGTCATTGGTCTGCCGGTCGGCGTACTGCTGTACGTCACTCGCCCTGGGCAAATTATTGAAAACGCGAAGCTCTATCGTACCCTTTCTGCGCTGGTGAACATCTTCCGTTCCATTCCGTTCATTATTCTTCTGGTATGGATGATTCCTTTCACTCGCGTGATCGTGGGTACCTCCATCGGCTTACAGGCCGCAATCGTCCCATTGACCGTCGGCGCTGCACCGTTTATCGCCCGTATGGTTGAGAACGCATTGCTGGAGATCCCGACAGGTCTGATTGAAGCATCCCGTGCTATGGGTGCAACTCCGATGCAGATCGTTCGCAAAGTCCTGCTGCCTGAAGCGCTGCCAGGTCTGGTTAACGCAGCAACCATTACCCTTATTACGCTGGTCGGTTATTCCGCGATGGGCGGTGCTGTCGGCGCCGGTGGTTTGGGGCAGATTGGCTATCAGTACGGCTATATTGGCTATAACGCTACCGTAATGAATACTGTTCTGGTATTGCTGGTTGTTCTGGTTTACTTAATCCAATTCTCTGGCGATCGCATCGTCCGGGCTGTTACTCACAAATAACGTTACACACAACACAAACTCGACGAGTTAAGGATATAACATGGCGTTTAAATTAAAGACCTTTGCAGCGGTAGGCGCGCTGATCGGCTCTCTGGCACTGGTGGGTTGCGGTCAGGACGAAAAAGATCCAAACCACATTAAAGTGGGCGTTATCGTGGGTGCAGAACAGCAGGTTGCTGAAGTCGCTCAGAAAGTGGCGAAAGAAAAATACGGTCTGGACGTTGAGCTGGTCACCTTCAACGACTACGTACTGCCGAACGAAGCGCTGAGCAAAGGTGATATCGACGCTAACGCCTTCCAGCATAAGCCATACCTGGATCAGCAGATCAAAGACCGTGGTTACAAGCTGGTTGCAGCAGGTAACACTTTCGTTTACCCAATTGCCGGTTACTCCAAGAAGATTAAATCCCTGGACGAACTGCAACCTGGCTCCCAGGTCGCTGTGCCTAACGACCCGACTAACCTCGGTCGCTCCCTGCTGCTGTTGCAGAAAGTGGGCCTGATCAAACTGAAAGACGGTGTTGGCCTGCTGCCGACCGTTCTGGATGTGACTGAGAACCCGAAAAATCTGAAAATTGTTGAGCTGGAAGCCCCACAACTGCCACGTTCCCTGGACGACGCACAGATTGCCCTGGCGGTTATCAACACCACTTACGCAAGCCAGATTGGCCTGACGCCAGCAAAAGACGGTATCTTCGTTGAAGATAAAGACTCTCCATACGTGAACCTGATCGTGACTCGCGAAGACAACAAAGACGCGGAAAACGTGAAGAAATTCGTTCAGGCTTATCAGTCTGACGAAGTTTACCAGGAAGCCAACAAGGTGTTTAACGGCGGCGCTGTTAAAGGCTGGTAATCTCACTTCAGTGTAATATCATCAGGACGGGCAAAAGCCCGTCTTGTCATTTATGCAGGCAACTGATTCAATATCTGACGATTTGATTATCCATTGAGGAACTATTATGCGTGCTTTACCGATCTGTCTTTTAGCACTGATGCTGAGCGGCTGTTCTATGCTAAGCAGATCTCCTGTTGAGCCTGTTCAAAGCACTGCAACCCCGCCAAAAGCGGAGCCCGCAAAACCGAAAGCGCCACGTCCTGCGCCGGTGCGCATTATTACCAAAGCCGACGATCTCGTGGGCAAGCCTTTCCGTGAGCTGGGCGATGTGAGCGGCGAATCCTGCCAGGCAACCAATCAGGACTCTCCACCAAACATCCCAACGGCGCGTAAACGCCTACAGATTAACGCCGCAAAAATGAAAGCTAACGCGGTTCTGCTGCACAGCTGTGAAGTGACCAGCGGTACGCCAGGCTGCTACCGTCAGGCGGTTTGTCTGGGAACAGCGCTAACCATTTCGGCGAAATGAGTTCATTTCAGTTCGAGCAGATAGGCGTTATCCGCTCCCCTTATAAAGAGAAGTTTGCCGTACCGCGCCAGCCGGGTCTGGTCAAAAGCGGCGGTGGCGAACTTCACTTCATCGCACCTTATAATCAGGCCGATGCGGTACGCGGGCTCGAGGCATTCAGCCACTTATGGGTTGTCTTTGTCTTTCACCAGACGATGGAAGGTGGCTGGCGTCCAACCGTTCGCCCTCCGCGTCTGGGTGGCAATGCCAGAATGGGCGTGTTCGCAACCCGTTCAACCTTTCGTCCAAACCCTATTGGCATGTCTCTGGTCGAGCTGAAAGGCATTCGGACGCAGAAAGATCAGGTCATACTGGAATTAGGCAGCCTTGATCTTGTGGATGGCACCCCGGTTATCGACATCAAGCCTTACCTGCCCTTTGCTGAAGCCCTGCCGGATGCGCGTGCGAGCTATGCCCAGGAAGCGCCGCAGGCTGATATGCCTGTACACTTCACGTCAGAGTTAGCCGCCCAGATAACGCTACTGGAAAAGCGCTATCCCCGCCTGCGCGATTTTATCGTCGACGTTCTGGCTCAGGATCCACGTCCGGCCTACCGTAAGGGAGAGGAAACCGGGAAAACCTACGCCGTCTGGCTGCTGGATTTTAACGTCCGCTGGCGCGTGACTGAGGCGGGATTTGAAGTCTTTGCCCTTGAACCCAGGTAATTTTATTTTCCTCTCTTTTGGCATCTTTGCCACACTGGTAAACTAAACCACTTTTTTTGTGTCAGGTTGACCATTCAGCCTGTCCTACTCGTCGAAACGGAACCGTAACAACATGCGTACTAGCCAATATCTGCTCTCCACTCTGAAGGAGACACCTGCCGACGCCGAGGTGATCAGCCACCAGCTGATGCTGCGCGCCGGGATGATCCGCAAGCTGGCCTCCGGGTTATACACCTGGCTGCCGACCGGCGTGCGCGTCCTGAAAAAAGTCGAAAACATCGTGCGTGAAGAGATGAACAACGCCGGTGCTATCGAGGTGTTAATGCCGGTAGTTCAGCCCTCTGAACTGTGGCAGGAGAGTGGTCGCTGGGAACAGTACGGTCCTGAACTGCTGCGTATTGCCGATCGCGGCGATCGTCCGTTTGTCCTCGGCCCAACGCATGAAGAAGTCATTACCGATCTTATCCGTAACGAGCTGAGCTCTTACAAACAGCTGCCGCTGAACTTCTTCCAAATCCAGACCAAGTTCCGTGATGAAGTGCGCCCACGTTTTGGCGTCATGCGCTCCCGCGAATTCCTGATGAAAGATGCGTACTCTTTCCACACATCTCAGGAATCTCTGCAAGAGACTTACGACAAGATGTACGAAGCGTACAGCAAAATCTTCTCCCGCATGGGCCTGGATTTCCGCGCGGTACAGGCTGACACCGGCTCTATCGGTGGTAGCGCATCTCATGAATTCCAGGTACTGGCACAAAGCGGTGAAGACGATGTCATCTTCTCTGACTCCTCTGATTACGCCGCTAACATCGAGTTTGCAGAAGCTCTGGCACCAAAAGCGCCACGTGCAGCAGCAACTGAAGAGATGAAACTGGTTGATACGCCAAACGCGAAAACCATTGCTGAGCTGGTTGAGCAGTTCAATCTTCCTGTCGAAAAAACGGTCAAAACGCTGCTGGTGAAATCCACCGAAGGTAGCGAATACCCGCTGGTCGCCCTGCTGGTTCGCGGCGATCACGAACTGAACGAAGTAAAAGCCGAGAAGCTGCCGCAGGTTGCCAGCCCGCTGACTTTCGCAACTGAAGCGGAAATCCGCGCGGTGGTAAACGCAGGTCCAGGTTCCCTGGGTCCAGTGAATATGCCAATTCCGGTAGTTGTTGACCGCACCGTTGCGGCAATGAGTGATTTCTCCGCTGGCGCAAACATCGATGGTAAGCACTACTTCGGCATCAACTGGGATCGCGATGTCGCGACGCCAGAAGTGGCGGATATCCGTAACGTGGTTGCCGGTGACCCAAGCCCGGATGGCCAGGGTACCCTGATGATCAAACGCGGTATCGAAGTGGGTCATATCTTCCAGCTGGGCGATAAATATTCCCGCGCGATGAACGCAGCCGTTCAGGGTGAAGATGGTCGTAACCAGGTTCTGACCATGGGTTGCTACGGTATCGGGGTGACGCGTGTGGTCGCTGCGGCGATTGAGCAGAACTACGACGAGCGCGGCATCGTCTGGCCAGACAACATCGCACCATTCCAGGTCGCGATTCTGCCAATGAACATGCACAAGTCTTACCGCGTGCAGGAACTGGCTGAAAAACTGTACGCCGAGTTGCGCGCTCAAGGTATCGAAGTGCTGATGGACGATCGTAAAGAGCGTCCAGGCGTGATGTTTGCTGATATGGAACTGATCGGTATTCCACACACTGTGGTTATCGGCGACCGTAACCTCGATAGCGATGATATTGAATACAAATACCGTCGCAGCGGCGAGAAGCAGATGATCAAGACCGGTGACATTCTTGATTACCTGGTGAAAGCCATCAAAGGTTAAGAAACAAAAAACCCCGCACATGCGGGGTTTTTTAATGGGTTAACTCAGCTTATTGACTGCTGCAATCTTTGCCCGCCAGGAATTTCGCGTCTTTATCCGCCACCAGCGTTTTCACCATCTCCCCGCTATCCGGGTTTGGCTCCATCGTGAAATGACCATCAACCGTCAGTAATACCGGCTTACTATCATTGCCACGCGCTACGGCAAAATCACGTTCCAGCTGGGCATTGTTCGCCACGCTGACTTTCTTACCTGTCGCGCAGTCAGTAAATACCGCCGCATCAGCCATGTAGAAATACATACCCCGCATCGCCATTGGCGTGGCCGGGAGTGCCGCTTTGACAGGTGCAAGGGTGTAGTTGAACTGTGACTCAATCGGATTGCCTTCACGATCGAGCATCTCCATCCCTTCACCTTTAGGGCGGAACCAGGTTTTCTCGCCTGTCGAATCCGTCAGGACCAGTTTCTCAGCGGTGCGTGCCCAGGTGCCATAGGTAGCGAAGGAAGAAGGACCTTTCGCGCCCTGATAGTGCTGGTTCATAACCCAGGTACCGTCTTTTTCCAGGAATAACGAGGTTTCGATACCTTCACAATCGGCGCACGGCAGCACGCCGCGCCAGCTCTGCTGCATCGGTTTTAATTCTTCAGACTGCGTTGGCTGTAATGCCTGTGTTTCCGTACGGTTGTTACACCCGAAAAGTGCAAAGAGCGTACTCACTGCCAATGCTGACAATAGTGCTTTTTTCACAATGAAATCCTTATGAAAAATAATGTTCCTTTTCGTCACTCTGTGGGGCGACGAACTTTACCGCGAAGTGCCTTCACTGTGGATTTTTGCGCCTTCGACGACAACCGGCGCTCTTTTGAAGCGCGGGTTGGCCGCGTAGGGCGACGGCTTTTCTGTACTGCGGTTAACTCTTTAATGACTGCTACCAGTCTGGAGATCGCCGCTTCCCGGTTTAACTCCTGGCTGCGGTACTCCTGCGCTTTAATCACTATCACGCCATCGCTGGTAATCAGATGATGGCTGGCGGCAAGCAAACTTTCTTTATAATACTCTGGCAGGCTGGAGGCCCGGATGTCAAAGCGCAAATGGATGGCCGTTGAAGCCTTATTGACATGCTGCCCACCCGCCCCCTGCGCGCGGATCGCGGTGATCTCCAGCTCGTTATCAGGGATACTGACATTCCGGGATAAGACAATCATGCGGAGGGTTGCCACGCCGCCAGATGAATTTCCAGATTATTCTGAGAGTCAGAAAGCCAGATAGCCCCGTCCTGAATCGTCGCCTGCAATACCATTGTGCGGCTGGCAAACTCACTCAACTGAGCCAGTTGCTCATCATCCAGATACCATACCGTGAGATTTTTAAACTGTCCGCACTTGCTCTTACTCTGTTGCCACCAGATCTCCGCAGCACGCTGATTATACGCGAATAACGCCACTTCCGCGGACTGGGTGCAGGCCTTTTTCACACGGCGCTCATCCGGCAGGCCGAGTTCAATCCACAAATCGATACCCAGGTGATCGTTGCGCAGCCAGGCTTCTGGCTCGTCCTCCGCACTTAAACCACGCGTAAATTGCAGGCGCTCGTCGGCATACTTAATCCACGCCAGCAGGCGCAGCATCATGCGTTCCTGGGTTTCAGAAGGGTGACGCGCCAGCGTCAATGACGCATCGAGAAACTGGTTGCGGTCAAGATCCGCCACATTGACCACAGCTTTATAAATTGTCGCTTTCAGCGCCATGAGAGAACTCCTTTCGAATCAGGCGCACATTGTAGCGAAAATAGCGCGAAAAGGCTGTTACCAGGTGATGAATGCGTCACCATCAAGGCGCTGATATTGCTTGAATGAGTATGGTATAGTCACCTTGCTAAACCGAGTTTATCTTCGTAGGCTTAATGATATCTCACAGTAAGTCAGTGCGCTGGCGGGAGGGGATGTGAATAATTATTGTGAGTTAATTCGCAAAAGGTATGCGGAAATCGCCAGCGGGGATCTGGGATACATCCCGGATGCGTTGGGCTGTGTATTGAAAGTGCTTAATGAAGTGGCCTCTGATGAGAGCCTTTCAGAATCGGTCAGGGAAAAAGCAGCATATGCTGCGGCGAATTTACTGGTGAGCGATTATGTCGATGAATGATACTTATCAACCCATCAATTGTGATGACTATGACAACCTCGAACTCGCCTGCCAGCATCATTTAATACTGACGCTGGAGCTAAAAGATGGCGAAGTATTGAAGGCGAAAGCCAGCGACCTGGTTTCACGAAAGAATGTGGAATATCTGATAGTGGAAGATGCCGGCGCGACGCGTGAGCTTCGCCTGGACAAAATTGCCAGCTTCAGCCACCCGGAAATCGGCACAGTCGTGGTAAGCGAGTCCTGATTACCCCTAACGGGCAGCCAGACTGCCCGTTACACTTTCCACTCAAAACAGACACCCTCTTCTGACCAACCCTCTTCAGTGACAAAGACACCCGCAGCCGCAATCAGCGTTTCACCGTAGAAAAGCAAAGGCGTGGCATCACGACGCCAGGGGGGGACATTGCACTCCTGCCATATCTTTTTCAGCTTCCGCCCGCCGTTTCTGCCGACAATATGCAACATCCCGCGGGCTTTAAAGCGCACGGTAACGGACTCATCGTCTTTCGGCAGACGCACATGACCCGTATTCGCCAGGGAAACCTTTCCCGCGCCATAGGGCAGCTCCAGCGCGTCGCCAGAGTGCGACCAGACGAGCACCACATCAGACAGCGAAGGAGCAGATTTAATCCACCAGAGCTGCCCTTTATAGCGTCTTACCTCATACCCATTCAGATGCAGACAAGGTGCGGCATCGTCACGCGCCTGAGCAACCTCGTCCCAGAGACGGCTCAGCATCGCCCGCGATGGCATAGGGGCGTTATGCGATGCCAGCCACCGTCTTAGCAGGGCAGCACGACGCACCGCACTCATTGCTTCCATCGGTGCGATAGCCAGCGCGCCATCAGCAGAAACCAGCTCGGCCAATTCTGCACTCAGTAACTCGTCCAGCAGGCTTTCCTGCTCAGCACACAGCATGGCGCTGCGGGCCGTGGCTTCGGCAAAATGCCCCCAGCGCTCAGTCAGCTGTGGCAGGACACGAAGACGCAGGAAATTACGGTCATAGCTGTCGTCCTGATTGCTTTCATCTTCAATCCAGTGCAGGCCATGCTCCCGCGCCCAGACCTCCAGCGAGGCACGCGTCTCACCCAGCAATGGGCGGATTAACGCGGTATCAGCAAAATTCGCCCGCTCAGGCATAGCGGACAATCCCGCCGGGCCGCTTCCACGCTTAAGCGCGAGCAAAAAGGTTTCACACTGATCGTCCAGATGCTGCGCCGTCACCAGCGCTTCGCCGGGCAGAATTGAACTGGCAAAGGCAGCGTAACGGGCCTTACGCGCCTGCGCCTCAATACCCAGACCTTCATCCTCGAGTATCACCCGCTCAACGTGCAGCGGGATTGCCCACGCTGCACACAGCGCCTCGCAGTGTTTCACCCAGGCATCCGCATGAGGACTCAACCCGTGATGGATATGTATTGCCCTGATCTGGACGTCAGGCTCTTGATCGCGCCAGCATTTAAGGCGATGAAGCAGAACGGTTGAATCCAGCCCACCGCTAAACCCCACCAGCAGCTGGCGGTACGGTGAAACAGCATGTGCGATAACGGGTAAGGTCATAAAAGGTTTGCGCAAAAAAATGCCCGAACAAGACGGGCATTATCACACATGGCGGACATTACTGCTGGTAAAGCTCCAGCGGAAGGCCATCCGGGTCGTTGAAGAAGGTAAATCGCTTATCCGTAAAGGGATCGATGCGAATGGCTTCACACTTCACACCATGCGCTTCCAGATGCTTCACCGCGCTATCAAGGTCATCAACGCTAAAGGCCAGATGGCGCAAACCACAGGCTTCCGGACGCGACGGACGCGCAGGCGGGAAAGGAAAAGAAAACAGCTCAATCACATACTGCCCGTTTAACGCGAGATCGCCTTTCCAGGAGTCACGCTCCTCGCGATAGACTTCGCTCAACAGCGTAAAGCCCAGAATATCGCAGTAGAAAGACTTACTCTTCTCGTAATCGGTCGCAATGATCGCTATATGATGAACCTGTTTTAAACCCAGCATAGCTTCTCCTTTTTATGAAGCCAGAACGTTACAACCGAAAACCCAAACCACGCAAGTCGTCCCACTTATTTTAGGACTCTGACCCAGTAAACGCCCTGTTCATCACGCTTCGCACCGTGGATGTCCGTTTCAAAGCCCGGGTAGTGGCGGCCCACGGAGCAGAGCATCAGCAGAAAATCGAGTACCGCCCGGCTCTCTTCGGTGATCATCTCACCCGGCATCAGAAGTGGAACGCCCGGCGGGTAAGGCAGGATCATATTGGCCGACACTCGCCCGACCAGGTTTTCCAGCTCGACGGTTTGCACCTCGCCTTTGACCTGACGCTGCCAGGCCTTATGCGGCGTCAGCTTCATTTCCGGAAGAACGTCAAAGGCCTGTAACATCAGACGCGGCAGATCGTGCTGGCGGATCAGCTTGTGGATCCCCTGAGCCAGATCCTGAATACGCATATTACGGTAGAAATCAGGATCTTCCGCATAGAGATCCGGCAGCATATTTTTGACCCGCAGATTCAGATCGTAAGCGCGTTTAAACTCCATCAGCCCCCGCAACAGCCCCATCGCGCGGGTTTTGTCGATCCCAATACTGAACAGGAACAGCAGGTTATACGGCCCGGTTTTTTCTACCACAACGCCGCGTTCATCAAGGAATTTCGCCACCAGCGCAGCGGGGATCCCTTCATCGCTCATATTGCCTTGTTCATCCATACCCGGGGTCAGGATCGTCACTTTTACCGGGTCGAGGAACATGTGGTCTGCATCGGCATCACGGAAACCGTGCCAGCTTTCACCAGGCGAAACCGGCCAGCACTCAGCCTCCTCAATCTCTTCCGGCTGCCAGATGTCAAAGAACCAGCCGTCGGCTTCTTCTTTCAGGCGCTGAACCTCTTTGCGGAAATGCAGCGCTCGTTCCACCGAACGATTGATTAAACGCTTGCCCGGATTGCCACGTAACATTGCCGCCGCTGTTTCAATAGAGGCCACCAGCGGATAACTTGGTGAAGTAGTGGTATGCATCATAAAGGCTTCGTTGAAAGTCTCTTCGTCATAGTCACCCTTGATGTGGATAAGTGAAGCCTGAGAAAACGCAGCCAGC
The DNA here is from genome assembly GCF_011752765.1 of Enterobacter sp. Tr-810. Classification (NCBI taxonomy): domain Bacteria; kingdom Pseudomonadati; phylum Pseudomonadota; class Gammaproteobacteria; order Enterobacterales; family Enterobacteriaceae; genus Enterobacter; species Enterobacter sp. Tr-810. The sequence continues at coordinate 374,004 of NZ_VWWW01000005.1, read as the reverse complement.
ATTTTATGGGTCGACTGCGTTTCGAAGAACACTTTACCCGGTACTCGCTCACCGCTCATTCCGCTTTTGCCTGCGTAAATCGGGTGGAAGTTGGTATAAGGCACCCAGGCGGAATCAAAGTGAATCGAGGGCACATCCAGCGTTTGCTTTATCCAGTTGGTGTTGTACAGCAGGCCGTCGTAAGTCGAGTTGGTAATCACCGCATGGACGGGCCAGCTGGCACCGGCTACTGAGGCCACTTTGCTTTCAATGCCCGCATGGCTAAATTCACGGCGTGGGATCCCGCCCAGAATACCGAGCGCATTACGCGTGGGCGACAGCCAGAGCGGGACGACATCGCTCATCATCAATAAATGGGCCAGAGACTTATGGCAGTTACGGTCAATCAGCAACGTGCTTCCGGCCGGTGCTGCATACATGCCAACGATTTTATTCGACGTCGAGGTGCCGTTGGTCACCATGTAGCTCTGTTCGGCCCCAAAGGTACGGGCGATATACTCTTCGGCCTCAAGATGCGGGCCGGTATGGTCCAGCAGAGATCCCAGTTCAGTCACTGAAATCGACACATCCGCCTTAAGGGTGTTGCCGCCGAAGAAATCATAGAACAGGCAGCCCACCGGGCTTTTCTGATACGCCGTTCCCGCCATGTGGCCAGGCGTGCAAAAGGTGTATTTTCCTTCCTTCACATAAGTGAACAGCGCCCGGGTGAACGGCGGCGTGATGTTATCGAGGTATTCACGGGTGTATTGCTGAATGCGGGTCGCAATATCTTCCGCCACGCCAAGTGAGTATTCAAAGAACCACAGTGCCATACGCATATCATGTGCGCTGACGTCCATCGTGGAGTGGGTATTAATAAAGGCATACAGCGGAAGATATTCGTTCAGCTTGTTAATTTCGCTGCACAGCTCCAGGTCGTACTCATCCCAGTCAAAGATAACACCGCAGATTCGCGGGTTATGTTCGATGAACTTCAGCAGATCGGCGCTGTTATGCGGCCAGATGAGCTGGTATCCGCGGGACTGTAGTGTCTGCTCCAGCTCCTTGATGGGCTCGTCTTTATAAAAGACGCCATGTGGCCCCATGATGGCAATAATGTTCATGGTTTACCTCCTTGAAAAACATTAGCTAAGCATAGCCAGGGTAAACCGCAGGTATAAAAAAAGCCGCAACATTGTGCGGCTTTTCAGATAATTGTGAAGTTTATGCGTAACCGTAGGTCATCAGACGCTGATAACGGCGGTTCAGCAGCTCTTCTTTGCTCAGCACATCAAGGTCCGCCAGGTCTGCCAGCAGCTGTGCTTTCAGGGAAGCAGCCATCACTTCCGGCTTACGGTGCGCACCACCCAGAGGTTCTGGGATAACGGAGTCGATAAGCTTCAGCTCTTTCAGGCGCGGAGCAATGATGCCCATCGCTTCGGCAGCCAGAGGCGCTTTGTCCGCACTCTTCCAAAGAATAGATGCACAACCTTCCGGGGAGATAACAGAATAGGTGCTGTATTGCAGCATATTCACTTTATCACCCACGCCGATTGCCAGCGCACCACCGGAACCACCCTCACCGATAACGGTACAGATGACCGGAACGCTCAGACGAGACATTTCACGCAGGTTGCGTGCAATGGCTTCAGACTGGCCGCGCTCTTCCGCGCCCACACCTGGGTATGCACCCGGGGTGTCGATGAAGGTGATGATTGGCATGTTAAAACGCTCAGCCATCTCCATCAGACGCAGTGCCTTACGGTAGCCTTCTGGTGCAGGCATCCCGAAGTTACGACGGATTTTTTCTTTGGTTTCACGACCTTTCTGATGACCAATGATCATCACCGGGCGTCCGTCCAAACGAGCGATACCGCCAACGATAGCTTTGTCGTCGGCATACGCGCGATCGCCTGCCAGTTCGTCAAATTCATCAAACGCCAGGCGGACATAATCCAGGGTGTACGGACGCTGTGGGTGACGCGCCAGCTGGGCAATCTGCCATGCGCCGAGATCGGCAAAGATTTTGCGCGTCAGTTCTACGCTTTTTTCGCGCAGACGATGCACTTCTTCGTCGATGTTAATATCCAGTTTTTCATCCTGACGGCTAACCGCGGTCAGAGAATCGATTTTCGCTTCCAGCTCTGCAATCGGCTGTTCGAAATCAAGGAAATTCAGACTCATAGTATTCCTGTATTAGTCAAACTCCAGTTCCACCTGCTCCGAACCAATGAGGCCACGGAGATCGTTTAGTAAACGATCGCTCGGAGAGACACGCCACGTTGCACCAAAGCGCAACCGCGCACGTGCATCCGCCCTCTGATAGTAGAGATGTACTGGAATTGTCCCCGAGCGGTGGGGTTCCAGAGACTGACGGAGTCGGTTTAAAAGCTGGTCATCAATTTGCCTGTCCGTCAGCGAGATAGCAAGCCCGCGAGCATATTTTTCCCGGGCTTCGTCAATGTCCATCACTTCGCGGGCGGTCATTTTAAGCCCCCCGCTGAAGTCATCAAAGCTGACCTGTCCGCTGACGATAAGTATGCGGTCTTTTTCCAGCAATTGCTGGTATTTATCCAGCGCGTCGGTGAACAACATCACCTCCAGCCGCCCGGAACGGTCATCCAGCGTACAGATGCCGATTCGATTGCCGCGCTTGGTGACCATAACCCTTGCAGCAATCACGAGCCCCGCAGCCGTGGTGATTTTACCACGATCTGTCGGATGCATGTCTTTTAGCCTGTTGCCTCCGACATAGCGCTCAATTTCTTTGATGTACTGGTTGATGGGGTGACCCGTCAGGTACAAGCCTAACGTTTCACGTTCTCCATCCAGTACGACCTGTTCTGGCCACGGCTGGCAGTTGGAATACGACTGCTCAACCTGCTCTGGCTCTTCTGCCAGTACGCCAAACATATCTGCCTGGCCAATGGCTTCCGCTTTTGCGTGCTGATCGGCAGCTTTCAGCGCATCGCCGAGCGAGTTCATCAGTGCGGCACGGTGTGGACCGAGTCTGTCGAACGCACCAGACATGATCAGCTTTTCAAGCACGCGGCGGTTCAATTTTTTGGTATCGGTACGGGCGCACAGATCGAACAACTCACGGAAGTAACCGCCGTTGTTACGCGCTTCGATGATCGCCTCGATCGGACCTTCACCCACACCTTTGATCGCGCCGATCCCGTAGACAATTTCCCCGTGTTCGTTAACGTGGAAATGGTACAGACCAGAGTTAATGTCCGGCGGCAGGATCTTAAGCCCCATGCGCCAGCATTCGTCTACCAGGCCAACCACCTTTTCAGTGTTGTCCATATCGGCAGTCATTACCGCCGCCATAAACTCAGCCGGATAGTGCGCTTTCAGCCACAGCGTCTGGTACGAAACCAAAGCATAGGCGGCAGAGTGAGATTTGTTAAATCCGTACCCGGCGAATTTCTCCACCAGGTCGAAGATTTTCATCGCCAGTTCGCCATCAACGCCGTTATTTTTTGCCCCTTCTTCGAAGGTGCCGCGCTGCTTGGCCATCTCTTCCGGCTTTTTCTTACCCATTGCACGACGCAACATATCCGCGCCGCCGAGGGTATAACCAGAGAGCACCTGGGCAATCTGCATAACCTGTTCCTGGTACAGGATGATGCCATAGGTTGGCTCCAGTACCGGTTTCAGGCTTTCATGCTGCCACTGAACATCCGGGTAGGAAATCTCTTCGCGACCGTGTTTACGGTCGATAAAGTTATCTACCATCCCTGATTGCAGCGGGCCAGGACGGAACAGGGCCACCAGTGCGATCATATCTTCGAAGCAGTCGGGTTGCAGACGCTTGATCAGATCTTTCATGCCGCGGGATTCAAGCTGGAAAACCGCTGTGGTTTCCGAGCGTTGCAGCATATCGAAACTTTTCTTATCATCCAGCGGTATGGCGGCAATGTCTATTGGCTCAAGACCTTGCTTTTCGCGGCGCGGGTTGATCATCTTCAGCGCCCAGTCGATGATCGTCAACGTACGCAGGCCGAGGAAGTCGAACTTCACCAGCCCGGCATATTCCACGTCGTTCTTATCAAACTGGGTAACCGGGTGCTGCCCGGCTTCGTCACAATAGAGCGGCGCAAAATCGGTAATTTTGGTGGGCGCAATTACCACACCACCCGCATGTTTACCGGCGTTACGCGTGACCCCTTCGAGCTTACGCGCCATGTCGATCAGCGCTTTAACTTCTTCGTCTGCTTCGTAGATTTCTGGCAGCTGCGGCTCGGCTTCAAAGGCTTTCGCCAGCGTCATACCTGGATCGGGCGGAACCAGTTTCGAGATGCGATCAACAAAGCCATACGGATGGCCCAGAACACGGCCCACGTCGCGGATAACCGCTTTCGCTGCCATCGTACCGAAGGTAATAATCTGCGAGACCGCATCACGGCCGTACATGTCCGCTACGTGTTCGATAACCTGGTCGCGTTTCTCCATACAGAAGTCAACGTCGAAGTCAGGCATGGATACACGTTCCGGGTTAAGGAAACGTTCGAACAGCAGGTCAAATTCCAGCGGATCGAGGTCGGTAATTTTGAGTGCGTAAGCCACCAGCGAGCCCGCACCGGAACCACGTCCAGGGCCTACCGGCACGCCGTTATCTTTCGACCACTGGATAAACTCCATTACGATCAGGAAGTAACCTGGGAAACCCATCTGGTTAATAACCTGGAGTTCGATATCCAGACGCTCATCATACGGCGGGCGTTTTTCTTTGCGGACGGCCTCATCCGGGAACAGGAATTCCAGACGCTCTTCCAGACCTTCTTTCGATTTCACAACCAGGAAATCTTCCGTGGTCATGTCGCCCGTCGGGAACTGCGGCAGGAAATACTCACCCAGACGTACGGTAACGTTACAGCGTTTGGCAATCTCTACGCTGTTTTCCAGCGCTTCCGGGATGTCAGAGAAGAGCTCGCACATCTCGTCTTCATTACGCATATACTGCTGCGACGAGTAGTTACGCGGGCGTTTTGGGTCATCGAGGGTAAAACCATCGTGGATAGCGACACGAATTTCGTGGGCGTCAAAGTCACCCGGCTCAAGAAAACGCACATCGTTCGTCGCCACAACGGGCAAACCACGCTCTTCGGCAAGCGCAACCGCCGCATGAAGATAGTTCTCTTCGTCCGCACGTCCGGTACGGATCAGCTCCAGATAGTAGCGATCCGGGAAATACTCTTCATAGAATGCAATGCACTGATCAACCAGCGCACTATTGCCACGCAGCAGACTCTGGCCGACATCACCCATGCGGCCGCCTGAAATCAGCAGCAAACCTTCGTTCAGCTCAGCCAGCCAGTCGCGGTCGATCCACGGCCCCAGCGCGCCATATCCGCGCTGATATGCTTTTGAGATAAGCAGAGTGAGGTTCTGATAACCCGTGTTGTTCATGGCCAGCACGGTTATCTGCGTCATTTCATCGCCAAGCAGCTCGCTCTGCACATGAAAATCTGCCCCGACGATAGGTTTTAACCCTGCGCCATGCGCCGTTCCGTAGAACTTCACCAGGCCACACAGGTTGGTAAAATCGGTGATCGCCAGCGCAGGCATACCCAGAGCGGCCGCCTTTTTCACCAGCGGCCCGGTCTTTGCCAGCCCATCGATCATGGAGTAGTCGCTATGCACCCGCAGGTGTACGAAACGTGGTTCAGCCATCTTCAGATTCCGCGTTACTTAATTGCTTGCGTCTTGATTCAGGACACCAGTCCCAGCGCACGTTTCACCGGGCCAAAACTACGCCGATGATGTTCAGTTGCGCCATGTTCAGCCAGCTTTTCCAGATGGAAAGCGGTTGGATATCCCTTGTGCTGGGCAAAACCATACTGGGGATAAGTGAGGTCCAGCGCGGCCATTTCGGCATCGCGTGTCACTTTGGCAATAATAGAAGCCGCACTGATTTCAGCTACCCGGCTATCGCCTTTGACGACCGCCATGGATGGCACTGGCAAGGCAGGGCAGCGGTTACCATCAATCAGTACGTATTCGGGAACGATTTTCAGGCCTGCCACCGCACGCTGCATCGCCAGCATGGTGGCGTGCAGGATGTTCAGTTCATCGATCTCATGCGGCTCTGCGCGCCCAAGACTCCAGGCCAGCGCATGTTCTTTTATCTCGTCGAACAACGCCAGTCGGCGCTTTTCAGACAGTTTTTTCGAATCGTTCAGGCCAATTATCGGACGCGCAGGATCGAGGATCACCGCTGCGGTGACCACTGCGCCAACCAACGGACCGCGCCCTACTTCATCCACACCAGCAACGAGATGCGTGTGCGGGTAAATAAATTCCATCATTTTGCTAGCTCCAGCACCGCGTCAGCCGCTTGCTCATCGGCATTACAGCGGATCTGCTGATGCAATTCCCGGAATGTGTCATGCATCAGGTGGCTGGTTTTACCGTCTGCAAGAAGCGGCAATAGCGCATCGGCCAACGCCTGCGGCTGGCACTCATCCTGCAAGAGCTCTTTCACCAGCTCGCGCCCGGCAAGTAGGTTTGGCAGTGAAACGTAGTCGGTTTTCACCAGACGTTTCGCCAGCCAGAAGGTGAATGGCTTCATGCGATAGCCCACCACCATCGGACATTTCGCCAGCATACACTCCAGTGCAGCCGTGCCCGATGCCAGCAGTGCGGCATCGCTGGCGACCATCGCTTCACGCCCCTTCCCGTCCAGCATATGAACGCGGAGATCGGGCGCAACATCGGCTTTAATGCGCTCAAACTGCTCACGGCGTTTGGCATTAACCAGCGGCACAACCACTTCAAGGTCAGGGTACGTCTGGCGAAGAATCTGCGCCGTTTTCAGGAAATCGGCACTGAGCATTTCCACTTCAGCGCCACGGCTTCCAGGCAACAGCGCCAGACAGTGCACATCGTGCGGAATACCCAGAACGTCACGCGCTGCATTTTTATCTGGCTCAAGCGGCATCGCATCCGCCATGGTATGACCGATAAAACGACACGGGACATTAAATTTGTCATAAAACGCTTTTTCGAAAGGCAGAAAAGCCAGCACCAGATTGGTGGATCTACCGATTTTGAAAACGCGTTTCTGTCGCCACGCCCAGACGGATGGACTGACATAATGAATGGTTTTGATGCCCTGTTTTTTCAGATTCCCTTCAAGGGTAATGTTGAAATCAGGTGCATCGATACCGACAAACACATCAGGTTTGAGGTCGGTAAAACGACGGGTGAGATCGGCACGAATATGCAGAAGACGACGTAAACGACCGAGCACTTCAACAATGCCCATCACCGCCAGTTCTTCCATTTCATACCAGGCTTCACAGCCTTCAGCCTGCATCAGCGGGCCTGCTACGCCAACAAAGCGAGCATTGGGTACACGAGCCTTGAGCGCGCGGATGAGACCTGCACCAAGAATATCGCCGGAGGTTTCTCCGGCGACCAGGGCTATCGTAAGCGGACGACTGTCGACCATTAACGAATCAGACCACGCGTTGAACGTTCAAAGAATTCCATGAACGCATTCACTTCAGGGTGCTTATTCGCCAGCTCGGCAATTTCCGGCTTCGCCTCTTCCAGCGTTTTACCGCTACGGTACAGAAGTTTGTACGCGTTACGGATGGCTGTAATCGCTTCGCGGCTGAAACCACGACGCTTGAGGCCTTCGATGTTAACGCCAAACGGCGTTGCATGGTTGCCCTGCGCAATCACATACGGCGGGACGTCTTGCGCCACGCCGGAGCAACCGCCAACCATCACGTGTGCACCAATGATGCAGAACTGATGAACTGCGGTCATGCCACCAATGATTGCGAAATCATCAACCGATACGTGTCCTGCCAGCGTTGCGTTGTTGGCAAGAATACAACGGCTACCTACGGTACAGTCATGCGCGATGTGTGCATTGACCATAAACAGGTTGTCGCTGCCCACCTTCGTCAATCCACCACCCTGTACTGTTCCACGATGAATGGTGACGCTTTCGCGAATACGGTTACGATCGCCGATTTCCAGACGGGTCGCTTCACCAGCATATTTCAGATCCTGGTTAACTTCGCCGATGGAGGCGAACTGATAGATCTCGTTATTGCAGCCAATAGTCGTATGACCATTCACCACGACATGAGATTTCAGTACTGTACCCTCACCAATTTCGACATGGGGTCCAACAATACAAAACGGGCCAATGTGAACGTTAGCACCGATGATGGCACCGGTTTCCACAATAGCAGTAGGATGAATAAAGGCGGATTTATCAATCACGTATCAGGACTCCCGGCTACGAGCACACATCATCGTCGCTTCGCAAACAACTTTGCCGTCAACCAGAGCTACGCCTTTGAAGCGAGTCAGGCCGCGACGCGTTTTTTCAAAAGTGACTTCCATGATCATCTGATCACCAGGCACGACTGGACGCTTAAAGCGCGCTTCATCGATACCCGCGAAGTAATACAGCTCACCTGGCTCTAGCTTACCAACGCTTTTAAACGCCAGAATACCGGTAGCCTGTGCCATCGCTTCCAGGATCAACACACCCGGGAAGATAGGTTTACCAGGGAAGTGCCCCTGGAAGAATGGCTCGTTAACGGAGACATTTTTCACTGCGCGCAGAAAACGACCTTCTTCAAAATCCAGCACACGGTCTACCAGCAAGAACGGGTAGCGGTGCGGCAGAAGTTCTAAAATCTCTTCAATATGCAGAGTATGAGTGTCAGTAGTCAAAATACTCTTCCTGTCAAAATGTACTGAATAGCAATAATAACACGGCCTGCCGGATTATAAGAAAGCCGACAGGCCGGGAAATTTAGCGTTTATTGGATGAACGCTTAGTCTTGTTGATCGATCTTGCGCTCAAGAGCCTTGAGTCGCTTGCTCATATCATCAATATTCATCACCAGAGCTGCTGTTTTACGCCACACCTTATTAGGCTGTAGCGGTATACCAGAGGAATAGACGCCTGGCTCAGTGATAGGACGCATCACCATGCCCATTCCTGTTACCGTGACTTTGTCGCATATTTCCATATGCCCGTTAATCACGCTGGCACCACCAATCATACAGTAGCGGCCAATTTTGAGGCTGCCCGCCATGATGACACCACCAGCAACGGCAGTATTGTCGCCAATCACAACGTTATGTGCAATCTGACACTGGTTATCGATGATAACACCGTTACCAATAATGGTGTCGTCAAGCGCGCCACGGTCAATGGTGGTACAGGCACCGATCTCAACACGATCGCCGATAATCACGCGACCAAGCTGCGGGATCTTAACCCAGTTACCACGATCGTTGGCATAACCAAAGCCGTCAGAACCGATCACGGTACTGGACTGAACGAGGCAATTTTCGCCGATCTCGACTTCGTGGTAAACGGACACATTGGCCCATAAACGGGAACCGGCGCCAATTTTCGTATTTTTCCCAACGAAACAACCTGGGCCAATCACCACGTTATCGCCGAGCACAACCCCGGATTCGATAACGGCGTTTGCGCCAATTGAAACGTTGTTACCCAGCTGCGCCGTTGGATCAATCGCTGCACTGGCAGCAATGTTCTGTGCCGGCTGCGGCGTGGTATCAAGAATTTGAGCCATGCGTGCATACGTCAGGTAGGGATTTTTCACTACCAGTGCAGCGCCTGTGGCAAATGGAAGATCGTCCTGCGTCAGAACAACGGCAGACGCCTGGCATTGGGCCAGATGTTCACGGTACTTAGGGCTTACCATGAAGGTAATGTTGCCAGTTTTAGCAGATTGCATGGACGCAACAGCGGTGATGACGAGATCGCCATCACCGTGTAATTCTGCATCCAACTGCTGAGCTAAATCAGCCAGTCGAATTGAAGGCATTACTTATTTAACCTGTTTCAGAACATCAGCGGTGATGTCTTTAACATCGCTGCTGTTGTAAGCAACGGCATTCGCATCGACAACCAGATCGATACCCTGATCGGCAGCAACTGATTTAACAGCGGTCTGAATGCGAGTCACCAGTTTGCCGCGTTCTTCATTAGAACGACGCTGACGATCCTGCTCGAAAGCTTGTGCTTTCTGGGAGAAAGTCTGGCGCTGCGCCATGACGTCTTTTTCCATTTTGCTGCGATCGGCGGCTTTCATGGTAGAACCATCACGCTGCAGACGCTGCATCTTGGACTGAAGATCGTTTTCCATACCTTGCAGTTCGCTTGCACGGCCTTTGAACTCGTTTTCCAGAGTTGCGGAAACACCTGTTTTCTGCGCAACCTGCTGGAACAAGCTACCCATATTGACGATTGCAACTTTGTCTGCTGCCTGAGCAGAAGTTACCATCGCTAAACCGAGACCTGCAGCTAATAACCACTTTTTCACAATAAACTCCTTACCATCCCATTAGCACCTAAAGGTACCGTTCTTTGCGTGGCAAGGCGACCGTTAACCGATCGCCGGTTGTCAGCGCTACACTGCCAGTGCATTCCATTGCTGCGGATTATTACCAGGTTTTACCAATGTTAAACTGGAACTGTTCCGACTTATCTCCATCATATTTCTTAAACGGCTGGGCGTAAGAGAAGACCAACGGCCCCAGCGGTGACATCCATTGTAATGCGATACCCGCAGACATGCGAATATTGCTCGGATCGCTGTAATCAGGAACACCGGCATTACGTGTCGCAGTAGTGTTCTCCCAGTTAGTATCCCACACTGTACCCGCATCCCAGAATACGGATGTACGCACGGAGTTTGCATACTTGTCACTGATAAACGGCGTCGGAGTGATGAACTCCAGGCTGGCGACTGCCATCGCGTTACCACCCACCGCATCATTGGAGCTACAAACGTTTGACTGACCTTTACTGTCCGTAGCCGGTTTATTGCAGTTATCCGTATCGTTCCCGCCGTAGTAAACCGCTTTCGGACCAATGTTGTTGGACTGGAAGCCACGTACGGTGCTGGAACCACCCGCATAGAAGTTTTCATAGAATGGCAGTTCTTTGCCACCTAAACCATCGCCATAACCCCAACGGGTACGACCCAAGACGACCCACTTATGGTCATCATCGATTGGGAAGTAAGACGCGGTATCCAGAGTCACTTTGTAGAACTCGTTATCAGAACCCGGTACGGTAACTTTACCGTTCAGGTTGACGCGAGAACCTTCCGTCGGGAAGTAACCACGGTCAAGACGGTTATACGTCCAGCCATAGTTGAAGGTGAAGTCATCTGCCGCAAAACCGTTGTTGTCGCCGGTCTTACTGGTTGACTGCCCGATGGAGTCCAGGTAACGCCACATCGCCACCTGCGGCTGCATGTTAGACAGGTCGTTATGCACGTAGCCTAAACCTGCACGCAGGGTGTTGTATTCGTTAATCGGGAAGCCGAGCGTTCCGTCTACACCGTAACTCTTGTTGGTATAGGAGGACAGATCTGCATCATCTGCTTTAAAGTCGTTATAGAAGATACGACCACCCAGGCTTACACCGTCAACGGTGAAGTATGGGTTGGTAACAGAGAACTCAGAATAGGTCTGGTAGTCGTTTTTGGTGCCGTTGATACCAACAGAGTAACCTGTACCCAGCCAGTTATCCTGCTGAACACCCACCTGGAAGCTCACGCCGCTTTCAGTACCGTAACCCACACCGAAGTTAAAGCTACCGGTGTTACGCTCTTTGACTTTATAGACGACATCAACCTGATCAGGGCTGCCCGGTACGCGTTGGGTATCGGTATCTACCGTTTCAAAGTAACCCAAACGGTTCAGACGCTCTTTACCCTGGTCTACCAGGTCGCTACCCAGCCATGCACCTTCCATCTGACGCATTTCGCGACGCAGTACGGAATCTTTGGAGGTATCGTTACCTTCGAAACGGATCTTACGCACGTAGAAACGGTTGCCCGCATCCACATTTACGCGCAGCTTAACGGTCTTATCCGTGTCGTTGATTTCAGGCTGAGTTTGTACACGCGGGTACGCATAACCGTAACGGCCGAGCAGCTTCTTAATGCTGTCTTCCATTTTGGTCACTTTCGCGCCGCTATACAGCTCGCCCGGCTGAATTTTAGTCAGAGACTCGATCTCTGCAGAGTGCCCCGCCAGGTTCCCACTCACTTCAACACCTGAAAGCTTGTACTGCTCGCCTTCAGTAATGTTAATCGTAATGTAGATACCTTTCTTGTCCGGAGTCAGACTGACCTGGGTAGAGTCAATATTGAAACGGGCATAACCGCGATCCAGGTAGTAGCTGCGCAGGGTTTCAAGGTCACCCGCCAGTTTCTGTTTCTGGTATTTACGATCGCCAACAACGTTCCACCACGGCACTTCGTCGCGCAGCTGGAAGGTTGAGATCAGTTCGTCGGTACTGAAAGCATGGTTCCCTACGATGTTGATCTGTTGGATCTTCGCAGAGACACCTTCCTGGAATACCAGCTTCAGGTCTACGCGGTTACGTGGCAGCGGAGTCACCACCGCTTTCACGCTGGCGCTGTATTTACCGACGCTGTAGTAGAAATCTTCCAGACCTTTCTCAATATCGGAAAGAGTGGTGCGGTCCAGAGATTCACCGACACGGACACCAGATGCTTCAAGGTTTTGCTTGAGCATGTCATCTTTAACCGATTTGTTACCGGAGAAAGTGATACTGGCGATCGTTGGGCGTTCTTTTACCTGAACCAGCAGCGTATCACCATCGCGCAGAACGCGAACGTCCTCAAAGTTGCCGGTGGCAAACAGAGCACGGATGGTGTTACTGATATCATCATCATTAACCGTATCGCCGGGGCGTACAGGCATACTGAGGAGGGCCGCACCAACGGCGACACGCTGGAGGCCTTCGAAATGAATGTCTTTCACTACGAACCCGTCAGCACCGTATACGGTGGCGCTGCTAAACAGCAGCGACGCTATGAGCAACTTTTTCATCGCCATCGTTATTATGCGTTCTTCCTAACACTCTCTTACAACCGAGAGAAATCATTGAAAAGTGCAAGCCCCATTAACAGCACCAGCAAAATCGAGCCAATGCGATAACTAAAGTCTTGAACTCGCTCGGATACCGGTCCGCCTTTTAGCTTTTCAATCGCTAAAAACAGCAGATGACCCCCGTCTAATACGGGAAGCGGGAACAGGTTGATTATCCCAAGGTTCACGCTAATGAGCGCGAGGAACATGAGATAGTAAATCACCCCGAATTCCGCTGACATCCCAGCCCCCTGGGCAATAGAGATTGGCCCACTGAGGTTGTTCAGTTTCACATCACCGGTTATCAATTTCCCCAACATGTTGACCGTTAGCTTCATCAGTTGCCATGTTTTATCCGTGGCTTCAAGGATGGCGCTGAACGGCCCATACTGGCGTATTGTCTTGTACTCATCAGGCAGTGGGATGACTTTCGGCACAACGCCTGCAAACCCTTCCGCCTTTTTGCCGCCCGATTTGGTATCCGGGATAAGCGTCAGTGACAGCGGACTCCCCTGCCTTTCTACTTCCAGTGCGAGTGAAGTGCCTGGATTATCGCGCACCAGATTAACAAAGGTCATCCACTGTGTTAATGGCTGACCATCGACTTTAACGATCCTGTCGCCCGCTTGCAAACCCGCTTTGCTCGCCGCCGAATTTGCCTGTACTTCAGCTAATACCGGCTCGATCTGCGCGCCGCGCGGTCGAATCCCCAGTGCAGAGACCGGGTCCTCTTTGTCAGGCTCAAAACTCCAGTGGCGTAAATCCAGCACTTTGTTCTGCCGCTGGTCAGAACCAAATGGCGACACGCTGACGGTGGTCTGCGCATCACCGATTTTGGCGACCAGTTGCAGTCGCACGGCATCCCAATCAGGGGTTTCGATGCCATCAATCGCTTTAAGTTCCATCCCTGGTGTAATTTGCGCACTCGCCGCAATGGAGTTAGGGGCAATTTCACCCACAACCGGACGAACGCCAGGGACGCCGATGATAAACACCAGCCAGTAGGCGAAAATAGCAAAGATGAAATTGGCTACCGGTCCGGCAGCAATGATGGCGGCGCGTTGTCCAACCGTTTTGTTGTTAAACGCGCTATGTCGAAGTTCAGGGGCGACAGGCTCGACGCGTTCGTCGAGCATTTTGACATAACCGCCCAGAGGAATAAGTGCGAGGACAAACTCGGTGCCATGTTTGTCGGTGCGCTTCCAGAGCGATTTACCAAAACCGATGGAAAATCGTTCTACCCGCACACCGCAACGGCGAGCAACCCAGAAATGGCCAAATTCATGCACGGTAATCAGTACACCCAGTGCAACTATGAACGCCGCCAGATTCCAGAGAATGCTCAGCATAAAACCTTCCGTTAAATCGTCCCAAATACCAGTAAAAGCAGGCAAGCAAACACTGGAACAGCCGCAGTCAGGCTGTCAATGCGATCCAGTATACCGCCATGTCCTGGGATAAGGTGACCACTATCTTTGATCCCTGCTTCGCGCTTAAACATGCTTTCGGTCAAATCACCTAAAACAGATGCCAGCGCAGCGAAAATAGAGCATACCAGCAGGGTTGACGGTGCAACCTCAAGATTCGCCCAGACGCCGTAGCCCCAGGAGATAATCGCTGCTGTAAACAAGCCGCCGATGAATCCTTGCCAGGTTTTCCCCGGAGAGACCTTCGGTGCGAGTTTATGTTTGCCAAACAGTTTACCAAACATATAAGCACCTGAGTCAGCCCCCCAGACGAGAATCATCACGTAGAGCAGCCATAACGCGCCGCTGTAATGGTTGTCGTCATAGTGCCATGCGCGCAGCGCGAGCATACCCCAGAAAAAAGGAACAATTGTGAGCAGGCCAAAAATAAGGCGTAAAACTTTAGAATTACGCCACAGCGCCGCGGATCCTGGATAAAAAAGCACCAGCAACAGCGCGGCAACCCACCAGCCCAGCGACACCCAAAGCGCGCCAGCAACCAGCGGTTGATGAATATCATGATGATATTCAGGCAATGTAAACAGCATCAGGGCCAGAATAAAGCCACAGAGCACCGCCAGCCATACCCGCTGAGTGCGCGAGGTAAAGCCGCTAAACTGTCCCCATTCCCACGCGGCGAGCATACACACCACCAGCGTAACAATCGCGAATCCCACTGGGGGCAGTAAAAACAGCGCCGCAATGACAATGGGTATTAATACAAAAGCGGAAATCAGGCGATACTTCAGCAAAAGCTACCCCCATCAGGCGTTGTCGCCACCAGGCTCGGTGCCGCCGAAACGACGCTCTCGATTGGCAAAGGCATGCAGCGCACCTTCAAAGTCTTGTTCATCAAAATCGGGCCAGAGAACATCCGTAAAGTAAAGTTCGGCATAGGCTATTTGCCAAAGCAAAAAGTTACTTATGCGATGCTCCCCCCCTGTCCTAATTACCAAATCCACGGGAGCCAGTTCATTCATGCAGATTTGCTGACCCAGCGCCTCTTCATCAATTTGGTCGGGTCTCAACAGCCCTTCCTGAACCTGTTCGGCCAAATGCCGAACGCCCTGGATAATATCCCAGCGTCCGCCGTAATTCGCCGCGATATTGAGCGTCAGACCGGTATTATTTTCCGTCAACGCTTCTGCTTTACGAATTCGTTCCTGCAAACGTGAGTTAAAACGACTGGTTTCACCAATAATACGCAGGCGGACGTTGTGGCGATGCAGGCTTTTTACTTCGCTGTCGAGCGCCCACACAAACAATTCCATCAACGCACTGACTTCCTGCGCAGGTCGATTCCAGTTTTCACTGCTAAAAGCATAGAGCGTTAACGCATCAATGCCGTTATTAGCGGCAAAAGAAACGGCGCGGCGAACAGATTTCGCCCCGGCTTTATGCCCAAAGGCTCTTATCTTCCCTTGTCTTTTCGCCCAGCGGCCGTTGCCATCCATGATGATTGCTACATGACGGCAGCCATGAGCTGGCAAGTTTTCGCTTAATGGTTGATTCGCAGACAACATAACGCGTTTTTAGTCCCTGAAAAGGATTTAACGGTACTCAGGAATACTGAAGCCTATACATAAAAAAGCCGTGTCAAACCACGGCTTACCTGACCACGTAAAGTCAAATTCCTGCGATCAGGTGGCGCAGACTATATCACTGAAGCCCTACGCTAACAAATAGCACAACCACTAGTGGCTGCTTTATCACCAGCTTGCGAGATGTGTCACCTGTTTACGCGCAATAATACGAGCCTGTTCATCCACCGCCAGCACCTCTTCCACGCTCTGAGGTTCGCGCAAATCCATCATCTCAAGTACCGACAAATTCAGTGCCGCGATATCGGTAAAACGGATTTGCTGATTCAGAAATGCCTCAACGGTAATTTCATTGGCTGCATTGAGTGCTGTCGTCGCTGCTTGCCCCTGGTCAAACGCATTCATGGCAAGCTTCAGACACGGGTAGCGGTCATAGTCAGGTTCGCTGAAGGTCAGTGAACTCAACTTGCAAAAATCGAGGGGTTTTACGCCCGATTTCACGCGATTTGGCCACGCCATTGAGTGCGCGATAGGTGTACGCATATCCGGCTCACCCAACTGTGCCAGCACGCTACCATCCTGATAACGCACCATCGAGTGAATCACCGATTGCGGGTGGATCAGCACTTCCATCTGTTTCGCCGATGCGTTGAACAGCCAGCGAGCTTCAATGTATTCCAGACCTTTGTTCATCATGGTGGCAGAATCAACGGAGATCTTACGCCCCATCGACCAGTTCGGATGACGACACGCCTGATCCGGCGTCATTGCGCGCAGTTCAGACAGTGGTGTTTCCCGGAACGGGCCACCAGACCCGGTAAGCAGAATAGACACAACGCCATTTTGCTCCAGGTCAGCGTACCCCAGGTTCTGTTGAAAAGGTTGAGGTAAACTCTGAAAAATCGCGTTGTGTTCGCTGTCTACCGGCAAAAGGCGCGCCCCGCGCTGTTTTACGGCATCCATGAACAGGCGCCCGCAGGTCACCAATGACTCTTTATTTGCCAGCAATACCGTTTTACCGGCATCAATAGCGGCAAGCGTTGGCAGAAGCCCTGCCGCGCCGACGATTGCCGCCATCACCTGATCAACCTCATCCAGCGCAGCCATTTCGCAAGCTGCCTGCTGCCCGCTCAACACTTCGGTACGGCTGCCCTTCTCTTCCAGCAAGGCTTTCACCTGGCGAGCACTGCCCTCGTCATCCATTACCGCATAGCGAGGCGCAAACTCCAGACACTGTTCAACCATGCGCTGCACATTCTTTCCGGCCACGAGGGCGGTCACGGTGTAGATGTCAGGATTATGGCGAACAACGTCGAGAGTGCTGCAACCAATAGAGCCGGTTGAGCCAAGGAGAGTTAAATGCTTCATGAGATGCCCGGAAAAATGTTAGACCAGATAAAAGCAAAACGCCGCCAGCAAGCCACGTAGGCTCTCTGAACGGCGTTTATCAGTGTACGACAGAAATCAGAACTGCATCAGTTCCGCTTCTTTATCTGCCAGCGCCGCATCAATTTTCTTGATAGCTGCGTCAGTCAGTTTCTGCACGTCGTCCTGGGAACGACGATCGTCGTCTTCGCTGATTTCTTTGTCTTTCAGCAGTGCTTTAACTTTATCGTTCGCATCGCGACGCACGTTACGCACGGAAACACGACCCTGCTCAGCTTCGCCACGCACAACTTTGATCAGATCTTTACGACGTTCTTCCGTCAGCGGAGGCAGTGGAACACGGATATCAGTGCCCGCAGAGCTTGGGTTCAGACCCAGATCGGACGCCATAATCGCTTTTTCAACGGCCGGGCCCATGGAACGATCGAATACGTTGATTTTCAGCGTACGGGTGTCTTCAACAGTGACGTTAGCCAACTGACGCAGTGGAGTTGGCGTGCCGTAGTATTCCACTACGATACCATCCAGCAGGCTTGGGGAAGCACGGCCAGTACGAATTTTGCTGATTTGGGTTTTGAACGCTTCTACGCATTTGTCCATGCGTACTTCAGCATCTTTTCTGATGTCGTTAATCACGTTACGAATCCTTGAAAACTTGTCTCAGGCAGACTATCCGCCAGCACAGCTGCTACAGGTGTGCTAAGTATAGTCGCGTTTAATTCATGACAACGCCAAAGGCGCGCCCGGGTAAGATACCACTACAAAATAAAGCGGAATCTTACCTGTATTTATCGCCAACGGAAATTATTCCGTGATCAAAGTGCCTTCTTTTTCGCCCATTACCACGCGACGCAGCGCGCCAGGCTTGTTCATGTTGAAGACACGGATCGGCAGTTTGTGGTCACGAGCCAGCGTGAAGGCGGCAAGATCCATCACTTTCAGCTCTTTATCCAGCACTTCGCTGTAAGTCAGCTGATCGTACATGGTGGCAGAAGGATCTTTTGCCGGGTCGGCAGTAAACACGCCGTCAACTTTGGTCGCTTTCAGGACCACATCGGCTTCGATCTCGATACCGCGCAGGCAGGCAGCGGAATCGGTCGTAAAGAACGGGTTACCCGTACCGGCGGAGAGGATCACCACGCGGTTGTTGCGCAGCAGGCTGATGGCTTCTGCCCAGCTGTAATTATCGCAAACGCCATTTAGGGGGATCGCGGACATCAGGCGGGCATTCACATAGGCGCGATGCAGTGCATCACGCATTGCCAGGCCATTCATGACGGTTGCCAGCATACCCATGTGGTCACCCACAACGCGGTTCATCCCCGCTTTCGCCAGACCAGCACCACGGAAAAGGTTGCCACCGCCAATGACCACGCCAACCTGGATACCCAGTTCGACCAGTTCTTTGATTTCCTGTGCCATGCGATCAAGGATGCTTGCGTCAATACCGAAGCCTTCCGATCCCTGCAGCGCTTCGCCACTCAGCTTAAGCAGAATGCGTTTGTACACGGGTTTTGCATTGGTAGCCATGTTTCTTTCCTGAGACTGTCAACGATTAAGATGGGGGTTAATTCTGGCGACATGATATGCCGCAAATCAGCACAGCGATACTGGAGCCTGTCTGATTTCCTGTGACGGGTGACAAAAAGAAGCCGCCCTCAGGCGGCTCCTTTTCAATCATTAAGACTGCTTGGACATTGCAGCAACTTCTGCTGCGAAGTCAGTCTCAACTTTCTCGATGCCTTCGCCCACTTCGAAGCGGATGAAGCCAGTTACGTCAGCATTGTGCTCTTTCAGCAGCTGAGCAACAGACTTGCTTGGATCCATTACGAAAGGCTGGCCAGTCAGAGAAACTTCGCCGGTGAATTTCTTCATGCGGCCTTCAACCATTTTCTCTGCGATTTCTTTTGGCTTACCAGACTGCATCGCGATGTCCAGCTGAACCTGGTATTCTTTCTCTACCACTTCAGCAGACACGTCTTCTGGTTTAACGAATTCTGGCTTGCTTGCAGCGATGTGCATTGCCAGCTGTTTAACCAGCTCTTCGTCAGCGCCTTTAGCAGCAACCAGAACACCGATGCGAGCACCGTGCTGGTATGAACCCAGAACGTCACCTTCCAGAGAAGAAACGCGACGGATGTTGATGTTCTCACCGATTTTAGCAACCAGAGCAACACGTTCTTCTTCGAACTGTGCTTTCAGAACTTCAACGTCAGTGATTTTACCAGCAACAGCTGCGTCCAGTACTTTGTTCGCAAATGCCTGGAAACCGCCATCTTTAGCAACGAAGTCAGTCTGGCAGTTAACTTCCAGAATGATACCGTAGGTGCCGTCGATCTTAGTGATGATCACGCCGTCAGCAGCAACGTTGCCTGCTTTTTTAGCTGCTTTGATCGCACCGGATTTACGCATGTTTTCGATTGCCAGCTCGATGTCGCCGTTCGCTTCAGTCAGCGCTTTTTTGCAATCCATCATGCCTGCGCCAGTACGCTCGCGCAGCTCTTTTACCAGGGATGCGGTAATTTCAGCCATTCTTAAATCCTCGGGAGATGTGAACTGCCCGGCCAGAAGCCAAACAGTATAAATTGAAAAAAGGGGCCGATAATTGGCCCCTATTCATACACGGTACTAATAAGGGGTGAAACCTTATTATTCAGCTTCTACGAAGCTTTCTTCCGCCTGAGAAGCCAGATCCTGGGAACGGCCTTCACGAACGGTAGCAGCTACAGCGCTCAGGTACAGGCTAACAGCACGGATTGCATCGTCGTTACCCGGGATAACGAAGTCAACACCGTCCGGATCGGAGTTGGTATCAACGATAGCGAATACCGGGATACCCAGGTTGTTAGCTTCTTTGATTGCGATGTGCTCGTGGTCTGCATCGATTACGAACAGCGCGTCTGGCAGGCCGCCCATATCTTTGATACCGCCCAGGCTGTTTTCCAGCTTGTCCAGTTCACGAGTGCGCATCAGCGCTTCTTTCTTAGTCAGCTTGTCGAAAGTACCGTCCTGAGACTGGGTTTCCAGATCTTTCAGGCGTTTGATTGACTGACGAACGGTTTTCCAGTTGGTCAGCATGCCGCCCAACCAGCGATGGTTCACGAAGAACTGATCGCAGCTGTTAGCAGCATCTTTCACAGCTTCGCTTGCAGCGCGCTTAGTACCAACGAACAGAATCTTACCTTTACGGGAAGAGATCTTGTTCAGCTCAGCCAGGGCTTCGTTGAACATTGGTACAGTTTTCTCAAGGTTGATGATGTGAACTTTGTTACGTGCGCCGAAGATGAAAGGCTTCATTTTCGGGTTCCAGTAACGGGTCTGGTGACCAAAGTGAACACCAGCCTTGAGCATGTCGCGCATGGAAACAGTTGCCATGTTTAAAACCTCTATATTAAAAGTTGGGGTTATGCCTCCACGTATCCCATGTTACCGACCCCAAAGGGCACCCCGGAACATGTGCCGATACGTGTGTGTTGTTACACAAAGTGAGATTTGTCGCTTCCGTCCAGCCTGTGTATCTGAAATGGATCGGAAGTCCGGCGCGCTTTATACCACAAAACACGACCAGACACCAACAGTTGTTGGCTGAGTGTGCTGTTAATGATTCTCAATTTGGCACGGGGTGCGCCTGACTGATACCATTGACGACACTTGAACTAGTATTGTCGAAAAAATCGACACCGATGGACAGATTACATGGCTATCTCTATTAAGACACCTGAAGAAATTGAAAAGATGCGCGTCGCCGGTCGTCTGGCCGCGGAAGTGCTGGAAATGATCGAGCCGTTCGTGAAACCGGGCGTCAGCACCGGCGAGCTGGATCGCATTTGTAATGACTATATCGTGAACGAGCAGCATGCAGTCTCCGCCTGCCTCGGCTATCACGGTTTCCCTAAATCCGTTTGCATCTCTATTAATGAAGTGGTTTGCCACGGTATTCCGGATGACGAAAAACTGCTGAAAGATGGCGACATAGTGAACATCGACGTGACCGTTATTAAAGACGAGTATCACGGCGACACCTCGAAGATGTTCATCGTCGGTAAACCAACCATCCTGGGTGAGCGCCTGTGCAAAGTGACGCAGGAAAGCCTCTACCTGGCGCTGAAAATGGTTAAGCCGGGTATCCGTCTGCGCACCATTGGTGCCGCTATCCAGAAATTCGTTGAAGCCGAAGGTTTCTCTGTGGTGCGCGAATATTGCGGTCACGGTATTGGCCGCGTCTTCCACGAAGAGCCACAGGTTCTGCACTATGATGCCGATGACGGTGGTGTGGTGCTGCAAAAAGGGATGACCTTCACCATTGAACCGATGGTCAACTCTGGCGACTACCGCATCCGTACCATGAAAGATGGCTGGACGGTGAAAACCAAAGACAGAAGCTTGTCTGCGCAGTACGAGCATACTATTGTGGTGACAGACAACGGCTGCGAAATTATGACGTTGCGCAAGGATGACACCATCCCGGCGATATTGACGCACAACGAATGATGAAAAGCCGGCAAATGCCGGCTTTTTTAATGGCGATAGCTTTTTCTTATGGGTGGCACGCGATGAGTAATCTTTTACCCGAACAGTATGCTAACACAGCACTTCCCACCCTCCCCGATCAGCCCGATAACCCCGGCGTCTGGCCGCAGCGTGAGCTGACCTGTGCCGACATCAAAGCACATATGGATGTCTTCCAGCGCTGGCTGGGCAGTGCTTTCGACGCGGGCATCTCTGCCGAACAGTTGATTGAAGCGCGAACCGAATTTATCGACCAGCTGCTGCAACGTTTATGGATCGATTACGGTTTCGGGCAGATTAGCGATGTCGCGCTGGTTGCCGTCGGAGGCTATGGCCGTGGTGAACTTCATCCCCTCTCCGATATCGACCTGCTGATCCTGAGCCGCAAGAAACTCCCGGACGAACAAGCACAAAAAATTGGCGAGCTGTTGACGCTGCTCTGGGATGTGAAGCTGGAAGTCGGCCACAGTGTGCGTACACTTGAAGAGTGCCTGCTGGAAGGGCTATCGGACCTTACCGTTGCCACTAACCTGATTGAAACTCGCCTGTTGATTGGCGATGTCGCGCTGTTCCTGGAGCTACAGAAACACATTTTCAGCGACGGCTTCTGGCCATCAGAAAAGTTCTTTGCCGCGAAGGTCGAAGAGCAAAACCAGCGCCATCAGCGCTACCACGGCACCAGCTATAACCTCGAGCCCGATATCAAAAGCAGCCCAGGCGGCCTGCGCGACATCCATACCTTACAGTGGGTGGCCCGGCGCCATTTCGGCGCCACCTCTCTGGATGAGATGGTGGGTTTCGGCTTTTTGACCGAAGCCGAACGTAATGAACTGAATGAATGTCTGCACCTGCTCTGGCGTATCCGCTTTGCCCTGCATCTGGAACTGAATCGCTATGACAACCGCCTGCTGTTCGACCGTCAGCTCAGCGTTGCCCAGCGTCTGAACTACAGCGGTGAAGGCAACGAGCCGGTCGAGCATATGATGAAGGACTTCTTCCGCGTCACTCGCCGCGTCACCGAACTGAACCAGATGCTGTTGCAGCTGTTCGATGAGGCGATCCTGGCGCTGACGGCAGACGAAAAACCGCGCCCGATTGATGACGAATTCCAGTTACGCGGTACGCTTATCGATCTGCGCGACGAAACGCTGTTTATTCGAGAGCCGGAAGCGATCCTGCGTATGTTCTACACCATGGTTCGCAACAGCGCGATCACCGGGATCTACTCCACTACCCTGCGTCATCTGCGCCATGCCCGCCGTCATCTGACACAGCCCCTGTGCTATATCCCGGAAGCGCGTTCACTGTTCCTCAGTATGCTCCGTCATCCTGGTGCTGTAAGCCGTGGCCTGCTGCCCATGCACCGCCACAGTGTATTGTGGGCCTACATGCCCCAGTGGTCACATATCGTCGGCCAGATGCAGTTCGATCTTTTCCATGCCTACACGGTGGATGAACACACGATCCGCGTCATGTTCAAGCTGGAAAGCTTTGCTCAGGAAGAGACCCGCTCTCGCCACCCACTGTGCGTTGAACTTTGGCCACGTCTGTCGCACCCGGAACTGATCCTGATTGCCGCCCTGTTCCACGACATTGCCAAAGGCCGTGGTGGCGACCACTCGGTGCTCGGGGCGCAGGATGTTCTGAAATTTGCCGAACTGCATGGACTCAATTCACGAGAAACGCAGCTTGTGGCCTGGCTGGTACGCCATCACCTGCTGATGTCGGTCACCGCGCAGCGTCGAGATATCCAGGATCCGGAAGTCATCAAGCAATTCGCCGAAGAGGTACAGACGGAAAACCGCCTGCGCTATCTGGTCTGCCTGACGGTGGCGGATATCTGCGCCACCAACGAAACGCTGTGGAACAGCTGGAAGCAAAGCCTGCTGCGTGAACTCTACTTCGCCACCGAAAAACAGCTGCGCCGTGGGATGCAGAACACCCCGGACATGCGCGAACGCGTACGCCATCACCAGCTACAGGCGCTGGCGTTATTGCGGATGGATAACATTGATGAAGAGGCGTTGCATCAGATTTGGGCGCGTTGTCGTGCCAACTACTTTGTCCGCCACAGCCCAAATCAGCTGGCGTGGCACGCACGGCATCTGCTGAAGCACGACCTGTCGAAGCCGATGATCCTGCTGAGCCCGCAGGCCACACGCGGCGGTACGGAGATCTTTATCTGGAGCCCGGACCGTGCCTATCTGTTTGCCGCAGTTTGCGCCGAGCTGGACAGACGAAACCTGAGCGTTCACGACGCGCAGATTTTTACCACCCGCGACGGCATGGCGATGGACACCTTTATTGTGCTGGAACCGGATGGCAGCCCGCTGTCGTCGGACAGGCACGAAGGGATACGCTTTGGCCTGGAGCAGGCGATTACCCAGCACAGCTGGCAGCCACCGCAGCCGCGCCGTCAGCCCGCGAAATTACGGCACTTTACCGTCGATACCGAGGTCAATTTCCTGCCAACCCATACCGACCGTAAATCGTTCCTGGAGCTGATCGCGCTCGACCAGCCAGGGCTACTCGCCCGCGTGGGTCAAGTTTTTGCTGATCTGGGAATTTCGCTGCACGGGGCCAGAATTACAACCATTGGCGAGCGAGTAGAAGATTTATTTATAATCGCGACCGCCGACCGGCGTGCCCTTAATAATGACCTGCAACTTGAAGTGCAACAACGGTTGACAGCAGCCCTCAATCCAAACGATAAAGGGTGACGTGTTTTTTAGTGAAATGGAAAGAGTAAACAATGCAGCAGTTACAGAACGTTATTGAGTCCGCTTTTGAGCGTCGCGCCGAGATTACCCCGGCAAATGTGGATACCGTTACCCGTGAAGCCGTTAACCAGGTGATTTCCCTGCTGGATTCCGGCGCACTGCGCGTAGCAGAAAAGATCAACGGTCAGTGGGTAACTCATCAGTGGCTGAAAAAAGCCGTGCTGCTCTCTTTCCGTATCAACGATAACCAGGTTATCGACGGAGCAGAAAGCCGCTACTTCGATAAAGTCCCGATGAAATTCGCTGACTACGACGAAGCGCGCTTCCAGAAAGAAGGTTTCCGCGTGGTTCCGCCAGCAGCAGTTCGTCAGGGCGCATTCATCGCTCGCAACACCGTGCTGATGCCATCCTACGTGAACATCGGTGCTTACGTTGACGAAGGCACTATGGTGGATACCTGGGCGACAGTGGGTTCTTGCGCGCAGATCGGTAAAAACGTCCACCTGTCTGGCGGCGTGGGTATCGGTGGCGTTCTGGAGCCGCTCCAGGCGAACCCAACCATCATCGAAGACAACTGCTTCATCGGTGCACGCTCTGAAGTGGTTGAAGGCGTTATCGTGGAAGAAGGCTCTGTTATCTCCATGGGCGTTTACATCGGCCAGAGCACCCGTATTTATGACCGTGAAACCGGCGAAGTACACTACGGCCGCGTACCAGCAGGCTCCGTGGTTGTTTCCGGTAACCTGCCGTCAAAAGATGGCAAATACAGCCTGTACTGTGCGGTTATCGTGAAGAAAGTCGATGCGAAAACGCGCGGCAAAGTAGGTATCAATGAACTGCTGCGCACCATCGATTAATCGGGTATAACAAAAAGCGGGGGCGACCCCGCTTTTTTTGTATCTGAGGGTGGCGAAAATAGATTTTTTCGTTAATTATTCAAAGGTTATGTTGAGATCAAGGGTACCGCTATGTACGATAATCTGAAAAGTCTGGGCATTACCAATCCTGATGAAATTGATCGTTACAGCCTCCGTCAGGAAGCCAATAACGATATTTTGAAAATCTATTTTCACAAGGACAAAGGAGAGTTTTTCGCCAAGAGCGTGAAGTTTAAATACCCACGCCAGCGTAAGACCGTCGTTGCCGATGGCATCGGTCAGGGATACAAAGAGGTTCAGGAAATTAGCCCGAACCTGCGCTACGTGATCGATGAACTCGATCAGATCTGCCAGCGCGATCGCACCGAAGTCGATCTCAAACGTAAGATCCTTGATGACCTGCGTCATCTGGAAAGCGTTGTTACCAACAAGATCAGCGAAATTGAAGCGGATCTTGAGAAATTAACTCGCAATAAATAAGTTGGGTGCGGCCTGATGCCCTCACCCCGGCCCTCTCCCACAGGGAGAGGGTGAAACCCTTTATCTCTGCTCATCCAGCTGTAACGCCACATACAACAACAGCCTGTCATCGAAATTCCCCAGATCCAGCCCCGTCAGTTCCGAGATCCGGTTAAGCCGGTATTCCAGCGTATTACGGTGAATAAACAGCGCTTTCGATGTAGCCAGAGGCTGCACGTTATGGCGAAACCACGCCTGCAATGTACGCCGCAGCAAGCCGTTGTTATCCATTGCTTTCAGTCGTACTAACGGGCGCGCCAGTTCATTGGCCTGCCAGCCACCTCGCAGGCTGTCGAGCAGAACGGGTAGCATCAGATCCTGATAGAAGTAGCTACGGCTCTCGGGCATCCGTTGCTTGCCCACCATCATAGTAGTGCGCGCGGTTCGCCAGGAGCGGGCAATGCTGCCCGGTCCGGTAAAGTAGTTCCCCAGCGCAACGCGAAAACGAAGCTGGCCGTTCTCTTTCATCCGCGCGATAAGCTGATCAACCCGGCGACGGTGATCTTCGGCGTCCCAGCGTCCAAACTGATTGAGTGCGGGTTTAAGCACCACCATCTCGGTCAGAGAAACAATCGCCACCAGGTTGTTGCGCTCTGGTGTTGCCAGCGCATTTTGCAGTTGCTGTAGCTCCGCCATCGCGCTGTCCACGCCAAGCTGACCGCTATCCACTTCAATCACCGCCACTACGCGCGGCTGATTAAGATCGATACCCAGACGCTGCGCCCACTCGCTGAGTGCTGGAGTGTGCTCTTCTGCCTGGATAAGATTCATAACCAACTCTTCGCGCAACCGACTGTCCTGCGCCAGCAGGTGCATCAGGCGCGACTGTTCAAGCATCATTTCTGCCGTCATACAGACCAGCTCGCCATATTTACGCAGCGATTCCGGCTCCCCGGTCAGGCCGATCACCCCGACAATTTCGCCTTCAAGTCGCAGCGGTAAGTTAATGCCCTGGCGTACGCCATGGAGATGTTTCGCTACCGCATCGTCAATATCCACCACGCGCCCCTGAGAGAGCACCAGCAGCGCACCTTCGTGCAATTCCCCAATGCGTTCACGATCGCCACTGCCGATAATGCGCCCACGGGCATCCATTACGTTGATATTGGTATCGATGATGCGCATGGTGCGCGCCACGATATCCTGCGCCATTTTGGTATCAAGATGCCAGCCAGCCATGTAACCCTCCTGTGAGCAGAGCTCAAGCATAGGGGAGTTCAGTCACAGCCGCATTGTGCGAATGCACAAAGTCAGGGGAATAAGTATGGACTTGTGGAAAGGGTCACAGAAACGAAAAAGCCCCTGCTCAGCAACGAGCAGGGGCCTGGGGGGATTACTGCATCAGCAGATAGAGTGAGGAGTCACCACGCTGAATATTCAACGCCAGCACTGAAGGTTTGCTATCGAGAATTTTGCGCAATTCAGCGATGTTTTTCACTGGCTGCTGGTTCGCGCCCATGATCACATCACCTTTTTTCAGGCCGATACGGGCAGCCGGTGAATTCGCTTTCACGTTGTTCACCACCACACCTTTATCCTCGCCCTTGTTGCTCATCTCTGCGCCTTCAATGCCGCTGAAGATGGTACTGGAGTCAACCTGGTTCTGACTGCTCTGCTGCAACTCAAGGCTTACGTTTACAGGCTTGCCATCACGCAGCAGGCCGAGGGTGATTTTGCTGCCCACCGGCATAGAACCCACTTCTGCACGCAGTGCGGCGAAGCTGCTGATAGGTTTCCCGTTCAGGGAAGTAATGACATCACCCGCCTTGATACCCGCTTTCGCGGCAGACGAGTTCGGCATCACCTGGCTTACGAATGCGCCGCGCTGAGCATCCACTTTCATCGCTTTTGCCAGCTCAGAGTTCAGCTCAGTGCCCAGGATACCCAGTTCACCGCGTTTCACCTGGCCATACTGCACCATCTGAGCGGTCAGGTTTTTCACCATGTTGCTTGGGATAGCAAAGCCGATACCGATGTTACCGCCGTCTGGTGCCAGAATAGCCGTGTTGATACCAATCAACTCACCGTTGAGGTTAACCAACGCACCACCAGAGTTACCACGGTTGATAGCCGCATCTGTCTGGATAAAGTTCTCGTAGTTCTCAGCATTCAGGCCGCTACGACCAAGGGCGGAGACAATACCTGAGGTCACGGTTTCACCCAGACCGAACGGGTTACCAATGGCCACGGTGTAGTCGCCTACGCGCAGGGCATCGGAGTCGGCAATTTTAATCGCCGTCAGGTTTTTCGGATCCTGAATCTGGATCAGCGCGATGTCAGAACGCGGATCTTTACCCACGACTTTCGCGTCAAACTTACGGCCATCGCTCAGCTGAACTTTGATGCTATTGGCGTTATCAACCACGTGGTTGTTGGTGACGACATAGCCTTTTGCTGCGTCAATAATTACGCCGGATCCAAGCGCCATGAATTTCTGTTGCTGGCCACCGCCATTACCGCCCTGGCTGTCATCGCCTGCGCCACCGCCCTGACAGAACGGGGAGCTCTGGAATGGCGAACCGTCCTGGCAGAACGGCGAGTTATCACCAAAGAACTGCTGGAAGTTACGCGGCATCCGCGGCGTGTTGACGGTCGTGCTGCCCTCAACGTTAATACTCACCACCGATGGCATCACTTTTTCGAGCATCGGTGCCAGGCTTGGCATCTGCTGTGCGGTTGCTGCCGACGACGCTGTCTCGGCTGCAAAAGCAGACAGAGGGGACAGCGCTAAACCTAAACTCAGAGCCAGTGCACTCATTGCTAATGTGGTTTTTTTCATGTTTCTCAATCTCGATTTACAGATAACGCAGAATTGCTGTGTAACTCAGATTCGTTTTATACCGCTTAGTTCCGGGATTAAGTTTATGGAAAAAGTAAAAATTTATTGGTCGTCTTTACAAAACTCCGAAATTATTCAACCGCCATCAGCTTGCGGTATTCATCCCAGGCATACAAATCCGTCATCCCGCTGATATAGTCCTGAATAAGGCGGCAGCGATAATAATATTCCAGCACCGGCCACTGGGCAGAATGGCGGTCAATCTTGCTAATCGCCTCAACGTAAGCAAGACGATGCCGGGTCGAGAGTTTATGGTACAACCGGGATTCAATCGGTAAGCGGCGCACGCGTTCTTTTTCCACCAACTCGCTAAATTCGTCGACCGATAATTGTAGCAATGGCCGATATATTTCCAGCAAACCGCTTATCACCCGGTACCCCTGCAACTCGAGCTGCTCAACATCGGGATGACTAAAGACATGGCGCATGGCCACATTCTTATATAACTCAAGAAGTTGGCTAAAACCACTATCATCTTCCAGCAACGCGTGATTGAATTCTCCGCTAAAAATCAGCGGCAGGTTATCAATAAAGCGCGAGGCCGCGTAGGGAACCAATTTATTTAATGTATTGACCCGCAAATACATAAAGAACTGGTCTTCTGTGCTGCGACTCAGTGAATTTGAGCGCGACTTTTCCCATGCATTTTCGACAACCTGAGCAAATAAAGACCCTTTTTCATGTTTTCCCCAGGCTTCATAAAGATGCTGATAAAGCTCCTCAACGCTGAATATTCTTTTCTCAACGGCGTCTTCAAGGTCGGCGACACAATAGGAAATATCGTCTGCGGCCTCCATAATCCAGGTCAATGGGAAACGGCCATTCGGCGTCAGTAAAAGTTCTTTACGCAGCCGTTCAATATAAACTTCTTCGGATAAATAATAGCCCGGCTTTTTCATCAAATAACTGTGTGATGCCGGGGGGTCACCCATCCACCATGCCGGCCGCGTATATTTGAGGATGCATCCAACCTGCGCCCAGGTCAGGTTCATGCGCATCAGGGTATGCACCAGCCGGATGCCCTGGGCATTTCCTTCAAAGTGGCACAGATCCTGGCGAACTTTACGTCGCAGCTCGTTAAGCGCTTCCTCGCCCTCCCGCAAACGCAGGTCCCGGACAACACAGCGGTCATCGCTTAGCGGCTGGCTGATGGCGTCAGAAGGGAAAAGCCGCTGTTTGAACCAGTCATTAATGGCAGCCTCGCCAAAATGGCCAAAAGGCGGATTCCCGATATCGTGCATCAGGCAGGCCATCTCGACGATGCTTTCAAACGGGCCGGTCAGCTCATCAAGACCGTATGTTTCCAGCAAGCGCTGCTCTTTGAGACGGCTTAAAATCTCTTTGGCAATGTAGCGGCCCACCTGCTGAACTTCCATGGAATGGGTTAAGCGCGTACGCACCGCAGCGTTACGCTCAAGCGGAAATACCTGCGTTTTTTGCTGTAAACGACGTATCGCAGGCGAGTTAATGATGCGTCCGCGATCGCTTTCAAAAATGCGCAGGATTTCGTGCTCACTCTTGTCTCCCTGCGGAGAACGGAAACGGCGATGCCAGTTAATTTTGGTGCGAAAATCGATTGGTGCCATGTGCTCCCCCGCGTGAGAATGCGTTTCCCCTTAACCGCATGATAGACTATGCATCTTAACAAGGCACATCGCGAGTAAATCTATGAAAATCGGCATTATTGGTGCAATGGAAGAAGAAGTTACGCTGCTGCGTGACAAAATTGAGAACCGTCAGACCCTCTCTCTGGGTGGTTGTGAGATCTATACCGGCCAGCTGAATGGTGTTGAGGTTGCTCTGCTGAAATCAGGCATCGGTAAAGTGGCTGCTGCGCTTGGCGCAACGCTGTTGCTGGAACGCTGCAAGCCAGATGTCATCATTAACACCGGCTCTGCGGGTGGCCTGGCGCCAACGCTGAAAGTGGGTGATATCGTAGTATCCGATGAAGCGCGTTACCACGATGCCGACGTTACTGCGTTTGGTTATGAATATGGCCAGCTTCCGGGTTGCCCGGCAGGTTTTAAAGCGGATGACAAACTGGTTGCCGCAGCTGAAAGCTGCATTGCCGAACTGAACCTCAACGCCGTGCGCGGTCTGATTGTCAGCGGTGATGCGTTCATCAACGGTTCTGTGGGTCTGGCGAAAATTCGCCACAACTTCCCGCAGGCGGTTGCCGTTGAGATGGAAGCCACTGCCATTGCGCACGTTTGCCATAACTTCAGCGTGCCGTTCGTGGTGGTTCGTGCCATTTCCGATGTTGCCGATCAGCAGTCTCACCTGAGCTTCGACGAGTTCCTGGCCGTTGCGGCAAAACAGTCTACCGTGATGGTAGAAACCCTGGTGCAGAAACTGGCACGTGGGTAAGTACACCCTCAGGGCGCTGGGCGCCCTGCTTCTGCTCGCACCGGCATGGCTCTACGCTGTGCCGCGCGTGATTACCCTCTCCCCCGCCAATACTGAACTGGCCTTTGCGGCCGGGATCACGCCCGTTGGCGTAAGCAGTTTTTCGGATTATCCGCCACAGGCCGCAGGCATCGAGCAAGTCTCGACATGGCAAGGTATGAACCTTGAACGCATTGTGGCGCTTAAGCCAGACGTCGTGCTTGCCTGGCGCGGAGGCAATGCAGAGCGGCAAGTCAACCAGCTGAGCTCGCTGGGGATTAAGGTGATGTGGATTGATGCGGTCAGCATTGAGCAGGTTGCTCAGGCGCTGCGCGACCTGGCGCCTTATAGCCCTGCGCCGCAAAAAGCTGAGCTTGCCGCACAAAACATGCTTCGCGACTACGCGGCATTAAAAGCGAAATACGATACCACCACGAAAAAGCGCGTCTTCCTGCAATTTGGCAGCCAGCCACTGTTTACCACCGGACAAGGCTCTATCCAGAATCAGGTGCTGGAAGTGTGTGGCGGTGAAAATATCTTTGCTGCGAGCCGGGTGCCCTGGCCGCAGGTCAGCCGGGAACAGGTCCTGGCGCGACAGCCGCAGGCGATTGTGGTGGTCGGAAGTGCAAGCGAAATTCCTAAAGTTGAACAATTCTGGCAGGGCCAGTTAAAAATACCGGTGATACCACTCAACAGTGACTGGTTTGAACGCGCCAGCCCGCGTATTATCCTCGCCGCAAAACAGCTCTGCGCCGCACTGGCACAGAGTCATTAACGTAGATGTGGACCTGATCATTTCGAGGATTTAACGATGCTCGTGTATTGGCTGGATATTCTTGGCACAGCCGTTTTTGCTATCTCCGGCGTTCTGCTGGCCGGGAAATTACGCATGGATCCGTTTGGCGTGCTGGTATTGGGCGTGGTAACTGCCGTCGGCGGAGGAACGATCCGCGATATGGCACTGGCAAATGGCCCGGTGTTTTGGGTAAAGGATCCGACCGATCTGGTGGTGGCGATGGTCACCTGCCTGCTCACCATTGTGCTGGTGCGCCAGCCGCGCAGGCTGCCTAAATGGATACTGCCGGTACTGGATGCCGTGGGTCTTGCGGTGTTTGTCGGGATTGGCGTTAACAAAGCCTTCAACGCGGGCACGGGGCCAATGGTCGCCATCTGCATGGGCGTTTTAACGGGCGTCGGTGGCGGGATCATCCGCGACATTCTGGCACGCGAAGTCCCGATGATCCTGCGAACAGAAAT
This sequence comes from Enterobacter sp. Tr-810, assembly GCF_011752765.1. Classification (NCBI taxonomy): domain Bacteria; kingdom Pseudomonadati; phylum Pseudomonadota; class Gammaproteobacteria; order Enterobacterales; family Enterobacteriaceae; genus Enterobacter; species Enterobacter sp. Tr-810. Next base: position 341,604 of record NZ_VWWW01000005.1, on the reverse strand, counting down.
CTACGCAACGGCCTGTATTGCTGGCGGAATTGTTCACGCCACAGCCTACTACACCTTTGCTTTACCGCTGGAAATCTCAGCCATGCTGGGGATGGTGGTGACGCTGGGGATACGTTTAGCGGCGATACGCTGGCACCTTAAATTGCCAACCTTTGCGCTGGATGATAACGGAAGGTAAAAGCAAAACGGTAACCCAAGGGTTACCGTTTTTCGTGTCAGATACTGAAAGAAGAACCACACCCACAGGTGCTTGTCGCGTTCGGGTTGGTGACCACAAAGCGCGAACCTTCCAGACCTTCGCTGTAATCAACCGCACCGCCCACCAGATATTGCAGGCTCATCGGGTCAACCACCAGCGCAACGCCCTGTTTCTCGATAGTCATATCACCATCGTTAACCTGGTCGTCAAAGGTAAAACCATACTGGAAGCCGCTACAGCCGCCACCGGTAATATATACACGCAGTTTCAGATCCGGATTGTCTTCGTCGGCAATCAGGGTTTTCACTTTGTTGGCTGCGGCTTCGGTAAATTCCAGCGGCACAGCGACTACGTCATCACTCATCTTATGCTCCCATGAATACTGCTTACTGCGATTGGGCAAAAATCACCCAATTCTTTTTTTCATTATCTAATACCCTGGTAATTCATTCAAGTATTCTGCTTCAAGGCCTGTTCAGCCTCTTGTTTTGCCAGGGTACGAGCAAGAATGGTGGAGTATAGCGGTTTTCCACCCAGGAATTGGGCTAATAGTGTCGCCCCGAGACAGGTAATGATCATTGGCAAAATGAGCTGGTAATTGTCTGTCATTTCCAGAACCAGCACGATCCCGGTCAGCGGTGCGCGCAGAGAGGCAGCCAGCAGCGCCCCCATTCCGGCAATCGCGAATGTTCCCGCATCAAGGTGATACGCCGGGAATCCCACGGCAGCGGCGGAGCCAAAAGCCGTCCCAAGCAACGTACCGAGCGCCAGCATTGGCGCAAAAATGCCCCCCGGTGCACCGGAAGAGAAGCAGAGAACCGTGGTGATCACGCGTGAAATAAACATAAACAGCAGCAGACCCACACTGAAATTACCCGCCGCCGCTATGGGGATCAGGCCAAAACCGCCACCAGCCGCATTAGGCTCAATCACGCCGAGGATGCCGCACATCCCGCCGAGCAGACCGCCCACCAGAACCCATTTGGTCGTATTCCCGCCGTGAATACGCTGGAACATATCCTGGGCACGTAAGATAAGGGTGTTAAAAAGAGGACCGACAACACCAAACACCATGCCGAGCACCAGATAGAGCCACAGGGTATTCACTGGGGCATTAGTGAGTTTACCCACCTCAATCACCGCGCCTTCGCCATTAAAAATGCGAAAGACAATGCTCGACATAATCACGCCAGTGAACACTGCTTTAATCGAGATCAGGTTGTAGCGAAACTGGGCGCGCATCTCTTCAATAATAAACAGGATCCCCGCCAGCGGCGCATTGAACGCCGCGGAAAGCCCGGCCGCAGCCCCAGTTGCCAGCAACGTATGGCGCGCTTCGGCGCTGCGCATCCGGAACATATCACCCACCATGCGCCCGACGTTCCCGCCGAGCTGCACCGTTGGCCCCTCACGTCCGAGCACCATTCCCGCTCCCAGGGTGCCCATACCGCCGATAAATTTAACCGGGATCACTCGCCACCAGCGCACCGGGCGCAGCTCTTCAAGGGCCCCTTCTATCTCCGGGATCCCCGAGCCACCGGCCTCTGGCGCAAATTTGCGTACCAGAAAATAACCAGCCATGGCAAAAATGGCGGACAAACCAAATGCCAACACCCAGACAAGCCATTCGCTATCCGCATACCCTGCCACCGTACCAATGCGCCAGTTGAGGACGGCATTCACCGCTTTCTCGAAGGCCACACCGGCCAGCCCGGCAAGCGTCCCCACCACGGCTGCAGCCAGCAAAATAGCCAGCGGTGTCTTGTCGCGATTGAGCAGCCGTCGGATGCTGATACGGTGCCGCGCACGCGCAAACTGTTGTTCTTCAAATGAGGGAGAATCTGATTTCATTACCTGTTCTTTTTAATCATACAAATCGCCACAAGGATTTTACCAGAGACGACTGTCGTGTCCCCCTGAAAAATCCTTAACAATTGTTTATGCATTAATGGGGCAAAAATTTCATAACCTTCCGGGAATCACTTAGAATAGCCGCCTTAACTTATTTCTACGAACCAGGAACGACGCAATGAGCAAGTCTGAAAACCTCTACAGTGCAGCCCGCGAGCTTATCCCGGGGGGTGTGAACTCGCCTGTGCGCGCTTTTACCGGTGTAGGCGGTACGCCACTGTTTATCGAACGTGCTGACGGCGCGTATCTGTATGATGTCGATGGCAAAGCCTATATTGATTACGTTGGCTCCTGGGGCCCAATGGTGCTGGGGCACAACCATCCGTCTATCCGCAATGCGGTCATTGAAGCGGCTCAGCGCGGCCTGAGCTTCGGTGCACCGACCGAGATGGAAGTCAAAATGGCGGAGCTGGTAACCGAACTGGTGCCGACCATGGATATGGTGCGTATGGTGAACTCCGGTACGGAAGCCACCATGAGCGCGATCCGCCTGGCGCGTGGTTTTACCGGCCGCGACAAAATTATCAAATTTGAAGGCTGCTACCACGGTCACGCAGACTGCCTGCTGGTAAAAGCGGGTTCTGGTGCCCTGACGCTGGGCCAGCCAAACTCCCCGGGCGTACCGGCTGACTTCGCTAAACACACCCTGACCTGCACTTATAACGATCTTAGCTCCGTTCGCGCAGCATTCGAGCAGTATCCGCAAGAAGTTGCCTGCATCATCGTTGAACCGGTTGCGGGCAATATGAACTGCATTCCACCTCAGCCTGAATTCCTGCCGGGCCTGCGCGCACTGTGCGACGAATTCGGCGCGCTGCTGATTATCGATGAAGTGATGACCGGTTTCCGTGTGGCACTGGCGGGCGCGCAGTCTTATTACGACGTTGAACCAGACCTGACCTGCCTGGGCAAAATCATCGGCGGCGGGATGCCGGTCGGCGCGTTTGGTGGTCGTAAGGACGTGATGGAAGCGCTGGCGCCAACCGGGCCGGTTTACCAGGCGGGTACGCTCTCTGGAAACCCTATCGCGATGGCCGCGGGCTTCGCCTGTCTGAACGAAGTGGCTCAACCGGGTATCCACAAAACGCTGACCGACTTGACCACGCAGCTGGCGAACGGCCTGCTGAATGCAGCAGAAGATGCAGGTATTCCACTGGTAGTGAACCACGTGGGCGGGATGTTCGGGATCTTCTTCACCGACGCAAAAACCGTGACCTCTTATCAGGACGTGGTGAAGTGCGATGTTGAACGCTTTAAGCGTTTCTTCCACCTGATGCTGGAAGAAGGCGTGTATCTGGCGCCATCTGCCTTTGAAGCGGGCTTTATGTCTGTGGCACACAGCAAAGAAGACATCAACAACACCATCGATGCAGCGCGTAAGGTGTTTGCGAAGCTCTAAGGGCATTGCCGGGTGGCGCTAACGCTTACCCGGCCTACGATATGAACCCTCTCCCCGTGGGAGAGGGCTGGGGTGAGGGCATCAGGCCGCACTAACTATCGACTCTGCTTCCTGAGCAGATAAATAAAGTATGGCGCGCCGATAAAGGTGGAAAGCAGCCCTGCCGGGATCTGATACGGGAACAGCACCATCCTGCCGCACCAGTCCGCAAAGACCAACATCACCCCACCCGTCAGAGCAGACATCACGATATGCGGCATTGTCCGGCGGAACCCCATCATTCGGGCGATATGCGGCGCCATCAACCCCACAAAACTCAATGGGCCTATGGTCATGGTGGCCGTTGCCGTCAGACATGCTGCCAGCAGCAGCAGAGCCACGCGCGTTGGCGTCAGTGCCAATCCCACCGCACGGGCGGTTTCACCACCCAGTGGCAGGATAGTCATCCAGCGGCGACACAGCGGTACAATCGCCAGCAACACAATCATGACCAGACCGGTGTGAACCACCTGGCTGCCAGTGGCGCTATAGGTTGAACCGGAAATCCAGGTCAGGATCTGCGCCATGCGGGGATCGCCACTTGCCTGAAGCATCATGAGTAGCATCGTAAACGCGGTGCTGAGCGCCATCCCGGCAAGCAGCATACGGTGCGGGGAAAATCCGCCACGCCCGGAAGCGACCAGAATGACCAGCAGCGTGGCCGCCGCGCCCATACTCCCCGCAGGCATTAACCAGCCGAAGGCATTCCCCGGCACCAGGAACAGCATCAACACCACGCCAAACGCCGCGCCAGAGCTGATCCCCAGTACTTCCGGGCTCGCCATTGGGTTACCCGTCAGACGCTGGATAATGCACCCCGCTACAGCCAGCATCACACCAGCGATAAGTGCCGCGAAGATGCGCGGCCAGCGCCATTGCAGCAGTTCATTGAGCAAATCACCCGTGGCCCAGTGCCAGCCTGTTGCATCGCGCCCCAAAGAGAGCGCTGCAAAGGAAGCCAGCAGCAGCACGGCCAGGCCCGCCAGGCTAAACCACAGCACCGACTGACGCTCAGCATACACTTTATCGCCCGCATCCATTGCCGGGGCGCTGATGCTGCGCAGGCGCGGCAGCAACCACAGCAGCAGCGGCGCGCCGATAAGCGCCGTCACCGAACCGGTGGACACCTCCATCCAGACGCGCGCCAGCCAGAGAATAATTTGATCGGAAAGCCAGAGGATCAGTGCACCAATCAGCAGGGCCAGCATCAGACGCGCCAGCAGACGCCGTGCACCGAGCATCTTCGCCAGCAGCGGCGCAAACAGCCCGATAAACCCGATAATCCCCACCGCATTAACCAGCAACGCGCTGAGCACAATCGCCAGCGTCAGTGCCGCCAGACGCGCCAGCGATAACGCCAGGCCCAGGTTGCGCGCCACGCCGTCATCCAGCCCCATCAGCGTTAACGGACGCAGCAGCAGCAGGGTCAGCAGCACACCGCCAATCAGCTGCGGCCACAGGCGCTCAACAACGCTCCAGTCAGTCTGGGTCAGGGTGCCGGTACTCCACAAGAACATACTTTGCAGCTGGTCGTGATGGAACAGCACCAGCAGCTGATTGATCGCCCCACAGTAAAGGCTGACCACCAGCCCGGCCAGGATCAGCGTGACCGGTGAAAGACGTTTCCCCCAGGCCACGCCAAAGACCAGCGCACCCACCACACATGCGCCCGCCAGCGCAGCAAATTGCGAGGTTAACGCGCCGGGCAACGCCCACAGTGTCGTAATGGTGATCCCAAGCTGGGCACCTGTCGCCACGCCTAGCGTGGTTGGCTCTGCCAGTGGGTTACGCAAGACCTGCTGGAATAAGACGCCCACCAGCCCCAGTCCTGCCCCCACCAACAGTGAAATGGCCAGACGCGGCAACAGGCTGTAGTGGAAGAGCATTTGCTGAATATTGTCGATATCTGGCGCAACCAGCGCCGCGCCCCACTGCTCACGCGGGAGTGCCGTTGACAGGTTGAACCCGGTTAATGCCAGTGCGACAAGGAAAATGGCCGTCAGCAACAGCGCGGGAAAACGCGCGATACGCGAACTCATGCTTTGCCTCCCAGCGCGCCATCCAGTACACGGGCAAAGTGCATGGCCGAAAGCGTTGCACCGTAGAACCACACCGCCGGAACCTGCTGGAATCGCTGCTCGCGTACAAACGGCATGGCCTGCCAGAGCGGGGTAGACATCAGTTTTTGCATTTCTCGTTCGTTGCCGTGATCAAAACACAGCACATCCACATCGCGAAACGCCGCCAGGCGATCGATCCCAACGGTCGTGCTGCCCCAGAAGGTCATTTCCCCATCCCAGGCGTTGCGAATACCAAAGCTATCAAGCACTTCCTGGAACAGGCAGTTTTGCCCAAACACCAGCATATGACGGGCATCCAGCAGGGTTACCATCAGCAGCGGGCGTTCACCGCGGTGAGCAAAGCGTGGTTTCAGGCTATCAATCAGGGCATCGAATTCGTCGAGATGCTGTTTCGCTGCCGCCTCGCGGTTCAGGAAGCGCGCCATCTCGTTGACGGAATTTTTCGCCATTGTTAGCGGCTTTTTGCCATCGCTGAAGGAAAAACCGCGCCCGGGCGCAATGCGCGCCATTGTCGCTTCCGACGGGCCATATCCCGCAGACCAGAACAGAAATGAAGGTTTCATCTGCGTGAGCAGTTCGAGGTTTGGCTCCGTTCGCAGGCCAATATCAATAACCGACGCAGGCAGTTTTGGCTCGTTCACCCACAGGTTGTAGTTGGGGATATCGGCAACGCCATACGGCGTAACGCCCAGCGCCAGCATCAGCTCAACCGGCAGCCATTCCAGCGCCACTATACGATGGGGGTCGATCGCGGCAGCCCGCGCCGTGTTCATTTTTAACAGCAGCGGTGAGAGCGCCATCGCCGTCAGTAAGCGACGGCGGCTAATCATTGAGTCCAGCATCAGTACACGAAGCTCACCGGTGCAGCCCCGGCAGGGTGAGGCAAAATACCCATTGGAATACCGTAGATGTGCTCTAACGTTTCGCTACGCATCAGTTCAGACGGTGTGCCCTGAGCGATCATCTCTCCACCACGCAGCGCGACAAGGTAGTCGCAGTAACGTGCCGCCATGTTGATATCGTGCAATACGGCAATCACCGTCAGACCACGCTGCTGGCTTAAGCGATGCACCAGCGCCAGCACGTCGACCTGGTGCGCAATATCCAGCGCAGAGGTCGGTTCATCAAGCAGCAGGCAGCGGCTGTCCTGGGCGACCAGCATCGCAATCCACGCGCGCTGACGTTCACCGCCGGAAAGGCTGTCCACCAGGCGGTGCGCCAGCGGTTTTAATCCGACCAGCGCGATGGCCTCTTCGACTTTCTCTCTGTCGGCCACGCCAAAACGCCCGAGAGCGCCGTGCCACGGATAACGCCCAATCGCCACCAGTTCACGCACCGTCATCCCTTCAGCCTGCGGCAACTGCTGCGGCAGATAGGCCACCTTGCGGGCGAAGGCTTTGCTGTTCCAGCTATCAAGCGGTTGTTCGTCCAGCAGAATGTCACCCTCTGAAGGGGGCTGATGGCGCCCGAGCATCTTGAGTAACGTTGATTTACCGGAACCATTGTGGCCAATGAGCCCAGTGACTTTGCCTGCGGGGAACGTCAGAGAGAGCGGATGCAGCAAGGTGCGCCCGGGTACGCGAAAGGAGAGATGATTGAGCGTAAAAGTGGTGTCGGATTGCGTCTTAATATCCTGCATGTCAGCCAACTTAAATAAACAGGGCACGGCGAACCGTGCCCAAAGAGAGATTAGAAGCGGAAGGTCGCGGTAGCCACAACCTGGCGTCCTGCGCCCCAGTAGCAAGCGTATTCGCTATAGCAGCTGGAGACATACTCACGGTCAAAGATGTTATTCACGTTGACGCCAACGGAAGAGCCAGGCAGGCCAAAGCGCGCCAGATCGTATTTCACGGTTGCATCTGCCAGGGCATAACCTGCAACGTTAAATGACTGGTAAGCTTTTGAAGATGCCGCGGAATAGTAGGATACCGTGTTACCAATGTAACGGGTACCCGCACCAACGGTCAGGCCGCTCAGTGCCGTTTCGTGGAAGGTATAATCCGCCCACAGGGAGGCCATGTTACGTGGTACTTCCGCCGGACGACGACCTTCATACCAGGTATCGTGGGTGTATTCAGCATCGGTGAAGCTATAAGATGCCGTGACATCGATGTTGGCATTGACGGCTGCCTTAGCTTCAAGTTCGAAACCACGCGAACGAATTTCACCGCCCTGCACGCTAAAGCCGCTGGTTGGGTTCGCCGGGTCGGCCGTCAGGTTGTTGTTTTTGGTCAGCTGGTACACCGCCGCCGTCACGACAACCGGAAGATCTTTCGGTACGTATTTCACACCCACTTCGTACTGCTTGCCGCGCGCCGGATCGAACGGTTTACCGCCCTGCGTGGTTCCTGAAATCGGCTCGAAGGATTCGCTGTAGCTGAAGTACGGCGTGATACCGTTGTCGAACAGGTAGTTAATACCGCCACGCCAGGTGAATGCCTGATCGTTAATTTCTGCGGTGGTTCCGGTGGTACGAGTCAGCGCAGAAGTTTTAGCGAAGTCGTAGCGGCCACCCATGGTCAGCACCCACTTATCCCATTCAGCCTGGTCCTGAGCATACAGGCCAGTTTGTTCCTGACGGTTAAGCACTTTGTACAGGTAGTAGACGTCAACATTTGGGTTGCCATACGCAGGCTTCGTCATGCTGATCGGGTCAGCTGAGCCGTAGTCAGCATCAATGTCATTACGCATACGAAGGTAATCGACACCCGTTAACAGGGTATGATCAACGGCGCCGGTCGCAAATTTGGACTGAAGCTGAGTATCAACGGTGAAGGAGTTAAGATCTTCATCTGAGCGGACGTATGCGCGGCTGATTTGTGCCGGTGCAATATAGCCATTACCGTAGACAGAACGATAAAGCGTATTGATTTTGGTGTAACGCAGGTTTTGACGCACGGTAAAGGTGTCGTCGAACTGATGCGAGAAGCTGTAGCCCACCATTTTCTGACGACGGGAGATTTTGTTATCTTCCTCGCCTTCGTTGAAATCGGTCGGCAACTTGTGCGCTTTGCCGTTGGCATCATAGTAAGGCACAACGGTACCTTCACGCGGCAACCAGCCGTAATAACCCGCATCCGGATCGCTCTGGAAGTTGCTCAGGAAAGTGAAATCTGTTTTGTCGTCAGGGCGCCAGCTAAAGGAAGGGGCAATGGCATAGCGGGTGGATTTCACCATCTCCTGCTGCGCATTTTCACTGCGTCCCAGACCGGTCAGGCGGTAGGACCACACGCCGTTGTCATCAATGGCATCGCTAAAGTCAAACCCGGTTTGCCACAGGTTATCGGTGCCCATTTTGAACTGAATTTCTTTCAGAGGCTCGGTCGTTGGTCGCTTGCTGACCATGCTCACCACGCCACCCGGGTGGCTTTTGCCGTACAGCACGGAGGTCGGGCCACGCAGCAGTTCAACGCGCTCCAGGAAATAGGGATCCATGGACGCTTCAGAATAGTTATCGCCCTGTAGCTTCATCCCGTCCAGATATTGGTTGGTATTGACGGTACTGGAGGTGGTGAAACCACGGATAGAAACCACGTCATAGGTGGTAGATGCACCGCGGGTCGCAAAAACGCTCGGCGTATAGGCCAGCGCCTGCTTCACCGTACCCGGCTGTTTCATGTCCATCTCTTCACGTGTCACCACGGAAATAGACTGCGGGGTTTTCTCAATAGGTGTATCGGTTTTGGTCGCCGTTGCGGTGCGTTTTGCCGCAATCGTTGGAGCTGGGCCCCAGGCACTTTCCTGTGCAGCCGGCGCGGCAGTAACGGTAATAGTTTCTTCTTTTTTCGGTGTTTCGGCTGCGTGTGCATAAGCAGACATGCCGGCAACCGCTGTGGCTACGACAACTGCGATTTTACGCAGCGACGTGTTGATTGGCTGAGCAGTATTGGAAAGCGCCATGTTGAATCTCTGATGTAAAAGTGAATGATAACGTAAACGAGAATTATTATTATGACCGCAGCATAATAGGCGAAACGCTGGCGGTATAGCAAGCAGTATGCGGCCCTACAAGAATTAAGGGTTTAAGAATTAATCAAGAGAAAACGAAGGGTTAATCAGAGTTAAAACTGGGGTTAACAAAATGAGGGATACAGGTGAAAAAATACCCCCTTCCGTGGAAGGGGGTATTGAAGGTGTTAGTTACTGCCGAACATATCTTTAATCCAGCCAGCGACGCCATCGCTGTCTTTCTTCTCATTCTGCTGCTGGGCCGGTTGTTGCTGCGGCTGTTGCGGCTGAGACGATTGCTCAAACGGGTTGCCCGTCGGCTGCTGAGGCTGGCTTTGCTGGCACAGTGAATCCGGGTTTGTTGTCCAGACAGGCAATGAACGCACGCCGCCGCCACAGACAAAGTTACCGGAATCATCCACACCCATATCAACGACATCTTCCGGTGCAACCAGATTCAGCGGTACCGGTGACTGATTTGCCAGATAACGCTGGTAAATCGACATCGCCCCGCTCGCGCCGTACAGCTTGGTCGGCTGGTTGTTGTCGCGCCCTACCCAGGTGATCACCACTTCACGGCCATCAATACCGGCAAACCAGGTATCGACGTTGTTGTTGGTGGTCCCGGTTTTACCTGCAAGATGCAGGCCAGGGTACTTAGCACCCAACTGGCGCCCCGTACCACGCTGCACAACCTGCTGCATGGTCCAGAGTGTCATGTAGGCTGCCTGCGCCGGAACCGCGCGCTCCGCCTGCGGGAAGCTCTGATACAGTACAGAACCATCTTCAGCAATGACTGAACGCAGGGCGGAAAGTTGCGCCCGGTTACCGCCACTGGCGATGGTCTGGAACGCCTGCGCCACTTCGATTGGCGTCAGGTTCAGCGCACCGAGGATCATCGCCGGAACCGGGTTCAGCTGCTCTTTAGGCACACCAAGCTTCTGCCAGGTATCTGTAATCGCTGGCAGGCCCAGCGCCATACCCAGGTTCACCGTTGGCACGTTCATGGAACGCGTCAGAGCATCCACCAGCATGACCTGACCACTGAACTGTTTGTCATCGTTCTGCGGCGACCACACCTGGCCATTAGGCTGGCGCAGGGAGATTGGCGCATCGGCAATCCAGGTGTTCAGACGGTACTGATTTGGCTGGCTGAGCGCGGTGAGATAGGTTGCTGGTTTTGCCAGAGAACCAATCGAACGACGCGCCTGCATGGCACGGTTATAACCCGCAAACTGCGGCTCTGCCCCGCCCACCATCGCGCGAACTTCGCCAGTGTTACGGTCAACCACCACCATTGCGGTTTCAAGGTCACTCAGCTTGCGCTGTTTTTTCAGTGCCGGAATACCGTCAACGGCCGCTTTTTCCGCCGCATCCTGAGCCACTGAATCGAAAGTGGTAAAGATCTTCACGCCGGAGAGATCTTTCACTTTATCGCCGAGCTTGCTTTGCAATTCCTGGCGAACCATCTGCATAAAGGCTGGCTGAGGAGAGATAACACCACCGCGCGGCTGCACACCCAGAGGGCGAGCGCTCAGCATGTCGTACAGCTCCTGATCGATAACCTGCTGTTGTTGCAGCAAACGCAGCACCAGGTTACGACGCTCCAGCGCCAGCTTCGGATTACGCCACGGGTTATAGATGGACGCACCTTTAACCATGCCCACAAGCAGCGCCTGCTGGTCGAGGCTCAGCTCTTCAACCGGGCGGCCAAAGTAGTACAGGCTCGCCAGCGGGAAGCCGCGGATTTCGTTATCACCGCTCTGACCGAGGTACACCTCGTTCATATACAGCTCAAGAATACGATCCTTGCTGTAGCGCGCATCCATCAACACAGCCATGTACGCTTCGTTAGCTTTACGCCAGTAGGAGCGCTCGCTGGAGAGGAACAGGTTCTTCACCAGCTGCTGGGTCAAGGTACTCGCCCCCTGCACCGTACGTCCGGCAGTCAGGTTGGCCAGCACCGCACGACCGATGGAGTAAAGGCTGATACCGTCATGCTCGTAGAAGTGACGGTCTTCAGTTGCCAGCAGTGTATCCACCAGCAGATCCGGGAAACCGTTACGTGCCACGAACAGGCGCTGTTCGCCATTCGCAGAAGAGAGCATGGTGATAAGACGCGGATCGAGTCGGAAGAAACCAAACTGGCGGTTGCTATCCATGTTCTCGATAGTGTCCAGACGATCGCCATCAAAAGTCAGACGCGCACGCACCTGGCCTTCTTTACTGTCCGGGAAATCGAACGGACGGCGGATCATTTCGATGCTTTTCGCCTGCACGGTAAATTCGCCAGGACGGGTCATCTTCGACACCTGACGATACTGTGTGGCTTCAAGCAGTTTCACCATCTCGTTCTTGCTGATCGACATATCTGGCTCAAGGTTCACCATGCGACCATACACTGCAGCAGGCAACTGCCAGACTTTACCGTCGATACGGCTGCGGATCTTCTGATCCAGATAGACGCCGTAGATAGCCATCAGAACAACAAAAACAATGAACAGCTTCACCAACAGCCAGAACCAGCCGCGTTTTCCACGAGGCTTACGCCCTTTGCCTTTTCCTTTACGCGGCATCGGATCTTCATCCTCATAATCGTCTTCATAGTCATCATCGTAATCTTCATCTTTACGACGACGGCTCACCTTTTCTTTCGCCGGACGCGCAGGTTTCCCTTTACGTCCTATTGGCTCGCGGTCATTCCCCGCCATGCTTTTTCTCCGCAACATTCAGGCGCAAAGGCCAGATTCTCTTTTCTTCCACTCACCTGTGAAAGAAGAAATCTCTCAAAATTGTTTTCCCCCTCTCCCTGTGGGAGAGGGCCGGGGTGAGGGCATCAGGCCGCACTATTCAGGCCGCACTCCCCTTTCACGAATATTTCTTCGTCCGCCTTGTCGGCGCCGTATTCGCCGGGTCATCCGGCCATACGTGTTTGGGGTAACGCCCCTTCATCTCTTTTTGCACTTCACGGTAACTCCCCGCCCAAAACGCGCTCAGGTCGCGGGTTATCTGCAAAGGCCGGTGCGCAGGAGACAGCAGCTCCAGCACCAGTGACACACGCCCTTTTGCAATGGACGGTGTTTGCGCCTCGCCGAACATCTCCTGCATCCTGACGGCCAGCGCAGGGGGATTATCTTCGTGATAACGAATAGCAATCCGGCTTCCGGTCGGCACAGTGTAATGCCCAGGCAGTTCACTATCCAGACGTTGACGTAATGACCAGTCCAGTAAATTATGTAACGCGTCCTTAACATCCAGAGCTTTTAGCGCCTTCAGCGAGTGTACACCGCTCATTTGCGGCAGTAGCCAGCGCTCCAGAGAAGCCAGAAGCGTCTCATCATCAACCGCGGGCCAGTCATCCTCCGGCAGCCACTGCGCCGCACAGTGCAGGCGAATGCGATACTGTTCAGCCTCTGGCGTCCAGTTCAGCACGCTCAGCCCCTTTTCCCGAATGCCGTTAAGCATTGCCTGATGCAGCTCGTCTTCTGACGGTTTGGCCAGCGGTTTTGTGCCGAGGGTGAGTTTGCCAATCTGGCTGCGACGAAACGCCTTCAGCGTCCCCTGCGCATCATCCCATTCAACGGTATCGGATTGTTGAAGCAATTGCGGACACGTCCGCGTCAGGGCATCAATATCGACCGCAATGGCCTGTAAGATCCGCGCGTCCGGGGAGTGGCTGCCCTGCAATAAGAGCGGCGCGATAAGCCATTCGTGCCGGGTCAGAGCATCATCACTGTCCAGCATCGCCCCCATGCCGTTAGCCAGCTGGTAACGCCCGTCCAGCCCGCGACGCCGGGCGATTCTGTCCGGGAACGCCTGCGCCAGCGCGCTGGCAATACGGCTGCTGTCTGGTGTTCCGCCACGGCTGTTGAGCCGCCGGCAAAGCTGCTGCGTCCGCTGCTGCCAGTTTGGCTGGTTGCGTGAAAACGCTATGGCCAGGTCGCTGTTTCCGCCACGCGGTGGCTCCTCCAGAATCGCCGCCAGCTTTGCCGCCGTGGCAATGTCATCATCATCTTTTGCCGCTACCAGCATGGCAGCCAGACGAGGCTCATTGCCCAGCGCGGCCATTTTCTTCCCCTGCGCCGTTAAGCGGCTGCCATCCAGCGCATCCAGCCGGGTCAGCAAGGTACGGGCGGCCGTCAGATTCACCGCCGGTGGCGGATTCAGCCAGGTCAGTTGAGCCGGATCCGGGCAGCCCCACTGCAACAGCTCCATGACCAGGCCGGAAAGATCGCTTTGTAGAATCTCAGGCGTACTTTGCTGCACCGCACGCTCGGCCTGTTCTGCGCTGGTGAGATGCAAACAGATCCCGGGCTCCAGTCGCCCTGCGCGCCCAGCCCGCTGGATCATCGATGCCTGGCTTATCCGTTGCGTAAGCAGCTTTGTCAGCCCGGTACGCGGATCAAAACTGGCGACGCGCTCCTGGGCGCAATCCACCACCAGACGAATACCTTCAATGGTCAAACTGGTTTCGGCAATATTGGTTGCCAACACCACTTTACGCTGGCCGGCTGGGGCAGGAAGGATAGCCTTACGCTGTTCATTTAACGACAACGCACCGTACAGCGGGCAGAGCGCCACATCGCTTCCCACGCGGGTTGCCAGCTGTTCCTGCACGCGCTGGATTTCCCCCATCCCGGGTAAAAACAGCAGCAGCGAGCCCGGCTCCTGTCGCAGGAGATCTGCGGTGGCAATCGCGACGGCTTCGTCAAAACGCTGATGCGTGGCCAGCGGCTGATATCGACGTTCAACCGGGAAAGCGCGCCCGGCAGAGGCGATAACCGGTGCATCAGGTAAGGCTTGTTGTAATCGCTCGTTATCCAGCGTGGCCGACATAATCAGCAGTTTGAGGTCGTCGCGCAGCCCTTGCTGCACATCCAGCAGCAGTGCCAGGGCCAAATCGGCCTGTAGGCTACGCTCATGGAATTCATCCAGAATGACCAGACTGATGCCGGTGAGTTCAGGATCGTTTTGCAGCATCCGGGTGAGAATACCTTCGGTGACCACTTCCAGCCGCGTGGCCGGGCCAACGCAGGTTTCGGCACGCATTCGATAGCCCACCGTTTCACCCGGTTTTTCGTTCAGCAGCTCTGCCAGACGCTGTGCCACATTGCGCGCAGCCAGTCTTCGCGGCTCCAGCAGGATGATTTTCCCGTGCAGATTTGCGTCTTTGAGGATCTGTAGCGGCAGCCAGGTTGATTTTCCCGCCCCCGTGGGCGCGTTGAGCAATACCTGCGGGGCATGTTGTAAAGCAGCAAGCAGCTCAGGAAGTACGACGGCGACTGGCAATGAGGACACTAACAGCTCCAGAGGGTTAACATTAGTCGGCGTACATTGTAGCATCGCCACATATCATTACCGAGTCCCCCGTATGTCTGAGTCGAAACGACTGTTTTTCGCCATTGAGCTGCCCCCAACTATTCAGCGCCAGATTGTTCGCTGGCGGGCAAGCCAGTTCCCACAAGAAGCGGGCCGACCTGTTGCCGCGGCAAACCTGCACATAACGCTGGCCTTTCTGGGCGATGTCAGCGTTGAAAAACAGCGCGCCTTAGCGTCGATGGCCGGACGTATTAGCCAGCCCGGTTTTACGCTGCACCTGGATGATGCCGGCCAGTGGCTGCGCTCCCGCGTGGTATGGCTCGGGACTCGCCAGCCGCCCCGCGGTTTGTTGCAGCTGGCCAACATGCTCCGGGCACAGGCCGCGCGCAGCGGTTGCTACCAAAGCCCGCAGCCTTTTCATCCCCACATCACCCTGCTGCGCGACGCCAGCCATGCCGTGGCCATTCCGCCGCCGGGTTTCCACTGGTCTTTTCCGGTGACGACGTTCGCGCTTTATGAATCTGTCTTTGCACAAGGACGCACCCGATACACGCCTTTACAGCGCTGGACGCTGGGCGACACCTTAAGGAATTCCGATGAAGTTTAGCCCCGCGCTGCAACACGCCACGCTCATTCAACGCTACAAACGCTTTCTCGCGGACGTTGTGACGCCTGAAGGAGAGCAACTGACGCTGCACTGCCCCAATACCGGTGCAATGACCGGATGCGCAACCCCCGGTGACACTGTCTGGTATTCGACATCAGAAAATACTAAACGCAAATATCCCCATACCTGGGAGATGACGCAGACGCAACAAGGGGCATTTATTTGTGTCAACACGTTGCGAGCGAACCAATTAGTTAAGGAAGCTCTGATTGAAGGGAATATTCCTGAACTTGTGGGTTACAGCGTTCAAAAAAGCGAAGTGAAATATGGCGAAGAAGGCAGCAGAATTGACTTTATGTTACAGGCGGAAGATCGTCCTGAGTGCTATATTGAAGTAAAATCAGTGACGTTAGCGGAACATGAAAACGGCTACTTCCCGGATGCAGTAACGCTACGTGGACAAAAGCATCTGCGGGAGTTGATGAGTGTTGCGGCGGCGGGCAAGCGCGCCGTATTGCTGTTTGCGGTATTGCACTCGGCAATTGAACGATTTTCTCCTGCCCGTCATATCGATCCCAAATACGCGCAATTGTTGAATGAGGCACAAAAGCAGGGGGTGGAGGTTTTCGCTTATAAAGCGGAACTTTCTGCCGATAATATGACTCTGAGATCCTCTCTCCCCGTGGTCTTATAAAGGGAGTAGTCGATTGATTATTATGTGTTCTGGTCGCGTGCGCAAATACGCTTTTCCTCACAGGCTTGTCAAGTGTTACGTATAGATAATTGCCATTCGGAAAAGCATCTGCTATTTATAGCGACCTGATTTTTCCCCCAACACGGGGATCGATAGTGCGTGTTAAGGAGAAGCAACATGCAAGAAGGGCAAAACCGTAAAACATCGTCCCTGAGTATTCTCGCCATCGCTGGGGTGGAGCCGTATCAAGAGAAACCGGGCGAAGAGTATATGAACGAAGCCCAGCTGTCGCACTTCAAGCGTATTCTTGAAGCATGGCGTAATCAACTCAGGGATGAAGTCGATCGCACCGTTACACATATGCAGGATGAAGCTGCAAACTTCCCGGACCCGGTAGACCGTGCCGCTCAGGAAGAAGAGTTCAGCCTCGAACTGCGTAACCGTGACCGCGAACGCAAACTGATCAAAAAGATCGAGAAAACGTTGAAAAAGGTCGAGGACGAAGATTTCGGATACTGCGAATCCTGCGGTGTTGAAATCGGTATTCGCCGTCTGGAAGCGCGTCCAACCGCCGATCTGTGCATCGACTGTAAAACGCTGGCTGAAATCCGCGAAAAACAGATGGCCGGTTAATCCCAGCCCTGTATTTACTGTAAAGGCGGGAGTCTCTCCCGCCTTGTTACTGTTGATATGTCTGAATCACACTATATTGGGCGCTTTGCGCCATCTCCTTCCGGTGAATTACACTTCGGCTCTTTAATAGCCGCCCTTGGCAGCTACCTGCAAGCTCGTGCAAACCAGGGCGTCTGGCGTGTCCGCATCGAAGATATTGATCCTCCGCGTGAAGTTCCCGGTGCAGCAGACACGATCCTGCGTCAGCTGGAACATTACGGCCTTCACTGGGACGGCGACGTTCTCTGGCAGTCAAAACGGCACGATGCTTATCGCGAACGTCTGGCCTGGCTCTATGAGCAAGGGCTTTCGTACTATTGCACCTGTACCCGCGCACGTATTCAGAGCGTGGGCGGCGTCTATGATGGCCATTGCCGTACGCTCGGTCATGGCCCGGAAAACGCCGCCGTCCGCCTGGTCCAGCATTTTCCTGTGACCCATTTCCACGATCAATTATCGGGCGACATTCAGGCAGATGAACGCCTGGCGCGCGAGGATTTCATCATCCACCGTCGCGATGGTTTATTTGCTTATAATTTAGCCGTTGTCGTGGACGACCATTTTCAGGGAGTGACAGAAATAGTTCGCGGCGCAGACTTAATTGAGCCAACGGTACGGCAAATATCGCTGTACCAACAATTTGGCTGGGCTGCCCCGGAATATATTCATTTACCGCTGGCGCTGAATGCGCAGGGAAATAAACTGTCGAAGCAAAACCACGCCCCTGCTCTACCAGAGGGCGATCCGCGCCCCGTTTTGATCGACGCGCTGCGATTTCTCAACCAGAATATAACGAGCGAATGGCAGGACCTGAGTATTGATGAATTGCTGAAATTAGCCGTTGCTAACTGGACACTGAAAACCGTGCCAAAAATCCAGCATTCTCAAATGCGTTATGCTGAGCTATGATTAGCCGCTTTTTTCATAACAAAACACACTACGAGGTGTACTATTTTTACCCGAGTCGCTAATTTTTGCCGTAAGGTGCTAAGCCGGGAAGAGAGCATGGCTGAAGAGGCTATTGCACAAACCCATATGTCGGTTATTCCGCGTGAGCAGCACAATATTTCTCGCAAAGATATCAGTGAAAATGCCCTCAAGGTGCTCTATCGTTTGAATAAAGCAGGCTACGAGGCCTATCTCGTTGGCGGTGGGGTTCGCGATTTACTGCTGGGCAAAAAACCAAAAGATTTCGACGTGACGACCAGCGCCACGCCGGAGCAGGTGCGTAAATTATTCCGCAACTGCCGGCTGGTGGGCCGCCGCTTCCGTCTTGCTCACGTTATGTTTGGGCCTGAAATTATTGAAGTTGCCACCTTCCGTGGTCATCACGAAGGCAACCCCGCAGACCGAACCACGTCTCAGCGCGGCCAGAACGGAATGCTGCTTCGCGACAACATCTTTGGCTCTATTGAAGAAGATGCCCAGCGTCGCGATTTCACCATTAACAGCCTTTATTACAGCGTGGCGGATTTCACCGTCCGTGATTACGTGGGTGGAATGCAGGACCTGAAAGCCGGTCTGATTCGCCTGATCGGTACGCCAGAAACACGCTACCGTGAAGATCCGGTGCGAATGCTGCGTGCCGTACGTTTTGCTGCCAAGCTGAATATGCGTATCAGCCCGGAAACCGGTGAGCCGATCCCGCGCCTGGCAACGCTGATTAACGATGTCCCGCCTGCACGCCTGTTTGAAGAAGCGCTGAAACTGCTGCAAGCCGGTTACGGGTTCGACACCTACAACCTGCTGCGCGAATACAGCCTGTTCCAGCCGCTGTTCCCGACCATTACCCGTTACTTCACGGAAAATGGCGACAGCCCGATGGAGCGCATTATTGCGCAGGTGCTGAAGAATACTGACACCCGCATTCACAATGATATGCGCGTGAACCCGGCGTTCCTGTTTGCCGCCATGTTCTGGTATCCGTTACTGGAAACCGCGCAGAAGATTGCCCAGGAAAGCGGTCTGGCCTATTACGATGCGTTTGCGCTGGCCGCAAATGACGTGCTCGACGAAGGCTGCCGGACGCTGGCCATTCCAAAACGTATTACCACGCTGGTGCGTGATATCTGGCAGCTTCAGCTGCGTATGTCCCGTCGTCAGGGTAAACGCGCCTGGAAGCTGATGGAGCATCCTAAGTTCCGCGCCGCGTTCGACCTGTTATCCCTGCGCGCTGAAGTTGAGAAGAATCAGGAATTGCAACGCCTGGCACAGTGGTGGGGCGAATTCCAGGTCTCTGCACCGCCTGAGCAAAAAGGGATGCTGACCAGTCTGGATGAAGAGCCAGAACCACGTCGTCGCCACCGTCGCCCGCGTAAGCGCGCGCCACGTCGCGAAGGCACGGCATGACCCTTGCGTATATCGCCATCGGCAGCAATCTCGCCTCTCCACTGGAGCAGGTGAATGCTGCCGTTCAGGCGCTGGGCGAGCTCCCGGAAAGCCGCATCATCGCGGTATCCTCGTTCTACCGCACGCCCCCGTTGGGGCCGCAGGATCAACCCGATTACCTGAATGCCGCCGTGGTGCTGGAAACCGCCCTTACCGCCGAAACGCTGCTGGACAACACCCAGCGAATCGAATTGCAGCAGGGTCGCGTTCGCAAAGCTGAACGCTGGGGACCACGGACACTGGATCTCGATATTATGCTGTTCGGCCACGACGTCATTTCCACCGAGCGTCTGACAGTTCCGCATTACGATATGAAAAACCGCGGGTTTATGCTCTGGCCGCTGTTTGAAGTTGCCCCAGACCTGACCTTCCCTGATGGTATTTCCCTTAAAACCATTCTGGACAACATTAACGCGGAAAAACCCGCCCGCTGGTAACCCCGTTTTTTTATCGATTAACCGCTAAACAATTGTGGTTAATCGATTGCCTAAAATCATTGTTCCCCCGAATGTTACTGATAGAATGCGCAAAGATTCGCTTTGGCTATCAGGAAACCGTATGAAACCAACCACCATCTCCTTGCTGCAAAAATGCAAACAGGAAAAGAGACGCTTCGCTACCATCACTGCATATGACTACAGCTTCGCCAAACTGTTTGCCGAAGAAGGGATCAATGTCATGCTAGTCGGAGACTCGTTAGGGATGACGGTACAGGGACATGATTCCACCCTGCCGGTAACGGTAGAGGATATTGCCTACCACACCCGCGCTGTTCGCCGTGGTGCGCCGGCTTGTCTGCTTCTTTCCGACCTGCCGTTTATGGCCTATGCCACACCTGAGCAGGCGTTTGAAAATGCAGCGGCAGTGATGCGCGCGGGCGCCAATATGGTCAAAATCGAAGGCGGTGCCTGGCTTGTGGACACCGTGAAAATGCTGACCGAACGTGCCGTGCCCGTGTGCGGGCACCTGGGCCTGACGCCGCAGTCGGTTAACATCTTTGGCGGCTACAAAGTACAAGGCCGCGGCGATGCCGCGCAGACGCTGTTTGATGATGCCGTGGCGCTAGAAGCCGCGGGGGCGCAGCTACTGGTGCTGGAGTGCGTTCCTGTCGAGCTGGCAAAACGCATTACCGAGGCGCTCTCCATTCCGGTTATTGGTATTGGCGCAGGCAACGTCACCGATGGTCAGATCCTGGTCATGCATGACGCGTTTGGCATCACTGGCGGGCATATCCCTAAATTTGCCAAAAATTTCCTGACCGATGCGGGCGACATGCGCGCGGCAGTCAGGCAGTATATTGCCGACGTTGAATCCGGTGTGTATCCGGGTGAAGAACACAGTTTCCATTAAGGAGTCTCGTTGTGCTAATCATTGAAACCCTGCCGCTGCTGCGCCAGCATATCCGCAGAGCACGTCAGGAAGGTAAACGTATCGCACTGGTCCCCACCATGGGCAACCTGCATGACGGCCACATGAAGCTGGTCGATGAGGCGAGAGCCCGTGCAGACATCGTGGTGGTCAGTATTTTCGTTAACCCAATGCAGTTTGACCGCGCTGACGACCTGGCGCGCTACCCGCGCACCCTTCAGGAAGATTGCGAAAAACTGAAGAAACGCCATACAGACATCGTCTTCTCTCCGGCACCTGCCGATGTGTACCCGCAGGGGACAGAAGAAGCGACCTACGTGGATGTCCCGGGGATTTCGACCATGCTGGAAGGTGCAAGCCGTCCGGGTCATTTCCGTGGCGTCTCAACCATCGTCAGCAAGCTTTTCAACCTGGTACAGCCAGATATCGCCTGCTTTGGTGAGAAAGACTTCCAGCAACTGGCACTGATCCGCAAGATGGTTGCGGATATGGGTTACGACATTGAAATCGTTGGCGTGCCGATTGTGCGGGCAAAAGATGGCCTGGCGCTGAGCTCCCGCAACGGTTACTTAACCGCAGACCAGCGTAAAATCGCGCCGGGCGTGAGCAAGGTCATGAACACCATGGCTGAGCAACTGCTGGCGAAAGAGCTGACCGCAGAAGAGATTATCGCTCTGGCCGAACAGGCGCTTAACGATAAAGGCTTCCGCTCTGACGATGTGCAGATCCGCGATGCCGATACCCTGTTGGAGCTGACCGAGTCCAGCAAACGGGCCGTTATCCTGGTGGCAGCATGGCTGGGACAGGCGCGTCTTATCGACAATAAAGTGGTTGAGCTGGCGTAATTTTATCACCCTCCCCTCTCACGAGAGGGGGTAACGAACGATGAAAGGTAGACGTAATGATTCGCAAAATGCTGCAAGGTAAGCTTCACCGTGTGAAAGTGACTCAGGCCGACCTGCACTATGAAGGCTCCTGCGCGATCGATCAGGATTTCCTCGATGCGGCGGGTATTCTTGAAAACGAAGCGATTGATATCTGGAACGTGAACAACGGCAAACGCTTCTCTACTTACGCCATCGCCGCTGAACGCGGTTCCAAAATCATCTCCGTCAACGGCGCTGCCGCGCACTGTGCTGACGTGGGTGATATCGTGATTATCGCAAGCTTCGTCATGATGTCTGACGAAGAAGCGCGCCGCTGGCAGCCAAAAGTCGCCTATTTCGAAGGCGACAACGACATGAAACGTACCGCGAAAGCGATCCCGGTTCAGGTTGCCTGATAGCTGTTACCCCTGCGGCTGATTGCTGATCAGCCGCGACATGGTCTCCAGAGAATCCGTTCTTAAGATATATAGACGCTTGAGTAAGAACGGATTATCCCCCGGTTTTACCTTCCCTTTCACCGTCGTGACCGCCAGATGAAAACCGGCGTCATTTGCCGCTTTCACCGCGTTATCGTTGTATCCCCCAAACGGGTAAGAAAGATAAAGCACATGCGGGTTGAACTGTGCCAGATCCCGTCGGGATCGCTGAAAATCAAACAAGATCACATGATAGCTACGGCTCAGTAATATCGGGTGCTTGTTGTCATCGACGCGGTGCAGAAAATGGGTATGGGACTGAATATCAAATACATCCTGAATACCTTTTAGTTCCGACACACTCATAAACTGCAACGACTTGGGTGCCCATTTCTGCGGCTGACGTTTAATACGCGAGGAGATGATGAACGCCGTAGCATTGAACCCGTACTCTTTCAGGATCGGATAGGCATAACGGCTGACCGATTTCAGGCCATCATCAAAGGTGATAGCCACCGCGCGTGCTGGCAGATTTATTTTGTTGCGGATATACCCTTCAACCTGGTACATCGTCAGCGTGGTGTAACCCTGATCGCGCAGCCAGGCCATCTGGTTGCTAAATGCGCGAAGGCTGGTGGTGGTAGAAGTATGGCGAAAGCGCGTATTTTCTTCATCACGCAGAATGTGATGGTAGGTCAGAATAGGGATGCCGTTATCTTCCTGCGCATCCAGACTGCTTACCCACGCCAGGCGATTACCGATGCGGATCTGAAACCAGGTCTGGTTCAGGCGGTCTTTAAGTTTACTCAGGATCGGGTAGCGGAGATTAGCGCTTAACGTCCCGAAAGGCGCGCTGCGGTTGTCGGCAGCGTTATAAACCGGCGTGTCTTTCCAGGTGACCAGATTTTGATTACTGAGCGGTTTATTGAGATCGCCCAGGCCATCTTCAACGCGCATCTTGCCCTGAACCGGCTCCAGGTGCTCCTTATCGATAAAACCCGTGCCGAAACCGAAGCGGAACTCATAGTAATCTGCCGCAGCAGGTACCACGGCCAGGATCTGCCCTTCACGCACGTTGCCAACGTTGACCACTTCATTTCCAACCTGCGCCCAGATCGCCGCATCTTCGGTGGTTTGCATGTACTGAGCTGGCAGTCTTTGCTGACTTAATAAACTGGCAGAACTGATGCCTGAAACGAACAACAACAGCAGGAATAGTAGACGCGTTAGCATTGGATCGTTATCGATACGAAAAAACTGATGTCATTGTAGCAAAAGAGACATCAATACCAATGTTTAATTCTTATACAGGCCGTGATGCAGGATGAAAGGAGGATTTTTCTGTTGCTGATGCCACAAGCTACTGACGCCAGGTAAACCTTGCGCCACGATAGCATTACGAAATTCGGCGCTGCTGAGGGTTTCCCGCTGCGGGAACATGACTTCCAGCAACGGCAGGCTAATTCCGGAGATAACTTCGCAGCAATCGTGCTTGTGACTCATCAATGCCGCAGAGCGATAAGGGGCCGCACCCGATTTATCCGTCAAAAAGATAACGCCGTCGCCAGAGTCGGTTTCATGCAGGGCATCGCACATCATTCTGCCGAGCATGTTAGTGCTCAGTCCACGCCAGTAATTCACTGCACGGCATTGCACCAGTGGCCCAAACCGGGCTTCGAGTTTTATCAACATGTCCTGCGCCTGTTCATCGTGGCAGGTGATGACCCATCCCAGCATAACTCCCTCCTTAGCAGGCGAGTAGTTTAGCTCAGTGAAGGTTAGCTTACGGTGATAACAGTCAAAGAAAAGCGCCCGGCAACGGATTGTCGCCGGGCTGAAGGTTAGCTGCGCAGACCGCGCCCGCGCTGGATCAGATACCAGCACAACATGTAGAAGGCGATGATAAACACCACCAGCACCGCAACGGTGGTAAACAGCGGCACATCGGTAATGCCGAGGAAGCCAAAGCGGAAACCGCTAATCATGTACACGATCGGGTTCAGGTGCGACAGCGCCTGCCAGAACGGCGGCAGCAGCGTCAGGGAGTAGAACACCCCGCCCAGATAGGTCAGCGGCGTCAGCACGAAAGTCGGGATCAGGCTGATGTCATCAAACGTCCTGGCGAACACGGCGTTAAGCAGGCCAGCCAGCGAGAACAGGATCGCCGTCAGCAGCAGAGTCAGCGCGACAAACAGCCATGAATGCACCTGGAACGGGACAAAGAACAGCGAAATCGCCGTGACCAGGATCCCCACGCACAGACCACGCGCCACGCCACCGCCCACGTAACCAGCAATAATCACATGCGTGGGTACTGGTGCCACCAGCAGTTCTTCAATGTTGCGCTGGAACTTGGCGCTAAAGAATGATGACGCCACGTTGGCATAAGCGTTGGTGATCACCGCCATCATGATCAGGCCCGGAACGATAAACTGCATATAGGTGAAGCCGTGCATTTCACCAATTCGCGAACCAATCAGGTTGCCGAAAATGATGAAGTACAGCGTCATAGTGATCACCGGCGGCACCAGGGTTTGCACCCAGATGCGCATAAAACGGTTAATCTCTTTTGCCCAGATGCTTTTCAGCGCGACCCAGTAAAGATGCGTCATGCCTTGTCTCCTTGTTTCTCATGAACCAGAGAGACAAACAGCTCTTCCAGTCGGTTGGCTTTGTTACGCATACTTAATACCTGCACGCCCTGCGCACTCAACTGGGAGAACACGCTGTTGATCCCCTGCTCGCGTAGCACTTCCACTTCCAGCGTCGAGGTATCGACCAGACGATATTGATACCCTTCCAGTTTTGGCAGCGGACTTTTCGGCGCCAGGTCGAGGATAAAGGTTTCTGATTTCAGCTTAGAAAGCAGATCTTTCATCGAGGTGTTTTCCACCAGCTCCCCGTTCTGGATGATACCGATATTGCGACAGAGCATTTCGGCTTCTTCGAGGTAGTGGGTCGTCAGAATAATGGTGGTGCCTTTATCGTTAAGATCTTTCAGGAACCCCCACATTGAGCGACGAAGTTCGATGTCCACACCAGCGGTTGGTTCATCGAGGATCAACAGTTTTGGTTCATGCATCAGCGCGCGCGCAATCATCAAACGACGCTTCATCCCGCCGGATAACATCCGCGCACGTTCGTTACGTTTTTCCCACAGATCGAGCTGTTTGAGGTACTTTTCGCTGCGCTCAAGCGCGTCTTTGCGCTCAACGCCGTAGTAACCCGCCTGGTTCACTACGATCTGTTGTACGGTTTCGAAAGGGTTAAAGTTGAACTCCTGCGGCACCAGCCCGAGCTGGCGCTTGGCGTTAACGACATCTTTTTGCAGGTCGTAACCAAACACGCTCACCCTGCCGGATGACTTGTTCACCAGAGAACTGATAATCCCGATGGTAGTGGATTTCCCTGCGCCATTCGGCCCCAGAAGCGCATAGAAATCACCCGCCTCTACTTTGAGATCTATTCCGCGCAGCGCCTGAACGCCGCCCGGATAGGTTTTTTTAAGCTGTTCAAGCTCCAGTGCAATCGCCATGAATTAGACTTACCTATAGTTCTGACACACGTTGTGTGGTTTCATTAAAAGTCGGGTTACCCTATAGTAGCGCAACGCAATTACTTGGTTACAGGCCGTTATCGTCCATGAATGACATAGATACACTCATCAGCAACAATGCACTATGGTCAAAGATGCTGGTTGAAGAAGACCCGGGATTTTTCGGGAAACTGGCACAAGCGCAAAACCCGCGCTTTCTATGGATTGGATGTTCCGATAGCCGCGTTCCGGCAGAGCGTCTGACCGGCCTCGAGCCGGGCGAATTATTCGTTCACCGTAACGTGGCCAACCTGGTCATTCACACGGATCTTAACTGTCTCTCAGTTGTTCAGTATGCCGTTGATGTACTGGAAGTCGAGCACATCATCATTTGCGGCCACTACGGCTGCGGCGGCGTCCAGGCGGCGGTAGAAAATCCGGAGCTGGGCTTAATCGACAACTGGCTGCTGCACATCCGCGATATCTGGTTCAAACATAGCTCACTGCTCGGCGAAATGCCGCCAGAACGCCGTCTTGACACCCTGTGCGAGCTGAACGTGATGGAACAGGTTTATAACCTGGGCCACTCCACGATTATGCAATCTGCCTGGAAACGTGGGCAGAAGGTATCCATTCACGGCTGGGCGTACGGTATTCATGACGGGTTACTGCGTAACCTGGAAGTGACCGCCACCAACCGCGAAACGCTGGAACAGCGCTATCGGTCCGGCATTGCCAACCTCAAACTCAAGCACGTAAACCATAAATAAAAAAAGCCCCGCAGGGCTTTTCTCCCTCTCCCTGTGGGAGAGGGTCGGGGTGAGGGCATCAGCCCGCATCCAACGAGTATTACTCGTCCAGCAGCACCACTTTGCCGACATACGGCAGATGGCGATAACGCTGGGCGTAGTCGATACCGTAACCCACCACAAATTCGTCAGGGATAGAGAAACCTACAAACTCAACCGGCACCTGCACTTCACGACGGGTAGGTTTATCCAGCAGGGTACAGATCGCCAGGGATTTTGGTTCACGCAGGCTCAGGATCTCGCGCACTTTAGAGAGCGTGTTGCCGGAGTCGATGATGTCTTCAACGATCAACACATCTTTGCCACGAATATCTTCATCCAGGTCTTTAAGGATTTTCACATCACGGGTTGTGGACATGCCGCTGCCGTAGCTGGAGGCGGTCATAAAATCGACCTCATGTGACACCTGAACTTCACGGCACAGGTCTGCCATGAACATAAAAGAGCCACGCAACAAACCAACCAGCACCATTTCGCTGCCGCTGTCTTTGTAATGTTCGGTGATTTGACGACCCAATTCGGCGATACGCGCTTTGATCTCCGCTTCCGGGATCATCACTTCAACAGTATGTTTCATATTACTAACCATATGATTTTAATAAAAATCGCTCAATGCGGATGAATCTGCGTCCGGCATCGATTCACAAGCCAGCCATTATAACAGCAAATGGATAGCCCTGGCGTATGAGTTATAAAAAGCAAATTTTGTGATTCCGATCACACTTGTTAATACCTATAATTAATTGCTAGCAAATAATTAACAAAACTGACGAGTACTTTTCTATGGCTGAAACAAAAACTCAACAGTCGCGTCTACTGGTGACATTAACAGCGGCGTTCGCAGCTTTCTGCGCGCTGTATTTGTTGATCGGTGGCGTCTGGCTGGTCGCCCTTGGCGGCTCCTGGTACTATCCAATTGCGGGTCTGGTTATGGTTGGCGTAACCATCCTGCTGTTGCGTAGAAAACAATCCGCACTGTGGCTGTATGCCGCACTCCTTCTTGCCACTATGATCTGGGGCGTCTGGGAAGTCGGTTTTGACTTCTGGGCACTGACGCCGCGCAGCGACATCCTCGTGTTCTTTGGTATCTGGCTGATCCTGCCGTTTGTCTGGCGTCGCCTGATTGTCCCTTCCAGTGGCGCAGTCGCCGCACTGGTGATTACCCTGCTTATCAGCGGTGGTATCCTCACCTGGGCTGGCTTCAACGACCCACAGGAGATTAAAGGCACGCTGAACACGGAATCCACGCCTGCCGCAGCTATCTCTCAGGTTGCCGATAGCGACTGGCCTGCCTATGGTCGTAATCAGGAAGGTCAGCGTTACTCTCCACTGAAGCAGATTAACGCCGACAACGTGAAGGATCTGAAAGAAGCCTGGGTCTTCCGTACCGGCGATGTGAAGATGCCTAACGATCCGGGTGAACTGACCAACGAAGTGACGCCAATTAAAGTTGGCAACATGCTTTATCTGTGTACCGCGCACCAGCGTCTGTTCGCGCTTGATGCGGCCACCGGTAAAGAGAAATGGCACTTCGATCCACAGCTCAACTCCAACCCGTCATTCCAGCATGTGACCTGCCGTGGTGTTTCTTACCACGAAGCACGTGCCGATAATGCCAGCCCGGAAGTCATTGCCGACTGCCCGCGCCGCATTATGCTACCGGTGAACGATGGTCGACTGTTTGCGGTTAACGCCGAAACGGGCAAGCTGTGCGAAACCTTTGCCAACAAAGGTGTCCTGAATCTGCAAACCAACATGCCGGATACCACACCGGGTCTGTATGAACCGACCTCGCCACCGATCATCACCGATAAAACTATCGTGATTGCCGGTTCGGTAACGGATAACTTCTCTACCCGCGAAACCTCTGGCGTTATCCGTGGTTTTGACGTGAACACCGGTAAACTGCTGTGGGCCTTCGATCCGGGCGCGAAAGATCCAAACGCGATCCCGTCGGATGAACACACCTTTACCTTTAACTCACCAAACTCCTGGGCACCGGCCGCGTATGACGCGAAGCTGGACCTGGTCTACCTGCCAATGGGTGTGACCACGCCGGATATCTGGGGCGGTAACCGCACGCCGGAGCAAGAGCGTTACGCGAGTGCTATCGTGGCGCTGAACGCGACCACCGGTAAACTGGCATGGAGCTATCAGACCGTTCACCACGATCTGTGGGATATGGATATGCCTTCCCAGCCGACGCTTGCTGACATTACCGTTAACGGCAAAACCGTTCCGGTGATTTACGCACCAGCGAAAACCGGTAACATCTTCGTGCTGGATCGCAGCAACGGTAAGCTGGTCGTTCCTGCGCCGGAAAAACCGGTTCCGCAGGGGGCAGCAAAAGGGGATTACGTCAGCAAAACGCAACCGTTCTCTGACCTGAGCTTCCGTCCGAAGAAAGACCTGAGCGGCGCAGACATGTGGGGTGCCACCATGTTTGACCAGCTGGTCTGTCGCGTGATGTTCCATCAGCTGCGCTACGAAGGTATCTTCACACCACCTTCTGAGCAGGGCACACTGGTCTTCCCGGGTAACCTGGGGATGTTCGAGTGGGGCGGGATCTCCGTTGACCCGAACCGCCAGGTGGCGATTGCCAACCCAATGGCGCTGCCGTTTGTCTCTAAACTGATCCCACGCGGCCCGGGTAACCCAATCGAACCGCCGAAAGACGCGAAAGGTACCGGGACCGAATCCGGTATTCAGCCGCAGTATGGCGTGCCGTTTGGCGTAACCCTGAACCCGTTCCTGTCACCGTTTGGCCTGCCGTGTAAACAGCCTGCCTGGGGTTACATCTCCGGTCTGGATCTGAAAACCAACCAGATCGTGTGGAAAAAACGTATTGGTACACCTCAGGACAGTATGCCGTTCCCGATGCCTGTTCCTGTGCCGTTCAATATGGGGATGCCAATGCTGGGTGGCCCAATCTCTACCGCCGGTAACGTGCTGTTCATCGCGGCAACCGCAGATAACTACCTGCGCGCGTACAACATGACCAACGGTGAGAAACTGTGGCAAGGCCGTCTGCCAGCAGGCGGACAGGCAACACCGATGACCTATGAAGTGAATGGCAAGCAGTACGTTGTTATCTCTGCGGGTGGTCATGGTTCGTTTGGCACGAAGATGGGCGACTATATTGTCGCGTATGCGTTGCCGGATGACGCAAAATAAAAGCAAAACGGCAACGAAAGTTGCCGTTTTTAGTGTTTGTTCCCTCTCCCTGTGGGAGAGGGCCAGGGTGAGGGCATCAGGCCGCACCTTTATTGCCGGGTGAGGCGCAGCCGCCACCCGGCTTTTCTTATACGGTAAACCCGAGCATCATCCCCGTATCTTCATGCTCCAGCAGATGGCAGTGCGCCATATAGGCGAACTCCTTCGGCGCGTCGTGCGCGAACTTCACCAGCACTTCGCTCACTCCACCTTCAACCCGCACCGTGTCTTTCCAGCCGGAACGATGCGCCTCTGGCGCTTTACCATTCTCTGAGAGAATACGGAACTGCGTGCCGTGAATATGGAACGGATGCAGCATCATGTCGCCCTCACCCGAAATCACCCAACGCTCAAACTGCCCTTTTGTGGCGGCAAACATCGGCGTATTCATATCGAACGCTTTGCCGTTGATCATGTTGGCGTTATGGAAGTCAAAACCCTGGCCCCCATGGTTCATTTTCCCCATTCCACCCATGCTACCGTGATCCATGTTCATATGGCCCATCATCTGCCCGTGATGCATCCCGGCCATCGCCTGATTGCCATATTTCGTCATCAGGGCCTGCATCCCCATCATGTCGAGCATTGGATCCATCGAGAGCTGAAGCTTGCGCTGAGTTAGCCCCTCAAGCGCAGGCAACGCAGGCACCTTCGCCAGGGTATCCGGCAGGATGCCCGATGCTGTGACCTGAAGCGGCTGAATGCGCAGCACCGGATGCGGCTTATCAAATGGCGCAACGGCCATGCCCATCTGGCTTACCGGCAGGGTCACCAGGTCAAACGCCTTGCCGTCGCTGATATCCACCAGCACTTCAAAACGTTCGCCCATCAGCATCGGTAATTCGTTAACCTTAACCGGCTCAGGCAACAGACCGCCATCACTCGCCACCACATACAGCGGGCGTTTATCGCTGGCAGCAAAATTCAGCGAACGCGCGTTACAGCCATTAAGCAGGCGTAAACGCAGCCAGCCCTTCGGCGCAGCGTGCTGCGGGTAAATCGCACCGTTGGTCAGTAGCGTATCGCCAAACCAACCTACCGCCGCGCTCATCACGTCCAGTTGGTAATCAATTTGTCCGTCTGAGGTGAACTTTTTGTCCTGCACAATCACCGGCACATCGTCGATGCCCCACTGTTTTGGCAGGCGCAGCAGGCGACTTTCGTCATCTTCAATGAGCACCAGCCCCGCCAGGCCCATCGCAACCTGCCGTCCGGTTTTGCCGTGCTGATGCGGGTGGAACCAGCAGGTCGCCGCAGGCTGGTCCGGGGTAAAGGTGACGCTGCGCTTACCGCCGGCTTTAATCACCCCCTGTGGCCCGCCATCCACTTCACCCGGGACTTCCAGACCGTGCCAGTGCAATGTTGTCTCTTCCGCCAGCGAATTGTGAATGTCTACAGTGACCGCTTTTCCTCTGCGTAACTGAATCGCGGGGCCGAGCAGATTGCCGTTATACCCCCAGGTTGTCGCCGTATGCTCACCAAAGGTGGTTTTACCTGGCTGAACGACAAGCTGGATGCGGCTGCGGGCATCCGCGGTGAGCAGGTCAGGGATGGGTAAGGCGGGCCTGTCGGCGGCAAAAACTGCACGGCTCCACAGCGGTAATGCGCTGGCAACCCCCAGTGCGACGGAATACTTTAAAAAATCACGACGTTGCATGTTCATTTCCTTATATCCAGCAGGCGATATTTTGAGCATAAACCCTCCCCTTACCGGAAGGTCAAGCAAAGCGGCAATAATAAAGATCGTCGCCCTGGCATCAAGTATGCTAACGTTAATTTTCCGTGACGCAGTGGTAGAAGCAATGAAGACGTTTTTCAGGACAATTTTGTTCGGCAGCCTGATGGCTATGTGTGCGAACAGTTATGCGCTGAGTGAAAATGAAGCAGAAGATATGGCCGATTTAACGGCGGTTTTTGTATTCCTGAAAAATGATTGCGGTTACCAGAATTTACCCAACGGGCAGATTCGTCGCGCACTGGTCTTTTTTGCCCAGCAGAACCAGTGGGATCTCAGCAACTACGACAGCTTTGACATGAAGGCGCTCGGTGAAGACAGCTACCGCGATTTAAGCGGCATTGGCATTCCCACTGCAAAGAAATGCAAAGCGCTGGCTCGCGACTCCCTTAGCCTGCTCGCCTACGTAAAATAACCTCCCCGACGCCCCTTGTTGACCCTATAGCCGTGCAAGCACGGTTATAGTTAGCTATCATGTTTTGCTCATTTTTCGTGGGAAAACGGATGTTAACAAAGGAGGCGTCTGCTTATGGCCGACAACGCGTTGTGGCATGAAACACTGCATGATCAGTTTGGTCAGTACTTTGCCGTTGATAACGTGCTTTATCATGAGAAAACCGATCATCAGGATCTGATCATTTTCGAAAACGCTGCTTTTGGCCGCGTGATGGCGCTGGACGGCGTGGTGCAAACCACCGAGCGTGACGAGTTTATCTATCACGAGATGATGACCCACGTACCGCTGCTGGCACACGGACAGGCAAAACACGTTCTGATTATCGGCGGGGGTGATGGCGCCATGCTGCGTGAAGTCTCCCGCCATAAATCTGTCGAATCCATCACCATGGTGGAAATCGACGCAGGCGTTGTCTCTTTCTGCCGCCAGTATCTGCCCAATCATAATGCCGGCAGCTATGACGATCCGCGCTTTAGTCTGGTGATTGACGATGGGGTCAACTTTGTTAACCAGACCACACAAACCTTTGATGTGATCATCTCTGACTGCACCGACCCAATCGGCCCGGGCGCATCGCTGTTTACCTCATCCTTTTACGAAGGCTGCAAACGTTGCCTTAAGCCCGGCGGGATCTTCGTGGCGCAGAATGGCGTCTGCTTCCTGCAACAGGATGAAGCCATCGACAGCCACCGCAAGTTAAGCACCTATTTTGGCGATGTCAGTTTCTATCAGGCCGCGATTCCGACTTACTACGGCGGGATTATGACCTTCGCCTGGGCAACGGATAACGAAGTGCTGCGCCATCTCTCCACCGAAATCATTCAGGCCCGTTTCCACCAGGCCGGTCTTCAGTGCCGATATTACAATCCGGCAGTCCATACCGCCGCGTTTGCCTTACCGCAGTATCTGCAAGACGCGTTGTCCTCTCAGGGGGTGAACTAATTGAAAAAGCTTAAACTGCATGGCTTTAACAACCTGACAAAAAGCCTGAGTTTTTGTATTTACGATATCTGCTATGCCAAAACAGCAGAAGAGCGCGATGGGTATATTGCCTATATCGATGAACTCTACAACGCCAACCGGCTGACGGAGATCCTGTCAGAAACCTGCTCTATCATTGGTGCGAATATCCTGAATATTGCCCGCCAGGATTACGACCCTCAGGGTGCGAGCGTGACTATCCTGGTCAGCGAAGAGCCGGTCGACCCGCAGCTTATCGACAAAACCGAACACCCTGGCCCGCTGCCAGAAGTGGTGGTGGCTCACCTCGATAAAAGCCACATCTGCGTGCACACCTACCCGGAAAGCCATCCTGAAGGCGGGCTGTGTACCTTCCGCGCCGATATCGAAGTGTCGACCTGCGGTGTGATTTCACCGCTGAATGCGCTGAACTACTTAATCCACCAGCTGGAATCCGATATCGTGACCATTGACTATCGCGTACGTGGTTTTACCCGTGATATCAATGGGATGAAGCACTTTATCGACCACGAGATCAATTCCATTCAGAACTTTATGTCCGAGGACATGAAAGCGCTGTATGACATGGTGGACGTGAATGTGTACCAGGAAAATATCTTCCATACCAAGATGTTGCTTAAGGAGTTTGACCTTAAGCACTACATGTTCCACACCAAACCGGAAGACCTGAGCGACGAAGAGCGTAAGGCCATCACCGACCTTATCTGGAAAGAGATGCGCGAAATCTACTATGGCCGTAACATTCCGGCCATGTAAGAGACGCAAGGAGCAAGGACGCTCCGGTGTGCTATTTCTGTTTCATGAACTCGCGGTACGCCGCCACCACCTTCAGGAAGTCTTCAACGCCGCACAGCGACAGACTCTCTTCATCGTAGTAGCTCATCCCCTCTTCCATCTCGTCACCCGAGAATTCAAGCTGGTTGGCACGGACCATAACCTCTTCACCGTCCATCCACAGCGTGTATTCATGCCCGGCGCGTTGCCAGGAGCGCTCACTGCCTTTCACCGTATTTGCCGCCTGTTCAACTTCATCAAGAAGCGCGAGATTCTCTTTCACCTCTTCGTTAAACCAGTGTCCTACGGCTTCGTGGCCCATCGACATACGCACTTTCACCACTCCGGTGATGTCGCGCAGAAATTCGTAATCCATAGTGTTTTCCTCTGCAAAGCCATTAAGGTAATTATCGCAGCAGCGAGGAAGAAAAAAAGCGTGAGAGGTGGGAGGAATGAAAATAAAAAGGTGAGAGCAAGACCCTGCGGCCTGATGCCCTCACCCCGTCCCTCTCCCGTGGGAGAGGGTGCAAACACTAAAAACCGTCTCGTAGAGACGGTTTTGCTGTTTATACTGCCGTCTGGAAGATAACGCCGTCAGCTTTCTCGGTGTACTGAGACAGCTGGTCGAAGTTCAGATAGCGATAGGTATCCACCGCAGTCTTATCAACCTGAGCAATATAAGTCTGGTACTCTTCCGGGGTTGGCAGTTTGCCAATCAGCGCGGCAACCGCCGCCAGCTCCGCAGAGGCCAGATAAACGTTAGCGCCAGTCCCCAGGCGGTTCGGGAAGTTACGGGTAGAGGTAGAGACTACCGTCGCACCGTCTGCTACACGCGCCTGGTTACCCATACACAGGGAACAGCCAGGGATTTCGATACGCGCACCGCTCTTACCGAACACGCTGTAGTAACCTTCTTCAGTCAGCTGAGCGGCATCCATACGGGTTGGCGGAGCCACCCACAGACGGGTTGGCAGCTGGCCTTTATGGGTATCCAGCAGCTTACCGGCAGCACGGAAGTGACCGATGTTGGTCATACAAGAACCGATGAACACTTCGTCGATCTTATCGCCCTGAACGTCAGAGAGCAGACGAGCATCGTCCGGATCGTTTGGTGCACACAGGATTGGCTCTTTGATATCCGCCAGATCGATGTCGATCACTGCCGCATATTCTGCATCAGCATCGGCTTCCAGCAGCTGCGGATCCGCCAGCCATTTCTCCATACCCTGAACACGACGTTCCAGCGTACGACGATCGCCGTAACCTTCTGAGATCATCCACTTCAGCAATACGATGTTAGAGGTCAGGTACTCTTCGATTGGCGCCTGATTCAGCTTGATAGTACAGCCAGCAGCGGAACGCTCAGCAGAAGCATCGGTCAGTTCGAACGCCTGTTCTACTTTCAGGTCCGGCAGACCTTCAATTTCCAGGATGCGACCAGAGAAGATGTTTTTCTTACCTTTCTTCTCAACGGTCAGCAGGCCTTGTTTGATAGCATACAGCGGGATGGCGTGAACCAGGTCGCGCAGGGTGATACCCGGCTGCATTTTGCCTTTGAAGCGCACCAGAACGGATTCCGGCATATCCAGCGGCATCACGCCGGTCGCAGCAGCAAACGCCACCAGACCAGAGCCCGCCGGGAAGGAGATACCAATCGGGAAACGGGTATGAGAATCACCACCGGTACCCACGGTATCTGGCAGCAGCATACGGTTCAGCCAGGAGTGAATAACGCCATCACCCGGACGCAGGGACACACCGCCGCGGTTCATGATGAAGTCTGGCAGCGTGTGGTGTGTGGTTACGTCAACCGGCTTCGGATAGGCCGCAGTGTGACAGAAGGACTGCATCACCAGGTCAGAAGAGAAGCCCAGGCACGCCAGGTCTTTCAGTTCGTCACGGGTCATTGGGCCAGTGGTATCCTGAGAGCCTACGGAAGTCATCTTCGGCTCGCAGTACGCACCCGGGCGAATACCGGTTACGCCGCACGCGCGGCCAACCATCTTCTGTGCCAGAGAGAAACCACGGTTGCTTTCCGCCACGTCTTTCGCCTGACGGAATACTTCGGAGTGCGGCAGACCCAGCGCTTCACGCGCTTTGGTGGTCAGGCCACGGCCAATGATCAGCGGAATACGGCCACCAGCGCGGACTTCGTCGACCAGAACATCGGTTTTCAGCTCAAAGCTTGCCAGCAGCTCGTTGGTTTCGTGGTTACGCACTTCACCTTTGAACGGATAAACGTCAATCACGTCACCCATGTTCAGGTTGTTCACGTCCACTTCAATTGGCAGTGCGCCAGCATCTTCCATGGTGTTGAAGAAGATAGGGGCAATTTTGCCGCCCAGGCACAGGCCGCCACCACGTTTGTTCGGCACATGAGGGATATCATCGCCCATGAACCACAGCACGGAGTTGGTTGCAGATTTACGGGAAGAACCGGTACCCACAACGTCGCCCACGTAGGCCAGCGGGAAACCTTTCTTCTGGAGTGCTTCGATCTGCTTGATTGGGCCAACCACGCCAGGCTGATCCGGCTCGATACCTTCACGGGCGTTTTTCAGCATCGCCAGCGCGTGCAGAGGGATGTCAGGGCGGGACCACGCATCCGGAGCTGGAGAGAGGTCATCGGTGTTGGTTTCACCGGTCACTTTAAACACAGTGACGGTAATTTTTTCAGCCAGTGCAGGACGGTTCAGGAACCATTCGGCATCAGCCCAGGACTGCATAACCTGCTTCGCGTATTCGTTGCCCGCTTTGGCTTTTTCTTCCACATCGTAGAAGTTATCGAACATCAGCAGCGTTGAAGAGAGCGCTTTGGCGGCAATTGGAGCCAGCTTTTCGTTATCCAGCGCGTCAATCAGCGGATGAATGTTGTAGCCACCCTGCATGGTACCGAGCAGTTCAATGGCTTTTTCAGGAGTCACCAGTGGGGAGGTTGCTTCGCCTTTGGCAATGGCTGCAAGGAAACCGGCTTTTACGTAGGCAGCTTCATCTACGCCAGGCGGTACGCGGTTGATCAACAGATCTAACAGGAATTCTTCTTCGCCCTTAGGCGGATTCTTCAGCAGCTCGACGAGCGCGGCCATTTGGGTTGCATCTAAAGGTTTGGGTACAATTCCCTCGGCGGCACGTTCTGCTACGTGCTTACGGTATTCTTCTAGCACGACGGTTCTCCTCGCTCTCATTGTCATATTGCGGCATACACAGTGTGTATGTGGGCGAATCTCTTCACGCTCCTGTGAGACAGCAGTTTGTAGGGTAAATGCCCGATACCGCGTCGGGCAGCATAGCAGGATTTCTGCACAGTGTTAATCCGTTTACAAAAAAGCAACATTAAAAAATTTGCTGAATCGTTAAGGATGGTATAGCGGGGAGGTGATTCGAATTTTGGGCACAAAAAAACCGCCTTAAAGCAGTTAATTTGTTACCTCACGGTGGTAGCACACCGGTCTGGCAGATTTACCGCAAGCCATTCTGCATATCCCAGCGGCTTTTCAACCTTAAGATATAATTGTGTAATAAATGCTCACACTCTTTATCCGGACACTCCGGGTGGTTTCCCAAGAAAAGTCAAAACTGTAAGACACGGGTGAATAATACTCGCGGCAACAGAAACGCCTCACGGCACAGCGTTTGTCTCGTTGGAGTCATTTTATGAAGTTGCCCTTTAAGCCACATCTGCTTGTCCTTTTATGCAGTGCCGGGCTGTTTGCCGCGTCTGGCGTGATGTTCGTCAAAAGCCGTGCAACGGAAACCCCCGTCACCCCGGCCCCCGTCACTCAACAACCGGTCACACCCGCTCCTGCTGCCACACCAGAGCCAGCCGTGCAAACTGCACCTGTCGCACCGCCAACCTACAGTGCCGCGCAAATCGATCAGTGGGTAGCGCCTATTGCGCTTTATCCTGATGCCCTGTTGTCGCAAATATTGATGGCATCAACCTACCCTGCGAATGTTATCCAGGCTGCGCAATGGTCAAAGGACAACCCCAAAATGCAGGGTGATGCTGCCATCCAGGCC
Organism: Enterobacter sp. Tr-810; assembly: GCF_011752765.1. Classification (NCBI taxonomy): domain Bacteria; kingdom Pseudomonadati; phylum Pseudomonadota; class Gammaproteobacteria; order Enterobacterales; family Enterobacteriaceae; genus Enterobacter; species Enterobacter sp. Tr-810. Next base: position 304,152 of record NZ_VWWW01000005.1, on the reverse strand, counting down.
GTGGCAAGCCAACCCTGGGACCCCAGCGTGAAATCGTTGGTGGCGTTTCCTCAACTCATGTCGCTGATGGGTGAAAATCCGCCGTGGGTGCAAAGCCTGGGCGATGCCTTCCTCGCGCAACCGAAAGACGTGATGGACTCCGTACAGCGTCTGCGTTTGCTGGCTCAGCAAACCGGTGCATTAAAATCGACACCACAGCAGACGGTTACCACCGAGACAAAACCTGCCCCGGCGAAAACCGTCACCAGCGAGTCGACAACCACGACCACTACCACCACAAGCCCCACGGTGATCAAGATTGAATCCGCCGATCCGCAGGTGGTTTATGTTCCTACCTATAACCCGAATACGGTTTACGGGACCTGGCCAAACACCGCCTATCCGCCAACCTATCTCCCGCCAACCACCGGCGAGCAGTTCGGCAACAGTTTCGTGAACGGCTTAGGTTTCAGCCTGGGCGTGGCAACCACCTATGCCATCTTCAGCAGCATCGACTGGGACGATGACGATTGGGATCATCATCATGATGATGACTGGGATCACCATGGCGGCTACAACCGTAACGGTGATAACAACATCAATATTAACGTGGATAACTTCAATAAAATCAGCGGCCAGCGTCTGACGGATGCTAACCGTACCTGGCAGCATAACCCGGCTTATCGTGAAGGGGTGCCATACCCAAATAGTCAGCTGAATAACCGTTTCCACGCCACCAACACGGCAACGGGGCTGAGCGCGACCCAGCAAAAACCGGTTAATCGTGATAACCAGCGTCAGGCAGCAATGGCGCAGATGGAAAAATCGACCGGGAAAACCTTCCCGCAAACGGCACGCACCGGCACAAAAGATGCCCAGCGTCAGGCGTCGAATCAGCAGCTGAAGCAGATTTCGCAGCGTAATAACTATCGGGGCTACGACACCAACAAAACGCAAACCGCGAAAAAGGCCAACACTCAGCAGCGAGAAAATCGTAAAGCGACGACGCAAAGACAGGAACAGCGGGTATCGCAAACGGCACAGCAGCGTAATGTGCAACAACGTAATGCTCAGCAGCGCACAAGCCAGCCGCGCGCCAATGCCCTGAGCGGTAATGATAGCCGCTCCGCGAACTGGCAAGCTCAGCAGCAGCGTGGTGCCCAGAGCCGTCAGGTTGCCTCGCGTAATCAGCCGCAGCGACAAGCCTCTGGCGCACGGTTTGAACACCGTGAAATCCGTCATCGTTAAGGGAGCCGACATGAACATTAAATTACTCAGCGGGATGGTGTTGCTCATGGTGTCGGCCATCGCACAGGCGCAACAACATTTCGACACTCCCGACAAAGCGACCGACGCGCTGGTAAATGCGATCAGCGAGCAAAATGAAGATGCAATGGGCAAACTGCTCGGGGAAAACTGGCGCGATTTCCTGCCGCCTGAAGGGGTCGATCCTGATGCCGTTGATCGCTTCCTGCGGGACTGGAAAGCCCGGCATAACACCGTGACTAAGGGTGATGTCGCGCATCTGGTGGTGGGCGATAGCGACTGGCAGCTTCCGATCCCGGTTATTAAGACCGCAAACGGCTGGCAATTTGATATTAAGGAAGCTTCCGAAGAGATCCTGACCCGTGAAATTGGCCGTAATGAACTCGCCGCGATAGAAGCTCTCCACGCTTATGTGGACGCGCAGCAAAGTTATTACGAGATGAACCAGACGTACGCGCAGAAAATTGTCAGTTCAGAAGGGAAAAAAGATGGCCTGTACTGGCCGATTACGCCAGGGGAAGCGCCCAGCCCGCTTGGCCCGGCATTCAGCCCGTCAGAGCCTGGGGCGGGCTATCACGGATATCGCTTCCGTATTTTGCCCGATAAAAACCACGGTTTTGCGATGGTCGCCTGGCCTGTCAGCTACGGACAAACGGGCGTGATGAGCTTTATGATCAATCAGGATGATACTGTTTATCAGAGCGATCTGGGCAAGGATTCTGAGCAAAAAGCCGCAGCCTTAACGGCGTACAGCCCGGATAAATCCTGGGAGGCCGTTGCCCCCTGACGGCTGGCGGCCAGGGGTTTTGTAGGCCGGGTAAGGCGAAGACGCCACCCGGCTTTTTAACTTACAGAATATTTGCGACTGATTTTGCCAGTTGGGCTTCCAGTACCGGCTTCGCTTCTTCGAACTTCAGGTTAACTTTGTTGGCATTAGACACTACGCGGGTCTGATATTTCGCGCGATCGCCCTGCTCGGTGCTGGTTTGCACTTTCACGCCGGATGTTCCCTGACGCAGCGCCGCGATGTTATCAGTGGTGACTTTCGCTTTGCTACGCTCAGAGATCTGCAAGTCGGTTACCATGGTGTAGTTCACGTCTTCCACCATGGCATCCGCCGCCATACCAATCAGACCAGCCGCCAGACCCACGCCCAGTGCGGCACCGGAAGAGTTGCTGTTATACGCGGTGATACCTGCGCCCAGTGCAGCACCTACAGCAGCACCTTCGTAGCCAGTTTTCAGATAGCCCTGAGATTCACGCAGATCCATTTTGTCCGCTTTCAGAACGTTAGCCTGTACCCAGTAGTAGGCGCCGTCAGGAGAACTGGTCACCTTATAGCCTTTGGCAACGAGATCGTTAGCCAGCAGGGTTTGCAGGTTGCTCATGTCTTTATCAGAGGTATTTTTAACCTGGATGTAGACCGTTTTTTCGTTTGATGGCTCCAGCCAGACGGTTTCGCTCATCTGGGTTTTCACTTCCAGATTGCGTTTTTTCACCGCGGTGGTCATCGCGCCACACCCGGTCAGCGTCATCGCCGCTGCCACTAAGCCAATCACCGCAACTTTCTTCAAAGACATGTGTTTTCCTTTTTTCGTGTAATAAAGAGTCCAGAACCCCTAAATAGCGCAGCCAGTAGCCACACAATGGTGAAAAAAGTATCGGCAGCCCGAAGAAAATTTTTAGCGATAATATCAATAAGATGACTACCAGAATGGGTAGTTTTCAGACAAAAAAAAACGCCTCCGGGGAGGCGTTTAGCAATCGTGAAGAAACTTACTTCTTCTTCGCTTTCGCGTTTGGCAGGTCGGTGATGCTACCTTCGAACACTTCTGCCGCCAGGCCCACAGACTCATGCAGAGTTGGGTGAGCATGGATGGTCAGCGCGATGTCTTCAGCGTCACAACCCATTTCGATAGCCAGACCGATTTCACCCAACAGCTCGCCGCCGTTGGTGCCGACAATCGCACCACCGATCACACGGTGAGTCTCTTTGTCGAAGATCAGTTTGGTCATACCGTCTGCGCAGTCGGAAGCGATAGCACGGCCAGAAGCAGCCCACGGGAAGGTGGCGGTTTCGTAGCTAATGCCTTTCTCTTTCGCTTCTTTCTCAGTCAGACCAACCCAGGCAACTTCTGGCTCGGTGTAAGCGATAGATGGGATCACTTTCGGATCGAAGTAGTGTTTCATGCCCGCGATAACTTCAGCGGCAACGTGGCCTTCGTGAACACCTTTGTGTGCCAGCATTGGCTGACCGACGATATCGCCGATTGCAAAGATGTGCGGCACGTTAGTGCGCAGCTGTTTATCAACGCGGATGAAGCCACGGTCGTCCACTTCCACGCCAGCTTTGCCCGCGTCGAGGTTTTTACCGTTCGGCACACGGCCGATAGCGACCAGCACGGCGTCGTAACGCTGTGGTTCCGCAGGGGCTTTTTTGCCTTCCATGGAAACGTAAATACCGTCTTCTTTCGCTTCAACGGCAGTCACTTTGGTTTCCAGCATCAGGTTGAATTTCTTGCTGATGCGTTTGGTGAAGACTTTAACGATGTCTTTGTCAGCAGCCGGGATAACCTGGTCGAACATTTCAACCACGTCAATATCTGAACCCAGCGCATGGTACACAGTACCCATTTCCAGACCGATGATACCGCCACCCATAACCAGCAGGCGTTTTGGAACGGTTTTCAGTTCCAGCGCATCGGTGGAGTCCCACACGCGTGGATCTTCATGTGGAATGAATGGCAGTTCGATTGGACGAGAGCCCGCCGCGATGATCGCGTTGTCGAAGTTGATCACGGTTTTGCCGTTTTCGCCTTCCACTTCCAGGGTGTTCGCGCCGGTGAATTTACCCAGACCGTTTACCACTTTCACTTTACGGCCTTTGGCCATACCCGCCAGACCGCCGGTCAACTGAGTGATAACTTTCTCTTTCCAGGTACGAATTTTGTCGATATCGGTTTTCGGCTCGCCGAAGACGATACCGTGTTCAGCCAGAGCTTTGGCTTCTTCGATAACTTTGGCTACGTGCAGCAGCGCTTTAGAAGGGATACAGCCGACGTTCAGACAAACACCGCCGAGGGTGCTGTAACGTTCTACGATGACGGTTTCCAGACCTAAATCCGCGGCGCGGAATGCTGCGGAGTAACCTGCCGGGCCTGCCCCAAGTACTACGACCTGAGTTTTGATTTCTGTGCTCATCATGACCTCTTAATTTATACCCGTCGTCCACCGGGTCGTTCTATCCGCCCGCAGTTTACAAAATTGTTAACAATTTTGAAACAACAAACGGCTCACGAATTGTCGCTTTCGCCAATAACCTCACAAACCCCATGAGATTATCAGAAAAAAGCCGGCCGATTGGCCGGCTTTTCGATTACATCACCAGGCGGCGAATGTCGCTCAGGGTGTTGTTGATGATGGTGATGAAACGCGCACCATCAGCACCGTCGATCACGCGGTGGTCGAAGGACAGAGAGATTGGCATCATCAGACGCGGCATGAACTCTTTGCCATTCCACACAGGCTCCATCGCGGACTTGGACACACCAAGGATGGCCACTTCCGGCGCGTTAACAATCGGCGCGAAGTGGGTCGTACCCAGGCCGCCGATGCTGGAGATGGTGAAGCAACCGCCCTGCATTTCGCCAGCAGTCAGCTTGCCATCACGCGCTTTCTTGGAGATCACGGTCAGTTCACGGGACAGCTCAGTGATACTCTTCTTGTTCACGTCTTTGAAGACCGGAACAACCAGACCATTTGGCGTATCAACCGCAACACCGATGTTGATGTATTTCTTCAGCGTCAGCTTCTGGCCATCTTCGGACAGAGAGCTGTTGAAGCGTGGCATCTGTTCCAGAGCCGCAGCAACCGCTTTCATGATGAAGACCACTGGGGTGAATTTCACGTCCAGTTTACGCTTCTCAGCTTCGGCGTTCTGCTGTTTACGGAACGCTTCCAGATCGGTGATATCAGTTTTGTCGAAGTGCGTAACGTGCGGGATCATCACCCAGTTACGGCTCAGGTTAGCACCAGAGATTTTCTGGATACGACCCAGTTCAACTTCTTCGATTTCACCGAACTTGCTGAAGTCCACTTTCGGCCATGGCAGCATTCCCGGGATACCGCCACCGGTGGCAGCAGCTGGAGCCGCTTCAGCGCGTTTCACCGCGTCTTTCACGTAAGTCTGCACGTCTTCGCGCAGGATACGACCTTTACGGCCAGTACCTTTGACTTTCGCCAGGTTCACACCGAATTCGCGCGCCAGGCGACGAATCAGTGGAGTCGCGTGGACGTAAGCATCGTTTTCAGCGAACTCAGATTTGCCTTCTGCTTTTGCAGCTGGTGCCGCAGCAGGTTTAGCAGCCTGAGCCGGTGCAGCAGCAGGTGCTGGAGCAGCCGCGGCCGCCGGAGCAGCAGCAGGCGCAGCGCCTTCCACTTCGAAGACCATGATCAGAGAGCCGGTAGACACTTTGTCGCCGGTGCTGATTTTGATCTCTTTAACGGTACCGGCGAATGGCGCAGGAACTTCCATGGAAGCCTTGTCGCCTTCAACGGTGATCAGTGACTGTTCAGCGGCAACTTTGTCGCCCACTTTCACCATCACCTCGGTCACTTCAACTTCGTCACCGCCGATGTCTGGTACGTTAACGTCTTTCGCGCCGCCAGCAACAGCTGGAGCCGCGGCCGCCGGAGCAGCTGCCTGTGCAGGCGCAGCAGCAGGTGCAGCACCCGCCACTTCGAAGACCATGATCAGGGAACCTGTAGACACTTTGTCACCGGTGTTGATCTTGATCTCTTTAACGGTACCCGCGAACGGAGCCGGAACTTCCATAGAGGCTTTGTCGCCTTCAACGGTGATCAGAGACTGCTCAGCCGCAACGGTATCGCCCACTTTCACCAGGATTTCAGTGACTTCAACTTCGTCACCGCCGATGTCAGGCACGTTAACTTCTTTCGCTGCCGCGGCAGCTGCTGGTGCAGCAGCGGCCGGAGCGGCTTTCTTCTCTTCCTGCGCAGGTGCAGCAGCTGCTGCACCGTCGGCGGAATCGAAAATCATGATCAGTTTGCCAGTCTCGGTTTTATCGCCAACAGAGACTTTGATCTCTTTAACGATGCCAGCCTGAGGAGACGGGACTTCCATAGAGGCTTTGTCGCCTTCTACGGTGATCAGCGACTGTTCAGCTTCAACTTTGTCGCCTACTTTGACCAGGATCTCGGTGATTTCAACTTCATCAGCCCCGATGTCCGGTACATTGATTTCGATAGCCATTATTCTTTTACCTCTTACGCCAGACGCGGGTTAACTTTTTCTGCATCGATGTTGAATTTGGTAATTGCATCCGCAACCACTTTCTTATCGATTTCGCCACGTTTAGCCAGTTCGCCCAGTGCTGCTACAACCACGTAAGAAGCATCAACTTCGAAGTGGTGACGCAGGTTTTCGCGGCTGTCAGAACGACCGAAGCCATCAGTACCCAGTACGCGATAATCATCAGCTGGTACGTAAGTACGAACCTGCTCAGCGAACAGTTTCATATAGTCAGTAGAAGCGACCGCTGGAGCGTCGTTCATCACCTGAGCGATGTACGGAACGCGCGGAGTTTCCATTGGGTGCAGCATGTTCCAGCGCTCACAATCCTGGCCATCACGCGCCAGTTCAGTGAAGGAGGTTACGCTGTACACGTCAGAACCGACACCGTAGTCGTTCGCCAGGATCTGTGCTGCTTCACGTACGTGACGCAGGATAGAACCGGAGCCCAGCAGCTGAACTTTGCCTTTGCTACCTGCAACGGTTTCGAGTTTATAGATACCTTTACGGATACCTTCCTCGGCACCTGCTGGCATTGCCGGCATGTGGTAGTTTTCGTTCAGCGTGGTGATGTAGTAGTAAATGTTCTCTTGTGCTTCACCGTACATACGGGTCAGACCGTCGTGCATGATGACAGCCACTTCGTACGCGTAAGACGGGTCGTAAGAGATACAGTTAGGGATAGTCAGAGACTGAATGTGGCTGTGACCATCTTCGTGCTGCAGACCTTCACCGTTCAGGGTAGTACGACCGGAAGTACCACCTACCAGGAAGCCGCGAGCCTGTTGGTCGCCTGCCTGCCAGCACAGGTCACCGATACGCTGGAAACCGAACATCGAGTAGTAGATGTAGAACGGGATCATTGGCAGGTTGTTGGTGCTGTAAGAGGTCGCAGCAGCCAGCCAGGATGCGCCAGCACCCAGTTCGTTGATACCTTCCTGAAGGATCTGACCTTTTTCGTCTTCTTTGTAGTATGCAACCTGCTCACGGTCCTGCGGGGTGTACTGCTGGCCGTTCGGGCTGTAGATACCGATCTGACGGAACAGACCTTCCATACCGAAAGTACGCGCTTCGTCAGCAATGATTGGAACCAGACGATCTTTGATCGACTTGTTCTTCAGCATCACGTTCAGGGCACGAACGAAAGCGATAGTGGTAGAGATTTCTTTGTTCTGCTCTTCCAGCAGCTGAGAGAAGTCTTCCAGCGCTGGCAGTTCCAGTTTCTCGGTGAAGTTAGGCTGACGAGCTGGCAGGTAGCCTTTCAGCGCCTGACGACGTTCGTGCAGGTACTTGTGCTCTTCAGAACCTTCCGGGAAGGTCAGGTAAGACAGGTTTTCTACCTGCTCATCGGTTACTGGAACGTTGAAACGGTCGCGGATATAACGCACGCCGTCCATGTTCATTTTCTTAACCTGGTGAGCGATGTTTTTACCTTCTGCGGTATCACCCATGCCGTAACCTTTGATGGTGTGGGCCAGGATTACAGTCGCTTTACCTTTGGTTTCCTGCGCTTTTTTCAGTGCAGCGTAGACTTTCTTCGGATCGTGACCACCACGGTTCAGGGCCCAGATCTGCTCATCAGTCCAGTCTGCAACCAGTGCTGCGGTTTCAGGATATTTGCCGAAGAAGTGCTCACGAACGTAGGCACCGTCTTTGGATTTGAAGGTCTGATAGTCGCCGTCAACGGTTTCGTTCATCAGCTGGATCAGTTTACCGCTGGTATCTTTACGCAGCAGCTCATCCCAACGACCGCCCCACATGACTTTAATCACGTTCCAGCCAGCACCGCTGAAGATGCCTTCCAGTTCGTTGATGATCTTGCCGTTGCCGGTTACCGGACCATCCAGACGTTGCAGGTTACAGTTGATGATGAAGCACAGGTTGTCCAGCTTCTCACGGGTCGCGATGGTGATCGCACCTTTAGATTCTGGTTCATCCATTTCGCCGTCGCCCAGGAAGGCGTATACGGTTTGCTCAGAGGTGTCTTTCAGGCCACGGTGTTCCAGATATTTCAGGAATTTAGCCTGGTAGATCGCACCGATTGGACCCAGACCCATAGAAACGGTCGGGAACTGCCAGAATTCTGGCATCAGTTTAGGGTGCGGGTAAGAAGACAGACCTTTACCGTGAACTTCCTGACGGAAGTTGTTCATCTGCTCTTCAGTCAGACGACCTTCCAGGAATGCACGTGCATAGATGCCCGGAGAGATGTGGCCCTGGAAGTACACCAGATCGCCGCCGTCTTTCTCGTTAGCTGCACGGAAGAAGTGGTTGAAGCACACTTCGTAAACGGTTGCAGAAGACTGGAAGGAAGCCATGTGGCCGCCCAGTTCCAGATCTTTCTTGGATGCGCGCAGAACGGTCATAATGGCGTTCCAGCGGATTGCAGAACGAATACGACGTTCCAGATCCAGATTGCCCGGGTATTCCGGTTCGTCTTCGACGGCAATCGTGTTTACGTAGTTGTTAGCCCCTGCACCTGAAGCCACTTTCACACCGCCTTTACGGGCTTCAGAAAGCAGCTGATCAATCAGATACTGAGCACGCTCAACACCTTCTTCACGGATGACCGATTCGATCGCCTGTAGCCAGTCGCGAGTTTCGATCGGATCCACGTCATTTTGGAGACGTTCTGACATGGGGGTATTCCTTATCTATCTAATACGTTGATTTGTCTGGAACCTGTCCCATTGCACTTTTTTCGAAAACTAAAAGCGCAATAAGACAGGTTCTGCGTTTAGTTGCCGCGCTCTAAAAAAACCTGGCGCTTAATCCTTTCGTTGCTGTATGCGGCGTAATGAACGTTCGCGACGCGATTGTTCACGGCTGCGGTCCAGCAAGATTTCCTCAATGAAAGCCAGATGTCGGTGCGACGCTTCGCGCGCCTGCTCCGGTTCCCCGGCCATTATCGCCTCGAATACTCGGGTGCGATGGTTGCTGACCAGCGGAAGCATTTCCCGACGGGCATACAACAATTCAAAATTCTGACGAACATTCTGGGCCAGCATCGGCTCCATGCAGCGAAGCAAGTGTAGCAACACCACATTATGTGCCGCTTCGGTGACGGCAATTTGATACTGGACGACGGCATCGGACTCGGCGTCTAAGTCGCCGGACTGCTGTGCCCGTTCAATGGCCTGATGCAGTTCGCGGATACGCACGCGATCTTCATCAGTGCTGCGAAGGGCGGCGTAATAGGCCGCAATACCTTCAAGCGCGTGACGGGTCTCAAGCAGGTCAAACTGGGATTCTGGGTGGTCAGAGAGAAGTTCTACCAGCGGATCGCTGAAGCTCTGCCACAGGCTGTTTTGCACAAAGGTTCCGCCGCCCTGGCGACGAAGCAGCAAGCCCTTTGCTTCGAGGCGTTGAATTGCCTCACGCAGCGAGGGACGGGAAACGTCGAACTGTTTTGCCAGCTCGCGTTCAGGCGGGAGTTTTTCACCAGGGCGCAGAGTCCCTTCGAGGATTAAAAACTCCAGCTGCTGCTCAATCACATCGGATAGTTTTGGTTGGCGAATTTTGCTGTAGGCCATATTCCCTGTCTTACGCCTTTTTGCCCGGAGTCAATTGGTCTTACCAATTTCAAGTTCGTATCGCTAAAGTAACAAAGTATTCACCTTCTGTCCATATTGGTTTTGATTGAAATCAGTAAACCCTGCACATTTTAACAACCTTACAGAAATAACGTTTCAGAAATGTAACTTTGCACAAATGAGTTGATTACCCATAAAGAGGCAGTTTTAACCTTAATGAAACGAGGGGTTTTGCAATCTGAAGCGATTCAACAACGCAAATAATGAAAATTCGCCCACTTATGGAGCATTTTTATTCTATAGGTTGGGGTAGGAAGGAATTACAGGCCAATTTACAAATGCTTTCTTTTTATTCAACTCGTCATCAGCCCTTCATAAAGCAGGTGCATTCACGGTCGCTTACCACTATTCTGGCGCTTACGGAAGTCATCTCCGCTTTTTTCGGTCTCGTTAACCGTAAAGAATTAAATACAGAAAACGGATGTTCATAATTACACACGCACAGCGTGAACATAACAACCACACACGAGGTTTCAAATGGAAGCTCAACAGCACGGCGATCAGCTAAAGCGTGGCCTTAAAAACCGCCACATTCAGCTCATCGCATTGGGTGGTGCTATCGGTACCGGCCTGTTTCTGGGAAGCGCATCCGTTATCCAGTCTGCCGGCCCTGGCATTATTTTGGGTTACGCAATCGCGGGTTTTATTGCCTTTCTGATCATGCGTCAGTTAGGCGAAATGGTGGTCGAAGAGCCGGTAGCCGGGTCATTCAGCCACTTTGCTTATAAGTACTGGGGAAGCTTTGCGGGCTTCGCCTCCGGCTGGAACTACTGGGTACTGTACGTTCTGGTTGCCATGGCTGAGCTTACCGCCGTCGGTAAGTACATTCAGTTCTGGTACCCGGAGATCCCAACCTGGGCTTCTGCTGCGGCCTTCTTCGTCATCATTAACGCCATCAACCTGACCAACGTAAAAGTGTTCGGTGAGATGGAGTTCTGGTTTGCCATCATCAAAGTCATCGCCGTTGTGGCCATGATCATCTTCGGTGGCTGGCTGCTGTTCAGCGGTAACGGTGGCCCGCAGGCGACCGTACGTAACCTGTGGGAACAGGGCGGATTCCTGCCGCACGGTATGAGCGGCCTGGTCATGATGATGGCTATCATCATGTTCTCCTTCGGTGGGCTGGAGCTGGTGGGTATCACTGCCGCTGAAGCCGACAACCCGGAGCAGAGCATCCCGAAAGCCACTAACCAGGTTATCTACCGTATTCTGATCTTCTATGTGGGTTCACTGGCCGTGCTGCTCTCCCTGCTGCCGTGGACGCGTGTTACCGCAGATACCAGCCCGTTTGTACTGATCTTCCACGAGCTGGGCGATACCTTCGTGGCAAACGCCCTGAACATCGTGGTGCTGACCGCTGCGCTGTCCGTTTACAACAGTTGCGTATACTGCAACAGCCGTATGCTGTTTGGTCTGGCTCAGCAGGGTAACGCCCCGAAAGCACTGCTCAACGTCGACAAGCGCGGCGTGCCGGTAAACACCATTATCGTCTCGGCTGTTGTGACGGCACTGTGCGTGCTGATTAACTACCTGGCCCCGGAATCTGCCTTCGGTCTGCTGATGGCACTGGTGGTTTCAGCTCTGGTAATCAACTGGGCAATGATCAGCCTGGCGCACATCAAATTCCGCCGCGCCAAGCAGCAGCAAGGTGTGGCCACTCGCTTCCCGGCCCTGCTTTACCCGCTGGGTAACTGGGTGTGCCTGCTGTTCATGGCGGCAGTGCTGGTTATCATGTTAATCACCCCGGGCATGGCGATTTCTGTGTACCTGATCCCGGTGTGGATTGCGATCCTCGGCGTGGGCTATCTGGTTAAACAGAAAAATGCCAACGCGGTGAAAGCACACTAATTTACTCTTCCACTCTGCACGTCTTTTCAGGCGTGCAGAGTGTTGTTACCTTCCTCACAAATTCCCGCCTACAGCAATTTTATCCATATCACCGACCTTATACTGCAACGCAAAAATTCCTTTGCCAGCAAATAATTCTCTCCATACCGAAACCCGGAGAGCAGTCAATGGATAACAACAAACTGTCAGTAAAAGAAAAGATCGGCTATGGGATGGGAGACGCGGGATGTAATATCATCTTCGGCGCCATCATGTTGTTTGTTAACTATTTTTATACAGATATTTTTGGTCTGGCGCCTGCACTGGTCGGCGTATTGCTGCTGTCTGTTCGCGTTATTGATGCCGTAACAGACCCTATTATGGGGGCTATCGCTGACCGTACCCGCAGTAAATATGGTCGGTTTCGTCCATGGCTGTTGTGGATAGCCTTCCCCTATGCGCTGTTCAGTATCCTGATGTTCACCACGCCAGACTGGAGCTATAACAGCAAAGTTATCTATGCCTTTGTCACTTATTTCCTGCTGTCGCTGACCTACACCGCCATCAATATTCCTTACTGCTCGCTGGGTGGTGTGATTACTAACGATCCTAAAGAACGCGTTGCCTGTCAGTCTTATCGCTTCGTCATGGTGGGTATCGCGACGCTACTGCTGTCTCTCACCTTGTTGCCGATGGCCGACTGGTTCGGTGGGGATAACAAAGCTAAAGGCTACCAGATGGCGATGACCGTGCTGGCGCTGATTGGCACCTGCATGTTCCTGTTCAGCTTCTCAACCGTGCGCGAGCGCATCCGCCCGGCAGTACAGACCAATGACGAGCTGAAGAACGATCTTAAAGACGTGTGGAAGAACGACCAGTGGGTACGCATTCTGCTGCTCACGCTTTGCAACGTCTGCCCGGGCTTTATCCGCATGGCCGCTACCATGTATTATGTGACCTGGGTGATGGGGCAAAGCACCCACTTCGCCACCCTGTTTATCAGCCTGGGCGTGGTCGGCATGATGTTCGGCAGTATGCTGGCGAAAGTGTTAACCGACCGCTGGTGTAAGCTGAAAGTCTTCTTCTGGACCAATATCGTGCTGGCGATTTTCTCCTGCGCGTTTTACTTCTTCGACCCGAAAGCAACAACCACCATCGTGGTGCTCTACTTCCTGCTGAATATCCTGCACCAGATCCCTTCCCCGCTGCACTGGTCACTGATGGCCGATGTGGACGATTACGGCGAGTGGAAAACCGGTAAACGCATCACCGGGATCAGCTTCTCCGGCAATATCTTCTTCCTCAAGCTGGGGCTGGCGATTGCTGGTGCAATGGTGGGCTTCCTGCTCTCCTGGTACGGTTATAACGCCGGGGCAAAAGCGCAAAGCGCAGACGCCATCAACGGTATTGTGCTGCTGTTCACGGTGATTCCGGGCGTCGGGTATCTGATTACCGCCGGTGTAGTGCGTCTGCTGAAAGTTGACCGTGAAACCATGAAGCAGATCCAGGAAGACCTGGAGAAGCGTCGCAATAACTACCGCGAGCTGAACGATTATCAGGAACTCAAAGCCGCTGAGACGAAATGACGAAATAAGGAAAGCCGAATGCAAACCTGGCCCAACCCGTTTATCGAACAACGAGCCGATCCCTATATTTTGCATCATGAGGGGCAATACTATTTTATTGCCTCGGTGCCAGAGTACGACAGGCTGGCAATCCGCCGCGCTGACACGCTGGAAGGGTTACGCAGCGCCGACGAGGTTGTCGTGTGGCGTAAACCCGATACCGGACCGATGAGCCAGCTGATTTGGGCACCGGAGCTGCATTACATCGACGGGAAGTGGTACATCTATTTTGCCGCCACGCACACCCAGGCGCTGGATAATCTCGGGATGTTCCAGCATCGCATGTTCGCCCTGGAGTGCGCAGACCCGGATCCCCTCACCGGAAAATGGCAAGAAAAGGGGCAGATTAAAAGCCAGTTCGACACCTTTGCGCTGGACGCCACCACCTTTATTCATCAGGGTAAACGCTGGTATCTGTGGGCGCAAAAAGCCCCGGATATCTCCGGAAACTCCAACCTCTATCTGTGTGAAATGGAGAATCCCTGGACGCTCAAAGGTGAGCCGGTAATGCTCAGCAAACCGGAATATGACTGGGAGTGTCGCGGATTTTGGGTTAACGAAGGCCCGGCGGTACTGGTGCACAATGACAGGCTGTTTATCAGCTACTCCGCCAGCGCAACCGATGAGAACTACTGCATGGGGCTATTGTGGATCGATATGAACGCCGATCCGCAAAACCCGGCAAACTGGCAGAAATCTCCACGCCCGGTATTCACCACCAGCTATGAGAATCGCCAGTATGGGCCGGGGCACAACAGCTTTACGCAAACGCCGGATGGGGAAGATGTGCTGGTGTATCACGCACGTAACTACACCGAAATTGAAGGCGATCCGCTTTACGATCCCAATCGCCATACCCGCCTGAAGCTTGTCCACTGGGACAAAAACGGGATGCCAGATTTTGGCATCCCGCCTGCTGATACGCTTTAACCGAAGTGACGGCGCGCTGGGCTACACCAGCGTGCCGTAAATAGTCAGCAGCGCCACAACCACCACCACCACAAAGGATGTTTTCTTCGCCATCGACACAGCCGCTTTAGGCGTCTCTATCTTGTCGGTGTGCGGCTCGCGCGCCAGTGAGAACTGCGCCAGACGCGTTAACACCTGATACTGCGCAGTGTGGCGGTCAGCCAAAGAGGCAAACCACGCTGGCAGCGCTTTTTCGCCGTGCCCAATCAACGCATACACCACACCCACAAACCGCACCGGGATCCAGTCCAGCACATGCAAAATGGCATCAATCCCGGATTGCAGACGCTCATGTGGGGTGAGGTATCGGGCAAGCCAGGTCTGCCAGGCGCGTAAAAATGCATAGCCCATCAGCAAAACTGGTCCCCACGGGCCGCCCACTACAAACCAGAAAAGCGGCGCCAGATAAAAGCGGAAGTTAATCCACAGCAGGGCATTTTGCAGCTCACGAAGAAAATCACGCTCGTCACAATCAGGCGGAACGCCGTGGATCATGGTGAGCTCGCTCGCCATTGCACTTCGCGCATGGGCATCATCCCGGGATGCCGCCTTCAGATAGGCGTGATAATGCATCCTGACTTTGCCCGCGCCAATGCACAAAACGCCGAGCAGGATCCACACCACCAGCAACGGCACATTGAAAAAGAGGCCGTGTAGCGAACGCAATAGCAGGAAAGTAATCAGCATCACGCCAGCGGTCATCAGCAGCGTGCGGAGCAGAGAAAAGTGTTTGATACGGCGGAAGAGGACTTCCAGCCGGTGATCCAGGTGCCAGTGTTCACCGAGCTTGAACAGACGTTCCGCAACGATAACCAGCAGCATGGTAAACAGCGTCATGTTATCTCCTTATCTGACGATGCGGTAAGCATGGCGTGAAACAGCGACCAGTCGAATGCCGGGCCGGGGTCCGTTTTCCTTACCGGAGCAATATCACTGTGCCCCGTTATATTATCGACTATCGCAGGATACAACCCGATAAGGGTCTGCGTCACGGCAACCAGTTGCTGATACTGCGCATCGGTATACGGCGTGGTATCCGTGCCTTCCAGCTCAATCCCGATTGAAAAATCATTACAGCGTTCGCGTCCGTGATAAACCGACACCCCCGCATGCCAGGCGCGCTTATCAAAAGGAACATACTGAACAATCTCCCCATCACGACGGATCAGGCAATGTGCCGATACCCGCAGATGGGCGATTTCTGCAAAAAAGGGATGAGCATTGGGATCAATCGTTCCCGTGAATAATGCATCGATCCACGGACCGCCGAACTCACCCGGCGGCAAACTAATATTATGAACCACCAGCAGTGAGGGCTGTTCATCCTCCGGGCGGCAATCGTGGTGCGGCGAGGGCACATGCCGCGCATCCACCAGCCATCCGTTCTCTAACAACATGCTGGAACTCCTTCTGTATGGTGCTATTACTCGGTTCAGAGTAGCATGTTTCAATATTATGATTCGTTACCAATTTGGAGTTTTATCATGCCGCCTCGCCGCTACAACCCCGACCACCGACGTGACGCGCTTCTGGAACGTATTAACATGGATATTCCGGCAAGCGTTGCCCATGCTTTGAAAGAAGACCTGGGCGGCGACGTCAATGCCGACAACGATATTACCGCGCAATTATTGCCAAAAGAGACACGCTCCCACGCCGTCATCATTACCCGTGAAGACGGCGTATTTTGCGGAAAACGCTGGGTTGAAGAGGTCTTTACTCAGCTCGCGGGTGACGATGTTCAGGTCACCTGGCATGTTGACGATGGCGACACCATCAGCGCAAATCAGCCGCTGTTTGAGCTTGATGGCCCTTCCCGCGTGCTGCTGACCGGCGAACGTACCGCACTGAACTTTGTGCAGACGCTGTCAGGCGTAGCCAGTGAAGTGCGCCGCTACACCGATCTGCTGGCAGGCACGCGTACCCAGTTACTGGATACCCGTAAAACGCTGCCAGGCCTGCGCACCGCCCTGAAATATGCGGTGTTATGTGGCGGTGGCGCAAACCATCGTCTGGGTTTATCCGATGCCTTCCTGATTAAAGAGAACCACATTATTGCTTCTGGCTCCGTGCGTCAGGCGGTGGAGAAAGCCTTCTGGCTACACCCGGACGTGCCAGTTGAGGTGGAAGTGGAAAACCTCGACGAGCTGGATGAAGCCATCAAAGCCGGGGCCGATATCATCATGCTGGATAACTTCGAAACTGACCAGATGCGCGAAGCAGTGAAACGCACTGACGGTAAGGCGCAGCTGGAAGTATCCGGAAATGTGACGTTTGAGACAATCCGCGAATTCGCTGAAACGGGTGTCGATTTCATCTCCGTTGGCGCGCTGACCAAACACATCCGCGCACTCGACCTCTCTATGCGCTTTAAGTGATACCACCTTTCCCCTCTCCGCCCGGAGAGGGGAAATACGAAGCCGCTCGCAACTCTGTTGTCCCGCGCTGCAACCCCGCATTAATTCGCTGAAAGCGCCTTCACACTTCTTTTTTTGCCCCTCGTCTGTGCTCCTCCACGCTGCCACAGTAGCGCCACTTTTTCTAAGGAGCAGATATGAACAGACAACAAGGCTTCACGCTGATTGAGTTAATGGTGGTCATCGGCATTATTGCCATCTTAAGTGCGATCGGCGTACCCGCTTACCAGAACTACCTTCGGAAAGCCGCACTCACCGATATGCTGCAAACCTTTGTCCCGTACCGTACCGCCGTTGAGCTTTGTGCCCTGGAGCACGGCGGCGTAGACAGCTGCGATGGGGGAAGTAATGGTATCCCCTCGCCTGTTACCTCTCGCTATGTTTCTGCCATGAGCGTGACAAAAGGCACGATTACCCTTACAGGGCAGGAGAGCCTGAACGGTCTTGACGTCAGTATGATTCCGGTTTGGGACAACAGCAACGGCATGACCAGTTGGACACGGACATGCAGCATCGCGAACGATAGCGCGCTTAAGCAAGCCTGCGAAGATGTCTTCCGCTTCGACAGTCATTAAGCGGAGCGGATGAAATGAATACGGAACAACTTATGGCGCTCTGTCAGCGCCACCATGCACAGCTGCTCACAAGCGATGCGAGTATGGTTAACATCGCGGTGGTGGGCACGCCTGCCGCAGAACTGATGGAAGCCTTACGTTTCGCGACGCAAAAGCGCATTGATATCGAATGCTGGACGAGCGAGCGCATGGAAAAACACCGGCAGTTGGCATCGCAATCACATCTGCCTGTGGCATCAACGGCCCACTCCGCGGTGGATATTCTCAACCACACGTTGTTGCAGGCCATGCGTCAACGGGCGTCAGATATTCATATTGAGCCGTCGGAACACGCTTGCCATATTCGCCTGCGTATCGATGGGGTACTCAATCCGCACACCACCCTCAACGCCGGGCTGGCAACCTTGCTCACCGCACGGTTAAAAGTGCTGGGTAACCTGGATATTGCGGAACGACGTCTGCCCCAGGATGGGCAGTTTACGGTCGAACTGGCAAACGAACCGGTCTCTTTTCGTATCGCCACCCTGCCCTGTAGTGGCGGGGAGAAAATCGTTCTGCGTCTGCTACAGCAGGAACAGCAGGCGCTGGATATTGCGCAGCTGGGCATGAGTGCAGAGCAGCAGGCCCGATTTACCGACATGCTGTACCAGCCACAGGGGTTGATCCTGGTCACCGGGCCAACGGGGAGTGGTAAAACCGTCACCCTCTACAGCGCCTTGCAGGCGCGTAATACGCCGGATGTGAACATTTGCAGCGTAGAAGATCCTATCGAGATCCCCCTCACTGGGCTCAATCAGACCCAAATTAACCCGCGTTCCGGGCTCACCTTTCAAAGCGTATTGCGCGCCCTGCTACGCCAGGATCCTGACATCATCATGGTGGGTGAAATTCGTGATGGCGAAACGGCAGAAATTGCCATCAATGCCGCACAGACCGGGCACCTGGTGCTCTCCACTCTTCATACCAATTCTACGGCAGAGACGCTGATCCGTTTGCAGCAAATGGGTGTCGCTCGCTGGATGATCTCTTCTGCACTCTCTCTGGTCGTAGCACAGCGTCTGGTTCGCCGCTTGTGCCCCCATTGTCGACAGCAGGGGCAGAACAAAGCCGTATTGCCTCACACACTTTGGTCGCGAGAGCTTCCGCAGTGGCGACCAACTGGATGCGATCGTTGCTATCACGGTTTTTATGGCCGAATTGCCCTGTTTGAGGTGCTGACCATCGACAACGACTTGCGTCAGGCCATTTCCAGTGGTGCCGCAATTGAGGTTATCGAAGCAAGCGCCCGGCAGACCGGGATGACCAGCCTGTTTGAACATGGCTGTATGGCGGTTGAGCAAGGGCTAACCACCGTGGAAGAGCTGGTGCGAGTGCTGGGTATGCCCAATGGCGGCTAATCAGCTCTGGCGCTGGCGGGCGCTTACAGATGAGGGCGAGTTACAAAACGGGGTGATGTGGGCCATCAACCGTGAAGCCGCATTCACTGCATTAATGCGAAAAGCGCTGCATCCTTTGGCGCTGGTGCGCTGTTCGCAGCGTCGTCGGTGGCAGTCCCACCACTGCTATGACATTTTTCGACAGCTCGCGACGCTTCTGAAGGCAGGGCTTACGCTGTCTCACAGTCTCGAGATGCTGGCGCAGCAGCACCCGGTCACGCAGTGGCAGGCACTATTGCAAAGTCTGGCTGACGATCTTAGCGAGGGATGTGCCTTGTCTACGGCATTAAAAAAATGGCCAGAGGTATTCAGCCCGCTCTACGTTTCAATGGTGAAAA
This sequence comes from Enterobacter sp. Tr-810, assembly GCF_011752765.1. NCBI lineage: Bacteria > Pseudomonadati > Pseudomonadota > Gammaproteobacteria > Enterobacterales > Enterobacteriaceae > Enterobacter > Enterobacter sp. Tr-810. The sequence goes on along the minus strand of NZ_VWWW01000005.1, from coordinate 284,816 downwards.
CAGGCGAGCTCACGGGCAAGCTGGAAGAGTGTTGCCGCCAGCTCGCACAACAACAAAAATCGCAGCAGCTGCTTAATGCAAAGGTAAAAAAAGCACTGCGCTACCCGGTGATAATCCTGACGCTGGCCGTTGCCGTTGTACTGGCAATGGTCACGCTGGTTTTGCCAGAGTTCGCGGCTATCTACAGAACATTTAATACCCCTCTGCCGCTGTTAACGCAGATGGTAATGGGGCTGGCTGTGTTCATTCAGGAATGGGCAATAATTCTGGCCACATTAGTGCTCATTCCGCCCGTTGTTATTTATCGTCTTCGGCGCCATGTGCGATGGCAGCGAGTGAGTCAGCGGATAGTGCTGAATTTACCCGTTATGGGTGCACTGGCCAGGGGGCAAAAACTGGGGCAGATCTTTACTGTGCTGTCACTCACTCAGCAGGCTGGTATCGCCTTTTTACAAGGTCTGGAAAGCGCGGAAGAGACTGTTGAAAATCCATTCTGGCGGGATGTGATTCAGGGGATGCGGGAGAAAATCGAACAGGGAATGCCGGTCTGGTCAGCATTTCACCATGCTGCGGTGTTTACACCACTCTGTATTCAACTAATACGCACCGGGGAAGTTTCCGGGGCTCTGGATATCATGCTGGAGAATCTTGCTCATCACCACACGGAGCAAACGTTCCAGCAAGCAGATAACCTGGCGGCACTGCTGGAGCCAATACTGTTGATTGTGACGGGAGTCATTATCGGTACGCTGGTGGTTGCGATGTACTTACCGATTTTCCATCTGGGGGATGCGATGAGTGCGGGTTAGTGCTGAATAGTGCTGGCGCACAGAGGTGCGCCAGCATGAGCCATTACAGGCTATTGAATACGCGGTTTTCCTGCTCCTGAACGCGGATAAACGTGGTACGTTTCGTCAGCTCTTTCAGGCGAGATGCACCAACGTAGGTACAAGCAGAACGCAGGCCACCGAGGATATCCAGCGCAGTAAGATCCACCGGGCCGCGCAGTGGCAGCTTCACGGTTTTACCTTCAGCTGCACGATATTTTGCCACGCCACCCACATGACGGGTCATCGCGGATTCAGAGCTCATACCGTAGAACAGCATAAATTTCTCGCCGTTCTCTTCAACCACCGTACCGCCACTCTCTTCGTGACCCGCCAGCATTCCGCCGAGCATCACGAAATCGGCACCGCCACCAAAGGCTTTAGCCACATCGCCCGGCATGGTACAACCGCCGTCGCTGATAATCTGGCCGCCAAGACCGTGGGCTGCATCAGCACACTCAATCACCGCAGAAAGCTGCGGGTAGCCCACGCCGGTTTTCACACGTGTGGTACACACGGAACCCGGGCCAATGCCCACTTTCACGATATCCGCGCCGGAGAGGATCAGCTCTTCACACATTTCGCCGGTCACAACGTTACCCGCGATAATGGTTTTGGTCGGCCAGGCTTCACGCGCTTTGCTGACGAACTGTACGAAGTGCTCGGAGTAACCATTCGCGACATCAATACAAACGAAATTCAGCGCCGGGTTAGCCGCCAGGATCTGTTTGGTCTTTTCAAAATCCGCATCGGATGTACCGGTAGACACCATGACATGTTTAACAACATCGTCAGACGAGGACGCCACAAAGGCATTCCACTCTTCAGGGCTGTAGTGCTTATGCACGGCGGTAAGGACATCGAATTTAGCCAGCGCCGTTGCCATTGCAAAGGTACCCACGGTGTCCATGTTGGCAGCAATGATTGGCACACCAGACCAGGTCTGACCGGAATGTTTAAAGGTGAAGTGACGTTCGAGTTCAACGTCTGAGCGACTTTTCAGTGTAGAGCGTTTAGGGCGGATAAGAACGTCTTTGAAACCTAACTTCAGATCTTCTTCGATACGCATGTGCGGATTCCTGGGGTTAGAGGCAAATATGTTAAAAGCACAACTCCAGTGACGCTATCATACGCACTAATACCTGCTCCGCAAGACTGCGAAATTCTCTTTTTTTACGCTACAATCCTATAAATTTACCTGGTAGAAAGCAGGTAAAGAGAGTTAACCGTTCGCTGCTCTAAGTTTAAATTTTAAGCAACTGATTTTAATAATGAATAATTCCCAGGATTTGATTTAATGGGGTACATCGTCGCGTTAACCGGCGGCATCGGTAGTGGCAAAAGCACCGTTGCAGACGCTTTTTCTCGTCTGGGCATCCCGATTATTGATGCCGATATTATTGCCCGTCAGGTGGTAGAACCCAATACACCCGCATTAAAGGCCATTGAAGCGCATTTCGGGCGTGAAGTGATCAATGCTGATGGCACGCTCAATCGTCGCCAGCTTCGCGAGTGCATTTTTTCTGATTCTTCAGAAAAAGCCTGGCTTAATGCCCTGCTCCACCCCATTATCCACCAGGAAACCCAGCGTCAGATTGCTGAAGCCCACTCACCCTACGTACTGTGGGTTGTGCCGCTGTTGGTGGAAAATCAGCTTCACAAAAAAGCCGACCGGGTTCTGGTTATCGATGTTTCCCCCGAAACGCAGATCGAGCGAACAATGACGCGCGACCATGTCTCGCGTGAACATGCTGAACAAATTCTTGCTGCTCAGGTCACGCGTGAAGCGCGCCTTGCTGTTGCGGATGATGTTATTGATAATAACGGCGCACCAGATGCTCTTGCATCGGATGTTGCCCGTCTGCACGCGCAGTATCTGACGTTCGCCGCGCAGGCCGTTGCACAGGAAAAACCATAATGTCTACTCATATCCTTTTTGAGCACCCGCTTAACGAAAAAATGCGTACCTGGCTGCGTATCGAGTTTTTAGTTCAACAGCTTTCACACCATCTGCCTGTTAACGATCACGCCACTGCGCTGCATTTTTTCCGCAATGTTGGCGATCTGCTGGATGTCATTGAACGCGGTGATGTTCGCACCGAGTTATTAAAAGAGCTTGAGCGCCAGCAGCGTAAATTGCAGGCCTGGGCTGAAGTGCCGGGCGTTGATCAGAGTCGTATTGATTCGCTTCGCCAGCAGCTCAAAACCAGCAGCAGTGTGCTGATGGCCGCTCCCCGCGTGGGGCAATTCTTGCGTGAAGACCGGCTTATCGGCCTGGTCCGTCAGCGTCTGAGCATTCCTGGCGGCTGTTGCAGCTTTGACCTGCCGACACTCCATATGTGGTTGCACATGCCGCAAACCCAGCGCGATGCGCAAGTGAATAGCTGGCTTGCAAGCCTGGAGCCAATGAACCAGACGTTATCACTCATTCTCGACCTGGTACGCAATTCAGCGCCTTTCCGCAAGCAAACCAGCCTGAATGGTTTTTACCAGGATAACGGTGATGATGCCGATCTGCTGCGCCTGAATTTGTCCCTGAGCGATCAGCTTTACCCGCAAATCTCCGGCCACAAAAGCCGCTTTGCGATTAGATTTATGCCTCTGGACAGCGAAAATGGCCTCGTGCCTGAGCGCCTCGATTTTGAGCTGGCCTGCTGTTAAGGAGTATTGATGTCTGACGTAACAACCGTAAGCTGCCCGACCTGTGGGAAAACTGTCGTCTGGGGCGAAGTGAGTCCATTTCGCCCGTTCTGCTGCAAACGCTGCCAGCTCATTGACCTGGGCGAATGGGCGGCGGAAGAGAAGCGCATTCCAAGCGAAGGCGATCTCTCTGACAGCGATGACTGGAGCGAAAACCAGCAGTAATTTGTAAAGCCTGCTGGCGATTCGCTTAGCAGGCCTACGGCTGTGCGGCTAATCTCAGGATCACAGGCTCATTAGCTGGCGGGAATTTATCAGCATCACTTGCCTGAAGTTCAACCCAGTGACCAGGCTGCCCCTCTTTTCCCCAGGGTTCCCCTTCCCAGTTTTCGACAAGCCAGAACCACAATGTGATGTGGCGGTCAGGGAACTGGTACTCAAGCTTATCGAAAAGTGTTGCTCCAACGGGTGTGATCCCGACCTCCTCCTGAAGCTCGCGAATCAGCGCCTGTTCCGGCGTTTCACCTGATTCAATCTTTCCCCCCGGAAATTCCCACTTATTCGCCATATGAGCATCGGCTGCCCGCTGGGTAATGAAGATCTGGTTTTGTGGGTTGCGAATGATCCCGACGGCAATTTGCAGTGTTTTCATAGTGTGACTTCCATAAAAAAGGCGCAGATTTCTGCGCCTTTTAGATTATGTTACGTTCTTAGCTTAGACGACCGTGGCACGCCTTGTATTTTTTACCGGAGCCGCATGGGCACGGATCGTTACGCCCGACTTTACGATCACCGGTTTGTGCCGCGATAGCCGCAGCCGCTTCGCTGTCGTCTGTCTGGTGGCTCAGCTGTTGCATCTGTGCCAGACGCTCCGCTTCTTCACGACGCTGCTGCTCCATCGCTTCTACTTCTTCCGGCATCCGCACCTGAACCTTGCTCAGGGTGCTGATCACTTCATATTTCAGTGACTCCAGCATGGAAGCAAACATGGAGAAGGACTCACGTTTGTATTCCTGTTTCGGATCCTTCTGCGCATAGCCACGCAGGTGGATACCCTGGCGCAGGTAATCCATTGCCGCCAGGTGCTCTTTCCACAGGGAGTCCAGCGTTTGCAGCATTACGCCTTTCTCAAAGTGACGCATCATCTCAGCGCCAACCACTTCTTCTTTACGCTTGTAAACTTCCAGCGCGGTTTCGAAAATACGTTCGCGCAGGGTTTCTTCATGCAGTTCCGGCTCTTTGTCCAGCCACTCTTTGATTGGCAGTTCAAGGTCGAAGTCGTTTTTCAGACGCTCCTGCAAGCCTTCGATATCCCACATTTCTTCCAGAGACTGCGGTGGAATGTGGCCATCGATGGTCGCTTTGAACACATCTTCACGGATGCTGTTGATGGTTTCGCTCACGTCGGACACGTCCAGCAGTTCGTTACGCTGGGTGTAGATGGCGCGACGCTGATCGTTAGCCACGTCATCATATTCCAGCAGCTGCTTACGAATATCGAAGTTACGGCTTTCAACTTTGCGCTGAGCGTTAGCAATCGCTTTAGTGACCCACGGGTGTTCAATCGCTTCGCCAGGTTTCATGCCCAGTTTACGCATCATGCCGGATACACGGTCAGAGGCGAAAATACGCATCAGTGCATCTTCCATAGACAGGTAGAAGCGGGAAGAACCGGCATCACCCTGACGACCGGCACGACCACGCAGCTGGTTATCGATACGACGAGATTCGTGACGTTCGGTACCAATGATGTGCAAACCACCGGAAGCCAGAACCGCATCGTGACGCACCTGCCAGTCAGCTTTGATCTGAGCAATCTGTTCTGGCGTTGGGTCTTCCAGCTCAGCAACTTCAGCCTGCCAGCTACCGCCGAGCATAATATCGGTACCACGACCCGCCATGTTGGTGGCGATGGTCACCGCCGCCGGGTAACCCGCCTGCGCAACGATATCTGCTTCTTTGGCGTGGAACTTGGCATTCAGTACGTTGTGTTTAATGCCCGCTTTGGTCAGCTCATTGGAGACCACTTCGGATTTCTCGATAGAAATGGTACCCACCAGAACCGGCTGGCCAGCCGCGGTACGATCGCGAATGTCTTCAATGATCGCCTGGATTTTTTCCGCTTCAGTCATGTAAACCAGATCCGGCATATCCTTACGGATCATCGGACGGTTAGTTGGAACAACCACGGTATCCAGTTTGTAGATGGAGCTGAATTCAAACGCTTCGGTATCTGCGGTACCGGTCATACCTGCCAGCTTCTCGTACAGACGGAAGTAGTTCTGGAAGGTGATGGATGCCAGCGTCTGGTTTTCATTTTGAATATCCACACCTTCTTTGGCTTCAACAGCCTGGTGCAGACCATCGGACCAGCGACGACCCTGCATGGTACGACCGGTGTGTTCATCAACGATGATAACTTCACCGTCTTTTACGATGTAATCCACGTCGCGGGTAAACAGCGCATGAGCGCGCAGTGCCGCAGTTACGTGGTGCATCAGCATAATATTGCTCGGGGAGTACAGCGACTCGCCCTCGTCCATGATGCCCTGAGCAACCAGCAGCTCTTCAATTTTCACCAGGCCGCGTTCAGTCAGGTTAACCTGACGCGCTTTTTCATCCACGGAGAAGTGGCCTTCGCCCTGGAAAGTATCGGAGTCTTCTTTTTCCTGACGCAGCAGGTGCGGAATGATTTTGTCGACTTTACGGTACATCTCGGAACTGTCTTCAGCCGGGCCAGAGATGATAAGCGGGGTACGCGCTTCGTCGATCAGAATGGAGTCCACCTCATCCACCAGCGCATAGTGCAGTTTACGCTGTACACGCTCTTCAGGGCTAAATGCCATGTTGTCGCGCAGGTAGTCGAAGCCGTATTCGTTGTTGGTACCGTAGGTGATATCCGCATTGTACGCTTCGCGTTTGGCCGGCGCAGGCAGACCAGACATGTTGATGCCGACGGTCATACCGAGGAATTCGAACAGTGGACGGTTGTTTTCGGCGTCACGCTGCGCCAGATAGTCGTTGACGGTAACAACGTGAACGCCTTTGCCAGACAACGCGTTCAGGTAAGCAGGCAAGGTTGCGGTCAGGGTTTTACCTTCACCGGTACGCATTTCTGCGATGCAGCGTTCGTTCAGAACCATACCACCCAGCAGCTGTACGTCGAAGTGGCGCATTCCAAACACACGCTTACTTGCTTCACGGACGACGGCAAAGGCTTCCGGAATCAGGCTTTCTAAGGATTCACCTTTTTCCAGACGCGCACGGAATTCCCCGGTTTTGGCTTTCAGCTCGTCATCAGAGAGCTTCTCCATCGCCGGTTCCATACCGTTGATGACGGTGACAGCTTTGCGCATACGGCGCAGGGTACGATCGTTACGACTACCGAAAACTTTGGTTAATAATTTGATTAACATAATAAATTCTCAAACGCCCCATTGTGGGCAGATAAATTAAGGTATTGAAAAAGCGTTAATTTAGCTGAGGCGTTGAGGCCCGGCACGGATGCCCTGAACCTGGCTAATCCATGTTGAGACGGTAAACGTCGCGGGAGGAACAAAACGGTTTTTTGCCTGCTGGCGAACAATAACTGGCGGCTGGCTGTCTTGCGTCAGCAGCGCATTGAGCGTGTCCAGCAGTGCGAGATGTTGGGCCTGAACCGGCAGCGTTTCTTCGGCAACAGGCATTGCCTGTGGCGCCATTGCAAACGAAAGATGACGGATAACCGTACGAATGGCGTGCTGGTGCCAGTAATCAACCGAGAAATTTGGCCGGCGATTTGCTTCAAGCAACGCGAGATTAGTAAAATTAACCCGCGTGGAGAGGTCGTGTTTTGTGGTGGTGGTCTTTGTCGGCGTCGCCGCTTCAGCGCTGTTGCTGAGCGCAGGCAAGCCGAAGCTCGCCGCGACCATCCCTAATAAGAGATGCGGCCAGAAGTAACGTCTGCCAAATTGTCGCCAGCGCGTCAGTATTCCGCTCACTTGCTCCACCACATAAGCCAGCCCGTACAGGCTGAGTTCAGTTATTCTTTTTAGCGCCCAGATATTACCACTAAAGCCAAAGCACATCAGCAGGAATGACGTATTGCAGCAGGCAAAAACGGTCAAGAATGCAGCTAACGCACAGATTTTCAACGTATGGTAAAGGATTGAGGGGCCAGGGGCAAAAATGAAGAAGGGTAAAAATAAAAACGACTGGTCTCCCTGGTCGGAGAGAGTACCAGGTTAACCAGTCGATTTTTTACGAAACGGCTCGAACCGTTACGCCAGGACCATAGTCGGTGCTTTGAACGCCAGTGGCAGTTCAGCTTCGTCTTCGAAGGTCACATATTCCCAGGCTTCCTGTTTAGCCAGGACTGCCTGCAACAATTTGTTGTTCAATGCATGACCGGATTTAAACGCGGTAAATGCACCAATGATGTTGTGACCACACATGAACAGGTCGCCAATTGCATCCAGCATTTTGTGACGAACGAATTCATCTTCAAAACGCAGGCCGTCTTCGTTCAGTACGCGATAATCGTCAACAACGATGGCACAATCGAAGCTGCCGCCCAGGCACAGGCCACGGGACTGCAAATATTCGATATCACGCATGAAGCCAAACGTGCGAGCACGACTGATCTGACGCATAAACGCATCAGCAGAGAAGTTCATCGCATAACGCTGAGTACTGGCATCAATCGCCGGATGGTTAAAGTCGATGGTAAAGTCCAGCGAGAAACCATTGTACGGCTTGAATTCAGCCCATTTGTCGCCATCTTCGACACGAACGGTGTCTTTGATGCGAACAAATTTCTTCGCGCAGTTCAGTTCTTCGATGCCGGCATCCAGCAGCAAATAAACGAACGGAGCAGCACTACCATCCATGATCGGGATTTCTGGCGCATCGACTTCAACAATGATGTTGTCGATACCCAGACCCGCCAGGGCGGCATTCAGGTGCTCTACGGTAGAAATCCGCACGTCATGCTCGTTCACCAGGCAAGTACAGAGCATAGTATCACGCACAGATTTGGCATCAGCCGGAAAATCTACCGGTGGATTCAAGTCGGTGCGACGATAGATGACCCCGGTATTGGCCGGCGCAGGGCGCAACGTCAGTGTGACTTTTTTGCCGGTATGTAAACCGACGCCAGTCGCCTGAACGATACGTTTAAGTGTCCTTTGTTTGATCATCGTATAATCTCGCCAAATTAACTATCCAACCGAGAGTGTATATCACTAACGGTGGGCCAGTTTAGCACAAAGAGCGAAAATCCCCAAATTCCAGCCAATTCTTAGTCAGCTTGCTTACGCAGGAACGCTGGGATATCCAGATAATCTGGTTCTTTCGCCGTTTGCGGAGTCGTGTCGTTTACCACTTTCGCGGCCGGTTTCTGCTCTTGAGTCAGCGGAGCCATACCGTGCTGCTGGTAGCGGTCCATCACTGGCTGCTGAGTCTGCTTGTTGGTTACCAGGGTAATCTCAGGACGCTTGTCCATACCGATACCGGTGGCAACAACCGTTACGCGCAGCTCGTCGTTCATTTCCGGGTCAAGGGAAGTACCGATTACCACAGTCGCGTTGTCAGAAGCGAACGCACGAATGGTGTTACCCACCGTTTCGAACTCATCCAGACGCAGGTCAAAGCCAGCGGTGATGTTGACCAGCACGCCGCGCGCACCAGACAGGTCGATATCTTCCAGCAGTGGAGAAGAGATAGCCATTTCAGCCGCTTCTTCAGCACGGTCTTCACCGCTCGCCACGCCAGAGCCCATCATCGCGTAGCCCATTTCGGACATCACGGTGCGAACGTCTGCAAAGTCAACGTTCATCAGACCAGGACGGGTAATCAGTTCAGCGATACCCTGAACCGCACCTTTCAGCACGTCGTTTGCCGCGCCAAAAGCGTCCAGCAGGGAAATACCGCGACCCAGAACTTTCAACAGCTTATCGTTCGGGATAGTGATTAGAGAGTCCACATGTTTGGACAGCTCAGTGATACCCTGCTCCGCGAATGCCATACGCTTCTTGCCTTCAAAGTTGAAAGGCTTCGTCACGACAGCAACGGTCAGGATACCTAAATCTTTTGCCACTTCGGCAACAACAGGTGCCGCGCCAGTACCAGTACCGCCGCCCATACCTGCTGCAATAAACACCATGTCCGCACCGTCCAGCGCGGCACGCAGTGCTTCACGATCTTCTTCAGCTGCATTACGGCCGACTTCAGGGTTAGCCCCCGCGCCCAGACCTTTGGTAATACCACCACCGATCTGAATAGTCTGGCCTACAGCCGTCTTACGCAGTGCCTGTGCATCAGTGTTGACCGCAAAGAATTCAACGCCTTCGATACGCTCACGCACCATATGCTCTACAGCGTTACCGCCGCCACCACCGACGCCGATGACTTTAATCACCGCGTCGTTGGTCAGTTCCATAGGTTCAAACATAATTTCTCTCTCCGTTGTGCCTGTCGCCCGAGACCGCTAATTCTCTCCGGTCTCTTAAAAAAATTAAAACTCTTTTCGCAACCAAGTGTTAAGTCGTTTGACCCACGACCCCACTGATACGCGCTTTTCCACTTCTGCTTCGCCACTGAGATGGGATTCTTTCCCATAATGAAGCAGGCCCACGGCCGTTGAATAGTACGGCTCCTGAGCGTAATCCGTTAAACCGGTGATATTCAGTGGTGCGCCAATACGTACCTGGGTATGGAACACGCGCTGAGCACAGGCCGCAAGACCTTCAATTTGCGCTGCACCGCCGGTTAATACAATCCCCGCTGCAAGATGATGTTTCACACCCTGCTGGCGAAGTTGTTCCTGTAACTGCAAAATCTCTTCGTTGACCAGGTTGAGCAGCTCGGTATAACGCGGCTCAATCACCTCTGCCAACGTCTGGCGTTGCAGGCTACGCGGTGGACGACCACCTACGCTTGGCACTTCAACGCTCTCATCTTTGCCAACGATGGACCCCAGTGCACAGCCATGGCGCACTTTGATCGCCTCTGCATCGCTCGGTGGCGTACCAAAGGCATAAGCAATATCGCTGGTCACAACGTTCCCTGCGTAAGGGATCACTTTGGTGTGGCGCAGAGCACCGCCGGTATAAACGGCCATGTCCATAGTACCACCACCAATATCGACCACACAGACGCCCAGTTCACGTTCGTCTTCGGTCAGCACGGAATAGCTTGCCGCCAGACCGGCGAAAATAAGTTGGTCAACTTTCAGGCCACAACGTTCAACGGCTTTCACGATGTTCTTCGCCATATCGTTGTGACATGTGATCAAGTGCACTTTTGCCTGCATTCGCACGCCGGAAAGACCGACGGGGTTCTTGATCCCTTCCTGGTAGTCAATCGCATATTCCTGCGGGATGACGTGCAGCACGCGATGTTCATCGCGAACACGGACGGATTTCGCCGTATGCACTACGTTTTCAACGTCTTCCTGCGTCACTTCTTCTTCTGAGATAGGCACCATACCTATCTCGTTCTGGCAGCTGATGTGCTTACCAGAGAGGGCCAGATAGACAGATGAAATCTGGCAATCAGCCATCAATTCCGCCTGATCGATGGCGCGCTGTACGCACTTCACCACCGACTCAAGATCGTTTACCCCACCTTTATCCATACCACGGGACGGGCAGCTGCCCACGCCAATGATATTGACCATACCGTCGGGCAGAACTTCCCCTACTAAAGCGGCAACCTTCGCGGTGCCAATCTCCAGTCCAACTACCAGTTTTCTGTCCGTCGCCTTGATCATTGTTGTTCTGCCTGTACCTGTGCCTGATTCTGTTGCTGATTAGGTTCCTCGACCGGAGCCGGTACCCAACCGACTGCTGCGCCTGAGTCATAGCGCAAATCAACGTAGCTTATCCGTTTGCCGTCAGTCTGTGCCTGCTGCTGTAAAACCGGGTAAAGTTCTACAAAACGCGCCAGACGTTTCATCGTGTCGCCGCGGCCAAGGTTGAGCTTGATGCCATTCGTTAATGTTAGTTGCCATGAACGGCGCGCCGTCATTGCTGCATCTTTTAACGTAAACCGGTCCTTAGCCAGCACCTGCCCCATATCGCGAAAACCTTGCAAGACTTCGTTTTCGCTACCTTCCGGGCCATACAACATCGGTAAATTTTGCTTGTTGACACGATCGCCTGGGACGGTGAAGGAATTTCCATCTACGTCAACCATGTGCTGATCATTCCAACGCGCAATGGGCACATATTCAACCAGATGAATCTTCAATTCATCAGGCCATTGCTTTCTTACACTCGCCTGTTTTATCCACGGCAGACGTTCAATCTGGCTCTGGATAATATTGACGTCCTGCGTCATAAAGGTCCCAGGCGGGCCCAGTGCCAGAATCGACTGGCGAATATCATCGTTACGCGTGTAGTGACGCTCACCCGTTACCGCCAGTTTCGAGAGCGGTAAACGCTGCGCATCTTCCATCCAGCCCAGCACCATCCAGCCGCTGATAAACACGGTACACAGCACACCGAGCAGGAATATAATCCCTGCAAGACGCGTTCCATTACTCCGCCGTGAAGAAGAATATTCTTCTTCGTCATCGCGGTTGCGCGTGTTCAATGCAGCCTGAGACATATCAGCCCGCCTGGTCCAGAATACGTACGACTAATTGCGAGAAGCTCATTCCCGCCTGACGCGCGGCCATCGGCACAAGGCTATGGCTGGTCATGCCAGGGGAGGTATTTGCTTCCAGCAAGTAAAATTGCCCGTCGCTGTCGAGCATCACATCAATGCGTCCCCATCCGCGGCAGCCCAATACATTCCAGGCTTTAAGCACCAGGGACTGTAAATCTGCTTCACGTTCAGCTTCAAGACCACTTGGGCAGAAATATTGCGTCTCATCAGAGAGATACTTCGCTTCATAATCATAGAAGGTTCCGGCGGGTTGGATACGAATTGACGGTAAAATTTCTTCACCAAGCATCGCAACGGTAAATTCCGGTCCGCTGAGCCATTTTTCTATCAGAACTTCTTCATCATGTTGAAATGCCAGCGCTAAAGCGGAAGATAAATCCTGCGCTTTGTCGACTTTGGACATCCCTACACTCGACCCTTCACGGCTCGGCTTTACAATAACCGGTAACCCTAGTTCGGCAATGCGGGTATTAACGCTGTCCGACAGGCCCATTTCAAAATCACGACGAGTCAGCGCAACCCATGGTGCGACAGGAAGACCGGCCCCCTGCCACAGCAGTTTGCTGCGCAGTTTATCCATAGAAATCGCGGATGCCATCACGCCGCTGCCGGTGTATGGCATCCCGATTAAATCCAGAAGCCCTTGCAGGGTGCCGTCTTCGCCGCCACGGCCATGCAGCGCGATAAAAACTTTATCAAAGCCCATCGCTTTCAGTTGCGTCACATCCGTCTCTTTCGGATCGACCGGATGGGCATTGACGCCACCTTCACGCAGGCCCGCCAGTACGGCAGCACCAGAATTCAGGGAAACCTCGCGCTCGGCGGAGGTGCCGCCAAACAGGACAGCAATCTTATCAGCCATGACGCTCGTCCTCCTGAGTTTGCGGCTTCAGTTTGATTTCGGCTAAGGTACGGGCGATTTTGCCGATATTTCCCGCACCCTGAATCAGAATCAGATCGTTCCCCGTCAGAACCGGAGCCAGAATCTCCGCCGCCTGGGCAGGGTCAGACACCAGAATTGGGTCAACTTTTCCGCGACCACGAATAGTGCGACACAATGAACGGCTGTCCGCACCCGGGATAGGCGTTTCGCCCGCGGAGTAAACATCCAGCATCAGCAGCGTATCCACCTGCGACAGCACGTTAGCGAAATCGTCATACAGATCGCGGGTACGGGTGAAGCGGTGTGGCTGGAAGATCATCACCAGATTCTTATCCGGCCAGCCTGCACGTGCGGCTTTGATGGTCGCGTCCACTTCGGTCGGATGGTGTCCGTAATCGTCCACCAGCATTGCAGAGCCCGTTTTACCGTTCACTTCTTCCAGCGGGAATTCCCCCAGGAAGTCGAAACGGCGCCCGGTACCCTGGAAGCTCTCCAGCGCACGCAGGATCGCGTTGTCATCAATGCCTTCTTCAGTGGCTACCGCAACCGCTGCCGCCGCGTTCAGGGCGTTATGGCGTCCTGGGGCGTTGAGCGTAACGTGCAGCAGCTCTTTATCCTGACGCGCCAGAGTGAAATGCCCCTGCGCACCAATTTGCTTGTAATCTTCCACGCGAACATCAGCATCTTCGCTAAAACCATACGTGGTAATTTGACGCCCTACGCGCGGCAGCAGCTCGCGAATCACCGGATCGTCAACACACATCACCGCACGACCATAGAACGGCAGGTTGTGCAGGAAGTTGATAAAAGTCTGTTTTAAATTTTCGAAGTCGCCCTGGTAGGTATCCATGTGGTCAGCTTCGATGTTGGTGACAATCGCCACCATTGGCTGCAAGTGCAGGAACGATGCATCGCTTTCGTCTGCTTCTGCAATCAGGTAACGGCTGTGACCCAGGCGCGCATGTACACCGGCCGCTTTCACCAGGCCACCGTTAACGAAGGTTGGATCAAGACCCGCTTCAGCATAAATGCTGGAAACCATCGCTGTGGTGGTGGTTTTACCGTGCGTGCCGGCAATGGCAATGCCGTGACGGAAACGCATTAACTCCGCCAGCATTTCCGCACGGCGGATCACCGGGATACGCGCTTCATGCGCGGCAACAATTTCCGGGTTATCCGCAGAAATTGCGCTGGAAACCACAACAACGCTCGCATCGCGCACGTTTTCCGGGCGATGGTTGAAATAGATAGTCGCCCCAAGCGACGCCAGCTGCTGCGTAACAGGGTTTGGAGCCAGGTCAGAACCACTGATCTGGTAACCTTCGTTAGCTAACACTTCGGCAATACCGCCCATGCCAGCACCACCGATGCCAACGAAGTGAATGTGCCGGACGCGACGCATCTCGGGCACGATTGAACGCAGTTTCGCCAGTTGTTGTGTATTCATTCTCTAAACGCCATCGACTACTTCAAAAAAATCGTGCAGCGCAACACGCGCTGCGAGGGTTAAGCCTGAGCTGCCAGACTCACTTCATTTGCCACCCGCTCCGTCGCATCGGGGATAGCGGTCGCGCGTGCGCGTTGTGCCATCTCCAGCAATGCGTCTCTGTTCCAGCCCGCCAGGGTGGTGGCGACCGCATCAGCGGTAAATTGTGGCTGCTCGAAAATTTTCGCGGCACCGGCTTTCTCAAGCGGCAGCGCATTCCAGTACTGCTGTCGGTCTTTGTGCTGGAACGGCACAAACAGCGCTGGCAGACCTGCGGCGGCGATTTCACTCACCGTCAGCGCGCCAGAACGGCAGACAACGACATCGGCCCAGGCATAGGCTGCGGCCATATCATCGATAAATTCGGTGACTTTATGTTGCGGCTGACCTGCGGCAACGTAATCCTGCTCAACGGTCTGCTGAGCGCCTTTTCCGCTCTGATGCCAGATGGTAACGGCATCACCCAGTTTTGCGGCAACCTGCGGCATCGTCTGGTTAAGAATGCGCGCCCCCTGAGAGCCGCCCACCACCAGCACACGTACCGGACCTTCACGCCCAGTCAGGCGCGCATCGGGCAACGGCAGAGCCAGCACATCGACGCGTACGGGGTTACCCACCACGTCAGCTTTCGGAAAAGCACCCGGAAATGCCTGCATCACTTTGGTGGCAATTTTTGCCAGCCATTTGTTGGTGAGCCCGGCAATCCCATTTTGCTCATGCAGTACAACCGGAATACCCAGCGACCACGCGGCCAGACCACCAGGACCCGAAACATAACCGCCCATCCCCAGCACCACATCCGGCTTAAAGCGCTTCATGATGGTGCGCGCCTGACGCCAGGCGTTAAAAATACGCACCGGAGCCAGAAGCTGAGCTTTGATACCTTTGCCACGAAGTCCGGAAATACGAATGAAGTCGATCTCGATACCGTGTTTGGGTACCAGATCGGCCTCCATGCGGTCTGCGGTTCCCAGCCAGCGTACCTGCCAGCCCTGATCCATTAAATGGTGCGCAACCGCAAGCCCCGGGAATACATGTCCGCCGGTACCGCCTGCCATCACCATTAACCGCTTCGGTTGATTCATCGTGAACCTCGTGTAAACGCCTGGGCTTTTTCCAGACGCGTTTCATAATCTATGCGTAACAACAACATGATGGCCGTCGACATGATTAACAGACTGGAACCACCATAACTGATTAACGGCAACGTCAGGCCCTTGGTCGGCAGCATACCTGCTGCGGCCCCTACGTTTACCAGTGCCTGGAAGCTAAACCAAATACCAATTGAGCAGGCTAAGAAACCTGAGAAGCGGTGATCGATTTCCAGCGCTTTTCGGCCAATCGACATGGCACGGAAAGCGACGAAGAATACCATTAAAAGCGCGAGTACCACACCGATATAACCCAGTTCTTCCGCAATAATGGAGAAGATGAAGTCAGTATGCGCTTCGGGTAAATACTCCAGCTTTTGAACGGAATTCCCCAAGCCTTGCCCCCAGACTTCACCACGGCCAAACGCCATCAGAGACTGGGTCAGCTGATAGCCGCTGCCGAACGGGTCTTCCCATGGGTTCCAGAATGAGGTTACGCGGCGGATACGATACGGCTCGGCGAGGATCAGCAGGACAACCGCTGAAATCCCCATGCCGATGATGGCGATGAACTGCCACAGCTTCGCGCCTGCCAGGAACAGCATCGCCAGCGTGGTGACAAACAGTACCACCACCGTACCGAGGTCCGGCTGAGCCAGCAGTAACACTGCCAGAACCAGGATAACGCCCATCGGTTTTAAGAAGCCGCGCAGGTTATTACGCACTTCATCCACTTTACGGACCAGGTAGTTAGCCAGATAGCAGAACAGTGAAAGCTTGGTGAATTCCGCAGGCTGAATACGCAGCGGGCCAAACGCAATCCAGCGCGATGCCCCGTTTACGGAGCTACCCACCACAAGTACGATCAACAGCATAATGATCGAGGCGATCAACATCGCCGTACTGTGGCGTTGCCAGAACTCCATCGGCAGACGTAAGGTCACCAGCGACAGGCAGAACGCCAGAATGATGTACAGACCATCACGCTTGGCAAACAGGAACGGATCGTTCGCCAGTCGCTGCCCCACGGGCATTGATGCCGACGTCACCATAATAAAACCGACCGCTGCCAGCCCCATGGTTAACCAGAAGAGCGTGCGATCGTACATGATCAGGCTGTCGTTATCCTTCTGACGAGAGCCCATCACCCAGCCTTTAAGTGCCGCAAACAGCCACGCCAGGATCCCAAATCCTGGCAAGCGCGGCATTTTCAGGCGAGGGAGAGATAAACGCATCAGCCTAACTCCTTCGCCAGGCGGGTAAAGACATCACCACGCTGTTCGAAATTCTTAAACTGATCGAGGCTGGCACAGGCCGGAGAAAGCAGCACCATGTCCCCCGGTTTCACGCGTGGAGCAATGAGGCGCATTGCCTGTTCCATTGTATCGGTCTGTTCAGCAATGTCCGGACGCAGTTCAGCCAGTTCGCTACCGTCCCGGCCGAAGCAGTAAAGGCGGATGTTATCCCCGGAAAGGTAACGCTTCAGCGAAGAGAAATCGGCCGATTTACCGTCTCCGCCAAGCAGCAGATGCAGCGTGCCATCAACGTGCAGACCGTTCAGCGCGGCTTCTGTGCTCCCCACGTTAGTGGCTTTGGAGTCGTTAATCCAGCGCACGCCATTGTGCTCCAGCGCCAGCTGGAAGCGGTGCGCCAGGCCGGTGAAGGTGGTCAGTGCTTTCAGGCTGGAAGAGCGCGGTAAACCAACGGCATCCGCCAGTGCCAGTGCCGCCAGCGCATTGGTGTAGTTATGCTGGCCGGAAAGTTTCATCTCTTTCACGTTCAACACTTTCTCACCTTTCACGCGCAGCCAGGTTTCGCCCAGCTGGCGGTTCAGATGATAATCACCCATGGTGATACCAAAGCTGATGCAGCGCTCATCTGCACCGCGCACCGGCATCGTCAGTGCATCATCAGCGTTGACGACACACACTTTGGCATTTTCATAGATGCGTAACTTAGCGGCGCGGTACTGTTGCAGACCAAACGGATAGCGGTCCATATGATCTTCGGTCACGTTCAAGATTGTCGCGGCGGCAGCCTGAAGGCTTGAGGTAGTTTCCAGCTGGAAGCTGGAAAGTTCCAGAACATACAGCTCACAGCCCTGATCCAGAAGCATCAGTGCAGGCAGGCCGATATTCCCGCCAACGCCGACGTTCATGCCCGCGGCTTTCGCCATCTCGCCCACCAGCGTGGTCACGGTGCTTTTGCCGTTAGAGCCGGTGATGGCAATAACAGGCGCCTGCGCCTCGCGGCAAAACAGCTCGATATCACCAACAATCTCAACACCCGCGTCAGCAGCAGCGCTCAGTGAAGGATGCGCCAGCGCCATACCCGGGCTTGCAACAATCAGATCGGCTGCCAGCAGCCAGTCATCATTCAGACCACCAAGGTGGCGTTCAACCTGTTCCGGCAGTTTGTCCAGACCCGGCGGAGAGACACGCGTATCCATCACGCGCGGCGTCACGCCACGTGCGAGGAAAAAGTCCACGCAGGAAAGGCCGGTAAGGCCCAACCCGATGATGACGACTTTTTTGCCCTGGTAATCTGCCATGATTAACGTACCTTCAGCGTTGCCAGGCCAATCAGCACCAGCATCAGCGAAATAATCCAGAAGCGCACAATGACGCGCGGCTCTGGCCAGCCTTTCAGTTCATAGTGGTGGTGGATCGGCGCCATACGGAAGATACGCTGACCGCGCAGCTTGAACGAACCGACCTGCAAAATCACCGACAGGGTTTCAACCACAAACACGCCGCCCATGATCACCAACAGGAACTCCTGACGCAGCAGCACGGCAATAATACCCAGAGCACCGCCCAACGCCAGAGAACCGACATCACCCATAAAGACCTGAGCCGGGTAAGTGTTAAACCACAAGAAGCCCAAACCCGCCCCGACAATCGCCGTACAGACGATCACCAGCTCACCCGCATGACGCAGGTAAGGAATGTGCAGGTAGTTAGCAAAATTCATGTTCCCGGTCGCCCACGCCACCAGCGCGAAACCAGCAGCCACGAAGACAGTTGGCATAATGGCCAGGCCGTCCAGGCCATCGGTCAGGTTAACGGCGTTACCGGTGCCCACAATCACGAAGTACGCCAGCAGGATGTAGAACAGGCCCAGCTGCGGCATCACGTCTTTAAAGAACGGAACAACCAGCTCAGTGGCTGGCGTGTCTTTTCCTGCCAGGTACAGCGCAAAGGCCACGCCCAGCGCAATCACCGACATCCAGAAGTACTTCCAGCGAGCGATCAGGCCTTTAGTGTCTTTACGCACTACTTTGCGATAGTCATCAACAAAGCCGATGATCCCGTACCCGACCAGCACCGTCAGCACACACCACACATACGGGTTAGACGGGTACGCCCACAGCAATACCGAAACGACAATGGCGGTCAGGATCATGATCCCGCCCATGGTCGGGGTGCCACGCTTGCTAAAGTGCGACTCCGGACCATCGTTACGAACAACCTGGCCGAAAGAGAGCTTTTGTAAACGGGCAATCATGCGCGGGCCCATCCACAATGAGATGAACAGCGCGGTCAGCAGGCTGACAATGGCGCGAAACGTCAGATAGGAAAAGACGTTAAAGCCTGAATAATATTTGACCAAATGTTCGGCCAGCCAAACTAACATGTTCCGTTCTCCTGTAATGCGTGCACAACCTCTTCCATGGCGGCACTACGTGAACCTTTCACAAGCACTGTCACAATTTGTTTTTCTGCAATCAACGATTTAAGACGTTCAATCAGTGGCGTTTTATCGGCAAAATGTTCACCCACGCCACTGGCATGGCTAATCGCCTGGCTCAGTTTTCCTGCGCTCAACACGCAATCAATGCCTGCCGCTTTCGCCGCTTCACCCACCTGAATGTGGCAGGCTTCACTTTCATCACCCAGCTCAGCCATATCGCCAACAACCATCACGCGATAGCCCGGCATCTCTGACAACACCTGAACCGCTGCGGTCATCGAACCCACGTTCGCGTTGTACGAGTCATCCAGCAGCAGTTTGTTTTCAGCCAATTGGACAGGGAACAGACGCCCCGGCACGGCTTTCAGATCAGCCAGCCCGGTTTTAATCGCTTCGTGAGTCGCACCCACCGCCGTAGACAACGCGGCAGCCGCAAGCGCATTAGCGATGTTATGACGGCCCGGTAACGGCAGCAGCACTTCAATGCCACCCGTAGGGGTATTGAGAGTGAACTCCGTACCATGCGAGGTCACATGGATATTGGTTGCGGTAAAATCACTGTTGGCCGCATTCGGTGAGAAGCGCCAGGTTTTACGTGAACCAATAATGCTCTGCCAGTTAAGCCAGTCATTGTTGTCGGCATTCATAATGGCAATGCCGTCAGCCGGCAGACCGGTGTAGATCTCGCCTTTCGCTTTCGCGACACCTTCCAGAGAGCCAAAGCCTTCCAGGTGCGCAGCCGCCAGGTTGTTTACCAGCGCGGCTTCCGGGCGAGTCAAACTCACGGTCCAGGCGATTTCACCCTGGTGGTTTGCCCCTAACTCGATTACGGCAAATTCATGCTCTTTGGTCAGACGAAGTAATGTCATCGGCACACCAATGTCATTATTTAGATTGCCTGCCGTATAAAGTGTGTTGCCGCACTGGCTCAGGATGGCAGCCGTCATCTCTTTTACTGACGTTTTGCCAGATGAGCCGGTCAGCGCCACGATGCGGGCCGGGACCTGCTGGCGAACCCATGCCGCCAGTTCGCCAAATGCCAGACGCGTATCAGCCACCACAATCTGCGGCAGATCGGTATCCAGTTTGCGGCTCACCAGCAGCGCGCCTGCCCCGCTCTCTTTTGCCTGCTCGGCAAAGTCGTGCGCGTCAAAACGTTCGCCCTTCAGCGCGATGAACAGGCAGCCGGAAGTGACCTTACGGGTATCCGTTGTCACAGCGTCAATGGTCAGATCCTGACCATGCAGCGTCCCTTGTAAGACCTGAGCGGCCTGGCTTAGCGTTATGCTAATCATGCCACCACTCCCAGCAGACGTGCTGCGGTCACGCGGTCTGAATAATCCAGACGGCGAGCCCCGACAATCTGATAATCTTCATGGCCTTTACCGGCCAGCAGAACCACGTCGTTCTCCTGGGCCTGCATAATGGTATTCGTCACTGCTTCGGCACGGCCTTCAACAACACGCGCACGGCCTGCGTCCAGCATTCCTGCCAGAATGTCATTGATGATGGCGCGCGGCTCTTCAGTACGCGGGTTGTCATCGGTCACAACCGGAATATCCGCGAACTGTTCAGCAATGGCACCCATCAGCGGACGTTTGCCTTTATCGCGATCGCCGCCGCAGCCAAAGACACACCAGAGTTTACCGGCACAGTGCAGACGGGCCGCTTCCAGCGCTTTTTCCAGGGCATCTGGTGTATGAGCGTAATCCACCACCACGGTCGGTTTACCCGGTGCGCTGAACACTTCCATTCGGCCACAAACGGGTTGCAGGCGCTCGGCAGTTTTCAGCAGCTCAGCCATCGGATAGCCGAGCGCCAGTAACGTTGCCAGTGCCAGCAACAGGTTGCTGACGTTAAACGCCCCCATCAGGCGGCTTTCAATCTCGCCGTCACCCCATGAAGAGCTAAAGCGAATGGTGGCCCCGCTGTCGTGATAGTTCACCTCAACCGCCTTCAGCCAGCGGCCGTGACAGTTAGGGTTAATATGATCTTCCATGGAGACCGCAACCGCATCCGGCAGCTTAGCCAGCCAGCGGCGGCCCGCTTCGTCGTCGGCGTTGATGATTGCCTGTCCGCAGTGATGCGTGGAGTAGAGCAGCCATTTTGCCGCTTCGTAATGCTCCATATCACCGTGATAGTCGAGGTGGTCACGGCTCAGGTTAGTAAACACGGAAGCTGCAAACTTCAGTGCCGCTACGCGGTGCTGTACCAGCCCGTGTGAGGAGACTTCCATTGCGGCGAACGTTGCGCCCTGCCCTGCCAGACCCGCCAGCACATGCTGCACGTCTACCGCAGAACCGGTGGTATTTTCCGTTGGGTTCACTTTGCCCAGTAGGCCATTGCCCACGGTCCCCATCACCGCACTGGTTTCACCCAGCAGCTGCGCCCACTGCGCCATTAACTGGGTGGTCGTGGTTTTACCGTTGGTCCCGGTCACGCCAATCAGGCGTAACTGGTCAGAAGGTTCATGATAGAAACGCCCCGCCAGTGCGGAAAGGCGTTCGCTTAACTGGCTGAGATAGATGACCGGCACGCCATGCATTTCACGGATTTCACCGTCGGTTGCTTCATCTTTTGCCTCAGCAATAATGGCAGCTACACCTTGCGCAATCGCCTGCGGGATATATCGACGCCCGTCCGCCTGATGACCGACCACCGCTACAAAAAGATCGCCAGAAGCAGCCATACGGCTGTCCAGTACCATCTCCCGCAGTGCTCGCTCCGGTGCATTTGGCACCCACGGAGCGAGAAGGTCGCGCAAATTACGATCTGCCACCTGTACCCTCGCCTTGATTAATTACAAATTCACTTTTTTCGCCCGTCGCCAGCGCATCCGGTTCAACGTTCATGGTGCGTAAAACACCGCCCATGATAGCCCCGAACACAGGCGCGGAGACGGCGCCGCCGTAGTATTTACCCGCCTGTGGATCGTTAATGACGACCACCAGCGCAAAACGCGGATTGCTTGCAGGCGCAACGCCTGCGGTATAGGCAATGTATTTGTTGATATAGCGGCCGTCTGGCCCGACTTTTTTCGCCGTACCGGTTTTAATGGCGATGCGATAGCCTTTAATCGCCGCCTTCACGCCACCGCCACCAGGCAGTGCCACGCTTTCCATCATATGAACAACGGTACGAACGATAGATTCCGGGAAGATACGCTCTCCCGGAACCGGTGGATCAACTTTGGTAATCGACAGCGGACGATAAACGCCATAGCTGCCAATCGTTGCGTAGACTCGCGCTAGCTGTAACGGAGTTACCATTAGCCCGTAGCCGAAAGAGAAGGTGGCCCTCTCTATGTCAGACCACCGTTGTTTTTGAGGATATAAGCCACTGCGTTCTCCGACCAACCCCAAATTGGTCGCCTTTCCTAGCCCAAAACGTGAGTAAGTCTCTACTAACGCTGAGGACGGCATCGCTAACGCCAGTTTTGAAACACCGACGTTACTCGACTTCTGCAAAACCCCGGTCAGGGTCAATTCGCTGTAACGCGCCACGTCTTTGATTTCGTGACCGTTAATTCGGTAAGGGATCGTATTCAGAACCGTACTTTCATTCACGATGCCGCGCTGTAGCGCAGTCATCACTACCATGGGTTTGACTGTTGAACCGGGCTCGAACACGTCAGTGATCGCCCGGTTACGCATAGCGTCTTTCGCGGTGCCCGTAAAGTTGTTCGGGTTATAGGACGGGCTATTCGCCATCGCCAGGACTTCACCCGTGCTCACATCCACCAGCACGGCGCTTCCTGATTCCGCTTTGTTGAAAGCCACAGCGTTGTTCAGTTCGCGATAGACCAGCGCCTGCAAGCGCTCATCAATACTCAGCGCAAGGTTGTGCGCCGCCTGGCTATCCGTTGAAGAGATGTCTTCAATAACACGGCCGTAGCGGTCTTTACGCACAATACGCTCGCCAGGCTGGCCGGTTAGCCATTTATCAAAGCTTTTCTCTACGCCCTCGATCCCCTGGCTATCAACGTTGGTGAAACCGATGAGGTGAGCGGTTACTTCGCCGGAAGGATAATAACGACGTGATTCTTCACGCAGATGGATCCCCGGAAGCTTCAGTTTTCTGATGTAGTCGGCCATATCAGGGTTCACCTGACGCGCCAGATAGATAAAGCGCCCTTTCGGGTTGGCGTTAACACGCGACGCCAGCTGGTCCAGCGGCATTTTCAGGGCATCTGAAAGTGCTTTCCAGCGGTTATCGAGCGTGATCCCGCCCGCGTCATGAAGCTCTTTAGGATCGGCCCAGATAGCTTTAACCGGTACGCTCACCGCCAGCGGACGGCCAGAGCGATCGGTGATCATCCCGCGAGAGGTCGAAACTTCCTGTACGCGCAGGGAACGCATATCCCCCTGACGCACCAGCATGTCAGGCGCGACGATTTGCAGCCAGGCGACACGCCCCAGCAGGAAAGTCAGCGCCAGTAAAATGCAGCCGCACAGCAACGCAAAACGCCAACTGATAAAGTTGGCCTGCTCTTCCTGACGTTTTGGTTTTTGCGTTTTTGCCGCTACTCTCATGCGTCGCGTTTTCCCTTATTTTTGTACTACGATATTTTCCTGAGAAGGATCAACATGCTGCAATTGCAGCTTTTCCGTTGCGATCCGTTCAACCCGGCTGTGATCGCCGAGCGCGTTTTCTTCAAGGATCAGATTTCGCCATTCAATATCAAGCGCATCGCGTTCCAGTACCATCTGCTCGCGTTGCGCCGTTAATAAACGGGTATGGTGGGCCGTTGTGACCACCGTTACTGCCGTCACGATGATGCAAATGAACAAGCAGAGTGGCAGCTTCCCAAACCGCAAAAGATCGTCGCCGATCACGCCAGGCAAGGCATGGCGCTCGTTGCTTCCTAACGATCCCTTAACTTTGCTTAGGGTCTCTGTCACTCTGCTGATCATGCGTTCGTCCTCTCTGCAACACGCAGCACTGAACTACGGGCACGTGGATTCTCTGCCACCTCTTCTTCGCCCGGCATCAACTTGCCTAATGCTCGCAACTGACGGCCACCCAGTTTCCTGAGTTGTTCTTCCGTCATCGGCAGGCCCGCTGGAACTTGTGGACCGCGACTTTGCTCACGCATAAAGCGCTTCACAATGCGATCTTCCAGCGAATGGAAGCTGATGATGGATAACCGCCCACCTGGGGCCAGCACGTCGAGCGAGCTTTTTAGCGCCAGCTCTATTTCCTCCAGTTCACTGTTTACCCAGATGCGAACCGCCTGGAAGGTACGGGTCGCGGGATGTTTGTGTTTGTCCTTCACCGGAGTGGCCGCGGCGATGACTTCTGCCAGCTCTTTGGTGCGGGTCATTGGTTCTATACGGTTACGCTCAACGATGGCGCGCGCAATACGTTTGCCAAAACGCTCTTCACCGAAGGTTTTTATCACCCAGGCGATATCCGCTTCGTCAGCAGTTTGTAGCCATTCAGCAGCAGATTGACCGCGAGTCGGGTCCATGCGCATGTCCAGCGGGCCATCACGCATAAAGGAGAAGCCACGCTCTGCGTCATCAAGTTGAGGTGAAGAAACGCCAAGATCGAGAAGAATTCCGTCGATCTTGCCCGTCAATCCGCGCTCGGCCACGTAATCAGCCAGCGCAGAGAAAGGTCCATGCACGATGGAAAAGCGAGGGTCATCGATGGTTTGCGCAACGGCAATCGCCTGCGGATCGCGATCGATTGCCAGCAGGCGTCCTTCCGCTCCAAGTTGGGAGAGGATCAAACGCGAGTGACCACCGCGACCAAAAGTGCCATCAATGTAGATGCCATCCGGACGAATGTTCAGGCCATTAACGGCCTCATCCAGCAACACCGTTGTATGTTTATAATTTTCCATCATATTTATAGAGACAAGTCCTGCAATCGTTCCGACAAGGTTGCGGAATCAGATTGCTCAGCGTCGATATCTTCCTTGACCTGTTGATACCAGGTCGTTTCATCCCACAGTTCAAACTTGTTGAACTGGCCGACCAGCATCACTTCTTTTGTCAGACCGGCATGTTGCCGCAACACAGGCGCAATCAGTAATCGCCCCGCGTTATCCATCTGACACTCACTGGCATGTCCCAATAACAGCCGCTGCACACGGCGTTCCTGCGGGTTCATGCTCGACAGTCGCGACAGCTTTTGCTCAATAATTTCCCATTCAGGCAAGGGGTAAAGCAGCAGGCAGGGGTGGTTGATGTCAATGGTGCAAACCATTTGACCTGAAGCGTTCTCAATCAGCCGATCGCGGTATCGTGTTGGAACCGATAAACGCCCTTTGCTGTCGAGATTGACTAACGTTGCTCCACGGAACATGCCAGCCTCACCCCTCCTCACCACTTTAACCCACAAATTCCCACCTAAAGGAGTTTACGGAGCGAGGGAAAAGCTTGTCAAGCCAGGACTATCGCTATATGGACCCGAAAGCCCTCGATTTGCAGATATATCCCGACCTGATTAATAACTGAACAACTGGCGAGGCAAAATTAACGTCATGAATATTTGTAAGAAAAAAACCGAATATGCACACTAGCGTTAAAAATCACTCAATATCATCGCAGGGAAATATAAAGTGTCAGTTTGCGACGCGGGCAGCATTTTAAGACATATTCTCAGGGGATAACAGCGCCAGATTCATCAAGGTGTCATGCGGGCGCGCAGGCGGGCTTACGGGCTGATGGGCTGGCTGGAAAAACGTCTGATAATTCATCGCCTGAATGACCTTTGTAACAAAATAATACAAAGTCAGCATTTAAAAAGTCTAAA
The DNA here is from genome assembly GCF_011752765.1 of Enterobacter sp. Tr-810. NCBI lineage: Bacteria > Pseudomonadati > Pseudomonadota > Gammaproteobacteria > Enterobacterales > Enterobacteriaceae > Enterobacter > Enterobacter sp. Tr-810. The sequence continues at coordinate 258,785 of NZ_VWWW01000005.1, read as the reverse complement.
AATGTTCTTTTAAAGGCAATTTAAAAGCCAAAACGAATTAAGAAAAATAGCAGGCTATGATTCCTAAGGAATTATCCTAAATTTTATCCGGGAATTATTCTTCTCATTAATTTGTCAAAAAAGGGCCGTTTTCACGGCCCGGCTAATTCATTAATGACGGCTCAGAATTCCACGACGATAGAGATTACGTTTGATTCGGGACAGACCCGGTTTCGGCTTACGTGGCTCATCAAGGCTTGCCAGGACTATCTCAAGCACGCGCTCTGCCACATCGCGGTGGCGCTGAGCCACAGCCAGAACAGGACACTGAAGGAAGTCGAGCAGCTCGTTATCACCAAACGTCGCAATCGCCAGATCAGAAGGCAGCTTTCCATCACGACGCAAGGTCACGTCCATTACGCCCTGCAACAGCGCAAACGAAGTGGTGAACAGCGCCTGCGGCATCGGGTGCGTTTCGAGCCATTTTTCGAATAACTGGGCTGCCGCTTCACGTTCATAACTGTTGGCATAGAGGTAATGCACCTCACGCGGATCATCTTTCCAGGCCGTGCGGAACCCCTGCTCACGCAGGAAGCTCACGGAAAGCTCAGGTAAGGCTCCCAGGTAAAGTACGGTTTCAGCCGGGAAGGTGCGCAGCTCAGCTGCCAGCATTTCTGCATCGTCCTGGTCGGCCCCTACGACGCTGGTGAAGTGTTCCCGGTCAAGCGCACGGTCAAGCGCGACGATAGGGAACGGATCATTTGCCCAGCGTTGATAGAACGGATGCTCTGGCGGTAAAGAGGTTGAGACGATGATCGCATCTACCTGGCGTTGCAGCAGGTGTTCAATGCAACGCATCTCGTTGTCTGGCTGATCTTCCGAGCAGGCGATCAACAACTGATAACCACGCTGACGCGCCTGGCGTTCAAGGTAGTTGGCAATACGGGTATAGCTGGTGTTTTCCAGGTCTGGGATCACCAGGCCAATAGAGCGGGTGCGCCCGGCGCGTAAGCCGGCTGCGACAGCATTCGGATGGTAGTTATGCTCACGAACCACCGCCATAACTTTTTCAACGGTCTTATCGCTGACACGGTACTGCTTTGCTTTACCGTTAATCACATAGCTCGCCGTAGTTCGTGACACGCCGGCGAGCCGGGCGATTTCATCCAGTTTCACAATTGCCCCTTAAAAAAAGAAAAGAGTCCATGGCCCTGTCAAGGTTATGGTTAAATCTTTTAACATCTAAACGCAGAATAGCCCTCGCGGCAACCGCTTTTATCTGCGTTGGCGGTCGATTACGCAAAAAAAAGCCCGGCTTTGGTGACCGGGCAGAAAGAGGCGAACCTTTTTGACAACTAGCGCATGATTTTCTCGCCGCGGGAAAGTCCCACGATGCCTGAGCGCGCTACCTCAACAATTTTTGCGACATCGCGAACGGACGCCAGGAAAGCATCCAGTTTATCGCTCGTTCCTGCAAGCTGAACCGTATATATAGAAGGCGTTACATCAATAATTTGCCCACGGAAGATGTCTGTATTGCGTTTGACCTCTTCACGCCCGTAGCCGCTGGCCTGAATTTTCACCAGCATCACTTCACGTTCAACATAGGCACCCTGCCCCAGCTCGCTGACCCGTAGTACATCAACCAGCTTATGCAGCTGCTTTTCGATCTGCTCCAGAACTTTGGCATCGCCAACGGTCTGAATCGTCATGCGTGAAAGCGTGGGATCGTCGGTTGGCGCAACGGTAAGGCTTTCAATGTTATAGCCGCGCTGAGCAAACAGCCCAATGACGCGAGACAATGCGCCCGACTCGTTTTCCAGTAATACAGATAATATCCGGCGCATATCAGGTTCTCTCCGTTTTGCTTAACCACATTTCGTCCATACCGCCACCGCGAATATGCATCGGGTAAACGTGCTCTGCACCGTCCACAATGACATCCACAAAGACAAGGCGGTTGTTTTTCACGTGCTCAAGCGCTTCGCCGAGTTTTGTTTCCAGCTCTGCCGGATCGGACACCCGCATCCCCACATGGCCGTAAGCCTCAGCCAGGCGAACAAAGTCCGGCAGCGAGGTCATGTACGACTGAGAGTGGCGGCCAGAATAGATCATATCCTGCCACTGTTTCACCATGCCGAGATAACCGTTGTTAAGATTCAGCACCAGAACCGGAAGCTCATATTGCAGCGCGGTGGAGAGTTCCTGAATGTTCATCTGGATACTGCCATCGCCGGTCACGCAAATGACGGTTTCATTTGGCAGCGCCAGTTTCACCCCCAGCGCGGCTGGCAGGCCAAAGCCCATCGTCCCCAAACCGCCTGAGTTTATCCAGTGGCGCGGTTTGTCAAACGGGTAGTAAAGCGCAGCAAACATCTGGTGCTGACCAACGTCTGACGTCACATACGCTTCGCCTTTCGTCAGTCGCCAAATCGCTTCGATGACGGCCTGCGGCTTGATGTTCTCACTGTGCGTGTCGTACTTCAGGCACTGACGCGCACGCCACCGTTCAATTTGCTGCCACCAGTCGCGAATGTCATCGAGGGGTTGCGAAGCCGTTTCTTGTGCCAGCAGCTCCAGCATTTGTTCCAGAACCTGACGCGCATCGCCCACAATCGGCACATCTGCCGGCACCGTTTTAGAGATAGATGTTGGGTCAATATCAATATGCAGCACGGTTGCATCAGGACAATATTTTGCCAGGTTATTCGTTGTTCGATCGTCAAAACGTACGCCAACGGCGAAGATCACATCCGAATTATGCATCGTCATGTTGGCTTCATACGTACCATGCATCCCCAACATGCCTAGCGCCTGACGGTGCGTCGCAGGGAACGCCCCCAGCCCCATCAAAGAAGAGGCTACCGGGAGGTTCAGCGTCTCGATCAACGTACGAAGCTGCTCTTCACAGGCAGCGTTGACCGCGCCGCCACCGACATAGACAACGGGCTTTTTCGCGGCAAGCAGCGTCTGTAATGCACGTTTAATCTGCCCTTTGTGCCCCTGAGTAGTGGGGTTGTAGGAACGCATACTGACTGAGTCCGGCCAGGCATAGGGCAGCTTGTTTGCCGGGTTCAGGATATCTTTTGGCAGGTCGACAACAACCGGGCCAGGGCGTCCGCTTGACGCCAGCCAGAACGCTTTTTTCAGCACTCCAGGGATGTCTTCGGTCTGTTTAACCAGGAAACTGTGCTTAACAACAGGACGGGAAATCCCCACCATGTCGCATTCCTGAAAGGCGTCATAACCAATCAGCGAGGTCGCCACTTGCCCGGAGAGGATCACCAGCGGGATAGAATCCATATACGCAGTGGCAATACCGGTGATAGCGTTGGTCGCTCCAGGGCCAGACGTCACCAGCACAACGCCCACTTCACCGGTTGCGCGGGCCAGCCCATCAGCCATATGCACGGCGGCCTGTTCATGGCGTACCAGCACATGGTCAATGCCACCCACGGTATGCAGCGCATCATAAATATCGAGAACAGCGCCCCCAGGATAGCCGAATACTTGCTTCACGCCCTGATCGATAAGCGATCGGACAACCATTTCCGCGCCAGACAACATCTCCATGCTTTGCCTCCAGGCTTTGTTATAGACAGACCGCAGAATTCATTTCCGCGCCGTCTTCTGACTGGGCTAACCCAATCTTATATTTTGCAGAGTGTCATTTACCTTAACCGCTCGCTATGAGGCAGGCAATTAGCAAACCGAAGGCCTCAAATGGAGATTAAAGCAGAAAAAACAGGCATTACGAGAGGATCTGGTGAATTCATCTGGAATAAGTGAACACGATACTTAATCATCGTTTAAAAATGAACAGAATCAGGAATTCATCTATTTTTGAGGACGTAACGGCACGCAGAAAAAAAACAGAACAGAATAAAACTTCATGAATATGAATAAACTCGGGATAATTCATCTAAAACTGGATGATTTATCCCGATGAGTTTATCGGTGACAAACGCGGATAAGCAGCTCTTCCATCCACTGATGACCTTTATCCCGACCCGCAGCTTCGTGCCATGAAAGATAGCAAGTACGGCTATTTAACTTCAGCGGCAATGGCAGAATCTGGAGATCAAGCTGCTCTGCAAATTCCTCTGCTAACCAACGCGGCGCAATAGCAACCAACTGTGTCTGGGAAACGATATTTAAAACGCTTACCATCGCCATTCCCTGATAGGCCACACATGCTTGTTTATCAACAGTGTCATACCACGGCAGACTAAAAGAGGCATATCTGTCCAGGGAAACAACCGCGTGCTGTTCACTATAAACATCCGCTTCACGTAACGGTGAATTCATCCGGGGATGTTTTTTACTGGCCACCAACACCATTTCATCTTTAAACAGCGAAATACAGGAAAACTCAGGGCGGCGGAATTCTTCATAGCCCAGAACAAACTCAGTTTCCTGATAACGCAACTGATGCTCGGTGTTTTGATTCAGCGATGATTTAAACACCAGTTGAATATTGGGAGCGATCTCTTCAACTTTATTGTATATCATCGATGTCAAATAATTATCTAACGGACTACATACGCAAAGGTGAAAAACACGTTCGCTGCTCAAGGGTTCAAACCCCGAACCAGGCAATTCATTCTGCACTAACTGGAGTGCCTGACGAATAGAGCCAAACAGCTGGTATGCTCGCGCGGTAGGTTGAATTCCCCTCCCATAGCGAACAAAAAGCTCATCGTTAAACATCGCCTTAAGTCTGGATACCGCATTACTTACCGCAGGCTGAGACATTCCCAGAGAGTGTGCGGCCCGAGTGATATTCTGCTCCTGCATCACCGCATCAAATACGGTTAACAGATTGAGATCAACTGTGCGTAACTGGGGTTTCATCCCATCAGTAATTTGAGATTGTTTAATATTATTTTTTGACACTTTTAACTCCACTGTCACGCCAATATCCTTTAATCAGAATGTTGCAAGAACATCGTGAAATATGATTTACCATGCATATAGAACCAGAGAAAGAGAAATGTTTAAAATTCAGAATACATAAAGAGCACACCTCAAAATAAATACAGTGAGATTCTTGTTCTGATGAGATTAAAATCAGTTCAAATGATATGAATGACATTAGGATTGAAATGAAACCATAATCTACACCAATAAACAATCACCTCTCAGGTTAATGATGACTTAAGTATTATTAAACTATTAACCACTCCAAATAAAAAACAATTAACAACCTGCGATCATCAGGCTAAATATCACTGCCGAGGAATTATCTAACTCAGTGAAATGAAAAGAATTTATGCTCAATGTTTGGTTAAATAAATGATATGTTTAATTGCTACAAAGTATTATTAAATCATTCGTCAAGTGAATGATCAGTCCAAAATAAGACAATTAACCTGGTCGCAAAAGAGAAAACCAGCACAATAAGCTAAAGTTAACATTCTCTTTTTCACCCGGACTGCGCCCCTTTTTCCCTGCCAGGGGTTGACATGAATCGTCGTATCCAGTACCACTAAAAGCATATCGATTTTATCTGGAGCACGATTCATGATTCGCACCATTCGTTTCACCGGTCTACTACTACTAAACGCATCCACTGTGCGCGGTAGACTGGCGGGCGAAATTCAGCGTTGAATCGTCACCAGTAATACAAGAAACCCGCGCCACTGCGCGGGTTTTTTTATGCTCGTAGCAAGGCGCCCTAAGACAGACAAGGACCTAACCCATGAGCCAGCAAGTCATTATTTTCGATACAACTTTGCGTGACGGTGAACAGGCATTGCAGGCAAGCCTGAGTGTAAAAGAAAAACTCCAGATTGCGCTGGCCCTCGAACGTATGGGTGTTGACGTTATGGAGGTCGGTTTCCCTGTCTCTTCTCCGGGTGATTTCGAATCTGTACAAACCATCGCACGCACCATCAAAAACAGCCGTGTGTGTGGCCTGGCGCGCTGCGTTGAGAAAGATATCGACGTGGCTGCCGAATCGCTGAAAGTGGCGGAAGCCTTCCGTATTCATACCTTTATTGCCACCTCACCAATGCACATTGCCACCAAGCTGCGCAGCACGCTGGATGAAGTCATCGAACGCGCCGTGTACATGGTTAAACGTGCACGCAACTACACGGACGATGTGGAATTCTCCTGTGAAGATGCTGGACGTACGCCAATTGAAGATTTGGCGCGTGTGGTTGAAGCGGCGATCAATGCCGGTGCCAGAACCATCAACATCCCGGACACCGTCGGCTACACCATGCCGTTTGAGTTCTCCAACATCATCACTGGCCTGTATGACCGCGTACCAAACATCGACAAAGCGATTATCTCCGTTCATACCCATGACGATTTGGGCCTGGCCGTCGGTAATGCCATTGCTGCCGTCCACGCCGGTGCACGTCAGGTAGAAGGTGCAATGAACGGTATCGGCGAACGTGCGGGTAACTGTTCACTGGAAGAAGTGATCATGGCGATTAAAGTGCGCAAAGACATCATGAACGTGAACACGCGCATTAATCACAATGAAATCTGGCGCACCAGCCAGACCGTCAGCCAGATTTGCAACATGCCAATCCCGGCAAACAAAGCGATTGTGGGCACGGGCGCGTTCGCACACTCCTCCGGTATTCACCAGGATGGCGTCATCAAGAACCGCGAAAACTACGAAATCATGACCCCGGAATCCATCGGTCTGAACCAGGTACAGCTGAACCTGACTTCCCGCTCTGGCCGCGCGGCAGTGAAACACCGCATGGAAGAGATGGGTTACAAAGACAGCGACTACAACATGGATCAGCTGTATGACGCCTTCCTGAAGCTGGCAGACAAAAAAGGCCAGGTATTCGACTACGACCTGGAAGCACTGGCTTTCATCAACAAACAGCAGGAAGAGCCAGAGCATTTCCGCCTGGATTACTTCAGCGTGCAGTCCGGCTCCAGCGACATCGCAACAGCCTCCGTCAAACTGGCCTGCGGGGATGAAATTAAAGCTGAAGCGGCTAACGGTAACGGGCCTGTTGATGCCATTTACCAGGCTATCAATCGCGTCACCGAGTATGACGTCGAGTTGGTTAAATATGACCTGACGGCCAAAGGTCAGGGTAAAAATGCCCTGGGCCAGGTGGATATCGTTGTCACCCATAACGGACGTCGTTTCCATGGTGTAGGTCTGGCGACCGATATCGTTGAATCCTCCGCAAAAGCAATGGTTCACGTCCTGAACAACATCTGGCGTGCCGCTGAAGTCGAAAAAGAATTGCAACGCAAAGCTCAGAATAAAGAGAACAATAAGGAAACCGTGTAATGTCGAAGAATTACCATATTGCTGTGTTGCCGGGTGATGGAATTGGCCCGGAAGTGATGGCACAGGCGCTGAAAGTACTGGAAGCCGTTCGTTCGCGTTTTGCGATGAAAATCACCACCAGCCACTACGATGTCGGCGGCATTGCTATTGATAACCACGGCACGCCACTGCCGAAAGCAACCATTGAAGGCTGCGAAAATGCAGATGCGGTACTGTTCGGCTCCGTTGGCGGCCCAAAATGGGAACACCTGCCACCGGCAGAGCAACCGGAGCGTGGCGCACTGCTGCCCCTGCGTAAGCATTTTAAGCTGTTCAGTAACCTGCGTCCGGCGAAGCTGTATCAGGGGCTGGAAGAGTTCTGCCCCTTGCGTGCAGACATCGCCGCAAATGGTTTCGACATTCTGTGCGTGCGTGAACTGACCGGCGGGATCTATTTTGGTCAGCCGAAAGGCCGCGAAGGCAGCGGTCAACATGAGAAAGCCTTTGATACCGAGGTGTATCACCGCTTTGAAATCGAACGTATCGCCCACATCGCTTTTGAGTCTGCGCGCAAACGCCGTCATAAAGTGACCTCAATTGATAAAGCGAACGTGTTGCAGTCTTCTATTTTGTGGCGTGAAATCGTCAGCGAAATCGCAAAAGAGTACCCGGACGTTGAGCTGTCACACATGTACATCGACAACGCCACCATGCAGCTGATCAAGGATCCTTCCCAGTTTGATGTGCTGCTGTGCTCCAACCTGTTCGGCGACATTCTGTCGGATGAGTGCGCGATGATCACCGGCTCTATGGGGATGTTGCCTTCCGCAAGCCTCAATGAAGAAGGGTTTGGTCTGTACGAACCGGCTGGCGGATCTGCACCGGATATCGCAGGTAAAAACATTGCCAACCCTATTGCACAGATCCTGTCGCTGGCACTGTTGCTGCGTTACAGCCTGGATGCGGGCGATGCCGCAACGGCAATTGAAAATGCCATTAACCGTGCGTTGGAAGAAGGCGTCCGTACCGGTGATTTAGCACGTGGCACGGCGGCAGTCAGTACCGATGAAATGGGCGATATCATTGCCCGCTATGTCGCTGAAGGGGTGTAATCATGGCGAAGACGTTATACGAAAAGTTGTTCGATGCCCACGTGGTTTATGAGGCAGCCAACGAAACACCACTGTTGTACATCGACCGTCATCTGGTGCACGAAGTGACCTCTCCGCAGGCCTTTGACGGCTTGCGTGCACACAAGCGCCCGGTACGCCAGCCAGGCAAAACCTTCGCCACCATGGATCATAACGTTTCCACTCAGACCAAAGACATCAATGCGTCGGGTGAGATGGCGCGTATCCAGATGCAGGAGCTGATTAAGAACTGCAACGAATTTGGTGTTGAGCTGTATGACCTGAACCACCCATATCAGGGCATTGTGCACGTTATGGGGCCGGAACAGGGCATCACCCTGCCGGGGATGACCATTGTCTGTGGCGACTCCCATACGGCAACACACGGCGCGTTTGGCGCACTGGCCTTCGGTATTGGTACCTCTGAAGTCGAACACGTGCTGGCCACGCAGACCCTGAAACAGGGCCGTGCCAAAACCATGAAGATTGAAGTGAAGGGTAAAGCCGCGCCAGGCATTACCGCAAAAGACATCGTGCTGGCCATTATCGGTAAAACTGGTAGCGCGGGCGGCACAGGCCACGTTGTCGAGTTTTGTGGCGACGCTATTCAGGCGTTAAGCATGGAAGGCCGTATGACCCTGTGTAACATGGCCATTGAGATGGGTGCCAAAGCCGGTCTGGTCGCACCTGACGAAACCACCTTCAACTATGTGAAGGGTCGTTTGCACGCACCGAAAGATCAGGATTTTGCCAGCGCCGTTGAATACTGGAAAACCCTGAGCACCGACGACGGTGCAACCTTTGATACGGTTGTTACTCTCCAGGCAGAAGACATTGCTCCGCAGGTTACCTGGGGAACTAACCCAGGCCAGGTCATTTCCGTCAATGACACTATCCCTGACCCGGCATCATTCGCTGACCCGGTTGAGCGCGCCAGCGCAGAAAAAGCACTGGCCTACATGGGGCTGAAACCCGGCGTACCGTTGACCGACGTTGCAATCGACAAAGTGTTTATTGGCTCTTGTACCAACTCCCGTATTGAAGACTTGCGTGCAGCCGCTGAGATTGCCAAAGGCCGTAAAGTCGCGCCAGGCGTTCAGGCACTGGTTGTGCCTGGCTCTGGCCCGGTTAAAGCACAGGCAGAAGCAGAAGGTCTGGACAAAATCTTTATCGAAGCCGGTTTTGAGTGGCGCTTGCCTGGCTGCTCCATGTGTCTGGCGATGAACAACGACCGTCTGAATCCGGGCGAGCGCTGTGCTTCTACCAGTAACCGTAACTTTGAAGGCCGTCAGGGCCGTGGTGGGCGCACCCACCTGGTCAGCCCGGCTATGGCCGCCGCTGCGGCAGTTACCGGCCATTTCGCCGACATTCGCAGCCTGAAATAAGGAGACAATCATGGCAGAGAAATTTACCCAACATACAGGCCTGGTTGTCCCACTGGATGCGGCCAACGTAGATACCGATGCAATCATTCCTAAGCAGTTTTTACAGAAAGTCACACGCACAGGTTTTGGCGCTCACCTGTTTAATGACTGGCGTTTCCTGGACGATAAAGGCGAAGTCCCTAACCCGGAATTCGTGCTGAACTTCCCGGAATATAAGGGAGCATCAATTCTGTTGGCCCGGGAAAACTTTGGCTGCGGTTCATCACGTGAACACGCCCCCTGGGCGCTGACTGACTACGGCTTTAAGGTCGTAATCGCACCAAGCTTTGCCGATATCTTCTACGGCAACAGTTTTAACAACCAGTTACTGCCTGTCACGCTCAGTGATGAGCAGGTTGATGAGTTGTTCAGCCTGGTTCAGGCAAACCCGGGCATTTCCTTTGAAGTGGATCTGGAAGCTGAAGAGGTTAAAGCCGGTGATAAAACCTTTGGCTTTAGTATTGATGCGTTCCGCCGCCATTGTATGCTCAATGGTCTGGACAGCATTGGTTTGACATTGCAGCATGAAGACGCCATTTCGGCCTACGAGAAAAAACAGCCTGCGTTTATGCGCTAAAGGCAATGGCCCGCAGCGCGCGGGCCATTGATAAGGGTGCGTTGAGGCTCAACCACTCTGGAGAGGCGGGGAATCTTCCCCCGCCTACACCGCTAACGTTTTGCTTCGTAAGCCAACACTGCCGCCAGCTCTGTTTTCTCCTGTCTGAAGTGCAGCTCACACAGCGAGTCGCGCACCATCCAGGTGAAGATCAACAGCGTCGTACAGATCAAAAACAAACTTAACAGCAGAGTACGTTTTGGCATTCCAGCCTCCTTATTGCTTTTCGGCGATGAAGAGACTAACCTCGCAATGTGGGTTGTGAAGTTGGTCTCCCCATCAGTTTTTGATGTGGGACTCTCCACTGTTTGCCTCTTGCGAAAGCGTGAGGCAAACAGCCTCAAGCACCCGCCACGCACTCTATGCGCCTTATTTGCACCTGTCAGAAAGTCGTTTCTTTTCGTGAAGCCGCCTTCCAGATTCAGACATCTTTCACCCGGCAGGTCAGCCCCAGCGTCACGACTGATATCGCCGCAATCATCCAGTACACTGCCCCATGCCCGTAGCTTTGCGAAATCGCCCCCTGAATCACCCCTGCCAGTATCACACCGGTTGAAATACTGTTCGTAAACAACGTCGTGGCCGAACCCGCACGCCCCGGCATTAAATCCTGGAACCAGAGCATCCCTATCCCGGCCACAATCCCGATAAACACGGCATTGAACAACTGCAACGCCAGCAGCGCCTCGCGCGAATGGAAGAAGATAAGCCCCAGATAGAACAACACCCCTGCCGCCACGGCGACAATCATCATTGGGCGTTTTCCGAAACGCTTAACGTAGTAACCCGCCAGAATCATCGCCGGGATCTCAAGCCCTGCGGCCGTCCCCATCAGGATGCCCGCAAGTTTGTCCGGTAAACCCAGCTCACTACTGATCCACAAAGGCATATCGATGATATACATGGTGTTACAGGTCCACATCAGCGTGGAGGCGATAAACAGCATCCGGACATTTTTATCCTTCCAGCCGCTGACCTGGGCAACCAGTTTGTCTGGCGTTTGCTCAACCCTTTCAACAGAAGGCAGCGCAAAGGCAATCAGGACAAGGCTGATGGCAAAAATCCCTGCCGCAATCGAAAACATAACCGTAAAGCCATAACTCAACGCCAGCATGAACGCCAGTGGAGGGCCGATAACCCACGCGAGAGAGAGCTGCGCACGCATCACCGAGCTGAACATCACCACTTCGCGGGCAGAACTATCCGCATACTCACGGGCCAGCGCAAACAGCTGCGGCATGGCAGTATTGGCCAGCGCCGCCAGCAACACGCCGCAGGTGAGCAGCGTCATATAGTGACGATTAAAGGCAAACAGCAAGGCATTACCAATGGCCATGGCGCAACAAAACAGAATCAACTTTCGGCGATCGCCCTGGCTGTCGGAACGTTTAGCGAGCCACAGGCTGACCAGGATCCCGGCAATGGCGTTGACGGTATAAAACAGGCCAACCCAGAAGGGTTGCGCCCCTACTTCGCGGCTGAGAAACAGGCTCAGCGTAGGCGCCTGGAGCGCCCCCGCCACACCCATCATAAAAGCCACCAGCATAAATGCGGCATACACGCCATTCAGGCGTCGCCCCATCGTCATCAACCAGAGCATACGCAAATCCTTGTGAAAGCGGTTCGAAATTGGGTGAGATAGTAAACGAAAAAAGCCAGCAAAAACATTTTGCTGGCGGGTGATTAGCACCAATACTCAGTCACACATGATCGAGGCGAGTTAGCGAGAAGAGGTCGATTTCGTAACATCCCACTGCATCAATTCTTCCAAAATTTTCAGCCGTTGCTCTGCACACTGGCGGGCCAGCCAGGACACTCCCTTTGTCGCTGAAAAATACTGCTGATAAAACTGACGTGCGGTAGACCTCTTCATAATTTACCTCCTCGCTTCATCGGGAAGAATTATTGGCTTAATATAGGGATAAATAAATTGCTGATTTTTTGTCAGGAGTTCCCCTTTTATGCCTTCTGGTCGTCTGCAACAACAATTTATCCGCCTCTGGCAATGCTGCGAAGGGCAATCCCAGGACACTACGCTGAATGAGCTGGCCGATTTACTGAACTGCTCTCGCCGCCATATGCGTACCCTGCTCAACACCATGCAGCAGCAGGGCTGGCTGAACTGGGAAGCAGAGGCCGGGCGCGGTAAACGTTCACGCCTGACCTTCCTCTACACCGGCCTTGCGCTGCAACAGCAGCGCGCGGAAGACCTGCTGGAGCAGGACCGAATCGATCAGCTGGTGCAACTGGTGGGCGACAAGGCGGCCGTACGTCAGATGCTGGTTTCACATCTCGGGCGGAGCTTTCGCCAGGGGCGGCATATTCTGCGGGTGCTCTACTATCGACCAATGAAAAATCTGTTACCCGGCACGGCGTTACGGCGTTCAGAAACCCATATGGCGCGACAAATTTTCAGCGGCCTGACGCGCATAAATGAGGAAAACGGGGAACTGGAAGCGGATATCGCTCACCACTGGCAGCAACTTTCCCCTCTCCACTGGCGCTTTTTTTTACGCCCCGGTATCCATTTCCACCACGGTCGTGAACTGGAAATGGCCGATGTTATCGCTTCGCTGGATCGCGCCCGTAAGTTGCCGCTCTACTCGCACATCCACCACATCCATTCGCCGACCGCCTGGACGCTGGATATCGAACTGTCGCAGCCGGACAAATGGCTACCCTGGCTTCTGGGTTATGTGCCGTCAATGATCTTGCCTGGCGAATGGAATTCCCTGAATAATTTTGCCAGCCAGCCGATTGGCACCGGGCCTTACGCCGTTTCACGCAATAATAATAACCAGCTTAAGATCCGCGCTTTCGATGACTATTTTGGCTACCGGGCGCTGATCGACGAAGTAAACGTCTGGGTATTGCCGGATATCAGCGAAGAACTCAGCGTTGGCCTGACGCTCGAAGGCCCCACCACAGGTGAGAAAGCGGTCGAAAGTCGTCTTGAAGAGGGCTGCTACTATCTGCTGTTTGATAGCCGCACCCATCGCGGAGCCAATCAGGAGGTACGCCAGTGGATAAGCCATGTGCTTGCCCCTTCTAACCTGATTTACCATGCAGAAGAGCAGTATCAGACCTACTGGTTCCCGGCGTATGGGCTGCTGCCACGCTGGCACCATGCTCGCCCGGTGCAATGCGAAAAACCCGCCGGACTGGAGTCCATCACCCTGACCTTCTACCGCGAACACGTAGAGCATCGCTTTATTGCCCGAATCATGACGAAACTGCTGGCAGCCGTAGGGGTCACGCTGGAGATCCAGGAAGTTGATTATGACGAGTGGCACCGCGGCGATGTGGTAAGCGACATCTGGCTGAACAGTGCAAACTTCACCCTGCCGCTCGATTTCTCGCTCTTTTCGCACCTGTACGAGGTGCCGTTGATCCAGCACTGTATCGACCGGGACTGGCAGCAAGACGCCGCCCAGTGGCGCGCAGGTGAGATGAATCTGGCCTCGTGGTGCCAGCAATTACTGGCGCAGCAGGCCATTGTGCCGTTGATCCACCACTGGCTGATGATACAGGGGCAACGCAGTATGCGCGGCTTACGCATGAACACGCTGGGCTGGTTTGACTTTAAATCGGCGTGGTTTGCACCGCCTGAGCCATAACACTTTCGTAATATTCACCAAATCATTACAATACCGCCGTTCTCAACGGGGTGCTGCATCACTGATGTGCGCTGAGATAATACCCGTCGAACCTGATCCGGATAACGCCGGCGAAGGGATTTGAGGCTGTCGCTCAAAATCCTTTGCCACTCAACTATGAGGTGCAAAGTGTTAAAAAAAGTTCTTCCCCTGCTGGTGCTGTTTGCACTGCCTGCTGCTGCTAAGCCTGTTCTGACGGTCTACACCTACGACTCTTTCTCGGCCGACTGGGGCCCAGGCCCGGTGGTAAAAAAAGCCTTTGAAGCCGACTGTAACTGCGAGCTGAAATTTGTCGCGCTGGAAGATGGCGTTTCGCTGCTTAACCGTCTGCGTATGGAAGGGAAAAACAGCAAAGCCGACGTGGTGCTTGGCCTTGATAACAACCTGCTGGACGCCGCCACACAAACGAAGCTGTTTGCCAAAAGCGGCGTGGCAACCGATGCCGTCAGTGTCCCTGGCGGCTGGAAAAACGACACCTTCGTTCCCTTTGATTACGGCTACTTTGCCTTTGTTTATGACAAAAACAAGCTGAAGAACCCGCCAAAAAGCCTGAAAGAGCTGGTTGAAAGCGATCAGAAATGGCGCGTGATTTACGAAGATCCGCGCACCAGTACTCCAGGTCTCGGCCTGCTGCTGTGGATGCAAAAAGTCTATGGCGATAAAGCGCCGGAAGCCTGGCAGAAGCTGGCCGCGAAAACCGTCACCGTCACGAAAGGCTGGAGTGAAGCCTATGGCCTGTTCCTGAAAGGGGAAAGCGACCTGGTGCTGAGCTACACCACCTCTCCGGCTTACCACATTATTGCCGAGAAGAAAGATAACTACGCGGCGGCGAACTTTGCTGAAGGCCACTACTTGCAGGTTGAAGTGGCAGCACGTACCGCCGCCAGCAAGCAGCCGGAACTGGCAGAGAAGTTCCTGAAATTTATGGTTTCTCCTGCGTTCCAGAATGCTATCCCGACGGGCAACTGGATGTACCCAGTCACCCACGTTGCGCTACCGGCAGGTTTTGATCAGCTTTCTAAACCGCAAACCTCACTGGAGTTTACGCCGCAGCAGGTTGCTGCACAGCGTGCAGCATGGGTAAGTGAATGGCAACGCGCCGTCAGCCGCTAATTGCAGGCTGGTTACTCCCCGGGCTGCTCGCCGCCATCCTGATGGTTGCGGTAAGCCTGGGGGCATTTCTTGCGTTATGGTTAAACGCGCCAGAGAGCGATCTGCTCTCTCTCTGGCACGATAGCTATCTCTGGCACGTCATCCGTTTCTCTTTCTGGCAGGCATTTCTCTCGGCGCTGCTGTCGGTTATTCCCGCCATTTTTCTGGCGCGAGCACTTTACCGAAGACGATTTCCTGGCAGACAAGCATTGTTGCGCCTGTGTGCGATGACGCTGATCCTGCCCGTGCTGGTCGCCGTTTTCGGTATTCTCAGCGTCTATGGCCGTCAGGGCTGGCTGGCCTCGCTCTTTACCCTGCTGGGCCTGGAGTGGACCTTCTCCCCTTACGGGCTAAAAGGCATTCTGCTGGCACACATCTTTTTCAATATGCCGATGGCCACGCGGCTCTTTTTGCAGGCGCTGGAGAGCATCCCCGGAGAGCAACGCCAGCTTGCCGCCCAGCTGGATATGCGCGGGTGGTCGTTCTTCCGTTTCGTTGAATGGCCCTGGCTACGTCGGCAAATTCCGCCGGTCGCCGCCCTGATCTTTATGCTCTGTTTTGCCAGCTTCGCGACCGTACTCTCGCTTGGCGGCGGCCCGCAGGCCACCACGATTGAGCTGGCTATCTACCAGGCCCTGAGCTACGACTACGATCCCGGGCGCGCGGCGCTACTGGCGATCGTACAGATGCTCTGCTGCCTGGTGCTGGTATTCCTGAGCCAGCGACTGAGCAAAGCCATCCCGCCTGGGGCGAATCAGATTTCAGGCTGGCGCGATCCGCAGGATAGCCTGCACAGCCGCCTCACCGATTTCGCACTGATTACGCTGGCGCTCTTGCTTCTGCTGCCGCCTCTTTTGGCGGTGGTGGTGGATGGCCTGAACCTGAATATCCTGGCCGTATTACAACAGCCGGTGCTCTGGCAGGCGACCTTTACCTCATTACGAATCGCGATGGCGGCGGGGTTGCTGTGCGTTATCCTGACCATGATGTTGCTCTGGAGTAGCCGCGAGCTTTATGCCCGCCAGGCCCGCAAAGCCGGGCAAGCCCTGGAACTGACAGGAATGCTGATTCTGGCAATGCCCGGTATTGTGCTGGCGACAGGTTTCTTTTTACTCTTCAACACCACCGTTGGCCTGCCCGAAAGCGCAGACGGCATTGTGATTTTCACCAACGCGCTGATGGCTATTCCCTATGCACTCAAGGTGCTGGAAAACCCCATGCGCGATATCAACAGCCGCTACAGTTTGTTGTGTCAGTCTCTGGGAATGCAGGGCTGGCAGCGGCTGAAAGTTGTAGAACTTCGCGCGCTGAAGCGCCCGCTGGCACAGGCGTTAGCCTTCGCCAGCGTATTGTCGATTGGTGATTTTGGCGTTGTGGCGTTATTTGGTAACGAGGATTTCCGCACGCTACCGTTCTGGCTGTATCAGCAAATTGGCTCTTATCGCAGCCAGGATGGCGCCGTGACGGCACTGTTACTTCTGCTACTGTGCTTTGCCTTATTTACCGTTATCGAAAAACTCCCGGGGCGAGATGTTAAAACTGATTGATGTCACCTGGCTTTACCAGCATCTGCCAATGCGTTTCACCCTTTCCGCGCGACAGGGTGAGATGATTGCCGTGCTTGGCCCAAGCGGAGCCGGAAAGAGCACGTTGCTTAACCTGGTTGCCGGTTTCCTGCAACCGGCAAGCGGGTCGATTCTCATTGAAGGCCAGGATCATACCTACACGCCACCGGCACGACGCCCGGTGTCGATGCTGTTTCAGGAAAACAACCTGTTTACCCACCTGACGGTGTGGCAAAACATCGCGCTGGGGATGAACCCGGGGCTAAAACTCAACGCCGTACAGCGTCAGAAACTGGACACCATCGCCGTGCAGATGGGGTTAACAGCGTTTATCGACAGGCTGCCGGGTGAGCTGTCTGGCGGCCAGCGCCAGCGCGTTGCCCTGGCCCGCTGTCTGGTGCGTGAACAGCCGGTACTGCTGCTTGATGAACCGTTTTCCGCACTCGACCCGGCGCTGCGCCAGGAGATGCTCACCCTGGTGCAGGACGTCTGCAAGCACCAGCAACTCACCATGCTGATGGTTTCTCACAGCATTGAAGATGCCGCGCGCATTGCGCCGCGATCGGTGGTGATCGCGGAGGGACGTATTATGTGGGATGGTGAAACAGAAGAACTGCTTAGCGGTAAAGCGGGGGCATCTTCATTGCTGGGCATTCGTGCGGTCTGATGCCCTCACCCTGCCCCTCTCCCACAGGGAGAGGGAAAACACCTTAACGGCTTACAACCTTCAACAGGATCTCGCCATACACCGGCATCAGCGGATGGCGAATCAGCGCGACCAGCGCCACAACCGCAATGCCGAGCATCAGGGGAGACAGCCAGATTAACCGCTGGCGAGGAAGGTAGTGCGTCAGACGATCCACTCCCGCTTTACTGCTGCGCCACAGGCGCCAGCACAACCACACCGCCAGCCACAGCAGCAGTGCCGTTGCCAGCAACAGCCATTTGAATTGTCCGCTTTGCATATCGGCAGGAATATCAATCGCCGCGCCGGCCAGGATCCCCGGCAGGAAGTAAAACGGCGGCCAGAACACGCAGCCGATAATATTCGGCACCACGAATTTGGTCACGGGTAGATCCAGCATCCCGGCCACCATCGGTACTATCGGGCGGGTTGGGCCAACAAAGCGCCCGACCAGAATGGTAAACATACTGTGCTGATGTAGCGCGTGCTCGGTCTTATCCAGCAGCGCTTTATTCTTTTTCATGAACGACCAGCGATGCAGCGGTTTCTTAAAGCGCCAGCCCAGCCAGAAAGAGATCCAGTCCCCGAGCAAGCACCCCACAATCCCGGCCAGCCATGCCTGCCAGAAGTTGACCTCACCGCTACCGATTAACGCACCAAGCCCCGCCATCATCACGGTGCCAGGTAAAATCAGCCCGACAAGCGCCAGCGATTCCAGGAACGCCACCAGCGCAACGGCGATGAGCGAATACATAACGGACTGGGTAATAAAATGTTCCAGCAATGCCTGCATAACTATTCCGGTCAGAAAACGAAGCAGGGATTCTGCAAAGAGCCCCTCACCACGTCAAGACAACAATTGTCTGAATAGTTTACTGGCAGTCACCAAACTTCACCTGATCGTTTATCTTATTTTACGTTTCATTCACATCCGGCACGGAATTCACTCGGGCTGGCCCCGGTACATTTTTTAAAGACGCGCGAGAAATAGAGTTGATCTTCAAAGCCCACATTGCGCCCTACGGTGGCAATTGGCATCCGGGTTGTGCTGAGCAACAGCTTAGCCTGACTGATACGTTGATCCTCGCGCCAGCTCAGAACGCTCACCCCCAGTTGCTGGCGGAACAGGTGCGATAACCGGGACGGCGACAGACACACATGTTGCGCGACGCTGGCAATATCAAACTGGCTGTCCGCAAGGTGGTCGCTAATGTACTGACAGGCATCGCGCACGCGGTTATCAAGCGGCGGGTTAAGCGATTCATTAATCGCTTCCATGCGTCGTAACAACACCTGTTCCAGCAAGTTAATAGCCAGGTGTTCGGCGTAACGCCCGCCTGCCTGTCCCGCTTCAATAATCTGCGCAAACAGCTCCCGGAATAAGGACTGATGGACATCATCCGGGCGATAGAAACCGGTATGGGCAAAAATGGCAGGCCACGAGAGCCACTCCTGCCAGTAGGCGCGCGGGCGGAAGTAAACCCACTGGTGATACCACTCTTTCGCATCAGGATGACGCCCGTAGTGGTGGATCTCTCCTGGCGGGAACAACAGCATATCGCCAGGGCGGCAGATAAACTGCTGATCGTTATTTTTAATCACCCCCTCACCCCGCACGGTGAGATTCAAAATGAATCCTTTCATCCCCAGCGGTCGGTCAACGTAAAAATCGAGATAACCCTCGGCCTCGATAGGGGTCAGCCCCGCTACCAGATGGGCGTTAAACGAGTAGCCCGGCAGTAAGGGATCGCTTTGCGTTTCGGCCATAGATTCAGTACTCCCAACGGTCTTTAAGGAAACCAATTGTCCATATCGATAAAAGCAGTATAAAAACGGCCCGCGAAAAGATCCAAAAAGCATCACGCTTCTTTTACGTCCGCCCAATTTCAGCTTTTGCCCCTGATTTCTCCGTCGACACGTGCGGATAAGCAGTAACAAAAGTGTCTATAAGTGCGGCAGAAATGTCCACATTGAATATTTGCACGGCGTCACACTTTCAATCGCAACAGCAATTTAGTCCATAAGATTAGCGGATCCTGCCTGACGATTTTTCCCCTCAATCTCTAATGTTCTTTCATACCTGTTTTTTGATGGAGCAACACCATGGCAATTGCGATTGGCCTCGATTTTGGCAGCGACTCGGTTCGCGCACTGGCAGTGGACTGTACGACCGGCCAGGAAATAGCAACCAGCGTTGAGTGGTACCCGCGCTGGCAAGAGGGGCGCTACTGCGATGCGCCAAACAACCAGTTCCGTCACCATCCCCGTGACTACATCGAATCGATGGAAGCGGCGATCAAAACCGTGCTGGCCGAACTGAGCGATGCCCAGCGGGCGCAAATCGTCGGTATTGGCGTCGACAGCACCGGCTCAACGCCTGCGCCAGTGGATGCTGAAGGCCGCGTACTGGCGCTGCGTCCTGAGTTCGCCGACAACCCGAACGCCATGTTCGTGCTGTGGAAAGACCATACCGCCGTTGAAGAAGCCGAAGCCATCACCCGTCTGTGCCATCAGTCAGGTAAAACCGACTACTCGCGCTATATCGGCGGCATTTATTCGAGCGAATGGTTCTGGGCGAAGATTTTGCACGTAACGCGTGCTGACCGTGCTGTCGCACAGGCTGCCGTGTCATGGATTGAGCTTTGCGACTGGGTTCCGGCGCTGCTATCCGGTACGACGCGCCCGCAGGATATTCGTCGCGGCCGCTGTAGCGCCGGGCATAAATCACTGTGGCACGAAAGCTGGGGTGGCCTGCCACCCGCGGCGTTCTTCGATGAACTCGACCCGATCATCAACCAGAACCTGAAATACCCGCTGTTTACCGACACCTATACCGCAGACATCCCGGTGGGCACGCTCTGCGGAGAATGGGCGAAGCGACTGGGGCTGCCGCAAAATGTGGCGATTTCCGGCGGCGCATTTGACTGCCATATGGGCGCCGTGGGCGCAGGCGCGCAGCCGAACACGCTGGTGAAAGTTATCGGTACATCAACCTGCGACATCCTGACGGCGGATAAAGCCAGCGTCGGCGAGCGCGCAGTGAAAGGTATCTGCGGCCAGGTTGACGGCAGCGTAGTACCTGATTTCATCGGTCTGGAGGCCGGCCAGTCTGCGTTTGGTGATATCTACGCCTGGTTTGGCCGCGTGCTCGGCTGGCCGCTGGATCAACTGGCTGCGGCACACCCGGAACTGAAAGCGCAGATTGCCGAAAGCAAAAAACAACTGCTGCCACAACTCACCGAGGCCTGGGCAAAAAATCCGTCCCTTGATCACCTGCCGGTCGTGCTCGACTGGTTTAACGGCCGCCGTACGCCGTTTGCCAACCAGCGCCTGAAAGGGGTGATTACCGACCTCAACCTGGCCACTGACGCACCGGCTCTCTTCGGCGGCCTGATTGCGGCAACCGCTTTCGGTGCGCGCGCCATTATGGAGTGCTTCACCGAGCAAGGTATCGACGTTAACAATGTCATGGCGCTGGGCGGTATTGCCCGTAAAAACCCGGTGATCATGCAGGCCTGCTGCGATGTCTTAAACCGTCCGCTGCAAATTGTGGCCTCCGATCAGTGCTGCGCCCTGGGGGCGGCGATTTTCGCCGCCGTCGCCGCAGGGGTTCACACCGATATCCCGACCGCGCAGCAGCATATGGCCAGTGCTGTTGAAAACACGCTTCAGCCGCGCACCCAGCAGGCCCAACGCTTTGAGCAACTTTATCAGCGCTACCAGCAATGGTCGAAAAGCGCAGAACTCCACTATCTCCCTGTCGCCGCCCCGGCCAAACACACCGCGGATACTCCGGCAACCCTGACACATTAAGGACACGATAATGACCATTTTTAATAATTATGAAGTGTGGTTTGTCATTGGCAGCCAGCATCTGTATGGGCCGGAAGCGCTGCAGCAGGTCACGAAACACGCAGAACATGTGGTTAACGCGATGAACGCAGAAGCCAAACTGCCCTGCAAACTGGTGCTGAAACCACTGGGCACCACGCCAGATGAAATTACCAACATCTGCCGCGACGCTAACTACGACGACAAATGTGCCGGGATGGTAGTGTGGCTGCATACCTTCTCGCCAGCCAAAATGTGGATCAACGGCCTGGCTATCCTCAACAAACCGCTGTTGCAGTTCCATACCCAGTACAACGCCTCCCTGCCGTGGGACAGCATTGATATGGACTTTATGAACCTGAACCAGACCGCGCACGGCGGCCGTGAGTTCGGCTTCATCGGCGCGCGTATGCGCCAGCAACATGCGGTGGTAACCGGTCACTGGCAGGATCAGCACGCGCAAAAACGTATCGGCTCCTGGATGCGCCAGGCGGTCTCTAAACAAGATACCCGTCACCTGAAAGTGGTGCGTTTTGGCGACAACATGCGTGAAGTGGCCGTTACCGACGGCGATAAAGTCGCTGCGCAGATCAAGTTTGGCTTCTCCGTGAATACCTGGGCGGTGGGCGACCTGGTGCAGGTTGTGAACGAAATCAGCGATGGCGACGTGAGCGCGCTGGTTGATGAATACGAAAGCAGCTATCGCCTGACGGCGGCAGCGCAAATCCACGGCGACAAACGCCAGAACGTGCTGGATGCAGCGCGCATTGAACTGGGGATGAAACGCTTCCTGGAACAGGGCGGTTTCCATGCCTTCACCACCACCTTTGAAGATCTTCACGGCCTGAAACAACTGCCAGGCCTGGCCGTACAACGTCTGATGCAGCAGGGCTACGGCTTTGCTGGTGAAGGCGACTGGAAAACCGCCGCCCTGCTTCGCATCATGAAAGTGATGTCAACCGGTCTACAGGGCGGCACCTCCTTCATGGAGGACTACACCTACCACTTTGAGAACGGCAACGATCTGGTGCTCGGCTCTCACATGCTGGAAGTGTGTCCTTCGATCGCCGTTGATGAGAAACCGATCCTCGACGTTCAGTACCTCGGCATCGGCGGCAAAGCCGATCCGGCGCGCCTGATCTTCAACACCCGTACCGGCCCGGCCATTAACGCCAGCCTGATCGATCTGGGCGATCGTTTCCGCCTGCTGGTGAACTGCGTGGATGCCGTCGAAACTCCACACTCACTGCCAAAACTCCCGGTTGCCAACGCGCTGTGGAAAGCTCAGCCGGATCTGCCAACGGCGTCTGAAGCCTGGATCGTTGCCGGTGGTGCACACCACACCGTGTTCAGCCACGCGCTGGACCTGAATGACATGCGCCAGTTCGCTGAACTGCACGACATCGAACTGACCGTTATCGATAACGACACCCGCCTGCCAGCGTTCAAAGACGCGCTGCGCTGGAACGAAGTTTATTACGGTTCAAAACGTTAACAGGGGAACCTTTGGCCTGCCGCAGGGCAGGCCTCTTTTCCTGGAGGATTGCATGTTAGAAGAACTCAAACGTCAGGTGCTTGAAGCCAACCTGGCGCTGCCGAAACACAACCTAGTTACCCTGACCTGGGGTAACGTCAGCGCCGTTGATCGTGATAAAGGCGTGTTTGTTATCAAACCTTCCGGCGTCGATTACAGCGTGATGACGGCAGAGGATATGGTGGTGGTCAGTATCGCCACCGGTGAAGTGGTTGAAGGGAAGAAAAAGCCCTCTTCCGATACGCCAACCCATCGCCTGCTGTACCAATCATTCCCGACCATTGGCGGCATTGTTCACACCCATTCACGCCACGCCACTATCTGGGCGCAGGCGGGTCAGTCCATCCCGGCAACCGGCACCACCCACGCAGATTACTTTTACGGCACCATTCCCTGCACCCGGTTAATGACCGATGCAGAAATTAACGGTGAGTATGAGTGGGAAACCGGCAACGTTATCGTTGAAACCTTTGAAAAACAGGGAATCGATGCGGCACAAATGCCCGGCGTGCTGGTGCACTCCCATGGCCCGTTTGCCTGGGGAAAAAACGCCGAAGATGCCGTGCATAACGCTATCGTTCTCGAAGAGGTGGCGTATATGGGGATCTTCTGCCGCCAGCTGGCACCGCAATTACCGGATATGCAGCAAACCCTGCTGGATAAACATTACCTGCGTAAGCACGGCGCGAAAGCCTATTACGGACAATAAACTGTATATATACCCAGCACAAAACACGCAACCAGGCTATAATCACGCCTGGTTTTGTTTTATGGGATATCGGCGTGGCGCAGGCGCAAGAAGGCTTTTTACTGACCCGACACTGGCGGGATACACCTCAGGGGACGGAAGTTGAGTTCTGGCTGGCGACGGATAACGGCCCGCTGAACGTCACGCTGCCGCCGCAAGAGTCCGTGGCCTTTATCCCCGAACCTCAGGTTGAAAAAGCCAAACAGCTGCTGCGAGGCGAAAACGGCTGGCGCATCACCCCGCTTGAGCTTAAAGATTTCCATCGTCAGCCGGTCTACGGTCTTTATTGCCGCGCCCATCGTCAGCTGATGCGCTATGAAAAACTGCTGCGCGAGGCCGGCGTCACGCTGTATGAAGCCGACGTTCGTCCACCTGAACGCTTTCTGATGGAACGCTTTATTACCGCCCCCGTCTGGGTCGATGGCACTGAGCAAGGCGCCAGGCTGGTCAATGCGCGCCTGAAACCGAACCCGCACTATCGTCCACCACTCAAATGGGTCTCGCTGGATATTGAAACCACCCGCCACGGTGAGTTGTACTGCATCGGTCTTGAAGGCTGCGGGCAACGGATTGTCTATATGCTCGGGCCGCCAAATGGCGATGCCTCCGCACTGGATTTTCAACTTGAGTACGTCAATAGCCGCCCCCAGCTGCTGGAAAAACTGAATCAGTGGTTTGCCGAGCACGACCCCGATGTCCTGATCGGCTGGAACGTGGTGCAATTTGACCTGCGGGTGCTGCAAAAACACGCCGAACGGTATCGAATTCCGCTGATGCTGGGGCGCGGTAACACTGAGATCGAATGGCGCGAACATGGTTTTAAAAACGGCGTATTCTTCGCCCAGGCCAACGGACGCCTGATAATCGACGGCATCGAAGCCCTGAAATCCGCTTTCTGGAATTTCTCCTCTTTCTCGCTGGAAACGGTGGCGCAGGAGCTGCTCGGTGAAGGTAAATCCATCGACAATCCGTGGGACAGGATGGACGAGATTGACCGGCGCTTTAATGAAAACAAACCGGCGCTCGCCACTTACAACCTGAAAGATTGTGAGCTGGTAACGCAGATTTTCCACAAAACGGAGATCATGCCTTTCCTGCTGGAGCGCGCGACGGTGAACGGCCTGGCCGTCGACCGGCACGGCGGCTCAGTTGCGGCGTTTGGTCACCTCTATTTTCCCCGGATGCACCGGGCGGGCTATGTTGCGCCAAATCTCGGGGAAATCCCCCCGCAGGCCAGCCCTGGCGGCTATGTCATGGACTCCCGACCGGGATTATATGACTCGGTGCTGGTGCTGGATTACAAAAGCCTGTACCCATCAATTATCCGCACGTTTCTCATCGATCCGGTGGGGCTGGTTGAGGGCATGGCGCAACCGGATGCTGTGCACAGCACCGAAGGCTTTCTTGGGGCGCATTTCTCGCGCGAGAAACACTGCCTGCCAGAAATTGTGGGGCAAATCTGGCACGGGCGCGACGAGGCCAAACGTCACGGCAACAAACCGCTTTCCCAGGCGCTGAAAATTATTATGAATGCGTTTTATGGCGTGCTGGGCACCAGCGCCTGCCGCTTCTTCGATCCACGCCTGGCATCGTCTATTACCATGCGCGGGCATGAAATAATGCGTCAGACCAAAGCGCTGATTGAATCCCAGGGATATGACGTCATCTATGGCGATACGGACTCCACCTTCGTGTGGCTGAAAAGGGC
The DNA here is from genome assembly GCF_011752765.1 of Enterobacter sp. Tr-810. Taxonomy (NCBI): domain Bacteria; kingdom Pseudomonadati; phylum Pseudomonadota; class Gammaproteobacteria; order Enterobacterales; family Enterobacteriaceae; genus Enterobacter; species Enterobacter sp. Tr-810. The sequence goes on along the minus strand of NZ_VWWW01000005.1, from coordinate 233,505 downwards.
ACATTCCGAAGACGACGCCGCGCGGATTGGCAAATCGCTGGTCGCTTTCGTGAACGACTGGTGGCAAACCCATTTGCAAAAAGAGCGGTTAACCAGCGCGCTAGAGCTGGAATTTGAAACCCATTTCCGCCGTTTTTTGATGCCGACTATTCGCGGTACCGACCAGGGCAGCAAGAAGCGTTATGCAGGGTTAATCCAGGAAGGTGAAAAACAGCGCATGGTGTTTAAAGGGCTGGAAACAGTACGCACCGACTGGACGCCGCTGGCGCAGCAGTTCCAGCAAACGCTCTATCTGCGGGTATTTCGCAACGAGCCCTATCAGGACTATGTGCGAGAAACCATAGCCCGTCTGATGGCCGGCGAACTGGATGACCAACTAGTGTATCGTAAGCGCCTGCGCCGCCCGCTGGCGGAGTATCAGCGTAACGTGCCGCCACATGTTCGTGCGGCGCGTCTGGCCGACGAAGAGAACGTCCGCCGCGGGCGTGCTCAGCAGTATCAAAACCGGGGAACCATCAAATACGTCTGGACCACCAGCGGCCCGGAGCCCGTGGATTATCAGCAATCGCCACTTGACTACGAGCATTACCTGACTCGCCAGCTTCAGCCCGTTGCGGAAGGAATTTTGCCCTTCATCGACGACGATTTTGCTACACTAGTGACAGGGCAACTTGGCCTATTTTGACGCGTGACGAAATCGCTGCCATCCAGTACCATAGCGCCCTTTCCATTCCCGGACCCATTTTTCGATGACTGTCTTTTTGACGGTGGTCGAACTATTGCCTGCAATTAAAGATTAGAGCCGAACATATATGCCTTTTACACTTGGTCAACGCTGGATCAGCGATACAGAAAGCGAACTTGGATTGGGAACCGTGGTTGCGATAGATCCGCGCATGGTCACCCTCCTCTTCCCTGCAACCGGTGAGAACCGCCTGTACGCTCGCAATGACTCCCCTGTTACCCGCGTGATGTTTAATCCGGGCGACACCGTTACCAGCCATGATGGCTGGCAGCTGAAGGTTGAAGACGTAAAAGAAGAGAATGGACTGCTCGCCTATATTGGTACTCGTCTGGACACTGACGAAGCCAATGTCATCCTGCGCGAAGTGCTGCTCGACAGCAAACTGGTCTTCAGCAAACCGCAAGACCGCCTGTTCGCCGGGCAAATCGACCGCATGGATCGCTTTTCACTGCGCTATCGCGCCCGTAAGTTCCAGAGTGAACAATACCGGATGCCGTGGAGCGGCCTGCGCGGTCAGCGCACCAGCCTTATCCCGCACCAGTTGAACATCGCCCATGACGTCGGTCGTCGTTATGCACCGCGCGTACTGCTGGCTGATGAAGTGGGTCTGGGTAAAACCATTGAAGCCGGGATGATCCTGCATCAACAGCTGCTCTCTGGCGCAGCCGAGCGTGTGCTGATCGTCGTTCCTGAAACGCTGCAACATCAGTGGCTGGTTGAGATGCTGCGCCGCTTTAACCTGCGTTTCTCCCTGTTCGACGACGAACGCTATGCCGAAGCCCAGCATGATGCGGATAACCCATTCGAAACGGAACAATTGGTGATTTGTTCGCTGGACTTCGTGCGCCGCAGCAAGCAACGCCTTGAGCACCTGTGTGATGCCGAATGGGACATTATGGTGGTCGATGAAGCGCACCACCTGGTCTGGAGCGAAGATGCCCCAAGCCGTGAGTACATGGCTATTGAACAGCTCGCCGAGCGCGTGCCTGGCGTGCTGCTGCTGACCGCAACGCCGGAACAGCTGGGTCTGGAAAGCCACTTTGCCCGTCTGCGTCTGCTGGATCCAAACCGTTTCCATGATTTTGAGCAGTTTGTTGAAGAACAGAAAAACTATCGCCCGGTCGCCGATGCCGTTGCGCTGCTGCTGGCGGGTAAACATCTTTCTAATGACGAACTGAATACCCTGAGCGATCTGATTGGCGAGCAGGATATCGAGCCGCTGTTGCAGGCCGCGAATAGCGACAGCGACAATGCCGGATCGGCGCGTCAGGAATTGATCGACATGCTGATGGACCGCCACGGCACCAGCCGCGTGCTGTTCCGTAACACCCGTAACGGTGTGAAAGGCTTCCCGAAACGCGAACTGCACACCATCAAGCTGCCGCTGCCAACCCAGTACCAGACGGCGATCAAAGTGTCCGGGATTATGGGCGCGCGCAAAACTGCGGAAGAGCGCGCACGCGACATGCTCTATCCGGAACAGATCTACCAGGAATTTGAAGGCGATACCGGCACATGGTGGAACTTCGATCCGCGCGTTGAGTGGCTGATGGGGTATCTGACTGCACACCGTTCGCAGAAGGTTCTGGTGATTTGCGCCAAAGCGGCAACCGCGCTCCAGCTGGAGCAAGTGCTGCGCGAGCGTGAAGGGATCCGCGCTGCGGTATTCCACGAAGGCATGTCCATCGTTGAGCGTGACCGTGCAGCAGCATGGTTTGGCGAAGAGGACAGCGGCGCGCAGGTTCTGCTGTGTTCCGAAATCGGTTCTGAAGGCCGTAACTTCCAGTTCGCCAGCAACCTGGTGATGTTCGATCTGCCGTTTAACCCGGATCTGCTGGAGCAGCGTATCGGCCGTCTGGATCGTATCGGCCAGGCGCACGACATTCAGATCCACGTGCCTTACCTGGAAAAAACCGCCCAGTCCGTACTGGTGCAGTGGTTCCACGAAGGTCTGGATGCTTTCGAGCATACCTGCCCGACGGGCCGTACCATTTACGATCAGGTTCACAGCGATTTGATCGGTTATCTGGCGGCACCAGAAGAGACGGAAGGTTTTGACGATCTGATTAAATCCTGCCGTGAAAAACATGACGCCCTGAAAGCCCAGCTGGAGCAGGGCCGTGACCGTCTGCTGGAGATCCACTCCAACGGTGGCGAGAAAGCGCAGGCGCTCGCTGAGAGCATTGAAGAGCAGGATGATGACACCAGCCTGATCAGTTTCTCCATGAACCTGTTCGACATCGTCGGAATTAACCAGGACGATCGCGGCGAGAACATGATCGTCCTGACGCCATCCGATCATATGCTGGTCCCGGATTTCCCGGGTCTGCCGGAAGATGGCTGCACCATCACTTTTGAGCGTGATGTTGCCCTGTCCCGCGAAGATGCGCAGTTCATTACCTGGGAACACCCGCTTATTCGCAACGGCCTGGATCTGATCCTCTCTGGCGATACCGGCAGCAGCACCATTTCCTTGTTGAAAAACAAGGCGCTGCCAGTGGGTACGCTGCTGGTAGAGTTGATTTACGTTGTTGAAGCGCAGGCGCCAAAACAGCTTCAGCTCACCCGCTTCCTGCCGCCAACGCCTGTGCGTCTGCTGCTGGACAAAAACGGCACCAACCTGGCAGCCCAGGTCGAGTTCGAGAGCTTTAACCGCCAGCTGAGCGCGGTGAATCGCCACACCGGCAGTAAGCTGGTGAATGCGGTGCAGCAGGACGTGCACAGCATTCTGCAACTGGGTGAAAGCCAGATAGAAAAAGCGGCCAGAGCGCTGATTGATGCTGCGCGTAGCGAAGCTGACGAAAAGCTGTCTGCTGAACTTTCCCGTCTGGAAGCGCTGAAAGCGGTGAACCCAAACATCCGTGACGATGAGCTTGCAGCGATTGAAAGCAACCGCCAGCAGGTCATGGAAAGCCTTGATCAGGCAAGCTGGCGTCTGGATGCCCTGCGTCTCATCGTTGTGACGCATCAGTAAACGGAGCGCAAAATGGTTATGGAGCCCTACAATCCACCGACGGAGCCCTGGCTGGTCATTCTGTATCAGGATGAACACATTATGGTGGTCAACAAGCCTAGCGGCTTGTTGTCCGTGCCGGGACGTCTTGATGAGCACAAAGACAGTGTGATGACGCGTATTCAGCGTGATTATCCGCAGGCGGAGTCCGTACATCGTCTGGACATGGCAACCAGCGGCGTGATTGTGGTGGCGCTTAACAAAGACGCGGAGCGCGAGTTAAAACGGCAGTTCCGCGAGCGCGAGCCGAAAAAGCAGTACGTGGCACGCGTCTGGGGTCACCCTGCGCTGGAAGAAGGGCTGGTTGATTTACCGCTGATCTGCGACTGGCCGAATCGGCCAAAGCAGAAAGTGTGTTATGAAACCGGCAAGGCCGCGCAAACCGAGTATGAAGTGCTGGAGTACGCGCCGGATAACACCGCGCGCGTCTTGTTAAAGCCGATTACCGGACGCTCTCACCAGTTGCGCGTGCATATGCTCGCCATGGGGCATCCGATTTTGGGTGACCGTTTCTACGCGCCGCCAGAAGCGCTGGCGATGGCTCCACGTCTGCAACTCCATGCCCAGACGCTGACTATTACCCATCCGGTTTTCGGTAATGCCATGACGTTTAAGGCTCCGGTAGACTTCTAAAAAAATGGCCCGATACTGTCGGGCCATTTTTTATTTAAATCCTTTCTGCTCTTTTATCAGCTCGTACGCCTTCTGGATTTCCTGTGCTTTTTGCTTGGCCATCTCCATCATCTCTGGCGGCAAGCCTTTGGCGACCAGTTTATCCGGGTGGTGCTCACTCATCAGCTTGCGATACGCACGTTTAATGGTCGTCGCGTCGTCCGTTGGCTTCACACCCAGCACGTTGCAGGCATCTTCAAGTGTTGGGCCGCGCTGCGCCTGTTGCCAGCCTCCGCCCCCCGCAGACTGTTGCTGCTGATACCCATCGCCAAACTGCGCGCCGCCCTGCATCATGCGCAGGAACTGGTCGAACTGAACGCGGGAAATCCCCAACTCTTCCGCAATGACATAAAGAACATCACGTTCATTAGGATGCAGGGAACCGTCAGCGAACGCCGCCTGGATCTGGATCTCCAGAAACATCCGAATTAAATCAAAACGCCCGAAGCAGATGCTGCGGAACTGACGCATTTTTTCGCGCAGCGGATAATTGTCCGCCTTACCGATGCGAAACGCGTTTTGCGCCGCCAGGCGAGACTCACCATGCAGATTCATGCGGTCCATAAACACGCTGGCAATCTGAATATCCGCCTCCGTCACACGCCCTTTTGATTTGGTTAAATGCCCCATAACCTCAAACGTGGTGGAGAAAAACAGTGACTGGCGCTCGCGCTGGTTAGCAAACCAGGCCATTTTACGGCTGCGCGCCTTGTCAAACATATGGCCAATAATGAGGCCGAGAACGATTCCCCAGAACCCTGCTCCCATCATTATTGCGAACGCAACGCCGATTATTTTACCCCAATACTGCATATACTCCCCGTATAGTCATGTTCCTGGTTCGACGTAACTCCATCATTACAGTGGTCGAGCCACGGTCAATTGAGGGACATCGCCTATAATTTGCATTATCATACTCGTCATTCGATAGCGAGCCTAACACTCTGGCACGCAAACGGGCAGGATTAACGCTGGTACTGCGCTGATGAGTAAGATAGTCTCTGAGCGTTTGTAAGCCGTAGCCACTGATGACGGAACAATAAATACAACGTATGAAAAAACGTATCCCCACCCTCCTGGCCACAATGATTGGCACCGCCCTGTATAGCCACCAGGGGCTGGCCGCCGATCTCGCCTCGCAGTGTATGCTTGGCGTCCCAAGTTATAATCGCCCACTGGTGAAGGGCGATACGAATAGCTTGCCGGTAACCATTACTGCCGACAGTTCAAAAGGTACTTACCCCGACAATGCCACGTTTACGGGCAATGTGGATATTAACCAGGGTAACAGCCGCTTGCAGGCAGATGAAGTGCAATTGCATCAGAAGCAGCCAGAAGGTGCGGCCGAGCCCGTACGTACGGTGGATGCACTGGGTAATGTGCACTACGACGACAATCAGGTCATCCTGAAAGGTCCGAAAGCCTGGTCAAACCTGAATACCAAAGATACTAACGTCTGGGAAGGTGACTACCAGATGGTAGGACGTCAGGGACGTGGTGACGCAGACCTGATGAAACAGCGCGGCGAAAACCGCTACACCATTCTGGAAAACGGGACATTTACCTCGTGTCTGCCAGGTTCTAACACCTGGAGCGTGGTGGGCAGTGAAGTTATCCACGACCGCGAAGAGCAGGTTGCTGAGATCTGGAACGCACGTTTCAAACTCGGCCCGGTTCCAGTTTTCTATAGCCCATATCTGCAACTACCGGTTGGCGACAAACGCCGTTCAGGTTTCCTGATCCCGAATGCCAAATACAGCACCACGAACTACTTTGAGTTCTACCTGCCGTATTACTGGAACATTGCGCCAAACATGGACGCCACGATTACCCCGCACTATATCCACAAGCGCGGTAACATTCAGTGGCAGAACGAATTCCGTTATCTGACCCAGGCAGGCACAGGCCTGATGGAGTTTGATTACCTGCCGTCGGATAACGTCTACAAAGACGACAGCGTCAAGAACCCGTCGGGTGACGATCGCCACCGCTGGCTGTTCTACTGGCGTCATGCCGGGGTGATGGATCAGGTCTGGCGTTTCAACGTTGACTATACCAAGGTCAGCGACTCTTATTATTTCAACGACTTCGATTCCAAGTACGGTTCAAGTACCGATGGCTACGCCACGCAGAAATTCAGTGCGGGTTATGCCATTGAGAACTTCAACGCCACCGTATCGACCAAACAGTTCCAGGTATTCTCGAACCAGACAAACAGCACCTACGGCGCGGAGCCACAGCTTGATGTTAACTGGTACCAAAACGACGTCGGGCCTTTCGATACCCGCGTTTACGCCCAGGCGGTGCATTTCGTGAATACCAGTTCCGATATGCCGGAAGCCACGCGTCTTCACATTGAGCCGACGATTAACCTGCCGTGGTCTAACGACTGGGCGAGTCTGAATACCGAAGCCAAGCTGATGGCGACCCACTATCAGCAGAAAAATATTGATGATTACAACACGAGCAATGGCACTCATCTTGAAGAGTCCGTAAACCGTACGCTGCCGCAATTCAAGATGGACGGTAAGCTCATCTTCGAACGTGATATGGGCCTACTGGCTGACGGCTATACCCAGACGCTCGAGCCACGTATGCAGTACCTGTACGTGCCATATCGCGACCAAAGTAACATCAACAACTATGACTCCTCGCTGCTGCAATCTGACTACAGCGGCCTGTTCCGTGACCGTACCTATGGTGGTCTTGACCGTATCGCTTCGGCTAACCAGCTCACCACGGGTGTGACAACGCGTGTATTTGATGACGCAGCCGTTGAACGTTTTAACGTTTCTGTTGGTCAAATCTACTATTTCACCGAGTCACGTACAGGAGATGCGCAAAACATTCAGTGGGAGAATAATGACAAAACAGGTTCTGTTGTCTGGGCTGGTGATACTTACTGGCGTATGACTGACCGTTGGGGCCTGCGAGGTGGTGTGCAGTATGATACCCGTCTGGATAATATTGCCAACAGTACTGCCACTATCGAGTACCGCCGTGATGAAGACCGACTGCTTCAGCTGAACTATCGTTACGCCAGTCCTGAGTATATTCAGGCAACGCTGCCGAAAAACAGCAGTGATACGACCTGGACTAAAGCTCAGTACAAAGACGGTATCTCGCAGGTGGGTGCAGTCGCAAGCTGGCCTATCGCCGATCGCTGGTCTATTGTCGGGGCGTACTACTTCGATACCAATGCGAATAAAGCAGCAGACCAGATGTTAGGGCTGCAATACAACTCCTGCTGTTACGCGCTGCGTGTCGGTTACGAACGCAAACTTAACGGCTGGGATACCAAAAATAATCAAAGCGAATACGATAACGTGTTTGGCTTCAATATCGAGTTGCGCGGCCTGAGCTCCAACTATGGCCTGGGCACACAGCAGATGCTGCGCTCGAACATTCTGCCGTACCGTACTTCTTTGTAATGTGCTTGATTTACCACGTAATCCGCTTTGCGGTTAATTGAAATGGAAAAAGTATGAAGAACTGGAAAACGCTGCTGCTCGGTATCGCCATGGTTGCGAATACCAGCTTCGCAGCCCCCCAGGTTGTCGATAAAGTCGCTGCTGTGGTTAACAACGGCGTTGTGCTTGAAAGTGACGTTGACGGTTTGATGAAATCTGTGAAGCTCAACTCGGGCGAAGCAGGTCAGCAACTTCCTGATGACACCACGCTGCGCCATCAGATCCTCGAACGTCTGATCATGGATCAGATTATCGTGCAGATGGGTCAGAAAATGGGCGTGAAGATCACTGACGAACAACTCGATCAGGCAATTGCGAACATTGCTAAGCAAAACAACATGTCCATGGATCAGATGCGCAGCCGTCTGGCCTACGATGGCATCAACTACCCAACTTACCGTAACCAGATCCGTAAAGAGATGCTGATTTCGGAAGTGCGTAACAACGAAGTTCGTCGTCGCGTCACCATCCTGCCTCAGGAAGTGGATGCCCTGGCGAAGCAGGTTGGTAATCAGAACGATGCCAGCACCGAGCTGAACCTGAGCCACATCCTGATCCCACTGCCGGAAAACCCAACCTCCGATCAGGCAGCTGAAGCGGAAAGCCAGGCGCGTTCTATCGTTGAACAGGCGCGTAACGGCGGTGACTTCGGTAAACTGGCGATCACTTACTCTGCTGACCAGCAGGCGCTGAAAGGCGGCCAGATGGGTTGGGGGCGTATTCAGGAACTGCCATCCATCTTTGCTCAGGCACTGAGCACGGCGAAGAAAGGCGATATCATCGGTCCAATCCGTTCTGGTGTGGGTTTCCACATTCTTAAGGTGAACGATCTGCGTGGTCAGAGCCAGAGCCTTTCCGTCACGGAAGTGCACGCACGCCATATCCTCCTGAAACCGTCACCAATCATGACTGACGATCAGGCCCGAGCAAAACTGGAACAAATTGCAGCAGATATTAAGAGCGGTAAAACCTCGTTTGCTAACGCAGCGAAAGAGTTCTCCCAGGATCCAGGCTCTGCAAACCAGGGCGGCGATCTTGGTTGGGCGGCTGCGGATATCTACGATCCTGCGTTCCGCGATGCGCTGATGAAGCTCAGCAAAGGCCAGATGAGCACACCAGTGCACTCATCCTTTGGCTGGCACCTGATCGAACTGCTTGATTCCCGCAACGTCGATAAAACCGATGCGGCGCAGAAAGACAGAGCCTACCGTATGCTGTTTAACCGTAAATTCTCTGAAGAAGCGGCAACCTGGATGCAGGAACAACGCGCCAGCGCTTACGTGAAAATACTGAGCAACTAATGAAACAACATCGTGTTGTTATCACTCCCGGCGAACCCGCCGGGATTGGTCCCGACCTCGTCGTCCAGCTGGCTCAACGCAGCTGGCCGGTGGAACTGGTCGTCTGTGCTGATGCAACACTGTTACAAGACCGGGCAACATTGCTCGGTCTGCCTTTAACATTGCTCCCTTACGTTGAAGACCAACAGCCAGCACCGCAACAAGCCGGTACATTAACCCTTCTTTCTGTTCCCCTTCGTACGCCCGTTACCCCAGGTCAGCTCAGCACTGAAAACGGCCACTATGTTGTCGAGACACTGGCACGTGCCTGTGATGGCTGCATGAAGGGCGAATTTGCCGCGTTAATCACCGGCCCGGTGCACAAGGGTGTGATCAACGAAGCGGGTATTCCCTTTACCGGGCATACCGAGTTCTTCGAAGAGCGCTCGCACAGCCCGAAAGTGGTGATGATGCTGGCAACCGAAGAGATGCGGGTTGCACTGGTGACAACGCATCTGCCCATCAAGGCGATCCCTGATGCCATAACCCCTGAGCTCCTGCGCGAGATCATCGGGATTTTGCATCATGACCTGCAAACAAAATTTGGCATCAAGCAGCCGCACGTGCTGGTATGCGGGTTAAATCCCCATGCCGGAGAAGGTGGGCACATGGGTACGGAAGAGATCGACACGATCATTCCGGTGCTCGATGAAATGCGTGCGAAAGGGATGAATCTTAGCGGGCCTTTGCCTGCGGATACCCTTTTCCAGCCCAAATACCTGGATAATGCCGATGCCGTGCTCGCGATGTACCACGATCAGGGCTTGCCCGTGCTAAAATACCAGGGCTTTGGCCGTGGCGTGAATATCACCCTCGGTTTACCCTTTATTCGAACTTCCGTTGACCACGGTACTGCGCTGGATCTGGCAGGCCAGGGAAAAGCGGATGTCGGCAGTTTTATTACGGCGCTTAATCTCGCCATCAAAATGATTGTTAATACTCAATGACTAATCGAGTCCATCAGGGCCACTTAGCCCGTAAACGCTTCGGGCAAAACTTTCTCAACGATCAGTTTGTGATCGAAAGCATCGTTTCTGCCATTAATCCGCAGAAAGGCCAGGCTATGGTCGAAATCGGCCCGGGCCTTGCCGCGCTGACCGAGCCAGTAGGCGAACGCCTTGACGAACTGACCGTTATCGAACTTGACCGCGACCTGGCGGCACGTCTGCAAACGCACCCGTTCCTGGGGCCAAAGCTGACCATTTATCAGCAAGATGCCATGACCATGAACTTTGGCGAGCTGTCAGAAAAAATGGGTCAGCCGCTGCGCGTGTTTGGTAACCTGCCGTACAACATCTCCACGCCGTTGATGTTCCACCTGTTTAGCTATACTGATGCCATTGCCGACATGCACTTCATGCTGCAAAAAGAGGTGGTGAATCGTCTGGTTGCAGGGCCGAACAGTAAAGCGTATGGTCGTTTAAGCGTAATGGCACAATATTTCTGCAACGTGATCCCGGTGCTTGAAGTACCGCCATCCGCCTTTACGCCACCGCCAAAAGTGGATTCAGCCGTTGTGCGCCTTGTCCCACATAAAGTGAAACCGTATCCGGTCAAAGAGTTGCGCGTGCTGAGCCGTATTACTACTGAAGCTTTTAACCAGCGCCGTAAAACGATCCGTAACAGCCTGAGCAACTCGTTTAGCGTTGAGGTGTTAGCTGAGTTAGGGATCGACCCGGCAATGCGTGCGGAGAACATTTCCGTAGAGCAGTATTGCAAGCTGGCTAATTACATCAGCGAAAATGCCCCGCCGAAGGAGAGCTAAGCCATGATTGATTCGCCCCGCGTCTGTGTCCATGTACAAAGCGTCTATATCGAGTCCCAGTCCACACCGGATGAAGAGCGTTTTGTCTTTGCCTACACGGTAACCATTCGCAATCTGGGGCGGATGCCTGTGCAACTGCTTGGGCGCTACTGGCTTATCACTAACGGCAATGGCCGCGAAATCGAAGTTCAGGGTGAAGGTGTGGTAGGTGAACAGCCACACATCGATCCTGGCGAAGAGTATCAGTACACCAGCGGTGCGGTTATTGAAACACCGCTGGGTACCATGCAAGGCCATTACGAAATGGTCGACGCCGACGGTAATGCCTTCCGCATTGCTATTCCTGTGTTCCGTCTTGCCGTTACAACACTCATTCACTAATCCAATGTCTACATATCTGATTGGCGACGTTCACGGTTGCTACGATGAACTGATCGCATTGTTAAAACAGGTCGACTTTGCACCTGGCCAGGACACGCTCTGGCTAACGGGTGACCTGGTAGCTCGCGGTCCAGGCTCTCTTGACGTTCTGCGCTTTGTAAAATCTCTGGGCGACAATGTACGGATGGTGCTGGGCAACCACGATCTGCATCTTCTGGCGGTCTATGCCGGGATCAGCCGTAATAAGCCGAAAGACAGGATAACCCCTCTGCTCGAAGCACCGGACGCCGATGACCTGATCAACTGGCTTCGCCGCCAGCCGCTGCTGCAAATCGATGAAGAGAAAAAACTGCTCATGGCGCACGCCGGGATCACCCCGCAATGGGATCTCGAAACGGCTAAAGCCTGTGCACGCGACGTTGAAGCGGTGCTGGCAAGCGACTCGTATCCGTTCTTCCTCGATGCGATGTACGGCGATATGCCGAACCACTGGAGTGAAGATCTCAGTGGGCTGGCGCGCCTGCGTTTTATTACTAACGCTTTCACGCGGATGCGCTTCTGCTTCCCGAACGGGCAGCTGGATATGTACTCCAAAGAGACACCGGAAAGTGCGCCTGCGCCGCTCAAACCCTGGTTTGCCATTCCCGGGCCGGTGACCAACGAGTACAGCGTGGTATTCGGGCATTGGGCTTCACTTGAGGGTAAAGGCACGCCTGAAGGTATCTACGGTCTGGATACGGGATGTTGCTGGGGCGGGGTGTTGACCTGCTTGCGCTGGGAAGATAAAGCTTACTTTGTGCAGCCATCTAACCGACAGCGTGACTTAGGGGCAGATGAGGCCGTCGCCTCCTGAGGATAATTCCCTCTCCCGGCGGGAGAGGGAAAAACACTTAACGACGTTCCAGAATTTCGAAGCAGTAGCTGTGTGAGTTCTGCGCATCCGCGTCGTGGAATTCACTGAATACGGATTCCCACTCGTCAGGATCGTAGTCCGGGAAATGCGTATCCCCTTCCACTTCCGCATCAATGTGCGTCAGATACAGTTTCTGCGCCTTTGGCAGGAACTGCTCATACACACGACCGCCACCGATAACCATGATCTCTTCGGCGTTACCGCAGGCAGCAATGGCCTCGTCTACGGATTTCACCCATTCAACACGATCATCAGTGCCCGGCTGGCTACTGATAACGATATTCTTACGGCCAGGTAATGGACGACCAATCGACTCCCAGGTCAGGCGGCCCATCACTACCGGCTTGTTTAACGTAGTACGTTTAAACCATGCGAGATCGGCAGGCAGGTTCCACGGCATGGCGTTTTCCATACCGATAACGCGGTCTACCGCCAGCGCTGCAATCAGACTGATCATTGAAAATTTCCCGGATGCAAAAAATTGCCGCCACTATACGGAAAGCTTAATCTTTCGTCGACTGGCGGCATGGTAAAGAAATAGAAATTTTTTAATATTGCTGGCAACACCACTTCACGCTGAAGGTTTACTCTCCGGTTCGTCTTCCGGGTTACCGGTATGCTTACCCTCTTCCGTCCCCTGCCAGCCGTGACGCTGCACCAGCGACAGATGATTACGGTCTTCATTGATGATTTCCGTCAGCATCGCACTGGTGCGTTTAAAGACCGCCGCCCGCTCGGATGCCGTGCTGCCGGCCATTGCCACCATCTCTTCCACCATGTCAGTGTTGAAACGACGGAACAGGTCAGCACGCTCGCGGGCCTCATACGCCCCCAGCCCCAGGCTTTCCAGCGCCATGCGGCCAGACTTAAGCGCCCCTTCGAATGTTTCACGTTCCGGCGCTTCAACCCCAGCCTGGCGCAGCTGGATGTAATGATCCACATCGCGCGCCCGCGAGATTATCGTCAGGTTCGGGAAGTGTTCTTTCACCAGCGCCACCATCTCCATACTGGCCTGCGGATCGTCAATGGCGTTAATCAGCACTTCGGCTTTTGCCGCACCTGCGGACTCCAGCAGATCGACACGGGTCGCATCGCCGTAGAAGACTTTCATGTCGAATTTACGCAGGGTATCCACGTGGTCAGGATCGTGGTCGAGGATCACCATTTTCACCCCGCTGGAAAGCAGCAAACGACCGGTGATCTGCCCGAAACGCCCGAATCCGGCGATGATGACGCGCGGCTGTTCTTCATCTATTTCATCGGCTTCGCGCTCTTGCTCACTGCCCGATTTTTCCAGACGCGTCAGTACGACCAGCAGGACCGGCGTCGCCGCCATCGACAGTGCCACCGCAAGGGTTAACGCTTTCGCCCACTCCGGGTCGAGCACATTTGCCATTTGCGCGGCACCAAAGACCACAAAGGCGAATTCACTTCCCTGCCCCAGCAGCACGGCAAACCAGCGACGCTGTTTGTTCGGCACTTTCAGCGGGCGGGCAATCAGCCACAGCATCCCCATTTTGATAACAAGGAAGCCCACCAGCAGAATGATGATCCGCAGCGGGTGCGTGGCCAGTGTGCCAAAGTCGATAGACATCCCCACGCCGATGAAAAAGAGCCCCAGCAACAACCCTTTAAACGGCTCGATATCGCTTTCCAGCGCATGACGGTATTCAGAGCTCGCCAGCAGTACGCCTGCCAGGAATGCCCCCATTGCCATCGACAGCCCGGCTTCCTCCAGCAGTAAACCAAAACCAAACACCAGGAACAATGCCACAGCACTGAAGACTTCACGCAGGCCTGAGCGGGCGACAAACCGCAGCAGTGGACGCGTAACATAACGACCTAACAAAATCACCAGTGCCAGCGCACCGGCTACTTTTAACGCCGACAGCGCAAAGGCACCGAGCGTGGTTGAAGAGCCGCTTGCCGCCAGCAGCGGGATCATCGCGACCAGCGGAATGGCGGCAATATCCTGGAACAACAGCACTGAAAACGCGCTACGCCCCATCTGAGAGACGGTCAGGTTACGTTCGTTCATCGCCTGCATGGCAATCGCGGTAGAAGAAAGCGCCAGCGTCATGCCGATAAGCTCAGCCACTTTCCAGTCCATGCCCAGCAAAATACAGAAGCCGCCCAGCAGCACCCCGCAGGCCACCATCTGTAATGCACCGCCGCCAAAGACCGAGGCGCGAAGCTTCCATAGCCGCTGTGGATCAAGCTCAAGGCCAATCACAAACAGCATCAGCACCACGCCAATTTCCGCGAAATGCAGAATAGATTCGGCGTCCGTCACCAGGCGGAAGCCCCACGGCCCGATGACACACCCGGCAATCAGATAGCCAAGTACGGAACCCAGCCCCAGACGCACCGCAACCGGCACAATCAGTGCTGCCGCGCCAAGGTAAATCAGCGCCTGTATGAGCGTATGACTATCCATTGTGCATCTCCTGCCACTCAATTAAGCGTTGTTTATAGTGACGCGCCTGCGCCTGCAATGTTTCATCGTCACACACAAAGGTGCAGTGCATCGCAAAAGGAGGTACCCAGTTGAGCCCACAATAGAGCGCGGTTGCCTGTAAAGGCTGGGCCAGCACGTCAAATCCCGGGAAGGAGCCGATATCAAAGTGGCTTTCACCGCCGCCGGTGGTCACAGCCCACATCAGGCTTTTGCCCTTCAGTGCCTTGCCGTTGTGACCATACGCCCAGCCGTGTGAAAAGACCTTGTCGATCCACAGCTTAAGTAGCGGAGGAGTGCTGTACCACTGCATCGGGTGTTGCCAGATAATCAGGTCAGCACGAGAGAGCGCCGCCTGTTCGGCGGCGATGTCGATATTGAAGTCGGGGTAAAGTTGATAAAGAGAGCGGATTTCCACTCCTTCGAGCGTCCCTGCCTGTTCAAGCATCCGTTTATTCGCATGAGAGTGCTGCGGATAAGGATGCGCATAAATTATCAGAATCATTGTTTTGCCTGTCTTTGCGCATATTGCCTTTCAGCAAGAGTGTAGACAGTTAATTGATCTGGTTACAATGATAACTGTTATTTATGTATCCCGCGCTCAGGCACTGCGCGGCTCTTTTCCGACGGCGTCATCCGCTACCTCTGCGGCAAGATCGCATTTTTTCGGCAGCAGGAAGGTCATGGTTCCGGCAATCAGCAGCGATCCTGCCAGCGCGCACACGGCAACGTTTTGACCATAAAGATAAATCATCACCCCAACCAGATACGGACCACAGAATCCCCCAAGGTTCCCCAGGCCGTTGATGACCCCACGGGCGCTACCGGCCACTTCAGGAGCGGCAATCCGCCCCGGCATTGACCAGAACGGGCTGGTCGCCGCTTTCAGGAAGAACCCACAGATAACCAGCGCGATATAGGCGGCCACCACATGCTCACGCAGCACCACCGATGCAATCAGCGCAGCGGCGAAACAGTACAGTGAGAAGCGTACCCACAGGCGGCGCTTTCCGCTGCGATCGCTGAAGAGTGAAATCACATAGATCCCGGCAAGCGTTGCCACGAACGGCAGAACCGCCAGGAACCCCACGCTCGCCATGTTACCGCCCGTCAACCCTTTAAGGATGGTCGGCAGCCAGAGGGTGTAGCCGTAATCACCGGTCTGGTAGAAGAAGTTAAGAATAACCAGTTTCATCAAGCCGGGGTTACGGAAGACATCCTTCACCGGTGCTTTACTCACTGGTGCTTCGGCCAGTTTTGCCGCCCGCTCCGCCGCGAGTGTTTTCACCAGATACTCCCGTTCAGCCTGCGGCAACCAGCGCGCTTCTTCCGGGCGATCGCTAATCATAAACCACCACACGGCCAGTACCACCAGCGACAGCAGACCTTCGATGATAAACAGCCAGCGCCAGTCGAACGCGGCAATGATGGCACCTGATACGGGGGCGGTCAGCATCCCGCCCAGCGGCGCAAACATCATCACAAACGCATTGGCGCGTCCGAGTTCTTTCTCAGGGAACCAGTTGCTGACCATCGTCAGCACCACGGGCAGCATCCCGCCCTCCGATACACCCAAAATAAAGCGCAGTACCAGCAGCTGATATTCATGGGTGACAAAACCCGTCGCGACCGACACTATCGCCCATGCTACCAGCGACCAGGCAATAAAGCGTTTTCCGCTACCATTTACGGCAATACGCCCACCCGGTATTTGCAGGAATAAATAACCAATAAAAAATATACCGCTGGCAACACCCGCCATCTGGCTGGTAATACCTAAATCAGCTTCCATTCCTCCGGGCAGGGCGAAACTAATATTAACCCGATCCATAAACGAAATAATGCAGGCAATTAATACCGGCGTAATAATACGTAACCAACGGGTGCTGGGAATGTTATCGCTCATATTTCGTACTCTCTATGCAGAGGTTATTGTTGTCATTACATGAGAACCAGGTACAGAGATAAAACGTGAAGAATTAATTAATCGCGTTAGGTAATTTTGCACCCGCAAAATAAGCCGCCACGTTGGCATATACCACGTCACTCATTTTCTGGCGGGTTTCATGGGTGGCGCTGGCGACGTGTGGTTGCAAAACCACATTCTCAAGTGCGATCAGTTCGGCCGGAACATGTGGCTCATCTTCAAAAACATCCAGGGCAGCCCCGGCGATAACACCGTTTTGTAACGCCTTAATCAGTGCCTGCTCATCCACCAGCGAGCCACGGGCGATGTTGATTAACCATGCGTGTGTCGGCATCACATTGAATACCGAAGCATCGATGATCCCCCGGTTGGCCTCGCCGCCAGATGCGGCAATCACCAGGAAGTCACTCTCGTGCGCAAGGGTGTGCAGGTCCGCGCACCACTGATACCCAAGCCCCTCGACAGGCTTACGGTCGTGGTACAGCACCTGCATATCAAAACCCGCGGCACGGCGGGCAATGGCCTGGCCGATATTCCCCATCCCCAGCAAGCCAATCCGTTTACCGCTCACCTGGGTTGCCAGCGGCAGACCGCCGTTAAGCCAGCGCCCTTCCCGGACAAAACGATCGCCCTGACACAGCTGGCGCGCGCCACTGAGCAGCAGCCCCATTGCCAGATCGGCGACATCATTGGTTAACACGCCAGACGTTATCGAGACGGCAATCTGGCGGGAGCGCACATAGTCCAGATCCACCGCATCGGTCCCCACGCCAAAGATTGCCACCAGCCCCACGTGCGGCAGCAGCTCCAGCACGCTGTTTTGCACACCGATATCACCCCGCGTGACCACGGCGGCAATGTTCTCCCCCTGTTCACGCAGAAACGCGATGGGATCATCTTGTTCATACAGGCGAAACAGCGGGAACTCAGCGGCAAGCTGGGCTTGCAGGGTATCAATAACGGGAGCCACCAGAAGGACGGCGCGAGAAAGAGTATTCATGGGATCACCTGTTTGAAGTTCATAACGACAGTGGTCACTATCAAACGGGTTTTTTGTAGGGTTTTTTGCGATCTTCGTCACGCTGAATCGTGTTAAAAAGCGCTGTTACAGCCTCCGTGATCGGTAAGACAAATTAGATAGTTTCACCCATCGACAGGCGGTAGTGCAGGTCGACCTTCTCAATAGTCGGTAGCCCTTTAATTTTCTTGATCAGGATTTCAGTGGCGACCTTCCCCATTTCAGCGCGCGGCGTCAGTACGCTTGCCAGACGTGGGGAGACAACCTGGCCAATCTCCAGCCCATGAAAACCGGCGATCGCCAGCGTCTGCGGGACGCGAATACCCGATGCCAGGCACTCCTGTAACACGCCAACGGCGAGATCGTCGTTGGTACACAGGATACCGTCCATATCCGCGTACATCTGGCGCGCCAGCGTCATCATACCCGTCCCGATAGAGACTGACGAAACCTTGTTGGGCGCAATGCGCCCTACCGTCAGCCCTGCGGCTTCCATCGCATGACAATACCCTGCGTAACGCTGCTCATCACGGACGTCCGACATCGATCCAAAATAGACGATGTGCCGCTTTCCGCTTGCCAGCAGCATGTTAGTCATATCCAGACCCGCTTTGAAATTGTCAAAACCCACGTTAATGCGCCCGGGGTTATCCGACAGCCCCATCACTTCTGCAACGGGGATTTTCGCGGCGTTGAGGTATTTTTCTGCCCGCAGGGTATGCACTGACTCGGTCAATAACAGGCCTTTGACATTAAACGCCAGCACTGCTGCAATCTGCTCCTCTTCACGCTGGCGGTCGTAATCGTAGTTCACCACCAGCGTCTGATAGCCGTGCGCCGCCGTAACCGACTCAATACCGGCTAACAGATCGGCAAATATTTGATTATGAAAAGAAGGGATCAGCACACCAATGCGCGGCACCACGATACTGCTCATGGCGGGGTTATCCGGGTCAGGTTCGTAACCAATTTCGGCAATCACGCTGGCAATACGCTCGGCGGTTTCGGGTTTCACTTTATCCGGCGTGCGTAAATAGCGGCTAACGGTCATCTTCGTTACGCCAGCCAACTCAGCGATATCATTAAGCGTAATACGTTGTGCCTTCATCAGTTAACCCGTCAATAACCGCTACCACATCAGGCCATTATGCCTGCCAGCGCAGGAAAAGAGAATCGCACGAGGCCGCTATCACCCTCTCCAGGCGCGGGATTTACCGCCCCGCCTCACGTTTAATGTAACCCCTTTTCGTAACACGATTTGAAGTGATCCTCATCACAGTTTCACCGGCCGAAAATCCGTGAGATAGAACCCACAACGTTTTCCGTTTTCAGCCGTTAATCAGGGTATCAAGATGAAAGATCTTTTCAGCTTACAAGGTAAACGCATTTTAATTACAGGTGCAGGTCAGGGAATTGGTTTTGTCATGGCTCAGGGTCTGGCGCAATATGGCGCGGAAATTATTATTAACGATATTTCTGAAACCCGGGCGAACGATGCGGTCATGAAATTACGTGATGAAGGCGCGACGGCATATCCTGCCGTATTTAATGTCACGGATGCGGACAGCGTAGAAAATGCAATTAGCCAGATTGAAAAAGAAATAGGCACCATCGACGTATTATTTAATAACGCCGGCATTCAGCGCCGCCATCCTTTTACTGAATTCCCGGTTCAGGAATGGAATGACGTTATTTCCGTGAATCAGACGGCGGTATTTTTAGTGTCGCAGGCCGTTGCTAAACGGATGATCACCCGCCAGCAGGGCAAAATCGTCAACATCTGCTCCATGCAAAGTGAGCTGGGCCGCGACACCATCACCCCTTATGCCGCCGCTAAAGGGGCAGTCAAAATGCTGACACGCGGTATGTGCGTTGAGCTGGCGCGCCATAACATTCAGGTTAATGGTATCGCGCCAGGCTACTTCAAAACGGCGATGACGCAGACGCTGGTCGATGATAAAGCCTTCACCGATTGGCTGTGCAAACGCACCCCGGCGGCGCGCTGGGGCAACCCGCAGGAGCTGGTTGGCGCGGCGGTGTTTCTCTCTTCCAGTGCGTCCAACTTCGTCAACGGCCATCTGTTGTTCGTGGATGGCGGCATGTTGGTGGCAGTGTGAATCCGGAGGCGCTATGACAGGGCAATGTATCATCCTGATGGGCGTATCAGGCACCGGGAAAACAACGGTCGGACATGCCATTGCACAGCAGATGGGGGCTAAATTCATCGATGGCGATGACCTTCACCCCCGGCAGAATATTGTCAAAATGGCGGCCAGCCAGCCGCTTGATGATAACGATCGTCAGCCGTGGCTTGAGCGTATCTCTGACGTCATTTTTAGCCTTGAGCAGAAGAATGAATCCGGCGTGCTGGTCTGTTCGGCGCTCAAAAAACGCTATCGCGACCAGCTGCGCAAAGGCAGCAACAAGGTCCGCTTCCTCTGGTTGACGGGCGATTACGACTGCATTCT
Organism: Enterobacter sp. Tr-810; assembly: GCF_011752765.1. Taxonomy (NCBI): domain Bacteria; kingdom Pseudomonadati; phylum Pseudomonadota; class Gammaproteobacteria; order Enterobacterales; family Enterobacteriaceae; genus Enterobacter; species Enterobacter sp. Tr-810. Next base: position 213,338 of record NZ_VWWW01000005.1, on the reverse strand, counting down.
GGCCCGAATGCAGCAACGTAAAGGGCATTTTATGCCGGAGGCATTACTGCGCAGCCAGTTTGCGGCACTGGAAGCCCCCGACAGCAGCGAAACCGATATTGTCGCCATTGATATTGCCCCGACGGTCGCGCAGATCGTGGCGAACGCCTTAACGTTACTCGAACAAGCGCACTCCAGGGAGGTGCTGGCATGATTATCGATACCTTAACCGCAGCGGCTAAAAATGCACTCTATCCGCCGGTTATCCGCAACGCGTTACAGGCGGTTATCGCCCAGGATCCGCTTAGCCTGCCTGCGGGTAAATATACCGTTGATGGCGATAATCTCTTTTTTACCGTCGCCGAAGGCGAAACGTGCCCGCTGGCCGAACAGCGCCCGGAGTACCATCGTCAGTACATAGATATTCATATCGTTCTGGTAGGGGAAGAGATTATTGGCGCAGGCAATAAGGGGCTGACCATCACACCCGATGGCCCGTTTAATGCGGCTCACGACATTGGTTTTTGCGAAGACATCAGCAGTGAATCGCTGATCCATCTCCATCCTTTGGAGCTGGCTATCCTGTTCCCGGGGGAATTACACCGCCCGATGAGTGCACTTGATGCCGGCGCTCCACTGCGCAAGATTGTCGTCAAAATCAATAACGACCTGCTCTAGAGCACAACGCTGGCCCGCAGGGGCCAGCGTCATCAATCAGTTATCCAGCTCACCCATCGATTTCACCTGGTCACGATTAATCTGCTCCGTTTTACCGGTTTCAGCATTTTTGTATGACACCAGGCCAGTATCTTCATCAACCTGCGGTTTCCCGTCTGTGACGATGGTTTTGCCATCGGTGGTTTTTACTGCCTGATTAGAGGAACAGCCCGCGACAGTGAACAGTGCTGCGGCAGCAAAGACAGAAGTGATAAGTAATTTATTTTGCATGGTGTTTTCCCCTGCATTCAGTTGGATTTCATTATCGACCTAACCATTTTAGGCTAACTGACTGAAAGCGGATGGAAAACCAGAAGGTTCTGAAGGTGGGGATAATGCCCGGCAGCGGAATGCCGCCGGGCATTTGTACTTACTTGTTAATCTGCGCGTGCATTTCCTGCACCGAAATCACCTTCTCGGTCGCGTCCGCGTTCAGCGCCATGGCTGTTGCGAAACCGCCGTTCAGGGTGGTGTCGTAGTGCACTTTGTATTGCAGTGCGCTGCGGCGAATCAGCTTGGAGTCTTCAATCGCCTGGCGGCCCGCCGTGGTGTTGATGATGTAGGTGTATTCGCCATTCTTGATACGGTCCTGAATGTGCGGACGACCTTCATGCACCTTGTTCACCAGACGTGGATTGATACCCGCTTCACCCAGCACAATCGCCGTACCGTGGGTTGCATCCAGCTCGAAGCCCTGTTTCAGCAGCTTAGCGGCCAGGTCAACCACGCGCTCTTTATCGCCTTCACGAACGGAGAGCAATGCACGGCCTGATTTTCTCATGGTGGAGCTACTGCCCAGCTGCGCTTTTGCGAACGCTTCTGCGAAGGTGCGGCCTACGCCCATCACTTCCCCGGTAGAGCGCATTTCTGGCCCTAACAGCGGGTCAACGCCCGGGAATTTGTTGAATGGCAGTACCACCTCTTTCACCGAGTAGTACGGTGGGATAATTTCTTTCGTCACGCCCTGCTGAGCCAGCGTCTGGCCTGCCATCACGCGCGCCGCCACTTTCGCCAGCGGAACGCCGGTCGCTTTGGAGACGAACGGTACGGTACGTGCCGCACGCGGGTTCACTTCAATCAGGTACACTTCGTTGTCTTTTACGGCGAACTGGACGTTCATCAGACCACGAACCTGCAACTCGAAGGCCAGTTTCTGTACCTGCTGGCGCATCACGTCCTGAATTTCCTGGCTCAGCGTATACGCTGGCAGAGAACATGCAGAGTCACCAGAGTGAACACCCGCCTGCTCGATGTGCTCCATGATGCCGCCAATCAGCACCATTTCGCCATCGCAGATGGCGTCAACGTCCACTTCTACCGCGTCGTCCAGGAAGCGGTCGAGCAGCACTGGCGCATCGTTAGAGACGCTTACCGCAGTCTGGAAGTAGCGACGCAGGTCGGCTTCGTCGTAGACGATTTCCATTGCGCGGCCGCCCAGTACGTAAGAAGGACGCACCACCAGCGGGTAGCCAATGTCTTTTGCCTTCTCTACGGCCATCTCAATCGCGGTCACGGTGGCGTTCGCAGGCTGTTTCAGTTTCAGACGGTCAACCGCCTGCTGGAAACGCTCACGGTCTTCTGCACGGTCAATCGCATCCGGGCTGGTACCGATAACCGGTACACCGGCCGCTTCCAGCGCGCGTGCCAGTTTCAGCGGGGTCTGGCCGCCGTACTGCACGATGACGCCTTTTGGCTTCTCGATGCGCACGATTTCCAGCACGTCTTCCAGCGTTACCGGCTCGAAGTACAGACGGTCAGAGGTGTCGTAGTCAGTCGATACGGTTTCCGGGTTACAGTTAACCATGATGGTTTCGTAACCGTCTTCACGCAGCGCCAGAGAGGCGTGTACGCAGCAGTAATCGAACTCGATGCCCTGGCCGATACGGTTTGGCCCGCCACCCAGCACCATAATCTTGTCGCGGTCGACTGACGGGTTCGCTTCGCACTCATCTTCATACGTGGAGTACATGTACGCGGTGTCGGTCGCAAATTCTGCCGCACAGGTGTCCACGCGCTTGTAAACCGGGTGCAAGTTGTACTGGTCACGCAGCTTGCGGATTTCTGCTTCGCGTACGCCTGCCAGTTTTGCCAGACGCGCATCGGCAAAACCTTTACGCTTCAGCACGCGCAGGAAATCAGCGTCAAGGCCAGTGATGCCCAGCTCCGCCACTTGCTCTTCCAGACGAACCAGCTCTTCAATCTGCACCAGGAACCAGCGGTCGATGTTGGTCAGGTTGAACACACCGTCTACGGACAGGCCAGCACGGAAGGCATCGGCGATGTACCAGATACGCTCTGCGCCCGCGTCTTTCAGCTCGCGGCGAATTTTGGTCAGCGCTTCCGGGTCATCCAGGCTCACTTTCGGGTCAAAGCCGGTCGCACCCACTTCCAGGCCACGCAGCGCTTTCTGCATGGATTCCTGCTGTGTGCGGCCAATTGCCATCACTTCGCCCACAGATTTCATCTGGGTGGTCAGACGGTCGTTCGCGCCAGCAAATTTCTCGAAGTTGAAGCGAGGAATTTTCGTCACAACGTAGTCGATAGACGGTTCGAAGGACGCCGGGGTGCGGCCGCCGGTGATGTCGTTCATCAGCTCGTCGAGGGTGTAACCCACCGCCAGTTTCGCGGCAACTTTAGCAATCGGGAAGCCGGTTGCTTTAGAGGCCAGCGCAGAGGAACGGGATACACGCGGGTTCATTTCGATAACAATCAGACGGCCGGTTTTCGGGTTCACCGAGAACTGAACGTTAGAACCGCCGGTTTCAACGCCGATTTCACGCAGTACCGCCATCGAGGCGTTACGCATGATTTGATACTCTTTGTCAGTCAGGGTCTGGGCTGGCGCAACGGTGATGGAGTCACCGGTGTGAATCCCCATCGCATCGAAGTTTTCGATGGAGCAGACGATGATGCAGTTGTCGTTTTTATCACGTACCACTTCCATCTCGTACTCTTTCCAGCCAATCAGCGACTCATCAATCAGCAGCTCTTTGGTTGGGGAAAGGTCCAGACCGCGTTCGCAAATCTCTTCGAACTCTTCGCGGTTGTAAGCGATACCGCCGCCGGTGCCACCCATGGTGAAGGAAGGACGGATGATGCACGGATAACCCACGTCAGCCGCAACAGCCAGCGCTTCTTCCATGTTATGTGCAATACCGGAACGCGCGGTGTCGAGGCCGATTTTCTTCATCGCCACGTCGAAGCGACGACGGTCTTCTGCTTTATCAATCGCATCGGCGGTGGCGCCAATCATGGTCACACCAAACTCTGCCAGCACGCCCTGACGCTCAAGCTCCAGCGCACAGTTCAGTGCAGTCTGGCCGCCCATCGTTGGCAGCACCGCATCCGGGCGCTCTTTTTCGATGATTTTGCGAACCACTTCCCAGTGAATCGGCTCGATGTAAGTTGCATCAGCCATTTCCGGGTCGGTCATGATGGTTGCCGGGTTAGAGTTCACCAGAATGACGCGGTAGCCCTCTTCACGCAGCGCTTTACACGCCTGCGCACCGGAGTAGTCAAATTCACAGGCCTGGCCGATAACGATCGGGCCAGCGCCAAGGATCAGGATGCTTTTTATGTCTGTACGTTTTGGCATTGTCTTCTCGGCTCCTGATTATTTAGCGGTCTTACGGTAAAGCTCAATAAGTTCGATGAAGTGATCGAACAGCGGCGCAGCATCGTGCGGGCCAGGGCTGGCTTCCGGGTGCCCCTGGAAGCTAAACGCAGGCTTATCGGTACGGTGGATACCTTGCAGGGTGCCATCGAACAGCGATTTGTGCGTTACGCGAAGGTTAGCAGGCATGGAAGCCTCATCCACCGCGAAGCCGTGGTTCTGCGCCGTAATCATTACGGTGTTGTTGTCGATATCTTTCACCGGGTGGTTACCACCGTGGTGACCGAACTTCATCTTCACGGTGTTCGCACCGCTCGCCAGCGCCAACAGCTGATGGCCGAGGCAGATACCGAAGACCGGGATATCGGTTTCCAGGAAGGACTGAATCGCGTCGATAGCGTAATCGCACGGCGCCGGGTCACCAGGACCGTTTGAGAGGAAGATGCCATCCGGGTTCATCTTCAGCACGTCTTCGGCAGAGGTTTTCGCCGGAACCACGGTCAGGCGGCAGCCACGGTCAACCAACATGCGCAGGATATTGCGCTTGGCACCGAAATCGTAGGCAACCACGTGGAACGGCAGCTCGCTTTCTGGTTTCGCTTCCGGCAGGTCGCCTTCCAGCGTCCAGCTCCCCTGCGTCCAGCTGTAGGCTTCGGCTGTCGTCACTTCTTTCGCCAGGTCCATACCGTTCAGACCCGGGAAGGCTTTCGCTTTTTCAAGCGCCAGTGCCGCATCCAGGTTATCACCCGCGATGATGCAGCCGTTCTGTGCACCTTTCTCGCGCAGCAGACGCGTTAACTTACGGGTATCGATATCAGCAATCGCCACGATGTTATGGCGTTTCAGGTAAGAAGAGAGGTCTTCGGTATTGCGGAAGTTGCTGGCAATCAGCGGCAGGTCGCGAATGACCAGACCTTGCGCATGTACCTGAGAGGATTCTTCGTCAGCAGCATTGGTGCCGACATTGCCGATATGAGGATAAGTAAGAGTAACGATTTGGCGAGAATAGGAAGGATCAGTGAGGATTTCTTGATAACCGGTCATTGAAGTATTGAAAACGACTTCCCCAACCGCCGAACCCGTTGCCCCTATGGCCCGACCGATAAACTGGGTTCCGTCTTCCAGAACCAATAGCGCTGACTTAATCAAAACACCCTCCAGAGAATATTCACTCACTTTATTTGCATATTAATTCATAACCACGTCATGAAGCAATGCAAATGTGTTGCCAGCGGATTTTTGGCAAACGGCGGCATTCTGGGTATTCAGAGGGTAAAAGTCAACTTAAAACGGATATTTTGTTTATTCTTTTGCAAGCCTGGTGGCTGGAATGCGGTTTAAGCGACAAAAAGATCAAGTAAATCACATCAGAAAACGCTTGCGCGGCAAGTTTAATGGAAATTTTCGTCCTGGCACAATAAAAAGTAGACCAGATGGTCAAAATTTACAGAACCGCAACACAAAATCAGAGGAAAAATGTGATATTTGAGCGCTTCAATAAACAAAACAGGATTAAAAGACAAAATAAAAGGGCAATAAATTATTGCCCTATGCAATCAACACATTACGACTGCAATAACCACATCACGATGGGTAATAAATCTTACAAATTGTTGAGATCGAGCACATCTCGCATGTCAAAAAGACCATTATCTTTGCCTTTTAGCCACAAAGCCGAACGTACGGCACCATTTGCAAAGGTCATGCGGCTGGAGGCTTTATGCGTGATCTCCACACGTTCGCCAATATCGGCGAACATCGCCGTATGTTCGCCGACGATGTCACCTGCACGAACGGTTGCAAAACCAATCGTGCCTGGAACGCGTTCGCCGGTGTGCCCTTCGCGGGTGTACACCGCGCAGTCTTTCAAATCTTTATCCAGTGCATGAGCAATCGCTTCACCCATCGCCAGTGCCGTGCCCGATGGTGCATCGACCTTATAGCGGTGGTGAGCTTCGACAATCTCAATGTCGGTGTAGTCACCCATCACTTTCGCCGCCTTCTCCAGCAGCTTCAGCATGACGTTTACGCCCACGCTGAAGTTAGCGGCGAAGACAATCGCAATCTCGTTTGACGCATCCTGGATGGCCTGCTTACCGGCATCATCAAAACCGGTGGTGCCGATCACCATACCTTTACCGTGCTGGCGGCAAAACGCCAGGTGGTTCAGCGTCCCTTCCGGGCGCGTGAAATCGATGAACACATCAAAGTCATCTTTTACGGCATCCAGGCTGCTCTGTACGCTAACGCCCGTCTTGCCTGCACCTGCCAGCTCACCGGCATCGGTTCCGAGAAGCGATGAACCTTCACGCTCCAGCGCCGCGCCAAGTGCCACGCCATCCATCTGTAGTGCCGCCTGAATCAGCTGGCGACCCATACGTCCACCCGCGCCCGCAATGGCGACACGGATCTGTGCATCATGCATAGTTATTCTCTTACGTTAAAATGATGTAAACCGTTTTCAGATTAACCAGCCTGAGTGAAGGCTGCCAACTGAAAACACCGATAATTAGAATTTAACGTGAAACCGACTTAAATATCAGTAAAAGACATGATTTAGTCATCACGATAAAAGATTGGCAAAAAAAAAGGCCAGCACAGGAGGTGCTGGCCTTTTATCTGAAAAGGGATTATTCCACTTCGCGAGCATCGATACGCAGTTCTTTCGGGACTTCGAAAACGATGTTCTCTTCGCGTCCTTCCAGCGGTATCGCTTCGCCACCACCCAGCTCCTGCAAGCGGGCAATCACGTTCTGAACCAGAATATCCGGTGCAGATGCCCCGGCAGTGACGCCGACGCAGGTGGCGTTTTTAACCCACGCTTCCTGAATGTCTGTTGCATCATCAATCAGGAATGCCGCTTTCCCCATACGCTGCGCAAGCTCGGCCAGGCGGTTGGAGTTAGAGGAGTTCTTCGACCCGACAACCAGCACTACGTCAGCCTGTTCAGCCAGGGCGCGTACCGCTTCCTGACGGTTGGTGGTGGCGTAGCAGATGTCGTCTTTACGCGGCCCGACGATTTTCGGGAAACGCTGGCGAAGCGCATCAATCACGTCAGAGGTGTCATCCACAGAGAGCGTGGTCTGGGTCATGAACGACAGACGGGCTTCGTTTTTCACGTCCAGGGTAAACACATCTTCCGGTGATTCGACCAGGTACATGCCCCCTTCCGGGTTACTGTACTGCCCCATGGTGCCTTCGACTTCCGGGTGACCCGCATGGCCAATCAGGATCGACTCTTCACCGCGACGGCTGGCGCGCGCCACTTCCATATGCACTTTGGTCACTAACGGACAGGTGGCGTCGAACACAGTCAAATCACGGCTTTTCGCTTCGTTACGTACCGCCTGAGAAACCCCGTGCGCAGAGAAAATCAGGATCGCGCCGTCCGGCACTTCACTGATCTGCTCAATAAAGATAGCGCCACGCTCGCGCAGGCTATCAACCACGTAACGGTTGTGCACCACTTCATGACGCACATAAATTGGCGCGCCGTAGATTTCCAGCGCGTTTTCAACAATGCTGATAGCGCGGTCTACACCGGCGCAAAAACCGCGCGGGTTAGCCAACAGGATCTGCATTTCAGGCCTCCAGTGCCGGATCAATCTCCAGCACTTCAATATCAAAATGGACGGTACGCCCGGCAAGCGGATGGTTGAAATCTACGGTGATGGAGTCGCCGTTGATTTCGCGGATCACGCCAGGCATTTCGCTGCCATCCATAGCGGTAAAGAGCATAATAGCCCCGATTTCAGGCTCACCCGCATCCATGAACTCACGACGCGAGAAATACTGAATCAGATCCGGGCTTGGCACACCAAACGCCGCATCGGGCTCCAGCGCAAACGCCTTTTTCTCGCCCTCTTTCAGACCCAGAAGTTGTTGTTCAAGACCTTCGGAGAGAGTGGTATCACCCAGACGGAACAGGGCAGGTTTACCATTGTTGCGGGTGGATTCAGCTGTGGAGCCATCATCCAGTTTCAGCGTGAAGTGAACGAGGACTGCGCTGTTGCTCTGTACGGATTTAGACATGCAAATTGCTCGCTTGTTTTGCCCGGTGGCGCTGCGCTTACCGGGCCTACATTAACCGTAGGCCGGGTAAGCGCAGCGCCACCCGGCTGGTTTTGTTACGCCTGCTTCTTCGCGGCGGCGTTCGGCAGGAAGCCTTCCAGCACGATTAACGCCGCACCGATACAAATTGCGCTATCGGCCAGATTAAAGGTTGCGAAGTGCCAGTCGCCGACGTAGAAGTCGATCATATCGACCACAAAGCCGTGCCACAGGCGGTCAAACAGGTTACCTAACGCACCGCCAATAATCAGCGCGTAGGCGATGTTATTCAGTTTTTGCGTTGCCTTCGAACGGTACATCAGCACCGCCAGAATCACACAGATACCGATAGCGATACCCGCGAAGAACCAGCGCTGCCAGCCACCGCTGTCAGCAAGGAAACTAAACGCCGCGCCGTAGTTACGTGCGTAATGCAGGTTAAGGGACGGGAACAGCGACACCGTATCCCCCAGAGCAAAGTTCTGGAGGATCAGGTACTTGCTGCCCAGATCAATAATCAGCACTACCACAACCAGCCACAGCCAGCGCAGTCCTGTTGAACAGAGAGATTTACTCATCAGGCAAACTTACGTTTCTCGCCGTCACCGGCGACGTTGCTTACACAGCGTCCGCAGATGTCTGCGTGTTCCGCCACCTGGCCGACATCAGTGGTGTAATGCCAGCAACGCGGGCATTTATCACCTTCGGCTTTGCTCAGTGCGACTTTCAGCCCTTTGAGCAGTTCGCTCTGCTGGGCATCCGCAGAAGCTTCGGCATAATCCGCAACTTTCGCACCCGAGGTCAACAGGACAAATCGCAATTCATCGCCCAGTGCCGTCAGTTTCGCCGCCAGCTCAGGTTCCGCGTACAGGGTTACTGCCGCTTCCAGAGAGCCACCGACTTTCTTGTCAGCACGCGCCTGCTCGATAACCTTGTTCACTTCGCCACGCACTTTCAGCAGCTCGTCCCAGAAGGCATCGTTCATTGCTTCAGTGGCAGAGAGATCGAACAGACCTTCGTACCACTCGCCGGTGAAGACATACTTCTCACGGTCGCCTGGCAGGTAGCCCCAGATTTCATCTGCGGTGAAGGACATGATCGGCGCCATCCAGCGCACCAGCGCTTCTGCGATGTGATACAGCGCAGTCTGGCAGCTACGACGTGCCACGCTGTCCGCTTTCGCGGTGTACTGGCGGTCTTTGATGATGTCGAGGTAGAACGAGCCCATTTCGATGGAGCAGAAGCGCATCAGGCGCTGCACCACTTCGTGGAAATCGTAAGACTCATAGGCCTTCAGGATATCGTCCTGTGCCGCTTTCGCGCAGCCTACCGCCCAGCGATCCAGAACCACCATCTCTTCCGGTTTCACCATATCTTTCACTGGATCGAAACCATTGAGGTTCGCCAGCAGGAAACGCGCGGTGTTACGGATACGACGATAGCTGTCGGCAGCGCGTTTCAGGATCTCGTCAGACACCGCCATTTCGCCGGTGTAATCGGTTGATGCCACCCACAGACGCAGAATGTCTGCGCCCAGTTTGTTCATCACATCCTGAGGAGAAACGGTGTTACCGATGGATTTGGACATCTTGCGACCCTGACCATCAACGGTGAAACCGTGGGTCAGTACCTGACGGTACGGCGCTTTGCCCTTCATCGCGGTGGAGATCATCAGAGATGACATGAACCAGCCACGGTGTTGGTCAGAACCTTCCAGATACATGTCGGCAGCGTGACCGGCAAATTCCGGGCGCACGTCAACGACGGAAGAGTGGGTTGAACCGGAGTCGAACCACACGTCCAGGGTATCTGGCACTTTCTCGTAGTTGTCTGCGTCTGAGCCCAGGATGTCGCGGGAGTCGAGATCCCACCACGCCTGAATGCCGTCAGCTTCAACACGCTTAGCCACTTCTTCCATCAGTTCCAGAGTATTCGGGTGCAGTTCCTGCGTCTCTTTATGCACGAACAGAGACATTGGCACGCCCCAGGTACGCTGACGGGAGATACACCAGTCAGGACGGTTAGCGACCATGGATTCGATACGCGCCTGACCCCAGTCCGGGATCCACTGCACGCCTTTGATCTCTTTCAGGGACTGCGCACGCAGGCCTTTTTGATCCATGCTGACGAACCACTGCGGGGTCGCACGGAAGATGATCGGTGACTTGTGACGCCAGCAGCACGGATAGCTGTGCTGCATTTTCTCTACATGCAGCAGCGCGCCACTGGTGCGCAGCATGTCGACGATGATGTCGTTCGCTTTAAAGACGTTGATACCGTCCAGCGCCGGGTAGGTGCCAGGCAGGTATGAGCCGTCCGGGCCAACCGGGTTAGCGATTTCCAGGCCGTATTTCAGGCTGATGTTGTAGTCGTCAGGACCGTGGCCACCGGCGGTATGTACCGCACCGGTACCGGCTTCCAGCGTGACGTGGTCGCCCAGAATTGCCGGAACATCGAAGTCCAGGAATGGGTGTTTGAAACGCATCAGTTCAAGCGCATCGCCTTTCACGGTGCCCAGCACGGTGTAGTCGGAGATGTGTGCGCGTTTCAGCACGCTTTCAAGGAGATCCTTCGCCAGGATAAGCGCCTGACCTTCAACCTGCACCAGCGCGTACTCAAACTCACCAGACAGGGAGATCGCACGGTTGGCTGGCAGGGTCCACGGCGTGGTGGTCCAGATAACCAGTGATACTGGGCCGCTAACGGAGGTCACACCAAATTTGGCTTTCACCGCATCCTGATCGACCGCGTGGAACGCCACGTCGATAGATGGAGAAGTTTTGTCGTAATACTCGACTTCTGCTTCTGCCAGCGCAGAGCGGCAGTCAACGCACCAGTGCACCGGCTTCGCGCCTTTGTGCAGGTGACCGTTGCCGATGATTTTACCCAGCGCACGGATGATGTTGGCTTCAGTTTTGAAGTCCATGGTCAGATACGGATGCGACCAGTCGCCCAGCACGCCCAGACGGATGAAGTCAGCACGCTGACCGTCAACCTGAGTGGCGGCGTATTCGCGGCATTTCGCGCGGAATTCTGCGGCGGTAAACTTCTCGCCCGGCTTACCGAATTCCTGCTCCACTTTCAGCTCGATTGGCAGACCATGGCAGTCCCAGCCCGGAACGTAAGGCGAGTCATATCCCGCGAGTCCTTTGGACTTCACGATAATGTCTTTCAGAATCTTGTTTACAGAGTGACCAATATGAATGCTGCCATTCGCATATGGAGGGCCATCATGCAGAATGAAGGTTTTTTTGCCTTTTTTGGCTGCACGAATGATGCCGTACAGGTCATCATCGGTCCAACGCGCCAGCATTCCCGGTTCACGCTTGGCGAGATCGCCGCGCATCGGGAACCCTGTTTCCGGCAAATTCAGGGTTGATTTATAGTCACTCATCAGATTCTCGGTTCCGTATTTATCACGTAGGCATTTAAGCCGGGTTCAAAGCCCAAAAAACTCGCGGGCCGTTAATTCATCTCGCGCGATTTGCGCCTTAAGTTCATCCAGCGAACCAAATCGCTGCTCGTTGCGTATCTTTTTACGCAGTATTACATCTATATGGCGACCGTAGAGGTCCATTACAACGTCCAGCAGGTGCACTTCCAGCTGCTGTCGCACGCCGGCAACCGTTGGACGCGTGCCAATGTTGGCCACACCGAAATAAGGCTTTTCGCCCAGTCCGGCCACTTCCACCGCATAGACCCCTTTTACCGGGGAAACCTGACGACGCAGCGGGATATTCGCCGTCGGGAAACCAATAGTGCGGCCCAGAGCATCGCCATGTACCACGCGCCCGGAAATGGTGAAGGGGTGCCCAAGCAGGTTTTCTGCCGTGTCCAGGTCATCATCCGCCAGCGCCTGGCGCACCGCCGTGCTGCTGACCCGAACCCCACCTTCGCAGAAGGTCATGGCGCTGGTGACGTCAAAACCGTACTCCAGGCCAGCCTTCTGTAATAACAAGAAATCGCCCTGACGGCCAGCGCCAAAGCGGAAATCATCACCCACTGCGAGAAACTGCACGCCAAGACGCTTGACTAACAGCTCACCGACAAAATTTTGTGCTGTCAGCGCTGCAAAGCGACGATCGAATCGTACGCACAGCACGTAGTCCACGCCGCACTCGGCAAGATAGCGCAATTTCTCGCGTAGCCGGGTCAGGCGAGCAGGCGACTTCTCGCCCGCAAACAGCTCCAGCGGTTGTGGCTCAAAAATCATGACCACAACGGGCAGGCCACGCGCCTCCCCCTCTTTACGCAATCCTTGTAACAGCGCCTGATGCCCACGATGCACGCCGTCGAAATTACCAATGGTCAGAACGCACCCGTGCGGGGCTTTACTGAGATTATGTATGCCGCGTATCAGCTTCATGACTGGCTCAAAACAGTGAAAATCGCCAAAGTATACCTTGTACAGCGGTTAAGGTTAACCGACGATTGTTCACGCAAAACAGAAAGCCGTAATGATTTCATCATGCTGACCTTTCGGAGTGAAAAAATCTGCCCGCGAACTGCGATTTTTGTGCCGAAAAGCTGTATTCACGACAGACAAGCTGGTAGAATCCTGCGCCATCACTACGTAACGTAGCGTCGCTCATTAACGGCGCTTATTTGCACAAATCCATTGACAAAAGAAGGCAAAGAGGGCATATTCCTCGGCCTTTGAATTGTCCACATAGATCATATTTGGGAGTTGGACTTGGCTAATATCAAATCAGCTAAGAAACGTGCTGTACAGTCTGAAAAGGCTCGTAAGCACAACGCAAGCCGTCGCTCTATGATGCGTACTTTCATCAAGAAAGTATACGCAGCTATCGAAGCTGGCGACAAAGCTGCAGCGCAGAACGCATTTAACGAAATGCAACCAATCGTGGATCGTCAGGCTGCTAAAGGTCTGATCCACAAAAACAAAGCAGCGCGTCATAAAGCAAACCTGACCGCGCAGATCAACAAACTGGCTTAATCGCCGCTTGTTGTTGCTTGTTTAAAGAACCCGCTTAACGCGGGTTTTTTTATGTCTTCAGATTGCCGGTGGCGTAAACAGCGCCGAGTAGTCCCGGTTACAGATACGCTGCACCGCAGGGTGCTGGATCATCCTTTCGGCAAAGATCGCGTGATACTCTTCCATCACGTTATCCACCCGGCCAATCTCCGTAATCTTGTTATCCGAGTAGAGATCGTGCGCATAAAGCGTTGGCGCAACGAAGATGGCGTTATGCGCTTCGCCAAAGGCTTTCATCAGTGCGGCATCATCGAACTCCCCGAGGATCTCCACGTTCAGACCCTGCGAGTTAAACCAGTTTTGCAGCTTACGTCCGAGCATGGAACGTCTGCCTGGTACCAGCAAACGACGCTCTTCCAGGCAGGCCGGGAACGGTTTTTCCGGCGGTGGGTTGATGCACCAGAAGCTCACACCACATTCGCCAATCTTCACCGAGAACAACCCTTCCTGCTGGGTTGAATCAATCGGGCAGTCCGAAATAATCATATCCAGCTTATGCTGGCTCAGCTGCTCCAGCAGCATCTCGTGAGTGGACTCAAAGCAGCGCAGGTGGATCTGCTCATCTTCCACCACCGCGGCATCCAGTACGCCGCTCACCAGCCGTTTTGACAGGGCATCCGCCACACCGACATCAAAGAGCAGATTCGACTCTTTGCGGTAGTTGACGATATCCAGCATCTCCTGGCTTAGGGTGAACATCTTGTCGGCGTAGCGAAAAACCAGCTCGCCCAGTTCACTTGGCTCGATACCGCGACCTTTACGCTTAAACAGCTTGCCCTGTAAACGCTCTTCCAGCGCTTTGATCTGCCCGGTTATGGTTTGTGGCGTCAGATAGAGCGCCTCTGCCGCACCGACCACCGAGCCCTCTTTGTAGACGTGCCAGAAATAGTAAAGATGGTTGTAATTGATATGAGACATCGCGTCTTCTCTCCCTGATAGTGTATCGGGAGAAGGCTCCCCTTCTCCCGGTTTCCTGTTATGCCTGAACAACCTGTCCGGGCAATTTCACCTTCAACAAGGTATAACCGATAACCGCAGCCAGTAATGATCCAATCAGGATGCCCAGTTTTGCCCAGATGATAAGCTCAGGCGCATGTGCGCCAAAGGCCAGCGTCGAGATAAAGATAGACATCGTAAATCCAATCCCGCACAGCACACCCACCGCCATGATCTGCTTAAACGTCGTGCCTTGTGGCAATGACGCCAGCTTCAGTTTCAGTGCCAGCCAGCAGAACAGACTGATCCCCAGCGGCTTACCGATAAACAGCCCGGCAATCACCCCGAGTGGCAGCATAGAGGTCAATCCATCCAGCGTGACCCCTTCCAGAGAAACCCCTGCGTTAGCAAACGCAAACAGCGGCAGGATCATAAAGGCGACCCACGGGTGAAGCACATGCTCCAGCTGTTTTGCCGGTGACTTGCCATCCTGCGCCTTCAGCGGCACCAGGAAACCGACAATCACCCCCGCCAGTGTGGCGTGCACGCCGGATTTCAGAACCGCCGTCCACAGCACCATACCCACCAGCACATAAATGCCGATACGGCGCACGTTGCAGATATTCAGCAACGCCAGTACCGCAATGGCCCCTGCGGCCACGCTCAGCGACAGTATCGACAGTTCGCTGGTGTAGAACAGCGCGATAATCACGATGGCACCCAGGTCATCAATAATCGCCAGCGCCATCAGGAATATTTTCAGTGCCACGGGAACGCGGCTACCCAGTAATGCCAGCACACCAAGGGCAAAAGCGATATCCGTTGCGGCTGGGATCGCCCATCCGTGGCGCGCCATCGGATCTTGCCAGGTAAACGCCAGGAACAGCAGCGCAGGAATAACCATCCCGCCCAGCGCTGCAATCACCGGGAACGCCGCACGTTGACGGCTGGCCAGCGAGCCGAGTACCAGCTCACGTTTCACCTCTAAACCTACCAGCAGGAAAAACACCGCCATCAGTGCATCATTGATCCACAGCAGCATGTTTTTATTAATTTCCAGAACACCGACCCGTAACTCGACCGGCGTTTCCAGAAATGCATGATAGAGCTCGCGCGTTGCCCCCAGATTGGCCAACACCATGGCCGCCACAGCGGCAATAATCAAAATGATGCCGCCAGACGCCTCATTGCTAAAGAAACGGTGCAGTAATTTCACTTAAGTTCTCTCTTTTACAACAATACCTCGATAAAACCATAATACCAAGCCCAACAACTCGGCAAAAACAGATTAACATTGAGTATATATTCGCTTTTCCCGAAATATACCCACAAATAGAAAAAGCCCGGAATCGCTTCCGGGCTTTTTAGAATGTCGCGCTGCTGTCGAGTGTTAGCGGGTCAAATCATCGAAGAACTTTTTGACGCCATCGAAGAAGCTTTTGGAGCGTGGGCTGTTTTTCTCACCCGTTGGGCCGCCAAAGCTTTCCTGCAACTCTTTCAGCAACTGTTTCTGCTTGTCGTTCAGCCCGACCGGTGTTTCTACCACCACGCGGCACAGCAGGTCACCCTGAGCACCACCGCGAACCGATTTCACGCCTTTGCCGCGCATCCGGAACAGTTTGCCGGTCTGCGTCTCACCAGGCACTTTCAGGTTCACACGACCATCAAGCGTAGGCACTTCGATTTCGCCACCGAGTGCTGCCATCGCAAAGTTGATCGGCACTTCACAGTACAGGTTGTTACCTTCACGCTCAAAGATGGCGTGCTGTTTCACCTGGACCTGAACATACAGATCGCCTGCTGGTGCACCGTGCTCGCCCGCTTCACCTTCACCGGTCAGACGAATACGGTCGCCCGTATCGACACCGGCAGGGATTTTAACGGACAGGGTTTTGGTTTTCTCTACGCGACCGTGGCCATGACACTTGTTGCACGGATCTTTAATCAGCGTACCGCGACCATGACAGTGTGGACAGGCCTGCTGTACCGCGAAGAAGCCCTGGCGCATCTGTACCTGGCCGGAGCCGTGACAGGTTGGACAGGTCTGTGGCTGAGTTCCCGCCTTCGCGCCGCTGCCGTGGCAAATGTCACACTCTTCCAGCGTCGGGATACGGATCTCTTTGGTGACACCACGGACCGCTTCTTCCAGCGTCAGATCCATGTTGTAGCGCAGATCTGCACCGCGGGCCGCGCGTTGACGACCACGACCGCCACCAAAGATGTCGCCGAATACGTCGCCGAAGATGTCGCTGAAATCAGCGCCGCCGCCAAAGCCGCCGCCACCGAATCCACCGCCGCCCATGCCGCCCTGTTCAAAGGCTGCGTGACCGTACTGGTCATAGGCCGCACGTTTTTGTGCATCGGTCAGGATTTCGTAGGCTTCTTTGATCTCTTTAAATTTGGCTTCAGCCTCTTTATCACCCTGATTGCGATCCGGGTGATATTTCATGGCCAGACGCTTATACGCCTTTTTGATTTCACGCTCTTCCGCTGTTTTGGAAACGCCTAAAATCTCGTAATAGTCTTGCTTTGCCATCTTTATTTATCTGCCCCTAACATGCGTGCACGGGCGGAGAGGAAACCTCTTCGCCCGTGCCAGTAATTACCCGTTCAAAGGGCGATTATTTTTTGTCTTTCACTTCTTCGAACTCAGCATCGACAACGTCGTCGTCTTTCGCGTTGTTCGCAGAAGCATCAGCGCCCGCCTGCTGTTGTGCGTGCTGTTGCTGTGCGATTTCCATCAGCTTCTGAGAAGCCTGTGCCAGCTCCTGCATCTTCGCTTCGATGTCCGCTTTGTCTTCACCTTTCAGGGAAGTTTCCAGCGCGCTCAGTGCAGCGTCGATAGCAGTTTTATCTTCCGCTGGCAGTTTATCGCCTGCTTCTTCAACCTGCTTACGGGTGCTGTGCAGCAGATGGTCACCCTGGTTACGGGTCTGAACCAGCTCTTCGAACTTACGGTCGGATTCAGCGTTAGCTTCAGCATCGCGAACCATTTTTTCGATTTCTGCTTCGTTCAGGCCAGAAGATGCCTTGATGGTGATCTTCTGCTCTTTACCGCTGTTTTTGTCTTTTGCAGACACGTGCAGGATACCGTCAGCATCGATATCGAAAGTCACTTCGATCTGCGGCATTCCGCGTGGTGCCGGGCTGATACCGTCCAGGTTGAACTGACCCAGAGACTTGTTATCAGACGCACGCTTACGCTCACCCTGAATCACATGGATGGTTACCGCAGACTGGTTGTCTTCAGCGGTAGAGAACACCTGGCTGTGCTTCGTTGGGATGGTGGTGTTTTTGTTGATGAGCGCAGTCATCACACCGCCCATGGTTTCGATACCCAGAGACAGCGGGGTAACGTCCAGCAGCAGTACGTCTTTAACTTCACCGGTCAGCACGCCGCCCTGAACCGCTGCACCGATAGCAACAGCTTCGTCCGGGTTAACGTCTTTACGTGGCTCTTTACCAAAGAACTCAGCCACTTTCTTCTGGACCATTGGCATACGAGTCTGACCACCTACCAGGATAACGTCCTGGATGTCGGACACAGACAGGCCAGCATCTTGCAGTGCAACTTTCAGTGGATCGATAGAACGGTTCACCAGGTCTTCTACCAGGCTTTCCAGTTTCGCACGAGTCACTTTGATGTTCATGTGTTTTGGACCGGTCGCGTCTGCGGTGATGTACGGCAGGTTCACGTCGGTCTGCTGAGCGGAAGACAGTTCGATCTTCGCTTTCTCAGCGGCTTCTTTCAGGCGCTGCATTGCCAGCGGGTCGTTACGCAGGTCAATGCCCTGATCTTTCTTAAACTCGTCAACGAGGTAGTTGATCATACGGCTATCGAAGTCTTCACCACCCAGGTGGGTATCACCATTGGTTGCCAGAACTTCAAAGGTTTTTTCGCCATCAACTTCGTCGATTTCGATAATAGAGATATCGAAGGTACCACCACCCAGGTCGTAAACCGCGATAGTACGGTTGCCAACTTCTTTATCCAGACCGTAGGCCAGTGCCGCTGCGGTTGGTTCGTTGATGATACGTTTTACTTCCAGACCTGCGATACGGCCAGCATCTTTGGTTGCCTGACGCTGAGCATCGTTGAAGTATGCAGGAACGGTGATAACCGCTTCAGTTACCGGTTCGCCCAGGTAATCTTCAGCCGTTTTCTTCATTTTTTTCAGCACTTCAGCAGAGATCTGCGGTGGTGCCATTTTCTGACCTTTAACATCAATCCATGCATCACCGTTGTCAGCACCGATGATTTTGTACGGCATGATGGCTTCATCACGCTGTACTTCTTCGTCCTGGAAGCGGCGGCCAATCAGGCGTTTAATCGCAAACAGGGTGTTTTGCGGGTTTGTCACTGCCTGACGTTTAGCCGGCTGACCAACCAGAGTTTCACCATCCTGGGTATAAGCAATAATAGAAGGCGTGGTGCGATCGCCCTCGGCGTTCTCCAGCACGCGTGCAGTAGTGCCGTCCATAATCGCTACACAAGAGTTGGTAGTACCCAGGTCGATACCAATAATTTTACCCATCTAAACGTCTCCACTAAAAATTCAGTCAACATGTGGTTGTGTACCTGTAATAAGGGCAGAACGTGCTTTTTCAACTGCCCAGATTTGATTTTTTTCAGGTCCACACACTGCGGTTGCTTACAAGATGGGGTCGCAACAGCATCCATCAAGGGGGAAGGATAAAAAAATTTTTAATTTCACCCTGATTAGATCATAGACGGCATCGATTGCGCCCATTATGATGCCGCGCCCCGTCAGGGAGAATTGACGCGGGTTTAACCATTTCACCATATTAATGATGATTTTTTTGAGGACTTATGGGCAACACTAAGTTGGCTAATCCGGCTCCGCTGGGCCTGATGGGTTTTGGCATGACCACCATCCTGCTGAACCTGCACAACATCGGGATGTTCCCGATGGATGGCATTATCCTGGCGATGGGCATTTTTTACGGCGGTATCGCACAAATCTTCGCGGGTCTGCTGGAATATAAAAAAGGCAATACCTTCGGTTTAACCGCCTTTACCTCTTACGGTTCTTTCTGGCTGACCCTGGTCGCCATTCTGCTGATGCCTAAAATGGGCCTGGCAGATGCCGCTAACGCGCACTTCCTGGGCGTCTATCTGGGCCTGTGGGGCGTATTCACCCTGTTCATGTTCTTCGGTACCCTGAAGGCTAACCGCGCACTTCAGTTCGTCTTCCTGAGCCTGACCGTGCTGTTCGCCCTGCTGGCGATTGGTCACCTGGTGGATAACGAAGGCATCGTTCACGTTGCTGGCTGGATTGGCCTGGTGTGTGGCGCGAGCGCTATCTACCTGGCAATGGGCGAAGTCCTGAACGAGCAGTTTGGTCGTACCGTTCTGCCGATTGGTGAAAAACACTGATCCCCTTTCGTGCCCGCTCGCGGGCACGAAATCCCCGCTCCGATTGATTTTCCGTTAAAGTACGTTGTGAAATGATGGGCTTACCGCCTTTCATAAAGACAACGCATCATGACAACCCTTCCAACCCGAACTTACTGGCTGCAACGCTGGGCCGCTCTTCTTCTCACCGGAGTCCTGGCAGGCCTTGGCGGGATGCTGCTCGCTCTACTGCTTCACGAAATTCAACACCTGGCCTACGGCTACAGCCGTGACAGCCTGACTGGCCCACAGACCTTTTTACAGGGCGTGACCGATGCCAGCGCCCGGCGCCGGTTTTTTGTGATTCTGAGCGCGGGTATCGTTGCCGGGTGCGGGTGGTGGTTGCTCGGTCGCTATGGCAAAAAACGCGTGAGCATCAGTGCCGCGGTAAAAGATCCCGGCAAACCCATGCCTGGCATCACCACCTTAATTCACGCCCTGCTGCAAATCATCACCGTGGCGATGGGCTCCCCGCTCGGACGAGAAGTTGCGCCACGGGAAGTGGGGTCGCTCTTTGCAGGCGGCGTCGCACGTTATCTGCGGCTTACCCCTACCGATATTCAACTGATGATTGCCTGCGGTGCCGGAGCCGGGCTTGCAGCGGTGTATAATGTTCCGCTGGCAGGTGCCGTATTTACCCTTGAAGTCCTGCTGGTCAGCTTTAGCTGGGACGCCGCGATTGCGGCAGTAGTCACATCAGCCCTGGCAGCCTGGATTGCCACCCTCGGGCTTGGCGATGAGCATCAGTATCGCTTCACCACCGAACTTGCCTCGACCTCGCTGGTTTTCTGGGGCGCGCTGTCCGGCCCGATAATGGGGGCCGCGGCCTTTCTTTTCCGCCGCCTCACGCAGCGGGCGCGCAGCAAAGTGCGCAGCAACTGGCAAATGCCCGTTTTCAGCCTGGTCGCCTTTGCCGCACTGGGCGCATTATCAATATGGTTCCCGCAGTTGCCCGGTAACGGCAAAGGCCCGACGCAGTTAACCCTCGACGGCAGTGTGACGCTGCAACTGGCGCTGGCGATTGTGTGCATCAAAATCTTTGTTATCTGGGCGGTATTACGTGGTGGTGCCGAAGGGGGTTTACTGACGCCTGGCCTGACGATTGGCGCGCTACTCGGTTCGCTGTTATTTATTGTATTGGGCAGACTATTTCCGGGCAGTGATATGGCCGGTTTTGCACTGACTGGCGCAGCAGGATTCCTGTCTGCCTCCATGCAAATGCCCGTGACGGCCATTACGCTGATGATGGAGTTTACCCGGATGGATCATAGTTTTTTAGTCCCGCTCGCGCTCTGTGTAACAGGTGCGTACATGACCAGCAGGCAGCTTGAATGCTGGCAAAAGAGTTGATTTTTTAATCACAAAAACAACGATTATTAAACGGAATTCGAATAATCACTCCATTTAATTGATAAGCATTATCATTGCGATTAGTGTTGCCTGGCAGATCCCGGATATTGGATATCAGGCAGCACCCGTAAAGGAACGTTAGAGGGATAAAACGATTCTGTTGTGTTGCATAAGGTTATCTGATGAATTCCAGCCTTGCCGCCAGCAATCAGTCTGGCGAAACTACTGTCGCGTTACATTACCGTAAAATTCTCGTCAGACGCTTCGCGCTGGCAGGCGTTCTGTTTACCCTCATTATTTGCTCACTGCTCCTTGATTTCACCATCGGGCCGTCTGGTATCTCCGTTTCTACGCTCTGGCATACGCTGGTCAATTCCGCCGCCGCCGATGCCGGCACACGCGTCATTGTCTGGGACATTCGTCTGCCATTTGCTCTGATGGCTATCGCGGTGGGTATGGCGCTGGGGCTTGCCGGGGCGGAAATGCAAACCATCCTGAATAACCCGCTCGCCAGCCCGTTTACGCTTGGCGTCTCTTCTGCCGCCTCATTTGGTGCCGCGCTGGCAATTGTGCTGGGTCTGGGTATTCCCGGCATTGCCGATAAGTGGTTTATTCCCGCCAATGCCTTTGTCTTTGCGCTGCTTGCCTGTTTTATTCTCGATGGCATCAGCCGCTGGACGAGGGTGGCAACCTCCGGCGTGGTGTTGTTTGGCATCGCGCTGGTGTTTACATTTAACGCCCTGATTTCCATCCTGCAATTTGTGGCCAGCGAAGATACCCTGCAAGGGCTGGTCTTCTGGACGATGGGCAGCCTGGCCCGCGCCTCCTGGGATAAGCTTGCCATTCTGGGCGTAGCGCTGGTGATTATTGTGCCGTTGTCGCTGAAAAACGCCTGGAAGCTTACCGCCCTGCGTCTGGGTGAAGATCGCGCCGTCAGCTTTGGTATCAACGTGAAAAAGCTGCGCATGACGACGTTGTTACGCATCAGCATTATCTCTGCCTTAACGGTGGCCTTCGTGGGGCCGGTCGGTTTTATTGGCCTGGTCGCGCCGCATATCTCGCGCATGATGTTCGGTGAAGATCACCGGTTTTACCTGCCCGGCAGTATGCTGATTGGCGCGCTGGTGCTCTCTCTGGCGTCAGTATTTTCCAAGAACATCGTTCCCGGCGTCATTATCCCCGTAGGCATTGTGACCTCACTGGTTGGCGTACCGTTCTTCCTTAGCATCATTATTCGTAACCGGGGGAACGTATGACCGACGGCCTTCGCGTACTCGACCTGCACACGGGTTATCGCAAGAAAAAGATCATTGATGGGTTAACGACTCCGCTACTCCCTCGCGGGAAAATAACCGCCCTGCTGGGGCCAAACGGCTCAGGCAAATCAACGCTGCTGCGTGCACTGGCTGACTTAAACCCCGCCGAGGGGAAACTGCTGCTTAACGGCGAAGACCTGATGACGCTGCCATCGGCAAAGCGGGCGCAAAAGGTGGTTTACCTGCCGCAGTCTTTACCTCAGGGCGTGCATCTGCACGCGCTGGAATCGGTGATTGTGGCGAAACGGGCCAGCGGTAATAGCGCGGGCCATAACGTTGAGCAGGAAGCCTATTCCATTCTCGACAAGTTGGGCGTTGCGCATCTGGCAATGAGCTTCCTTGACCAGCTTTCTGGCGGGCAGAAACAGCTGATAGGCCTGGCCCAGTCGCTGATCCGCGAGCCGGATTTACTGTTGCTGGATGAACCCTTAAGCGCGCTGGATCTTAACTACCAGTTTCATGTGATGGATATCGTTGCCCGGGAAACGCGGCAACGCAATATCGTCACCGTTGTGGTTATCCACGACATCAATATTGCGCTGCGCCACGCCGAATATGCCCTGATGCTCAAAAGCGGCGAGCTGATTGCCAGTGGAGTGCCTGGCGAAGTGGTCACGCCAGCCAGCCTGGCGCGCGTGTATGGCGTGGATGGTCGGGTTGAATACTGTTCCCGTGGGCTACCGCATGTGGTGGTCGACGGATTAACACCATAAGAAAAAAGAAGACGGGGAAAACATGACGCTAAAAAAAATCATCGCTGCCGCAGGCGGTCTGGCACTGTTGCTTTCGCCACTGCTCGCCCAGGCGCAGAACTGGCCGGTGACGGTGAAGGATCTTGATAACCGCTCAGTAACCATTGAGCACGAGCCGCAGCGCATCATTTTGCAGGATGGTCGCGACATTTTCACCCTTGCCCTGCTGGAGCGCGACAACCCGTTCGCCAAAGTGGTGGCGTGGAACAACCTGCCGAAAAAACAGGACACCGAAACCTGGAACGTGCTGAAGCGTAAATGGCCGGAAGCAGAAAAGATCCTCGACATGAAGTTTTCCGACCAGGGAAATGTGGATCTGGAAACGGTGATCTCCCGCCAGCCTGACCTGATGATCGCCCAGCTTCGCGCTAAACCGTCGCTGGTGCAGACCGGCGTGCTGGCGAAGCTTGAGGCGCTGCATATCCCGGTAGTCTTCGTCGACTACGAACTGCATCCGGTGCAGAACACTCTGCCGAGCATTGCTTTACTGGGCAAGGTCATGGGCCAGACCGACCGCGCGCAGGCGTATATCGATTTCTATCAACAGCGTCTGGATAAAATCCACCAGCGCCTGGCGAACGTCAGCAAAAAGCCGCTGGTCTTTATCGAACCTATCGCGGGTGTCGGCGGGCTGGATAACGGCTGCTGCTTCACTCACGCGCGCAACGGCTGGGGTGGGCTGGTTGAAGCCGCTGGCGGCACGAACATTGGCTCACAGCTGCTGCCAGGGGCTACCGGTAATATTTCCGTGGAAAAAATTATCTCCCTGAACCCGGATTACTACCTGATGACCGGCTCTAAACGCCCGGGTAAAGGCACGGCGATTATCCCGTTTGGCTATAACGTACCGGCAGGCGACGTAGCAACGGCGTTTAATGCCTTAGTGGCGCGCCAGGGTGTTGCCAGCATTCCGGCGGTAGCTGCCGGCCATACCGGGGCGCTCTACCATCACTTCTATAACAACCCGTACAACATCGTGGCGATTGAGACACTGAGCAAAATCTTCTATCCAACGCTGTTTAAGGATGTTGACCCGCTGGCGGATTACCACGCGATCATCACAAACTTCACCCACATCCCGGATGACAACATCGTCCTGAGCTATACCCCTTCGCACTAACAAAAAGCCGGGCATCCGCCCGGCTTTTTGCGTTTCATCAACCTAATCTCAACAACGCCCACGCAAGCATTGTCATCGCTACACCTTTCCAGGACACTCGTTATGCAAAATAATATATAACGAGATAATTTTATGGCTAATGGAAAAATGAAGTACGCCCTGGCAGCGGTTGCGCTGCTGCAAATGTCGTCCGTGGCGCTGGCGAAAGACATCCGCGTGACCTACGCCGGTTCAATGGGCAAGGTTATGGATCAGGGCTTAGGCCCGGCCTTCGCCAAAGCAGACAACGGTGAATACCAGGGTCAGGGCCAGGGTGCGTACGGGATGGCGCGCCTGCTGGCAAGCCACAAAATCGAGGCCGACGTGTTCGTCTCTATCACCCCTGGGCCCATGCAGATCCTCAAAGACGCCGGGCTGATTGACGATGCCGTACCGGTTGCCAGCACCAGCATGGTGGTGGCCTACAGTCCGAAGGGCAAACACGCGGCTCAGTTTGAACAAGCCAGCCAGAAAAAAGATGGCTCCTGGCTGAATCTGCTGGCGCAAAAAGATGTCTCTTTTGGCCGCACCGATCCGTATGTTGATCCGAAAGGCCAGAATATTGTCTTCACCCTGATGCTGGCCGAGAAGTACTACAACATGCCAGGCATCGCCGATAAGGTCTTAGGCTCACTGCAAAACCCGGAGCAAACCCATCAGGAAGGCGGTCTGTTAGCGCGCCTTGAAAGCGGCCAGGTGGATGCTGCGGCAGGCTATGAAAGTGAAGTCCGCTCTGCACATCTGCCGTATGTCGCCCTGCCGGACGAAATTAACCTGAGCAACCCGGCCATGGCGAAGCAATGGTATGACACCGTCAGCTTCACTATTAAGGACAGTAAAGGCCAGGATCAGGTACTCCATACTCAGCCAATGGTGTTCTACGCAGCGGTACTGAAAAACGCGCCAAACGGTGTGGAACAAGGGCAGAAGTTCGTCACCTTTATGCAGAGCGCAGAAGGCCAGAAAGTCTTCAAAACGTTCGGTTACGCTGCACCGAAAGGAGATAGCGTATACGCCCGCTAAGACGTCCGGGCTGGGTCGCGGGCTGGCTTTCACTGCCCGCGATGCTGTTGCTCTGCATTCCCTTCATTACGCTTGTGAGCGTCACGCCGTGGCGGCACTTGCAGCTGGCCTGGCGGGACGACAATGCCATTGCCGTATCGATGGGGCTTGGCATTCTGGCGCTGGCGATAATCATCATTATTGGCATTCCGGTGGCATGGTGGCTTTCTCAGGCCACCGGGCGCAGGCGGATCATTGGCGAACTGCTGGTGATGATCCCGCTGCTCACTCCGCCGCTGGCGATGGGGATTTTGCTGGTATCGGCGTTCGGGCCCTACGGAGTGTTTGGCCGGTGGCTGTCGCTGCTTGGCGCAACACTGGTAAACAATCCTGCCGCCTTTGTGCTGGCGCAGGTTTATGGCGCATTGCCTTACTTTATCGTGGTGGCGCGTTCGGCCTTCGCAACGGTGCCTAAAAATATTCTCGAAGCGGGGCAAACGCTGGGGGCGTCGGGCTGGAATCGCTTTCGCTTTCTGACCCTGCCGCTGGCCCTGCCCGGCCTTGCGTCAGCAACCACGCTTGCCTGGGTACGTGCCGTGGGCGAGTTTGGCATCGTGATGATTTTTGCGTACTTCCCGCAGGGAATACCGGTGAAACTCTACACCAACCTGCAAAACGACGGTGTGGACGCCGTATATACCCTGCTGTGGATGCTGCTTATCGTGACGCTTCCCCTGCCGATGCTCTGCTTTGTGCTGGGCAAACGGGCAGCAAGGGAGCGAAAGCAGGTTTAACGGGCCAGCACTGGCGCTTCAACCGGTTTCTGACGCAGCCAGAAACCTAACACCAGCCCCATCACCGAGAGCGCCAGGACATACCAGGCAGGTGCCATCGGCGAGACGCCCATCAGCACCGTCACGGCAATGGGCGTCAACCCGCCGAAGATGGCATAAGAAACGTTATACGAGAATGAAATACCGGTGAAGCGCACTTCCGGCGGGAAGGCGCGCACCATCACATACGGCACAGCACCCACGACGCCAACGCATAATCCCACCACGCCGTACAGCAAGAACAGCTGCTCAGGATGGCTTCCCGCAAGATGGTAGAACGCCCAGCTTGACGCGGCCAGAAGCAGGCTGCCAACGATAAAGGTCAGGCTGGCGCCAATCCGGTCAACGGCAAGTCCGGCGGCGAGACAGCCGAAGCAGAGCATAATGGTGGCGATACTGTTGGCCTGAAGCGTTACCGCAGGCGCAAAGCCGTACTGTTTTTGCAGCCAGACCGGAGACATCAAAATCACCACCACAATGCCCGCCGACAACAGCCAGGTCAGCAGCATCGAGACCACAACCGCTTTCTTATGACGCACCACCACCGCTTTTACCGGTAGCTCCTGAGCCAGCGCTTTACGCTGCTGCATTTCGAGGAAGATAGGTGTTTCCTGCAACCAGCGGCGCAGATACATTGCCACCAGACCAAAGGCCCCGCCCAGCAGGAACGGAATTCGCCAGCCCCAGTCGTGAACAGCCTGCTGCGTCATGCTGGTGTTGATAATCGTCGCGACAACCGAACCCAGCAGTATCCCAACGGTCAACCCTGCGGTTAACGTCCCGCAGGCAATACCGATACGACGCGCCGGGACATGTTCTGCCACAAACACCCATGCGCCAGGCACTTCACCGCCAATTGCGGCGCCCTGAAGGATTCGCATCAGCAACAGCAGCAGAGGAGCAACAAGGCCCATCGAGGCATAGGTTGGCAGCAGGCCGATGGCAAGCGTCGGTACGGCCATCAGCAGAATGCTGAGCGTAAACATCTTCTTACGCCCGACCAGATCGCCAAAGTGGGCCATCACAATGCCGCCCAGCGGACGCGCAAGATACCCGGCCGCAAAAATGCCAAAGGTTTGCACCTGGCGCAGCCACTCAGGGATATCAGCCGGGAAGAACAGCTCCCCCACCACGGCGGCGAAGAAGACAAAGATGATGAAATCATAAAACTCCAGCGCCCCGCCAAGAGCAGCAAGAGTGAGCGTTTTATAATCCTGTCGGTTCAGAGGTCGGGTGTTATGTGACATAGCGTGCCATGTGTTCAGAGTAGTGGAATTATATTTACGGCGATCGTAAAGAAAAAATTACTATACCGTAAATCTATCTGCACGCTATCCTGGCTGTAGCTAATGTCACATATTTGTTAATTTCAGGAGATTGTTTCGCGACGTGCGCTTTTAGGGCGAAATGCTGCTACAACTTTGGCATCGGTTTCCACATAAGGGCCATCCAGCAGCTGTATACAATACGGTACACTTGCGAAGATCCCATGCACGACCACGCTGCCATCTTCGGCTTTTACCCCTTCCAGCGTCTCTTTGATCGATTTCGGCTGGCCCGGCAGGTTCAGGATCAATGCCTGCTTGCGGATCACGCCCACCTGGCGGGAGAGGATAGCCGTTGGCACAAAGTGCAGGCTTATCTGACGCATCTGTTCACCAAAGCCCGGCATTTCACGGTCGGCAATCGCCAGAGTGGCATCCGGGGTAACGTCGCGGCGCGCAGGGCCAGTACCGCCTGTGGTCAGCACCAGGTGGCAACTCATCTCATCCACCAGCTCGCACAGCGTCTGCTCAATGATCGGCTGTTCGTCAGGGATTAAACGGGTCTGGATTTCAAACGGGGTGGTCAGCACACTGCCCAGCCACTCTTCCAGAGCGGGGATGCCTTTGTCCTGATAAACACCGCTGGAGGCGCGGTCAGAAATCGACACTAAGCCGATGCGTAAGGTATTCATATCCATTCCATTCAAAAAGTACTGATTAAAGGGAATGATACACGCAGAGGGGAGATTCAGACAGGGTACAAAAGAAGTAGCGTGACCGGGAGCCCGGCCACGCGCAATGATTACAGCAGGTCGCCGATCATTTTTTCCAGTTTACCCTGGTCTACTGCAAACTTACGGATACCGTCCGCCAGTTTGTCTACAGCCATTGGGTCCTGGTTGTGCTGCCACAGGAACTCGGATTCAGTGATGCGCTCTGGGCGTGCTTTCACTTCACCGGTGTAGGACAGTTTACGCTCCAGCGCGCCTTCGCTTTCTGCCAGCTCTTTCAGCAGAGCAGGTGCGATAGTCAGGCGGTCACAGCCAGCCAGCTCGATGATTTCACCGACGTTACGGAAGCTTGCGCCCATAACCACAGTCTCGTAGCCGTGCTGTTTGTAGTATTCGTAGATTTCAGTCACAGAAACCACGCCTGGATCTTCAGCAGGTGCATACTCTTTCTTGTCGGTGTTGGCTTTGTACCAGTCCAGAATACGGCCCACGAACGGAGAAATCAGGTACACGCCTGCTTCCGCACATGCACGTGCCTGCGCGAAGGAGAACAGCAGCGTCAGGTTACAGTTGATGCCGTCTTTTTCCAGCTGCTCAGCAGCGCGGATGCCCTGCCAGGTAGAAGCCAGTTTGATCAGGATACGGTCGTTGCTGATGCCAGCATCGTTGTACATTTTGATCAGGCGTTTTGCTTTCGCGATTGACGCTTCGGTGTCGTAGGACAGACGCGCATCAACTTCAGTAGAGATACGACCCGGAACCAGTTTCAGGATTTCCAGACCGATGTTTACAGCCAGTTTGTCAGTTGCATCCACAACCTGCTGCGCGCGATCGTTGCTCTGGCCTTTCGCCCAGGTCACAGCGTCGTCGATCAGTTTGCGATACTCAGGGATCTGCGCGGCGTTAAGGATCAGAGAAGGGTTAGTTGTGGCATCCTGCGGCTGGTACAACTTCATTGCCGCGATATCTCCGGTGTCAGCTACTACAGTGGTGAACTGACGAAGGGAGGTTAATTTATCCGTCATGATAGTGTTTCTCTTTTAACGTGCCCTGGATAATTCACACTACCGACAGCTTGCCAGCAGCGGAAAAATGACAGGTTTACTTGTTAGGGGGATGTAACCGGTCTGCCTCTGATGATAACACGGTGGAAAGGTAGCGCAACCGCAGACAGTGCGCTTAGCCATAGTATGATAAACTCGGAATATTAACAGCGTGCTAAGTAACAGCATGGTCAATCAGTGGTAGCGCTTACATATTCACATTGGCATCAACAAGAGGGACGTTAATGCCTGATTTTCTCTCATTTATCAACGAAATCCTCTGGGGTTCGATAATGATATACCTGCTGCTGGGAGCAGGTATATGGTTTACGCTGCGCAGCGGTTTTATCCAGTTTCGTTATATTCGCAAGTTTGGCAAAAGTCTGAAAAACAGTATCACCCCGCAACCGGGAGGATTAACGTCGTTCCAGGCGCTGTGTACCAGCCTTGCGGCTCGGGTTGGCAGTGGCAACCTGGCGGGCGTGGCGCTGGCGATTAGCGCCGGCGGCCCCGGCGCGGTGTTCTGGATGTGGGTCACGGCGATTATCGGCATGGCGACCTCTTTTGCCGAATGCTCCCTCGCCCAGCTCTACAAAGAGAAGGACAAAAGCGGCCAGTTTCGCGGTGGCCCGGCGTGGTATATGGCCCGGGGACTGGGAATGCGCTGGATGGGCGTGCTGTTTTCTGTCTTTTTGCTCATCGCCTACGGGCTGATTTTCAACACCGTGCAGGCCAACTCCGTGGCCCATGCGATGCGTTACGCCTTCCAGTGCCCGGAATGGTTAACAGGCGCGGCGCTGGCGATTTTCATTTTGCTGACCATCACCACGGGTCTGAAGGGTGTTGCCCGTCTGATGCAATGGCTGGTACCGATAATGGCACTTCTGTGGGTAGCGGCAAGCCTGTTCGTGGTGGCCACGCACCTCAGCATGGTGCCGAAAGTGATTACGACTATTTTCCAGAGTGCCTTCGGCTGGCGGGAAGCGGCCTCTGGCGCCCTGGGTTATACCATTAGCCAGGCGCTGACGGCAGGCTTTCAGCGGGGAATGTTCTCGAACGAAGCCGGTATGGGGTCAACGCCAAATGCCGCCGCCACCGCGGCGTCCTGGCCCCCTCACCCCGCTGCGCAAGGTATCGTGCAGATGATTGGCGTGTTCACGGATAGCATTATTATTTGCTCCGCCAGCGCCATGATTGTGCTGCTGGCAGGCCCAATGTCGCACACGCCCGGGGCCGCGGGCATTCAACTGGTTCAGCAGGCGCTGGTGAATCTTTCTGGCAGTTGGGGGGCAGGTTTTGTCTCGGTTATTGTTATCCTGTTTGCCTTCAGCTCGATAGTCGTCAATTACCTCTATGCCGAGAACAACCTCATTTTCCTCAGGCGTGACTCGCGCGGTACTCTGTGGCTGCTACGTATCGGGGTCGTGTTGATGGTGATGGCGGGCTCTTTACTCAGCCTGCCGCTGGTCTGGCAGCTGGCCGATGTCATTATGGCGCTGATGGCGATCACTAACCTGACGGCTATTTTGCTGCTCTCTCCGGTGGTTACGCTTATCGCCCGCGATTACCTTCGCCAGCGCAAGCTTGGCGTTCAGCCGGTGTTTGATGCCTCGCGCTACCCCGAAATTGAAGCGCAAATCGCCCCGGGCAGCTGGGATGATTTGCCCCGGCGATAACAGCTATCGATCAATTCAGGGCGATTTTTTGCTAAAGTCGCTCTAAATTTCCTGCAAGGACTGGATATGCTGATTCTGATTTCACCTGCAAAAACGCTCGATTACCAGAGCCCTCTTGCCACTGAGCGTTATACCCAGCCTGAACTGCTGGACTATTCGCAACAGCTGATTCATGAGGCTCGTAAGCTCTCTGCGCCACAAATTGCCACGCTGATGAGCATCAGCGACAAACTCGCCGATCTGAACGCCACGCGTTTTCACGAATGGCACCCGGATTTCACCCCGACCAATGCGCGCCAGGCGCTGCTGGCCTTCAAAGGTGATGTTTATACCGGTTTACAGGCGGAAGAGTTTAGCGAAGCCGATTTCGATTTTGCCCAGCAGCACCTGCGTATGCTCTCTGGCCTGTATGGCGTGCTGCGCCCGCTGGATCTGATGCAACCATATCGCCTGGAGATGGGTATCCGCCTGGAAAATGCCAAAGGTAAAGACCTGTACCATTTCTGGGGCGATATCATTACCGACAAACTGAATGCGGCGTTACACGCGCAGGGCGATAACATCGTGATCAACCTGGCCTCCGATGAGTACTACAAATCGGTGAAGCCGAAAAAGCTGGATGCCCAAATTATCAAGCCTGTCTTCCTGGATGAGAAAAACGGCAAGTTTAAAGTGATCAGCTTCTACGCCAAGAAAGCGCGCGGGTTGATGAGCCGCTTTATTATTCAAAACCGTCTGACAAAGCCCGAACAACTCACCGGGTTTAACAGCGAAGGGTATTTCTTTGACGAAGAAGCGTCAGGGAAAGGCGAGATGGTGTTTAAACGTCACGAGCAGTAAAGCAAAACCCCCGCCAGATGGCGGGGGTTTTTAATTAGTGGTGCTTCCACTCTGGCCCTGGGCCACGGTCGTCGTGGCGGTCATCATGACGATCATCGTGACGGTCGCGGTGATCATCATGATCGCGATGCTCATCATGCGGGCGCCAGTGGTTATCACGCCAGTCATAGTGCGCCTTCCACCAGTCATGGTCGCGCCAGCGGCCACCATCCCAGTAGTGTCCGTTGTTATCCTGGTCGCCAATTTGCAGTTTTACCGCAGGCACGAGTGTGATTTCAGCTGCCTGTACCGCCATGGGAGCGACCAGCATCAGTGAAAGCGCGATGAGTGCAGGTTTCAGTTTAGACATAGGTGACTCCTTATTATTCTTGCCCAACGTGGGCCGATGTAAGGAGATTACGTGAGGGGAACCGGGGTTGTTATTCTCTGCAATCCTAATCTCTGAGCGACCGCATTTAGTGGGAATTCCTGCATTTTTACTGCTTATTTTCTCCTTAATTTCTCCATAAAAAAGCCGGGTGGCGGCTTCGCTCACCCGGCCTCGGTTCAGTGCTGCTATTGCCGGGTGGCGCTGCGCTTACCCGGCCTACGTTCAGAGCAGTTGTAGGTCGGGTAAGGCGTAGCCGCCACCCGACAAAAATCACGCTCGGGTCATCATCAACTTACGCAGCGCGGCAAAGTCCGCTGGCAGTTCGTGAGACAGCAGCGGCAGGTCGGCGCGATCCGCCAGCTCTTTTGGCAGCGGCAGGGTTTCACCCAGAATCTCTTCCACGCTCTCTTTGAACTTCGCCGGATGCGCGGTCCCCAGGAACAGACCATATTCGCCCGGGTTCAGCTGGTCGCGTAGCGCGCGGTAAGCGATAGCGGCGTGCGGCTCAGAGGTATACCCCACCGCTTTCAGCTCACGCATGGTGGCTTTGGTGGTTTCATCCGTCACCGCGGCATAGCCGAGATCGCCCAAACGCCACACTTTACGGCGGAACAGCTCTTCCACACGCGGCCAGTTGTTTGGCTGGCTGACGTCCATGGCGTTAGACAGCGTTGCCTGGGTCGCGTTTGGCGCCCATTTGCCGTCTTCCAGGAAGCGCGGCACGGTGTCGTTCGCGTTGGTTGCTGCGATAAAGCGCTTCACCGGCAGGCCCAGAGATTTCGCCAGCAGACCAGCCGTCAGGTCGCCAAAGTTACCGCTTGGGACAGAGATCACCAGCTGGTTACGGGCTTCCTGCGGCAGTTGCGCGACGGCTTCGAAGTAGTAGCAAATCTGCGCCAGCAGGCGGCTGATGTTGATGGAGTTCGCCGAGTTCAAACCCAGAGCGACTTTCAACTCTTCATCATCGAAAGCTTGTTTAACCAGCGCCTGACAAGCATCAAAATCGCCGTCAATCGCTACCGTTTCGATGTTACCGCCAAGGGTACAGAACAGTTTTTCCTGAAGCGGGCTGATTTTACCTTTCGGATACAAGATAACGACGCGGACATTTTTCAGGCCATAGAACGCATGGGCCACAGCGGCGCCTGTATCACCAGAGGTCGCGGTCAGAATGGTCACCGGTTTGTCGCCACTGATGTGCGTCAGCATCTGCGCCATAAAGCGGCCGCCGAAGTCTTTAAAGGCCAGAGTCGGGCCGTGGAACAGCTCAAGGCAGCCCACATCAGGCTCTACGTGGTTAACCGGCGCCGGGAAGGCGAACGCCGCACGCACACGCTCTTCCAGCAGCTCTTGCGGGATTTCGTCGCCGATAAACGCAGACAGGATTTTGGCGCTGCGGGTGACAAAGTCTTGCTTCAGCAGTTCATCGATATCGGTCAGCGGAAATTCCGGCAGGTCGTGGGGGAAAAACAGCCCCTGGTTTTTGCCCAGGCCCTGCGTTACCGCCTGTGCGAAGCTGACCTGCTCGTTATGATCTTTAAGGTTGTAGAGTTTCATTATTTATCCCAGTACTCGTGCGCCAGCCGTGTCCAGACGGCAAATATGAACAAAGCCTTCCTGATTTTGCAGGTAGTGTTTAGAGAGCCAGTCCGCCACGCGCTGCGCGGTGTCTGGGTTATCGCATAATGCGAACAGCGTCGGGCCAGAGCCGGAGATACCGCACGCCTGCGCGCCGATATCCAGCGATGCCTGGCGCGCTTCGTTAAAGCCAGGCAGCAGTTTGGTGCGATACGGTTCGGCGATCACATCTTTCATCAATTTTGCCGCAAGCTGCGGCTGACGGGTGTAACAGGCATGAATAAAGCCAGCCAGATGACGCCCGTGAGCAATACAGTCCTGACGACGGTACTGCGCAGGCAGGATCGCGCGCGCTTCTGCGGTCGAGACTTTAATACCTGGATAAGCCAGCACCCACAGCCATTCATCAAACCCTGGCACCTGCTGGCTGATGATGCCATTTTCTTCAATCATCAACTGCATTCCACCAAGGAAACACGGCGCGACGTTGTCATAGTGAATGCTGCCGGAGATACGCCCTTCCAGCTCGCCCATTAACCCCAGCAGACGATTATTGTTCAGCGGTTTGCCGCAGTGTTCATTCATGGCCACCAGGGCAGCCACCACCGAACACGCGCTCGAGCCAAGCCCGGAGCCAATCGGCATACTTTTTTCCAGCGTCATGGCGACCGGCACGTTTTTACCGATCTCCTGACAGAATCTTTCCCAGCACTGATAAACGATGTTTTCGCGCGGGTCGGCCGGAAGCTTGTTGGCAAAACGGCCCACGTTATTCAGGCTAAAACTGTCAGCCGTCTCAACCGTCACCGTATCGCCCAGCAGCGAGCCATCAACCGGCGTTACCGCCGCACCCAGCACATCAAATCCGACGCTCATATTGGCGCTGGAAGCCGGGGCATAAACTTTCACCATGTTAAACTCCTAACTTCCATGACAGGGTACGAAGCAGGTCGGCAAATACGCCCGCAGCTGTAACATCGTTCCCCGCGCCATAACCGCGAAGCACCAACGGTAATGGCTGATAATAGTGGCTGTAAAACGCCAGGGCGTTCTCGCCGTTTTTGACTTTGAATAGCGGATCGTTGCCATCTACTTCAGCAATCTTCACGCGGCAAACGCCGTCATCTTCAATGTTGCCAACATAGCGCAATACCTTACCCTCATCACGGGCTTTCGCAACACGCGCAGCAAATGCATCATCAAGTTGCGGCAGACGGGCCATAAAGGTGCTGACATCGCCGCTGTCATCAAATTCTGCCGGCAACACAGGTTCAATCACGATATCTGAAAGTTCCAGCTCGCGTCCGGTTTCACGAACCAGGATCAGCAGCTTACGCGCCACGTCCATTCCGGAAAGGTCATCGCGCGGATCCGGCTCGGTGTAGCCCAGCTCACGCGCCGCACGCGTCGCTTCCGACAGGCTCATGCCTTCATCCAGCTTACCGAAGATAAACGACAACGAACCAGAAAGGATGCCAGAGAAACGTTGCAGTTCATCACCGGCGTTCAGCAGGTTTTGCAGGTTCTCGATAACCGGCAGCCCTGCGCCCACGTTGGTATCGTAGAGGAACTTGCGGCGTGACTTGCTCGCCGCCAGACGCAGCTGATGGTAATAATTCATCGACGAGGTGTTGGCCTTTTTGTTCGGCGTGACCACGTGGAATCCTTCACGCAGGAAGTCAGCGTATTGATCCGCTACGGCCTGATTCGAGGTACAGTCAACAATCACCGGGTTTAGCAGGTGATACTCTTTCACCAGGCGGATCAGACGCCCCAGGTTGAAAGGCTCTTTTGCATCACTCAGCTCGCCCTGCCAGTTTTCCAGATTCAGGCCGTGGACGTTGGTCAACAGGGCTTTCGAGTTCGCGATACCGCAAACGCGCAAATCAATATGTTTCTTCTTTAGCCATGCCTGCTGACGCTTTACCTGCTCCAGCAGCGCGCCGCCAACACCGCCCACGCCAATCAGGAACAGCTCAATCACCTGATCGGTGTTGAACAGCATCTGGTGGACAACGCGAACGCCGGTGGTGGCATCATCATTATCAACCACCACGGAGATGGAGCGCTCTGACGAACCCTGAGCAATCGCCACGATGTTGATATTGGCGCGCGCCAGCGCCGCAAAGAATTTGGCGGAAATGCCGCGCAGGGTACGCATCCCATCACCCACCACGGAGATAATGGCCAGACGCTCCTGGATGGACAGCGGCTCCAGCAACTCTTCTTTCAGCTCCAGATAGAATTCGTCTTCCAGCGCACGACGAGCGCGCAGGCAGTCGCCCTGAGGCACACAGAAGCTGATGCTGTACTCGGAAGAGGATTGGGTAATCAACACAACGGAAATACCATTGCGCGACATTGCCGCGAACACACGAGCCGCCATGCCAACCATGCCTTTCATGCCCGGGCCGGACACGCTGAACATCGCCATGTTGTTCAGATTAGAAATGCCTTTCACCGGCAGGCCGTCTTCGTCAGTGCTCGCACCAATCAGCGTACCTGGCGCTTGCGGGTTACCGGTATTTTTAATCAGGCAAGGGATCTGGAACTGGGCAATCGGAGAGATGGTACGCGGGTGAAGCACTTTGGCGCCGAAGTAGGACAGCTCCATGGCTTCCTGATACGACATCGATTTAAGCAATCTGGCATCAGGAACCTGGCGCGGGTCGCAGGTATAAACGCCGTCGACGTCAGTCCAGATTTCGCAACAGTCGGCGCGTAAACAGGCCGCCAGCACGGCAGCAGAGTAATCAGAGCCGTTACGCCCCAGCACCACCAGCTCGCCCTTCTCGTTCCCGGCGGTAAAACCGGCCATCAGGATCATGTGGTCAGACGGAATTTTGCTTGCGGCAATACGGCGGGTAGATTCGGCAATATCAACAGTAGATTCGAGGTAATGACCTACTGCCAGCAGTTTTTCGACTGGGTCGATAACCGTGACGTTATGACCGCGCGCTTCCAGCAGACCCGCCATAATGGCGATGGAGAGCTTCTCGCCGCGGCAGATCAATGCCGCATTGATGCCATCCGGGCACTGACCCAGCAGGCTGATGCCGTGCAGGACATGTTTGATCTGGGCAAATTCATGTTCGACGAAGGCTTTCAGCTGCGCGAGCGGGAAGCCAGGCTGCGCATCGGCCAGCCCCTGAAGCAGCTCGGCGAAGATCCGCTCTGCGTCACTCATGTTCGGGAGTGCATCCTGGCCACCGATGGTTTTTTCAATCATCGCCACCAGGTGATTTGTGATTTTCGCCGGGGCAGAGAGCACGGTTGCAACCTGCCCCTGCCTGGCGTTGCTTTCCAGGATATCGGCAACACGCAGAAAACGTTCTGCATTTGCCACTGATGTACCGCCGAACTTCAACACTCGCATGGGATTACCTCGTTTCCTATAGCCGAAAAAAAAGCCCGCACTGTTTAGGTGCGGGCTTTTTTTTGTTTTTCCTGTACGCGTCAGCCCGCATCGTTACCTGTGGTAATGATGATGGTTGTGGTAATGGTAGTGATGCTGATGCGTTTCATGGATGTTGTGTACTCTGTAATTATTATCTGTCTGTGCTGTATTCTTTTAGGGTTAAAGGATCGGGCCCCTTAAGTCAATGAATTTTTAATTTGATCACAATTCGGGACACTCTCGTCTCCCGCTGCTTGCAGATTTATTTTCATCCGATTCTCCCGAATGCAACCCTTCCAGACAGACACATTCGCCATAGTAAAAACTTATGACAGCATTTTACTCGGCTAATTTTTTTTCAATATCATGAAGCAAACGATGCAACATTGCTGTGTCTCGCTGCTCAAGACGCCCCAGACGCTGATGCAACCAGTCAGCCATTTTTTGATCGTCGGCCACGTCCAGTGCCGTTAACAAATTCTGCAAACGGGCGCGTAACGCCATCAGCTGATTTTCATCGGTGCCCGTTATCTGAGCCGGTGTGGTTTGCATTAAGGATGCTAATTGATAGCAGTAGACCATTACCGCCTGCCCTAAATTCAGCGACGGATAATCAGCAACCATCGGCACCCCGGTCAGTACATCGGCCAGATCCAGCTCTTCGTTGGTTAATCCCGAATCTTCGCGGCCAAACACCAGCGCCGCTTTCGTCAGCCATTCGCTTTTTTCAGCCAGCAATGGCACCAGTTCGGCTGGTGTCGCGTAGTAATGAAACTTCGCCCGGCTGCGCGCGGTGGTCGCAACGGTGAAGGAAATGTCGTGCAGCGCATCCGCCAGAGTGTCGTAAGTCGTTATATTATCGATAATATCGCCTGATCCATGTGCAACCCAACGGGTTGCGGGTTCCAGGTGCGCCGTGCTGTCCACAATACGCAAATCGGTAAAACCCATGGTCTTCATGGCACGCGCCGCAGCGCCTATATTTTCTGCTCTTGCTGGGGCTACCAGCACAATCGACAGATGCATTTATGCTCTCTTTTTAATCAGTTAGCGGGTAAAAATGTGATGCACTTCAACATATTACGCAGCACGAATTTACAAATTTGCAACACAAATCACCGAAATAGCGTTTCTTAACAAATTAAAATCGCTAAACTATTTTGTGACTGAACAATCAGTTAGAATGTTAACAGAACCCTCTTATCCTTATGTTTTGTAATGATAATGGCCGTGTGAATACCCTTTAATGATTGGATTCGTGTTGTTTATCAATCAATGTCCGCAACTAGTTGGTTTATTGAAAAATTGTGACAAAGGCTAGCATTCAGATACGATGATTTCATCAAACTGTTAACGTGCTACAATTGAACTTGATATATGTCAACGAAGCGTAGTTTTATTGGGTGTCCGGTGTCACTTAGCCTGTTATGTTGCTGTTAAAATGGTTAGGATGACAGCCGTTTTTGACACTGTCGGGTCCAAAGGGAAAGTACCCACGACCAAGCTAATGATGTTGTTGACGTTGATGGAAAGTGCATCAAGAACGCAATTACGTACTTTAGTCACGTTAGGCCGGTCATGTTAATTTGCGACATGCATCAGGCAGGTCAGGGACTTTTGTACTTCCTGTTTCGATTTAGTTGGCAATTTAGGTAGCAAACATGCAGACCCCGCACATTCTTATCGTTGAAGACGAGTTGGTAACACGCAACACGTTAAAGAGCATTTTCGAAGCAGAAGGCTACGATGTCTTTGAAGCGACCGATGGCGCAGAGATGCATCAGATCCTTTCTGAAAATGATATCAACCTGGTCATTATGGATATCAACCTGCCGGGCAAAAACGGCCTTCTTCTGGCGCGCGAACTGCGTGAACAGGCGAACGTTGCGTTAATGTTCCTGACAGGCCGTGACAACGAAGTTGATAAAATTCTTGGCCTGGAAATCGGTGCGGATGACTATATCACCAAACCGTTTAATCCTCGCGAGTTAACCATTCGTGCACGCAACTTGCTGTCCCGCACCATGAACCTGGGTACGGTCAGCGAAGAGCGTCGTAGCGTAGACAGCTACAAATTTAATGGCTGGGAACTCGATATCAACAGCCGTTCCCTGATCAGCCCGAACGGTGAGCAGTACAAGCTGCCGCGCAGTGAATTCCGCGCCATGCTGCACTTCTGCGAAAACCCAGGCAAGATCCAGTCCCGTGCTGAGCTGCTGAAGAAAATGACCGGTCGCGAGCTGAAGCCTCATGACCGTACCGTCGATGTGACTATCCGTCGTATTCGTAAACACTTCGAATCAACGCCAGATACACCAGAAATCATCGCCACCATCCATGGTGAAGGCTATCGTTTCTGCGGTGACTTACAGGAGTGATCCTGTACATAACGAATTAAAAAACGGCGCTTAACGCGCCGTTTTTTTATTTCCAGATCCGCATTGCTTCATCATCCGGCTCTGCGGGCGGCTTCGGATGCTTAGGTTGAGAAAGCGAGTACCAGTCGAAGTGGCGCGTCAGGTACATCACCGCGAACAGTGCGAGCGCCAGAACCGCAGACCCCAACAGCAGCGCGCTGTCTTCTGAACGCAGCAGGAACCACATCACCATATCCAGCCCCAGCAATGCCAGGACAAACACCCCGCTTCTCTGCCAGCTTTTCAGTACCGCCTGCAAATACATCCCGTTCATCGCCGCCCCCACCAGGCTTGCAATAATCCATGCGGGGCCAAACCCGACATGTTCAGACAAGGCAAGCAGCACCAGATAGAACAGGACCAGTGAGAGCCCCACCAGCAGGTACTGCATCGGATGCAGACGCAGACCGGTTAAGGTTTCGAAGACAAAGAAGGCCATAAACGTCAGCACAATCAGCAAAATAGCGTACTTCACGGCACGGTCGGTCAATTGGTATTGATCCGCAGGCGTAGCAACCGTGACGCTGAAGGCCGGAATGCCGCGCCATTCGGGTGACGGTTGTTCGCTAAACCAGTTCTCCATATTGTTTGCAAACCAACTGCTCTGCCAGTTCGCCTGGAAACCCGTTTCGCTAATCGTGTGCTTAACCGGCAGGTAATCACCCATAAATCCCGGATGCGGCCAGTTGCTGGTAAGCGTCAATTCACTGTTACGACCGACCGGCACCACGGCAAAACTGCCGGTTCCTGCCAGATTCAGTGACATCTCCAGCGTAAAGGTTTTCGCTTCCAGCGCTTTATCCGTCAGCGGGATATGGATACCGGAAAGTGCCCCGTAAACGCCCGAACCCGGCTCAACGCTCAGCGTCTCACCGTTAATTTTTGACACCTTCACCGTACCAATTCCGCGAGAATCCCCAACCCCGACCATGATAAATGGCTGTCCGAGGGTCATGGTTTCCCCTTTCAGCTGCGCCATTTTTTCTGTTGAGAATTGCACTTTGATTTTCAGATCCGTATTCCAGATCTGCCCGTCATAAATGCCGATGCTCCGGGACTCAACATGCTGATTGCCATCAACAAGCAGGGACTCCGGCAAAATGAAATGCAGATAACTTTTCTTGTATTCAACCTGCTTCTCATCTTCAAGCTTGTAAAAAATCTCCGTTACCGGAATGGCAATCAGCGGGCCAACCAGTTTTTGTGGTCCGCTAGTGCTTTGGCGAAGGGTATTTTCAACGTCATTGCGGTAGCTCTCGCGCTCCGAAATCAGGTTACTGACCATAAACAGCGGAACTAACAGCAGCAGGATGCACCCCAGCAGGGTGCTTACTTTCCAGAACAGGGGGGATTTCATCATTACGTCTCCTTTGTGATGAAGAGAGCGTAACGAGGCTATGTGGGGCCAGTTTGAAGTTATGTGAAGTGAGGGTGAAGTGTCAGCGTCGCAATAGCGCCTCCCTCTTCCCGGTTGTGCAACGTTATCTCGCCCTGATGCAGACGAGCCACCTCCTGAACAAATGCCAGCCCCAGCCCGCTACTCTTCAGCCCGTTATCACGCGGCAGTGAATAGAAGCGTTCAAAAACGCGCGCCAGCGCATAGTCCGGGATCCCACTTCCGCTATCGGTCACAATAAGCTGCACCTGCTTTTGTGCTTCGCGCGCAATCAGGCTAATGGCGCCACCCGGCGGTGTAAAATCGATAGCGTTATCCAGTAAATTGCCCAGCGCCTGTTCGAGAAGGTCCGGATCGCCCGCGACACTGAGGGAAGTGTTGTCACAGATAAGCGTAATATTTTTCGCCGCCAGCATTGCTGCGCGCGTGTCAGCCAGGCGCGTAAACAGCGTATCAACACTGACACTCACCGGCACAATCTCCACCCGGTTTTCAAGCCGCGCCTGCGTGAGCAGCTTTTCCACCAGCGACTGCATACGCGCGTTTTGCACCAGGATATTGTCAATAAACCGCGCGGCCACCTGCGGCGGAGGTTGCTCTGTGAGAATTTCGGCCGCCCCACGAATGGCGGCAATTGGGCTTTTCAGCTCGTGAGTGAGCGCATGGACATAGTGTTCAATGTAGTTTTTCCCCTCCAGACGGATGCGCATATTTTCCAGCGCCTGCGCCAGCTTGCGCAGTTCACTGCTCCCCGGATTGGGTAACGGCAGCGGCGCATCGGTGGTCACCGAGTCAGCATAGCGTGACAAGGTGCCAATCGAACGGTTAATCCACCACGCAACCGCCAGGCCAATCAGCAACGCAATGCCGAGCAGCGCGCCACCTGCCCACAGTATCCGCCGTTCACTACGGTGGATCACGGGAGCCATTGCCATATTCGGTTTCCCGACCGAGAGCACGCCGATAATCTTGCCCTGATCCCTGACCGGCGCGGCAACGTACATCACCGTACTCTCCGGGTCGTCAGGGATGCTCAGGGTGCTGCGCGCACCGTATTCACCACGCAGCGTCAGCCAGACGTCGTTCCAGCGGGAGTAATCTTTCCCTACGGCCAGACCGGCGGAATCAAACACCACCCTGCCCTGCGCGTCGGTCATGTAGACATGATATTCGTTGCGGACTTTGTGAATGCCGCCAATGTTGGCGCGAAATGGCTGCTGATGAAGCTGTGAAAACGCCTGCGCCAGTTTGCCCTGCTGTGCATTACCCGAGAGCAAATCATCCCGCCCGACTTCGGCCAGCAACGTCGCGGTATCGATCAACGTGCCTTCCGTTGCTCTGCGCACGCCGGGCTTCACTTCCTGGACGAAGATCGACAACACGAACCACGCGGCGATGGCGACGATCAGGAAATA
Organism: Enterobacter sp. Tr-810; assembly: GCF_011752765.1. NCBI lineage: Bacteria > Pseudomonadati > Pseudomonadota > Gammaproteobacteria > Enterobacterales > Enterobacteriaceae > Enterobacter > Enterobacter sp. Tr-810. The sequence goes on along the minus strand of NZ_VWWW01000005.1, from coordinate 171,091 downwards.
CCCAAGCAGCAGCCGCATTCCAATGCGCATTAATAAAGCCCCAGACTGTAGCCCATTCCGCGATGGGTGCTGATGGGCGAAAGCGTGTCATTCACCGCCCGCAGCTTGGCACGCAGGGTTTTGATATGGGTATCTACGGTACGATCAAAACTGTCGCCGTCGTCACCCCAGACTTTATCCATAAGCTGTTGGCGCGAAAACACGCGCCCCGGCGCCTGCAATAGCGTTTTGAGCAGCAGGAACTCGTAGCGGGTCAGCAGCAGAGGCTCTCCGCACCAGCTGATTCGGGCCGCAGGCTCGTTCAGCTCGAACTGCCCGATTCGCACGATTTCAGAGGGCGCGGCAGATTTTTGCATCCGTCGCAGGATTGTCCTTACCCGGGCGCACACTTCACGCGGCGAGAAAGGTTTGGCAACGTAGTCATCCGCGCCCATTTCCAGGCCGAGGAGTTTGTCCACTTCATCACTGCGAGCCGTCAGAAACAGCACTGGCAGCGACGGATGCAGCGCCAGTAGCTGGCGACAGAGTTCAAAGCCGCTGATATCCGGCAAGCCGACGTCCAGAATAGCCAGCGCAGGAACCTGCCGCCGCGCCTCTTCCAGCACCGGCAAACCGCGCTCAAACGCCTTCACCGCGAATCCTTCCTGCTGGAGCATGTAGATAAGCGTATCGGCGATGCTGATTTCGTCTTCAACCAGCCAGACTACAGGTTGCTGCATGATTCGTCCCTGAATTAATGCCACGGCATAATCGGCACCGCACTCAGCGCATTTTTCGGCGACCCTTCCACCACTTTGTCGGAGTACGCCAGGTACGCCAGGGTGTTGCGTTTGGCATCATAGAAACGCACCACTTGCAGCTTTTTGAACACCAGAGACGTGCGTTTCTGGAACACCACATCCCCCTGCGCTTTACCGTTTTTGATTTTATCACTCAGCTCTACCGGGCCGACCTGCTGGCACGAGATAGCCGCATCAGAAGTATCTTCAGCCAACCCCAGACCGCCTTTAATACCGCCCGTTTTCGCCCGACTGATGTAGCAGGTGACGTTTTTCACGTCAGGATCATCGAAGGCTTCCACCACGATTTTGTGGTCGGGGCCGAACATTTTGAACACCGTATCGACAGAACCAATCTGTTCTGCCTGGGCCACACGGCCAACCATCAGCAAGGCGGCGGTTAAGATCAATGTCTTGTATTTCATATTGTTACCATTCTTTAAAATTACGCTGAGCGATTATTCAACAGGATAGATAAAAATGTAGCAAGATCACAGGATTAGAATATATTCGCCCATAATGTGCGGCAAAAAGCATTAATGAGCAAAAAAAACACTGAATGCTAAAACATCAAAAAATGCTATTATCCGCTAACCTGTTATCAGGCACCTGCTGTTTTAAGGATGAGGATAGTATATGGATCAGGCTGGAATTATTCGCGATCTGCTTACCTGGCTGGAAGGTCATCTGGACCAGCCTTTGTCACTGGATAATGTGGCGGCAAAAGCAGGCTATTCCAAGTGGCATCTGCAAAGGATGTTCAAAGATGTCACCGGTCATGCTATCGGTGCTTATATTCGCGCACGTCGTCTGTCAAAGTCTGCTGTCGCGTTGCGTCTTACCGCGCGGCCGATTCTGGATATTGCCCTGCAATACCGCTTTGATTCACAGCAAACCTTTACCCGCGCCTTCAAAAAACAGTTCTCGTTGACGCCTGCGCTCTATCGCCGCTCGCCTGACTGGAGCTCTTTTGGTATGCGTCCGCCGCTGCGTCTGGGCGAGTTCGCCATGCCTAAATATGAAATTATTACGCTGCCAGAAACCCATCTGATTGGGACAACGCAAAGCTACTCCTGTTCTCTGGAGCAGATTTCCGAATTCCGTCACCAGATGCGCGTACAGTTCTGGCGCGATTTCCTGAGCCATGCGCCCGCCATTCCTCCGCTGCTGTATGGCCTGAACGAAACGCATCCTAGCCTTGAAAAAGATGACGAGCAGGAAGTGTTCTACACCACGGCGTTAACGCCGGAAATGGCCAATGGCTATATCCAGGGTTCTAAACCTGTCGTGCTGGAAGGTGGCGAGTACGTCATGTTCACGTATGAAGGCCTGGGGACGGGCGTTCAGGAGTTTATCCTGACCGTTTACGGCACCTGTATGCCGATGCTGAATCTGAATCGTCGTAAAGGTCAGGATATTGAGCGTTACTACCCGGCAAGCGATGTAAAGCCGGAAGAACGCCCAATCAATCTGCGGATGGAATTCTTAATCCCTATCAGGCACTAACGCTGTAATTCATCCAGCGCAGGGGCATCAAGATGCGAAATGTCCCCTGCCATCTCCACAATCCAGCCAGACGCCAGCCACTGACTTTCCTGATAGTCGATACGGGAAATTGAGCAGTTACGCAGGCGCAAACGGCGCTCTGCATAAGCAGGCAAGCCCAGAATCGTACTCACCAGGCAGCCCAGCGCGATACCGTGGCTCACCAGCAACGGGCGGCTTCCGGCCGGGAGCTTCAGGCACTCCGCCAGCGCGGCATGAATGCGCACGCTCAGCTCCTGCATCGATTCACCTTCAGGAATTCGACCGTCTTCGGTACCGTTAACGAGCGTGCGACGCCAGCCTTCCTCTTGTTCAGTCAGAGAATCAATATGGCGTTTTTCCAGCACGCCCATATCCAGCTCGCGCAGGCGCGACTCCAGGGTAACGTCACAGCCGCAGGCATCAGCGATGATACGCGCGGTCTGTTGTGTGCGACCTAAGTCGCTTGCGATAACGTGAGTAATGCCCAGCGTTTTGGCGCGTTCCGCCACCTGCCACGCTTGTTGCACACCCTTTTCGGTGAGAGGACTGTCTGACTGGCCTTGAATACGTCGCTCGGCGTTCCACTGCGTTTCACCGTGGCGAACAAGGTATACCTGTAACATGCTTTTTTTCCGTTATACTGCGATGAGTTTTTTTGAATCGAGCTTAATTATGCACCATGTTGTCTCTGCTACCACTAATCCTGCCAAAATTCAGGCAATTCTAAGGGCATTTGAAGAGATCTTCGGCGAAGGATCCTGCCATATTGACGCCGTATCCGTCGAGAGCGGTGTCCCTGAACAACCGTTTGGAAGCGAGGAAACGCGCGCTGGCGCACGAAATCGCGTTGCCAATGCAAAGGCTGCTTGCCCTGGGGCCGACTTTTGGGTCGCGATTGAAGCGGGTATCGACGAAGGCGCGACATTCAGCTGGGTGGTTATCGAAAACCGGGAACTGAGTGGCGAAGCGCGCTCAGCCACGCTGCCCTTGCCGGCCATTATTCTGGAAAAAGTGCGTGCGGGTGAAGCGCTCGGGCCGGTGATGTCACAGTACACCGGCATCGATGAGATTGGTCGTAAGGAAGGGGCAATTGGCGTGTTCACCGCTGGCGCATTGACGCGTTCAAGCGTGTACCACCAGGCGGTGATCCTGGCATTAAGCCCGTTCCATAACGCGATTTATCGTTGAATATGTTGGCCGGATAAGGCGAAGCCGTCATCCGGCGTTTTTCAGCAATATCGCCTCAAGCCAGTGTCGCAGTTCAACTGGCGCAGACTTCAGGCTGTTTGATCCACGGGTGATCGTCGCGATACCTGCGCCCAGCTCGTTTTTCAGCTCGCGCTGGCTCATTTCGCCCCGCAGTAACTCTTCGATAATGCGCACGCGCGTGCCCAGAGCTTCACGCTCGTCGGGCGTCAGCATCAGCTGTAATAGCGGTAAATGCAGATCTTCTGCATAAGACTGACGGAGCAACTCCACAAAACGAAGCCACTCCTGGTTGCGTTGTTCGGCCATCGCCGATGAATAAGGGGAATGCTGGGTCATGTTATGCCGCCTGTTGTACTCATTAGCGAGTACAGCATAACACAACCCATGCCGATCAGTAACGTCTCTGCCACTCGGCGTCGCTCATCAGGGTATCTTTCTGCCCCATGAAGTAGCGATAGTAAGCATCATAAGCCAGAACGTTCTTCACATATCCGCGGGTTTCAGAGAACGGGATACTCTCGACAAACGCCACAGCATCAATACGACCAGCGCTGTTACCAAGCCAGGTCCGCACACGCCCAGGCCCGGCGTTATACGCCGCCGAAGAGAAGATGCGGTTGTTACCAAACTGCTGATAAACATACTGCAAATAGCTGGTACCGATGTTGATGTTGGTATCCGGGTCAAGCAGTTGGACAGGATTGCTGTAACCTGGAATATTGAACATCTTCACGGTGTGCGTGGCCGTGCCCGGCATTATCTGCATCAGCCCGCTGGCCCCAACCGGGGAGCGCACTTTCGGGTTCCAGGCGCTCTCCTGTCGGGCAATCGCCATGGCATAGCTTTGCGGGATATCTTTGCCGCTGGTATAGCGATCGAACAGATCTTTATACGCCAGCGGGAAACGCTCTTCGAGATGATCCCACAACTTACCGGCGATCGTCGCCTGCACGCTCAGATCCCACCAGTGATTATCAAAGGCATAGCGGGCCAGCTGCGCTTTTTCGTCCGTCGTGCGGCTGGTGACCAGGTTCGCCCACTCACTGCGCGCGGTGTTATCCATATTCCAGTACATCAGCTCACGTACGCGTGCCATTTCTGGCCCCTGAATCAGCTGTGCATTGGGGTTGCCTGGCGCTTTGTCGATGCGGAAAGTGTACTCTTCGCCCAGCCGCTGCGCCGCAGCCATCGGGTAGAAGCCGCGCTGCTGCATCAGAGAGTGGAGGATCTCTTTTGCTTCATCATCACGCCCGCGCTCCAGCAGCAGGTCGGCCTGCCAGTAGCGCCATTCATCTTTTTCTTTCGCATCCATTGGCAGACGCGCCAGCCAGGTATTCAGCCCACGACGATCGCCACTGCCCAGCGCCATCCGCACACGGCGCTCCACCAGCGAGGTTGAGTTCGAACGCATCACCGCGTCATCGCGCCAGCGCGCCTGATCGTCAGTGACATCCGTCCCCATTAACCGCCACGCCACGATATCGCGCAGCGCCTGGGTTTGCTCTTCATTAAGCTGCTGCGCCTGCACCAGCTGTGGGATCATCAGTCGCGCGTTTTCCACATCGTCACGCGCTACGCTGGTAAAGGCCTCTGCCGCCATCTCGCGGGTAAAATCGGTGGCACCGGTAGTACGGGCAAATGTCATGACCGAATTAGGATCGTTCGCAAGACCGATAACCGCGGTTGAGATGGTCTGGTAGTCCGGCGGCATTTGCCCGGCAAGCGTTGTCACCAGACGCGTGTTACCGGCCTTCATCGCCAGACGAATACGCTCAAGATAGGCCAATGGATCTTGTTTGCCGGATGCGCGCCAGGCGCCAAAGAGGGAATCACAGGCATTAGGCTGGTTTTTCCCGGTCAGCCACAGATCTTTTGCCCCTGCCCAGGCTTCATCCTGCTGCCCGGTGGCCCATTTTGCGTAGTAGAAGTTACACTGCGCTTCTGTGGTAGTCGGTTTTTCCGGGCTGAACGCTAACAGCCCGCGCCAGTCTTCACGGCGCGCCAGTTCGTTCACAAAACGAGACTGCAAGGTGCGCGCCGGGGGTAATGTTGGGTTGGCCTGAATAAAGTTATTCACGGTCACCGTCGGTTGATTCATGAGATCGTCCGTAATCTGGCGATACTCCAGATACGGATACAGCGGATAATCTTTGAGTGTTGGCATCAGTGCCTGCACGGTATCCATCTGCTTGTTGTCCCACGCCTGCTTGATTTGCGCGTAGCGGTTACGTTGTTCATCCAGTGAATCGGCATGTACCGCCTGGCTTACCGTCATCACGCATACGCTGGCAGCCAGCAGACGCCAGACCACCTGTTTGGCTTTTTCCACAAGCTCTTCCTCATTGTTTTTTCATCAATTGCAGCGTCTTGCCACGTCAAAGTCTAATCAACTTATGCTAACCAGGCATCCGGCAACGCGCCACGTCATGGACACTTTTTTACCTTTCTTGCGCGTTTTAACACTCCTGACGTTCCTGGCTGTGATTAGGCCGGGAAAAAGGCTACACTTCGCAGCTGAAACCTATTTTCATTACGATAAAAGAGGCGAAGTCCAACGTGGCTCAATTCGTTTATACCATGCATCGTGTCGGCAAAGTTGTCCCGCCGAAACGTCATATTCTTAAAAATATCTCGCTGAGCTTCTTCCCGGGCGCAAAAATCGGTGTTCTGGGTCTCAACGGTGCCGGTAAGTCCACCCTGCTGCGCATCATGGCCGGCATCGATACAGACATCGAAGGTGAAGCCCGTCCGCAGCCTGGTATCAAAATCGGCTACCTGCCGCAGGAACCTCAGTTGAACACGGAACACACTGTCCGTGAATCCGTTGAAGAAGCGGTATCCGAAGTGGTTAACGCTCTGAAAGGTCTGGACGAGGTGTACGCTAAATACGCTGAACCGGATGCAGATTTCGATAAGCTGGCCGCACAGCAAGGTAAGTTTGAAGAGATTATCCAGGCACACGACGGCCACAACCTGAACGTGCAGCTGGAACGTGCCGCGGATGCACTGCGTCTGCCAGACTGGGATGCGAAAATCGCGAACCTGTCCGGTGGTGAACGCCGCCGCGTGGCGCTGTGCCGCCTGCTGCTGGAAAAACCAGACATGCTGTTGCTCGACGAACCAACTAACCACCTGGATGCAGAATCCGTGGCATGGCTGGAACGCTTCCTGCACGACTTCGAAGGCACCGTTGTGGCGATTACCCACGACCGTTACTTCCTCGATAACGTAGCAGGCTGGATCCTGGAGCTGGACCGTGGTGAAGGTATTCCGTGGGAAGGTAACTACTCCTCCTGGCTGGAGCAGAAAGATCAGCGTCTGGCGCAGGAAGCTTCGGCTGAAGCGGCGCGTCGCAAGTCTATCGAGAAAGAGCTGGAGTGGGTTCGTCAGGGCGCGAAAGGCCGTCAGTCTAAGGGTAAAGCCCGTCTGGCACGCTTCGAAGAGCTGAACAACACCGAATACCAGAAACGTAACGAAACCAACGAACTGTTTATTCCACCTGGAGCACGTCTGGGGGATAAAGTGGTTGAAGTCAGCAACCTGCGTAAGTCTTACGGCGACCGCCTGCTGATCGACGACCTGACCTTCTCCGTACCGAAAGGCGCCATCGTGGGCATTATCGGTCCGAACGGCGCGGGTAAATCTACCCTGTTCCGCATGATGTCTGGCCAGGAACAGCCTGACAGCGGTTCTATCACCCTGGGTGATACCGTGAAGCTGGCCTCCGTTGACCAGTTCCGTGATGCGATGGATAACAGCAAAACCGTGTGGGAAGAAGTGTCCGGCGGTCTGGATATCATGCGTATCGGTAACACCGAGATGCCAAGCCGCGCCTATGTTGGCCGCTTTAACTTCAAAGGCACCGACCAGGGTAAACGCGTAGGCGAGCTGTCCGGTGGTGAGCGTGGTCGTCTGCATCTGGCAAAACTGTTGCAGGTTGGCGGCAACGTTCTGCTGCTCGATGAACCAACCAACGACCTGGACATCGAAACCCTGCGCGCACTGGAAAACGCCCTGCTGGAGTTCCCGGGCTGTGCAATGGTTATCTCGCACGACCGTTGGTTCCTTGACCGTATCGCGACCCACATTCTGGATTACCAGGATGAAGGTAAAGTGGAGTTCTTCGAAGGTAACTTCACCGAATACGAAGAGTACAAGAAACGCACGCTGGGCGCCGACGCGCTGGAGCCGAAGCGTATTAAGTACAAGCGTATTGCAAAATAAACAACAAACGGCAACCTCGGTTGCCGTTTTTTATGTTTGTACCCTCTCCCCGTGGGAGAGGGCCAGGGTGAGGGCATCAGGCCGCACAGTTTCACCGCCCCACGTAAAACCGCTTCACCTCATCAAACTGCATCGCAAAGTCGATATAGCTCATCAGCGCGGGCGAGTTCAGCTTGCGGCTTGGGTACGCCAGCCAGAGATCGTTCCCTTCAACGTTCCACTCGGGCAACACCTTCACCAGCGCACCCTTCTCGATCTTATCCTCCAGAAGAAACGCGGGTAACAGCGTGATCCCCGCGCCAGCAATGGCACATTCGCGGGCATACACCAGGTTATCCGTCATATGGGCGTTATCCGGCAGATAGCGGTAATCCTCGCTCTCGCTTTGCAACAGCCATTCTGACCACGACTTATGGGTAATACAGCGATGCTCCACCAGTTGACGGGGATGGCTAAGTGGCTCCCTCTGCGCCAGATAGACCGGCGAGGCCAGCATATAGCGCGGGCAGTGCCCAATCATACGGCCAATCAGCGAAGAATCCTGCGGTTTGCCGGTACGCAGCGCCACGTCGAACCCGGACTCCACCAGGTCGAGCACATCGTCAGAGATAGAAACATCCAGTGAGACATCCGGGTAGCGCAACTGGAACTCAGCATTCATATGCGCCAGCAGCGTCGCGCCAATCCCTGCCGGGCAGGTGATCCGCAGCCGCCCGCTGGGGTTTTCCCGCAGCCGCTGAATAGCGTACTCGGCCCTTTCACTCGCCGCCAGCATCTCGCGGCAATGCACCAGATAATGCTCGCCCGCAAAGGTCAGGTTGAGCTTGCGCGTAGTGCGATTCAACAGCCTGATCCCCACCTGCTGTTCAAGCTGGCTGATACGCTGGCTCACGCTGGATTTTGGCAGCTCGGCCTTTTGCGCTGCCGCAGTAAAACTGCCCATTTCTGCCACCAGCGCAAACAGCGCCATATCCTGAAGCTGCTTAAACATGATTGTTCATCCTGTACGAACACTTCGTTCTTGATTGTCCATCTTATCACGCAACTGACCACTTAATAGACTAGCCTCAACAAAACGCATTCCATTAAGGAGCTCACCATGTCAGTTAAAGCCATTGCCGTTAACCCAGAAAACCCTGCCGTTTTTATTGAAATTTCCCAGCCAATGCCACAGCCCGGCGAACACGACCTGCTGGTCGAGGTGAAAGCCGTGTCCATTAATCCGGTCGATACCAAAGTGCACGCGGGCATTGCCAGAAATGGCCTGAAAGAACCACGCATTCTTGGCTGGGATGCCAGCGGCATCGTTAAATCAGTGGGCACAAGTGTGACCGGATTCAAACCGGGCGATGAAGTATGGTACGCAGGTGATATCACCCGCCCGGGCAGCAACACCACGCATCAGCTGATTGATGCGCGGATTGTCGGGCACAAGCCCGCTAGCCTGAGCTGGGCCGCTGCGGCTGCATTGCCACTCACCGCCCTGACGGCGTGGGAAGGGCTGTTTGAGCGGCTGAACATTCAGGATGGCAGGCAGGATAAAACGCTGTTGATCATCGGTGGTGCGGGCGGCGTGGGATCGCTTGCGATCCCCTTTGCGAAGCACAACAGCAAGGTAAAAGTGATCGCCACCGCCTCGCGGGAAGATTCGGCTCAATGGTGCCTCGATCGCGGTGCAGACATGGTAGTGAACTACCGCGATCTGAAGGGCGAACTGGCAAAACAGGGCATCAACTTTGTGGATTATATTTTCATCCTCAATGATACCGACGGCCACTGGGATGCGGTGAGCGACCTGATCGCGCCTCAGGGGCATATCTGCACCATCGTCGAGAATGAACACCCGCTGGATCAGAGCAAACTCAAATCCAAATCCGCCGCGCTGCACTGGGAGTTTATGTATACCCGCAGCATGTACCAGACCGCCGATATGGCACGCCAGGGCGAGATCTTAAACGAGGTGGCGAAGCTGGTAGATAACGGCGTGGTGGAAAGCTCACTTAGCGAAACACTGCGCGGGTTGAGCGTGGAAAGCATCAGTGAGGCACACCGTAAAGTGCTGGACGGGCATATGCGCGGGAAAGTGGTGGTGGCTTTTTGAGTTGCTTGTTTCCCCCTCACCCCGGCCCTCTCCCCGTAGGGGCGAGGGGGAAAAGACGGCTCTGTGCAATCCCCTCTCCCCTTTGGGGAGAGGGTTAGGGTGAGGGGTAAGTTACCCCTGCTCGCCCATCATTTCCTTCACCAGCTCCACGCAGCGCAGGAAGCGGTTGTCATAGTCTGACTCTTCGACATGGACAAACTCCACGTTGTTCTCGCGCAGCATCTCCACCAGCATAGTCTGGAACTCTTTTCGGTCTACCGAGCTGCCAAGGCTGCGCATCCCATCGGCCACCCACGGCGTGTTGTTTTCCAGCAGGATCACCAGGTCGAAGCGATATTCATCAATCAGCGCCTGGACGAACGGGTGCTCGCGCCCTTCGTACTTTTTACAGAACGCCTGCGTGGTGACGAAATCGGTATCGATAAACGCTACCTTATTGGCATATTTCACAGCAAAATCAATGTACTGCGCGTGTCCAAGGGCAATCTTATCGTAGTCGGAATACTGGAGTGCCATCTCATCGCCGCCCAGATGGGAGAAGACATAATCACGCCCGTACTCCCAGGCACTGGTGGTGTTAAAGATGTTCGCCAGCTTGTTGACCAGCGTCGACTTACCGCTCGATTCACCACCCAGAATGGCTACTGTACGCACAAAGAACGGTTTCACTTCGGTCGGAATGTAATCCCAGTAGCGGAACGGGTTTTCACGGATCTGCGCCCCGCTGATGCTCATAAAGGTGCGTTTTGGATCGATGAGCACCGTTTCGGTACCCAGATGCTCGCGGAACTGCGGGGCATCAAGCTCTTCAGAGGTGTAGATCCAGTTAGGCGCGATCCCCTTCTCTTCCATAAAGGCTTTCACACCATTGCTCCACACGTCCCAGCCGTGCGGATACGGTTCCATGCCCTCTTCATTGAACGCATGAATACGAATATTTTTTTGATACTTAAAGGTCTGGAGCAGCCAGCGCAGGCGATCCGGCACCGTCGGCTGTTGCGACATGGCGCTGTCTTCGAACAATTCGCGGTCACGTTTTTCGTCGTAACCCATGATGATGTGCAGCTCATCAACCTGACTACAGGCTCGCTGGATCAGATAGATATGCCCTGTATGCAGCGGGTAAAATTTGCCGAAAACCACGCCGATGTTCTTTTGCATACGCGGGAATTCAAGCCCCAGGAAGCGATGCAGTGCTTCCAGTTTTTGCGCGCTAGGGCTTTTGATTTTGGCATTCAGGAGTTGGCTCAGATAGCCTTTGGTCATACCGCTGGCATCCGCCACCTGCTGCAAGGTGCAGCCTTTCTGGCGGATTGCGGTCTTGAGATAGTCAAATGCTGACATAAATTACGGTGCCTCCTGCAAAATCGAATACGTAATTATAAGTCGTCAAAGACGTTTAACGCATCCGCGAGTTTTTTCACGCCAAAGACCTGCATCCCTTCCGGGATCTTTTTCGGCACGTTGGCCGCCGGAACAATCGCCCGGCGGAAGCCATGTTTGGCCGCCTCAGAGATACGCTCCTGCCCGCTCGGTACCGGGCGGATTTCACCGGCCAGCCCCACTTCGCCAAATACCACCAGATCCTGCGGCAGTGGCCTGTCACGCAGGCTGGAGACCATCGCCAGCAGCAGCGCCAGGTCGGCACTGGTTTCCGTCACCTTGACGCCGCCCACCACGTTAACAAAGACGTCCTGATCCGCCATCTGCAGGCCGCCGTGACGGTGCAACACGGCCAGCAGGATCGCCAGGCGGTTCTGCTCCAGACCAACTGCCACGCGCCTTGGATTGCCCATCATCGAGACATCGACCAGCGCCTGAATTTCGACGAGCAGCGGTCTCGTTCCTTCCCACAACACCATCACCGAGCTGCCGGAGGTGATTTCATCCCCGCGGCTCAGGAAAATGGCGGAGGGGTTGCTGACTTCGCGCAGCCCCTGCTCGGTCATGGCAAACACGCCAAGCTCATTCACCGCACCAAAGCGGTTTTTATGGCTACGCAGCGTACGGAAACGAGAGTCCGCATCACCGTCGAGCATCACGGAGCAGTCGATACAGTGTTCGAGCACTTTCGGCCCGGCAAGCGACCCATCTTTGGTCACGTGGCCGACCATCACAATCGCCACGCCGCGCGTTTTTGCAAAGCGCGTCAGATAGGCGGCGGTTTCACGCACCTGAGCCACGCTGCCCGGCGAAGACTGGATATCCGCCATGTGCATCACCTGGATGGAGTCGATCACCATCAGCTTCGGCTGCTCTTCTTCGGCAATCATGCAGATCTGTTCGATGCTGGTTTCCGAGAGCATGTTCAGGTTGCCGGTCGGCAGACCAAGACGGTGCGCACGCATCGCCACCTGCTGCAATGACTCTTCCCCCGTGACGTACAGGGTTTTCATCTGCTCGGCGAGTTTGCACAGGGTTTGCAGCAGCAGCGTCGATTTGCCCGCCCCCGGGTTACCACCGATAAGAATGGCGCTCCCCGGCACCACACCGCCGCCCAGCACGCGGTCGAATTCTTTGAATCCGGTAGAGAAACGAGGCAGCTCTTCCAGGCTGATGTCGGAAAGCTTCTGGACTTTCGCCACACCGGCATTTCCCGCATAGCCGCTCAGGCGTTCATTGCGGGCAACGCTCGGCGAGGCCGCCACACCACGCACTTCGGTAATGGTGTTCCAGGCATGACAGGCACTGCATTGCCCCTGCCAGCGCGGATAATCCGCACCACATTCATTACAGACAAATGCGCGTTTTGGAGCTTTCGCCACGGTTTACCTCGTTATTTCAGTGCCGCCTGCGAGCCGGGTGGCGCTCACGCTTACCCGGCCTACAAACGCAAAACTATTTCTGATTGATGCTGCCAGAGAGAATGCAGAACACCCCCATCAGGTCAGCATGACGGATAGTAACTTCCGTCTTTTCATTCACTTTTGGCTTGGCATGGTAAGCAATGCCCAGACCCGCTGCTTTGATCATCGGCAGATCGTTGGCACCATCACCAATCGCCACGGTCTGCACGACCGGAATTTCATATTTCTCTGCCAGGCGATTCAGCGTATTGGCTTTGTACTGCGCATCCACGATATCGCCGATCACCTGGCCGGTCAGTTTACCGTCCATGATCTCCAGCTCGTTCGCCACCACGGTGGTCAGGCGCAGCTTGTCGCGCAGATAATCCGCAAAGAACGTGAAACCGCCAGACGCGATAGCCACTTTCCAGCCCAGCGTTTCCAGCTTCAGCACCAGTTGCGTCAGCCCTGGCATCAGCGGCAACTCATCACGCACCTGGCGCAGAATGTTGGCATCAGCTCCTTTGAGGGTCGCTACGCGCTGTCTGAGGCTTGCGGTGAAGTCCAGTTCGCCGCGCATCGCACGCTCCGTCACTTCTGCCACCAGCTCGCCGCTGCCGGCCAGTTTGGCGATTTCGTCGATGCACTCAATCTGGATGGCGGTAGAGTCCATGTCCATGACCAGTAAACCCGGCGTTTTCAGATGCGGGATTTTGCCCAGCGGGGCTACGTCCAGCCCGGCATCGTGTGCCAGGCGTGTGGCGCGCTGCGTCAGGGAGCCGGCCAGGCGAATAACCTGGTAATCTTCCACGCACCAGGCCGCGACAATCACCATCGCAGCACCCAGTTTGGTTTGATATTGCGTCAAGCGTTGCTTGTCCAGGCCGCGTCCGTACAGCAGCCAGCCGCTACGCCCGGCGTGGTAATCCAGAGGCATCACCTCATCACCACTTAAAGAGAGCGGCAATCCTGGCCATAAAGAGACATCCGTTGGCAGGTCGCACCAGGTAATGTTCGGCATTGAAGCTCCTGTAATTTCGTTCGCGCCGGAAGGTTCCAGAGGGAAAATAACGCATGAGGCTACCCTGTAACCATCACTTCTGGCAACATTAAGCCGTAAATTTTCAGCAGGTGGAATATGGCTCGCGCAAAACTGAAATTCCGGCTTCATCGTGCCGTGATTGTCCTTATCTGTCTGGCGCTCCTGGTGGCGCTGATGCAAGGGGCATCATGGTTTAGCCAGAATCATCAACGGCAACGCAATCCGCAACTGGAAGAACTGGCCCGCACGCTGGCGCGTCAGGTGACGCTCAACGTTGCGCCGTCTATGCGAACTGAAACGCCGGACGACAAGCGGATAAGCCAGGTATTACGCCTGCTGACGGAGAACAGCCGCATTCTGGACGCCGGGGTCTATGACGAACAGGGCGACCTGATCGCCCGCGCAGGCGAGCACGTCGACGTGCGCGACAGGCTGGCGCTGGACGGTAAAAAAGCCGGGGGCTACTTCAACCAGCAAATCGTCGAACCTATTCAGGGGAAAAATGGCCCACTGGGGTATTTGCGCCTGACGCTCGACACCCACACACTGCCTACCGAAGCCAAACAGGTGGATAACACCACCAATATTCTGCGCCTGATGTTGCTGCTTTCGCTGGCCATTGGCGTGGTACTGGCGCGTACCCTGTTGCAGGGAAAACGCACGCGCTGGCAGCAATCGCCCTTCCTGCTGACCGCCAGCAAATCGATTCCCGAAGAGGAAGAGAGCGAGAAGAAAGATTAGTGATAAAGTAGGCGAATGATTCGGAAAAGGAACTTTGCCATGACGACGTTACGCCTGCTTATCTCTGACTCTTACGATCCCTGGTTCAATCTGGCAGTAGAAGAGTGCATCTTCCGCCAGATGCCCGCCACTCAACGCGTGCTTTTCTTGTGGCGTAACGCCGATACCGTGGTCATTGGCCGGGCGCAAAACCCGTGGAAAGAGTGCAACACGCGGCGTATGGAAGAGGATAACGTCCGTCTTGCACGCCGTAGCAGCGGCGGCGGTGCGGTGTTTCATGACCTGGGTAATACCTGCTTTACCTTTATGGCGGGTAAACCGGAGTACGACAAGACCATCTCCACGGCCGTTGTGCTCAACGCCCTGAATGCGCTTGGCGTTCAGGCTGAAGCGTCCGGGCGTAACGATCTGGTGGTCAGTACTGAGGAAGGCGATCGCAAGGTTTCCGGCTCGGCGTATCGCGAAACCAAAGACCGCGGTTTCCATCACGGCACGCTGTTGCTCAACGCCGATCTCAGCCGTCTGGCCAACTACCTCAATCCGGACAAGAAAAAGCTACAGGCGAAAGGCATCACTTCCGTGCGCGGTCGCGTGGCGAATCTGGTTGAGCTGCTGCCTGGCGTCACGCACGAACAGATTTGCGATGCTATCCGCGAGGCGTTCTTTGCCCATTACGGTGAACGCGTCGAAGCAGAGGTGATTTCACCCGACAAAACGCCCGATCTGCCAAACTTCGCTGAAACCTTTGCCCGCCAGAGCAGCTGGGAGTGGAACTTCGGTCAGGCCCCGGCGTTTTCACACTTGCTGGATGAGCGCTTTACCTGGGGCGGCGTGGAGCTGCATTTTGACGTTGAGAAAGGCCATATCACCCGGACGCAGGTCTTTACCGATAGCCTGAACCCGGCCCCGTTAGAAGCGCTGGCGGCGCGTTTGCAGGGCTGTCTTTATCACCCGGACGTACTTCAACAGGAATGTGATGCGTTGTTGGTGGATTTCCCGGAACAGGAAAAAGAGCTACGTGAATTGTCAGCGTGGATTGCGCGGGCGGTGCGCTAGGTGCGGCCTGGTGCCCTCACCCCGGCCCTCTCCCACAGGGAGAGGGAGGGAAGAGACAGAATTACTCTTTATCGCCCAGCAGAACGGATTCCAGCGCGATTTTGATCATGTCGTTGAAGGTGGTCTGACGCTCAGCAGCCGTGGTCTGCTCGTGCGTACGGATGTGGTCAGACACGGTGCAGATGGTCAGCGCTTTTGCACCAAACTCAGCCGCTACGCCGTAGATGCCTGCCGCTTCCATTTCCACGCCCAGGATGCCGTATTTTTCCATCACGTCGAACATTTCGCCGCCGTCTGGTGCATAGAACAGATCGGCAGAGAAGATGTTACCTACACGAGCATCAACGCCCAGCGCTTTCGCCGCGTCAACCGCGTCACGGACCATACCGAAGTCAGCGATTGCTGCGAAGTCATGATCTTTGAAACGCATACGGTTAACTTTGGAATCGGTACATGCACCCATGCCGATAACGATATCACGCAGCTTAACGTCCATACGAACCGCGCCGCAGGAGCCTACACGGATGATTTTCTTCACGCCGAAATCGGTGATCAGCTCTTTGGTGTAGATGGAGCAGGATGGGATACCCATACCGTGACCCATGACAGAGATCTTGCGGCCTTTGTAAGTCCCGGTGAAGCCCAACATGCCGCGCACGTTGTTCACTTCACGCACGTCTTCCAGGAAAGTTTCAGCAATGTGCTTCGCACGCAGCGGGTCGCCTGGCATCAGAACAACGTCAGCGAAATCGCCCATTTCTGCGTTAATGTGTGGAGTTGCCATCTTCAGTTCCTTTTATATTGTTGTTTTTGCCGGGTGGCGGCTGCGCCTTACCCGGCCTACAAAACCGTAGGCCCGGTAAGCGAAGCGCCACCGGGCAATGACATCAGAACATAGCCTTGCCATATTCCATGTCAGACGTACCAAAGTATTTTGCAATTGTCTGGCCAATATCCGCGAAGGTTTCACGGTGGCCCAGAGAACCCGGTTTCACTTTTGGACCATACACCAGCACCGGAATGTGCTCACGGGTGTGGTCAGTACCGGTCCAGCTTGGGTCACAGCCGTGGTCAGCGGTCAGGATCAGAATGTCATCTTCACCCACCAGCTCCATCAGCTCTGGCAGACGGCGGTCGAACAGCTCCAGACCCGCAGCATAACCGGCGATATCGCGACGGTGTCCCCAGGAGGAGTCGAAGTCCACGAAGTTGGTAAAGACAATGGTCTTGTCGCCCGCTTCTTTCATCTCTTTGATAGTGGCATCGAACAGCGCATCCAGACCGGTAGCTTTCACTTTTTTAGTGATACCGCAGTTGGCATAGATGTCCGCGATTTTACCCACGGAAACCACGTGGCCGTCTTTCTCTTCAACCAGTTTTTGCAGCACAGTCGGTGCTGGCGGCTCAACGGCCAGGTCATGACGGTTGCCGGTACGCTGGAAGTTACCCGCTTTGTCGCCGATAAACGGACGCGCGATAACACGGCCGATGTTGTAACCGCCTTCGGTCAGCTCTTCACGGGCGATTTCGCACAGCTCGTATAGCTTATCCAGGCCGTAGGTCTCTTCGTGGCAGGCAATCTGGAACACGGAGTCAGCAGAGGTATAGAAAATCGGTTTGCCGGTTTTCATATGCTCTTCACCGAGCTCATCCAGAATAACGGTACCGGAGGAGTGGCAGTTACCGAGGTAGCCCGGCAGGTTTGCGCGCTTCACCAGTTTATCCAGCAGTTCCTGCGGGAAGCTGTTCTGGTGATCGGAGAAGTAGCCCCAGTCGAACAGAACCGGCACACCGGCGATTTCCCAGTGGCCAGACGGGGTATCTTTACCGGAAGAGAGCTCATGCGCCCAGGCGTATGCGCCCACCACTTCCGCGTTGCCGTCCATACCGGCTGCGATTTTGCCGGTAGAACCTTCATGCGCTTTCACCAGGCCGAGGCTGGTCAGGTTTGGCAGAGTCAGAGGGCCTTTACGACCGTTGTCCGCTTCGCCTTTGGCACAGGCTTCAGCGATGTGACCCATGGTATCGGAACCCACGTCACCAAAACGTTCTGCATCTTCGGTTGCGCCGATGCCGAATGAGTCCAGCACCATAATAAATGCACGTTTCATAATTGTTCTCCGTACTTAGTGCTTCAAAAAATAGCGATCAGATCAGTATACAGTTATTCAGTGATGCGACGATAGACCGAAGGTGAGCTTTCTGGTGCTTTATCGTCAAGCGTAATGGCCGCTTTCACCGCCTTCGCCGCTTCCTGCCAGCTGTTTTCATCTTTCGCGTGGATAACCGCCAGCGGACGTTGGCCGTCAACGCTGTCGCCCAGGCGAACCATGTCGGTAAAGCCAACGCTGTAATCAATCGTGTCCGAAGCCTGACGGCGACCGCCGCCCATCGACACCACAGCCATACCAAGCGCACGAGTGTCCATTGCAGAAATAAAGCCTTCGGTATCGGCATAAACCGCTTTGCTGAGCGTCGCGGTAGGCAGGTATTTCGCGTAGTTTTCTACGAAATCGGTTGGGCCTTTCTGCGCGGCAACCATGCGACCGAAGATCTCCGCCGCTTTGCCGTTATCCAGCACGGCCTGCAATTTCGCCCGCGCCTCGGCGTCATCTTTGGCAAGCTTGCCGGAGATAAGCATCTCAACGCACAGCGCCATGGTGACGTCGAACAGACGTGGGTTACGGTATTCACCCGTCAGGAACTGTACGGCTTCACGCACTTCAACGGCGTTACCTGCGCTGGAGGCCAGCACCTGATTCATGTCCGTCAGCAGCGCAGTGGTGCGCACGCCAGCACCGTTGGAGACACCAACGATCGCTTCGGCAAGCTGGGCAGAAAGTTCATAGGTTGGCATAAACGCACCGCTGCCCACTTTCACGTCCATCACCAGCGCATCCAGGCCTTCCGCCAGTTTTTTGGCGAGGATCGAGGCGGTGATCAGCGGGATGGAGTCAACGGTCGCGGTAATATCGCGGGTGGCGTAGAAACGCTTGTCTGCCGGTGCAAGAGAGCTGGTCTGGCCGATAATTGCCACACCAACGTCTTTAATAATTTCGCGGAAGCGATTGTCATCCGGGAAGATGTCGAAGCCCGGAATGGCTTCCAGTTTGTCCAGCGTGCCGCCGGTATGACCCAGGCCGCGACCGGAGATCATCGGAATATAACCACCGCAGGCCGCAACCATTGGGCCAAGCATCAGTGAGGTAACGTCACCCACACCGCCGGTAGAGTGTTTATCAACAATCGGGCCGTTAAGGTTGAGGCTTTTCCAGTCCAGAACGGTCCCAGAATCTCGCATCGCCATGGTCAACGAGACACGCTCAGGCATCGACATATCATGGAAGAAGATGGTCATCGCCAGAGCAGCAATTTGCCCTTCAGAGACGGTGTTATCGCGAATGCCGTTGATAAAGAAGCGGATCTCTTCGTCGCTTAATGCATGACCATCACGTTTTTTACGAATAATTTCTTGTGCGAGAAACACGGTAACCTCCCGAAGTTGGCCGGGATCGCTATGCGCTCCCGGCCATTCAAATATTAGTAGCTGCTTGCGCTCTTACCGTCGCCGTGACCCAGTGCTTTGAGCAGGCTTGCCAGCAGGCTGGATGCGCCGAAGCGGTAGTGACGGGAATCCGCCCAGTCTGCGCCGAACAGGTCATCAGCAATGGCCAGGAACGTCTGCGCGTCTTCTGCGGTACGTACGCCGCCTGCTGGTTTGAAACCAACGGTTTTGGACACGCCCATATCGCGGATCACTTCCATCATGATGCGTGCGCTTTCCGGAGTGGCGTTAACCGGCACTTTACCGGTAGAGGTTTTGATGAAATCGGCACCGGCTTTGATGGAGATTTCAGAGGCCTTGCGGATCAGAG
This sequence comes from Enterobacter sp. Tr-810, assembly GCF_011752765.1. Lineage (NCBI taxonomy): Bacteria > Pseudomonadati > Pseudomonadota > Gammaproteobacteria > Enterobacterales > Enterobacteriaceae > Enterobacter > Enterobacter sp. Tr-810. The sequence goes on along the minus strand of NZ_VWWW01000005.1, from coordinate 151,751 downwards.
ATTCTTCTTTCAGCTCACCGGATTCGATGATCACTTTAAGCAGCACGTTTGCCGCTGCGCAGGCGTCTTTACAGGCTTTCACCAGGTCAAAACCAACCTGTTCGTTGCCCGCGATCAGCGCGCGGTACGGGAACACCACGTCAACTTCGTCAGCACCGTAAGCAATCGCCGCGCGGGTTTCTGCCAGCGCAATGTCGATATCGTCATTGCCGTGCGGGAAGTTAGTCACGGTTGCAATACGCACATCCGGGGTGCCCTGCTCGTTCAGAGTCTTACGTGCAATCGGGATAAAGCGTGGGTAGATACAGATAGCTGCGGTGTTACCGACAGGCGTTTTCGCCTGATGGCACAGAGCGATGACTTTCTCATTGGTGTCGTCATCGTTCAGGGTGGTCAGGTCCATCAGTTTCAACGCGCGCAGGCTGCTTGCAGTTAAATCGGTCATAACATTCTCCAACGGCATCGCCGTATAAAATTTCACCTTGCGGTTCTGTTAGTATTCTAACATCCACTCGCATTCACACTTCGACATTCATCACAGTTAATGAAAACTTCGTACAAATTTGCATTGCTGTAACGAGATCAACTTCAAATTTTTTTACTCAAACTGCTGACTAAAGCAGCGATTACCCCTGTCGGATCAAAAGCCTCCGTGGGGTGACTTCCTACAATCCGCTCATCAATCGCAGAACAATAAAGGAAGTGAATATGTCCCACTCCAGCCCTGACGCCCTGCAACAACGTTGCCAGCACATTGTGACAAGCCCGGTACTCACACCTGAGCAAAAACGTCATTTTCTGGCGCTGGAGGCGGAAAACGCCCTTCCCTATCCTGCTTTGCCACAGGCCGCCAGAGCGGCGCTGGACGCGGGATTTATCTGCGACATGTTCGAAGGCCACGCGCCTTACAAACCCCGGTATGTTCTGCCGGATTACGCAAAATTTCTGGCAAACGGTTCAGAATGGCTGGAGCTGGAAGGGGCGAAAGATCTTGATGATGCCCTCTCACTGTTAACCATCCTTTACCACCATGTTCCATCCGTCACATCAATGCCCGTGTATCTGGGCCAACTTGATGCGCTATTGCAACCGTATGTTAAAATTCTAACACAAGAAGAAATCGATAGCAGAATAAAACGTTTCTGGCGCTATCTCGACAGAACACTACCGGATGCCTTTATGCACGCCAATATCGGCCCGATGGATACACCTGTCACACGGGCAATTTTGCGCGCAGATGCTGAACTGAAGCAGGTTGCGCCGAATTTAACCTTTATTTATGATCCTGAAATTACACCAGATGACCTGCTGCTTGAGGTGGCGAAAAATATTTGTGAGTGCAGTAAACCTCATATTTCTAACGGCCCGATGAATGATAAAATTTTCACAAAAGGTCGTTATGGGGTGGTCAGTTGTTACAACTCTCTACCGCTGGCAGGTGGCGGTAGCACGCTGGTACGCCTCAACCTGAAAGCCATTGCTGAACAGAGTGATTCACCTGATGATTTCTTCACCCGCACGCTTCCACACTACTGCCAGCAGCAAATCGCCATCATCAACGCACGCTGCGACTTCCTGTATGAACAATCGGGCTTCTTTGAGAATAGCTTCCTGGTGAAAGAGGGGCTGATAGATGCCGATCGTTTTGTACCGATGTTTGGCATGTATGGCCTTGCTGAGGCGGTAAATACGCTGTGTGAAAAAGCCGGGATCGACGGGCGTTACGGTAAAGATGAACAGGCCAACGCGCTGGGTTATCGCATCAGCGCACAGCTCGCCGCCTTTGTCGAAAATACGCCGGTGAAGCATGGCTGGAATCACCATGCCCTGCTGCACGCGCAGTCCGGGATAAGTTCAGACATTGGGACAACGCCAGGCGCGCGTCTGCCGTACGGTGATGAACCCGACCCAATTAGCCATCTGCTGGCGGTTGCGCCACATCATCAGCATTATCCTTCAGGCATCAGCGATATTCTGACCCTGGAAGAGACGGTAAAACGTAACCCGCAGGCAGTAGTGCAACTGTGTCTGGGGGCTTTTAACGCCGGAATGCGCGAGTTTACGGCCAACGTGGCGGGCAACGATTTGGTCCGCGTGACCGGATACATGGTGCGATTATCAGACCTGCAAAAATACCGCGAGGAAGGGTCGCGCACCCAAACCACGTGGCTTGGAGAAGAAGCCGCACGCAATACGCGTATCCTGGATCGCCAGCCACGGGTGGTAAGCCATGAACAACAGATGCGCTTTAGTTAGTCAGATTATCCCCTTCTCCTGCGTGGACGGGCCAGGCAGCCGCCTGGCCCTGTTCCTTCAGGGCTGTAACCTGCGTTGTAAAACCTGCCATAACCCGTGGACCATCGGCCGCTGCAACGACTGCGGCGATTGCGTTCCCCATTGTCCACACGATGCGCTGAATATTCAGGCCGGGCGAGTCTGGTGGCAGGAAAGCGACTGTAAGCAGTGTGATACCTGCCTGCATCTTTGCCAGCAGCAGGCCACACCGATGGCGCAACGCTTCAGCGTGGACGATATCCTCGCGCACATTCGCAAAGTCGCACCGTTTATTGATGGCATCACCGTGAGCGGCGGTGAGGCCACAACGCAATTACCGTTTCTGGTGGCACTGTTCACGGCGATGAAAGCAGAGCCAGCCCTTCATCATCTGACCCGTCTGGTTGACAGTAACGGCCTGCTCGGGGAAACCGGCTGGCAGAAGTTATTGCCGGTTTTCGATGGTGCCATGCTGGATCTCAAAGCCTGGGGGAACGAACATCACCGCTACCTGACCGGGCGTGAAAACCCGCAAATTAAGCACAGCATCCGCTTGCTGGCGCAGCATAACCGGCTGACCGAACTGCGGTTACTGGTTATCCCTGACCAGTGCGATTATCTGGAACATGTGAAGGCGCTGATCGTGTTTATTCGCTCGCTGGGCAATGTCCCGGTGAGGATCAACGCGTTTCATGCCCAGGGGGTTTACGGTGAGGCGGCCAGCTGGCGTAGTGCAACGCCCGCCGATATTGAGCCACTGGCGTTGGCGCTGGAAAACGAGCAGATCACTGTGATCCGCCCGGCGCTCTATCTATAGCGCAATGCCAAACAGCGAGCGGGTGTTGTTGAGCAAGGCATCTGCAATCACATCCGCTGGCTCGCTGCGCAGTTCGCATAGCGTGTCGAACACGCGCGCCGCCTGTTCCGGGCGATTAGGTTGCCCCTGAAAACCGTTCAGCGGCATGTCGGGAGCGTCGGTTTCCAGCAATAACGCCGTCAGCGGTAGCTGTGCCATTACATCCCGGGTCTTACTGGCTCGCGGGTAGGTAATCGTCCCACCAACACCAATGCGATAGCCCAGCCCGATAAAGCGTTCTGCCTGCTGCAAACTGCCGGAAAACCCGTGCACCACACCGGTACGGGGTAAATTCATGCGTTTCAGGTGCAAAGCCAGTTTGTCGTGGGTACGGCGCGAGTGGAGGATCACCGGCAGATCGTGCTGCTTTGCCAGCCGGAGCTGCGCGTCGAGGATCGTCTGCTGGCGTTCAAAATGCGGATCTTCGCGATAGAGATCCAGGCCGATCTCTCCAATCGCCACCCGCTTCTTCTCCGGCGTGCGTAATATCTCATCCAGCCTGTCGATGTGCTCGTCCAGATGGTGCTCAATCACTATCGGATGCAGGCCTATCGCGGCGTACAGCGCATCATGCCGCCGGGCGAGATCCTGCACACGGTCGAAGTAAGCCGCTTCAATAGCAGGCACGATGATCGCCTGAACGCCAGCCTGTGCGGCGCGATCGATGCTCTGTTCTTCATTACCGGTAAAGGGCGGAAAATCAAAGTGGCAATGGGTATCGACAAAGCGGTGCGTCACGCCAGATCCTCGTTATCAAATGTTGTGTCATTCGCCTGTGGAATGTCGACTCCCGGCATAGCCAGCGCGTCATTAGCCACAATAGCAGGCGGCGTAATGATCCGTTTATGCCGGTGGAAAGGCGGGTGCTCGGCCAGCAGTTTACCTACCGTTGCCAGGAAGTAGCGCCCACAGAGTCGCCCCGTTTTGTAGTCATCACGCAGGGCAGGTAAACGGCTGCCCAGCGCCATACTCAGCAGCGGTTTCGGCGGATAGATCTCAAAGATCCGCAGCTTACCCGGCGGTTTTTCGATAAAGCGTTGCATTGCGCCGTAGCTCGCTTCATGTCGCTGGGCGATATTCACCAGCGGTTGCAGGCTGCTCTCCCCCAGCCAGCGCTCCATGCGCTTGAACCACTGCGGGGTGTAGTACATTTGTGAAGGCACCGTGCGGATCACCACAATGGTTTTAGCGCCTCTGCGCGCGGCTTCCTGCACCGGTACCGCATCGCTGATACCGCCGTCAAGATAGCTCACACCATCAAGCATTGCGCCAGTACGATAGAACCCCGGAATGGCGCTGGAAGCACGAATGATATCGAGCCAGTTCTCTTTTTGCGGTGAAAAATACCCCGGCGTGTAGTCGTCGCCCCGACTGGCACACATCCAAAACTCTTTGCCGGTGTCGAATAGCCGCGACGCCGTGTCCATCGCCAGCGGCATCTGGCTGGAGGTGGAATCTAACAACCAGTCGAGATCGATAAGATTTCCCCCGCGAACAAAGCGCACAGGATTAAAGAAATCCCGCGAGGTGGTGTAACGCATGATCACTTTGCGGGCATAGCCCGGCTGGTTACAGACATAGGCAGAGAGGTTTTGCGCCCCCGCTGAGGTGCCTAAAAAAAGGTCGAATGGGTTGAATTGCGCACGCATAAACTCGTCCAGCACGCCGGACGTGAAGATGCCGCGCTGCCCACCGCCCTCGCACACCAGTGCAAGCTGGCCGGGATGAAACGGCTTAAGCGCCAGCGGCGTAATATTGCCGAGCGTAACGGGAATTCGTTGCCCCACCTCTGCTTTCCTGTGTTATTTGTTTTGTGAATACACAGTAACCTACACCTTACGCCAGGCTCAAACCAGAAAAAGCCAGTCCGGAGACTGGCTTTAATGTTGCTGTCAGAGTGTGTGTCGCTACGGACGGCGTCGTCCGGTAAACAGGCTGACCAGGAACAGAATAATACCGACAACGAAGACAATTTTCGCTGCACCTGCCGCTGTACCCGCCAGACCACCAAAGCCCAGCGCGGCGGCAATTAACGCGATAACCAGAAATATAATGCCCCATCGAAACATAAGACTCTCCTTTACCATAGTTAATGTCGACCGCAAGTCGCGAGCATTCACTGCTAATGATTCCAGGTGTAATTGTTATTCCGTCTTCTGGCCTCAGTCAGAAGAACGAATTGCGATGTGTTACTTCGATTTCAGGTCGTTTTTGACGCTTTTGACACCATCAACCGCTTTCGCAATGGCTTCGGCACGCTCAACTTGCGCCGGGGAATCAACAGTACCGGACAACTGAACCACACCGTCGGTTGTCTCTACTTTCACTTTGCGTGACGGTACGACGTCATCAGCCAGCAGTTTGGCTTTGATTTCACTGGTGGTTGCAGCATCACCGGCATAGCCCTGCATAGAGCCATTTTTACTGTCGCGGACATGCAATTTGTCGCTGACAGAGGTCACGCCTTCTACCCCTTTCGTAACCGCAACAGCCTGTTCAGCCTGGGTCTGGCTTTCCACAAAACCGCTCAGCGTAACGACGCTGCGCTCTGTTTTGACTGAGATATCGGTACTCTTGATGTTTTTATCGTCCACCAGCGCGGCTTTCACTTTGGCAGTGATGGCGCTGTCATCCATGAAGTTACCGACTTTATTCATCGAGCTATCGATTTTTTCCCCCGTGCTTGTCGCCGCGGACTGAGCTTTATCCATCGTGGTGTTTTCTGCAAAAGCAGAACCACTTGTCACGATGCACCCCAGGGCTATGGCCAGCAGAGATTTTGAAATCTTAGGTCTTGTCATATTCATCGATGTGTTCCTGTAGTTTGCTCGCTATTTGAGCGGCTAACGTTCCTTTTCGTTAGTTGTAAATGCTGTGAATAAACCAACAGTCAGTAAGGGAAACCAATTTCATGTAACAAAACAGTCAATTCACCCGACGACGAGGTTAAACACTGAGTTAAATATAGAACAGTCTCGCGGTGTCGCATTCAGAATCGGTCAAAAAACAGGCGAAACAACGAAGAACGGGATGATTTAAGAACATTCCGCAAGGGTCTAATAAGGCAGGGAATTAAGAAGAGCACGGTGAAAACCGTGCTCTGAGAGGGGATTAGTGTTCGCGCGTTTTGCGGAACTGAACGTCAGGATAGCGTTCCTGCGTCAGGTTCAGGTTAACCATGGTTGGGGCGATGTACGTCAGATTATCGCCGCCATCGAGCGCCAGCTGGATCTCGTTCTTACGCTTAAATTCTTCGAATTTCTTCACGTCAGAACACTCAACCCAGCGCGCGGTCGCCACGTTTACAGATTCGTAAATCGCTTCAACGTTGTACTCGCTCTTAAGACGCGCAACTACCACGTCAAACTGCAGCACACCGACCGCACCCACGATCAGATCGTTGTTCGCGATTGGGCGGAACACCTGTACCGCACCCTCTTCGGAAAGCTGTACCAGGCCTTTCAGCAGCTGTTTCTGCTTCAGAGGATCGCGCAGACGAATACGACGGAACAGCTCCGGCGCAAAGTTCGGGATGCCGGTGAACTTCATCATTTCGCCCTGGGTGAAGGTATCACCAATCTGGATCGTGCCGTGGTTATGCAGGCCGATGATGTCACCCGGATAGGCTTCTTCAACGTGAGAACGATCGCCCGCCATAAAGGTCAGAGCGTCGGAGATCACCACGTCTTTACCGATACGCACCTGGCGCAGCTTCATGCCTTTCTCATATTTACCGGACACAACGCGCATAAAGGCCACGCGGTCGCGGTGTTTCGGGTCCATGTTGGCCTGAATTTTAAACACAAAACCGGTGAATTTCTCTTCCTGCGCGACCACTTCACGGGTGTCGGTTTTGCGTGGCATCGGGCGTGGCGCCCACTCCACCAGACCGTCGAGCATATGGTCAACACCAAAGTTACCCAGCGCGGTACCGAAGAAGACCGGGGTAATTTCGCCTGCGAGGAACAGTTCTTTGTCAAACTCGTGAGACGCGCCTTTCACCAGCTCCAGCTCGTCGCGCAGCTGTGCGGCCAGCTCTTCGCCTACCGCTACGTCCAGCTCCGGGTTGTCCAGGCCTTTAACAATGCGCACTTCCTGAATGGTGTGGCCTTTACCGGTCTGATACAGGTAAGTCTCATCTTTATAAAGGTGGTAAACACCTTTAAACAGCTTACCGCAGCCGATTGGCCAGGTAATTGGCGCACAGGCGATCTTCAGCTCGCTTTCCACTTCATCCATCACTTCCATCGGATCGCGGATGTCACGGTCGAGTTTGTTCATAAAGGTGAGGATCGGCGTATCGCGCAGACGGGTAACTTCCATCAGCTTACGGGTACGGTCTTCTACACCTTTTGCGGCGTCGATCACCATCAGACAGCAGTCAACCGCCGTCAGCGTACGGTAGGTATCTTCAGAGAAGTCTTCGTGGCCCGGGGTGTCCAGCAGGTTCACCAGGCAGTCGTGATACGGGAACTGCATCACGGAGGTGGTAATCGAAATACCACGCTGCTTTTCCATCTCCATCCAGTCGGATTTCGCGTGCTGGCTGGAGCCACGGCCTTTAACCGTACCGGCAGTCTGAATAGCCTGTCCGAACAGCAGCACCTTTTCGGTGATGGTCGTTTTACCGGCATCCGGGTGAGAGATAATGGCAAAAGTGCGGCGCTTGGCCACCTCTTGCAGATAAGGAGACAACGTCATAATCAAATCTTCTTTTATAAGCGCGGCAGCACGCCACGCATCATGGAATACAAAATTGCGGCTATTTTACCCATCAACAGGGGGCAGGCAATCATTGTTTACACAGGAGTTGCTCCAGTTCGTTCAATGACGAGACGGTCCAGGTCGGCTGGATACCTTCAGGCTGCACGCGACCGTGCGCATTCAACCAGACGGTCGACAAGCCCGAGTTCATGCCACCCAGAATATCCGACTCGGCGGTGTCCCCGACCATCAGCACGCGTTCGCGGTCAGGATTGCCTGCCTGCGCCAGCGCGTAATCAAAAATACGCGGATCGGGTTTTGGTACGCCCACTTCTTCGGAAATCACCAGCGCATCGAAATGATCGCGCAGGCCGGTACGTTCAAGACGGATCTGCTGTAGTGCCGTAAACCCGTTGGTAATGATGCCCAGTTTCGCCTTGCCTTTCAGGGAATCCAGCAGGGAAACTGCACCCGGCAGCGGCGCGCAGATATCGGCCATCGCATTCAGGAAGGCATCATTCAGTGAACCTGGGCTCACCTTCAGACGCTCTGCCCACACATCAAAGCGCTGATGTTGCAGCTGTAACGCGGTGATAGAACCGTTCTGGTAATCCACCCACAGCGGTTTGTTAACCGCCTGATAGTCCTGAAAATCCTCAGCGGTGAAGGTAACGCTATAATCCAGAAACATCCGCTGTAGGCCACCGAACGAGTCAAACGTAAACAGCGTTTCGTCGGCATCAAAGAAAATCCAGTCCCATTTCATCGTTACAACCTTATTTTAGTTATCCAAGCGGCAGAGCCATGATGATGGCGTCTTCACGTCCCTCTGCGGTGGGGTAGTAGTTACGGCGGATTGTCGCCTCGTTAAAGCCTAAGCTTTCATAGAGTGCGATGGCGGCGACATTCGATGCGCGTACTTCCAGCCACAGGGTGAAAACGTCACGGGTTTCAAGCTCGCGAATTAAATACTCCAGCAGCTCCCTTCCCAGCCCACGGCGCTGAAACGCCGGGTCGACCGCGATGTTAAACAGCGTTGCTTCATCCAGAACGACCTGAGTGATGGCAAATGCTGCCATCGTGCCATCGACATCCAGACGGTAGTTCAGATAGCGGTCGCCCTGGTTACTGGCGAATGTTTTTTCACTCCACGGAAATGCGTGGGCGCGTGTTTCAATCGCGAACGCTGTCGTCAGATCAGGCGTCGTGAGGGAAGAAATCGTGTTCATATTTGCAGATTTGTTGCCACAGCGCGCTGCGCGCTTTTGGGTTTGCTTTTAGCTCTTCCAGTACGGGAGAGCTGATCTGGCTTCCCTCAAGGGCGAGTTCGTCTACCTCTCCCATCCGCCAGCTGTTACAGCGGCTGTCAGGAGGCAGCATCGCGACCCGTTCTGGCGTCAGCTGTAATACCTGATCGGGCGTGAGCTTCAGGCTAAGAAGAACATCGCCAATAAGGGCTTCATTCAGGGCAGGCAGCGCCTCCGCCACCATCACCAGGCGAACATGCGCAGGAATAGCGATAGCAATTTCACCCTGCAACGCCGTCGGGCGACGCAAGGCCCACTGGGTAATACCCAGTTGCTGCAACTGCCAGTCTCGTCGGGATGTCATAGGGAAAGCTCCTGTCTCTCAGGCGCGCAAATATAGCAAATGTGTCGAAAGTGCGCCATCTACCTACTATAATCCCCGCCTGAGTTTATTGAGGAACAATTCATGTCTGCATTTACCCCGGCAAGTGAAGTCTTGCTGCGTCACAGTGATGATTTCGAAGAAAGCCGTATTCTGTTTGCCGGAGATATGCAGGATGACCTGCCTGCGCGTTTCGACTGTGCTGAAAGCCGTGCCCACACCCAATATTACCACCACTGGCAGGTGCTGAGCCGCCAGATGGGCGAGCGCGCGCGCTTTAGCCTGGTGGCAGAGCAGAGCGATATCGCCGACTGCGATACGCTGATCTACTACTGGCCGAAGAATAAACCGGAAGCCCAGTTCCAGCTGATGAACCTGCTCTCCCTGCTGCCAGTGGGTTGCGACATCTTCGTGGTGGGTGAAAACCGCAGCGGCGTGCGCAGTGCTGAACAGATGCTGGAAGAGTACGCGCCTCTGAACAAAGTCGACAGCGCCCGCCGCTGTGGCCTGTACCACGGTCGCCTGGAAAAACAGCCATCGTTTGATGCAGATAAATTCTGGGGCGAATACCAACTTGATGATTTGACCATCAAAACCCTGCCGGGCGTTTTCAGCCGCGACTATCTGGATGTAGGCAGCAAACTGCTGCTATCCACCCTGACGCCGCATACCAAAGGTAAAGTGCTGGACGTGGGCTGTGGTGCGGGCGTGCTGGCAACAGTGCTGGCCAGCCATTCACCAAAAGTACGCTTAACCTTGTGTGATGTCAGTGCGCCAGCGGTTGAAGCCAGCCGTGCAACGCTTGCCGCAAACGGTTTTGAAGGTGAAGTGATCGCCAGCAACGTCTTCTCTGACGTGACCGGTCGCTTTGACATGATCATCTCTAACCCGCCGTTCCACGACGGGATGGAAACCAGCCTTGAAGCGGCGCAAACCCTGATCCGCGGCGCAGTACGTCACCTGAACAGCGGCGGTGAACTGCGTATCGTCGCCAACGCCTTCCTGGCGTACCCGAAAGTGCTGGATGAAACCTTCGGCTTCCACGAAGTGATTGCCCAGACCGGACGCTTTAAGGTGTACCGCACCGTGATGACGCGTCAGGCCAAAAAGTAATCCCCGGATCTGTTTGCCGGATAAGCGTCAGCACCTTCCGGCAAACAGACGTCGCTGTTCCGACCATTTTTGCATCAATCAAGGCATAGCGCGCACTTTTCTGTTGACGAAAAGCTGAAAACATCTAGAATGCGCCTCCGTGGTTACGATACTTTTACAGTATCGATGGTATGCGAAGGTGGCGGAATTGGTAGACGCGCTAGCTTCAGGTGTTAGTGTCCTTTGGATGTGGGGGTTCGAGTCCCCCCCCTCGCACCATAAATCACGTTGATATTGCTCGCACTGGGCGAAGGTGGCGGAATTGGTAGACGCGCTAGCTTCAGGTGTTAGTGTCCTTAGGATGTGGGGGTTCGAGTCCCCCCCCTCGCACCAACGAGGCGATATCAAAAAATAGTAAGATGACTGTGCGAAGGTGGCGGAATTGGTAGACGCGCTAGCTTCAGGTGTTAGTGTCCTTAGGATGTGGGGGTTCGAGTCCCCCCCCTCGCACCAATTATCTTATTATCCCTCTGATGTTCCTTCCGTTTTTTTCTTTATTTCAAACTCATCAGTATCACCAGCATTCCGCTGACCAGCGCAACGCATGATGGCAACAACACAAAGTGCCGTAATTGCTTATGCCAGATCATCGCCGATGTCATCAGTAACCCTGACACAATAATCAGTTTCCAGATGTCGACAGAGAGATCGGCAAACATCAGACCGCCAATGATCACCCCAGGCAACAACACACCCCAGGCACTTCCCAGCGCTTTACTCAACATGGTTAGCTCTCTCACACCAATAATGATAATCAATATCATATGATAATAATTATCACCTGTCAGCACGCGGAACAAGAATTCATCGACCTTTACCTTTCCCATAATGACAGGAAATGTCTAAGGTGATAAATTGCTCACCTGTTAACTGCCGTAACCGTTTTCTGATAATTATAATTCGAATTTTTTTGCACTCACAATTCCAAACCAACACCTATTTGTTTGTTTTAATTAAATAATATTAATAAACGCACTAATATGACATCACAATCCTGGCGTTCTTTGGTCAACAAGAAATATCAATTATCTTTACGTTTGTTTTTATCCTTGAATGCTGCTTCTGCACTGTTCTCGGTAACAAACCCGCTCTATTCTGTCCGCCTGTTATCCATCCCCTTGTTCGCTATTTTTACGCTCAGCATCGGTTTGCTCATCTGGCACTGGAAAAACAAAAAACGAAAAATAAATATTCCTGTTGTTTCAGCGATATTTGGTCTTTTATGGGCCTGGCAAATCACCGCTAAATTTTCGTTGCTTACGCACGATCAGGCCACCTATCTGGTCATGGCATTATTAACGGTGCTTTTTATTGGTTCGCTGGCATTTGTCAGTAATATCAAAGCATTTACGTTGCACTCGTTGCCAACTTTTGTCGTCTGCCTGTGGTTAAGCAATCATGACAGCTGGCTGCGAATGGCCTACTCCTTTGCCCTGCCGATGGTGGCTATTGGTATTCATCACGTTTTACAAAGACGTAATGACAATTTCGCCCAGGAATTGCTTACCCGCTTACTGGAAGAGCGAGAAACCCTTACCGACCTCACCCTGGTGGACCCGCTCACTGGTCTGTATAACCGACGTGGCCTGCAAACCAGGCTCGATAACCTGCCAACGGTGGAAAACGGCGAGCATTTTGTTCTGCTGCTGGATATCGACCACTTCAAGGCATACAACGACCACTACGGTCATATGATGGGCGATCAGGCGCTGATCCGCGTCTCTGCGGCGATCCGTGACGCTGTGCGTTCGCGCGACATCGTTGCCCGCTTTGGTGGCGAAGAGTTTATGGTGCTGCTGACCAACATCTCACTTGAGAATGCGCGACTGACGGCTGAGCGCATCCGCCAGAAAGTGTACGATTTAAAAATCCCGCATATGTTTAATGAAAGCGTGGCAACCAATGTCACCATCAGTATTGGTATTGCCATTTTTGAAGGGGAAGACGTCGAAGCGGCGCTGGAAAAAGCGGATAAAGCGCTTTATGAAGCCAAGCATATGGGGCGTAACAACATCCTGTACAGCGAAGAGCTGCAAACGACTTAACCGCGCTGTCGCACATCCCGGACAAAAGTCTTGCGATCGGTATTATCTATAGTTAGGATTGGCAATCATTATCATTTAGATTCCTATCCGAAACTATGGCCACTCGTACCGCACAAGCCGTTGAGCCTCTACTCTGGCGAGCCAGTCTCTCCACGGGGAGTGTTACGCTTGCGGACGCCATTCGGGAGAAAATCGCCGAAACGCGCGCTCATCTGCTGGATTTCATAAAGCTGGATGAACCGCACCCACATCACGCCATGACGCTTGCTCAATGGCGTACTCCGGTAGAGCGGCAATCCTTGTTTGCCGCCTATTCAGACCATATCTATCGTAACCAGCCCACTATGGCGCGGGAAAACAAACCGCTGCTCTCCCTCTGGGCGCAGTGGTATGTCGGGTTAATGGTTCCTCCGATGATGCTGGCCCTGTTAACCCAGGACGCGATGCTGGACCTCTCCCCGGAATTTTTCCACGTAGAGTTCCACGAAACCGGGCGAGCGGCCTGTTTCTGGATTGATCTCCATGAAGATAAACACGCGGGACACCTTTCTGCCCAGGAGCGCATGGAGAGCCTTGTCACTCGCGCGTTGATCCCGGTGATTGATGCACTGGAAGAGACAGGTGAAATTAACGGGAAGCTAATCTGGAGTAATACTGGTTATTTAATTCACTGGTATCTGACGGAGATGAAACCGCTGCTCGGCGATGAGAAAGTCGAAGCCCTGCGCCAGTCCTGTTTCTTTGCCAAACAACTTTCCGATGGCCGCGATAACCCGCTGTTCCGCACCGTTGTGCCACGTGACGGGCTTCTGGTTCGTCGTACCTGCTGTCAGCGCTATCGCTTGCCGGATGTTCAGCAATGTGGGGATTGTACGCTGAAGTAATGGTGTGATTTTCCCGGCGATGCCCTCTCCCACCGGGAGAGGGTACAAACATCAAAAACGGCAACCGAAGTTGCCGTTTTGCTTTTACCTAGGCAACCTGTTGGTTGTCCTCTCCGGCATTACGCTGTGCTTCTTCTGCTTCCTGCTCCAGCAGCTGCTTCTCGTACACTTTGAAGAACGGGAAGTAGATGATGGCGGAAACCAGCGCCAGCAGAATCACCAGCACCGCAGCACGGAAGTCCCAGCCGAGTGCCCAGGCCGCGCCGACAGGAGCTGGAGCCGTCCAGGGAACAACTGAAATCACGCGTCCAATCAGATCCAGCTTCATTGCCGCCCACGCCAGCACGGCGTTAACCATCGGTGCCAACAGGAAAGGAATAAAGAACACCGGGTTCATGACAATTGGCGTACCGAAAATAACGGGTTCGTTGATGTTAAAGAAGCTTGGTACAACGCTCAGACGGCCAATCGAACGCAGGTGTGCGGAGCGGCTGCGCAGGTAGCAGATAACCAACCCCATCGTGGCGCCCGAACCGCCGATCACGATAAAGAACGTCCAGAACGCTTCCATAAAGATATGTGGCAGCGGCTGGCTGGCTGCCAGTGCCGTCTGGTTTGCACCGAGGTTGGTCAGCCAGAACATTTGCAGCATCCCGGAGACAATTGCCGCCCCGTGGATACCCGCAAACCACAGCAAGTGGCCAATCAGTACCGCCAGCAGGATCGCCGGTAATGAGTCCGCCGCAGAAACCAGTGGTTTAAAGATAGACATAATGGCCTGTGGGATCAGCATCCCAAACTCAGACTGGATCAACAGGCTCAGAGGGTAAAGCGTCAACACCACAACCAGGACCGGGATCAGCAGGTCGAACGAGTTTTTGATCATCGGTGGCACCTGATCCGGCAGGCGGATACCGATGTTGTGCGCTTTCAGGAAACGCATCAATTCCACACAGTAAACGGCAACCAGAATGGCGGTAAAGATCCCTGTGCCGCCCAGGCTGTCTACCGGCAACGTGCCTTTGGTTTTCGGCGCAGCTACCAGCAGAAATGCCATCAGCGACAGCATGGCGCACATGAACGGGTCAAGCTGATGCGACTTAACGTAATGTTTGCCCAGGTTATAGGCGATGGCCGCACAGATATAAATGGACATAATGCCCATAGTCATATCAAACGGCGTCAGGATCTGGCCTTCAAATTGCTTCGCCATATCCAGCCAGGCGCGGGCAAAGCCCCAGGTGGTATCTGGCGAGAATGGTGGGTAAGCAAACACTAACAAGAATGAACCGACGATCATGAATGGCATGGCGGAGATAAACCCGTCACGGATAGCCATCACATGACGTTGGGAGGAGATCCGCCCGGCAATCGGGCTGACATAGTTCTCAACGAAACGGAAAATCAGATTAAACGCAGCATGGTTGGCAGACATAGCAGATCTCCTGTCAGACGTTCGTTTCGGGCGCATTCACGCCACACGTTGTTCCATACATCAGCTTCACAACCTTGCCGGGTCGTTTACCAGCAGTACTGCTCAAACGGAATGGTTTCATAATTTGCTCTTATTATTGGATACAGGGGACGTTACGTAATCAGTATTAATCTCTCACTCACGCTCTGCAACCGGTTACTGTAACCGGTTTCCGTGAATGTGAAGGCGATCCAGAAATCGGCCATATGGGATATTTGTTACTTAAGAGATATTTACAGAGCATAATTTCTTATGACAGATTACGCAGGATATTTGTCAGGAGGAAACAATGAGTTTGCAGTCTGTACAGCAGTTTTTTGCCGACAACGCACCCGAGATAGAAGTGATTGAGCTTAGCCAAAGCACTGCGACCGTTGCGCTGGCTGCTGCCGCTCATCACGTTGAACCGGGGCAAATTGCCAAAACGCTATCGTTAAAAGTGAAAAACGAAGTGATCCTGGTTGTCGCGAAGGGAGATGCGCGCCTGGACAACAAAAAACTGAAGGACACATTTGGCGCAAAAGCGCGAATGCTCAGCAGTGATGAAGTGGTCACCGTCACTGGCCATCCTGTAGGAGGCGTCTGCCCATTTGGGCTGGAAAACCCTCTATCGGTCTATTGTGATGTCTCCTTAAAACAATACCCGGAAGTGCTACCTGCTGCGGGGGCCATTCACAGCGCAGTGCGCATTTCCCCGGAGAGAATGGCTGAGCTAACCTCGGCAAAATGGGTAGATGTCTGCATTTAATCGCAGCGCCAGAGCTCATCTGGCGCTGGATAGCATTACGAAAACGCCGGAACAGTTAATGCGGTTCGGCGACCTTCCCCAACAGGAAGATGTGTAAGAAGATCGGCTGCATCCAGCAACCCCACATCCGAATTCACCCCCAGCTTCACCATGGCATTAAACTTATGTGCCCGGATCGTTTTAATATTGCGTTCAAGCTGGGTCGCGATTTCCGGGATGGAGTACCCAAAAGACATAAAACGCAAAATAGCCCGCTCGGTAGGACTCAACAGCCGGTTATGGCTCACGTACCAGTGATTGAGCATATTGTCATTCACACGCCGGGTTTCACTCAGCAATGCCGACAGTTCATCCAGTAGCTCAATCAGCGGAACCGCTTTGTTGATGATGCCGTGAAGACGGGATGGAAAAAGGTGGCTAACCAGCTTCGCCTCCATCTCATCAGATGCCAATACAATCCGCTGTATATCGTTATGAGTCAGGGCAAGCTCCCGCATACAGGAAAGACAATTCCGGCGTTCTTCACGCGCATCTGAGAGTGAATAAATAACCGAAAAAAAGGAAGTATGGGAAAATGCAGCTTTTAAACTATCGGCACATGTAAACAGATGCAGCTTATAATCACTGAGTTGTGGCATAGCGAAGAGATGCATCAGCCCAATCGCACTCATTGTGCAATTTTCGATGAGGGCGATATGTCTTGTTGCAGTGGTCTTTTCCATTCCTCAAACTCCCCATAGGCTGACATCAGACTCAGCTCTCTCATTCCCTGTACACTGCTGATCCATGCGTACATGTCCGCATTACTGCGCAATGACAACCGTCGCATGGCACTGTTTTTTTGAGCACTGATCGTTTTGTTGCTCTTCTTGAGCAATGTAGCAATTTGATTAATTCCCCAACCTTTACCCAGCAGACGCAGTACCTTACGTTCCGAATGGGTTAGCGCGATAAACGATTCACTCTTTTCACCGAACTCCTGGGAATCCGGCGTGAGTAAGGTTTGGCTTATTCGCTCGGCACGTTCTCTGCCAGCACGAATCGCAGTAATGACGCCTTCTATCGGTTCCATATCGGACAATAGCGTTGTTTCAGGCCGCATGAGCAGCTCAACCGCGCTTGCGTAAAGCGGACGAGAAACCAGGAATATCCAGTGGATCCCCCGGTATTGATTTAACAACCCATAATATTGCTCAAGGGTGCCGCGCGGGTTCCTGTAATCACCAGAAATATCCGCAATAATAACGTCAGCCCTGCGCAGCTGAAGCAACGTGAGTTCTTGTAACGAACAACAATAGGTCAGTTCATAGTCAGGGAAATTACGTGCCATTACCCCGCCCAGGCCAGACTGCATAACAGGTATCTTGCTGATGACTACTCCGTGTTTACCATTCAATGGCAACATAGATCCTCCGAATCCTTTCTTTTACTAAATAGTGTTAAACGCATTCAGATAAATGTTTATTCATTCCTGAATGAAAAGACGATTTTTACTGGCAGATATTAAGATAAAGCTCGATGGTATAAGAATTGCCCCAAACAGGTCTAATATCTCACAAATAGAAATAAATTTTAATTACACTACCGTTATAATATTGAAAATATAAAATTAGCAAAACTAAATATATAATTTGAATATTCCAGAATTAAATATTCAAATTACGAATGATTATTCGCCTGACGCCCCGGCACATCATCGCTGCAACTCTTTGCACAAATCTTGATCTGACCCAGAGCCAGCGATCCCGCACTTTGTGCTAAAAGTAAACATTCAGGGCCATCAGGCAAGCAATCCTTCTTCTTTTCAGGGTAAACATGCAGGCAGATCAGTCAACGCAACGTGCCGTAACGCGGCTATGTATTCAGTGTGGGCTTTTTCTATTACAACACGGTGCAGAAAGCGCCCTGGTGGAAGAACTCTCTACTCGTCTTGGGCTGGCGTTAGGGATGGACAGCGTAGAAAGCTCCATCTCCTCCAACGCCATTGTGCTAACGACGATTAAAGACGGTCAATGCTTAACCTCAACCCGCAAAAACCACGATCGCGGCATTAACATGCACGTCGTCACCGAGGTGCAGCACATTGTTATCCTCGCTGAGCACAAGCTGCTGGATTTGCACGAGATAGAAAAACGCTTCAACCAAATCAAACCGTTACGTTACCCTCGCTGGGCTGTGGTGTTGATGGTTGGGCTCTCCTGCGCCTGTTTTTGCAAACTGAATAATGGCGGCTGGGACGGAGCAGTCATCACCTTTTTCGCCAGCAGTATTGCCATGTATGTTCGCCAGCTTCTGACACACCGGCAGTTGCACCCGCAAATTAACTTTTGCATCACCGCCTTTGTCGCGACAACCGTGTCAGGTTTGCTGCTGCGCCTGCCCACGTTCGCCAGCACGCCGACCATTGCAATGGCAGCCAGCGTATTGCTGCTGGTGCCGGGGTTCCCGTTGATAAACTCCGTTGCCGATATGTTTAAAGGGCACATCAATACCGGCCTCGCACGATGGGCTATAGCCAGCTTGCTGACCCTGGCAACCTGTATCGGCGTAGTAATGGCAATGACACTGTGGGGGTTACGGGGATGGGCGTGATTGATTTTCTGTTAGCACTGGCCCAGGACATGGTTCTGGCCGCCATTCCTGCCGTTGGCTTTGCCATGGTGTTCAACGTGCCGCGTCGGGCGTTACCCTGGTGTGCCCTGCTGGGTGCTATCGGCCACGGTTCGCGCATGGTCATGATGACAACGGGCTTTAACATCGAATGGTCGACCTTTATGGCCTCGATGCTGGTCGGCTGCATTGGCATTCAGTGGTCGCGCTGGTATCTGGCACATCCGAAGGTCTTCACCGTGGCGGCGGTTATCCCCATGTTCCCGGGTATTTCAGCCTACACAGCGATGATTTCGGCGGTGAAAATCAGCCACTTCGGCTACAGCGAGCCGCAAATGATCCTGCTGCTCAGTAATTTCCTCAAAGCCTCATCCATTGTCGGCGCGCTCTCCATCGGGCTGTCTATCCCTGGATTATGGCTGTATCGCAAGCGCCCGCGCGTTTGATTTGTGTTCTCGCGCTGCCGTGGTGATAATCCCTGCATTCCGTTTGGTGACGATAAGGAAATGAAGTGGCTAACCCTGGCAGCGAATTCCCCGACCACAATGAAGGCAGCCTGAAGGATAAAATTTTTCACAGCGCCATCGAGCTTTTTGCCGAGTATGGGCTGAACGGCGCCCGCATGGAACAGATTGCGGAAAAGGCAGGCACCACCAAACGCATGGTGGTGTACCACTTCAAAAACAAAGAAAATCTCTATCTACTGGCGCTGGAGCACGTTTATACGCAAATCCGCGCCAGTGAAAAAGAGCTGAGCCTGGCTGGAATGCCGCCTGTTGAAGCGCTGGTGCACCTGGTTGAGTCCACCTTTGATTATCACGCCGACCACCCGGACTACATCCGTATTATCTGCATGGAAAACATGCAGCGCGGCCGCTTTATGCAGCAGTCGAGCTACCTGCGTCAGGTCAACCGCAGTGCGCTGGAACTTCTCGCCGGGATCCTGCAACGCGGAAAAGAAAAGCAGCTGTTTAATCAGACGGTAGACGCGCGCGATCTTCACCGTCTTATCAGCAGTTTTAGCTTCCACTACGTTGCTAACAGCTACACCTTTACGCTGCTGTTTGAAGATGGCGCAGACGAGCAGGCGCAACGCCAGCACTATCGTAAAATGGCAGTTCAGGTGGCGCTCCGCTATACCTGCCCATAAAATAGCTTGCAATTATATCGTGCACTACCTATATTCATCTCATGAACGCAAAAACGAACGACACCACCCCCGCGCTGCTGCTGGATAACCAGCTCTGTTTTGCCCTTTACTCGGCAAACCTGGCGCTTAACAAGCTGTACCGGCAACTGCTGGCACCGCTTAACCTGACCTACCCACAATACCTGGTGATGCTGGTGCTGTGGGAGCAGGATGATATTACGGTGTCGGAGATTGGCGAACGTTTGTTTCTTGATTCCGCCACGCTCACGCCTTTGCTGAAACGTCTGGAGAGCGCCGGGCTGATTAACCGCCATCGCTCCCGTAAAGATGAACGTCAGGTTGTGGTAACCCTGAGCGACGCGGGAAGTAGCCTGCAACAACAGGCCGTAGGTATTCCGCAGGCGGTGGGTTGTGCGGCAAAATGTGATACCGCCACCCTGGCAGAGCTTAAGCAACAGCTTGAACTTTTGCGACAACAGCTACAGCGCGCGTAAGGCTATACTTTACGCGTATTTATTTACATATATATATCGCACGCTATTTAATAGCACGTATAAATGCAAGATGAGGAACCTGCCATGTCTTTAGAAAAAGTTGTCTACACTGCCAAAGCAAAAGCAACCGGAGGCCGCGATGGCCGTGCAACCTCTTCCGACGGCGTACTGGATGTGAAACTGGGTGTGCCAAAAGAGATGGGCGGCATGGGTGGTGAAGTGACTAACCCGGAACAGCTTTTCGCAGCCGGCTATTCTGCCTGCTTCCTGGGTGCGATGAAGTTCGTTGCAGCCCGCGATAAATTCTCCCTGCCGAAAGATGCGTTTATCGAAGGCGAAGTGGGTATTGGCCCGCTGCCAACTGGTTTTGGTATCGAAGCGAAACTTAACATTCACGTTGAAGGTATGGATGCAGCCGAAGCGAAAAAACTGGTTGATGCTGCGCATATTGTTTGCCCGTACTCTAACGCCACTCGCGGCAATATCGACGTGACGCTGAATATCATCGCGTAATCACGGCCGATTGGTTCCCTCTACCGGTGGGTTGAGGGATCCCCACAAAAAATACGAGCACGGAAGGCTCCCTCTCCATTTTGGGGAGAGGGTTGGGGTGAGGGGGAACATACGGCTGTAGTGGTTACTCCGTTCACTTTATGTTCCTTGCTACTCTGTCACCACAATACCCATGAACGTGCCAGGGTAGCTCACCGCCGCTACCCTGGCGACCCGGGCTCCCGGTGGGAGAGGGTCACCTGCACTTTCCCCCTCCATCCCCTCTTCCTCTCTGTGCTACCATAAGCCCATATCACGCCCGTAGTAATCAGTAGAGAAAGTGTTATGTCTTCCAGAATCCTGACCACCAGCATTGCGGGTATCGATGCGTTTATGCACGATCCCCGTGGTGTACTGACCAACGCCGAAAACGGCACGCTCGCGGTATTCGCTGATAACGCACCCGCGTTTTATGCGATCACGCCTGAACGTCTGGCGCAGCTGTTGGATCTCGAAGCGCGTCTGTCGCGCCCAGCGAGCGATGTGACTCTGGATAACCAGTTCTTTGAAGAGCCGGGAAGCGCCCCGGTCGCCGTGCCGATGGGGAAATTTGCCATGTACGCCGGATGGCAACCTGACGCCGATTTCCAGCGCCAGGCCGCGTTATGGGGGATTGCGCTCGCGCAAACCGTTACCCCCGAAGAGCTGGCGGCATTCACCGCCTACTGGCAGGCTGAAGGCAAAGTGTTCCATCATGTCCAGTGGCAGCAAAAACTTGCGCGCAGCATTCAGATGAACCGCGCCAGTAACGGCGGCCAGCCAAAGCGCGATATCAACGCCTTTTCCGAACCAGACAAACAGATCCCCAATGGATTCCGAGGTGCTAAATGAAAAACGTCGGCGACCTGATGAAACGTCTGCAAAAAATGATGCCTGCCAATGTCAAACCCGCGTTTACGACCGGTGAAGAACTTCTGGCCTGGCAGAAAGAGCAAGGTGAAATCCGCGCCGCTGCCCTCGCCCGTGAAAACCGGGCCATGAAAATGCAGCGCACGTTCAACCGCTCCGGCATCCGCCCGCTGCACCAGAACTGCTCGTTTGAAAACTACAAAGTGGAATCACAGGGGCAGATGAACGCCCTGGCCGCCGCACGTCAGTATGTAGACGAATTCGACGGTAACATCGCCAGCTTCATTTTCAGCGGTAAGCCCGGCACCGGGAAAAATCATCTTGCAGCCGCCATCTGTAACGAGCTGCTGCTGCGCGGTAAATCGGTGCTGATTATCACTGTGGCCGATATCATGTCCGCCATGAAAGACACCTTCAGCAACCGCGAAACCAGCGAAGAACAGCTGCTTAACGACCTGAGTAACGTCGATTTACTGGTCATTGATGAGATTGGCGTTCAGACCGAATCTCGCTATGAAAAGGTGATCATCAACCAGATTGTCGACCGCCGTTCCTCGTCAAAACGCCCAACCGGAATGCTGACTAACCACAATATCGACGAAATGACCCGTCTGCTGGGTGAACGCGTGATGGATCGTATGAAGCTCGGTAACAGCCTGTATGTCATCTTTGACTGGGATAGTTATCGCAGTCGCGTTACCGGCAAAGAGTATTAGGAAATTTCCAGGAAATACCGGCGCGACAAGAGGTATATACTGACTCCACTTTCGGCCCAAAACGGGCTTTGTTCGAGTAAGCAATTATGAAAAAACACGTTCTTCTCAGCACAGTATTAGGCGCGCTGCTGGTATCCGGCGTTGCGCAGGCCGCATCATGGCAAGATTCACTGACCAGCGCCGCCAACGAGCTTACCAAAGAGAGCAGCAGCAGCTCTCAGGGTGGCCTGTCCGCCTCTTCCCTCACCAGCTTGTTAGGTAGCAGCAGCCAGAGCCTGAGCGCAGGCACCATGAACAACGCGGCAGGTATTCTGGAATATTGCGCGAAGCAAAAACTGGCTTCCGTGACCGACACCCAGAACATTAAAAACCAGGTGCTTGGCAAACTGGGTCTGGATACGCAGGAGCAAAAACAAGATACCAACTATATGGACGGTATTCAGGGCCTGCTGAATGCGCAAAACGGCCAGCAGCTTAACCTCAGCACCCTCGGTAACTCTTCGCTGGCGAAAGAAGTGAAAACCAAAGCCTGCGATCTGGTGCTGAAACAGGGCATGAATTTCATCTCCTGATCGACCCCATTTTCTGCCACAACACGCCGCGTTTAATACGTTAGTCTTACAACGCGGCGCTAAATGAGCGTTTTCACCACCTGCCACAGTCTCAGCGTCCGCCAGCCAGGATGCGACCGCCTTCAAAAAATTGGTTTTCTAAACCAAATCCTAACAACAGCACATTTTAGTGACACTAAAATTGCAGCTAGACGACATCGCAATTACATTGTATTACCAAAAAATAACCAGTTAGCCAGCTAAGCGCCTGGCGTCATGAGGATATGCTGTTGTCAGAGTTAATGTCCCTAACCCTTTTTCTTGCCTCCGTGGGCGTCTACGCCTGGAAAGCCGGACGCAACACCTGGTGGTTTATCGCCACGCTGGTGGTGCTTGGTATTTTTATTGTTCTCAACATTACCTTATATGCGAGCGATTACTTTACGGGCGACGGCATTAATGACGCGGTGCTTTATACTCTGACGAACAGCCTGACTGGCGCTGGTGTTGGTAAGTACATACTTCCTGGCCTGGGTATTGTGGTATCGCTGGTCGTCATCTTCAGTGCGCTTGCCTGGGTACTGCGTCGTCGCCGGCATCATCCACATCATTTTGGCTACAGCCTGCTGGCGTTGTTCCTGGCACTGGCCTCAGTGGATGCCAGCCCGGCCTTCCACCAAATCACCGAGCTGGTCAAATCCCAGTCGCGCGATGGCGATCCTGATTTTGCTGCGTACTACAAAGAGCCGTCGAAGAAAATCGCCAGTCCGAAGCTCAATCTGGTTTACATCTACGGTGAGAGCCTGGAGCGGACCTACTTTGATAACGACGCGTTCCCGAATCTGACTCCCGACCTTGGCCCGCTGAAAGACGAAGGTCTTGATTTCAGCCACACCATGCAGTTACCCGGCACCGATTACACCATCGCCGGGATGGTCGCGTCCCAGTGTGGTATTCCGCTGTTTGCCCCGTTTGAAGGCAACGCGTCGGCGTCCATGTCGAGCTTCTTCCCGCAGAATATCTGTCTTGGCGATATCCTGAAAAACTCCGGCTACGAAAATTATTTCGTGCAGGGCGCTAACCTGCGTTTTGCCGGGAAAGACGTGTTCCTGAAATCACACGGTTTTGATCATCTTTATGGCTCAGAAGAGTTAAAAACCACGGTAGCCGACCCCACCTATCGTAACGACTGGGGCTTCTACGACGATACCGTGCTGGATGAAACCTGGAAGAAATTTGAAGAACTTTCCCGCTCAGGCCAGCGCTTCTCGCTGTTCGCCCTGACGGTGGATACACACCATCCTGACGGATTTGTGTCCCGCACCTGTCAGCGCAAAAGCTACGAAATCGACGGTAAAAACAATAAGTCCTTTAGCGCCGTAACGTGCAGCCAGGAACATATCGCCGCGCTGATCGAAAAAATCAAATCCTCACCCTATTTTAAAAATACGGTGATTGTTGTCTCCTCTGACCATCTGGCGATGAAAAACAGCGCATGGGATGAGCTCAACAAACAGGACCGTAGCAATCTGTTCTTCATTCTGCGTGGCGACCAGCCGCAGCAGGATGTGATTGCCACCAAACGTAACTCGATGGATAACGGCGCCACCGTGCTGGATATCCTGGGCGGCGATAACTTTATTGGCCTGGGCCGCAGCACCCTGTCCGGGCAGTCGCTGTCGGAAGTGTTCCTCAACATGAAGGAAAAAATCCTCGCGTGGAAGCCGGATATCATCCGCCTGTGGAACTTCCCGAAAGAGATGAAAGACTTCACCATCGATCAGCAGAAAGGCATGATTGCCTTCTCGGGCAGCCATTTCCGCCTGCCGCTGTTGCTTCGCGTGTCGGATAACCGCGTAGAGCCGCTGCCGGAAAGTGAATACTCTGCGCCACTGCGTTACCAGCTGGCGGATTTCGCCCCGCGCGATAACTTCGTCTGGGTAGACCAATGCTACAAAATGGGCCAGCTCTGGTCGCAGCCGCTGTCGCTCTCAACCGACTGGTGTGTCTCCCAGGGGCAGCTTGGTGGGGAACAGATCGTTCAGCACGTCGATAAAGCCCAGTGGAAAGGTAAAACCGCCTTTAAAGATACGGTCATCGACACAGCCCGCTACCAGCGCAACGTCGACATGCTGAAAATCGTCGACAACGATATTCGTTATAAAGCCGACAGCTTTATCTTTAACGTGGCCGGCGCGCCGGAAGAGGTGAAGCAGTTCAGCGGGATCTCGCGCCCTGAATCCTGGGGTCGCTGGTCCAATGCCCAGTTGGGTGATGAAGTGAAAATCGAATACGCCCATCCGCTACCGGAAAAATTCGATCTGGTGATCACCGCGAAGGCATTTGGCCCTAACGCCCATCATCCAATCCCGGTGCGGGTCGGTGATACCGTTCAGGCGCTGACGCTCGGCAATGATGTCACCACCACCACGCTGCATTTCGACAACCCGTCGCGCAGCAATACCCTGGTCATTGCGCCGCCAGACCCGCAGTCTACCAATGAAGGCAATATCCTCGGCCACTCGCCACGTAAGCTGGGTATCGGGATGGTAGAAATCAAAATTGTGAGCAACGAAGGTTAATCACACTCCGCGCCCGGCATCGTGTCGGGCGCACAAAGCACCGCTCAAAATCCTATAGATAATTTATAAATCAGATTAAAACTCTTTATATAAGACAAATTTATTTATAAATATCCTGGGACACTCCCTATCCCTACACTGCGTAACTCATCAACTTACGACGAGAACTCACGCAACCCCATCATGTTAACTGGCTACAAATTCGAATCCATCCGGGCATTACATACTGAAAATGTGATTGCCTGGGAAATGTTGTCCACGGCAAAACCGCACGTCAATCTTGAGCACTACTTCAGAGCGATGTCCTTTGCCCAGCGTAAACAGCATTTTTTTACCCAGCTTCGTCATGCAATGAACTGCAACGCGCGGGGGAAATATTACCTGAACGCTACCTCCGATCTGCTGCTGGAAGAGGACTTCTACACCCGCCTGATCCTGGAAACACCGCGCCCGGAACTGCTTGCCATCGAAGTGACCGATCTTGAGCAAATCGTGCAGCTCAACCAGAAAGACACCCGCACCCTGCGCCAGCGGATAGCGTCCCTGCGCCAGTGGGGAGTTGAGGTGTGGGCGGACGATGTTTACGAAGCCATTTTGCCGCAGCTGCTGGCCTGCCAGTTTTTATTCTACGGCGTAAAAATCGACAAACAGGCGTTCTGGTCCGGCAGGACGGAAACAGAACACTTCCTGCACCTGACGCAGCGCTGCAAATCGCTGGCCAGCAAGGTGCTGATTGAAGGCATTGAAACCTTTGCCGACTTTGCACTTGCCCGCGCCAGCGCGGCGGATTACGGCCAGGGTTACCTGTGGAATAAGTAAATGAACATGTCTCACACCACACACGCCGATTATCAAATCATCATTCTGAGCGACAACTATTTCCTGTGGCTCGGCCTTAAAGCGCTTATTTCGACGATGATGGCCCCCCGGCCAGATATTTTCTGGAGCAATGGCGTAAGCCCGGAAAGCATTCTGCGAATGCGCGAACAGGTCATGAAAAGTTCGCCCTATAAACACAGTCTGGTTTTTACCGAAGCCTCGCGAGTCAATGACATCCAGATCTACCTGCCTTCTGAGCGGGTGAAAGTGATGCCGACCAACCTGTCGGTGTCGCAGCTGATCCTGCGCTTAAGCACTGAAAATTTCACCAACGCAAGCGTACCCAACGCCACCCTGACCCGTTCAGAGCTGCGGGTCTGCACGCTTATCAGCAAAGGGATAAGCCTGGTGCGCATCGCACAGCTGCTGAACAAATCGCCCAAAACCATCTACACCCACAAGCGTAATGCGATGACAAAATTCCACTGCCACACCCTGGCGGAGTTTCACCGCAAAATCTGCCTGCTGGAACAGCAGTCGCTCTATTTTTAACGGAAAAAGACCATGAAACTTGTCCCCGCGCTGTTCTGCTGCACCACGCTTTTACTTCCTGCCACGGTGATGTCTGCGGATACCACCGCAACGGCGACCATGCACGTCACGCTCGAAGTCGTAAAATCCTGCACCATTAACGCCAACGACCTGAATTTTTCGCGTCACAGTTCTGATGAAACCGCTGAGATTCAGGCCAGTACGCAACTTAACGTCACCTGCACCAATGGCACTCCGTTTACCCTCTCAGCCCTCAGCCGTGACACCAGCGAAAACGGCACCTTTTGGCTAAAACCGGATGACTCCGGCAGCGGCGCGCAGAGCATCGCCTGGAAACTCTACGCCGACGAAAACAAACAGACCCAGATAACCGGCAGCGAGGGGCTCACCGGAACCGGTAACGGTCAGGAGCAATCGGAAACCCTGTATGGCGTGATTGAGGCAGGCGCACTCGCGACCGCTCAGGCAGGCTCATACAGCGATGACATCACCCTGAATCTGGTGTACTGAACATGCGACGCCCTTTTCTTCTGGTAGCCCTGTGGCTGCTGACGCTGATGCTGCTCTCACGCTACGCGCTTGCCGCAACCCTTCAGGTTGCGCCGGTGACGCTGGATCTGGACAACGATCAGCGGGCCACGGCGCTGTACCTCACCAACAGTGGCAACACCCCCATCCATGCGCAGATCCGCGTCTATGACTGGACGCAGGAAAACGGCCAGGATCGCCTCACCCAGACGGATGCTGTGGTCAGCAGCCCGGCCATGACCAGCCTGGCGCCCGGCCAGCAGCAGCTGGTGCGCATCATTGTTTTGCAGCCTGGCGCACGCGCGCAGGAGCAGAGCTATCGCCTGGTGATTGATGAGCTACCGGCCGAGGCGCCTGACGCGTCGCACCGCAATGCGGTGCACTTCCTGCTGCGCTACTCCATCCCGGTGTTTATCGCCGGGATTCTGGCACCCGGCAGCAACGACAGCGCCCTGCGCTGCGAAGTGGCCAGCTCCGGCGCCACCATCCAGTGCCATAACACCGGTGACCACCATATTCGTCTGAGCAACGTGCAGGCTCTGGCAGCTGATGGGCAGGTCGTCGAAACACTGAAAGGCCTGGCAGGCTACGTGCTGCCGGGGCAGATGTATGTCCTTACACTCAAGAAGACTCCACGCCATCCGCTCAGCGCGTTGCGGGCCTGGCTCAATGAAAACCACCAGCCCAGCAAGATTGATTTACGCCCGTTTACTGCTGGCGTTACTTCTCTGGCTCGCGATAGTGCACTCAGCCCGCGCTGAGCCCCTGGCTGAGCAAACGCAGTGGCTGACCATCACCCTGAATCACGCAGAGCGCGACGGGCTTTGGGCCTGCCGCGTGGCGGGTGATGCGCTGTGGATAGCCCGCAGCGATATCAAAAAACTGGGGCTGCGGGCACCGGCGGATAACCACGAGTGGATTGAGCTGTCGGCACTGCCCGGTGTGCAGGTCAGCGTGGATGCGCTGGCGCAACAGGCGACGATCCTGGCGAGCGCCAGCGCGCTGGATAATCAACAACATCTGGTCAGTGAAGCCCCTGAGCATATGTCCGGCTATCCGCTGGCCGAACCCATCAGCGCCCTGACGCTGGCTTACTCACTGTATGCCAGCGAAACTTATGCTGCCCGTCAGGCCAGCGCGCAAACCACGCTCACCGCCTCCGGCGTGATGCCCGGTGTGCTGAGCAGCAGTTTTTCCAGCCGCGCGGGGGATGAGAGCAGCAGCACGAACACGCGGCTGATGACGCAATGGCAATGGGATAACCCGGCGTCGCTCACCAGTCTGACGCTTGGGGATAGCATCACCACCGGCACAAGCTGGAGCCGCCAGGTCCGCTTTGGCGGGCTTCATTTCGCGCGGAACTTCCAGCTCAATCCGCAGCTCAACACCGCGCCGCGGGCGCAATACAGCGACAGCGTGGTGTTACCTTCAACGGTCGATCTCTATATTGACGGACTAAAGCAGAGCAGCCAGAACGTTGCGCCGGGCGACTACCTCCTGGACACCCTTCCCACATTTACCGGTAGCGGGCAGACGCAGGTTGTGGTCACCGATATCAACGGGCAGCGCCGTACCGTGCTGCTCGATCTGTACGGTGCGCCGGGAATGCTGGCCGAAGGGCTGAGCAGCGGCGCACTGGATCTTGGCTGGGCCCGGCAAAACTACGCGGTACGCTCAGACGATTATGCCGCTTCGCCAATGCTCGATTCAGGCTGGCGTTACGGCGTAAACAACCATCTGACGCTGGCGCTGCATACCGAGCAGCAGCGCAGAATGCATAACGCCGGTATCGGCAGCGACTGGCTGATTTCCCCCCGGGCTGGCATTGTCAGCCAGCATATTGCCTACAGCGACAGTCAGTACGGCCAGGGCATAAAATGGGGGACGGGCTGGCAATGGAACGGCAACGGCACGGGCATTTCTGCCAGCACCGTTCGCAGTGAGGAAAACTTTGCCGATAATGCCCGCATGAGCGGGACTTTGCCCGCCAGACGCAGCGATACCCTGTGGGTTAGCCATTCGTTTCGCCACGCTGGCACTCTGGGTGCGGGTTGGGTGCAGCAAAATCTGCAAGGCAGCAAACAGCGCTATCTCAACGCCTCCTGGTCCGCAACGCTCCCGTTGCAAATCTCGGCCACGCTGAGCTACACCCGCTCTCTCTCAGACGCCAGCCATACCGTTCAGCTGATGATGACCATTCCGTTTGGCAGCCACGATACCCTCTCCGTGCAGGCGAGCCGTAATACTCCCCGGCTGGATTATCGCCATCAACCGAACGAACAAACCGGCGGCTGGTCGTGGCAGGCGGGGCAATCCTTTGGTGAAAACGGCGAAAAGTATGCCGATGTGGGTAACCTGAGCCGCTACGGTGAATGGCACATCGGGATGGAAAGGGGCGACCATACCCGCAGCCAGTATGCCACCGGCGAAGGCAGCCTGACGCTGCTTGATAGTACCCTTCACGCATTGCGCTACAACGAGCAAGGGCTGGCGCTGATCTCCACGCGCGGTATCGGCCATGTCCCTGTGCTGCTGGAAAACAGACCAGCAGGTGAAACCGATGACGAAGGCTATCTGCTGCTGACCGACCTGCCGCGCTACCACAACAGTAAAGTGACCATCGATCCGCTGAGCCTGCCTGCGGATGTGATGACCCCGGTGACTAATATCTACGCCCGGCCCGGCACGGCGACGGCGGTGAAAGTCGATTTCGATGTGCATCACGCGGTGTCCGTGCAGGCCCGGCTGGTCAATTCCCGGCACCAGCCCTTGCCGATGGGTAGCGTTGTCTCCACGCCACGCGGGGCAACCATCGTTGGGCGCGATGGCTTTATCTGGCTCGAAGATCCCCCGCTCCCCGGCGAACTGGTGGTAACAATGGCTCAGGGGACATGCCACGTCGCCCTTCTCCCAACGCTGTCATCGGCATCACGCTTCAACCTCGGAGAGCAACCATGCCGGTAAAAACGCTGATTTTCCTGATACTGTTCACGCCGCTGCACGCTCTGGCCATGAGCTGCTGGATGACATCCGGGGCGGACATAAACTTCGGCAATATGGTGGCAGGGGAAGCCGTCTCAGCCAGTACAAAAGTGAAATTCAGCTGCCAGGCCGACTACGGCACCACGCAGTACATCAATGTCTGTCTGAGCAGTACCGACACCCCGCCGTTTCAGATGATGTCGGTGGGCGATGGCCAGGGAAAGCAATACACCCTGCTGTTCCGGATATTCAGCGCCACCGACCGTGCGCAGGAACTTAGCCTGCCCACCAGCGGCAACCTGATGCAGCAAACCCTGGTTGCGGCCAGCAACACAACCGTCAGCGGCAGTTTCCCGTTGCTCGCCACCATTCCTGGCGGGCAAAGCCAGCTCCCGGCTCGCAGCTATTTCAAATACAACATGGATTTGCGTATCGCCTGGCACAGCGCCAGCTCGCAGGAAACGTTAAAAAGCTGCCAGGACGGCTCTGCTGACGGCGAACAAATCCAGGGCTCCAGCCGGGCAGAAGCAACCCTTACGGACGGGTGTTTCATTCAGCGTGTCACCCCACTCAACTTTGGCACGCTCACCAGCTCTGCCACACTCAGCGCCAGCCGTTCGACCGCCACCCTTACGGCACGCTGCCCGGCGGGAACCGCCTTTTCGCTTGGCCTGAGCACGGGCGCGCACTCCAGCGGTAACCAACGCCAGGTCTGTAACAACACAGGACAGTGTCTGCGCTACGGGCTGTGGCAGGACGCCAGCGCTACACAAAGCTGGGGAGATCAAAGCAGCGGTAACACGATGAATGTGTCAAACGAACAAGGAGGAACTCAGAGCTACAGCATCTACGGAGTGGTCCCCGCACAGCCTCTGACCGGCACAGGGGAGTTCAGCGATGACGTGGTGGTAACGCTCACTTATTAATCTGAATAAAAACCCGCCTGGATCAATGTTATCGGTAACAAGTCAGTTAAAATAATAACCTGACCTGATGAACTGTGCGCTCAACACTCACCGTTTGTATTCCATTCTCTCTGTCTGTTTTGCCATTATCTATGAAATACCTGCTTGCTGATGTCCTCGTCTATAGCGACGAAGACGGATCGTTTTCTCTTATCGGTGCGCCAGAAGAAGAGCCTCAGATGCTCACCGGCACGGCGAACGCCATCATGAAACTGCTGGTCGCCCACCACGGCAATGTCATTGAGCGCGAAGGCTTTTTGCGCGACGTCTGGGACGAACGCGGCCTTCAGGGCTCAAATAATTCGCTCAACCAGTACATCAGCATCCTGCGCAAAATGCTGGCAAGTCTTGTCCCTGATACCGGGTTCATCGTCACCGTGCCCAAAATGGGGTTTATGCTGAGTGCAGATATTCCGGTCACCCCGCTACGCAGTGCCGAAACGCAGAGTCTGCCGGTTAAAAAACCGCGCCGCTGGCGCT
This sequence comes from Enterobacter sp. Tr-810, assembly GCF_011752765.1. NCBI lineage: Bacteria > Pseudomonadati > Pseudomonadota > Gammaproteobacteria > Enterobacterales > Enterobacteriaceae > Enterobacter > Enterobacter sp. Tr-810. Next base: position 120,155 of record NZ_VWWW01000005.1, on the reverse strand, counting down.
ACGAACTGCTGTTTTGCAGTGCGCTGACCCTTTGCGTGCTGGCGCTGTGCATCTGGTCGTTGGTGATCAAGCAAAACCAGGATCACGCGAAAATGCACCTGCTGACCCACATCGGCGAGTGCCCGGTCTACACCTTTTCCCCGCTGGCAGATGTGTTTCACAGCAAGGCCATCACACTTGCTCAGAATATCCAGCATGATGGCAACCTTCCCTGTCTGAAGAACTCCATCTTTTATCTGCACATTCAAAATACGCTTTTCTATGGTCACGAAGGGCGGTTAGTGCTCTCTCAATGCTCCCTGACACAGGGTAAAGCCAGCGCCTGCCGCACGCTTTACACTTACGAGTGGTAACCATGACGCGCAAAAAAATGGCGCTGATTATCGCCTTCAATCTGATCCTTGCCGTTGTGGCGCTGCTCTGGTATCGCCACACGCCGCCGTTTTCCCTTGTCTGCCAGGGAAATATAACTTTTTCCGACCTGCGTGCTACCAGCTCGTTCCGCTTTGAAGGGGGCGTTACCCTGCGTTTTCATACCGATGGCACCGGGTATTTCACCCTTAATGGGGACGTCTTCAATGACCAGCATCAGTGGCAGGTGTCCCGCCAGGAAACGTTTAGCTGGCAGAAAATGCAAAATTCGCTCTATGAAATCACCATCCTGAAGATTGAAAAATTTGGTCACGATGAACTGCCAGCTGGCATTTTTGAGAAGTACATTGCGGGTTTAACGCTGGGCAAGAAAAGGCTGATCACGCTGGAGCGCACGCCTGAAGATGCGATGGTGATCAGTAACTTCTACTCGCCACTGCTGATCTGCGCAGATTAAGCCGCTCAGATCGGAAAAAGAAAAAAACAGCGCCCAACCCACCCCCGGGCGCTGCATGGCAACTAGAAGGTGATCACCCCTTTTATCAGCTCGCGGTTGTTAATCACATCGTTCTCATAATGTTCAGCAAGGGTAGCAAACGGGTAGCGGTGGGTCAGCATCATATCGGCGGTCAGTTTGCCTTCCGCCATCAGCCGCCCCACTTTGGCGAAATCTTCCGGCGTGGCGTTTCGGCTGCCCATCATGGTGGTTTCTTTCTTGTGGAACTCAGGGTCGGAGAACTGTAAGTCGCCTTTAAACAGGCCAACAAAAACAATGCTTCCCCCATGGCGGATCAGGTTCACGGTGTTATTCATCGCGCGGGCGTTGCCCGTGGCATCAATGACTTTTTGCGCCAGCGAACCGCCAAACTGCGCGCGCAGCAGGGCATCAAAATCATCGGCTGACGGGTCGATAACCGGCACACCCAGCCTGGCAATAACATGTTCCCGCCTTGCCGGGCTGGTGTCTGCCACCACCACCTGCGCACCGTCGGCTTTGGCAATTGCCGCCGCGCCCAGGCCAATCGGCCCGGCGCCCACCACCAGAACCTGCTCACCCACGGCAATAGCGGCCCGACGCACCGCATGAGCACTGATGGCGTAAGGCTCAATCAGCGCCGCGGCCTGGGGATCAATGCCTTCTGCAACCAGTAAATTATCAACCGGCACAGACAGATACTCACTGAAGCCGCCATCCTGGTGAACGCCAATCACTGAAATCTTCTCACAGCAGTTGGTACGCCCGCTGAGGCAGGCCGGACACTGCTGACAGGCAACGTAGGGAATAACCGCAACCTGCTGCCCGGGTTTAATTTTTTTAATATTTCCACCCAGTGCTATAACCTCACCACATATTTCATGACCCAGCACCCGAGGGTAGCTGAAAAAGGGTTGATTCCCGCCCCACGCATGTATATCCGTGCCACAAATGCCTACCGTTTTTATTTTAATTAATGCCTCACCGTTGCCTGGCGCTGGAATTTTTCTTTCTTTCCAGATTAATTTCTTTGGCTCATGACAAATCAGCACATTCATTGTGGACATGGTTTTTCTCTCCCGTTTTTCTGTTGCCTCAGATATCGATGAAAAATAAATTGCGGGAGAAACCGAAAACATAAATTGTGAAAAGCCACTCATAAAAATGTTTTAAATCGGGTTTTAATACCCAAAAACGGAGGCCAGCATGAGTCGTTCACAAAATTTACGCCACAATGTGATTAACCAGGTGATTGACGATATGGCCCGCGGCCATATCCCCTCGCCGTTGCCATCCCAGAGCGCGCTGGCAGAAATGTACAACATCAGCCGCACCACGGTGCGCCACATCCTGAGCCATCTGCACGAATGCGGCGTGCTGACCCCGGTGGGCAGCGACTACGTCATCACCCGCAAACCCGATCCTGACGATGGTTTTGCCTGCACCAGCCAGTCACTCACCGAACAGACCCGGCTGTTTGAACAGGCTTTTTTCACCATGATCAATCAGCGTCAGCTACGGGCCGGCGAGACATTCTCGGAGTTACAGCTGGCCAGAGCCGCAGGCGTCAGTCCGGTAGTGGTAAGAGAATATCTTTTAAAATTCGGACGTTACAATCTTATCCAGAGTGAAAAACGCGGTCAGTGGAGCATGAAGCAGTTTGACCAGGCCTATGCAGAGCAACTGTTTGAGCTGCGGGAAATGCTCGAAACTCATGCCTTGCAGCACTTTCTCAATTTGCCTGACGATGACCCCCGCTGGCTGGAAGCGAAAACCCTACTGGAACGCCACCGGATGCTGCGCGACAGCATCGGCAGCAGTTTTCGCATGTTTTCCCAGCTTGACCGCGACTTTCACGCCCTGTTGCTTTCCGCTGCCGGAAATATCTTTTTTAATCAGTCTCTTGAGATAATTTCGGTGATCTTCCACTTCCACTATCAGTGGGATGAAAGCGATCTCAAACAGCGCAACATCATCGCGATAGACGAGCACATGACCATTCTAAGCGCGTTGATCTGCCGCAGCGACCTCGATGCCACCCTGGCACTGTGTAACCATTTGAATTCAGCCAAACAATCGATGATTCGGTCGATCAATCAGAGCACTGCCGGTGCGCATTAAGAACAGATTAAAAACAGCAAATGTCTATCAACCGCACGGTTTCATCAAATTTAAAACGCCGGATAAATATCCCTTACCTATGCTCACGAACAGTCGACTGAATTTAAAAACATTTCGTGAGCGGTGGTGAAGGTTATTTTACTACTGATTTTAATAATCCATTTCGGGCAACAACAGATTGCCCGAACAATAAAAATATAACATTCAGGAGTCCGGCGTGGAAAAGAACAATATTACCCTGGATCCACGGTCGTCGTTTGATACGGCCTCACCAAGCGATATTCCCGTCCCGCCAGAGGGAATGGTTCAACGCAGTAGCAGAATAAAACGCATTCAGACAACCGCCATGTTCCTTTTATTTTTTGCGGCTGTCATAAATTATCTCGACCGCAGTTCGCTGTCGGTGGCGAATTTAACCATTCGCGATGAACTCGGGCTCAGCGCAACGCAAATCGGCGTGCTGTTGTCCGTTTTCTCACTGGCCTATGGGATAGCCCAGCTGCCCTGTGGCCCTCTGCTGGATCGCAAAGGTCCGCGGATTATGCTCGGCCTCGGGATGTTCTTCTGGTCGCTGTTTCAGGCCTGTTCCGGCCTGGTGCACAGTTTTACGCAGTTTGTGCTGGTGCGTATCGGGATGGGCATCGGTGAAGCGCCGATGAACCCGTGCGGCGTCAAGGTGATCAACGACTGGTTTAACATCAAAGAGCGCGGTCGCCCGATGGGGCTGTTCAATGCGGCATCGACCATTGGCGTAGCAATCAGCCCACCCATCCTGGCAGCGATGATGCTGGTAATGGGCTGGCGCGGCATGTTTATCACCATCGGTGTGCTGGGGATCTTTCTCGCGATTGGCTGGTACATGCTCTACCGTAACCGTGAGCAAATCGACCTCACCGGCGTCGAGCAGGCTTATCTGAATGCCGGTAGCGTGAATACCCGCCGCGATCCGCTGAGTTTTGCCGAATGGCGCAGCCTGTTTCGCAATCGCACCATGTGGGGGATGATGCTGGGCTTCAGCGGCATTAACTACACCGCATGGCTGTATCTGGCGTGGCTGCCGGGCTACCTGCAAACCGCCTATAACCTGGATTTAAAAAGCACCGGCCTGATGGCAGCCATCCCGTTCCTGTTTGGCGCAGCCGGGATGCTGATAAACGGTTTCGTCACCGACTGGCTGGTAAAAGGCGGTATGGCCCCCGTCAGGAGCCGTAAAATCTGTATCATCACCGGAATGCTGTGTTCGGCTGCATTTACCTTTGTCGTGCCCAATGCCACCACCTCAATGGGAGCGGTGCTGCTGATTGGTATGGCGCTGTTTTGCATCCATTTTGCCGGCACCTCCTGCTGGGGACTGATCCACGTTGCCGTGGCTTCCCGCATGACGGCGTCCGTCGGGAGTATTCAGAACTTCGCGAGCTTTATCTGCGCATCGTTCGCGCCTGTCGTGACCGGTTTTATCGTGGATACCACGCATTCATTCCGCCTGGCGCTGATCATCTGCGGATGCGTCACGGCCATTGGGGCGCTTGCGTATATTTTCCTTGTGCGCCAGCCGATTAGCGATCCGGGAAACCGTTAAGCGCAGGCAAATCCCGCTATACTTGCCGCCATGAAAATGACATTTCGCCCTACCACAGAGAATGACGTTGCCTGCCTGCCCGCCATCGAGCGCGCGGCAGGCCAGCGCTTTCGTGATTACCCGGAACTGGCCTGGCTTGCAGACGGTGACGGCATTGCCGTTGCGCAGCATCTCGCTTTCGCCGAACGCGGGTTAAGCTGGCTGGCACTGGTAGACGACCAGCCTGTGGGTTTTCTTCTTGCAGAAGCACATCCCTCCTCGCTGTTTATTGTGGAACTGTCGGTGCATCTGGACTGGCAGGGAAAAGGAATCGGTCGGCAGCTCATCGCCTGTGCAGGAGAACATGCCCGCGCGTTGGGGTTGGCTTCACTGACATTGACGACATTTCGTGATGTGCCGTGGAATGCCCCGTTTTACACGCGGCTGGGATTTGAAAGGGTGGATGCGTTAACGCCTGAACTGCGGCAGAAAAGAGAGGAAGAGGCCGCGCACGGTTTCGCATATGACTCTCGCTGCGCGATGCGGCTGCCTCTTTGATATTGCTACAACATCCTGATTCGTAGGCCGGGTAAGGCGAAGCCGCCACCCGGCACAGCGTGCAGGATTAGAACGTTTCCCAGTTATCGCCCGCATCGGCGGTCGCGGTTTTACGCGCCATCACCGGGGTCGCAACGGTTTTTGCCGAACCGAACTCGCGCGATTTCATCTGCTCCTGCTGAATGCGGAACACCGCAACAGCCTGGGTCAGACGGCTCGCCTGCTCTTCCAGCGCCGCAGCGGCCGCAGCAGACTCTTCCACCAGCGAGGCGTTCTGCTGGGTCACGCGATCCATCTCCGCCACCGCCAGGCCAACCTGGTCGATACCGCGGCTCTGCTCGTCAGACGCAGAGGCGATTTCACCCATGATGTCGGTGACGCGAGTGACGGCATTCACGATCTCGCCCATGGTTTCACCGGCGCTTTCTACCAGGGTAGAGCCCACTTCCACACGGCCAACAGAGTCTTCAATCAGGCTCTTAATTTCACGGGCCGCCTGGGCGCTGCGCTGTGCCAGGTTACGCACTTCACCGGCAACAACCGCAAAACCACGACCCTGTTCACCCGCACGCGCGGCTTCTACTGCGGCGTTCAGCGCCAGGATGTTGGTCTGGAACGCAATACCGTCGATCACGCTGATGATGTCAGCAATTTTCTGCGAACTTCCCGCGATGTCGCGCATGGTTTGCACCACGTTATCCACCACTTTGCCGCCTTTCTGCGCGGTTTCAGACGCGCTCAGCGCCAGGTTGCTCGCCTGACGGGCGTTCTCGGCGTTCTGCTTAACGGTTGCGGTCAGCTGTTCCATGCTGGCAGCCGTTTCTTCCAGGGAAGCCGCCTGCTGTTCAGTACGGGAAGAGAGATCGTTGTTGCCCATTGAGATCTCGCTCGCGCCGCTGTAGATGGCATTCGCGCCGTTACGCACGTCGCCCACGGTACGCACCAGCTCACCCTGCATATGACGCAGCGTGTCGGCCAGTTCGCCCATCTCGTTGGTGCCTTCCACGTCGATGCGCTTCACCAGGTCGCCGCTGGCGATATGGCGAATGCTGTCGATCAGACGGTTCAGCGGGGAGATCAGCGCCTGCTTGATACCCAGCCAGACGGCAACAATCACCACCAGCACGGCGATCAGCACGCTAATCAGCACCCAGATAGCCTGCGTGTAAGAGCTGTTGCTGTCCTCAACGGCGGTTTTGTAAAGCTGGTCGTTCTGTTGCAGGTAGTTTACGTACTGCTTCTCAAAACCGTCCTGGTAGCTCTGGGTCGGCTGGTCGAAGAAGGCGTTGATTTTACCTGCACCCAGCAGCTGGATCAGCTCAGCCAGCGCACCGTGATAAATATCGTAGTTACGTTTGATTTCCATCGCCGCCGCATCGCTTTGACGCGGGTCGCGTGGCAGGGCTTCGTAATCCGCCCAGTTTTTTTCCGCCTGTTTCAGGGACGCAGAGGCAATCTGCATTAAATCAGAAACGGTCGCGCCGCTGCCGATATTGCTCTGATCCATCATGTAGCGGATGCCCGCGCGGTTCAGGGTGTTACGGGTTTGCAGCAACGCCACCCAGCTGCCATTCAGCGTGGATTGTTGCTGGCGAATGGTTTGCAGGACGGTGAAGTTCTCTTTGTCATGCTTCAGGGCATTGAAGAAAAGACCACCGGAGGTGAGTTGTAAGAGGCCAAAAATAGCTAAGACCAGCAATAAACTGGTGACAATCTTGATACGGTTTAACATGTTTTCTCTTTCCATCAGACAGATAACAGAATTTTCGGCCTGGAAAAGGAAAACTTTACGAAAAACGTACTAACAAGAGGGACAAAATCCCCCTTGTTATGTTGATGAACCCGATGATTATTTCAGCAATGCCGATATATCCCTGAAAAGTGAATGGGTTATCTCCACGCCGTCGCGATTTGCCCGCTCGCGGGATTGGTAGCGACGCTCTCCTGGCAATCGCGCCCCCTGCTGCTGCATTCCGCTAAAGAGTGTTTCGGCGCGTGCCAGATGGGTTGCGGCGTCATCCCCCAGAAAACGCGTCGGGTCGAGCGCCAGGATCAGCTCTCCACCATAAGGCAGGCCGCCTGCGCCGTTATCCCACGCCAGCGATTCCGCACTGGTCATATCGCCGATCAGCGGCCCGGCCAGCAGTTCCACCATCGCCGCCAGCGCCGAGCCTTTATGCCCGCCGAAGGTCAGCATCGCGCCGTCGAGAATCGCTTGCGCATCCGTGGTGGCCTGACCGTCGCTGTCGATACCCCACCCTTCCGGCACCGCTTTACCCGCACGTTGATGTAGCTGTATCTCACCACGCGCCGCCGCACTGGTGGCCATATCAAAAATAAACGGCGGTTTATCGCCGCGCGGCCAGCCAAAAGCGATCGGGTTGGTGCCAAACAGCGGTTGTGTGCCGCCCGCAGGAGCCACCCATGCATGGCTCGGCGTGGTCGCCAGCGCCACCAGGCCTGCTTCCGTCAGCGGTTCAACATCCGCAAACAGGGCGGAAAAGTGCACGCAGCGGTTGATTGCCAGCGCGGCAATCCCGCTGTGCCGTGCCTTTTCCATCAGCAGCGGCAGCGCACGTTCGAACGCCAGCAGGGAAAATGCCCCGCCAGCATCCGCTTTCACGATGGCGGGGGCGGTATCGGTGATCACCGGCTCGACGTCTGGCGACACCTTCCCTTTACGCAGCGTTTCGACAATGCCCAGTAACCGCCACAAACCGTGCGAAGCGCAGCCATCGCGCTCGCCGTGGGTGACGTTTTTCGCCACCGCGGCGGCGTGCGCCTCGCTGAATCCGTTCCCGCGCAGCACCTTATGTGCCAGCGCATAAGCCTCTGTTAACGAGAGGTTTACCATCTCCATTACCGACTCCTCTACTCTTCTTCGTCTCCGGTAAAGTTAGCCTGTGGCAGGCAGGTTCGCTCGCCCCAGTAGTAAATTCCCAGCGACATCACCGCCACCAGCACCGTATCCCACGGATGACCAATCACCCCTGTGCCGCCAAAACTGCCAAGCCACGAGAAAAGCATAATCAGCGCGTAGAAAGCGATTAACCACAGGGAAGATTTCACCTGCTGCGCCAGGCTCACGGTGTGGACAGGCACTTTTGATTTACACATCACGTAGACCACAAACATCACAATCTGCAATCCCAGCAACCATGACAGCGTACCCCAGCCAGACCAGAAGACAATCAGTGCTGAAATCACAAACGACACCGGGCCGATAATCCCGAAGGCACGCACACGGAACGGACGAGGCAGATCCGGCGCATTACGGCGCAGCCCCGCCGCCGTGACCGGGGCGATGGCATAGCTCAGCACCAGTGCGGCCGACACCACGCTAATCAGTTGCTCCCAGGACGGGAACGGCAGCGTCCAGAAGATAGACATGGCGAAGGTCAGCCACAGCGCCGGACGCGGAATACCCGACTCTTTATCAATATGGGTGAACGCCTTAAAAAACGTCCCCGCTTTCGCCCAGCCATAAATCACGCGCGGGGTGGCGTTCATGTAGATATTGCCGGTGCCGCTTGGGGAGACAATCGCGTCGCACACCACCATAAACGCCAGCCAGCCCATCCCGAGCGTAATGGCAATATCGCGGTACGGCAGCGAGAACTGTTTGCTGATCTCCGCCCAGCCGCTACCAAGCATTTCGGTTGGGATACTGCCAAGAAACGCCAGTTGCAGCAGCACGTAAATAATCGTCGACAACACTACCGATAAAATCAGCGCCACCGGGATTGTCCGCTGTGGGTTCTGTACTTCGCTCGCCACCGAGATAATCGGCGTCAGCCCCAGGTAAGCAAAAATAATCCCCCCGGCGCTGATCGCCGCCTCAACGCCGGACATACCAAACGGCGCAACCCCCTGCACGTGCAGGTTTTCAGGCTTGAAAAAGGTAAACAGGGTGACGACAACCGCCAGCGGCACCAGAAACTTCAGAATACTGATAATGTTGTTGGAGCGAGCAAACGTTTTGACGCTGTAGTAGTTCAGTCCAAAGAAGAAACAGAGCAGTAAAAACTGCACTACCCAGCCCAGCAGCGTCGGGTCGCTTGAGCCTGGCTGCGTCAGCATCGGGAACCAGGCCGCCGCATACTGGCGCGCGGCAACAATCTCAATGGAGATCAGGCTGGAGAACGCAATCAGCGTAATAAAGCCCAGCAGATACCCCATCAGCTCACCGTGGGAAAACACCGGATAACGGATAATCCCCCCGGCACGCGGCAGCGCCGCCCCCAGTTCGCAATAGACAATCCCCAGCAGCAGCACGGCAATCCCGCCGATAATCCACGAGGCAATCCCCGCTGGCCCGGCAATTGAGGCCACATGGCTTGCGGCAAACAGCCAGCCGGAGCCGAATATCGCCCCAAGACCAATAAACGTCAGGTCAGTTAGCGTAAGCTGCTTTTTAAATTTCCCCGACTCAACAACGCGGGACGATGTTTGATGCGTAGAGTGAATCGTCATGGTCATGCCCTTCAGTCAACAGAGGGGGAAATGGCTTCCCGGGTCCACTGCCCGTTAATCAGGCGCAGCAGGTTCAGAGGGTTAGCATCCTGGACAGCAGGCGGCAGCAGTGCGGCGGGCACATTTTGCAGGCACACCGGACGCAAAAAACGTTCGATGGATTTTGTTCCGACGGAGGTTCCGCGTGAATCGGTGGTGGCAGGCCACGGGCCGCCGTGCACCATCGCATCACACACTTCCACGCCGGTCGGATACCCGTTGAACAGCACGCGCCCGGCTTTTTCGCTCAGGGCAGGCAACAGTCGCTGTGCCAGCGGGCCGTCGTCAGATTCCGCGTGAACCGTTGCCGTCAGCTGACCCTGAATGGCGCGCAGAACCGCCTGCATTTCAGCCTCGTCAGCCACTTCCACCAGCACCGCCAGCGGGCCAAACACCTCATGCTGCAACAGCGGATCCTGCGCCAGCAGCAGCGAAACCGGAGCCTGATACAGACGAGCCTGCGCCTGCCCGCGAACCGCCTCATCATTGCCCGCCAGCCGTTGCATATCGGGATGTGCCTCAAACGCGCTGACGCCGTCTTGATAATGGGCAAGCGTTGGGGTATTGAGCATGGTCTGCGCCGGAGCCTGATCCACCGCTTCTTTCAGCGTCTGCGTGAAGCGGGCCATACCTTCGCCCCGCAAGACGAGGATCAGCCCGGGCTTGGTACAAAACTGGCCGCAGCCTAGAGTAAAAGAGGCCACCAGTTCCTTCGCCAGCACCTCTGCCCGGGTGGCTAACGCCTGCGGCAGAATAAGCAGCGGGTTAATGGCCGACATTTCCGCAAAGACCGGGATCGGCTGCGGACGCTGCTGCGCAAGCTGCCAGAGCGCCTTACCCCCGCGCAGCGAGCCGGTAAACCCAACCGCCTGGATCGCCGGATGACGCACCAGCTCCGCGCCAATATCGGTGCCGAAAATCATGTTAAACACGCCCGCAGGAAGGGCGGCTTTCTCCACCGCACGCACAATGGCCTGGGCGGTGAGTTCAGCCGTCGCCATATGCCCCGGATGGGCTTTCACCACCACCGGACAGCCCGCCGCCAGCGCGGAGGCGGTATCGCCCCCTGCGGTGGAAAACGCCAGCGGGAAATTGCTGGCACCGAAGACGGCCACCGGGCCCAGCGCCGTCAGGTACTGGCGCAGATCCGGGCGCGGCAGCGGCTGGCGCGCAGGCAGCGCGGTATCGATACGCACGCCGAAGGCATCCCCGCGACGCAGCACGCCGGCGAACATGCGTAGCTGATTGCTGGTCCGGGCGCGCTCTCCCTGCAAGCGCGCCAGCGGCAGCGCCGTCTCCTGTTGCGCGATGGCAAAAAAGTCCTCGCCGAGTAAATCCAGCTCGTCGGCGAGGGTATCGAGAAAGCGGGCGCGCACCTCAGGCGAGGTCTGCGAATAAACAGGGAATGCCTGTTCCGCCGCCAGTGCCGCAGCGGCGGCCTCCTCGCGGGAGGCCGGGTAAAAACGGTATCCGGTGGGTTCACCGTCAGCGGCACGCAGGCCCGGCAGCGTCGCCTCACCGCTTGCCACGCGGCGTCCGGCGATAAACTGCTGGCCTGTTACAGAGAGAGGTAAAGTCATCGTCACTCCTTTTCTTAAAGGCCAACGTCAGGCAGCTGTGGTCGGGTCGCCAGCGCCTTCTCTACAATCGCTACCACTTCCGCACGGGTTTCGCCTTCCAGCGCCAGGCGCGGCGGACGGGTAATGGCGCTGCCGCGACCGAGAAGCTCTTCGCAAAGCTTGATGCACTGCACCAGATCCGGGCGCGCATCCAGATGCAGCAGTGGCATAAACCAGCGGTAAAGCGCCATCGCTTCTTCATAGCGCTGCTGTTTTGCCAGACGGAACAACGTCTCCCCTTCACGCGGGAAGGCGTTCGACATCCCGGAGATCCAGCCTTCTGCCCCCACGGCGATGCTCTCGACCACCACGTCATCCAGCCCGGCGAACAGCACAAAGCGGTCGCCAACGGAGTTACGCAGGTCGATAAAACGGCGGGTATCGCCGGAAGAGTCTTTAAAGCAGACGATGTTGTCGCAGTCGGCGAGCGTCGCCAGGATGTCCGGCGTCACGTCGTTTTTGTAAATTGGCGGGTTGTTGTAGACCATGATTGGCAGGTCAGTGGCGGTTGCCACGCTGCGGAAGTGGGCCGCGGTTTCATACGGTTTTGACGAGTACACCAGCGCAGGCATCACCATAATGCCGTCCACACCCACACGCTCGGCCTCTTTCGCCATCTTCTGCGCGAAGGCGGTGGTAAATTCTGCGACGCCGGCAATAACCGGGATCTGGCCGCCTGCTGCGTCTTTCGCCACTTCGATAATTTGCAGCTTTTCCTGCGTGGTCAGAGAGGTGTTCTCGCCCACGCTGCCGCATACCACCAGGCCGGAAACACCATCCTTGACCAGGTTTTTCATCACCGCATGGGTGGCATCCAGATCGACAGAATAGTCGCTACGAAACTGGGTGCTGACTGCCGGGAATACACCGCTCCAGTGAATGGCTTTCTTGCTCATGTTCGGTTCCTTGTCGTCAATTTGTTAAATCAAAGTGAATGAATGGTGAATATTCACTGACAGATTGACGTTTCAGGCGGCCGACGGCTTGGTGGTTTTCCTCCCCTTTGATGACGAAATTAGCACAGTGCGTTTCTCTTACCCGACCAGCGTGACGCGAAAATCACGCGGTGTGGAGCCGGTCATGGCCTTGAACTGGCGGCTAAAGGCGCTGTGATCGGTATAGCCACATTGCAGGGCAATATCGGTAATCGGCGTATCGCCCGCCAGCAATTCAGTCGCTTTTTCCAGGCGGACTTTGTGGATCATCTGACGCGGGGTGAGATGGAAAATGCGCTTACAGTAGCGTTCGATTTGCGCCACCGACATACCGCTCAGCGCGGTGAGCTCCTCCATCGCGATCGGCCGGTGGTAATGATTGCGGATATGATCGTCGACGATCGCCAGCCGCTGCCACGCCGGGTGCCGTGCCTGCGCTTCCTGCAAGTCGTGCGAAATACCCGCCATACCGATCACCTGGCCCTGCGCATCCCGCAGCGCCAGCTTCTGGGTCAGACACCAGCCGCGCTCGCGGCCGTTATAGAGATGCATTTCCAGCTGGTCGCGCAACGTCACCCCTTCGCGCAACACCCGCATATCCTGCTCGGTATAGCCCTGCCCCAGCGCGGAAGGGAAAACATCGGCCGAGGTTTTCCCCAGCAGAGAAACCACCGTCTTAAACCCGCAGCGACGCGCCAGGGTCATATTGACCATCAGATAACGCGCCTGCACGTCTTTGACAAAAAACACCACATTAGGAATGGCATTCAGCAACGGCGCAATCAACGCCATTGCATGAAGCAACGTCTGAATATTGTCCGGACGCTGGCGCGCCAGCCCTTCACAAATCTGGCTCAGTTCAGCCACTTCCAGCGCTGGCGAGGGTGCCAGCACATCATCAATAACACAGGACATAACGCTTCCTCCCGATTAGTGAGCTGGATCTTTATTAACTTTTCGTTAACTCATCAAGCGCCCTTTCCGCGTTTTGCGATCCTGACACAGGTTTATGATTTACCCTGTTTCATCCACTGGCGCAGCTGCCCTTTTTGGTTTACCACAACACCAACAGAATGATTAATAAGAAATAAATATGAATTTCACTTAAGAATGAAACCGGTCACTGTGCCGATTTCGTCATTTCTGGTGGCGAAAGCGATCAAGCAGGAATGCCAGCCTTACGCCAGCATTTAGCAACAAGGTGTTAACTTTCCGGAGATCCCATGACAGCGCAGCATAGCGAACTGAGAGTAATTGACTCCCACACCGGCGGCGAACCGACCCGCCTGGTCATCGACGGTTTTCCGGACCTGGGCACAGGAAACATGGCCGAACGCCGGGATCGCTTCGCGCACGACTATGACGACTGGCGCAAAGCCATCATTCTTGAGCCACGCGGCAACGACGTCCTGGTCGGCGCCCTGCTCTGTAAGCCGGTTTCACCGCAGGCCACGGCGGGGGTTATCTTCTTCAACAACAGCGGTTTTCTGAACATGTGCGGCCACGGCACGATCGGCCTGATCGCCTCACTGGCCTGGCTTGGGCGCATTCAGCCGGGTAAACATCTGATTGAAACTCCGGTGGGTGATGTGACCGCCACGCTGCACGAAGACGGCAGCGTTTCGGTAGAAAACGTCCCGGCGTATCGCTGGCGCAAACAGGTGCAGGTTGAAACCGCGCACGGCACGGTAACGGGCGATATCGCCTGGGGCGGGAACTGGTTCTTCCTCGTCAACGATCATCCGTTCGCCGTGATACCGGACCAGATCCCGCAGTTAACGGAGTATGCATGGGCAATCCGGGAAGGGTTAGAACGCGCGGGGATCCGCGGCGAACATGACGGCATTATCGACCATATTGAACTCTTCGCAGAAGATGACCGGGCAGACAGCCGCAGCTTTGTGCTCTGCCCAGGAAAAGCCTGGGATCGCTCTCCCTGCGGCACCGGCACCAGCGCCAAGCTGGCCTGTCTGGCAGAGGACGGCAAACTCCGGCCCGGGGAAAGCTGGCGGCAGGCGAGCATCATCGGCAGCGAATTTACCGCCCATTTCGTGCCACAGGGCAACAAAATCATCCCGACGATCCGCGGTGAGGCGTGGGTCTGCGGCGACAACCGGCTGATCCTCAATCCTGACGATCCGTTCCGCTGGGGGATCACGTTGTGACCGAAACCGACGTCATTGTCATAGGTGCCGGGATCATCGGCTCCGCCTGCGCCTGGCAACTGGCAAAGCGTGGGCAACGGGTCACGCTGGTAGACGACGGCAACGCAGGCGCAACGGCGGCAGGAATGGGCCATCTGGTGTGTATGGATGACGATCCCGCCGAACTGACCCTTTCAGCCTGGTCTCTGGCGCGCTGGCGGGAACTGACGCCCCACATGCCGGAAAGCTGCGCCTGGCGCGGATGCGGCACGCTGTGGCTGGCGGAAACGCCGCAGGAGCTTGCGCTGGCAGAGGAAAAACAACAGCGGATGGCGCAATACCAGGTCGCCAGCGACTTACAGACCCGCGACCAGCTTGCCGCGCGTGAGCCACTGCTCACCTCCCGGCTTCGCGGCGGGCTGTGGGTGCCCGGAGACGGAATTGTTTACGCGCCGAACGTCGCCCGCTGGTTTATTGAAGATGCCGGTGTCACGCATCTTCGTGACCGCGCCCTCGCGGTCGATGCCCCTTACGTCACCCTGCACAGCGGCAAACGCCTGCGCGCGGGCGCCATCGTCATCGCCTGCGGGCTGGGCGCCAACAGGCTGCTGGATGAAAACTGGCTGCGGGCGAAAAAAGGCCAGCTGGCGATCACCGATCGCTACGGCCCGTTGCTCAGCCACCAGTTGGTGGAACTGGGATACGGTGCCAGCGCCCATGCGGGCGGCACCTCGGTGGCATTTAATATCCAGCCGCGCCCGACCGGACAACTGCTGATTGGCTCTTCCCGCCAATTTGACAACACCGACCGCGAGATAGATTTGCCCCTTCTGGCAACCATGCTGGCGCGTGCGCGTCATTTTTTACCCTGGCTGGAGAGTCTGAATATCATCCGCTGCTGGAGCGGTTTTCGGGCTGCATCGGCAGACGGCAACCCGCTCATCGGCCCGCACCCCACGCGCCCGGGGATCTGGCTGGCGCTGGGGCACGAAGGGCTGGGCGTCACCACCGCCCCCGCAACCGCCGAACTGCTCTGCGCGCAGATCCTCGGCGAACATCCGGCCGTTTCTCCGGATGCCTGGCTCCCCGCGCGGCTGCACAAACAGGAGGCCATCGCATGACAACCCTGAACCTGATTATCGAAGGTGAACCCTGTGATGTTCCTGCGGGCATCAGCGTCGCAGCGGCGCTGGCACTGACGGGCGATGGCGTGACGCGCCGTTCGGTCAGCGGTGAGCCGCGCGCGCCTTTCTGCGGCATGGGCGTTTGCCAGGAGTGCCGCGTCACGGTGAATGGACGGCGAGTGCTGGCCTGCCAGACGGAATGCCAGCCCGACATGGTGATAGAAAGGAGCCAACATGCGAACGTTTGACTGCGAGATCCTTGTCCTCGGCGCAGGTCCAGCCGGACTATCGGCGGCACTGGCCGCCGCACGCTGCGGAAAATCAGTTATCGTCCTGGACGACAACCCGCGTCCTGGCGGGCAAATCTGGCGCGATGGCCCGCAGGTTTCGCTGCCTCCGCGCGCCTTACGTCTGCGTCAGGCGGTGGCGGAACAGCCAGGCATAACGCTGCTTAACGGTGCCCGGCTGATTGCCCGCCCTGCACCGCATTCCGTGGTGTTTGAAACCGCAGACACATGCGGCGCGATCCGCTGGCAGCGATTAATTTTATGCTGCGGCGCGCGGGAGCTCTCCCTGCCTTTTCCCGGCTGGACGCTTCCCGGCGTAACGGGTGCCGGTGGGTTACAGGCGCAGATTAAACATGGCCTGCCGCTCAACGGTGAGCGGGTGGTCATCGCCGGAAGCGGGCCGCTGCTGCTGGCGGTTGCCAGTACGGTGAAACGCGCAGGCGGGAATATCGTTGCCATCATCGAACAGGCGCCGGTCAGCGCGCTGGCCCGGTTCGCGGCAGGGCTCTGGCGCTGGCCGGAAAAGCTGCTCCAGCTCAGCGAGCTTTTTCCGGCCCACTATCGCCCGGCAAGCCAGGTTATCCATGCCAGGGGAGATGCACATCTTCAGTCCGTGACCGTACGCCACGGCGGGAAAAATCAGGAAATAGCCTGTGACAGGCTGGCGATCGGCTACGGACTGGTGCCCAATCTCGAGCCGGGTCTTATCTTCGGCTGCGCAACCGAAAATCAGGCTATCCGGGTCGATGCGTCTCAACGCACCAGCGTGGAGGATATCTATGCTGCGGGGGAGTGCACCGGCTTTGGCGGCAGCGAGCTGGCGCTGGCCGAGGGGGAAGTTGCGGGCTATATGGCGGCAGATAACCCCGGGAAGGCAGAAAAAGCTCTTGCCGCCCGTGCCCGCTGGCAGCGTTTCGCCCGGGCGCTTCATGCCACATTCGCCTTACCGAAATCGCTAAAAGACGTTATCACAGCGGATACCCTGCTGTGCCGCTGCGAAGATGTGCGCTGTGGCGATGTGCAAAATGCCGAAAGCTGGCAGGCGGCGAAGCTCGCCTCGCGCTGTGGCATGGGTGCCTGCCAGGGGAAAACCTGCGCCACCAGCGCCCGCTGGCTGTACGGCTGGCCGCTGCCGCACCCGCGCGAGCCACTTTCCCCTGCGCGTATCGACACGCTCATCCATCTGGCAAAACCAGAGGCCTGAGTTACTCTTCTTCCCCGCGCTCTGCGATATGGCGGTTGCCGAGCGCGATAAACTCTTCCAGCAGCGCCGTCAGCTGCTGCATTTTCTCCGGCGTATATTCCGCCTCAATCTGCTGATAAGCCTCTTCTACCTGCGCCTGGGCGTGTTCATACAGCGCGTTACCCTCTTTGGTCAGCGACACGTACAGCTTGCGCTGGTCGTTCACCGGCTTTAAGCGCAGCACCAGCCCGTCGCGCTCCATACGCGTGAGAATGCCCGTCAGGCTCGGGCGCAGAATGCAGGTCCGAAACGCCAGATCGTGAAAATCCATCGACGGATGTTCAGCCAGCACGCGCACAATGCGCCACTGCTGTTCGGTCAGGTTATGCCGCTTCACAATCGGGCGGAAGTAAGACATCGCCGCTTCCCGCGCCTGTAATAACGCGATGGTTAATGAGTCATGCATAGCCACTCCCGGAAATCATTAACAAGTAAACAATTCAAAAAAGCTGTTTTTATAAACAACACGTTTTTTGCCAAAAAGTCTAACAGAAACAACGCGATTTTGTTAACACAATGATAAATAAATAATTTTAATTTTATATGTAAGTTTATTGTTATTCCTATCACAAAATCTTCACTTCTGATTGCGAAACAAACAGCAAAAGCATAAAACCAGATCATTAACATATTAATGAAATCAAAATCCGGACCTCCGGCCTGAGGAGTAGTCAATGAAAGGTACTGTTTTTGCCGTCGCGCTGAATCATCAAAGCCAGCGTGAAACCTGGCGCGAAGCATTTGAAAAAGCCCCCTATAACACCCCGCCGAAAACCGCCGTCTGGTTTATTAAACCGGGCAACACCGTTATCCGTGCCGGCGAACCCATCCCGTTCCCGGAAGGTGAAACGGTGTTAAGCGGGGCCACGGTCGCGCTGGTGGTGGGGAAAACCGCCAGCAAGGTGCAGGCTGAAGACGCGGCGGAGTACATCGCAGGATACGCACTCGCCAACGAAGTGAGCCTGCCAGAAGAGAGCTTCTACCGCCCGGCCATCAAAGCCAAATGCCGTGACGGCTTCTGCCCTCTGGGTGAGCTTGTCGCCGTTGATAACGTCGATAACCTGACCATCATTACCGAAATCAATGGCCGCGAAGCAGACCACTGGAACACCGCAGATTTACAGCGCAGCGCAGCCGAACTGCTCAGCGCCCTGAGCGAATTTGCCACCCTGAATCCTGGCGATGCCATTTTGGTCGGCACACCGCAGGCCCGCGTGGCACTGCGTCCGGGCGATCGGGTGCGCATTCTGGCCGAAGGTTTCCCGACGCTGGAAAACCCGGTCGTCAACGAACGCGATATCACCCCTGCGCAAAACCCGCATTCACACCCCACGCTGTTTGCCCTGGGGCTGAACTACGCCGATCACGCCAGCGAACTGGACTTCAAACCGCCCACCGAGCCGCTGGTGTTTATCAAAGCCCCAAACACCTTTAACGGCGACCACCAGACGTCGGTACGCCCGGACAACGTGGAATACATGCACTACGAAGCTGAACTGGTGGTGGTCATTGGCAAAACCGCGCACAAGGTGAGTGAAGCCGACGCGATGGACTATGTCGCGGGCTATACGGTCTGTAACGACTACGCCATCCGCGACTACCTCGAAAACTACTATCGCCCGAATCTGCGCGTCAAAAGCCGCGACGGGCTGACGCCAATTTCCCCCAACATCGTGCCGAAAGCAGCCATTCCCGACCCGCACAACCTGGCCCTGCGCACCTTCGTAAACGGCGAATTACGCCAGCAAGGCACCACGGCAGACCTGATCTTCAGCATCCCGTTCCTGATTGCGTACCTGAGCGAATTTATGACCCTGCAACCGGGCGACATGATTGCCACCGGCACGCCGAAGGGGCTTTCCGACGTAGTGCCTGGCGACGAAGTGGTGGTGGAAGTGGAAGGCGTGGGCCGCCTGGTAAACCGAATTGTCAGTGAGGAGACGACAAAATGAAAAAGATAAACCATTGGATCAACGGCAAAAAAGTGGCGGGAAGCGAGTACTTCCACACCACTAATCCAGCCTCTGGCGAGGTGCTGGCAGAAGTGGCCTCCGGCGGTGAAGCTGAGGTAAACCAGGCCGTTGCGGCTGCCAAAGAGGCGTTCCCGAAATGGGCTAACCTGCCGATGAAAGAGCGCGCGCGCCTGATGCGCCGCCTGGGCGATCTGATTGACCAGAACGTACCTGAGATCGCCGCGATGGAAACCGCCGACACCGGCCTGCCTATCCATCAGACCAAAAACGTGCTGATCCCTCGCGCCTCGCACAACTTCGAGTTCTTCGCCGAAGTGTGCCAGCAGATGAACGGCAAAACCTACCCGGTCGATGACACGATGCTGAACTACACCCTGGTGCAGCCGGTGGGCGTGTGTGCGCTGGTGTCGCCGTGGAACGTGCCGTTTATGACCGCCACCTGGAAAGTGGCGCCGTGTCTGGCGCTGGGCAATACCGCAGTGCTGAAGATGTCTGAACTTTCCCCGTTGACCGCAGATCGTCTGGGCGAGCTGGCGCTGGAAGCCGGCATTCCGGCGGGCGTGCTGAACGTGGTTCAGGGCTATGGCGCGACAGCGGGCGATGCGCTGGTGCGTCATCACGATGTGCGCGCCGTCTCCTTCACCGGCGGCACCGCCACCGGGCGCAACATCATGAAAAACGCCGGGCTGAAAAAGTACTCGATGGAGCTGGGCGGCAAATCACCGGTGCTGATTTTTGAAGATGCCGATATCGAGCGCGCACTGGATGCCGCTCTGTTCACCATCTTCTCCATCAACGGCGAGCGCTGCACCGCCGGCTCGCGCATCTTCATTCAGCAGAGCATCTACCCGGAATTCGTCAAACGCTTCGCCGAGCGCGCCAACCGTCTGCGCGTGGGTGACCCCACCGATCCGAACACCCAGGTCGGCGCGTTGATTAGCCAGCAACACTGGGAAAAAGTCTCGGGTTATATCCGCCTCGGCATTGAAGAGGGAGCCACCCTGCTGGCGGGTGGCCCGGACAAACCCACCGACCTGCCTGCGCACCTGAAAGGCGGTAACTTCCTGCGCCCGACCGTGCTGGCAGATGTGAACAACCGGATGCGCGTGGCCCAGGAAGAGATCTTTGGGCCGGTCGCCTGCCTGCTGCCGTTTAAAGACGAAGCGGAAGGCCTGCGCCTGGCCAACGACGTGGAGTACGGTCTGGCGTCGTACATCTGGACGCAGGACGTGAGCAAAGTACTGCGCCTGGCGCGCAATATCGAAGCCGGGATGGTGTTTGTGAATACCCAGAACGTGCGCGACCTGCGCCAGCCGTTTGGCGGCGTGAAGGCCTCCGGCACCGGGCGCGAAGGTGGCGAGTACAGCTTTGAAGTGTTCGCTGAGATGAAAAACGTCTGCATCTCGATGGGCAACCATCCGATTCCAAAGTGGGGTATCTGATATGGGCACCTTAGCGTTAGCAGCAAAAATCACCCACGTTCCGTCGATGTATCTTTCTGAGCTGCCTGGGAAAAACCACGGCTGCCGTCAGTCGGCCATCGACGGGCATAAAGAGATCAGCAAGCGCTGCCGCGAGCTGGGCGTCGATACCATTATCGTTTTCGACACCCACTGGCTGGTGAACAGCGCGTATCACATTAACTGTGCGGATCATTTTTCCGGTATCTACACCAGCAACGAGCTGCCGCACTTTATCCGTGACATGACCTACGACTACGACGGCAACCCGGAGCTCGGCCAGCTGATTGCCGATGAAGCGGTGAAGCTCGGCGTGCGGGCCAAAGCGCACAACATTCCAAGCCTGAAGCTGGAGTACGGCACGCTGGTTCCGATGCGCTACATGAACAGCGATAAGCACTTCAAAGTGATCTCCATTTCGGCGTTCTGCACCGTTCACGATTTTGCCGATAGCCGCAAGCTGGGCGAGGCCATCGTCAGCGCCATTAAGCAGTACGACGGCACGGTGGCGGTGCTGGCCAGCGGTTCATTGTCGCACCGTTTTATTGACGACCAGCGTGCGGAAGAAGGGATGAACAGCTACACCCGCGAGTTCGACCGTCAGATGGACGAGCGCGTGGTGAAGCTGTGGCGCGAAGGCCAGTTCAGGGAGTTTTGCAGCATGTTGCCGGAGTACGCCGACTACTGCTACGGCGAGGGCAATATGCACGACACGGTGATGCTGCTGGGGATGCTCGGCTGGGACAAATACGACGGCAAGGTGGAGTTTCTCACCGAGCTGTTCGCCAGCTCCGGCACCGGCCAGGTCAACGCTGTTTTCCCGCTGCCCGCTTAAGGAACCACCATGCCGCATTTTATCGCTGAATGTACTGACAATATCCGCGAGCAGGCCGACCTGCCGGGTCTGTTTGCCAAAGTGAACGAGGCGCTCGCCGCCACGGGCATTTTCCCGCTCGGCGGTATCCGTAGCCGCGCGCACTGGCTGGACACCTGGCAGATGGCTGACGGAAAGCACGATTACGCCTTTGTCCATATGACGCTGAAAATCGGGGCCGGGCGCAGCCTGGAAAGCCGCGAGGCGGTGGGAGAGATGCTGTTTGCGCTGATCAAAACGCATTTTGCAGAGCTGATGGCGGCGCGCTACCTGGCGCTGTCGTTTGAGCTCGACGAGCTGCACCCGACGCTCAATTACAAACAGAACAACGTGCACGCGTTGTTTAAGTAATACCGGCACAGCCAGTCCCCTCTCCCTCCGGGAGAGGGTTAGGGTGAGGGGAGTTCTCCGCGGCCTGATGCCCTCACCCCGGCCCTCTCCCACGGGGAGAGGGAGAAAACAATACAATAGGATATCGCCATGCTCGACAAACATACCCATACCCTGATCGCGCATCGTCTGCATCAGGCGGAGCAATCCCGCGAGCAGATCCGTCAGATCTCGCTGGATTACCCGACGATCACCATCGACGATGCCTATGCCGTCCAGCGCGAATGGGTAAGCCTGAAAATCGCCGAAGGCCGCGTGCTGAAAGGCCATAAAATCGGCCTTACCTCCAAAGCCATGCAGGCCAGCTCGCAGATAAGCGAACCGGATTACGGCGCACTGCTGGACGACATGTTTTTCCACGACGGCAGCGACATTCCCGCCGATCGTTTTATCGTCCCGCGCATTGAAGTGGAGCTGGCCTTCGTGCTGGCCAAACCGCTGCGCGGCCCTAACTGCACGATCTTCGATGTCTACAACGCCACGGACTATGTGATCCCGGCGCTGGAGCTGATCGACGCCCGCTGCCACAACATCGATCCCGACACCCAGCGCCCGCGCAAGGTGTTCGACACCATCTCCGATAACGCCGCCAACGCCGGAGTGATCCTCGGCGGACGGCCAATTAAACCCGACGAACTGGATCTGCGCTGGATCTCCGCCCTGCTCTATCGCAACGGCGTGATCGAAGAAACCGGCGTCGCCGCAGGCGTGCTCAACCACCCGGCAAACGGCGTGGCGTGGCTGGCAAATAAACTGGCACCGTACGACGTGCAGCTTGAACCGGGGCAGATCATCCTCGGCGGCTCGTTTACCCGCCCGGTGACCGCCAGCAAGGGCGATACCTTCCACGTGGACTACGGCAACATGGGCTCGATTAGCTGCCGCTTTGTGTAGGAGTGCATCATGGAAAACGCATTTAAGACCGCGCTGAAAGCCGGAAAGCCGCAAATCGGCCTGTGGCTGGGGCTGACCAGCAGCTACAGCGCAGAACTGCTGGCAGGCGCAGGTTTCGACTGGCTGCTGATCGACGGCGAACACGCGCCAAACAACGTGCAAACCATCTTAACGCAGTTGCAGTCGATTGCGCCTTACGCCAGCCAGCCGGTGGTGCGCCCGTCGTGGAACGACCCGGTACAGATTAAGCAACTGCTGGACGTGGGCGCACAAACCCTGCTGGTGCCCATGGTACAAAATGCCGACGAAGCCCGTCTTGCGGTGAGCGCCACCCGTTATCCCCCAGCGGGGATCCGCGGAGTGGGCAGCGCACTGGCTCGCGCGTCGCGCTGGAACCGCATTCCTGATTACCTGCAACAGGCGAACGATGCCATGTGCGTGCTGGTGCAGATAGAAACTCGCGAGGCGCTGAAAAACCTGCCGCAGATCCTGGATGTGGAAGGGGTCGACGGGGTGTTTATCGGCCCGGCAGATCTCAGCGCCGACATGGGCTTTGCGGGTAACCCGCAGCACCCGGAGGTGCAGGCCGCCATCGAACAGGCCATCAGGCAGATCCTGAGCGCAGGTAAAGCGCCCGGCATCCTGATGGCTAACGAAACCCTGGCAAAACGCTATCTCGAACTCGGCGCGCTGTTTGTCGCCGTTGGCGTAGATACCACCCTGCTGGCCCGCAGCGCCGAAGCGCTGGCAGCCCGTTTTATCGACAGACCTGTTACATCAACCAATAACAATAAATCCGTCTACTGAACGGACGATGTGGAGCGCAACATGACGACCTCTACCCTGCAAGATAATAAAGCTGTAGAACATCGCGTGATTAACAAGCTGTTCCTTCGTTTGATCGTGTTTCTCTTTATCCTGTTTGTTTTCTCGTTTCTTGACCGCATTAACATTGGCTTTGCCGGGCTGACGATGGGCAAAGATCTGGGCCTGACATCCACCATGTTTGGCCTGGCGGCAACGCTGTTTTACGTCACCTATGTACTGTGCGGGATCCCGAGCAACATCATGCTGGCGAAAGTCGGCGCACGCCGCTGGATCGCCGGGATCATGGTGGTGTGGGGAATCGCCTCTACCTGCACCATGTTTGCCACCAGCCCGCAGACGCTCTACGTGCTGCGAATGCTGGTCGGTATTGCCGAAGCCGGTTTCCTGCCGGGGATCCTGGTGTATCTCACCTGGTGGTTCCCCGCCTATCACCGCGCCCGCGCCAACGCCCTGTTTATGATTGCCATGCCGGTGACCATGATGCTCGGCTCGATCCTGTCGGGCTATATTCTGGCCCTGGACGGGCTGTGGAACCTGAAAGGCTGGCAGTGGCTGTTCCTGCTGGAAGGGCTGCCGTCGGTGGTGCTCGGCGTCGTGACCTGGTTTTTCCTTAACGACACGCCGGATCAGGCCACCTGGCTTGATGATGAAGAAAAACAGACGCTGAAAACAATGATCGCCCGCGAGCAGGAGCACGCCGTTGCGCATGCCGCGACCCCGCGCTCGACGCTGCGTGAAGTGCTGACCCCGGCGGTGCTGCTCTACACGCTGGCCTATTTCTGTCTGACCAACACGCTGAGTGCGATCAACATCTGGACGCCGCAGATCCTGCAAAGCTTTAACAGCCACAGCAGCAATATCGTGATCGGCCTGCTGGCGGCGATCCCGCAATTTTGTACCATCCTCGGGATGATCTGGTGGAGCCGTCGTTCCGACAGGCTGAAAGAACGAAAAAAGCACACCATCCTGCCGTATCTCTTCGCGGCGGCGGGATGGATGCTGGCCTCGGCGACCGACCACAGCCTGATCCAGCTGCTTGGCATCATCATGGCCTCAACCGGATCCTTTACCGCTATGGCGATATTCTGGACCACACCGGATCAGGTTATTAGCCTGCAATCCCGCGCGGTGGCGCTGGCAGTGATCAACGCCATCGGGAATGTGGGTTCGGCCGTCAGCCCGCTGTTGATCGGCATTCTGCGCGACGCGACCGGCAGCTTTAGCTCCGGGCTGTGGTTCGTGGCCGGACTGCTGGTGGTGGGCGCGCTGGTGCTGACGCGCATTCCGATGACGCAGCGGGATCAACAGAGGAACGATCATGTGCCAGAGCCCTATCGCCAACATTGATATCAGCAAGGAGTACGACGAAAGTCTGGGCACCGACGATGTGCATTATCAGTCGTTTGCCCGCATGGCGGCCTTTTTTGGCCGCGACATGCAGGCGCATCGCCACGACCAGTTCTTTCAGATGCACTTTCTTGATACCGGGCAGATTGAGCTTCAGCTCGACGATCATCGCTATTCGGTGCAGGCACCGCTGTTTGTGCTCACGCCGCCGTCGGTGCCGCACGCCTTTATCACCGAATCCGACAGCGACGGGCATGTGTTGACGGTACGCGAAGATCTGATCTGGCCACTGCTGGAGGTGCTCTACCCTGGCACGCGGGAAACCTTCGGCCTGCCGGGGATCTGCCTGTCCCTGGCCGACAAACCGGACGAGCTGGCGGCGCTGAAACACTACTGGCAGCTGATCGAACGTGAATCCACGGAACAGCTGCCCGGACGCGAACATACGCTGGTACTTTTGGCCCAGGCGGTGTTCACTTTGCTATTGCGCAATGCAAAGCTCGACGACCACGCCGCCAGTGGGATACGCGGCGAGCTGAAGCTGTTCCAGCGTTTTAACCAGATGATCGACACCCACTACCACCAGCACTGGACGGTGCCGGACTACGCCTGCGAACTGCATCTCACCGAATCCCGCCTGACCGATATCTGCCGCCGCTTCGCCAACCGTCCGCCGAAACGGCTGATCTTCGACCGGCAACTGCGCGAGGCCAAACGGCTACTGCTTTTTTCCGACAGCGCGGTGAACGAGATTGCCTGGCAGCTGGGGTTTAAAGATCCGGCCTATTTCGCCCGCTTTTTTAACCGCTTAGTGGGGTGTTCGCCCAGCAGCTACCGGGCGCAGAAAGTACCGGTGTCGTAATTTCCCCTCACCCTAACCCTCTCCCCAAAGGGGAGAGGGAACGATTACCCCCTCGCCCCTTTGGGGAGAGGGCCGGGGTGAGGGGACACCGATCACAATTCCAATACCCACCCGAAAAGTACCCGCCGTTGTCCCAATCGTCCCTTCACGCCGCCCCTCTCTCACGCTTCAATTAAACAACAAAAACAAAACATAAATTTAACAACCCTATTCCGATACGAGGTCCCTATGAAGCCTGAAGATTTCCGCGCTGATACCAAACGTCCATTAACCGGCGAAGAGTATTTAAAAAGCCTCCAGGACGGCCGTGAGATTTATATCTACGGCGAGCGCGTCAAAGACGTCACCACCCATCCGGCGTTTCGTAATGCGGCGGCCTCCATCGCGCAGATGTACGACGCCCTGCACAAACCGGACATGCAGGACACGCTGTGCTGGGGCACCGACACCGGCAGCGGTGGCTATACCCATAAGTTCTTCCGCGTGGCGAAAAGTGCCGACGACCTGCGCCAGCAACGCGACGCCATCGCTGAGTGGTCGCGCCTGAGCTACGGCTGGATGGGACGCACGCCGGATTACAAAGCGGCATTTGGCTGCGCGCTTGGTGCTAACCCAGCCTTCTACGGCCAGTTCGAGCAGAACGCCCGTAACTGGTACACCCGCATTCAGGAAACCGGCCTGTACTTTAACCACGCGATTGTTAACCCACCGATCGATCGCCACAAACCCGCCGATGAAGTGAAAGATGTCTACATCAAGCTGGAGAAAGAGACCGACGCCGGGATCATCGTCAGCGGTGCAAAAGTGGTGGCAACCAACTCAGCGTTGACCCACTACAACATGATTGGCTTTGGCTCTGCACAGGTGATGGGTGAAAACCCGGACTTCGCGCTGATGTTCGTCGCCCCGATGGATGCCGAAGGCGTGAAGCTCATCTCCCGCGCCTCTTACGAGATGGTGGCCGGCGCAACCGGCTCCCCGTACGACTACCCGCTCTCCAGCCGCTTCGATGAGAACGACGCCATTCTGGTGATGGATCATGTGCTGATCCCGTGGGAAAACGTGCTTATCTACCGCGATTTCGACCGCTGCCGTCGCTGGACCATGGAGGGTGGTTTTGCCCGCATGTATCCGCTGCAAGCCTGCGTGCGTCTGGCGGTCAAACTCGACTTTATCACTGCCCTGCTGAAGAAATCGCTGGAGTGCACCGGGACGCTGGAGTTCCGTGGCGTGCAGGCAGACCTGGGTGAAGTGGTGGCCTGGCGCAATATGTTCTGGGCGCTGAGCGACTCCATGTGTTCAGAAGCGACCCCGTGGGTGAACGGCGCGTATCTGCCAGATCATGCCGCGCTGCAAACCTATCGCGTGATGGCGCCGATGGCCTATGCGAAGATCAAAAACATCATCGAGCGTAACGTGACGTCCGGCCTGATCTACCTCCCGTCCAGCGCCCGTGACCTGAACAACCCGCAGATCGACCAGTATCTGGCGAAGTACGTGCGCGGCTCGAACGGTATGGATCACGTTGAACGCATCAAGATTTTAAAACTGATGTGGGATGCCATCGGCAGCGAGTTTGGCGGCCGTCATGAGCTGTATGAGATCAACTACTCCGGCAGCCAGGACGAAATTCGCCTGCAATGCCTGCGTCAGGCGCAGAGCTCCGGCAACATGGACAAAATGATGGCGATGGTCGACCGCTGCATGTCTGAGTACGACCAGCACGGCTGGACGGTACCGCACCTGCACAACAACACCGATATCAACATGCTGGACAAGCTGCTGAAATAACGCAGCGGGAGGTTTCAATGCAATCAGATGAACAACGCCTGCGTTTTCGCGACGCGATGGCCAGCCTGTCGGCCGCGGTCAATATTGTCACCACCGAAGGCGATGCGGGTCGCTGCGGCATTACTGCCACCGCAGTCTGCTCGGTAACGGATACGCCGCCCTCGTTGATGGTGTGCATCAACGCCAACAGCGCCATGAATCCGGTTTTTCAGGGGAACGGCAGACTGTGCGTTAACGTGCTGAACCACGAGCAGGAGATCATGGCTCGTCATTTCGCCGGGATGACCGGTATGGCGATGGAAGAGCGTTTTACGCTTTCCTGCTGGCAAAAAGGCCCGCTGGCACAACCGGTGCTCAAAGGTGCGCTGGCAAGCCTTGAAGGAGAGATAAGCCAGGTGCAGACCATTGGCACACATCTGGTCTATCTGGTTGAAATTAAAAATATCATTCTGAGCCAGGAGGGCCACGGCCTGATCTATTTTAAACGCCGTTTCCACCCGGTAATGATGGAGATGGACGCTGTCATCTGACCCCTCTACGCGCTGGCTATCCCCCGGCCAGCGCGGCTTCCCGCAAAAAATATTAAGGTTTCCGCTAAATCACGCCGTTATATAACCATAAGAGAAATTTACTGCGTCTGAATACTGACATCCCGTGTCAGTGCTGCCCGCATAATTCAGCGTAGATCCATTAAATTAACAGGAATACCTTATGGCTAATGCGACGCGGAGCCGCTCGGCTGAACGTCTGGTCGATATTCTGGTAGAGCTACATTTAAACGGTGTGGTAAACCGAAGTGCACTGATGGAAAAATTTAAAATTACTGAGCGCACCGTGTATCGTGATTTGAATGCACTTTCACCCATCGTTGAGCACACCGGTAATGGGCAATATCGCCTGATCCACTCACCACAAGCACCCTCCGGGCAGGGGTTGCATCACACCATTGCTAACTTCCTGAATGCTGATAACTTTTTCCCAGAGCGAAATGCCGACTTTTGGCAACAGCTCGAAACTCGCGTAGATGACAATCATATTCTCATTCTGGGCAACAATGCCGAACATACCGTGAAAATGGATATTCGCCGTCATTTACCTAATATTGAGAAATCGATTAAAAACTGTAATGTTTGCCAGATCGTTTATAAAGGCAAAACGCGTCTAATTAACCCATACAAACTCATTAACAAAAAAAATATATGGTATTTACAAGCCACCGAAAATAGCAGGCTGAAATCCTTTTCACTGAGCCAGATAAGCTGGTTTGATATTCATAGCGCCACATTTACCCCTGAAGAAAGCACCCTTGCGCTGCTGGAAAAAAGTCCCGGCCCGTGGGCCTCGGAAGATACTTTCGAGGTGAAAATATTCATAAACAATAATATTTCACACTACTTCAGACGCCGAAATTTACTGCCAGAGCAAGAGCTGATAGCCGAACAACACAGCGGCACAACGCTGCGTTGCCAGGCTGCGCACGAGAATCAGATCCTGCCGCTGATATTCTACTGGCTGCCCGACATTCAGGTTCTGGAGCCGCAATGGCTGAAAGATAAGCTTCTGGATACGCTGGAAGGCTACCTGGCGAAAGAGACAGCGACGCTAACATAGTGATCTAAATCACATAATTTTTACCGTTTGAGGCGAGTCTGAACCACTCGCCCGCATCTTTGACCGCTTACCCACGACTTACAACCACTCGCCCATTTACCTTCCTTTACATGCGCGAGGATCTGGCACGATCCCTCCAGCATTAATCAATACCTCCTCACAACGAACCCTGACCCTTTTTTCTTTACATAAAAAACCAGGTCTTACTATGGATACTAAAAAACTACTGAAGCACGTGCCCTGGGCCTTACTCGGGATCCTCGGCGCTTTCTGTCTGGCGGTTGTCGCATTACGCCGGGGCGAACACGTAAGCGCCCTGTGGATCGTGGTCGCGTCTGTTTCCGTCTACCTTGTGGCTTATCGCTACTACAGCTTGTACATCGCGCAGAAGGTCATGAAGCTCGACCCGACGCGTGCCACTCCGGCAGTCATCAACAATGACGGCCTGAACTACGTGCCAACCAACCGCTACGTGCTGTTTGGCCACCACTTTGCCGCAATTGCAGGTGCAGGTCCGCTGGTCGGCCCGGTGCTGGCGGCGCAAATGGGTTACCTGCCAGGGACTCTGTGGCTGCTCGCAGGCGTAGTGCTGGCGGGTGCGGTGCAGGACTTTATGGTGCTGTTTATCTCTTCTCGCCGTAACGGTGCCTCTCTGGGTGAGATGGTCAAAGAAGAGATGGGCCGTGTACCGGGGACTATCGCCCTGTTCGGCTGCTTCCTGATTATGATCATCATCCTTGCGGTGCTGGCGTTAATCGTGGTGAAAGCGCTGGCCGAAAGTCCGTGGGGTGTGTTCACCGTCTGCTCTACCGTGCCGATTGCGCTGTTCATGGGTATCTACATGCGCTTCCTGCGCCCAGGACGTGTGGGCGAAGTGTCGGTGATTGGTATTGTGCTGCTGGTGGCATCCATCTACTTCGGCGGTGTGATTGCGCACGACCCGTACTGGGGCCCGGCGCTGACCTTCAAAGACACCACCATCACCTTCGCGCTGATCGGTTATGCGTTTATCTCTGCCCTGCTGCCGGTGTGGCTGATTCTGGCACCGCGTGACTACCTGGCCACCTTCCTGAAAATCGGCGTTATCGTCGGTCTGGCGATCGGTATCCTGCTGATTAACCCGGATCTGAAAATGCCAGCCGTGACGCAGTACATCGACGGTACTGGTCCACTGTGGAAAGGCGCACTGTTCCCGTTCCTGTTCATCACCATCGCCTGTGGCGCGGTATCAGGCTTCCACGCGCTGATTGCATCCGGTACCACCCCGAAACTGCTGGCGAACGAGAAAGACGCGCGTCTGATTGGCTACGGCGCCATGCTGATGGAGTCTTTCGTGGCGATCATGGCGCTGGTGGCAGCGTCCATTATCGAGCCAGGTCTGTACTTCGCGATGAACACCCCACCAGCCGGTCTGGGCATCACCATGCCAAACCTGCATGAGATGGGCGGTGATAACGCGGCGCTGATCATGGCGCAGCTGAAAGATGCGAGCGCACACGCTGCGGCAACCGTCAGCTCATGGGGCTTTGTGATTTCGCCTGAGCAGATCATGCAGAC
Organism: Enterobacter sp. Tr-810; assembly: GCF_011752765.1. Classification (NCBI taxonomy): domain Bacteria; kingdom Pseudomonadati; phylum Pseudomonadota; class Gammaproteobacteria; order Enterobacterales; family Enterobacteriaceae; genus Enterobacter; species Enterobacter sp. Tr-810. The sequence continues at coordinate 89,620 of NZ_VWWW01000005.1, read as the reverse complement.
GGCGAAGGACATCGGCGAACCGTCGGTTCTGAACCGTGCAGGTGGCGCACCAACGCTGGCAGTGGGTATCGCCCACGTGTTCCACAAAGTGCTGCCGTGGGCGGACATGGGCTTCTGGTACCACTTCGGTATTCTGTTTGAAGCATTGTTCATCCTGACCGCGCTGGACGCCGGTACCCGTGCGGGCCGCTTTATGCTGCAAGACCTGCTCGGCAACTTCGTGCCGTTCCTGAAGAAAACCGACTCTCTGGTAGCTGGCGTGCTGGGAACCGCGGGCTGTGTTGGCCTGTGGGGTTACCTGCTGTATCAGGGCGTTGTCGACCCGCTGGGCGGCGTGAAGAGCCTGTGGCCGCTGTTCGGTATCTCTAACCAGATGCTGGCGGCTGTTGCCCTGGTACTGGGTACCGTTGTGTTGGTGAAAATGAAACGCACCAAATACATCTGGGTGACCGTGGTACCTGCGCTGTGGCTGCTGCTCTGTACCACCTGGGCGCTTGGCCTGAAACTGTTCAGCGCCAACCCGCAGCTGGAAGGCTTCTTCTTCATGGCTAATCAGTACAAAGAGAAGATTGCCGCAGGCGGCGCAGACCTGACTGCGCAGCAGATTGCCAACATGAACCATATCGTGGTGAACAACTACACCAACGCAGGCCTGAGTATTCTGTTCCTGGTGGTGGTGTACAGCATCATCTTCTACGGCATCAAAACCTGGATGAGTGTGCGCAACGCGAGTGGTCGTACGGATAAAGAAACCCCGTATGTGCCGGTTCCTGAAGGCGGCGTGAAGACTTCTTCACACCATTAATCCATTCTCCTCCCCCTCTCCCTTTGGGAGAGGGTTGGGGTGAGGGGTAACACTGCCCGGCGCCCCCTGCCGGGCTTTTTCTATCTGGAACCTGCAATGTTTGGTAACTTAGGTGAAGCGAAAAAATACCTCGGTCAGGCGGCGAAAATGCTGATTGGCATCCCGGACTATGACAACTATGTTGAGCATATGAAGACCAACCATCCGGATAAGCCGTACATGACCTACACCGAATTCTTCCGCGAGCGTCAGGAAGCGCGCTACGGCGGAAGTGGAGAAGGCGGCGTTCGCTGCTGCTAAAGGAGAATACATGACACCGATTGCTGTCACCTTGTTGACCGGTTTTCTGGGTGCGGGCAAAACCACCCTCCTGCGCCACATTCTGAACGCGCAGCACGGCTTCAAAATCGCCGTTATCGAAAACGAATTCGGCGAAGTCTCGGTTGACGATCAGCTGATTGGCGATCGCGCCACGCAGATCAAAACCCTGACCAACGGCTGCATCTGCTGCACCCGCTCTAACGAACTTGAAGATGCCCTGCTGGACCTGCTCGACAGCCGCGATCGCGGGGAGATCGACTTTGACCGCCTGGTAATTGAATGCACCGGCATGGCCGACCCCGGCCCGATTATTCAGACCTTCTTTTCACATGAGATCCTCTGCCAGCGCTACCTGCTGGACGGCGTGATTGCGCTGGTCGACGCGGTACACGCTGACGAACAGATGAACCAGTTCACCATCGCCCAGTCCCAGGTGGGCTACGCCGACCGCATCCTGCTGACCAAAACCGATGTGGCGGGCGAGAGCGAAAAACTGCGCGAGCGCCTGGCGCGCATTAACTCACGCGCACCGGTTTATACCGTGACCTTTGGCGATATCGACCTGTCTCAGCTGTTCAACACCAACGGCTTTATGCTGGAAGAGAATGTCACCTCGAAGCCGCGCTTTCACTTTATGGCCGACAAGCAAAATGATGTGTCATCGATTGTGGTCGAGCTGGATTACCCGGTGGATATCAGCGACGTGTCCCGCGTCATGGAAAACCTGCTGCTGTCGTTCGCCGACAAGCTGCTGCGCTACAAAGGGATGCTGTGGATAGACGGCGAGCCAAACCGCCTGCTGTTCCAGGGCGTGCAGCGCCTGTACAGCGCCGACTGGGACAGATCATGGGGTGACGAAACACCGCGGAGCGTGATGGTGTTTATTGGCCTGGAGTTGCCGGAAGATGAGATCCGGGCGGCGTTTGCGGGTTTGAAGATGTGACAAGTCTGTTAAGCATGGAGCCTACAATGTTCTGTAGGCTCAGAGAATTTTATCTTAACCACTTGGGTACATTATTAGTGGGTAAAGACTCAATGACATAATAGTCATCACCATTCGGCCTTTTTTTACATGTAAATTCTTCAAAACCCCACATGCCATTTCTGAAGGAATAAAAAACAGTATATTTTTCGGTATTAAATCCGAAATATCTTTCCCATGGATTACTGATTGTCAATTGACCACACTTAGCCTTGTTGTGCCATTCACTGTTTGTAGCCGAATTTATGACATAATAAGCCACGCCACCAAGAAGTGATGGAATAAGAACAGCTAGAAATATGGAAGTGATTAAGGCCCCGAAAAGTGTAAAAATCCTGTATCCTTTCGCCTTATCACTGAAAGCCAAGAATAAAATATAACAAAACGGCTGAGACAGCATTAAAAACAACATTAGAAAAGCTGCACTCTTCCAACAATACTCAAGCCATGGTGAGAGTGTAATATTTAGATTGCTAATCTGTAAAAATAGGCTAGCCGAATAACTGCTTGTTAGCATGTAAATGAGTGGAATGACTGAAAAAACGATCACTCTTATTCCGATAGCTTTACTGTTTTTTTCTTTCTCAAGATCGAATATAGTTAAAACAGAGCTAATGAGAACACTTAAGGCGAATAAAAAAGCAATCCAGTATGTTACTATATTTAGAAGTATGTTTACTGAAAAAAGTAATACCAGGAATAAGAAGCATGATGTCAAAACTAGCCAACCTGCTGACTTCGACAAAGTCGTTTCGTTATTTTCTTTGATAAAGAATTTATAATATTCCGCTAACCGTCTGCTTTGCGTACAGCTAAAAATAACAAAAATAACTGAGGTGGCTGCCATAATATAATTACCACATGGAATTCCCTTTGGAGCCAAGATCACGCCAATAGTACAATAAATAAATATTGCCACATCTAATTTTCTTTTTTTAACATGTTCCCAACCTTCTTTCCAATCCCGTGTCGTTGCCATACCCATCCTTAACCAATTACACTGAATGTATGATAAACCTACCTGCATTTTATAAAAAAATATTATATCCAAGAAGGATAACGATTTCGGCTACTTCTTTTAGTAGAAAAACGCTTATTAGCTCGGAAGAACGTTAGATTTTGACCTCAGTTACATCTTTGCTTTATTGGTCACGAAAAGCATAGAAATGTAAATTTACGCTTTCATATGTGACATTTGAAACATTTTTGGAAATTATAAGAAACGCAATTAATTCATATCAAACCACTATCCCTTGCCTGTTCAACGTCTGTTTAGGAAAAAAATTAAACTGACTCTAAACGCTAAAACATTACGCATTGACGCCGCGACAAACCAACCTTTCACCAACACCAAAAGATAAATTCATTAACAAAATCAGCATAAAATTGCGAGCCACATCACATTTGCAGTCATAAACATCGCTTGTTAAGGTGTCCTCAGATTAATTTGATGACGAGGAAATACTCATGAAAAAACTTAACATTCTTATCCTTTCTGCTCTGACTGCTGTATCGGGTTCCGCACTGGCAATGGGCGGGAGTATTGAGCAGGGTAAAAACTTCACCAACCTGAATGTTGAAATGGGTAAATCGACCTCTGGTTTGTACACCGAAGGTAACTGGCTGAAAAATACCGATGACGGCACCACGACCGGTGGCGTTGGCGCAGGTTACAACTTTGAAGTTGGCCCGGTGATGCTGAACGCTGGCGCGAAAGCCCTCTACGTTGGCCCGAAAAAAGGCGATAACGGTGTGGCATTCCCAATCGGTGGCGGCGTGAGCGTTGCTTTAACCGACAGCATTAACGTGTTCGGTGAGGGCTATGTGGCACCAGACGGCCTGAACAACAGCGTGAAAAACTACGTGGAAGCAAACGGCGGCGTGAGCTGGACGCCGATCAAACCTGTGACGCTGAAAGTCGGTTACCGCCACGTGAGCGTTGATGGTAAAGACGGTCGTCCAAATCACACTCTGATCGACGGTGCCTATGTTGGCGGCGGCGTGAGCTTCTAAGCCACCTCAGAGATAAAAAACCTGCCAGATGGCAGGTTTTTTATTGCGCCATTACTTATGCACCACCACCAGTTTCTGGTTCACAAACTCTTTGATCCCCAGATCTGACAGCTCGCGTCCGTAACCAGAGCGCTTCACGCCGCCGAACGGCAGCTCTGGCGCGGTATCGGTGAGCCAGTTGATGTACACCATCCCGGTCTCGATCCGGGACGCCATTTTCTTCGCGCGTTCAATATTCTGGCTGAATACTGCTCCACCGAGGCCATAGTGGGAGTCGTTCGCCAGCACGACTGCCTCGTCGTCGTTTTTCACCACATACATCTGCGCCACCGGGCCGAAGAACTCTTCGAAGTACGCCGGGTTGTCGCGCGAGATATTCGTCAGGATCGTCGGTTCGAAGAAGCTCCCGTCGCGCTGCACCGGCTTCCCGCCATAGTGCAATTTCGCACCGTTTTTCACCGCCTCGTTAACCTGCTTAGTGAGTGTTTCCAGCGCATCTTTCGACGACAGCGGCCCCAGCGTGGTACTTTCATCCAGCGGGTCGCCAATCCTCACCTGCTTAAACGCCTCGGTGAATTTCGCAAGGAAGGCATCGGCAATCTTCTCGTGCAGGATAAACCGTTTCGCCGCGGTACATACCTGCCCGGCGTTGTTGAGTCGCGCATTCACACCAATTTTTACGACCTTCTCAAGGTCTGCGTCATCCAGCACCACGAACACGTCGTTACCGCCCAGCTCCAGCGTGGATTTCTTGATGTGCTTCGCCGCCTGCGCGGCCACCACGCTGCCCGCCTTTTCAGAACCGGTTAGCGCGGCACCCTGCACGCGATCGTCAGCAATAATGTTCGCCACCTGATCGGACGAAATAAACAGGTTCGTCCACGCCCCTTCTGGCGCGCCCGCCTCGCGTACCAGATGCGCAAAGGTCTCGGCGCAGTGCGGCACGATGCTGGCATGTTTGGCGATCACCGGGTTGCCCGCCGCCAGGTTTGGCGCCAGAACCCGCATCAACTGGTAATACGGGAAGTTCCACGGCTCAACGGCCATCAGCACGCCGATGGGATGATGCTCCACCCACGCCTCACCGAGTTCAGAATCGTACTTCACCGGGGCCAGGAACTGCTTCGCGTTGTCGGCGTAATAGCGGGCGATCTGCGCGCATAGCTTCACCTCGCCGCGGCTCTGCTCGATGAGTTTACCCATTTCCTGACTGGCGATTTTCGCCAGATCCTCGGTGCGCTCTTCGATCAGGTCAGCAAGCTTATGCAGCACCGGCAGACGCTGATTAATATCGCCCTTCGCCCATTCTGAATGGTAGAGCACATCAGCCGCCTTCAGCGCCGCTTCAATATCCGCGTCGGTATGTGAGGGGTATTCTTTGATGAGCTGGTGAGTGGCAGGATTTACTGTCTGATAAGCCATGTCGAATCTCCTTGTTTTACCGCTTAGGGAATAAAGGGTAGTCAACATGACTGACTGTGGACGTAAAGTTGGGGATATCCAGAAGGTTCTTAATGAAGCGCTGCCATACGGTTCGCTGACGTGGTATAAAAAATGTCCAGAAGGAGTTCCCATGACCGATACCCGACACATCCGGCAGACTTTTCATCGCACCTCAGGCCTTGAGCTGCGCAGTACGTGGCAGAGCACGCAGGCGTACAAACGTCATTGCCACCCCCAGCTCTCCATCGGCGCGATTGTGGAAGGCCAGACCTGCTGCGTGTGTCACGACAGAGAGTACATCCTTAGCCCGGGAGACCTCATCGTGATCCCGGCCTATGCCCCCCATAGCTGCAATCCCGTCGCCGGACAACCGCGCAGCTACCATATGCTCTATATCGACACCGATCTTCCTCTGGCGCTTCAGGTGATTCGCAATCCTGCCCTCTTCACATATTACCTGGAGGTGGTTGAAACCCTTTCCCCTGCGTCCGTGGACAGGCTGCTTTCTGCCCTTCCCCGTAGCGTGGATAACGCAGAGGCGCTTCGCTCTACCAGTCAGCGCGTACGGCAGGCGTTTCTTGCCGACCTGTCCGCACCGCCTTCGCTTGACGAACTTGCCCAACGATTCTCGCTGCGCAAGGAGACGCTGATCCGCACCTTCAGGCAGGACACCGGCCTGACACCGGGCAGCTTCCTCAACATCTCCCGCGTGGAGTTTGCCAAAGCGCGCCTGCGCGTCGGGGATAACATTGCCGACGTTGGCTACCAGAGCGGTTTTGCCGATCAGAGCCATTTCCACAAAACCTTCGTGAGCTATACGGCGGCCACACCTCGCCAGTACGCAACGGGCCGATCAATATCAGACAATAAATAGATTCTGGATCGCCTTAACCTGACCTCTGTTTTTATGATGAGGTCACTATGGAACTGTTCTTCCCCTCCGCATTTCTCGCCCTGGCGCTGGCACATTTTGTCGCCCTGTTAAGCCCGGGTCCGGACTTCTTCCTGCTGGTTGGCTTCGCCGCGCGCTACCGTCTGCGCGGCAGCGCCGGGCTGTGTATAGGGATTGCCGCAGGCAACGGGCTGTATATTTTGCTGGTGATAGTGGGATGGACCGCGCTGCGCCAGTTTTCGTGGCTGTTTACTCTTATCGAGCTTTGCGGAGCGCTGTATCTGCTGTGGATAGGTTCTCATCTGTTGCGCAGTACACCGCAGCCGCTTTCGCTAACAGAAACAACCCCGCACATCCCCACATGGCGCAGACAGATCCTGCTCGGGCTTGGCTCCGCCTTGCTGAACCCGAAAAATGCGCTGTTCTACCTGGCGTTAATGACTGCGTTACTGGGACCGGACGTGACCTTGCTACAGCAAGCGGTGAGCGGCATCTGGATGGTGATGGTTGTGCTGGTGTGGGACTTAGCCGTGGTGTCACTGATCGGGCTGCCCGCCGTGCAGAAGAGGTTAAGCCACTCGGTCTGGATTATCGAGCGTGTCGCGGGTGGAGTGCTGATGGTATTTGGCGGGTGGGTGCTGTGGCGATTACTGGGAAGCGCCTTCTGAGCGAATGGGCAGCCATTGGCGCTGCCCGTTAAGCGCTATTTTTTGTTCTGATCGCGCAGCATCGCCTCGCGTAAAATAGCGTTGAGTCGCGTCTGATACCCTTTTCCCGGGCGTTTAAGCCATTCCATAACATCTGCATCGATACGCACAGACGCCTGGGTTTTTAAGGGTCGATAGAACTTGCCGCGCACCGCGTCGTTCCACAGCGCCCCATCCGTTGCCGGAATATCGCTATAGTCAATTTCCGTGTCGGGTTTTTCCGCTAACGCGTGAAGTTCAGCCTCGCGATGAACGCTAACTTCAGCAGCACTACCGCGTTTATGTTTAACAATGCTCATAACGGCTCCTTTCTTTACGGTCTGCCTTACGTGCGCTGATGATACGAATGATTTCATTCCCGCTTTCAAAACGGATCGTATGCGCAACCAGAATAACAATGATGCCATGCACAAGTCCGATTGTTTGCCAGCGAAACTCGCCGTTCTCATAACGCTCCTGCACAGACAAATGGCAGGGATCGTCAAAAACCAAAACCGCTTCTTCAAAACGGATCCCGTGCTTTTGCAGGTTGCTTTTCGCCTTGCTGCTATTCCATTCAAACTCCGTAGGCATAGTGTACCCTTCCCTGATTGTATATACAAAAAAGAATATACAAAACGATGTTAAATTAAACGATATTTCCCTCGGTACGCTCCCGTTCCTGAAGCCGTATTCCAGAATCGCAAATAAATGATGTTTCACCCACTTTGCACAACCCCCCCGCTTCCCTCTATCCTTAACCCATGGAAAAACATACCGAACTCAAACGCGCCAAGCTGCTGGCGCTGTCGCTGCTGCTGATTGCTGGCGCAGCATTTATCGCGACACTCTTCCTGCCTCAGACCCTCTGGGTGCGGGGTGTGAAGGCCATTGCCGAGGCAGCAATGGTTGGCGCGCTGGCGGACTGGTTTGCGGTGGTGGCGCTGTTTCGCCGTGTGCCGGTTCCGTTTATCTCGCGCCATACGGCGATTATCCCGCGGAATAAAGACCGGATCGGCGATAATCTCGGCCAGTTCGTGCAGGAGAAGTTTCTTGATACGCAGTCCCTGGTGGCGCTGATCCGCCGCTATGAACCGGCAAAAATGATTGGCGGCTGGTTCAGCCAGCCCGACAACGCCCGCCGCGTGGGGCAGCATCTGATTCAGGTGATGAGCGGGTTTCTCGAACTCACTGACGACGGGCGCATCCAACGCCTGCTCAAACGCGCCGTGCATAAGGCCATCGACAAGGTGGATTTCACCGAAACCAGCGCCGTCATCCTTGAGAGCATGACCAGAAACAATCGCCATCAGGTGCTGCTGGACGCCATCATCAATCGGCTGATTACACTTATTCAGCGGGAAAGCTCGCGGGAATTTATCGCCACACAGGTTGTTCACTGGCTGGAGACGGAACACCCGCGCAAAGCGATGGTGTTGCCAACCGAGTGGCTGGGGGAGCAGAGCGCAGAGATGATCTCCAACGCGGTGAATACCCTGCTGGACGATATCAGCCACGATCGTACACACCAGATCCGCCAGGCGTTTGACAGGGCCACGCTAAAGCTCATCGACAACCTGAAAAACGATCCGGAAATGGCCGCCAGAGCCGGGAATATCAAGCATTACCTGAAAAATGACGAAGCGTTTAACCGCTATCTGGGGGAGATGTGGGCCGACCTTCGCCAGTGGCTGAAGACCGATATGCAAAGCGAAGACTCGCGCGTGAAGCAACGCATCGCCAACGCCGGACAGTGGTTTGGCGAAACGCTGATGGCGGATGCCAGCCTGCAGGCTTCGCTTAATGAGCATCTGGAACAGGCAGCACACCGAGTTGCACCGGATTTTGCCGCGTTCCTTACCCGCCACATCAGCGACACGGTAAAAAGCTGGGACGCCGAAGATATGTCGCGCCAGATTGAGCTGAATATCGGTAAGGATTTGCAGTTCATCCGCGTCAACGGCACGCTGGTGGGCGGGACCATTGGTTTGATTCTGTTTTTGCTCTCGCAAATCCCGACGGTGCTGCATCTGTAAAAAGCGGGGCATTACGCCCCACTTTTCTCTTCCAGCCAGCCTCCCTGCTCCATCTCCAGCAACAGCAGCATCGTGAGCGCCTGCGCGTAAGGCACCGGTGCCATCGCAATATCGCAATAGTACTGAAGATCCCAGCCGAGCATCGTACCGCGTGAGGCTTCAAGCACCAGCCCGCCGTCGTCGATCCGCGCGATCACCGCCTCAAACGCCCGCAGGGCAGAGCTGCTTACGGACTCATCGAGGATCCCCATGCGTACCGCGCGCAGCATCCCGTAGGCGATCCCCGCGGTCGCGGAGGATTCCTGCGGGGAAAGAGGATCGTCCAGCACCGTGTGCCACATGCCGTTATCAGCCTGCAACGCGCAAAGCGTGCGTACCTGCCGGGCCACCACCTGCGACAGATACCGGCGAACACTGGCATCAAGATGCTCGCCCATCAGGGCAATAAATTCCGGGATGGCAACGGTTATCCACGCGTTGCCACGTGCCCAGAACGCGCCCGCGAAGTGGTGTTTATCCACAAACGTCCAGCCGTGATACCAGAGCCCTGTCACCGGGTCGCTGAGATAACGCGTGTGCAGCAAAAACTGGTATCCCGCTTCGTCGATCAAGTCGCGTCTTTTGAGCACAATGCCTGCCACGCCCAGGAACAGGCAGGTCATAAACAGCGTGTCGTCCCACAGCTGTCCGGTGTTGGGTTGCTCCTTCACCACATGCTGAAAACCGCCCTCTTCGGTTCTGGGCAGGTCGCGCAGCAGGGCATCCGCCCAGTCATTGACCGTTGCCAGCAGATCCTGGCGCTGATGATGCCCGGCCACCAGCGCCAGGGCGATCATCGGTGCCGTGGTATTGATCTGCATCTCCGGCAGGCCTTTACCGATTTGGGTTTCATACCATTCGAGGATCGACTGTTGCAGGACAGCGTCATTCTGGAGATCGGCAAAGCGCCAGAAACCGTACAGCCCCACGCCGACCTCCCACTCCCACTCTTCAAAATGGATAGCAAAGCCGTCACTCACGCCCACTTCATCAAGATTTTTCAGGCGACAAAAACCACGCACCACGCGCTCCAGGGTGCTCATCAGCTGTTGTTTATTCATGCGTTGACTCCTTTCAGGCGCATTTCACCCAGCCGCTGCTGCTGATGGCCAAAGCGTGAAGAGGCAATAAAACGTTCGTCAGGGAAAAGCGCCCCGGCCTGCATCTGGGCCGCGTGAAACGCTGGGGTTTTATCTTCACCCCAGAAATCCATCGCATCGCAACCGCGCTCATCGTGCCAGTAGCGATAACCCAGAATGGTCGATTTCACCCTTCGCCACAGCGGCTCCGGGAAATCCGCCTGCCGTGCGTTTTTCCACAGTTGTAAAAGCGTGAGCAGGGAAAACACCGACCCCTCTTCCCGCGCGCTCACCTGTTTTAGCAGGCGATACAGCAGCGCCTCGGCCTCGGGGCCGTACTCGCGTTGCGCTATCAGTGCCAGCAGGCGACTGCCATCAGGCGCAGGCGATACGGGGTTTGCCGGGAGTGGGTTTCCCGCCACCGGCATGATGCCGAGCGCGGGCTCATCAAGATAGGCCATGTGCAGTGAACACTCGGTGTCGCGCTCAAACAGCTCATCGAGATGGATAAGCAGGTTGTTTTCCCCCTCGCACAGTGCCAGCCGCACGAGCACGTGCTGCATCTGATTGCGGGTAAACGGCGTAAAGCAGGCGAGCTGTTCGCCCGAACGCCACACCCGCACGCCGCCGCAGGTACCAAGTCGAAAGGCATATTCACCATCATGCGGCGCGACAATATCGACGGCCAGCCAGCGCTGGACGTGAAAGGGCAGAGCGCGGAAACCAGAGAAAGAGACAATGCCGCTGTCACCGCTTTCGGCGATGTGATTCAGAGGCATTGCCTGCGAGGGATCCACACTGCGCTGAGCGTGAGTCTGGCAGAAAATCTGCCGACAAAACGATACGCCTGGCTGCCCGCAGGCATCATGCAAACGCCCGTCAGCCCCTTCTCCCGTATAAAACTCAGCAAAACGCTCTTCTTTGGCGATGCTGACACGAAAATGCGTTATTGCATCACCCTGTTCCAACCGCCCTTCACCCTGAGACATAGCTTCCTCATATCAAGCAGAATCAATACATTACGCAGGTATCATCAGCGAGTTTGATCAATGCCGCGAGAGGCCATTCACGCAGATTGTCGCGATCTGCCTGGTCACTCACAAAGCGGGAAGAGGTCAGGAATGTCGCGTGACATGCGTCACGCTATTTGCGGGCAGGGAAAGGTGTGATGCGAGAAGCGTCACACAAAAATATCCGGTCGGGATTTTTATGTGACGCGCATCAAACTACTTCAGTCCTTTCAGCTCATCGCCAAGGCTGTCGGCCAGTGCACGCACCCGGGAGGCATCGAACAGCACATGCAGCCCCGGGGAAGCCTCCGCGTGTTTCGCGCAGTAATCTTCCATTTCGGAGGCACAGCGATACAGCTCCTGAATATTGATCTGGCAAATCTCTCTCATGCTCCAGCCGTTCTCCACCTCACGGGCAAAGCGCAGGGTGAAGAAAGCCTTCTGGGCGTGTAAAAACAGGTGGCAATAAAGCGCCAGTCCTTGCCACTCTTCCAGCCAGCGCTGTTTAAGCGCCCACGGGAACGCGGCGGTTTCAGCAAAACGTAACGCCTCTTCACGCAAGGAGGCAGATGCCGCCCCCGCGTCGTCTTTCTCTTTCGCAATACGTGAAAGGGAGGCCGCAGAAGCCTCAACATCGCTGGCACTAAAGAAGACATCACGCTCAGAGCCGGGCAGCCAGTGGTTGCGGTTTAGCTGCCCAAACAGGCTCCACACCGCCTGGCCATAGCTTTCAGGCACCTGGCTGTGGCGATGAAAAACGTGGTCACGCACATAGATGGCCTGATAAAGCACCTGCCCGGCCTGCTCCAGCAAGGACTGGAACGTGCCGAGAGTCTGCTCGTCCGGCCGCCAGCCGTAGCATTCGTCCAGCCAGTGCGTCAGCAGCTGCGCCTGGGTCTGGTGAGCACCGTCGCTCATCAGCATCTGGCTACAGGCTACCAGGTTGCACTCGCTGAGGGTGCCGATAATCCAGTGGTTATCGACCCCTTCCCAACTGGTTTTGCATACTGCGCCGCGGATAGCCGGATTACTGCGACACCAAAGCAACCGCCCCTGGAGTTCGTCAATGCGCGGGAAGGGAAAAATGCCCCAGCCCACCTCTTCACCCACCAGATCGATTTCCGCCCAGACTTCGCGTTCGCGCACTGCCAGCAGCGCCGGGTTATTGGGGAATGACGGCCAGAAGCGTTCCGGGGTCAGTTTGATAGACACGCTCACGCTTTCGGGCAGCGGGCGGATGGCCTCCAGCACGTTACCGAGATCGTGATTCCCGGCCGGAAACACGCGCAGTACCAGATGTTTATCCTCGTTTTGCATCGCCCGGGATAGCGCATTGAAACAGCGGCTGTAGAGCGAACAGCTGCGTTCATCATCGCGTTTCGCGCGGCTTTCATCATCCTGCGCCGACAGTTCCCAGTTCGGGCGCGAAATCGGCAACAGCCCGTCAGTATTGGAAATGGCCACCAGCAGGCCGTTTAGCGAGGGAATGCGCTGGCAAATCAGGGAGACTTTTTCAGACAGATAGCCGCACCAGAAGTCCACGTCAAAGCGCACGCCCTGGCCCGCTTCAAACAGATGCGGGTGTGCCAGCAACAGATCGGTCGGGAAGTTGAACTCTTTCGCCTGAAGATAAAATCGCAGCCCTTTCTGCTGGCACAACAGCCCCAGGCGGTTGAGATACACGCAGCGGGCACGCTGCTGGCTTGAGAGACGATCGTTGTAATGGTGCGGCGTGTAACCTTTGGGGGAAACCAGTTTGTCGAACAGATCAACCTGCCCGACAATCACGGTATTGAAATCATGCGCGACGGCGTAGTCGACCAGCTCGCAGGCCTTTTCCCAGTTCCAGTAAGCCTGATTATTTAGCTCAAGCGCTCGCGTCTGCCACATTCATCCGTTCCTTTTGCCGCCAGATTAACCGGCCGACAGTGATAGCACAGAACGAAATAAATATGTGTGTCACGTATTGCGGATCACGTATCGCGTTGGCGCAAAACAGTTAAGTATCAGATGCACCAGAAAAACCAGCGTCAGCGTGGCGACCAGTGAAAAGGTCACGGAGGTGATGCGATACAGGTCGCTAAAGACCAGGTCGCTGTCCGGGTGCATGTTCTGCCCGAACATAATGCCGATGGTGGTGATACTGGCAAAGCCCACCCCGGCGCCCACTTTCTCCATCACATGCAAACGCGCGCCAAACGCCAGCCCCAGGCCGATAAGCGGCATCATCAGCAGCATGTGGCTGCTATGATCGTAAAGAATGAGCTGCACCACCAGAATATAGAGACAACCCAGCACCACGCCTGCCACACGCCAGATAGAGCTCATGACCGAACCGCGATAGTGCATCGGGAACAGGATCAAAATCCCGGCCATCAGAGCCGACAGAGAGTCGCTCAGGTCGCTAATCTGAAAAACCACGAAGATAAGCGTCGCCACGGTTCCGGAAAGAAGCGACTCGTGGCGCACGCGGGCATCGTCTTTCTCAATCAACGGTGGCGGCCTGCGGGGTTCAACGTCCGGCAGCAGATAGTTCATCAGCGCGCTCAGGCACACCGCCATCACGCTGGCTTCGATGTTGGAAAAAATCAGCGTGTGCCAGTTCGTTGTGGGGTAACTCATAAAATTGAGCATTACGCTCTGACACACCACGCCCATTGAGCCGAACAGGAACAGCGGCCCTTTACTCATAAAGCGAAAACGCATCACGTACAGGGCAAACACCACCAGAGTCATGATCAGCGGCCATTGCGACAAATAACCGATGATAATCACCATTTCGATGCAATTTAACGACGCACTGAAGATAAACTGCTTCGCCACGTGGCGGTTAAATACTGGCACCAGCGACAACAGCATGATGGGATAAACGACAAAAAACACGCCGTAACTGGTGTTGTAAAAACTGGAGATGCTGAGCGCAATCATCCCGGCAAAGACGATGCGCAATGTCTGGCGAAAGTCGTTTGCCGTGTAGACAATGTTGTCGTGCGGGGTAAAGACCCGCGCCAGAGTGCTAATAGACATAGTGCAGCAGGCTCACCAGGTGGATCTGCATCCCGGAGAAAAAGCGCGCAAACGGGCCTTCGCTGTTATAGAGCTGTACGGTGGCACGCGCGCCAGTGGGCAGATGCTTCGGCAGCGTCTCATCCAGCGCCAGGTGAATACGCATTCTCTGGGCATCACGCACCCAGCGGTTAGAGGTTTCTGGCTCGGAAAGCTCGCCGTTCACCGCTTCCTGCCCCGCTAAGATCCCCGCATCGCTACTGGCAACATGGGCGCGGAAAACCTGGCCCGGGAAGGCATCAAACACCACGGCAGCGTCCGTTCCCTGATGGGTATGACGCAGGCTCTTTTCACGGAAATCCGCCACGATGTCGGTTTGGTTGTTCACCAGTGCCAGCGCAGCAGAGCCCGACGAAGCATAAAATCCCGGGCTGAGCTGGAGGTTACTGACCGTGCCGTCCGCTTCGGCGTAGACCTTCGTCCAGCCGAGGTTCAGCTCCGCGTCATCCAGCGCATTGCGGTATTTTTGCAGTGTGACGTTGCGGTGCTCATCCCGCTCACCGCGCTGAATACGCAGGTTGCGGATATTGGCATTCAACGAGCTGACAGACTGCTCGCTGCTCTGCCAGGTGGTCCGCACGTTATCCAGATCGGACTGGGAGACGTTTTGTAAGGTACTGAGTTTCTGGTAGCGCTCAAACGTCACTTTATCGTTGCGGGCAGTCAGCTCGGCCGTTTTCAGGCTGGCCTGCGCGGCACTGATTTGGGCATCCAGCTGGTCGTTAGCCAGACGCGCCTGTTCCAGCGCAATTTGCGCCGCTTCAACCTTGTTAAGAAACGGCGTGGCATCAAGCTCAAAGAGCAGGTCGCCTTTCTTCACCTGACTGTTGTTGTGCACATGCACCGCCGCGACATAGCCGGAGACACGTGCCGACACGGGCGTGACCACGCGCATTACGGTGGAGTCCGGCGTCAGCGGGATCCAGATATCGGCGAGGATAAAATAGACAAACATCAGCAGGAAAGAGGCAATACTCACCCTTACCCAGCGGGCAAATTTCTGTTCAGGAGTCATGGTTATTCAGTCTTGTTATCTTCTTCGCGGATTGTCCGCAAATTGCAGGCGATTTGATTCAAAGTGGCGCTGAAAATCTCGATATGTTCAGGTGCGATATTTTGCGAGACACGGGCCTGGAAGGTTTCTATCACCTGAGTAAGCGTTTTCAGGATAGCCTTGCCCTCAGGGGTCAGCGTTAACAACCGGATGCGCTTGTCATAAGGCGATGTGGTGCGCAGCAGATAGCCCTGCTTTTCCAGCTGGGTGAGCGTGCGCATCAGCGGCGGCAGTTCAATGCCCTGCACTTCCGCCAGCTCGCTGACAGAGACGTTATCCCCCAGTTGCTGAAGTTGCATCATCACCGTCCAGCTCGACTGGGTTAACCCGGTATCGACGATGGCATCGTCAATCACTGCGCGCCACTGACGCACGATCATCGCCATTCTCATGCCCATTGGCCGGCGGCTAAACAGATCGTCTTCACTCATAGGGGGAGTCCTCTCATCTCACAGGAGCAAGATAATAGTTATCAGGGTAAGTATCAAGAAACGAGAGGTGAAAGAGCAAGAATTGCGAAAGCGACGTTCTCCCTCTCCCTGTGGGCTGGGGTGAGGGGCACCAGAGCGCAGAGGTATTTAGCGACTAAAATACTTCCTGACGGCAGACCTCCCGGATGCCGTCACCACCACTTCCCTGTACCCCGCCACCCGCTGGATCCAGCCTTTGTTTTCCAGATGCGTGAGCAGCGCCGCGCCAGCCTCACCGC
Source organism: Enterobacter sp. Tr-810 (assembly GCF_011752765.1). Lineage (NCBI taxonomy): Bacteria > Pseudomonadati > Pseudomonadota > Gammaproteobacteria > Enterobacterales > Enterobacteriaceae > Enterobacter > Enterobacter sp. Tr-810. The sequence goes on along the minus strand of NZ_VWWW01000005.1, from coordinate 73,485 downwards.
CCAGATGAAACCGCCGCTCGCTCCAGTCCAGGCAGGCGCAGCAGGCCTTGCGACGGGGATGAGCACTCAACAGAATACCGAGTTTCAGGAACTGCTCACGGCCATACAGCGTGAGCGCTGAACCGTCTGCCTCCAGCCAGCCTTCCGCCTGCATAAAATCATAGATCTGTACCGCCACGGTTCCGGCAAGATGGTCGTAACAGGTGCGGGCTTCGCGCATGCCTTTTGGCGCGGTGGTTTCCGGCGGCGTAATGCGGCTCCAGGAAAGCCCCATCATCTGCTCAACCAGCGCTGCCACGTCGTGCCCTGCAAGGTGATAATAGCGATGCCTGCCCTGAGACAGGCAGGTAATCAGCCTTCCCTCCACCAGCCGGGCGAGGTGCCCGCTGGCGGTCGACGGTGCAACATCTGCCGCCGTGCTCAGCTCGGTAGCCGTCCACGCCCGCCCGTCCATCAGCGCACAGAGCATTTTTACCCGCGACGGATCGGCCATCGCCGCCGCCACGGCAGCAACGGCTTGCTCCAGTGCAGCGCTGTTATCGGGAGGTAATTGGGTCTTTAACATCGGCAGCCCAGGGTTCGGTTATCTCTGCGGCCAGCTTATCATTATCCGTCAGCAGAATAAGGTGATTCGCATGGTCGCTGTACTGAGTAAGGATAGACACCCCCTGCACTGCCAGCGCGGAGGCAATCTCACCCAGTTCCCCCGGGCGCTCCTGTTTTAGCTTACGGATCAACGGTTTTGTTACCGACTGCACCCGGAATCCGGCAGCCAGCAACACGCGCCGGGCTTTCTCCCCCTCTTCCACCAGAAAATGTGCATCAACGCCAAATACCCCGCCGCCCTCCAGCCCCACGCCATTACTCCCGAGCAGTTGCCCGAAACGCGCCAGTTCACCGGGGGCATTCTCGAAAATCACGTGAATGTCATACATCAGCGTGTCCTCCGGTTTCGGAGGAATATTCCCGTACCACCTGCGCAACGCGAATGCGATAAAAGGTAAAAATCGACGCCCGCCCCTCCTGCTGTGCAGCAAGATGGTATTCGTTGTGCTTCCAGTTGCGGATGGCCTCTTCATCCCGCCACCAGGAGAGGGAGAGGATTTTGCCGTCGTTGGTCAGGCTCTGGAAACGTTCGATATCGATAAATCCGTCGATATCGGCCAGCAGGGGTTTGAGTTCAGCCGCGAGTTGCAGGTAGCGCGCCTGGTGTGCAGGTTCCGCTTTGGCTTCGAAAAGGACTGCGATCATGATGGTCTCTCCGTTGTGGTGTTAAGGAGAGAATGCAGGAAGGAAGAACGGGATGCTTCGGTGGATGGCGAAGTGTTGTTGCCGGAGAGCGCTGGCCCGAGTAGGCCCGGTAAGCGCAGCGCCACCGGGCAGGTTTTAGCTCAGGATCGACTTCGGCTCCATAAACGCGCTGATCCCCCACGTGCCCATCTCGCGGCCCACGCCAGAATGTTTAAACCCACCAAACGGGGCTTTTGGCTCATGGGCGAGCGTGTTGACCAGCACCCGGCCGGACTGGATCTGCTCCGCCACCCGCTGCGCACGCCCGGCATCGCTGCCCAGCACCAGCGCGCTCAGGCCGTAGTCGGTATCGTTCGCAATGGCGATCGCCTCTTCTTCATCGCGATAGGGGATCACGCACAGCACCGGGCCGAAGATCTCTTCGCGGGCAATCGCCATCTGGTTATTCACATCGGCAAACAGCGTGGGACGGACAAACCAGCCATCTTGCGTACCTTCTGGTCGCCCTTCACCGCCCGCCAGCAGGCGCGCGCCCTCTTCTGTCCCTTTGCGGATGTACCCCTGAACACGCTGCCACTGTTTTGCGCTGACCATCGGCCCCACCTCGGTGGCGCTGTCACGCGGGTCGCCAGACCGCACCGCCGCAACAGCCTGTGCCAGCGCGTGTTCCATCTCCGCTTTACGCGACTGCGGCACCAGAATACGGGTTCCGGCAACACAGGCCTGCCCGCTGTTCATGAAACCCGCCTGAATCACCAGCGGCACCGCCTGCGCTAAATCAACGTCATCCAGCATGATCGTCGGCGATTTACCGCCTAACTCCAGCGTCACACGCTTAAAGCTTTCCGCGGCATTACGCAAAATGGCTTTTCCGGTGTGAGTAGAGCCGGTAAAGGAGATTTTCGCCACATCCGGGTGGCGGCTGATCGTCTCGCCCACCGTGTCGCCGCGCCCGGTCACAATGTTAAACACGCCCGGCGGCAATCCGGCATCGCGCAGCGCCTCAGTGATAATTTGGGTTTGCAGGGCACTCATCTCGCTGGGTTTGATAACCGCCGTGCAGCCCGCCGCCAGTGCGGCCGCCAGTTTGCCGCAGATAAAACCTGCATCGCTGTTCCACGGGGTGATCAGCCCAGCGACGCCAAGCGGCGTCATCTGCACCCTGGCTGCACCTGCCGTGGTCGTAAATGCAAAGGATTCCAGTGCATCGATCGCCTGGGCGATAACATCCGCCGGGTAACTGGCCATCCACGCCGAACGCGACGCGGGCGCACCGTACTCCTCGATAATGGCCTCCAGCAGTTCGTCGTGGCGGGCAACAACCGCCGCGTGCATCCGCTTCAGCGCCGCAATACGTTCCTGCCGGGTGGTGTTTGCCCACGCCGGGAACGCCGCTTTGGCGGCTGCAATGGCACGCTCCGCATCAACCTCATCCGCCAGACGCACCTGGCCAATCACCTGTGCCGTCGCCGGATTGTACAAATCAAAACGTTCAGTGCCGTGCGGGGTGACAAATTCACCGTTGATAAAGATCTGTTCGATGTGACGCATAAGGCCTCCTCAGGCTGTGTGAACACAGTCTGGCACGCCTTTTACGTTTCGATAATCCACGCTATGCTGCAAGGGTTGTTTCGATTATCAGGACAATCTATGCATCGTTCAGGACTTACTGAGCTGGAAGTGGTACTGGCCGTGGTACGCCGTGGAGGCTTTCGCGCGGCTGCTCAGGAGCTGGGCATGTCGGCTACGGCGGTGAGCAATGCGGTGGCCGGGCTGGAAAGTCGCCTGCAAACACGCCTGTTTAACCGCACCACCCGCAGCGTGGCGCTCACCGATGCCGGGCAACGGTTTGTGGCGCGCGTGGGGCCTGCGCTTCAGGAGATCCGCCAGGCCAGCGAAGAGATCCACAGTGATAACGACGATCCTGCTGGTACGTTGCGTCTGAACGTTCCCAATAATATTGGCCCGCTGTTTCTGGATAATCTGCTAATTGCCTATATGCAGCGTTACCCGAAAATGCGCGTCGAAACGGTCAGCGAAGCACGGATGATCGACATTGTGGCCGAAGGGTATGACGCCGGGATCCGCCTGGCGGAATCGGTGCCGCAGGACATGGTGGCGGTGGCACTCACGCCAGACATCCGCCAGTTAATCGTCGCCACGCCTGACCACTTTGCCCGTTACGGTATTCCGCAAACGCCCGACGATCTGCTGCATCATCAGGGGATTGGCATGAGGATGTCTCACGGCGGGCTTTATCGCTGGGAGCTGGAGCGACGTGGTGAGCAATATGCTCTGGCGGTTCCGCCACGCTTTGCCACATCCGATCTGTTTGCATCAATACGCGCCGTGAAAGCCGGCCTGGGAGTGGGATTTTTACCGGAACTTTATATCCGGCAAGAGCTGGAAAGCGGGGAACTGGTGAGCGTGCTGGAAGACTGGACGCAGCCCTTTGCCGGACTGCGTCTTTACTACCCCGGGCATCGCCATGTCCCACCCGGGCTACGGGCTTTCGTCGCCCTGGTACGTGAGCGCGGAATTACTCCAGGTTAGCCTTATTCAGGCCATACGCCACATCCAGCGAGCCGGGCTCCATGCGGGACGTGATCCCCAGGCGGTTCCAGGCGTTGATGGCCACAATCGCGAAATTCAGCTCTGAAATTTCGACATCGGAAAAATGCTCCGCCACGCTGCGGTACAGGGCATCACTCACGCCGTGAACACCGATCTGGGTCAACGCTTCGGTAAACGCCAGGGCGGCTTTTTCACGGGCGCTGAACAGCGGGGATTCGCGCCATGCCGCCAGATGGTACAGGCGTAGCTCACGCTCGCCGGCAATTTTGGCCTCTTTCGAGTGCATGTCCAGGCAGAAAGTACAGCCGTTCAGCTGAGAAACACGGATATCAATCAGGTGTTTCAGCGCCGGGTCGATGGAGGTTTTTGCCACTTCCATGCTCAGGTCGGACAGCGCTTTTGCGAGTGCAGGTGTAGCTTTATGGTGGTTAACGCGAGTGCTCATAGTCTTTCCTCTTTTGTATGCGGCCCAGGTAATGCGATGAGGTAAATCTACGCCGTTCATGACATAGTAAAAAGATACAAAAACCACAAAACGAGGTAGGACATGAAGCCGGGCTATCACGATATCTATACCCGCTACCGCGACAACATTACGCGCGGCGTGCTGAAACCCGGCGACAAAGTGCCCGCGATCCGCGTGCTGGCCGAAGAGCTGAAAGTGGCGCGCAAAACGGTTGAAACGGCCTATGCCATTCTCACCGGAGAAGGGTATCTGGTCAGCCAGGGCGCACGCGGCACGCGGGTAAATCCTGACCTGCTGTTACCCGGGCACGACGCGCCTGCGGAACAGGCCACCGGCACGCTCCCGGAATCACTGATTAGCCAGCGTGAACGCAGTGGATTTTTACGCCCGGGCATCCCGGCGCTCGACAGCTTTCCGTACAAGAAATGGCTGCTGCTCGCAGGCCAGGCGACCCGCTCCATGCGCCAGGAAGAGATGCTCAACCCGCCGGTCCTGGGCTGGTATCCGCTGCGCCAGGCCATTGCCCGTTACCTGAATATCTCGCGCGGGTTGTCCTGCACCGCCGAGCAGGTGCTGATCACCAGTGGCTATAGCGGCAGCCTGCGCCTGATCCTCGATACCCTTGCCAGCCGCAGCGACAAAGTGGTGTTTGAAGACCCTGGCTATTTTATGGGGCAACAGCTGCTCAAGCGCATCGTCCCGCGTCTGCACACCGTGCCGGTCGATCGTTCGGGCATGGATACCGGATACCTGCTGCGCCACCATCACGATGCCCGTTTTGCTATCGTCACGCCATCACACCAGAGCCCGCTGGCAGTCACACTCTCTCTGCCGCGTAAACAGCAGCTGCTCGACTGGGCAAGCCAGAACGAGGCGTGGATTATCGAAGATGATTACGACGGTGAATTTCACTACACCCGCAAGGTGCTGCCATCACTGAAAAGCCTCGACCAGCACGACCGGGTGATCTTTATGGGCACCTTCAGTAAAACCATCATGCCGTCACTGCGTATGGGCTATGTGGTGATGCCCGCCAGCACCGTGGCGGCGTTTACCGACTGCGCCGACATCGTGACCAGCGGCCAGCCGGTACTCACGCAAAAAATCCTGACCACATTCCTGAATGAGGGGCATTTTTTCCGCCATCTCAAAAAGATGCGCGCGCTGTATCAGATCCGCCGTGACTGGATGATCGCTGCCTTGCAGGAGGTGTACGGCGATCTGTTTTTCACCGAGCAGAACGACGGCGGAATGCACATTGTGGCGTTTTTATCCAAAGGCAGCGGCGATCGCGAGGTGGCGCGCTGCTGGCAACAGCACCAGCTACAGGTGAATGCGCTTTCCGAGTGGTATCGTGGGTCGGGCAAACGCTATGGACTGGTGATGGGCTATAACAACGTGCGGACGTATCAGGAAGCACTGGATTTGCTGGAACGGCCGAAACAGCAGACGCTTGAGCTGCTGGGCTAAAAATCGCCGGGTGGCGACTGCGCCTGACCCGGCCTACGATCTACACATCAAACCGCGACAACCCAACATCCTTGAGCTGTTCATCACTCATGCGGCTCAAAATGCGGCGAGTACGGTTGATGCGATACCAGTTCTTCACCGTTTTCCAAATCCAGACAAATGCAATAAACGGACGTTTTGAACGATTCTCGTGAAATTCCATGATGTTCTCCTCGCTGTGCCAGTGGGGTTATCATCGTGGAAATCGGTGTATGCAATACAGACTCAAAAACAACTTTTATTTAACATACAGATCCGCTAAAACAGAATCTGAATGTCGTTTTTTGCGGCGATCTGTACTGGTTTGACAATCTGTATGGTGTAAAAAGAGGATACAGCATGACGCGCTATCAACATCTGGCCAATATTCTGGCCGAACGCATTGAACAAGGGCTGTATCGCAGCGGCGAGCGTTTGCCCTCCGTGCGCGCCCTGAGCCAGGAACACGGCGTCAGTATCAGCACCATACAGCAGGCTTATCAGATCCTCGAAAACCTTCAACTCATTACCCCACAGCCACGTTCCGGTTATTTTGTTTCGCAGCGCAAAGCCCAGCCCCCCGTTCCGGCGATGACGCGCCCGGTGCAGCGCCCGGTGGATGTCACCCAGTGGGATGAAGTGATGATGCTGCTGGACGCGCGTGCCGACAAAGAGATGATCTCTTTTGGCGGCGGCTCGCCAGACCTGAACCAGCCGAGCCTGAAACCGCTGTGGCGGGAAATGAGCCGCATTGTGCAGCACAACCCCAGCGATGTGCTGAGCTACGACGTGCTGGACGGGCGGTTTGAACTGCGTGAGCAAATTGCCCGCCTGATGCTGGACGGTGGTTCAACCGTTGCCCCCAACGAGATTGTGATCACCAACGGTTGCCACGGCGCGCTGTCGATTGCCCTGCTCTCGGTGTGCAAACCGGGAGATATTGTGGCGGTGGAGTCTCCGTCGTTTCACGGCACCATGCAGATGCTGCGCGGGTATGACATCAAGGCCATTGAAATCCCGACCGATCCTGAAACGGGGATCAGCATTGAAGCCCTGGAACTGGCACTGGAACAGTGGCCCATCAAGGCGGTGATCCTGGTGCCCAACTGCAATAATCCGCTGGGATTTATCATGCCAGAGGCGCGCAAACGCCAGGTGCTGGCGCTGGCACAACGCCACGATATCACGATAGTTGAGGATGATATTTACGGCGAGCTGGCGGCAGAGTATCCGCGACCACGAACGATCCACTCATTTGATATTGATGGCCGCGTGATACTGTGTAGCTCGTTTACCAAAACCGTGGCACCAGGGCTGCGCGTAGGCTGGATTGTACCGGGGCGTTATTACGACCGGGTGATGCACATGAAATATGCCGCAGGCGGATTTAACGTGCCGGGCACGCAGATGGCGGTGGCGGTGTTTATCCGTGACGGGCATTACCACCGGCATGTGCGGCGAATGCGCCAGATTTATCAGCAGAATATGGAAACCTACACCTGCTGGGTGCGGCAGTTTTTCCCGGCAGAAATTTGCGTGACGCGCCCACAGGGGAGTTTTTTACTGTGGGTGGAGCTGCCGGAAAAAGTGGACATGGTCTGCGTGAGTAAGCAGCTGTGCCGCCTGAAAATCCAGGCCGCAGCCGGGTCGTTGTTTTCCGCATCCGGGAAATACCGCAACTGCCTGCGGATCAACGTGGCGTTGCCGCCAACAGATAAAAATCGCGATGCATTGAAAAAAATGGGCGAGGCGATCCATATTGCGATGGAGGCATAGTGCGGCCTGATGCCCTCACCCCAACCCTCTCCCACAGGGAGAGGGAGAAAACACTAAAAACGGCAACCGAGGTTGCCGTTTTGCTTTTACCTTGTGCGGCCTGATGCCCTCACCCCGGCCCTCTCCCACAGGGAGAGGGAGAAAACACTAAAAACGGCAACCGAGGTTGCCGTTTTGCTTTTACCTTGTGCGGCCTGATGCCCTCACCCCGGCCCTCTCCCACAGGGAGAGGGAGAAAACCAGGCACAGTCAGGATTACTCCTCGAAGTACCAGTAACCCTGGTTAATCAGGTCTGTCAGTTCTTCCACAAACGCCGGATTTTGCAATGCCGCGCCGAGTTCAGCCTGCCCAAGACTGGTGAAGCGGCACAGCGCATCAGCAGCGTTTGCATCCACCGTTTCCAGCTGCTCACTGTTGATAAAGAAGCTGCCGCCAATATTCAGCACACGCAGCCCGCTCAGACGGGTGAGGGTTTCACCGCCCTGAAGGGCATCAAGCACCTCTTCTGGCGAATACGGTGGTTCCGCAGCGGCAGTATCCAGCTCGTGACGCGGCGTAGAGACAAAGCTGCCGAACCATTTCGTGAAATCGTCAGGTTTACTGATCATGTCGATCATCATCTGGCGAATACGATCAAGCTCGTACTGCTCCACACGGCCTGGGTGTTCGCGGCAGGTCAGATCCGGATCGCTGTAATGCTCGCCGCCCAGATCGTTTTCCAGGGCGTAATCGGCAAAGCTGCTGATCAGATCGCGGCCGTTTGGCCCGCGGAATCCCACGGAGTAGTTCAGCGCGGTTTCATGGGTAAAACCGTCGTGCGGGAATCCAGGTGGGATGTAAAGGATATCGCCCGGGGCCAGATCTTCGTCGATGATCGGCTCAAAAGGATCGACGTGCAGCAGCGCCGGATGCGGGCAGAACTGACGCATTGGCAGCTTATCCCCCACGCGCCAGCGGCGGCTTCCCATTCCCTGAATGATAAACACATCGTACTGATCGATATGCGGGCCAACGCCACCGCCCGGTACAGAGAAAGAGATCATCAGGTCATCAAGACGCCAGTCCGGCAATACGCGGAACGGACGCACCAGCTCAGCCGCCGGCATGTGCCAGTGGTTCACCGCCTGCGCCAGCAGTGACCAGCCGGTTTCGCCCAGATCGTCGAAATGCTCAAACGGGCCATTGCTGGCCTGCCATTTACCGTTGAAATGGCTCACCAGACGACTATCGACTTCCGGCTCCATCGCCAGACCTGCAAGCTCGTCAGGCGTAATCGGATCGACAAAATTCGGGAAGGCATTTTTCAGCACAACGGGTTGTTTTTGCCAGTATTTTTCAAGAAATTCCGGCCAGTTCAGGTTCAGTTGATACGCCATGGTTAGCACCAGTGAAAAGGTAAACAGGCGCGATTATGCGCAAACCGAAGCCGGGTTGCCTTGTCGTGGGTCAAAGGGGGGTAAAAAGTCGCCACATTCAGCCATTCGTATGACACAGCCTGGCAGTTTCACGCTTTATCGTGAGCGCCAGATTTACAGCGACTTATATCGTTACCTTAAGAGAGCGTGTCATGAGGCCTGAGATGAGCGATTTCATTGAATTCCCGGCAACGGGCAACGTGAAGACCACCACGGGGGTCTATACGCGCAGGGATAATCCATCCGTGTTCTCGCCTGTCGCCTGTGAACTGCCCGCGGGAAGCCGCGTCACGGTTCTGGGAGCGGTGGTGGGCGATGCCGTTGAAGGCAATGCACACTGGTATCGCATTGATGAGAATACGTTTATCTGGGCGGGTGCTTGTACGCGGCTCGATCCCTATCCGGCGTTTCCGGAAAATAACAGGGTGAACTGGATGGCGGTGGTGTTTGAGGTGAGATAGCGCCCGTTGCCGGGCGCTGGGTGAGGCTTAATCGAGCTTCAGATCGTCATAATGGGTGATCATTTTACCCACAATGCCGTAATCCAGCGCTTCTGCCGGAGACATCCAGAAGTTGCGGTCGGTGTCTTTTTTCACTTTTTCCAGCGGCTGACCGGTAGCGTCAGCAATCAGCTTGTTCACGCGATCCAGCATACGGATGATTTCGCGGGCTTCGATTTCAATATCCGTCGCCTGACCACGTACACCGCCCAGCGGCTGATGGATCATGAAACGGGTATTTGGCAGTGAATAACGGTGCTCTTTTTTCGCGGCCAGGAAGATGGTGATCCCCGCGCTGGCAACCCAACCGGTGCCGATCACGTATACTTCCGGACGGATGAACTTGATGAAGTCATGGATGGTGTCACCCGCTTCAACGTGGCCACCCTGGCTGTTGATATACAGCTTAATAGGATCGTTGCTGATGCTTTGCAGCAGGATCAGCTGAGTGATCACTTTCTCGGCCAGCGCCTGGTCAATCTCGCCGGAGATAACAATCGAACGGGAATCCAGCAACTTCTGCTGTAAAGCGCCCGCGCCGTGTGTCCCTTCCGCTTTATCTTTGTTGTCGCTTTCTTTCATGGTGTAGTGCATTGTTATTTCCTCAGCATTTAGCGCTCAAAAGCAGAGTGTAGCCTGTTTTATAGGTCAAAGTCCTCAGCCCCATATCAGGATCCATCGCGCAGCCGCCAATAAAGGCCTGATCGAAGATAATCCCCTTTCAGCCTTAAGCATGAAAAACCCTTTTTATTTCATGCTTTGTTGTTACAGCCGGAAAAATGCCTGCCGAGTAGGGTATTAACATCGCCTGTTATGAAAAAGGTATGGTGTATGCCTAAAGCATCCTCTGGCACGTTATTTTGGATCCTCGGTAGCCTGATTTTATTTATTGCTGCACCGGTCATTATCGAAGACCAACAGTTTGCCTGGCTCCTGACGCTCGTCGCGATGATTATTTTTTGTATGGGGGTTGGATATGCCATCAATGGCCGCCTCAATGGCATTTTTATTGATTACCGCAACCGTCTGAGCCTGTCTAAATTACAGGCGCTGTGCTGGTCCATGCTGATTTTGTCTGCGATATATACCGCAGCATTGCTGAGGATCCGGGGAGATATACCAGACCCACTCGAAATAACGCTGAATGAGCCTTTGCTGGCCATTATGGGGATATCACTGACCTCACTGGCGGCGGCGCCCGCCATTTTAAATGCCAAAGCCGATAATAATGTCACCGCTCAGGCTGCACAGCAGGTTTCTCAGGCGCTGAATAAACCGGTAGAAGACATTATTCCTGCCGGGAAAATCTTTTCTTTCTCAAGCGCTGAGCTGGCCAGCTGGCTGGATCTTTTTCGTGGCGAGGAAAATACCAATGCGGGTTCGGCTGATCTGGGAAAAATACAGCAGTTCGTCATCACGTTTATTTTGTTAGCGATATACGGAATGTCGCTTTGGGACTTTTTTTCCCACCCCGTGGCAGAACTCAACACCTTCCCTGATGTCTCCGACCACATGTCCTGGCTGCTGGGCATTAGCCATGCGGGATACCTTGCCTATAAAGCTGCGCCGCACGGTGATGCATCCACGCCGCCTCCCTCAACAAACAACACAACGTCATCCGGTGCGGGTTAACACAGACTGCGTGCGAGGTAGCGATGAGCAACTATCCTGAAATTCCCTTAACAGGCAGTGTGACAACCACCGTGCTGGTCAATGTTCGCCAGGGCGCACCGTCGCTCCAGGCACCGGTGGTTCAAAAGCTGGCCGCCGGGCAAACGCTGGCGGTTCTGGCTGCTGTCATTGGCGATGCCTTTGAAGGTAATGCCCACTGGTATCGCATTTCCATCAGCACCTTTATCTGGGCCGGAGCCTGCACTCCCGCTTCGGCGCACAGTATTACCGCGCCCCTTCAGGAAAACAGCATCGACTTAAGCCCTGTTCCCCTGGTGGTGGATCTTTACCACGGGGATAGTGTGACCAGTTTTCAACAGGCGAAAAATGCCGGGCTGGCGGCGGTGATCCATAAAGCCACCACCGGGAGGAAAGGCCGGGACGATCAATACGATAATCGCAGGAGTGATGCCCTGGCCGCAGGCCTGCTGTGGGGAGCCTATCACTGGGGTACAGCGGCAAACATCGCGGAGCAGGTGGACAATTTTTTAACCTATGCCAACCCGGATCAGAACACGCTGGTTGCCCTGGATTTTGAAACCACTCCCGGTAATCAAATGACGGCCCAGGGAGTAAGGGACTTTAGTGACGCTATCTTTGCAAAACTGAATCGCCGCCCGGTGATTTACGGCAGCAATTTGCTACGGGAAGCGCTGGGTTCAACACGCGATGCGTTCTACCACGGCCATCGTTTATGGCTCGCGCAGTATGGCGCGCATCCTACTCTGCCGGTGCACTGGGATAACTACTGGCTTTGGCAATACACGGACGGCCCCACGGGCCCGGCGGGATGTCGCACGGTTCCCGGCATTCCTGGTAATTCGCGTGGTCACCTGGATTGCAATTATTTCCCGGGAACGCTGGCAGATCTCAAATCTCATTGGGCATCGTGACTCCACGAATCCGCCCGGGGCGCTATCATGGTGAAACACATTGGGTTAGTTTTCTTCTCCGGCCTGCTCCTGGCAGGCTGCGTCCAGAACAACCCTCTGTATCAGGGGTTTTCCAGCCCTGAGGTGGATAGCACCATCACGACGACGTCTGACACGCTGATGCAGATCCTGCTCAACCCGCCAGCTGTACCGGAAGGCACGACAAAGCCCGCTGACCTCAATGATCGGGATGCCATTATCACAAAAGAATGTGCCAATGCAGGGACTGCCGTCGACGATGAAAAGGGATGCCAGGCCCAGCGCAACGATGCCATTTACACCCTGATGACCGGTTCGGAGCAGGTTTGCCTGGCCCATCGCCGGAGCATTTATGGCAATGACGCGATGTTTAATATTTCCGCCGGCACCCTCACCAGCCTGTTCGCCGGCGTTGCCACCGTGGTGACGCCAACGGTCAGCAAATCTATTTTCTCGGCGCTGGCGATGTTCTCTAATTCAGAACGATCGCTGGTCAACGAAGTGGTCTATAAGCAGATGATCGTCACTGCCGTGGATACCAAAATCCAGCAAACACGCAACACCAAAGCGGTGGCTATCGTCCAGCATTTAAAAACCGACAGCATGAAAGATTACCCGCTTAGCCGCGCCCTGAACGACTTTATGGCCTATCACAACAGCTGTTCGTTTATGGAAGGGTTACGCCTTGCGCTGGCGAATGGCACACAAAACCCGACAGAAAACAAAATCAATACTCTCAACAACCGCATGTTGCTGAACAACGCGCAGATGAACATTTACTGTAGCGGTAAAAAAACGGATCAGGCGATGTGTGATTCGCTTGTTGAACGCAATAAAGCCATCACCGATGAGCTAAAAACGCTGGAAGTTCAGTGAGAAAGAACGCGGAGCTTCCACTACACTGATTGTCTCCCCACGACACAGGGCAATGGTAATGGAACTGACCGCCGTGAGCGCTCTTCACTTTAGTGCCGCCATTCTTACCGACATTCTGGAGCGTTGCTTTCAGGACTATTTCGTCCCGTTTTCGCTGACGCCCGAAGCCTTTGCCCTGCGTTTTGGCTCTGAAGGGTTAAGTTATGAGGACTCGTGCGTCTGGCTTCGTGGCGACGAGCCTGTAGCCATCGCCCTGATTATGCGCCGTGCAGGTGCGGCACGGCTGGGTGCGTTTGCCATCCTCCCAGAATACCGTGGCAAAGGGCTGGCACGAGGAATGCTGACACCACTGTTCACCACGCTGAAAGCCAAAGGTATCAGCCCGTTTTATCTGGAAGTGATCCACGAAAATACGGCCGCGATCGCCTTGTATAAAGCGCTGGGTTTTCGCGTATCTCAGGGTTTGTGGGGCTTTAAAGGCGAAACAACAGATGTGCGGATGAACGGGGAGCTTCGCGAAGCCACGCTTAACGACCTGCTGCGGGCGGTGTGGTCAGCCCCCGGTGAACGCACGCCGTGGCAGCTTGATCCGCTTTCGCTGCCCCTGATGCCTTGTGAAATTATCAGCGATGGCGCCGGAGCCTGGGCCGCCATCACCACGCACAACACGAAACCGCTGCTGCGGTTCTTGTTTGTGGAGCCGGGATCGCGTGGCCAGGGTCACGCGCGACGGATGCTGCAAAATCTCAGCGCCCTGTATCCAGGCATCTGCACGCCCGTTGCCGTACCTGAGCGGTTTGCTCCGCTGTTTGCCTCGGCCGGGTATCAGCCACTGGCAATCACCCAGTTTGAGATGACGCAGGATTAGCCCTGCGGATAGAACGTCATCCCTGCGTAGGGTTTTTCCCGACACGCCGCCAGCCGTGCGGCGAGGTTGCCCACGTGCAGCTCCAGCTTGTGCCCGTCCGGGTCGAGAAAATAGAACGATGCACCCTCGCTTTTGTTCTGCTTCCAGACGGTGACGCCCGCCTGTTCAAGCCTACGCGAGAACGGTGCAAAATCCTGTTCCGCCACGCTAAACGCGTAATGGGTATAGTCACTGTCCTGCGGCGGCACGACACGGCGCGTCTCATCGAAAGACAAGCAGAGCCACAGATCGCCGCAGGTGAGATACGCCCCGGTATTCCAACGGGCATGGAGCGTTAAGCCCAGTACATCGTGCCAGAAGGTCAGACTTTTTTGCAGGTTGCTGACCGCGAGGGTCAGGTGGTTGAGCGATTGCAGCATGACATGCCCTGTTGTTTTTTGTGTGAGACATGGTACGGTAACCAGATGAACATAAACCACGCCGTGCTCACCGTAAACCGTTGGTGGCAGCCTTCTTAAGGCGGCCTGGAGTTGTTTTCTCTATTTTCAGATAGCCGCCGAAAGGCGGCTATTATGTTTTAAAGACCCCTTTCGGCATTGATACGTTAAGGAGTCTTTATGAGCACCACTATTCTTACCGGCGATCGCCCGACCGGCCCGCTGCACCTTGGTCACTATGTCGGTTCACTGCGCCAGCGCGTGGCGCTGCAACAGACGCACAACCAGTTCGTATTGATTGCCGATTTGCAGGGGCTGACTGACAACGGCAGCAACCCGCAGAAGATCCGCGATAACATTCCTGAAGTACTGGCCGATTATCTGGCCGCGGGCATCGACCCGAGCCTGACCACCATCTGCCTGCAATCCGCCCTGCCCGCCCTTGCCGAGCTGACGATGCTGTATATGAACATCGTCACCGTTGCCCGCGTGGAGCGTAACCCGACGGTGAAAAATGAGATCGCGCAGAAAGGCTTTGCCCGCTCGCTGCCGGTCGGCTTTATGGCCTACCCCATCAGCCAGGCGGCGGACATTACCGCGTTTAAGGCCGAATGTGTGCCCGTGGGCGACGACCAGTTGCCGATGATTGAACAGACCAACGAGATTGTGCACAAGATGAACAGCCTGCTGCCCGCCCCGGTGTTGCGCCACTGCAAGGCAATGCTGAGCGACACCAGCCGCCTGCCCGGCATCGACGGCAGCGCCAAGATGTCGAAATCGCTCGGCAACACGCTGCACCTTTCCGCCAGCGAAGAGACCATCCACCGCGCAGTGAGCGCCATGTACACCGACCCTAACCACCTGAAGGTGAACGACCCGGGGCAGATTGAGGGGAATGTGGTGTTTACTTACCTCGACGCGTTTCATCCGGACAAAGACAAGGTTGCCACGATGAAGGCGCACTATCAGGCGGGCGGGCTGGGTGACCGGGTGTGTAAGAACGAACTGGAAGCGTGCTTGCAGGAGCTGATCGCCCCTATGCGCGAGCGGCGGGCGATGTATATGCAGGACAAGGGGGAATTGATGGCGATGCTGAAACGCGGAACGGAACGGGCTCAGGGAGTGACGCAGGGGACACTGCGAGAGGTGAAGATGGGGCTGGGGGTGCCGGTGTTTTGAAGGTGGTCTGAAATTAAAAAATAATCCCGGCACCCGGCCGGGATATTTATCAGGCGTTACGCTTAATCACCGGAATATCGCCGGTATCATTTAAAACGCCTGGAAATGTTTTTAACCACTGCGCGACTTTCTGCTTATTTATATTCACCACACTCATACCATCCAGGCATCCCCATAATTCTCTTGTATGCTGTGGCGTAATCACAATGCAGTCTTTCATCACCCGGATTTTGACCGGCATCCCGTTAATAAAACCCGCCCGGGATAACCACTCCCCCTCAAGAGGAAGATAATTATTGTCCACCCGTGAATAGAGTTCGCAGCAGGCCGAACTCGCTTGCGGCGTCTCCGCCCTTGGATGGACAGGCGCGCTACGGGTCTGGTTGCCGTGAAGACGGCGGGCACTGTTTTTGCGTACCAGCTCGTGGTTTTCAATCACGCCGGTAAAAGCGTCTGATTCTGTTTTGCAAACAGTAAACTCTGGCTTAAAATTCGTCGCAGCCATTTTCAACTCCTAGGATAGTTGGTTGTGGTTAGCGGTATGAGGGTGTTGCTGCACCTTCATATCGCGAATTCCTTCATTTATTTCCCTTTGATACTTCCTTTGCCGTCTGGCGTAATTTCTGCTGCCTATTATACAGAGCTGAATATAAATACAGCGGTTTTGCGGTGGGTAAATTTGGGAAATGCGAGGAGGATTCAGGAAATAGGGTTTGGGGGTCTGGTGGTATTTTTGTGCAAGAGCTGCAATGGTAGTGAAAGACTGAATAATCTGTTGAACGTGGGTGCACCTAATGAGCATATCGTTGATGAAGAGTAGCAAAGTACTGGAGGACCACTAGTAAGAACCGCAATAGATGGTGTGTAGAGTGGAGTCTGTCAGGGTAAAATTTTTAAGTCGAAGGTAGCATCTGCTGGTACTTGCTTAGTTGAAAGTGAGAAGTTAGTAGGTTGATTAACCGAGCTTTTGCGAGCATCATCGCAAATTCTACTGACTCCTGTAACAGAACCATGACCATAGCAAAATCTCTCAGTCAAAAAATCGCTGAAATGAAAACAGCCTGGTATGGCAATTTCCCAGCACCGAATAAGCCTTTACTGGTTCTGTATGTACTTTCTCAGTACAAAAAGGGACACGCACAGCTGTTTCATTTTCAGACAGAAATACAACCGCAACTCAAGGAGTTGCTGAAAAAGTATGGGCCTAAACGTAGAACATACGAAACTCTCATGCCTTTCTGGCGCCTGAAAAATGACGGATTTTGGGTTCTGGACAGCGACAACCTTAACTTTCTGGAAAGCCCTGTTGAACCGGCATTACAAATGGTTTTAGATCATAATGTTGCCGGAGGTTTTGATGTTTCATCATTTTCGTTAGTACAACATCAAACGTTGTTAATCGATACCTTGGCGCAGCAGATACTAGAAGAATATTTGCCTGAAGACATTCACTCTGCATTGTCCTGTGAGCTTGGTTTTGAAACACCGAAACAACCTGTAGTAGTTGATAATCCGATCGACCAATTTGATCTGATTAAGCAGGATCTCGAGCTGATCACTAATGATTTATCTCTGAGCGAAACGACCCGAAAAATCTTGAGCCAGGCAAGAATCGGACAGGGATCCTTTCGCACAGGTTGTTTAAAACTCTATCCAACCTGCCCAGTAACCGGTATTAGTTTTCAACCGCTGCTCAGAGCAAGCCATATAAAACCATGGGCGGATTGTCGAACGGCGCAAGAACGCCTGGATCCACATAATGGCATCATGCTGGCTGCACATATCGATACACTTTTTGATTCAGGTTGGATTACGTTTGCTAATAAAGGTGACGTTCTGATTAGTAATCATCTTGATTTTGAGACATGCGATAAGCTGAACTTACCCCAGAAGATCATCGAGTTACCTCAACTATCATTCGATTATTTGTCATGGCACCGGGAATTTGTTTTTAAGGGCTGAAAACAGCCCTCAATATTATATATATTAGTTATCTATTTGACGCTCAAATGCCTGTGTCACGAGAAACATCACATATGGCAATTCGTCTAATTTCTCGAAACCAACCTCTACATCACCATTCCCCCAACGGCCAAGACCAGTAATGTCTCTACAGATGCCCTTTGGATCATTAACCTGAGAATAAGGGATATTAAGAATAAGTAGCAATCGTTTTGCCTGAGGAACAACGTCTACGAAATTAACCTCGGCCTTATAAGCAATATAAAGTTTTAAGAATACTTCTGTCACACAGGGATCAAGCTCTAGCGTTGCTTTTCGAAATGCGTCAAATAGTGCATTAACATTTTCTTTCGCAAGATGGGCATGATCTTCAAAGCGATAAACTGTATTTGCATCCACTTGCGGATGATAATGAGCCAAAATATCACTTGATAACTTAGCACTTGGCCAGACATCACTCGCAAGGATCGCCATTTTCTCTGCCCTGGCAGAGATTGTACTTTCGTTCCAGCTATCCAGAGCACTTAATCCATCATTAAGGCGCAAATGACTATATTTGAATCCCCCATCCATATCACGTTTTTCACTAAATGAACGATTACTGTATTCAGAGTTATACCCCGTTAACGTCAAGTTACCGAGGGTATGGCGGCGAGTTTCCCATACACGTTGCCACTCATCACCAAGTTCCGTTCTCCATGATACCGGAACTTTCTCCTGCTTATTGTCACACTGAGGAAGAATATGTTCAATTGTATAGCCTTCTACGGAAATCGGCTCTTTGTGCTTATGGTTTTCAAGCCTCCTGAGCCAATAGCTACGGCTCCTGAAATTATATAAATCCCGCGTCTGTATATCTCGAATGAATTCTTCATCACCCGGAAAACGTCTATATGATGGTAGTAAAATGAACGAAGCCTTAATACTTTCCAGGTAACGTTCTTTATCAAAATTTTTACTAAGCCCTGCGAAAGTTTTGTTCATTGAGTTAGTTGGTATAGAACATACTGCTCTACGAAATACATAACTCTCCATCAACCGCAAAGCTTCAGAATAATCTTCAACAGATAATTTATCATGCTTATAATCATCATATAACTCAAGCATCAACGGGTAAGCAACATCCATTCTAAGCTCACGGATGTTCTGAAACACATTTTTTAGCTCTTTGTTCTTTTCAGCACCAAGTGCAATGGAACAATAGTAACCAGCATATTGATGTATTTCTGCCAAAATGCATTCAACAGATTTTTTTGTTTGATGAAAATATTGTTTAAATGCTTCATAGATATCGTCAATTTTAGGTATATCACCCGTTTTGACAGTAAGATAATGGCGCATAAAGGCATCAAACTGTTCAGAGTAGGCTTCCTGCCCAAACAACAGCTCCATCCTACGCCAGTGATCATTATACAAATTCGTCTGACGCTCAGTTTCAAGCCCCATTAAAATGTAGTTACGGATCAAATCTGCCTGACTGAGTTTTTTCCCCGTAGAGTTCATACTCTCGAAAATAAGTTGTGGGTTGTCATTTCCACGTTGCAGAGAAATATCAACCACAATCAACTTGCCTAAACCCTTGCATACTGTTTCCAGCAACACCTTGTCCCGAAGTTTTTCCCTGAAAAAGTCGAAGTTCTCTTTCACTCTTACCGAACTCGTTTCAGGCAGAGGTTTACCATCGATGATAGCGCGCAGGGTCTCATTATCAGTTAATGACAAAATGAGTTTGTAACGCTTCTCCCCAGACAGGAGAGGATTCGTTAAGTAGAACCCTCGTAATTGGGCCTGGTTGAACCCTTCAATAAGTTCCAGATCACCCACAGCTTCGGCCAGAGCAGCAATCAACAAAGAGACTGTCGTAATACGTTGTTGACCGTCGATAATCAGCAACGGCGACTGCGATGTCACTGAATAGAGACCATTTTCGATGTAAACGACTGAACCTATGAAATGACCCTGGTTATCTTCATCCCTTCCACAACGAATGATGTCTTCCCACAGTTGTTCGCACTCTTTCAGGCTCCACGAATAGAGTCGTTGATAGATAGGTATTACGAGTTGAGGTGCTGTATGCAGAAAGTTGAGTAGCTTGGCTTCTTTAGCCTTCATCCCTATGTTCCTTGTTGTTCGACTACACTCCACTGATAGTGACAATCTACCTCTTTTCAGGGATATTATCTAAAGCTTTTATTTAACCCAATATGGTAACTTAAGTAAAATTAACTGACTTGAATAAAAACCTGACTTAAAAATGCATTTATATGCCTTATCAATAAACATTCACAAAAGGGAAATGTAATCACATGCTCGATCTAATAGCCAGAAAATCTGAACTTATTGTCTCATTTTGTGCAATGATAACCTCAGTTATATCGTTATTCATTGCATACAAGGCGCAACTACATCAGCAAAAGCACAACCAACTATCGGTAAAGCCATTAGCAGAATTCTTGATAGGTGATTATGAAGACGTTATCTTTATTAAAATAAAAAACCAAGGAACAGGGCCATTGATCGTAAAAGAATTTTTAACGCAAGATGCAAGTAATAGCCATGATCGAATAATGGATGCAATAAGTAAAATTAAGCTCAATATCCTTTGGGAGCGTTTTACTGATAATATTGATGAAAGAATAATTGCTGTAGACAAAGAGTTGATACTCTTACAGGCTAGTTTTGATCAGACTGAAAAGCATTTGCGACAAACACTTCGTTCTGAACTGTCGATGTTAGAATTAAATTTAACATACAATGATATATATGGAATAGAACAACCGAAATTGATCAAAAAACTTGATTGGTTCTCACGGTAAAGTTGTTTTACAACACAGATAACTCATCGATACCCGATTGCTATCAGTTTAGGTATCTATACTATTTGAATAAGATGATGGGAATGTAATGTTTCGGATTTTATACCTGACAAAACATTCCATCTTTTAATCGGGGAATCGAAAATCAAGCCCCTTTCAACATATCAAACACCACCCGGGCAAAGCCCTTCGCCAGTTCAGGATTAGAGAGATATTGCACCATCATCTCCTGCTGGGCGTCGTTGCTGTCCATCACGGCATCATCAATGGCTTTTGGGAAATCGCCCAGCATTGCCTGTTCGCGCGTATTGTTGGCAATCTGGGTCATCACCGCCTGGTTTTCTGACAGCTTGTCACGCACCGCGAAGGCATAGTTGATCATGTCTTTATCGGTGAGATTATCGGTAACGAACAGCTCGTTAAGACGCGCCAGGATATTCGACAGAAACTCTTCTTTCTTGTCCTTCGGCTTTGCCGTACCGACATCATTACCCGGTGTGATTTTGTATTCTTCCGCATCTTCCTGCAGTTTTAGGTGCTGTTCGTGAAGCTTCGACAGGCGATAATGGCTCATCTCCACATTGCTTAAATCAATCTCGCCTTCTTCGATACGCTGTTCATGCAGTAACGGACGCAGATGGCGGGCAAACAGGCTCAGCTTCTCCAGGTTCTTGTCGTCGTAATCGACGATTTGCGACATAAACTCGTAAAAGCGGACAAAGCTGCCGAGATCTTTCTTGAAGATATCCAGCTTACTTTTTTCTTTCTCGCACTCTTTGAAGGTGTTTTCCGCATTGGTGATCAGCACAATATCGCCGGTCTTTTTGGTGCGTTCAAACATCTCTTTAGCCAGCACATACGCATCAATCGCTGAGGTATAACGATGCTTCCAGCGCTCCACCGCAGGTTTGCAGATATTGCTAATGGCCGCGTTGGATTTGTTTTTGCTGAAGAACGCCTCGCAGAACTGCTCTACCTCGTTCCACAGGAAAATACCGCTGGTACGCAGCTTTTCAAACAGCTCAAAGACGAGCTGCGGATCGCTGACATCCGTCAGTTCTGCTGTCTGGTAGTACGGCTGGAAAGCACCCAAAATCTCGTCGGGTTCGTTGTAGAAATCGAGCACAAACGTGCCGGACTGCACCTTCCCTGGATAAGTACGGTTCAGGCGCGACAGCGTCTGCACACACTCAACGCCACCCAGCTTTTTATCCACATACATGGCGCACAGCTTAGGCTGATCAAAACCAGTCTGGAATTTGTTGGCCACCAGCATTACCTGATAGTCATCGGAGTCAAACGCTTTGCGCATATCCCGGCCTTTCAGGCCTGGGTTCATATTGATCTCGGTGAACTTCTGGTTAAGCAGCGCAAGGCTGTTTTGGTCATCTTCATTGAATTCCACTTCCCCGGAAAACGCCACCATCGCGCTTATCTTGTCGTACTTTTGCTCAGCGATATATTTATCGAACGCCAGCTTGTAGCGCACCGCCGCTTTACGCGAGCTGGTCACCACCATCGCTTTCGCCTGGCCAGCCAGTAAGTGCATCACATGCTTGCGGAAGTGCTCAACAATCACCTTCACTTTCTGCGACACGTTATGATCGTGCAGTGAGACCCACTGGTTTAGTTTGATCTTCGCTTTTTTGCTGTCCACTTCCCGATCAGGATCGTCCAGCTTTTGCAGCAGCTTGTACGCCACTTTATAGTTGGTGTAGTTCTTCAGCACATCGAGGATAAAGCCCTCTTCGATGGCCTGGCGCATGGAGTAAACGTGGAACGCTTCCGGTTTGTTCGTTTTCGACGCCGGTTCCTGCGGATTAGGAAGACGACCAAACAGCTCCAGCGTTTTGGCTTTCGGCGTGGCGGTGAAGGCGTAATAGTTGAGGTTGTTGCTGCCTTTACGCGCGGCGACGGTGGCATCCAGAATATCTTCTGAAGACATCTCCACATCGTCATCCGCCTCTTCCGTCATCAGCACTTCTTTCAGCTGACGCGCCGTAGAGCCGCTCTGCGAGGAGTGCGCTTCATCGGCAATCACCGCGTATTTACGCTGCTTGAGGCTGACGCTGTTTTCAATCGCCTTCAGGACAAACGGGAAGGTCTGAATGGTGACGATAATGATTGGCTGCGAGTTTTCCAGCGCGCTGGCCAGCTTCTCCGATTTAGAACCGTCGCCCTCTTTGTTATTGATACGCCCGACTACGCCATCCTGATGCTCAAACTGATAGATGGTGTCCTGCAGCTGGTCGTCAAGCACGGTGCGGTCCGTCACCACTATCACCGAGTGGAACTGCTTCTCGCCATGCTCATCGTACAGGCGGGAAAGCTGATGGGCCGTCCAGGCGATAGAGTTCGATTTGCCCGACCCCGCACTGTGCTGAATCAGGTATTTATTGCCAGTGCCTTCCAAAGTGGCGGCGGTGATCAGTTTGTTCACTACATCCCACTGGTGATAGCGCGGGAAAATCAGGCTCTCGCTTTTGTACTTCAGGCCAATGGCATTTTCTTTTTCGACGATTTGCAGATGCACGAAGCTCGCGAGAATTTTCAGCAGATTGTCCGGCAGCAGCACCTCATTCCACAGGTAGCTGGTGGCGTAGTCGTTAGCATCTTCCGGGATATCGTTCCCCGCGCCGCCGTCATGGGTGCCTTTGTTAAACGGCAGGAAGAAGGTTTTATCGCCCTCAAGTTTGGTCGCCATAAACACTTCATACTGGCTGACGGCAAAATGCACCAGCGCGCCGCGCTTAAATGTCAGCAGCGGCTCAGGCTTATTAGTGCCAGGATCTTTTGGCAAACGCGTTTTCTTATATTGCGTGATGGCGTTTTGTACGGTCTGCTTAAATTCAGACTTCAGTTCGAGGGTCGCTATCGACAAGCCATTGACGAACAGAACCAGGTCGATACGCCATTTCTTCGCCTTAACGCCCGTTTCTTCAAATGCGGCGTTCGACGCATGAGGGCTGTAAACCAGCTCCGGCACGATGCGACAGATATTCTGTTTATAGCGTGTCAGGGTTTCCGGATTGAGGTTATGCTCCGGCTTGAACTGGCACAGGGAAAAACGTGCGTTATGGCTTTTGATACCATGACGCAGCACACCGAGCGTACCGTAGGTGCGCGACAACACATCGGTGGCGTTGATGTCCGCTTTTTTCAGCTGCGCCACCAGCGCATCGAGGAAATGACGCTCGGTATCGGTAGGATAAATTTTGGCAAACTTCTCCCACTCCTGCGGCTGCGTGGTCTGCACAAACGTCAGCGCATCCTGCGAGTACAGCGCACGTTCGCGATCGTAGCCTTCTGCTTTGTCGCAAATCCAGCCTTTTGCTTTCATCTGAGCAATCATTTCATTCTGGAAAATCAGCTCTTTGGTGCTGTCCATGCTCATGCTGTGGCCTCCTGTGGCTCCTCAACGTCCTGCGTCTCAGGGGATACCCAGTCGCGGACGTCGATTTTTCCGGTGACGGCGGCGGAGATCAGTGCGGTGCGGCGCTCCTGGAGCAATTGTATGATTTCTGAAGACCTCAATTCTAAATCAGAAAAGTAGGATAATTTTTCTTCTAAAAAACTTGTTATTTCTTGTTGTTCTTCAATTGATGGTAATAAGCAGTTAATAGATAAGTAATCATCTTTAGCAATATTTTGCATACTGCTACTGGCGCCCTCTGCTCCCAAAGATATTTGAGTGCGAAAGCCTTGAGTCGTCATAAAATGAGCCAAATAAGCTGGAATTAGCTTCAGCTTAGAGTTGAAATTTGTTTGCCACAAACGATCTGGCAAATAAATATTTTCCGCATCAACATCCACTAAGGCACTTGCGCCAACCAAATCAGGAGTATTCATGCGGCTAATAATTATGCTTCCTTTTCGAACAGGGCATTTTACGCGGTGCAGATCTTCTAATACAACAATCTTATTTTCATTAGCCCTAAAGCTACGAGTATAAACACAGCTAGTTTTTAGAACAGCTACTTCACCTTGCTGAGCAGGAATATCAGCAGCATTCACACTGCACCCTGACTCTAAAGATGATATTAAGTGTTTAAGGCGAAGAACATCCCAATGCTCTGGAACCTCCCCCAACCATTCAACGCCAGAATCTTTCATCGGCACATCAGGGTTTAGCCCTTTGGTGACGGCATGGCTAATCACTGCCTGACGTTTTTCTTTGAGCATTTCAATCAGTTGCTGTTGCTTCTCGATCAGATTATCGATTTTTACGGTTTCGTGATCGAGGAATGCAGCGATTTGTATCTGCTCTTTTAGTTGGGGAGATGCATAAGAAAAATTAACAAAGGTGTCTTGGTACAAGTGAACAATCGTACTACCTGTTTTATTGTAATCGACAAAATCGGTAAACACCTTAGACTGGAGCAGCCAAAAATAGAATTTAGTAGAGAAGTTATTTACAAGCGGCCTTACGACAAATACACCACTATTTAAAGTCGCTTTTTCATTGGGTTTTAACCCGTCAATCAATGCTACTTTCCCAATAGTTCCATCTTTAGTAATAAGCAAATCACCATTTCTTAGCTGTATATATGGATCTTGCTCATAGCGATTCAAATCACAATGATAGCAATCAGCCCAGTGAATGCGTGATGACTTAAAGTCACTACCGGTGACAAGAAATGGTCCTTCATCCGTAAAATCATCCGATTTTAGGCCATGCCAGCCGACTCTTGCCTTAACATATGCTTCATACTTTACTTTCGTAATGAACCACTCACTGGGATAATTTCCAACCCATATAATATTCGATTTCTTATAACTTCCATAGGTAGGTAAATTCATTATGAATGTACCTCCTGCAGCAGCTTCATAATCTCGGCGCTGACCGCATCCAGGTCGGCATCAATATCTTCCAGCGGGCGCGGCGGCTGATAGACATAGAAATGGCGGTTAAATGGAATCTCATAACCGACAATCCCCACTTCACCATCTTTCGCATCGCGCTTATCAGCGTTGATCCACGCGTCATCCACATGCGGAAGCACTTCCGCTTTGAAGTAGTTTTCAATCAGGTCACTGGTAGACATTGCCGGGTTCAGCGGCACGTTTTCGTTATCACGCAGCTCGCCGTCCTGTTCAAACTCAACAACCTTGCCTTTGTATTCAAACGCGCCGTACAGCGGCTGAGCGGTTTCTTTTAGCACCTTCTTCACCACCGGCTCGGCATCCGGGTTTTTGGTGGTGATAGCGTCGATAAACTGTTTATTTTCTTTTGCATCCAGCTTCACGCCAGCCGTTTTGATGGCCCCTTTCAGGGTCAGCTGGAACTGATTGAAGTCATTGCATACCAGCGTTTTACCACCTGCCTGCGTACCCAGTGCTTCCTGAATCTGCTGCGCTTTTTCCATCAACCCGCGCTGTGTCAGCCACAGCTTGCTATCGAGAAGATCTTTAATCTGCTTCTCTTTCAGCTCTGCAAATTCGGCTTTGATGATGGCGCGAGCTTCGGCTTCCAGTTCGGAGAAATCACCATAGCTATCCGCCTGCCATTGGGACGCGAACTCTTCATACAGGCGTTCCATCGGCGCGTTAAACGGCTTCGGCGCAAAGCGCAGAGTCGTAATCGATTCATCCGTCACCTGAGCAGATAACCGCAGCGGGCGTTCAACGGTCAGGCGGCGATAGCCAAAGTCGGTGCTGTTAAAGATTTTGCTGGCGAAGGTTTTCGGCGCTTCGGTTTTGGCGGTGGCAGGCTGACGGCCACGGCTGGATTTTTGCTCGGCGGCTTTTTCCAGACCCAGTTCTTCCAGGGTTGTGGCATCCACCACCTCAAAGTCACCGAAGGTCTGGGTGATCAGTTTTATATCGTCATCACCCATCAGGTTACGCTTGGAGCCCAGCGATTTACGCATTTTGCCGCACAGGTTGGTACCATCAATCAGCTGTACTTTACCTTTACGCTCAGGCGCTTTCTTGTTGGAGAGGATCCAGACGTAGGTGGCAATGCCGGTGTTGTAGAACATATCCGTTGGCAGCGCGACGATGCCTTCCAGTAAATCGGCTTCCAGAATGTAGCGACGGATTTCGCTCTCTCCGCTGCCCGCCCCGCCAGTAAACAGTGGCGAACCGTTAAGGATAATCCCGATACGCCCGCCGTTGCTCACGGTGCCATCCACATTGTGGCTGTCGCGCATTTTGCTGATCAGGTGCATCAGGAACAGCAGAGAGCCGTCGGAAACACGCGGCAGGCCCGGGCCGAATCGACCGTTAAAGCCTTTCTGTGTATGTTCGTCGTTAATCTCGCCCTCAATCTTTTTCCAGTCCACGCCAAACGGTGGGTTAGAGAGCATGTAGTCGAACTGGTCCAGCGGCAGCTGGTCGTTAGAGAGAGTGTTGCCCAGCTTAATACGGCTGACATCCTGACCTTTGATCAGCATGTCGGCTTTACAGATTGCGTAGGATTCCGGGTTCAGCTCCTGACCAAAGGCACGCATCACCGCGTTAGGGTTCAGCTCGTGCACATATTCCATGCCTGAAGAGAGGAAGCCGCCGGTCCCGGCCGTCGGATCATAAATGGTGCGGATGATACCGGGCTGCGTCAGGGCTTCATCATCTTCCATAAACACCAACGAAGTGGTCAGACGCACGATATCGCGTGGGGTGAAGTGCTCACCAGCGGTCTCGTTTGAGCTTTCCGCGAACCGACGGATCAACTCTTCAAATACCAGGCCCATCTCATAGTTGGAAATCGCTTTCGGGCTGAGATCGGTGGTAGCGAATTTCTTCACCACTTTGAACAGCAGGTTGGCATCTTCCAGCAGGCCGACAAACTCACTGAATTTGAAGTGTTCGAAGATCTCACGCGCGTCCGGGGAGAACGCCTGTACGTAGCTTTCCAGGTTGGCTTTGATATCGTTCTGGCCCATCTTGCCAAGGTCCATCTTCGAGGTGTTAAAGAAGGAAAGCTCGCTGGCGCGCAGCAGAAACTTCTCTTTGGCATCTTCCGGCAGCGGGCTGGTTTTTAATTCATCATATTTCGCCACCACCGCATCTTTGGTCTCCGCCAACACACACTCAAGACGACGCAGCAGCGTAAAGGGCAGGATCACGCGCCCGTACTGAGACTGTTTGAAATCACCGCGCAGCAGATCGGCCACCGACCAGATAAACGCAGCCGTTTGAGAAAAGTTAGTGTTAGTCATGAAACCCTCGGAAGAGATCGCCGCTCTGGAGCAAAATGCTCAGGCAAAAAATCAGTTTTGGAATGCAATGCGCAAAATAATACCTGCTACAGGGACTATCGCAACCGATATGGGACAAAGAAATGAATACTACTATTGAGAAACAGTTGAGGAGAGCGGTAGCTGTGCCAGGTTAATGTCCATCTACATTCAATGAGACTCATAAACGCTAAATGCCAGACAAAAAAGCCGCCCTGAAGCGACTTGATCTTGCAACTTAATTGCCGTGGAAGTTAATTTTTGGCAGGAATATAGGTTTTCTTGAGAGGCACCAGCAGCTTAGTGTCAATATCGACCTGCTCATAGTTTTCGATAAGCGCTCTGACAAGGTCATCAAGCGTCCAGAGCGTCAGCGGTATCGTCGAACGATCGGCTTCATATCGAGCATCCTTTGTAAAGCCGCCAGTACTGACATAAAGCCCACGATCGTCTTTATGACGACCGCCAATAAAACTACGGATTTGCTGACTTCCCATCTGTTCTCTGCGGTGCTTTACCTCAACGATAATACGCGGATTTTCAAAACCAAATCCATCAGGTGAAGCTATGATGTCTTTACCACGATCGGCTCCAGCGGGTGACACCTGAGTTTTATACCCCATACTGCGTAAGACTCCGGCGACAAGGTCCAGCATCTCATCCCAGTCGAGTGAGTTGATTCGATCTTTAATCCCCTCAAATGCAAGCATTTCCATATCACGAAGCGGATCTGAAACAACTTCATCCTCATCCATTGAAACTGAATTCTGAGTAATAACGTCAACTGTGGGTTTCTTATCTTGTAACAGCTCTATTGACGCATACTCTGGTAGCTGGAAAACCGTCAGCGTAGAGCCCAGTGAATTTTTAGTAGCAACAGACAATCGATCGCGGTCGATTTCTTCAATATTCCATTTAACCTGGCGAACGATTCCCATACCTTCTTCCACCCATTCAGGATGGTATTGAAAGTCGGAAGTAACTTTGCCTAACAGATAAGTACGATTGGCTGGCGAATAGGTAATAACCCAATCACCCTTTTGAATTTCATTCACAAAACGCCAGACCTGCGATGCACCAGAACGAGCGCTACCCAACTTCATCAGAGGTTCTGCTTCCTGATACAAGGCGAGTAACTGAGGTCGGGACAGGCCGGGTTTGACTAAAGGAGCCAGTTGAGACCAACCAATACCTACGATTTGTTTATCGCGAAAATCGTCGTAGAGTTTGCCGCCATCGCCGCGAATCATCCACATCCTGTTGCCCATACCTGTCCCTTATGCGGAAAAGAAATTTTGCTGGATCATAAGCTTGTTAGTTGCAGGCGTCAAAACTCACTACAGCGGATACCCCGACATCCAAGAATTTATACAAGAATAATTATTTTAAATGATTCACCCTAGGCTATCTGTAATAATATTCTGATCGAGAAATGTGTAAGTTGTCACGTTAGGATAAGGACAAACAAAACGAATATTATCGTCAAAAATGTCACTATAGAAGTAAAAACCCATTATATCACTTTCGGGTAAAATTTCTCTCATGACCATTAAAGGAAACATTTTGGTTACGCTTATATTTTCATTGAGTGCTAAATCACCATGTGCAAGATATAGTTCTCCGGATATCATAGGCTCAGAAGTCTTGAATTGCGTAGTTTTACTCGGATTAATCCCTAACCCTTTAAGAACCTCAACTTCATTCAAAAATCCACTTCCATCGAATTTTGCTTGAATTGGTTTTATAAGAGTGGTTAATTCAAAAAACTCTCGACATTCAGGTTGCATACGATTAACTAAATTCTCAATAACCTCTTTTGTTGAACTTACCGCGGTAGCAGAGGGTAATCCTCTATGAGAAATATCATTTCTTAGCTCAGTGGCTTCACGGAGAATGTTTACAATTTCGTCACTACATATCAAACTGACATTACCATCACTTAAATCAAATAGATTCTTATAGTCTTTAATTCGATTATAACTAAAGGCCATTGTAATATCTGGCAAGTCTTTTTTCTTTTTACAAAAGCATTCTTTTGACGGCTTTTTATGCCCAAAAACAAATGAAACAAAATACAAGCCAAGATATTCAAAAAATTTAATAAGAGACTCACATCGTTCTCTATTAGTAAATTTTGACTCTGCTAACTCCCACAGGATGGCTAAAGGAGTAGGCAACATCGCTGAGAATTCTTGTTCATATCTATGCGCAACACTTTGATATGGTAGTAATTGTTCTTGTGCCGAGATAAAATTTGAAAAAACAGATTTTTTAAGTAACGAGACTCGAGATAACACTGCCTCACACTCATTCCAAACCTCTATTAACCCTGACTGATTACCTACGGTTGGAAGCGAGAACTTCGCATTTAACCATGCTGACATTGATATATTTCTTGAATATATAGAAGGTGTTTTAAAATTATTTTTAAGCCAATCCACACCTTCTTCCTGTTGTAAAAATATATTATAAAACTCAGGAATGAGAGTTTCATTGTGAAAATCAAAGCGAATTGGATTGAGAGCAATTCTCTTTTCACTTAAGGAAGAAAATTCATTTATCCTTCCAGTTAATTGATCCAATACATAAAACCCAGAGTTGTTTATTTTCACTATTTCTTTTAAACGAACCGATTTTCCTTGAAGAAGCTTATCTCTGTAGTGTTTTCTTTGGAAACAGGAATGAAAGTTGATCTCATAACCAACTATTCCGATATTATTATCTTTATTATCTTGCTTTTCAGCATTAATCCAAGAATCAGTTACCAGTGGCAGCACTTCAGCTTTGAAGTAGTTTTCAATCAGGTCGCTGGTGGATACTGCCGGGTTCAGCGGAACGTTTTCGTTATCGCGCAACTCGCCGTCCTGTTCAAACTCCACCACTTTGCCTTTGTACTCAAACGCGCCGTACAGCGGCTGAGCGGCTTCTTTCAGCACCTTCTTCACCACCGGTTCGGCATCTGGTTTTTTGGTGGTGATAGCGTCTATAAACTGTTTGTTTTCTTTCGCATCCAGCTTCACGCCAGCCGCTTTGATGGCCCCTTTCAGGGTCAGCTGGAACTGGTTAAAGTCATTGCTTACCAGCGTTTTACCACCCGCCTGCGTACCCAGAGCTGTCTGAATCTGCTGTGCCTTTTCCATCAATCCGCGCTGTGCCAGCCACAGTTTGCTGTCGAGCAGGACTTTGACATGTTTCTCTTTCAGCTCTGCAAATTCAGCGTCGATTATGGCACGCGCATCGGCTTCCAGTTCGGAGAAATCACCATAGCTATCCTCCTGCCACTGGGATGCGAACTCTTCATACAGACGTTCCATCGGCGCGTTAAACGGCTTCGGTGCAAAGCGCAGAGTCGCAATTGCCTCGTCCGTGACCTGAGCGGATAACCGCAGCGGGCGCTCAATGGTCAGGCGGCGATAGCCAAAGTCGGTACTGTTAAGAATTTTGCTGGCGAAGGTTTTCGGCGCTTCGGTTTTGGCAGTGGCAGGCTGACGGCCACGGCTGGATTTTTGCTCGGCGACATTTTCCAGACTCAGCTCTTCCGGGGCTTTGACCTCCACCACTTTAAAATCACCAAAGGTCTGGGTGATCAGTTTGATATCGTCTTCGCCCATCAGGTTGCGCTTGGAGCCCAGCGACTTACGCATCTTGCCGCACAGGTTGGTGCCATCAATCAGCTGCACTTTACCTTTACGCTCAGGCGCTTTCTTGTTGGAGAGGATCCAGATGTAGGTGGCAATGCCGGTGTTGTAGAACATGTCCGTTGGCAACGCGACGATGCCTTCCAGTAAATCGGCTTCCAGAATGTAACGACGGATTTCACTTTCACCGCTGCCTGCACCGCCGGTAAACAGTGGGGAACCGTTAAGGATAATCCCTATACGCCCGCCGTTGCTCACGGTGCCATCCACATTGTGGCTGTCGCGCATTTTGCTGATCAGGTGCATCAGGAACAGCAGAGAGCCGTCGGAAACACGCGGCAGGCCCGGGCCGAATCGACCGTTAAAGCCTTTCTGTGTATGTTCGTCGTTAATCTCGCCCTCAATCTTTTTCCAGTCCACGCCAAACGGTGGGTTAGAGAGCATGTAGTCGAACTGGTCCAGCGGCAGCTGGTCGTTAGAGAGAGTGTTGCCCAGCTTAATACGGCTGACATCCTGACCTTTGAGCAGCATGTCGGCTTTACAGATTGCGTAGGATTCCGGGTTCAGCTCCTGACCAAAAGCACGCATCGCCGCGTTAGGGTTCAGCTCATGCACATATTCCATGCCCGCAGAGAGGAAGCCGCCGGTTCCGGCCGTCGGGTCGTAAATGGTGCGGATGATACCGTCCTGCGTCAGGGCTTCATCATCTTCCATAAACACCAACGAAGTGGTCAGACGCACGATATCGCGGGGGGTAAAGTGCTCACCAGCAGTCTCGTTGGAACTTTCCGCAAAACGACGGATAAGTTCTTCAAACACCAGGCCCATTTCATAGTTGGAAATGGCCTTCGGGCTGAGATCGGTGGTAGCGAATTTCTTCACCACTTTGAACAACAGGTTGGCATCTTCCAGCAGGCCGACAAACTCGCTGAATTTGAAGTGCTCGAAGATTTCACGCGCATCCGGGGAGAACGCCTGTACGTAGCTTTCCAGGTTGGCTTTGATGTCGTTCTGCCCCATATTGCCAAGATCCATCTTCGAGGTATTAAAGAAGGAAAGCTCGCTAGCGCGCAGCAGAAACTTCTCTTTGGCATCTTCCGGCAGTGAGCTGGTTTTTAACTCATCATATTTCGCCACCACCGCATCTTTGGTCTCCGCCAACACACACTCAAGACGACGCAGCAGCGTAAAAGGCAGGATCACGCGCCCATACTGAGACTGTTTGAAATCACCGCGCAGCAAATCAGCCACCGACCAGATAAACGCAGCCGTTTGAGAAAAGTTAGTGTTCGTCATGAAGCCCTCGGGGAGATCGCGGCCTTAGTGCAAATGTGCGCAGGCAAATATTCAGTTTTGGAATTCAGTTCGCAAAATAATAACCGCTACGAGGGTTATCTCAAACGATAGAGGACAAAGAAATGAACAATGGTATTGAATATCTGATTATCAGCAGAGTTAACAAAGTGCATTTAGCTTGCTGTAAATGAAGGGAAATAATTGTGCAGACACTAAATTCCAGACACAAAAAAAGCCGCCCTTAAGCGACTTTCTTTCACATCTTTTGGTGCCGAAGGCCGGACTCGAACCGGCACGTATTTCTACGGTTGATTTTGAATCAACTGCGTCTACCGATTTCGCCACTTCGGCACTGAAGGGGATGCGGAAACGTTGTGGATTATACCTGTCGCGCGCCGCCATGCAAGCAGCGACGCGCTAAACCCACGCTAAGTGCCCAAAAAATCAGCACACTCGTCAATCCAGCTCGGAAACCGCCAGTCGAATCACGCCAGCCGCCTTCGGCTCTGGCAGCTTCAGCACCTTCGCCCACATATCCTGCACCATATCGCACGAAAGCTTCTCCTTGCCCACCGCTTGCTCAGGAGTTTGCAGCAGCTGGATGGCCTCGCCGTATTTGTCGGCAAGTTCCTTCATTATGGGTCGCACATCGGCTACGGCGGTGGCGCGCTCTTCCGGTGTCACGGTGTGGCGGTTTTTCCCGTAGGCGGCGCGCATCATGTCAGCATCGGCCTGCATCCGACGCTGCATCATCGGTTTATCGAGTACCCTCATCGGGTTCACGCCGCCCTTTACGCCCGGGTACAAGAACCGGAAGCAGGCATCGTCACTCACCTTCTGGATGGCGGCGGTCTGCTCCATATTGGCCTTCATATACTCCACCACGTTAGCATCCGGGGCGTATTGCAGGCGCGACATTTGCAGGTTAAGGATTTGCGGTTGGATCACATCGATGATGTGCTGTTCAGAGTCGCCCGCTTTCTGCATCGCGAGGATCTGCTCGCGGATGCGCTTTTGCAGCGCCGGCTCT
Source organism: Enterobacter sp. Tr-810 (assembly GCF_011752765.1). Lineage (NCBI taxonomy): Bacteria > Pseudomonadati > Pseudomonadota > Gammaproteobacteria > Enterobacterales > Enterobacteriaceae > Enterobacter > Enterobacter sp. Tr-810. Next base: position 40,152 of record NZ_VWWW01000005.1, on the reverse strand, counting down.
TGTTCTTTCAGCACCTGCCAGGCGGGCATGGCGTTCAGGGTGGTATCAAGCTGTTGTTCCGGATCTTGCTGCAAGCGCTGCTTATCAAAGTAGACCCAGAACGCCACAGCGGCCGCCACGACGGCCACCACGACAATACGTATCCACGTTTTTTTCATCTCGATCTCGCATCCTTTTGCAGTGTCGGTTTACACCGGCACGCCACTATGGAAGCGGAACTCGTTGTCCGGTGTCGAGATAAGTGTGGCTTCAATTTCACCAAAAAGCTGTACCCGGGGTGAGATATCGTTGTCGCTCACCTGCTGGGCAAGGGTCAGATAGTCCTGGTAATGGCGTGCTTCCGAGCGCAGCAGCGACAGGTAGAACTTCTGCAAATCGTCATCGAGGAACGGCGCCAGTGCGGCAAAGCGCTCGCAGGAGCGGGCTTCGATATACGCCCCGCAAATCAGCTTGTCGATAAGCGTCAGTGGTTCGTGAGTACGAACTTCCTTCAGCATCCCTTTGGCGTAGCGGCTGGCGGTGATTTTGACGTACGGAATATCGCGCGCCAGCATCGCCTCGCGCACCTGCCAGAAGTGGTGCAGCTCTTCTTTTATCAGCAGCACCATGCTGTCGATAAGCAACTGGCCCCAGGGGTCGTCGGTTTTGGGCATCACGCTTTTGCCAATCTGCTTGTGCAGGGCGATAAAGTCCGGCTCTGGGCCGTCGCGGAAGGTAAACACTTCGTAAGGTCTGAGCCAGTCGAGCAACGCATCGGCACCGCTTTCATCGGCGACATATTTACGCACCAGCAGGAGCGCAGTCTGTGCAGCTTTAAGTTCGCACACCATGTGGTCGGTCAGCAGCAGCGGCAGGTTGGCCGGGTCACGGGCTTTATCAATCCATGCTTGCGGGGTCGGGCACTGGAGGAAGTTGAGTACGGGGGCGAGTATCTGCGGGTAATCCATTCGAGTTCCTGAAGCGGCAGCCGAAGCTGCCGCAAAATACAATCAGTGACGCACGCCGTCGTCGTCTTCGTCGATGTAATCTTCGTCGTCTTCGTCTCCGTCTTCACCGTTCGGATCTTCGAAGTAGGTTCCCCAGCCGTCGTATTCCACTTCAAACTTCTCGGCCAGGTTCATCAGCTGTTCTACCTGCGCATCAATAAGCTCTGCTTTCAGCGCGCCTTCGCTCAGGATATCGCAGCAGATGACGGTGTCGCCCTCTTCCACTTCCAGCTCTTCTGGCTCGGTCACTTCGTAACCCAGTTTGAAGGCTTCAACCGCCAGTTTTTCCAGCGCTTCGAAATCGTCGGCAGAGAAATGGTGCTCGATGGTGTACAGCGCGTCCGGATCGCTGCCGTCTTCCAGCAGTTCCTCAATAATCAGACGCGTCTCTTCGCGTTGCTCTTCCAGTAGTTCTGGGTTTGCCATGGCTCATTCCTCTTTAAAGTGCGGCAGATACTTCTATTTTCACACACGGACGTGTTTGCCTCCACCTTTGTAAGAAAGATTTGTGAAACGGGGTTGCAAATGAATATTCATACATATAAAGTGAATTTTAATTCAATAAGTGGCGTTCGCCATGTGAGGATAAAATGTCTGATCTGTATAAGAAACACTTTCTGAAATTGCTCGACTTTACCCCTGCACAATTCACCTCTCTGCTGACACTTGCCGCACAGCTCAAAGCTGATAAAAAAAATGGCAAGGAAGTACAAAAGCTTACCGGTAAAAACATCGCGCTCATCTTCGAAAAAGACTCAACTCGTACACGATGCTCTTTCGAAGTTGCCGCATTTGACCAGGGCGCGCGCGTCACATATTTAGGGCCGAGCGGCAGCCAGATTGGGCATAAAGAATCAATTAAGGATACCGCGCGCGTGCTTGGCCGCATGTACGATGGCATTCAGTACCGTGGCCACGGTCAGGAAGTGGTTGAAACCCTGGCACAGTATGCCGGCGTGCCGGTCTGGAACGGGCTGACCAACGAGTTCCACCCAACCCAGCTGTTAGCCGACCTGCTGACCATGCAGGAGCATCTGCCAGGCAAAGCGTTTAACGAGATGACGCTGGTGTATGCAGGCGATGCGCGTAACAACATGGGCAATTCCATGCTTGAGGCTGCTGCGTTGACCGGGCTGGATCTGCGCCTGGTGGCGCCAAAAGCCTGCTGGCCGGAAGAGAGCCTGGTAGCGGAGTGCAGCGCGCTGGCCGCGAAGAATGGCGGGAAAATCACCCTGACGGAAGATGTGGCGGCAGGCGTGAAAGGCGCGGACTTCATCTATACCGACGTGTGGGTGTCGATGGGCGAGGCAAAAGAGAAGTGGGCGGAGCGTATTGCGCTGCTGCGCGGGTATCAGGTGAACAGCCAGATGATGGCGCTGACCGGCAACCCGGACGTGAAGTTCCTGCACTGTCTGCCTGCATTCCATGACGACCAGACCACGCTCGGCAAGCAGATGGCGAAAGAGTTCGACCTGCACGGCGGGATGGAAGTGACGGACGAAGTGTTTGAGTCGGCGGCGAGTATTGTGTTCGACCAGGCAGAAAACCGGATGCATACCATTAAGGCGGTGATGGTCGCGACGCTTGGCAGTTAGTCCTCTGCGGGCTGGTGCCCTCACCCCAGCCCTCTCCCACGGGGAGAGGGAGCAAACACTAAAAAACGACAACAAAGTTGTCGTTTTTACTTTTACCTTGCACGGGGAGAGGGAGCAAACCCGTTTCAGTTAATCAGCATCTTCACCACGACCTTGCGCACCTGCGCAGGCGTACCCACGGCGCACAGCGGCTTGTGCACTTCCCCCGGATAAAACACCACAAAATCCCCTTCGCTTAACACCACAGTTTTCTCCTGCTCACCTTCTGGCAGGAACGCGATGTCTTTATCCGCCAGCCAGTCGGTGTCCGGCGTGCCGTGCGGCAGGGTGCTGAAGGTCATCCCTTCCTGGCCTTTCATGATTATCTGTATATCCAGATAGCGCGCGTGATACTCCGCGCGGCGCTCAGCAAACGGCTGAGTCATGTCTTCAGACACCAGATAAAACAGGTTGTTGCCGTTAATATCGTGCTTGCCGAGCGGGGTGGTATCGGTGACATGCGCTTTGATGTGTTCAATGGCCTGACGCAGTTCTTGCGGCAGCCAGGACTGTAAATGGTGGATGTTGCCAACAATCATGATCTAATCCTTAATATAAAACATCGTTTCATTTTTATCTTTTATACGAGAATTCCCACTGCCATACCACCACTTTTTAGAAGAGATTTGCGCGAACGCATGTTTATCGGGAAATCTGTTAATTGCCTGTTAACCTGCAACAAGAAAATATGCAGCGGTTATGCATAACCTCAGAACAAGGGCTTCACACGCGCTAATCTAATCTGTTGATTCAAAAGACCTAATCACAAAAACCATCCCTGCCTCACATTTCACCATTTTTATAATTTGCGGAATCAACAAATAAATATTTATTGATTTTCCTTAAGTCAAAAATAATTAATGTGTGTTTTTGCATAGTCATTCTACTGACTTAATTTAATACTTTAAAATCAATGCGATAACCAAATATGTCAAAGCGTTAAATTCTACAAGTTAATAACAAATACAAATAAGACCGAAGAATACCGCGTAGTTATTCATCTCTGAATAATGCCTAATTAATCATTATCTGATACGCGTCATGCAAATAAAAACAAACCATTCAATACCCCATTCCGCGTGAGCAACATCACAATATGAAATAACAAGTCGCCTAGTATGAGCCGTGAAATCAATTGAGCTAATCCGCCATGCAAATAACTGCATGGCCCAGCCCTTTTTATTCTGAAAAACAGTTAAAGGAATAATTATGGAAAAGCATTACGTCGGTTCTGAAATTGGTCAATTGCGCAGTGTGATGCTGCACCGCCCTAATTTAAGTTTAAAACGCTTAACACCTTCGAATTGCCAGGAATTATTATTCGATGATGTGTTATCGGTTGAACGTGCGGGTGAAGAGCATGACATGTTTGCAAACACGCTGCGTGAGCAGGGTGTGGAAGTCCTGCTGTTAACCGACCTTCTGACGCAAACACTTGATATTGCAGACGCCAAAGCCTGGCTGCTGGAAACCCAAATCTCTGATTATCGCCTCGGGCCGACCTTCGCGGGCGATGTTCGTGGTTGGCTGGCCGATATGCCGCATCGCGAGCTGGCACGCCGGTTAAGCGGTGGATTAACCTACGGCGAAATTCCGGCGGCAATTAAAAATATGGTCGTCGATACTCACACGGCAAATGATTTTATTATGAGGCCGCTGCCAAACCATTTATTTACCCGCGATACCTCCTGCTGGATATATAACGGTGTGTCCATTAACCCAATGGCTAAAGCCGCCCGCCAGCGTGAAACCAATAACCTGCGCGCTATATATCGCTGGCACCCTGCTTTTGCCGACGGTGATTTTATTAAGTACTTCGGTGACGAGAATATTAATTATGACCACGCCACATTAGAGGGCGGCGATGTATTAGTCATTGGCCGCGGCGCGGTATTAATCGGTATGTCTGAACGCACCACCCCGCAGGGCGTGGAGTTCCTCGCCAACAGTCTGTTCAAACACCGCCAGGCCGAACGCGTCATCGCCGTTGAGCTGCCAAAACACCGCTCCTGTATGCACCTCGATACCGTCATGACCCACATCGATGTCGACACCTTCTCCGTCTACCCGGAAGTGGTGCGCAAAGACGCCCAGTGCTGGACGCTGACCCCGGACGGACGCGGCGGCCTGCTGCGTACCCAGGAAACCGACCTGCTCCACGCCATCGAAAAAGCGCTTGGCATTAACCACGTACGCCTGATCACCACCGGTGGCGATGCCTTTGAAGCCGAACGCGAACAGTGGAACGACGCCAACAACGTGCTGACCATCCGCCCGGGCGTGGTGATTGGTTACGAGCGCAACATCTGGACCAACGAGAAGTACGACAAGGCCGGGATCACCGTGTTGCCGATCCCTGGCGACGAACTGGGGCGTGGCCGTGGCGGCGCGCGCTGCATGAGCTGCCCGCTGGAACGCGACGGAATTTAAAGGAGCCATCATGGAAAGAAAACCCACTCTGGTCGTCGCGCTTGGCGGTAACGCGTTACTCAAACGCGGTGAACCACTGGAAGCGGAGATCCAGCGCCAGAACATCGAGCTGGCGGCCCGCACCATCGCCGGGCTGACCGAGCAGTGGCGCGTGGTGCTGGTTCACGGCAACGGGCCGCAGGTCGGGCTGCTGGCACTGCAAAACAGCGCCTATGACAAGGTCACGCCCTACCCGCTCGACATCCTCGGGGCCGAAAGTCAGGGGATGATCGGCTACATGCTCCAGCAAGCGCTGAAAAACAACCTGCCCCAGCGTGAGGTAAGCGTGCTGCTCACCCAGGTGGAAGTGGATGCCGCCGACCCGGCGTTTACTCACCCGACCAAGTACATCGGCCCGGTCTACAGCGAAGAACAATCCAGCGCGCTGGCAGCGGAAAAAGGCTGGGTGTTTAAGGCCGATGGCCGCTACTTCCGCCGCGTGGTGCCTTCCCCGCAGCCGAAACGCATTGTCGAGAGCGATGCCATTACCGCACTTATCCAGCGCGACCACCTGGTGATTTGTAACGGCGGCGGCGGGGTTCCGGTGGTGGAAAACGCCAACGGCTACCACGGCATCGAAGCGGTGATCGACAAAGATCTGTCCGCTGCGCTGCTGGCGCGTCAGATAGAGGCGGATGCCTTGCTGATCCTGACCGATGCCGATGCGGTGTATCTCGACTGGGGCAAACCCACCCAGCGCCCACTGGCACAGGTCACGCCGGAACTGCTCAGAGACATGCAGTTCGACGCCGGCTCGATGGGGCCGAAAGTGGCCGCCTGCCGCGAGTTTGTTGAAACCTGCAACGGCATTGCCGGGATCGGCGCGCTGGCCGATGGCGCGGAGATCCTCGCAGGCGAGAAAGGCACGTTGATTCGCAACTAAAACCCCTCACCCCTGCCCTCTCCCCAAAGGTGAGAGGGAGCAAACCATCCCCTCGCCCCTTTGGGGAGAGGGTTAGGGTGAGGGGTCAGGTCTTAGACATTAATTTTAAAAGGATTTCCCACATGACCATCAACCTGAAAAACCGCAATTTTCTCAAACTGCTGGACTACACCCCGGCAGAGATCCAGTACCTGATTGACCTCGCCATTGACCTGAAGGCCGCCAAAAAAGCCGGGCGCGAAAAGCAGACTCTGGTTGGCAAAAACATCGCGCTGATTTTTGAAAAAACCTCCACCCGCACGCGCTGCGCCTTTGAAGTAGGCGCGTTCGACCAGGGTGCGCAGGTGACTTACCTCGGCCCAAGCGGCTCGCAGATTGGGCATAAGGAATCAATGAAAGACACCGCCCGCGTGCTGGGCCGTATGTACGACGGCATTGAGTATCGCGGCTACGGTCAGGCGATTGTCGAGGAGCTGGGCGAATACGCGGGCGTGCCGGTCTGGAACGGCCTGACCGATGAATTCCACCCGACCCAAATTCTTGCCGACCTGATGACCATGCTCGAACACGCGCCGGGCAAAACCCTGCCGGAGCTGAGCTTTGCCTACCTGGGCGATGCGCGCAACAACATGGGTAATTCACTCATGGTTGGCGCGGCCAAAATGGGCATGGATATCCGTCTTGTGGCGCCGAAATCCTTCTGGCCAGAAGCGGCGCTGGTTGAGCAGTGTCGCGCCATCGCCAAAGAAACGGGCGCACGCATCACCCTGACAGACGATGTAGAAGAAGGGGTTCACGGCACCGATTTCCTCTACACCGACGTGTGGGTATCGATGGGCGAGCCGAAGGAAGCCTGGGCCGAGCGCGTCAGCCTGATGACGCCGTATCAGATCAACGCGAAGGTGATGAAAGCCACCGGCAACCCGAATGTTAAGTTCATGCACTGCCTGCCTGCATTCCATAACGAGCACACCAAAGTGGGTCGCGAAATCGAAATGGCTTACGGCCTGAAAGGGCTGGAAGTGACGGAAGAGGTCTTCGAATCCCCCAATTCCATTGTCTTCGACGAAGCCGAAAACCGGATGCACACCATTAAAGCGGTCATGGTGGCGACACTCGGCGACTAATCACCACCCGGCGTGCCGCGGGGTGCGCCGGGTTTAAGGAGAACACCATGGGCAAGTTTAAGTTTCCCTCCGCTTACACCATTCTCTTCTTTCTGATTGCCGTTGTGGCCGCGCTGAGCTGGGTTGTCCCGGCCGGTCAGTACCAGATGGCAATGAACGCGGCCCTCGGCAAAGAAGTGCCTATTGCCGGGACTTACGCCCACGTTGCCGCCCATCCGCAGGGCATTATTTCGGTGCTGATGGCTCCTATCGCCGGGCTGTACGATCCGGAATCCGGCCAGGCCGGTGCCATCGACGTGGCATTGTTTATTCTGATCATCGGCGGTTTTCTGGGGATCGTCACCAAAACCGGGGCGATTGACGCCGGGATCGAGCGCGTCACCACCCGGTTACGTGGTCGTGAAGAGTGGATGATCCCGATCCTGATGGCGCTGTTTGCCGCAGGCGGCACGATTTACGGCATGGCCGAAGAGTCTCTGCCGTTTTACACGCTGCTGGTTCCGGTGATGCTGGCTGCCCGGTTTGATCCGGTGGTGGCGGCTTCCACCGTCCTGCTTGGCGCCGGGATCGGCACGCTCGGCTCCACCATCAACCCGTTTGCCACGGTGATCGCCGCCAACGCAGCCGGGATCCCCTTCACCAACGGTATTGCCCTGCGCGTGGCGCTGCTGGTGATTGGCTGGATAATCTGCGTGGCGTGGGTGATGCGTTACGCCCGTAAAGTGCGTAAGGACCCCTCTCTCTCTATCGTCGCGGACAAACAGGAAGAGAACCTCGCCCATTTCCTCGGTAACAAAGGCGAACAGTCGCTGGAATTTACCCCGGTGCGCAAAATCATCCTCGTGATTTTCGCCCTCGCCTTCGCGGTGATGATTTACGGCGTGGCGGTGCTCGGCTGGTGGATGGCGGAGATCTCCGCGGTATTCCTCGCCAGCGCGATCATCGTCGGGCTTATCGCCCGCATGAGCGAAGAAGAACTTACCTCAACCTTTATCAACGGCGCGCGGGATTTGCTGGGTGTCGCGCTGATTATCGGCATTGCGCGCGGTATCGTAGTGATAATGGATAAAGGCATGATTACCCACACCATTTTACACAGTGCTGAAGGGCTGGTAAGCGGGTTACCGACCGTCGCATTTATCAACGTGATGTACTGGCTGGAGGTGGTGTTGTCGTTTCTTGTGCCTTCTTCGTCCGGCCTGGCCGTTCTGACGATGCCGATCATGGCACCGCTTGCCGATTTCGCTAACGTCAACCGCGACCTGGTGGTGACGGCGTATCAGTCGGCTTCCGGCATCGTTAACCTGGTCACGCCGACCTCTGCCGTCGTGATGGGCGGGCTGGCGATCGCCCGCGTCCCTTATGTGCGTTACCTGAAGTGGGTTGCTCCTTTGCTGGCGATCCTGACGGTGGTGATTATGGTGGCGTTGAGCCTCGGAGCGTTGTTGTGATCTTTTGACGTTGTAGGCCCGGTAAGCGTAGCGCCACCGGGCATTTTGTTTCAGCCAATTACATGGGATTAAGTTATGACGGAATATGGTGATTACTCTCCAAAGGAACAGCTACAGCTGACGGTGTGTCAGCGTCTGATTACCGAAAAGAGTTATCTCTCCCAGGAAGAAATTCGCCGCGACTTACAGGAGCGGGGGTTCGACAGCATCAGCCAGTCTACCGTTTCACGTCTGCTCAAGTTGCTCGGAGTCATAAAAATTCGAAATGCCAAAGGGCTAAAGATTTATTCGTTGAATCACCAGTTACGCCCTGCTCCCGATGCTGCGCGTACGGTTTCCGAAATGGTGGTCAGCGTGGAGCATAATAGCGAGTTTATCCTTATCCATACCGTTGCCGGATATGGCCGCGCGGTGGCGCGTATTCTGGATTATCACCAGTTACCGGAAATTTTAGGCGTGGTTGCCGGAAGCAGTATTGTCTGGGTTGCCCCGCGCGTGGTGAAGCGCACTGCCCTGGTGCACAAACAAATTAATTATTTACTCAGAACGAATTAATATTCACAAAGAACCGTTTGCATTGAGTAAAGTGTGCATTAAATCGCTTGATCCGAAAATCGGGGTGCGTATAATGCCCGACAATTTGCCGGGAGGAAGCATGGTCAAGCGTGTACGACATAACGTCTTACCGCGTCTGAAATCAGACGCTGGCCTGCCGTTTTTCTTCCCGTTGCTAAACCTATTCCCAGAGCCCCTCATTTGAGGGGCTTTTTTTTGCCCGGCGTCAGGAGATAAACATGAATCCGCTTTATCAAAAACACATCATTTCCATAAACGACCTCAGCCGCGAAGAGCTGGAACTGGTTCTGGAAACCGCGGCAAAACTGAAGGCGAATCCGCAACCGGAGCTGCTTAAACACAAAGTCATTGCGAGCTGCTTCTTCGAAGCCTCTACCCGTACGCGCCTCTCCTTTGAAACCTCCATGCACCGCCTGGGCGCAAGCGTGGTGGGCTTCTCAGACAGCAGCAACACGTCGCTGGGTAAAAAAGGCGAAACGCTGGCGGACACGATTTCAGTTATCAGCACCTACGTTGACGCCATCGTAATGCGTCATCCGCAGGAAGGTGCGGCCCGTCTGGCGACCGAGTTTTCCGGCGGCATTCCGGTACTGAACGCCGGGGATGGCGCGAACCAGCACCCGACGCAAACGCTGCTGGATCTGTTCACCATTCAGGAAACCCAGGGCAGCCTGGAAAACCTGAACATCGCCATGGTCGGTGACCTGAAATATGGCCGTACCGTCCACTCGCTGACGCAGGCGCTGGCGAAATTTAACGGCAACCGCTTCTACTTTATCGCCCCGGACGCGCTGGCGATGCCGCAGTACATCCTCGATATGCTGGACGAAAAAGGCATCCAGTGGAGCCTGCACGCCAGCATCGAAGAGGTGATGAACAGCGTGGATATTCTGTATATGACCCGCGTGCAGAAAGAGCGCCTGGATCCCTCTGAATACGCCAACGTGAAGGCCCAGTTTGTGCTGCGCGCCAGCGACCTAGAGGGCGCACGCGACAACATGAAGGTGCTGCATCCGCTGCCACGTATCGATGAGATCACAACAGACGTCGATAAGACGCCACATGCCTGGTACTTCCAGCAGGCCGGGAACGGCATCTTCGCTCGCCAGGCGTTACTGGCACTGGTTCTGAATCGCGAATTAGCTTTGTAAGGGGAAATGACAATGACACACGATAACAAACTTCAGGTTGAAGCCATCAAACGTGGCACCGTGATTGACCACATCCCTGCGCAGGTAGGTTTTAAGCTGCTGACCCTGTTTAAGCTGACCGAAACTGACCAGCGCATCACCATCGGCCTGAACCTGCCGTCTGGCGAAATGGGCCGCAAAGATCTGATCAAAATTGAGAACACGTTCCTGACTGACGAGCAGGTAAACCAGCTGTCGCTGTACGCACCGGACGCCACCGTTAACCGTATCGACGATTATGACGTGGTGGGCAAATCACGCCCAAGCCTGCCGGATCGTATCGAAAGCGTGCTGGTCTGCCCGAACAGTAACTGCATCAGCCATGCTGAGCCGGTTTCTTCCAGTTTTTCAGTGAAAAAACGCGCCGATGACATCGCACTCAAATGCAAATACTGTGAAAAAGAGTTTTCTCATTATGTGGTGCTGGCCAACTAATTGAGGTTGGTAATGAAATCCCGGCTGTTATAATGGCCGGGACTCTTAAATCAGCTGTTATTCTGGAGAAATCATGACCAAAGTACTCGCGACGGAAAATGCACCAGCGGCTATCGGCCCATATGTTCAGGGCGTTGATCTGGGTAGCATGATTATTACCTCAGGCCAGATCCCGGTTAACCCAAAAACCGGCGCCGTGCCGGAAGACGTAGCTGCGCAGGCACGTCAGTCGCTGGAAAACGTGCAGGCTATCGTTGAATCTGCAGGTCTGAAAGTGGGTGATATCGTGAAAACCACGGTATTCGTTAAAGACCTGAATGATTTCGCGACCGTAAACGCGACCTACGAAGCATTCTTCACCGAACACAATGCCACCTTCCCGGCGCGCTCTTGCGTTGAAGTGGCGCGTCTGCCGAAAGACGTGAAAATTGAAATCGAAGCGATTGCAGTACGTCGTTAATTTATTTCAATAAAAAATGGGCGGCTCCGGCCGTCCATTTTTTTTGGATATTTTTCCTCTCGCCACAGCATGACGTCCCCCACCTCCCATTAATAATATCGAGCTGCATATTTATTATTAATGGATTAACAATGAAATTATCAAAAATTACGCTGGCGATGGCGACGATGGCCGTTGCGTCCTCCGCGTTGGCACACGGTTATATTGAATCCCCCGCCAGCCGCGCCTATATGTGTAAGCTCGGTCAAAATATTGATTGTGGTTCCGTGCAATATGAACCACAGAGCGTGGAAAAAACGTCCGGCTTCCCTGCGGGCACATTGCCGCCAGACGGGCAGCTCGCCAGCGCTGGCATTGCCAACTACTCCCAGCTTGATAAACAGAGTCTGAATGCCTGGACTAAAACGCCGATGACCGCAGGCCCACATGAGTTTGTCTGGTATCACACTGCGCCGCACAAAACCACCAACTGGCGTTATTATATGACCAAACAAAACTGGGATCCGAATAAACCCCTTACTCGCGATCAGTTTGAATTAACGCCATTCTGCACCATTAACGGAAATAACCAGGCTCCGGCCATGCGTCAGGCCATGAATTGTAATGTTCCGGCGCGTACTGGTTACCAGGTTATTTATGGCGTGTGGGAAATTGCTGATACAACAAACAGTTTCTATCAGGCAATTGACGTTGATTTCGGCAATGACGGTACGGTCAAACCCGACGAAACACCGGCTGTAGTGTCCGAATGGAGCACCACGCTGAGCGGCCAGATTACGGGGAATAACCTCAATGCTGGTGACAAAGTGATTGCTCGCTTCTTTGACGCTAACGGTGAAGTAACCGCCATGCGCACAGAGATGGCCATCGCTTCAGCCGAACAGGGTGATGCGAACCAGTGGTCTTACGATCTGGCGCAGAAGCTCAACACCGCGCAGAGCGCAATTCGCGTGGGGGTAAAAGATGCCTCCGGTGAAATCAGCCCGATCCATGGGGCCAACAGCATTTTCGTCAAAGAAGGGAGCACGTTAAAATCGGTAGCGATTTCCTACGAAGAGCAGAAAGCGCAGGTCAATGAAACCATTGCGGTATCCAGCCTTCAGTACAGCAAAATCGAGCAGGGTAATGCCACGGTCACCTTCCATCTGAACACCCACGGTAACGTGGATTTTGAAGCCCATGTGATGAACCATAACGGCGCGGAGAAAGGCTATCTGAAGCAGGATATGAACAACGTGAATCAGGACGTTACCATGAACCTGACCAACGTTGAGCCGGGCCACCACATGCTGAAATATTACGCCACCAATCAGGACGGCACCCTGTTTGCGCAGGATGTCCTGAACCTGATGCTGGAAGAGGATGCCGCAACCGGAAATACGGGCCATTACGACTTTAGCTTCCCGGCGAACATCGCCGCCTATAAAGCGGGCACGGTAGTGTTACAGCCAAAAGACGGCAAGACCTACGAATGTAAGCCATTCCCGTACAGCGGCTACTGCGTACAGTGGAGCCAGTATGCGAATCAGTATGAGCCTGGCGTGGGTTCACACTGGAAAGAGGCATGGGTTCTTAAGAACTGAGTCCTCTGATCCCCTCACCCCGACCCTCTCCCAAAGGGAGAGGGTGTATAAATTCCCTCTCCCTTTGGGAGAGGGTTAGGGTGAGGGTTCTTTACTACTGATTACGCGTGGCTCTGAGCAGCGTCTCCAGCGGGTAAACCGCCGCAATCACCACTTCATCCTGGATTTTCGCCGCGTTATCCAGCTCCGCCTGAATCGACGCAATTTCTTTATCATCCAGCGTCCCCTGACGCGCGACCAGATCGGTTAAGCGCAACCCAATCGACGCCAGCTTATCCACTTCCTGAATCACCGGTTTAATGGCCTTCAGCTGATAATTGCTTCCGCTCAGCGCCAGCGCATCGCTGGTATTGCTCTGCCAGCGGTTAAACACGTGGCGCAGCGCATCCGCACTTTCCGTGTCTTCGGCATCGCTCACCAGTCTGTCGACCCATTTATTCATCTGACGCACGGTTGCGCTTTCAGCGCTCAGCGCATCGGCGAAGCGGTTGAGCGGCTCAAATTGATGGTATTTCCCGGCCTGGAACTTCAGGTGCTGACGAGTGTAATACTGTGCTGGCTCCACTGCCTGCGCGAGGATCAGCAGCGGCAGGCTGTCGCCATTGTTCGCCAGGCGGGTGAAGTACACCTGCTGCTGGCTGTGCTGCAAAAGCCCCACCGACACCGTTGACCAGCTATCCATCGCCTGCAAACGGGTGTACATGTTGTCGGTATCGTTCACGTCCTGTGCCGACCACAAGCGTTCCGCCACGGCAAACGCGCGCGGCCAGAGTTTAATATCCAGCACCGGCGCCACCACGTTTTCGGCCCACAGCGCGGCTTCGCCACCCAGCAGATTGGCCTGCTGGGCAGTATCGGGCACGACAGGGGCGATACCTTTTGGCACCTCATCCAGCAGCTTGCCGCTGACCGGGTAACGGGCGTTGCCCAGCAGGAAATAGCCGCTCAGCGTGTCCGTGCTCACCGTCACCACCGGGCGCGTTTCGCCCATCCAGGTATCGACGGTAAAGGTCACCTGGTCGTCGCTACGCCATTCGATATTCTGAACCGCGCGGCGCGACTTCCCGGCAAAATCAATAAATCCTCGCCAGCCGGAATCGCCTTTTACCAGCGTAAAGCTCCCTTCTAGCGGCTTGCCTTTCAGGCGCGGCAGGGTGAAAGACCAGCTCTGCGGGCTGTCGTTATCGCCAATCACGTCCACATTGTTTAAGCCCTGCGGCACAATCTCATTGCGGTAGTGATAGGCCGTAGACTGTGGCTGGTCGAGGTAAAAACCGGTCGAGAGAATGCCTTTGTAGCCTTTTTCGGCCACCTGCCCCAGCGCGTCCTGCCCTTGCCAGGACTGGATCAGAATGCTTTTTGGCAGGTCTGGATGGAAGATTTCGTCCCAGCCCACCATCTGCCGGTGATGTTTTTCGAGGATCGTTTCCAGCTTGCGGTTGAAATACGCCTGCAATGCATGGCTGTCCGCCAGTTTGTTGTCACGCATGAATTTCTGAATGGCGGTGTTTTGTTTCCACTGCGTGTCGTCCACCTCATCGCCACCGATATGCAGATAGGGATCGGGGAAGATCGCCGCCAGTTCGCTGACCATTGCCTCTGCAAAGGTATACGTCGCCTCTTTTGTCGGATCCAGCACCGGTTTCAGCACGCCCCAGTGGCGTTCCATTTCATAAGGCCCCGGTGCGCTCATCAGCTCGGGGTAGGCAACGGCAATTGCCGAAGCGTGGCCCGGCATGTCGATTTCAGGGACCACGCGAATGCCTCGGTCGGCGGCGTAGCGCACGATCTCGCGCATCTGCTCCGGGGTGTAAAACTGTCCGTCGCTGGCAAGCTGCGTGAGCTTTGGATAGCGCTTCGAGGTAAAGCGCCAGCCCTGATCGTCAGTCAGATGCCAGTGCAGCACGTTCAGTTTTGCCGCCGCCATCCCGTCAATCTGCCGCTTGATGTCGTTCAGCGGAATAAAGTGGCGGGCGGAATCAAGCAGCAAACCACGCCACGGGAAGCGCGGCGCATCCTCAATGGTGACCCAGGGTATCGCAGTATTTTCTGGCCCGTTCTGGATAAGCTGAAGCAGCGTTTCCATCCCGCGCAGCGCGCCAAAGCGGGTGTTAGCCGAGATGTTCACGCCGTCAGCATCCACCTTAAGCGTGTAGCTTTCATCGCTGTCGGGCAGAGGTTGCGGCTTCACCTTTTTAGCGATGTCGATGCGGATGGTGGGTTTGTCTGGCTTATCGGCCTGCGGCTGTAGTGTCCAGCCGGTTTGCAGCGCAATGCGCTGGCGCAGGCGGTTAACCGCGTCACCCAGATCGTCACCGCTGAAGCTAACAGAAATGTTATCGCTGAGCACCAGCGCGCCTTGCGTTGTCGGGCGTTCAACCTTTGCAGGCCAGGGCATCAGGGGGAGGTCACCTGCCGGAGCGGCAAACGCAGAAGCGCCGAGCATAAGCCCGGCGGTTAAGAGGCTGTACCGTAACATGAATGTTCCTTATTTGACGGGCCGAAAAAAGGCAAAACATTCTGTTAACATGCGCTCAATTTGTCGTCAAGAGAATGACACGACGGAGATCACAGGTTGTTGAATTTGAGAGGAAACCGCACCGGACGGTTCCCTCTCCCTTACAGGGAGAGGGTTAGGGTGAGGGTAAAACGACTTACTGCCAGCCATACCGGCGCGCATAGAACCCTTTCACCATTTGCGTCAGGACCATATAGCCCGCGAGGATCGCCACCAGCCACGGGAAGTAGCTCAGCGGCAGCGCCTGCAATTGCAGGTAACTTGCCAGCGGCGAGAACGGCAACGCGATACCCAGCGCCATCACCAGCCCCGTCATCACAATCAGCGGCCAGGCGGCACGGCTCTGAATAAACGGAATACGGCGGGTACGGATCATATGCACAATCAGCGTTTGCGACAGCAACCCCACCACGAACCAGCCGGACTGGAACAGGGTCTGATGTTCAGGCGTGTTGGCATGGAACACAAACCACATCAGGCAGAAGGTCAGAATGTCAAAAATGGAGCTGATCGGCCCGAAGAACAGCATAAAGCGGCCA
Source organism: Enterobacter sp. Tr-810 (assembly GCF_011752765.1). Classification (NCBI taxonomy): domain Bacteria; kingdom Pseudomonadati; phylum Pseudomonadota; class Gammaproteobacteria; order Enterobacterales; family Enterobacteriaceae; genus Enterobacter; species Enterobacter sp. Tr-810. The sequence continues at coordinate 24,301 of NZ_VWWW01000005.1, read as the reverse complement.
AGATCGGACGGATTCCAGCGCTGTGGCTTCTGGATCTGCTCATCGTCCACGTTATCAAACGGGATCGCCACCTGAGAGACATCGTACATCAGGTTCTGGATCAGCAGGTGCAGCGGCAACATTGGCAGGAAGGGTAAAAACGCACTCGCCACCAGCACGCTGAAGACGTTACCGAAGTTCGAGCTGGCGGTCATTTTGATGTACTTCAGCATGTTGGCAAAGGTACGGCGGCCTTCGATCACCCCCTCTTCCAGCACCATCAGGCTTTTTTCCAGCAAAATGATATCCGCCGCTTCACGGGCAATATCCACGGCGCCGTCGACAGAAATCCCAATATCTGCTGCACGCAGCGCCGGAGCATCGTTGATACCGTCACCCATAAAGCCCACCACATGGCCCTCACGGCGCAGCAGCGTCACAATGCGCTCTTTGTGCATCGGCGTCAGTCGGGCAAACAGCGTGGTGCGCTGGGCAAGCCTGGCCAGCTCATCGTCAGAAAGATGTTCGATCTCGCTTCCCACCACCACGTCACCGGCATCCAGCCCCACTTCGTGACACACTTTAGCCGCCACCAGCTCGCTGTCGCCGGTGAGGATTTTCACGGTGATCCCGCTCGCCTTCAGGGCTTTCAGCGCTGGAGCTGTCGTCTCTTTTGGCGGATCGAGGAACGCGATGTAACCTTCAAGGATCAGGTCTGATTCATCAATACGCTGATAATCCCCGACGCGCGCTGGCAGGAATTTGCTGGCCACCGCCACCACGCGCAGCCCCTGACGGTTCAGGTTGTCGGTCACGCGTTTGATGCGGCGCAGCATGGTGTCGTCCAGCGGGACGATGTCACCGTTGTACCGTACCTGGGTGCACACATTGAGGATCTCCTGCAACGCGCCTTTGCAGATCAGCTGATGCACATCCTGCTGTTCACTCACCACCACCGACATACGGCGGCGCTCAAAATCAAACGGGATCTCGTCCACTTTCTGCCAGCGGCCAGACAGCGTGCGGGCAGACTCTTCGCCCACGCCTTCCAGCACGGCAACGTCGAGCAGGTTTTTCAGCCCGGTCTGGTAGTGGCTGTTGAGCCAGGCACTGTGCAGCACGCGTTCACTGGTCTTGCCGGAGATATCGGTATGGTTCTCCAGCACGATTTTATCCTGGGTCAGCGTCCCGGTTTTATCGGTGCAGAGGATGTCCATCGCGCCAAAGTTCTGGATAGCATCGAGGTGTTTAACAATGACTTTTTGCTTAGAGAGTTTTACCGCCCCGCGCGCCAGCGTGGAGGTGACAATCATCGGCAGCATTTCTGGCGTTAAACCCACGGCAACAGAGAGCGCAAACAGCGCCGCTTCCCACCAGTCGCCCTTGGTGTAGCCGTTGATCAGCAGCACAATCGGCGTCATCACCATCATAAAGCGGATCAGCAGCATACTGACGCGGCCAATCCCCTTCTGGAAGGCGTTAGGTTCGCTTTCCTGTTCCGTCACGCGCCCGGCAAGTTGGCCGAACCAGGTGTTACCGCCCGTGGCCGTCACAATGGCCTGCGCGGTTCCGCTCACCACCGTGGTGCCCATAAAGCACAGGGTGTCGCATTCCAGCGGATTCATCTGCTGCGGATCGCGGGTACGCGCCACTTTCTCCACCGGCAGTGATTCGCCAGTTAACGACGCCTGAGCGACAAACAGATCGCGCGCCTGAATGATGCGTAAATCTGCCGGGATCATATCCCCGGCGGCAAGTTTCACCAGGTCACCCGGAACCAGCTGATCGATAGGCAGTTCAAGCCAGGCGTTTTCACCGAGCTCGTTAATCACGCGCGAGACGGTGGCGGTGTTGCTGACCATTGCTTTCAGGGCGTCTGCCGCTTTGGTGGAGCGGGCTTCCTGAATAAAGTTCAGCAGCGTGGAAATCCCCACCATCAGGGCGATAACGCCTGCGGCAAACAGGTCTTCGGTGGCATACGAGATAATGCCGAGCACCGTCAGCAGCAGGTTGAACGGGTTGCGGTAGCAAACCCACAGGTGCACCCACCAGGGTGAAGGCTTTTGCGCCGGGATTTGATTGTCGCCATGCTCGGCGCGGATTTTATCGACTTCGGCTGCATTCAGCCCTTCCGGGTGCCCGCCAAAGGCGCGCCAGACTTCGTTTTCGTCCATCGCCGCCACGTTCAGGCAGCGTTCGGTCAGGGAAGAAGGAATAGCCGCGCCCGCCAGATTTTTGGCGTTTGGCATTGGGTCACGCTGGATAAGGCGGCGTGGCAGGTGGCGGCTCAGCTGATCAAGCAGCTGCCGGGTGATATTTTTCAGCATAATAAGCTCTCCTGCGCGCGCAGCAGCGAACGCAGTTTTGCTGGCAGACACGGTAAATCCGTACCTGGCGGCACTTTAATTATTAGCAGAAACGTTTGGGACGTTGCTGCCTCACATCACCGGTGAGACAGCAAAAGGCTGGCTTACCGGAAAGAAAGAGCTCTCCCGTTCAGGAGAGGCGTGGGATCGGGATCCATGTAACCTCCGGTAAGTAAAATTGGTATTTCGCCGTGCAGTATAAGGAATTAACCGTACCGTTTGTGACGATTCGGGCGGTATTATAACCCCGCGCAAGTAAACCATACGTAAACCAGACTTTGCCCATAGCAAAATCACGCTATACCATTACGCTCAATTGACGACCGCCGTCGCTGTTACAGGGAATAGAGGATGCAAAACCGCCTTACCATTAAAGACATCGCGCGTTTAAGCGGCGTGGGGAAATCCACCGTGTCGCGAGTGCTGAACAACGAAAGTGGTGTCAGCGAGCGCACGCGCGAGCGCGTCGAGGCGGTCATGAATCAGCACGGTTTTTCCCCTTCCCGCTCCGCACGCGCCATGCGTGGGCAAAGTGACAAAGTGGTCGCCATTATTGTGTCGCGCCTCGATTCCCTGTCTGAAAACCTGGCGGTTCAGACCATGCTGCCTGCCTTCTACGAACAGGGTTACGACCCGATTATGATGGAAAGCCAGTTTTCGCCACAGCTGGTGGAAGAGCACCTGGGAATGCTGCAACGCCGCAACATCGACGGCGTGGTGCTGTTCGGCTTTACCGGCATTAAAGAAGAGATGCTTAAACCCTGGCAGCCATCGCTGGTGCTGCTGGCGCGCGATGCCAGTGGTTTTGCCTCTGTCTGTTATGACGATGAAGGCGCTATCTTCACGCTGATGCAGCGCTTATACGATCAGGGCCATCGCCATATCAGCTTCCTCGGTGTACCCCATGCGGACGTGACCACCGGTAAACGGCGTCATGAAGCCTATCTGACGTTTTGTAAAAAGCACAACCTCTCTGCCGTAGCCTCCTTGCCAGGGCTGGGTATGAAGCAGGGCTACGAGCAGGTCGCCAGCGTGCTGACTCCACAGACCACCGCGCTGGTGTGCGCTACGGACACCCTGGCGCTGGGCGCGAGTAAATACCTTCAGGAACAGCGTATCGATAATTTGCAGGTCGCAAGCGTCGGCAGTACGCCACTGATGAAGTTCCTTCACCCGGAAATTATCACCGTCGATCCCGGCTACGCCGAGTCCGGGAGACAGGCTGCCGCTCAGTTGATCGAGCAGATCACCGGTCGCACGGAACCGCGCCAGATAGTCATTCCTGCCCATCTTTCGTAAACCCCATTAAACGGTTTATTGTGATCTTCGCCTGATTTCGGGAACGTTCCCATTTTCGCCGTGACGCTGAAGGAGTAGGCTTGCGTTCAGGTCATTACACCCTTCTCCATCTGTCATGAGGTTTCATGATGAGCAAAGTCAAACAAGCAGATATCGACCAGCTGATCGTCCTGGTTGGCGGACGCGATAACATCGCAACCGTCAGTCATTGCATTACCCGCCTGCGCTTTGTGCTGAACGATCCGGCCAAAGCTAACCCGAAAGCGATTGAAGAGCTTTCGATGGTAAAAGGTTGCTTTACCAACGCCGGGCAGTTCCAGGTGGTTATCGGCACAGAAGTGGGCGATTACTATCAGGCTCTGCTGGCTACCACTGGCCACTCATCTGCTGATAAAGAGCAGGCGAAGCTCGCCGCACGTCAAAATATGAAATGGCACGAGCAGTTGATCTCGCACTTTGCAGAGATCTTCTTCCCGCTGCTGCCGGCGCTCATCAGCGGGGGCTTGATCTTAGGGTTCCGTAACGTGATCGGCGATGTGCCGATGAGCGATGGCAAAACCCTGGCGCAAATGTATCCCGCGCTGAAAACCGTTTACGACTTCCTGTGGCTGATTGGTGAAGCCATCTTCTTCTACCTGCCTGTCGGAATTTGCTGGTCGGCGGTGCGCAAGATGGGCGGCACGCCAATCCTGGGGATTGTCCTTGGCGTCACGCTGGTGTCTCCGCAGTTAATGAACGCTTACTTACTGGGTCAGCAGGTGCCGGAAGTCTGGAACTTCGGCCTGTTCACTATCGCGAAAGTGGGCTATCAGGCGCAGGTGATTCCGGCGTTACTGGCAGGTCTGGCGCTGGGCTTTATTGAGACTCGCTTAAAACGCATCGTCCCGGATTACCTGTATCTGGTGGTGGTGCCGGTCTGTTCCCTGATTATCGCCGTGTTCCTTGCTCACGCCTTTATCGGCCCGTTTGGCCGCATGATTGGCGACGGCGTGGCCTTTGCGGTACGTCACCTGATGACCGGTAGCTTCGCGCCGATTGGTGCTGCGCTGTTTGGCTTCCTGTATGCGCCGCTGGTGATTACCGGCGTGCACCAGACCACGCTGGCCATTGATATGCAGATGATTCAGAGCATGGGCGGCACGCCAGTCTGGCCAATCATTGCGCTGTCTAATATTGCTCAGGCGTCTGCGGTCACCGGCATCATCATTATCAGCCGTAAGCATAACGAGCGTGAGATTTCCGTTCCGGCGGCTATCTCTGCCTACCTCGGCGTGACCGAACCGGCGATGTACGGTATCAACCTGAAATATCGCTTCCCGATGCTGTGCGCCATGATCGGCTCTGGCCTGGCGGGCCTGGTGTGTGGCCTGAACGGCGTGATGGCGAACGGGATTGGCGTGGGTGGCCTGCCGGGCATCCTCTCCATTCAGCCAGCCTTCTGGCAGGTGTTTGCGCTGGCCATGGCTATCGCGATTATTGTCCCGATGGCGCTGACCACCTTCGTTTATCAGCGTAAGTACCGTCAGGGCACGTTGCAGATTGTTTAACTTCATCTTTCGGGGCGCAATTGCGCCCCTTCGCATTTGCAGGAACGAACTATGAATACCCTTCCTCAGTGGTGGCAAAACGGTGTCATCTATCAGATTTACCCAAAGAGTTTTCAGGACACCACCGGATGCGGTACCGGGGATTTACGCGGCGTAACGCAGCGCCTCGACTACCTGAAAAATCTCGGTATTGATGCCATCTGGCTGACCCCGTTCTATATCTCTCCGCAGATTGATAACGGCTATGACGTGGCGAATTACACCGCCATCGACCCGGCATACGGCACGCTGGATGACTTTGACGAACTGGTCGCGCAGGCCCATTCTCGCGGCATCCGCATTGTGCTGGATATGGTGCTTAACCATACCTCAACCCAGCACGCATGGTTCCGCGAATCATTGAACAAAGAGAGCCCATATCGCCAGTTCTATATCTGGCGCGACGGCACGCCGGATGGCCTGCTGCCGAACAACTGGCGCTCTAAATTTGGCGGCAATGCCTGGCGCTGGCATGCGGGCAGCGAGCAGTATTACCTGCACTTGTTCGCCCCGGAACAGGCGGATCTGAACTGGGAAAACCCGGCAGTGCGCACCGAGCTGAAAAAAGTGTGCGAATTCTGGGCCGATCGCGGCGTGGACGGTTTGCGTCTCGACGTGATTAACCTTATCTCCAAAGATCAGACATTCCCGAATGACGAGCACGGCGATGGCCGTCGCTTTTACACCGACGGGCCGCGCGTTCACGAATATTTGCAGGAGATGAGCCGCGACGTCTTCACCCCGCGCAGCCTGATGACGGTGGGCGAGATGTCTTCCACCTCGTTAGAAAACTGCCAGCAGTACGCCTCCCTTGATGGACGCGAGCTGTCGATGACCTTTAATTTCCATCACCTGAAGGTGGACTACCCTGACGGCGAAAAATGGACGAAAGCGCAGCCCGATTACGTGGCGCTGAAAACCCTGTTCAGCCACTGGCAGCAGGGAATGCATAACGTGGCCTGGAACGCCCTCTTCTGGTGTAACCACGATCAGCCGCGCATCGTGTCGCGTTTTGGCGATGAGGGCGAGCATCGCGTCCCGGCCGCCAAAATGCTGGCGATGGTGCTGCATGGAATGCAGGGCACGCCGTATATCTACCAGGGTGAAGAGCTGGGCATGACCAACCCGCACTTCCGCCAGATCACGGATTATCGCGATGTGGAAAGCCTGAATATGTTCACCGAGCTGCGCGCCGCGGGCCGTGAAGCGGATGAACTGCTGGAGATCCTCGCCAGTAAATCCCGTGATAATGGCCGGACGCCAATGCAGTGGGATGCCTCGCCAAACGCCGGTTTTACGGCGGGTGAGCCGTGGATTGCGGTCTGTGATAACTACCAGAGCATTAACGCCAGCGCGGCACTGAGCGACCCGGATTCGGTGTTCTATACCTACCAGTCGCTGATTGCGCTGCGTAAAACGCTGCCGGTACTGACGTGGGGGGATTATCAGGATCTGCTCCCTGAGCATCCATCCCTGTGGTGCTACCGTCGTCAGTGGCAGGGGCAAACCCTGATCGTGGCGGCAAACCTCAGCAATGCGTGCCAGCAATGGCAGCCAGACATACAGAGCAGCGAATGGCAGGTAGTGATGAGTAACTATGCGGAAGCGGCCAACGCACCGCAGGCCATGACCCTGCGTCCGTTTGAAGCCGTCTGGTGGCTTCAGTCGTAATTTTCATCGCCGGGCATTGCAATATGCCCGGTTTACCTTACTGTTTTTGTTGAATAATTAATCAGATTTTTCTCACGACAATTTACAATCGCTGTAGCGCCCGTCATTTGTACTCTCGTCTTTTTACTTTGTTCTGCATCAAATAAAACGCAAACATGTTTGATGCAAATCACTATATGTAGCACTTAAAATGCACGCCGACCCAACATCTTGTATTTATCGTCTACTATTCCTACAACAAGACGGCGACTCAGCTCTCCGGAATTGTGGATAACAACTGTCGGGAACGAGGGAAGTGACTGGGCTATCAATACATCAGCCCGGTGCAGTCTTCTCCACCTCTGTGGATAACCTGTTTTTAAAATGGAGTGATCATGACACCGCATGTGATGAAACGTGATGGCTGTAAAGTGCCGTTTAAATCAGAGCGCATCAAAGAAGCCATTCTGCGTGCAGCTAAAGCAGCGGGAGTCGATGACGCAGATTATTGCGCCACCGTCGCAGAAGTCGTTAGCAGCCAGATGACCGAACGTAGCCAGGTGGATATCAGCGAGATCCAGACCGCTGTTGAGAACCAGCTGATGGCAGGCCCGTACAAGCAGCTGGCCCGCGCGTACATCGAATACCGTCACGACCGTGACGTCCAGCGCGAAAAACGTGGTCGTCTGAACCAGGACATTCGCGGCCTGGTCGAGCAAACCAACTCTGCGCTGCTCAACGAAAACGCCAACAAAGACAGTAAAGTGATTCCTACCCAGCGCGACCTGCTGGCCGGTATTGTTGCCAAACACTATGCCCGTCAGCACCTGCTGCCGCGCGATGTGGTTTCCGCGCACGAGCGCGGTGAGATCCACTACCACGATCTCGACTACTCGCCGTTCTTCCCGATGTTCAACTGTATGTTGATCGACCTGAAAGGGATGCTGACCCACGGCTTTAAAATGGGTAACGCCGAGATTGAGCCGCCAAAATCTATCTCTACTGCCACGGCAGTAACCGCGCAAATTATCGCGCAGGTTGCCAGCCACATTTACGGCGGCACCACCATTAACCGTATTGATGAAGTGCTGGCGCCGTTTGTCACAGCGAGCTTCAACAAACACCGTAAAACCGCCGAAGAGTGGCAGATCCCGGACGCGGACGGCTATGCGCATTCGCGTACTGAAAAAGAGTGCTATGACGCATTCCAGTCGCTCGAATATGAAGTGAACACACTGCATACCGCTAACGGCCAGACCCCGTTTGTGACCTTTGGCTTTGGCCTGGGCACCAGCTGGGAATCGCGTCTGATCCAGCAGTCGATTCTGCGCAACCGTATTTCTGGTCTCGGCAAAAATCGCAAAACCGCCGTGTTCCCGAAACTGGTGTTCGCTATCCGCGATGGCCTGAATCATAAGTTTGGCGATCCGAACTACGACATCAAACAGCTGGCGCTGGAATGCGCAAGCAAGCGTATGTACCCGGACATCCTGAACTACGACCAGGTGGTGAAAGTCACTGGTTCGTTCAAAACGCCAATGGGCTGCCGCAGCTTCCTCGGCGTGTATGAAGATGAAAATGGCGAGCAGATCCACGACGGGCGTAACAACCTGGGCGTGATCAGCCTTAACCTGCCGCGCATCGCGCTGGAAGCCAAAGGCAATGAAGCCGCCTTCTGGACACTGCTGGATGAGCGTCTGCAACTGGCCCGTAAAGCGCTGATGACCCGTATTGCGCGCCTGGAAGGGGTGAAAGCCCGCGTCGCGCCAATCCTCTATATGGAAGGGGCCTGCGGCGTGCGTCTGAAAGCGGACGATGACGTATCAGAGATCTTCAAAAACGGCCGTGCGTCTATTTCTCTGGGTTACATCGGCATTCACGAGACCATTAACGCGCTGTGTGGCGACACACATATGTACGACAGCGAAGCCCTGCGTGAGAAAGGCGTCGCTATCGTCCAGCGTCTGCGCGATGCGGTTGACCAGTGGAAAGATGAGACGGGCTACGGTTTCAGCCTGTACAGCACCCCAAGTGAAAACCTGTGCGACCGTTTCTGTCGCCTGGACACCGCAGAGTTCGGCATTGTGGAAGGCGTAACCGACAAAGGTTACTACACCAACAGCTTCCACCTGGACGTTGAGAAAAAGGTTAACCCGTACGACAAGATCGACTTTGAAGCGGCTTACCCGCCAATCGCCAGCGGTGGTTTCATCTGTTACGGCGAGTACCCGAATATCCAGCACAACCTGAAAGCGCTGGAAGACGTGTGGGATTACAGCTACCAGCACGTGCCGTATTACGGCACGAACACGCCAATCGACGAGTGCTACGAGTGCGGTTTCACCGGTGAGTTTGAGTGCACCAGCAAAGGCTTCACCTGCCCGAAATGCGGTAATCACGATGCGGCCCGCGTTTCCGTCACCCGCCGCGTGTGCGGTTATCTTGGTAGCCCGGATGCACGTCCGTTTAACGCCGGTAAGCAGGAAGAGGTGAAACGCCGGGTGAAACATCTGGGGAATGGGCAGATAGGTTAAGTTTTTCGCCGGATTTTCCCCCTCACCCTAGCCCTCTCCCTCAAGGGAGAGGGAACCGATCGAGCACATTGTTGAGCCTGACGCCGGTTTTCTCCCTCTCCCTGTGGGAGAGGGCCGGGGTAAGGGCATCAGGTTAACGTTATGAATTACCACCAATACTACCCCGTCGACATCGTCAACGGCCCCGGCACCCGCTGCACCCTGTTCGTTTCAGGCTGCGTTCACGAATGCCCGGGCTGCTACAACAAAAGCACCTGGCGTGTAAATTCCGGGATGCCATTCACCCAGGAAATGGAAGACCGGATCATCAACGACCTGAACGACACGCGCATTCACCGCCAGGGGATTTCGCTGTCGGGCGGCGATCCGCTACACCCGCAAAACGTACCGGAGATCCTGAAGCTGGTTAAACGCATTCACCGCGAGTGCGAGGGAAAAGATATCTGGGTGTGGACAGGCTATAAGCTGGATGAACTGAACACTGCCCAAATGGAGGTGGTGGATCTGATCAACGTGCTGGTCGATGGCAAATTCGTGCAGGATTTAAAAGACCCGGCGCTGATCTGGCGCGGCAGTAGCAACCAGGTTGTGCATCACTTGCGGTGATTAAAGGCGGATATCCTCTATCCGCCTTCATCTCAAAACCGGCTCAAACTCTCCATCGCCACCGCCTTAAACCCGGCAAAATCCTTGCAGCCACAAAGCCGCGTCATTGCCCGTTCGCGCAGGAAAGTGACGAAAATATCGTAGATCGCCATTGCCTCTTCATACTCGCTTTTGCTGATGGCGAGCAGGAAAATCACGTGCGCAGTTTCATCGCCCCACGGGATGCCGTGCGGTGCCAGCACCGTATAGACCACGGTTTTCTGCGCCAGCAGGCCCAGGGAGTGCGGCAATGCAATCCCTTCACCGAGCATGGTGCTAACGATCGCCTCACGCTCGACCACGGAATCCAGAAACTCCGCGCCGACAAAACCTTCGCTTTCAAGCTGCCCGCACAATTCACGGAACAGCGTCTGCTGGTCGATAGGTTCATCGATAATGCGGAAATGGGCGGCGTCGAAGTATTTATCCAGCATCCACGGTCGGGTGCGGTCCACCAGCACCAGCTTGCCGATTTGTTCAAGCTGGTAGTCGGTCGGGAACGGGGCGATCATCACCACCGGTTTCGCCTTTTCGCTGATGCGCGCCGTTGAGATAACAAAGTCTTCGCTGAGGCTTTCTGCCTGCTCGTACTCGCGCAGCGTGAGGGTGCGCGTCACCTCAATCTGCGGATATTTACGCTGGAGCACCGCCTCAATCATTCTCACCATCGCGTTGCCCGCATCACACACCAGCAGCACGCGGGGCTGGCGCTGGTAGCCAATATTGTAGTGGCGTTCCAGTCCGACGCCGATATGCAGTACCAGGAAACCAATCTCGTTTTCGCTGATCACATACGGCGTGTATTTACCCCAGCTTGATACCGCCGCCAGGGTCATATCCCAGGCCATCGGGTAGTGCTGTTTGATATTATCCAGCAGCGGGTTGGGGATCATGATTTGATACCGCACGCGGGTGATCATGGTTTTAATGTGCGTGAGCAAATCCGCGTGCAGCTGCTCATCACTGAGCAGGTTGTAGTTATAGTGGGTGTTGATGTAGCGCAGGATGTAATTGACCAGCGCTTCGTCATCGTCGGCGTTGATGGCGCTTGGGGCAATCTCCTGGATCTGGCGCGCAGCAATGTGCACGCAAAGCCAGCTCTCTTCCGAGGGGGCCAGCGCCTTGCCCGCCAGTTGTTGAATGGTCACCGCGATGTCTTTCGCCGCGTCCCGCACGTTCTCTTCCACATCTTCCGCGTGGAACTCCGGCAGGGGATAGCCTTCGCTGATACGGCGCACCGACACCGCGCAGTACAGGCGCAGGAACAGTTCACCTTCGTCCGTCAGGCGGATGTGGTGGCGGGTGAGCGCATCATGCAGCACCGAGACCATCTGTTCAGGCACGCCTGCATTCAGCGCCACTTCGGTGACCAGCGGGTTCAGGCTGTCCTGCTGCGCCAGCTCCCAGAGCAGGTCGGTCAGACAGGCGCGGGTCGCCATCTCGCTGCCAAACAGCTTCATGCCGTGGCGCGGACGGGTTTCCAGGGTCAGGTTGTAACGGTGGAACCACTCGCGCACTTCCACCATGTCACTTTGCAGCGTGGCGCGGCTGACAAACCATTCGTCGGCCAGATCTTCCAGCTTTAGCGAAAAGGCCGATGTCAGAAAACGCACCACCAGATAGTGCACCCGCTCCGGCCCCGTGCGGGGAATACGCAGCGCGCGCGGATGAGAATCCTGAAGCTGCTGATAGCGCACCACATCGTCGATTTTGAGCTGGTAACCATTCCCCCGGCTCAGAATAAACTGTGCGCCGTGGCCTGCCAGCAGCGCATTCAGGGCCGTGATATCAGCACGGACGGTACGCGTGGACACCGACAGCCGCTGCGCCAGCTCGTCCTGTGGCAGCGTTTCGTTTTGCAACAGTTCGAAAAGTTGCGCTAAACGTTGGTTCGGGAATCGCACGTCGTTGTCCTCTTACGGCTCAGGGAGAAGGTGAAATGACCATCTGGGATGGACTGCCAACCGGCGTATAGTCCGGCTCGAAGCTGAGTTTGCCGTCTTCCGCTACGCGGAATCGGGTGATGTTGTCGCTGCGCTGATTCATGACGTAGAGCCATCGCCCTTGTTTATCCAGCGTCAGCGAGCGCGGGTAATCACCACGCGTCCAGACATCGTCCTGATGCGTCAGCGTGCCATCTGCTGTTACGGTAAAGTGCCCGATGCTGTTATGCAAACGGTTAGCTACATACAGCTGTTTACCGTCTGCACTTAATGCCAGCCCGGCGGCAAAACTGGTGCCTTTATAGCCTGCTGGCAACGCCGAAAGCGTTTTGCCCTCTTTCAGGGTGCCATTTGCATTCACGGCATAGTGGGTCAGCGTAGACGCCTCTTCGTTAATCAGCCACAAAGCATCGCCTTTTGGCGTAAAGACGAAGTGGCGCGGCCCGGCCCCTTTTGAGGAGGCGCTGATAAACGGCGGATCGTTCGGCGTCAGCTTTCCGCTTTGATCGTCAAAACGGTACTGATAGATACGATCCAGCCCAAGATCGGTGGAAAAAACATACTTTCCGCCAGGATCGGCGGCGATCATGTGCGCATGTGGGCCATTATGATCGCTTACCGCAAAACTCCCTTCCGCTGCGGCTTGCGGTTTAGCGGCGCCCGGTTCACCCTGATCCTGATGGGTATCCGATGCATCCCCCAGGCTGCCGTCCGCCTTCACGGGCAACACGGCAATGGAACCACTCACATAGTTTGCCACCAGCAGATGACGGCCATTTGGCGTTAAAGAGAGATAAACCGGGCCAGCCCCACCGGAAGCCACCTGATTTAATTCACTCACCGCGCCGTTATCCCCTACGCGTAATGCCTGCACCACGCCCTGCTCCACTTCGCTTGCGACATAAAGCGTTTTGCCATCGTGCGAGACGGTAAGCTGCGCGGCATTGGGCAGTTTACTGACCAGCGTTTTACCGGTGAGCGCCCCGGTTTGCGGGTCAACGGTAAAGCGGTATAGCCCTTCTCCGTTGGGATTATAGGTTCCCACCCAGGCGTACTGCGGCTGGGCGATGGCGGCGGTGGCAAGTAAAGAGAGTGAAGCGACAAGCAGGCTACGGTTGTGCATGGTGGCTCCTTCGGGTTTGTGCGTCATTTGCCCCCTCACCCTAACCCTCTCCCCAAAGGGGAGAGGGGACGATTACACCCTCTCCCCTTTGGGGAGAGGGCTGGGGTGAGGGGTGTTGTTTTTACTTAACCAGTTTCTTCGTCATCTCAAGCAGCGTGCGCACATCTTCCGGGCGCGTGTCGCCGCTGGCTTTGTCGATAATTGAGCTGTAGATATGCGGGATGATTTTGCTCACGCCGGCATCCAGCGCAATCTGCAAAATCTCCTCATAATTTTCCAGATCGATACCGCCGGTCGGCTCCAGCCAGAAGTCGTGGCGGGCGCAGGCTTCCGCTACCGCTTTGTACTCGTCACGGCATTTCAGACCGCCCATCGGGAAGTACTTAATGGAGCTGCCGCCAAAATCTTTCAGCAGGGCAATTGCCGTTTCTACCGGTACGATGCCGTCCGGGGCCGCGCTGCTCAGCGGGCCGGTGGAGATTTTAACCATGCCGACAGTCCCGGTCGGTGAGACCAGACCGTTAACGACAGACTCATTTTGTCCCAGCAGCGCGCGGCTGGTCGCCACGCCGGTAAAGACCTGATTCACGTGCTGCGGCTGTACCTGACGGGAGATCTCACTCACCATCGCCGACTGGTTCGGATCGCCCGCGCCCAGGCCAACAGACAGCGCGTTATCAATCAGCTGCGCATATTCGCGCATATCGGCCACCGCGCTTGCCACGTCCGGGTAATTTTTGGAGAGCACACCCACCAGCACATGGCCTTCTGCCGCTTCGTAAATGGCGCTGGCGTTAGCTTTTGAACCCGCCAGTACGTTCAGGCAGACACGGTCACGGTAAAAGTTGGGGGTCAGTTTCATGCTTTTTTCTCCTGTCCTAAAACTTCACTAATGCGGCAGTACACAATGTTCAGCTGCTCTGCGTTCACGCTGCGCACATCCGCTTCGATGATCCCTTCGTTGGCCTTGTAGCCACGGAAATAAATCGCATATTCGCCCTGCTTCAGGCGGGTCACCAGCTCGCCGGTACCCACGCCAGTGGTGGCTTCGTCGAACTTGATTTCAGCGCGCGCGATGTCGCGACCCGCGCTGTCCCAGACCACGCGCGCGGTGACGCCGTTCAGGGTGTTCAGCGCATCGATAAACGGCGTCATCTTCGCCACCATCTCCGCACCGTTCTCTTTGGTTGCTGTCAGGTAGTGTTCGATGGCGCAGGTCAGGCCGAGAATGCCCTCTTTACCCACCTTCATCGCGCGGCCAATGCCCGCCGTCTGGCGTTTCACCCACTCGACATACTGCGTTTTGCCGATCACCAGACCGCTGGTTGGGCCTTCGATCGCCTTCGCGCCGCTGTAGATCACGAGATCCGCCCCGGAACGGTAATACACGTGCAGATCCTCTTCTGCCGCCGCATCGACGATCAGCGGAAGATCGTGTTTACGCGCCACTACGGCGGCCTGCTCTACGCTAAGCATACTTTTCTGCACGCAGTGGTGAGATTTGATGTACAGGATCGCGGCCGTGCGCGGGGTGATTGCCGCCGCCAGTTGGTCGGCAGAGCATTCGTTTGCATAGCCCGCTTCCACCAGCTTGCCGCCGCCCAGCGCCACCATGGTGCCAACCGGCGCGCCAAAGTTAACGTTGTGGCCTTTCGGCAGCACGATTTCGTTGTTCTCAATCGGGGTGACGTGCAGGTTTTCCAGCAGCCAGTCGCTGTCTTTCACCAGCACCGCCGCCACAGACTGGGCAATGCCCGCAGAAGCGCAAGAGACAACGGTCGCCCCTTCCACATCCAGCAGGTTCGCAATGTATTCACCGGTTTTGTTCACCAGGTCTTTCATCTCGAAGTACTGGTTCATCCCGTCCATCGCCGCCTGAACCACTTCCGGACGTGGCGTGGAGACACCCAGCGCCGTCATGCGGCCAGAGGTGTTGATAACCTGTTTTAAATTGTACTTCTCATAAATCGAAGGCATGTTCCGTGCTCCCTTGTTCGGTCATGTAGCCCTTGCCTGCGCGGATCGCGGCAAGCGGCACCAGAATGTGTTCAGCCTGAAGGCTTTCGTTTTCGGCATCGGTTAATACCGTTGGCTGGCGCTTAATAGTGAACAGCGTCAGGTCAGCGTCGAGACCAGGCTGGATGCGCCCTTTACGCGTCAGGCGCAAGCCGTCGGCGGCATTTGCGGTCACGCACTCAATCACCTGCGGCAGCGACATACCGATGGCGAGGAATTTCGACATCACGCTCGCCAGCGACCCGACCGGGCCGTTAATGCGGTTGCGGCAGTAGATATCTGAGCTGATGGTGTGCGGCAGAATGCCCATCGCGATGGCGCGCTTCGCCACCTCAAAACTGAAGCTCGCCGTACCGTGGCCCACGTCCAGACGTACGCCGCGTTTCAGGGCGCTGGTGATGGACGCGCGCAGCTCGCCGGATGGGGTCAGAATGCGGTTCGGTTTGCCGTTGTAGCAGTGGGTAATGATGTCGCCGGAACTCAGCAGCTCGGCAATTTCGTCGAGATTTGGCGGGTTGTTGCCAATGTGCACCATCAGCGGCAGGTCGCCGTTCTCTTTCTGGATAGCTTTGGCACGCTCCAGCGGGGTGATGCCATTTTCGCCGACCACGCTGCTGCTCATGCGCGCTTTCAGGCCGACGATAAAATCAGGGTGGCGTTTAACGGCCTGCTTCACGGCATCCGCGTCAATATTGGCCATATTGGCCAGCTCGTTCTGGGCAATCAGCCCCACGCGGGAGATATTCAGCAGGGCAAAGACCTCGGTTGAGGCCTTGCGGGTGATGGCGTAAAAATCGTCCACGTCATCCGCACCGGTACTGCCCGCATCCACTACGGAGGTCACGCCAGTGGCGATGCCTACGCTGTCCGGTTCGTCGTGGTAAATCGGGGAATTCGGGTAGCAGTGAACGTGGGAGTCAATCCAGCCTGCGCTGACGAACACTTCGCCATTAAGCTCAACCGTTTTACGGGCGGGGGCGTCAATCTCGCCAAGCGCCGCGATTTTCCCGTCCTGAATGGCGATATCGGTCAGGGTATCGTCGGTAAGGCGCGCACGGCGCAGGAGTAAATCAAACATGGGGTTCTCCTGATAAGACGGGCGCCGGAGC
Organism: Enterobacter sp. Tr-810; assembly: GCF_011752765.1. Lineage (NCBI taxonomy): Bacteria > Pseudomonadati > Pseudomonadota > Gammaproteobacteria > Enterobacterales > Enterobacteriaceae > Enterobacter > Enterobacter sp. Tr-810. Next base: position 8,051 of record NZ_VWWW01000005.1, on the reverse strand, counting down.
GCCCGCAGGTATTAAAGGGCGACCGGGAACAGCCAGCCCAACAGCATTGCACCGAGGATTGCACCGCCGGTGATTGGCTTCTGCCAGATATAGAACAGCAGCGCGCCCAACAGTGAACCGACACCGATTGGAATGGAGGCGGTCATGGCGCTGAGGATAATCAACGGGCCGAGGAAGCGGCCAGAGGCATTACCCGCGCCCATCATCACGTCAGCCCCGTAGGTGGAGTTGCTCTGATTGATGGTGAATTTACGCGCCAGGATGATGACGTAACCAATCGCCAGACCAATCACCAGGCCGGTAATCAGCGCAGCAATGAAGTTGGTCACCGGGAACATAATGCCCGCGCCCAGCAGCAGCGCTGGCACACCAAGGCCTACGCCGGTCTGGATCGCCCCGCCGATATCAAGAATACCGACCAGCGAGCCTTCAATGATGCGCGCGAACAGGAAGCTTGCGCCGAACGCCGCTACAGCCCCGTACACGCCGGTATCGATACCCGCTTTCAGCATCGCTACAAAGGCCACTTCGTTAAACGCGCCAATGCCATACAGGTAGTACATGTGCGTCCCGGCGAACACGCCGGAAGAGAGCAGGCCAACGAAGATCGGGAACGACCAGTCGGCATACCAAAAACCTTTATTCTGTTCCATTTAGAGACTCCTGTTACTTGCCGCTGAGCGAGTTGTGGATCATGTCGAGCCAGTTCGGCACGGTCAGATGGAAGGATTCGATCATCTTCATGTCGAAGCCGCGGAAGAAGCCGCTCAGCACGAACAGTGCGATGATGGCTGCCATCATCACTTTGGTGACGTGGTTCCAGCCGCTCTCTTCAACGCCTTTACCAATCAGGATACCCAGCACCAGACCCGGTACGGCGTTACCCATAATCAGCTGCGCTGCGCCGCCAAACACGGTGGCCCAGAAGCCGGATTTTTTGCCCGCATCGATAGCCGCCAGCCAGAAGATCACCGGCATCACGGTGTTCACCAGCAGGTTAGCTGCCGGTACCAGCACCTTAACGGCCGTCACCTGAAGTGCAGCCGGAACGGAAGAAGCGGTAAGGTTAAGGAAGGTCACGACGATCATGCCGATCACGCCGCAGGCAATCGCCATTTTGCGTGGATCGTGGAGTGTTTCACCGACATTACGGTTTTTGATCATCAGCGCCGCCGCGCCCCAGTTAGGGATGATGCGGTGGTCAACGTCCTGCGTGAACGCACCCGCGGCCACGGAAGAAGCCCAGGCGTTAAAGAAGAAGCCTAACCCAAAGGAGAAGTGAGAAGCCGGATCCCCTTCACAGGAGTTCAGTTCCCCCAACGTACGAAACGCGCCCATACCCTGAGTGGTAGGCGCATGAAACATGCGTGCAGCCCCGGCCCCAACACCGACGCCAACCAGGCCGCCAATGATGAGCGATTTTATTAATATAATTAAGAACATCAGTCTGCCCTTTTATGAATAATCAGCGTTGCGTGACGAAATCCACCTGGTCGAGATTGATGGCGGTCACGTTGACAGTCACATCCAGCTCCACGCTGTAGGTGCGTCTTTCCCGACGCAAAAAGAAGAACAGAAACGCTTCTTTTCGCACCGCTTCTTGCGCCTGAACGACCTGCACATCCTGTGGCTCAATACGCAGTAAGATATGCGGTGAGGCTTTCATCACCGCGGCCTGAACGTGGTTGAGTGCATCGGCAAAGGCGCGCGCTTTGGCATCGCCTTTTCCCTTCACTCTCACCGTGGTAGTGAATTGTTCTTTCATGCTTACGCGCCGTGCTTCTTCTGCCACGCCTGTACCAGACGCTCGCCCAGCTCTTCTTTGTCCATAAAGCCGAAGCCGAGTACGTTGCAGCCTTCGTTGATGGCGGTAACGCCCTCTTCCACTGAACGCATACCGTATTTGGCTTTGTAGCCATATTTGGTTTGTGCAGTGATGGCACCCGCACCGCCGCTGCCGCAGAAGGAGATGCCGAAGGTCGCGTTTTCCGCTTTCATCACGTCACCCAGCTTCATATCCGCTGCCATACCCGGCACAACCACCGCGCGTCCACCCGCTTTTTCGATACCGGCCGCCACTTTCTGACCTTTACCCAGGCGATCGCCAATCACGACTGTAATTTGTTCCATGTGTTGCTCCTTAAAGGTTGTCTTTTGCGACTTCAAAGTGAACGGAAAGCAGCCAGGCTTCTTCATCAGGAAGGTTGCCAAACTGCGCCACCACTTCGCGGGCAAGCCGCATTGAATCGGGTGAAATTTCGTCGAACAATTCCGCTTCGACTTCCGGCAGCGGCTCGCCGGTCACGGACCGGTGCGCCATCGCGCGAACGTGTGAAGTCAGCATCTGTTCCTGTACTGCATTGGGGATGATGTTGTGCCCGGCCAGCAGGGCATAAACCTGCTTAAGCATGGTGGTTGCGAGCTGCTCTGTTTGCACCGCCTGGTCTCCAACGTCGTTCATTACCGCTCCGTTAATCACTCGTCTTACCCCGTTAATGTCTCTGGGATAAAACTAACGTTGGCGGTTGATTGTTTGTAGCGAGTTGTTTTCCACTTCGAAGTGGAAAGGAGAGCGGCGGCAGTGATCTGTGCCACATAAATGCGTTGAATAATGACAATTCGCTGGATTTACGTGATGAATATCACGCAATCCTTCGACAAAACAGCAGGGCAGAAAACGAAAACATCTTGAGGGGGAGTCGCAGAAATGTGACAGCGATAGGGTTTACTTATTACGACGCATAAAAAAAGCGAGAGCATTACGCCCTCGCCTTCTGTTGTGTCAGATGCTGAGTCTGTTAGCGGTATTTTTTGTGGTAGGTGTTACGGGTGGTCACGAACTGCTCAGCCGCGGCCTGCGCCTCTTTCACTTTACCTTCATTCGCCAGCTTCAGTGCACCGTCAATCTGGCCGACCAGGATGTCAAAACCGTGGCGGTAATCTTTCATTTCCGCGCTGTCTGCCGCTTTGCTTTCCAGCTTTGGTGGCGTTGCGTTCTGCGCGTCCAGAGCCGCTTCACGCATTTTGGTTAATGCATCTTTCATTTCGGACGCATTATCGGTTTTTTGCACCACTTTCAGATTGGCGCTGAGGGTGTCCATATTGTCTTCAAGATCGGCAGCAAACGCAGTCGAACCAAGAACCAGCGTTGAGGCCGCGACGATCGCTAACAGGTGTTTACGCATTGCTCACTTCCTTTTTTATAATTAACAAAACGCCAAATCTATTGTCCGGCAATTTTCATTTCAGGCAGAAGAACTGAACCACACTGTATATTGCTACGTGTTTCAATATCGTTACCGACCGTAACGATATTGCGCCACATATCCTTCAGGTTGCCGGCGATGGTAATTTCGCTCACCGGATACTGAATTTCACCGTTTTCAACCCAGAAGCCCGCTGCACCGCGAGAGTAATCCCCGGTGATACCGCTTACGCCCTGCCCCATCAGCTCGGTGACCACCAGACCAGTGCCCATCTCTTTCAGCATCTGCTCAAAGTTCAGGCCCTGACCGGCAATGCGCCAGTTGTGGATACCGCCCGCGTGACCGGTGCTTTTCAGCCCCAGCTTACGCGCAGAGTAGTTGGTCAGCAGCCACTGAGTCAGCACGCCGTCTTTGATGATATCGCGACGTTCAGTGCGCACACCTTCGCTGTCGAACGGCGTGGAGGCCAGCCCTTTCAGCAGATGCGGGTGCTCTTCAATGGTCAGCCATTCCGGCAGGATCTGTTTGCCGAGTGAATCCAGCAGGAACGTGGACTTACGGTAAACTGAACCGCCCGCAATCGCCCCCACCAGGTGACCAAACAGACCGGTAGCCACTTCATTGGCAAAAATAACCGGCGCTTTCATGGTGGAGAGTTTACGCGGCGACAGGCGTGACAGCGTGCGCTCGGCGCACTCTTTACCGACCCACTCCGGAGACTGCAAATCGCCCAGCGCTCGGCCAATGGTGTACGCGTAATCACGCTCCATATCGCCATTCTCTTCGGCAATGACGCAGCTTGAAAGTGAATGACGGGTTGAGCAATAGCCCTGCAACATACCGTGGCTGTTGCCGAAAACTTTGATGCCATAGTGGCTGTTAAAGCTGCCGCCTTCGGTATTGGTGATGCGTTTATCCGCTTGCAGAGACGCCTGTTCTGCACGCGCAGCCAGTTCGATGGCCTCATCCGGGGTAACTTCCGCCGGGTGGAACAGATCCAGATCCGGTGCGTCGAACGCCAGCAGCTCTTTATCAGCAACGCCTGCGTAAGGATCGGGTGAGGTATAGCGCGCAATGTCCAGCGCGGCCTGCACAGTACGGGCAATGGCATCCGGGCTGAGGTCGGTCGATGACGCGCTACCTTTGCGATTCTGGTGATAAACCGTGATCCCCAGTGCGCCATCGCTGTTAAATTCAACATTTTCCACTTCGCCATAGCGGGTACTTACGCTAATGCCGGTGGTTTTGCTTACCGCCACTTCGGCGCCATCTGATTTACCTGAAGCCAGCGCCAGCGCTGTGGAGACTGCTTCTTCCAGAATCTTACGCTGCGCTTCAACTTGTGAGGTTACTTTCATCGCAAATGCCATACTGTAAGAGAGAGTTAAGTGAAGTCTATCAGAGAACCGTTTTTCAGTGCGCGTCTTAACTGGTAACATTAGCCTCTTTTTTTAAGGAGCCTGACATGACTAAGCAGCCCGAAGACTGGCTCGACGACGTTCCCGGTGATGACATCGAAGACGAAGATGATGAGATCATCTGGGTCAGTAAAAGTGAAATTAAACGCGACGCCGAAGAGTTAAAACAGCTTGGCGCGGAAATGGTAGAACTGGGTAAAAACGCGCTGGATAAGATCCCGCTCGACCAGGATCTGCGTGATGCCATTGAACTGGCACAGAAAATCAAAAAAGAAGGCCGTCGCCGCCAGCTTCAGCTTATCGGTAAAATGTTGCGTCAGCGCGACGTTGAGCCGATTCGCCAGGCTCTGGACAAGCTTAAGAACCGCCACAACCAGCAGGTTGCGTTTTTCCATAAGCTTGAGCAGATCCGCGACCGTCTGATTGAACAGGGCGATGACGCGGTACCGGAAGTCTTGAATCTGTGGCCAGACGCCGACCGCCAGCAGCTGCGTTCTTTGATCCGCAATGCGAAGAAAGAGAAAGAAGGGAATAAGCCGCCGAAGTCTGCGCGCCTGATTTTCCAGTATCTGCGCGAGCTGTCTGAGAACGACGAGTAATATCGAATCGTCTGTTCCCCTCACCCCGGCCCTCTCCCCTGTGGGGCGAGGGAGAAAAGAATGAAGGCCCGGTAAGCGCTAGCGCCACCGGGCTTTTTTTTACTCTGCGGCTGCGGCTTTAGCCTTTTTCGCCAGGCCATCCAGCAGTTTCTGATGGATGCCGCCAAATCCGCCGTTGCTCATCACCAGGATGTGATCGCCAGGCTGGGCGGTTTTCACCACCATATCCGCCAGGGTATCCACATCCGCACTCCAGTGTGCGGGCTGTACGCAAGCTTCAGCAACTTCCGCCACTTGCCATGGAATATGCTGAGGTTGCAGCAGGAACACTTCGTCCGCACGCCCTAAAGACGGCGCCAGATCGTCTTTACAGACGCCCATCTTCATAGTGTTTGAACGAGGCTCCAGCACGGCCAGGATACGTGCCGTTCCGCCAACTTTACCGCGCAGGGCAGCAAGCGTTGCCAGAATAGCCGTTGGGTGGTGTGCAAAATCGTCATACACCGTTACGCCGTGGGCTTCACCGCGCAGCTCCAGGCGACGGCGGGCATTCACGAATGACCCCAGCGCATTGGCCGCGTCCGCAGGCACTACGCCCACATGACGTGCCGCAGCAATCGCCATCAGGCCGTTGTGCATGTTGTGTTCGCCCACCAGGCCCCACTTCACCTCACCCACTTTTTCGCCGTCGAGCAGGACTTCCCACTCAGAGGCATCGGCATTGAGTTTTTTCGCCTGCCAGTGGCCTTGCTCGCCCACCAGCTCCTGCTCGCTCCAGCAGCCCATCGCCATCGTCTGTTTCAGGTTAATGTCGTTTTCCGGCAGGATGATACGGCCCTGGCCCGGGACGATACGCACCAGATGGTGGAACTGTTTCTGGATGGCTTTCAGGTCGTCAAAAATGTCTGCGTGATCGAACTCAAGGTTATTGAGGATCAGCGTGCGCGGGCAGTAGTGCACGAACTTGGAACGTTTATCGAAGAACGCGCAGTCGTACTCGTCGGCTTCGATCACAAAGAACGGGCTTTCACCCAGACGCGCAGAGACGTCAAAGTTGCCCGGCACGCCGCCGATCACAAAACCTGGCTTGTAACCACAGGCTTCGAGGATCCAGGTCGCCATCCCGGCGGTCGTGGTTTTACCGTGCGTACCCGCAACGGCCACAACCCAGCGATCGCGCAGCACGAAATCGTGCAGCCACTGTGGGCCAGACATGTATGGAATATTGCGTTCCAGCACCGCTTCAACACACGGATTACCACGGGTCATGGCATTGCCAATGATGACCAGATCCGGCTGCGGGTCTAACTGGCTGGCATCATAACCCTGAATAAGGTCAATGCCCTGATTCTCCAGAAGCGTGCTCATCGGCGGATACACATTGGCGTCCGAACCTGTTACTTCATGGCCCAGCGAGCGTGCCAGCATTGCCAGCCCGCCCATGAAAGTGCCACAAATCCCCAATATATGAATGCGCATACGTCACTATCCTTCTTCAATGTGGCGCACATTTTACTCACATGTCAGCGGGTGTGAAACGCATTTCAGGTAAATCCGTATTTTGCTGGCGCGATTCACCTCTGCGCTAATATTTGAATGTTTGTTAAGATTGTTGGGCTTTAGTCGTTTTAGTGAACATACGATCGCTCTACTCACATAAGATGCAGGGAAAGTGTTATGAAAACGTTAGGTGAATTTATTGTCGAAAAGCAGCACGAGTTTTCTCATGCTACGGGTGAACTCACTGCTTTGCTGTCGGCGATAAAGCTTGGCGCTAAGATCATCCACCGTGATATCAACAAGGCCGGTCTGGTCGATATCCTGGGTGCCAGCGGTGCCGAAAACGTGCAGGGCGAGGTTCAGCAGAAACTCGACCTGTTCGCGAATGAAAAACTGAAAGCTGCACTGCGCGCGCGCGACATCGTTGCGGGTATCGCCTCTGAAGAAGAAGATGAAATTGTCGTTTTCGAAGGGTGTGAACACGCAAAATACGTTGTACTGATGGATCCGCTGGACGGCTCCTCCAACATCGACGTTAACGTTTCTGTCGGCACTATTTTCTCCATTTATCGCCGTGTCACGCCTGTTGGCACGCCGGTGACCGAAGAAGACTTCCTGCAACCAGGCAGCAACCAGGTGGCGGCGGGCTATGTTGTCTACGGTTCATCCACCATGCTGGTGTACACCACCGGTTGCGGTGTTCATGCATTTACTTACGATCCTTCTCTGGGTGTGTTCTGTCTGTGCCAGGAGCGTATGCGCTTCCCGGAGAAAGGCAACACGTACTCCATCAACGAAGGCAACTACATCAAATTCCCTAATGGCGTGAAGAAGTACATCAAATTCTGCCAGGAAGAAGATAAAAACACCCAGCGCCCGTATACCTCTCGTTATATCGGCTCACTGGTGGCGGATTTCCACCGCAACCTGCTGAAAGGCGGGATTTATCTCTACCCAAGCACCGCCAGCCACCCGGACGGGAAGTTGCGCCTGCTGTACGAATGCAACCCGATGGCGTTCCTGGCGGAACAAGCCGGCGGCAAAGCCAGCGATGGCAAAGAGCGTATTCTGGATATCGTGCCAGAAAGCCTGCACCAGCGCCGTTCGTTCTTCGTCGGCAACAACCACATGGTGGAAGACGTAGAACGCTTCATCCGCGAGTTCCCCGACGCGTAACACCTCTCTCCAGGGGAGCCGATCCTGTATGAACCGGTCACATGGGTTACAGATCTGACCGGTCACATAGGTAACACTTTTTGACTTAATCGGCCCGGATTATACGATGATTTCTTCTGTCGTACCGGGCCAGTATCAGTTCACCAAAACCT